>CAVQUB010000010.1:0-203872 GCA_963716725.1 uncultured delta proteobacterium
CCACGCATTGCTACAGCCCGCCGACGCTCGTGATGCGGCCCTCCGAGCGCCCCCAGCTCCCGGCGGATCCCACGAACCTGATGACGGCCTACGCGCCGCCCAGCGAAGATCTGCTGGAGCTCGCTCGCTACGAGTCGCCCGATTCTGGATTGGAGTCGCGGCGCGCCCGCTCGGCTACGATGCCCCTGGCGGCCATGGAAGGCGCGGCCCCTGAGTGGATGCGGGCGGCGAAGGCCATGGCCAACGCGTTCGAAGCCTGCATCGAACGGGGTGAAGCCGATGCCTTCGAACGCGCGGCCATCGAGCGCGCTTGGTACGCCTACACCATGGGTGGGGTGTCGCCCCGGCAGGTGATGCGCGTGGTGCGATTGGTGGGACACGCACAGTCCGCGCTGGCCCGCACGCCCCCCGAGCGTCTGAGGCAAGCCGTCGAAGACTGTTCAGTGCTGATCTACAATGGGCTGCCGTCCATCGTACGTTCGACGGTCCCCTTCGACCGCGTTCGCCGCGTGGTCCACTCGTTGGGCGAGCAGCCGAACGCGTGGGTGGGGATCGTGGAAGGCAGCGTCGAGTTGCTCGGGTGGAAGGACGCTGCGCAGGCGCACGCCGCGTCGATCCTGCGCTCGATCATCGACCAAGAGATGTGAGGGCGTCGGCGCCATCGGCCTCCACCCGACGCTCGAGCCAACCCGCATCGCCCGGAATATCCGGCGACAAATCCGCGTTTCGTGCCGGGAGTGCGGCCCGGGTGTAGACTCGTTCGTCGCCGCATCGAGGGAGGCCGCAGAGTGTTCGAGCCCGGCACCATCATCGATAAGAAGTACAAAATCGTCCGACCGATCGGCGTTGGTGGCATGGGCGAGGTCTACGAGGGGGAGAACCTCCGGATCAGCCGCCGGGTCGCGATCAAGGTCCTGCACGCCAGTGCCGCCCAGAACAAAGACGCGGTGGCGCGCTTCGAGCGCGAGGCGCAGGCGGCGGGGCGCATCGGCAGCGATCACATCTTGGAGATCCTGGACCTCGGGACGCTCGAGAGCGGCGAGCATTTCATCGTCATGGAGTACCTGGATGGCGAGACCCTCGGCGCCCGCATCAGCCGCGTCGGCCGTCTGACCCCCGAGCAGATCTACCCACTCCTGCGCCAGTCGTTGGTCGGCCTCGGTGCAGCCCACGGCGCCGGGATCATTCACCGCGATCTGAAGCCCGACAACCTGTTCATTTTGCGCGAGAAGGCTGGCACACAGGACTTCGTCAAGATCATCGACTTCGGGATCTCCAAGTTTCACTCGCTCGGCGGCGACATGAGCATGACGCGTACCGGCTCGGTGATGGGAACGCCCTACTACATGTCGCCGGAGCAGGCGCGCGGCAGCCGCGACATCGACGTGCGCAGCGACGTCTACGCCATGGGCGTGATCATGTACGAGGCGCTCTCGGGCGCGAAGCCGTTCACGGCGGAGACCTTCAACGAGCTGCTGTTCAAGATCGTGCTGTCGACGCCGCCTCCGCTGAGCGAAATCGTGGGCCCCATCGACCACGCCTTCGAGACCATCGTCTACAAGGCGATGGCGCGCGACGTCGAGCATCGCTTCGTGAACGCAGAGGCCTTGATCCAAGCGCTAGACGGCTGGGTTCAGGGGGGCAAGCCGGTGACGGTCCCCCCGGCCATCGGCCACGGGATGCCGCCGGAGGTCGAGATCCCGCGGGCGGCTCCACTTCCGGCCGCCGGGGTGCCCGCCATGCCACCAGCGGCCACCACGCAAGGTGCGGTCTGGTCCAGCAGCAGCGACGATTTCTCGCCGCCCATGCGCTCGAGCAAGGCTCCACTCGTCGTCGCGTTCGGCATGGTGGGAGTGGTGCTCCTCGGTGGCGGAGCCTTCGCGGCGTACAAACTCTCGCCCCGCGAGAGCGCGGCGGCTGACCCCAGCGCCTCTTCGGCAGCGGAGCTCGCGTCTGCCGCAGTCGACCCCAGCGCAATCGCGGAGTCCGAGGTTCCGGCTCCTTCGGCGGAGCCCGCCGAGTCTGCAGCGCCCGAAGCCGCCGAGCCCGCGCCGTCAGCAGAGCAGCCCAGCGCTGAAGCCCCGGAAGCGAGCAAGCCCGTCGCGAGCAAGCCCGTCGCGAGCAAGCCCGTCGCGAGCAAGCCCGTCGCGAGCAAGCCCGTCGCGAGCAAGCCCGTCGCGAGCAAGCCCGTCACGCCGCCGCCGGTGGAGAAGCCCACCACCACCAAACCGGTCGTCAAACCGACGACCAAGCCAAAGCCCGGCAACGAAGATTTTGGTTACTGAAGGCGAGGCGCCGGCGCAACTCGTGGTGCCCGACGAAAGCGTCGCCCAGCGTCCCGGTCTGGCCCAATCGCGGGACGCTGGCGTTCGGGAGGACTGCCGCGGCACCGATGGCCACCAGCGCAGTTGGCCAGAATCCACTCTCGGCCAGCCCCAGTGCGAGAACGTTCATGCGGTTGGGCATTCTTTCGAATTCGTCAAAGGAACACCAACGCCGCTGCGCCGAGTGCAATCCCGAACAAGCCCTCGACAAGCAGTTGCCCCCTGGAGGACTCGGCCATCGTCCTCGCCCCGAAGAGGAGATGGCGCAATCTGAAAGCCGGTACGTTTCCGGGCGGCCTACGCCACGCCTCGAGAAGCAAGTAGCGTCCGCCCGTGATGCAGCTTGCACCCCAGCTACGGCGCTGAACATTCTGTAGCCGTCACGATGCAATTGCACACCGCGAAAACCTTCGCTTTTTTCCGACTCTCCGCGCGCCGATACTGACGCGCCCGTGCATGCTCTGCTGACGACATGAGCACTCGCTCCCGCCGCACGTACGACCACCGCATCAAGCAGCAGATCGCCGAGACCGGGGATCCGGGGCTGTTTCCGGAGTTCGAGATCCCGCGCTCGACAGTTCGGAGCTGGATCCGGCGAGGCATGGGGAGCGTCGTCTGTCTGGAGCCGAACCTTGGCGCGGAGGGCGAGCTTCGCGCTCGTGTCGTCGTGCTCGAGCGGCGGACCGCGGTGCTCATCACAGTTGTTCGACTGCTTCTGGCATTGCTACGCACTTCTGGATTCAAGCTCGAAACCTGCCGCGTGCCGGATGCGGCCGGCAAGCGACTCTTGCTCGATGCGATCGAGCGCGCACGAAAGGTCATGGCCTTATCCGCGGCGCTCCGAGTGCTCCGCCTCTCCCGAGCGCGCTATCACGTCTGGTTTCGAGCCGAAAAAGCATGCGATCTCGACGACCGCCCAAGCTGTCCGCGCACTGTGCCGCAGCGACTGACCCAGCCGGAGGTCGAGGCAATCGGCAGCCTGGTTCAGTCCAAGGAACATCGCCACATGTCCATCCGAGCGCTTGCCTTGCACGCCCAGCGCGTCGGTGAAGTCCTCGCTCACCCGGCAAGCTGGGGCAAGCTCATCCGACGCTACGGCTGGCGGCGGCCGAGACTCCGTCTCTACCCACCGAAACCCAAGGTCGGCGTGCGCGCGCTCGCGCCGAACGCCGCGTGGCACGTGGATGTCACGATCATCAAGCTGCTCGATGGAACGAAAGCGCACTTGCACGCGGTCATCGACAACTTCTCTCGGAGAATCCTCGCCTGGACGATCGCCGACCGACTCGATCCCATGAACACCCGCGACGTGCTTGTGAGGGCGGCGAGCAACCTGGAGGGGCCGATGACAGCAGAGGTCTACATGGACTCCGGCGTCGAGAACCTCAACGCCAGCGTGGACCCGCTCTTCAGTGAAGGTGTCCTTCGCCGCGTCATCGCGCAGATCGACGTGAGCTTCTCGAACTCGATGATCGAATCGTGGTGGCGCTCCCTCAAAAATCAGTGGCTGTTCCTGCACCAACTCGACAGCATCGCGACCGTCAAGAGGCTCGTGGAGTTCTACGTGATCGAGCACAACGAGCGGATGCCCCACAGTGCGTTCGACGGGCAGACCCCGGACGAGATGTACCTCGGGCGCGGGGCTCGAGTGCCTGACGAGCTCGCTGCTCGGCGGCAAGAGGCGCGCAAGCGGCGGCTGGAGCACAATCGTCAACAAGCGTGCGACCGGTGCTCCCGTCAACACGAGGAGGACGTCGCCGCATGAAGCGTACGCTGCTTTCGCGCGGGAATTCTGGCGAGCGCAGTTGCACAGCGTCAGCTCCAGAAGGTTCGGCGCCGCAGCTGCGGTACGGCGCCCCCTTCGCCGTACGCCTCATCGGCGGCCGCTCGATTCCGCAGGCTTGTCCTTGGGGATCTCCTCGGGACAGCGACATCACGGCCCGTTGGCAGGAAGGGTCCGTGCCAAGCGAACACCAATTGCAGGGCTTCCCAGTCCTGGGGACGCCGCGTTCGGCCGCGCAGCCGAAAGTGTTGCCGGCCACATGTTGAAGAATCCGCCGCGCCCCATGAACTCGATTCCTGGGCTCGACAGGATATTCTCGAACGCGAAGGTGCCGTACCAATCGACGTAGGGGCCATCCCCGTACCCGTGAACGCCATTTGTGGTGACCCATTCCCCGGCGTTGCCGATCACGTCGTGCAGGCCCCAGGCGTTCGGCAGCTTCAGCCCGACCGGATGCGTTGTCGTCCCTGCGTTGGCGCAGTACCACGCGATGGGCGATAGGATCGGGTCGTCGAAGCATGTGAACGTCGGAGCGTGCTCGACGATCTCGCCGGTGTACACGGAGGTCTTGGTGCCTGCCCGCGCGGCGTATTCCCACTCCGCGCTCGTCGGGAGCCGATAGCCCTGGCAGTCATACAGGGAGGCGCCAACCACGCTCGCGACATCGCAGACCATGCCCTTGCCGAGCTCTCCGGAGCATTTGTCCAACATATAGCAAGGGGCGAGGCTCTTCTTGGTCGAGAGTAGGTTCGCGAAGGCGAGCGCCTCCATCCAGGTGATGTTTCCGAGCGGGCACCCGGGACCGATGCAATCCCCGGTGCCGTTCTGCATCAGGCCACTCGGGTTGGGCAGCCCCTCGCTGGTCCACTCGGCCTGAGTCAGCTCGTACTTCTGGATCTCGAACCGGTGGGTCAACGTCACCTGCACGGGGTCGGTCGACCACTTGGCTCGGCCCCACTCGCACCAGGGAGCTCCCATGATGAAACAACCCGGCTCGATGGCACACCAGCCCTTGTCGCAAGACGGCTTCGCGGCAGGCTGCTCACATGGCGGAGCGTAGTGGTTGGGAAGGTACGGGTCGCGGTAGCAGGCATCCGGCGAAGCGTCTGCCGCGAGTCCGTCGTGGGCATCGTCCCCCGCTGCGTCGGAAATCAGGCCCCCATCGCCTGCGTCAGGTGCCGCCCCGCCCGCGCCTGCATGCCCTTCCGTGGCCGCACCTCGCTTTGCGCAAGCGCCGGCCGCCGCGAGGAGCACGCAGGCCACGACCGCGCCAAGGCGCGGCGCGTGAATGGCAGGAGTACGATGGGATGGGACTGGCGCCCGCATCCTAGTGGTCCACCCCATAGCTCATGCCTGTGTCGCGGAAGCGGACATACCGCGGATTGGCCGCACCGTAGTGCGTCTGCGCGGCCAACCGCAGGGTTTCCCACTGGACGTTCTGTCCGCCGCAGTTGATGGACGGATTCCCCGTGCACGCCCGCTTGTAGATATCGAAAAGCTGCGGAAGATCCGTGGGATTGCTCTGATTATGGGAGCTGATGTTGTACTCGAAGGTGAGCCAGTCGAACTCCGTTCCACGCGCTGACGCCAGGCAGTGTGTTTCCATCCAGTGCACCATGGCGAAAGCGTTGCGACCCACGGGCGGGTACAAGAATGCACCTGGCCAGAACTCGAACGGCTTGTAGTAGACAAACGTCCCATTCGCCTCGAAGGGCGAGTTGAACACGCGCGACGCAAAAGCATGCGCAAAGCCCTCCATTTGCGCGCCGCCAGACCATTCGCGCGATTGAAGGCAGTGGACCGTGTTGCCCCATTGAGTCGAGTAGTTGCACTTACACAACGGCTCGGATGCAATGTCGTTGTAGTCGTACGAGAAGAAGCCCATCCCGCGGTGTTGGACCATGTGACCGGTCTCATGCGCGATGACGAACTTCCAGTGCGCGTCGCTGTACCCACCAACCACACTTGTGCCGAGGTGGACGAGTTGGAGATTAGGATCGTAACAAGAGTCGGTCGGGGGATCCAACGGCGGGCCGCAGCCTTCGTTGGCGTGTACGGTGTAGGTGCCGCTGATCAGGCCGAGGCCGCCGCCACCAAAAAAGGCGGTGAGGAAGTGCCAGGCAACCTCGCGGCCGGCCACCGCCGCCGCTTGGATCACATCGTTGTTGAAGGTCGGATGGACGGTGACCGTCGATGATCCGCTGCCGCTCGAAGTGAAGTCAGCCCATACCTGGTACTCGTATGGCACGCCGCCGGACATGTAGTAGTTGTTGAACGTGACCCCCCAGAGCCCAGTGTATGCGGTGCGCTGCTGCAAGCGAAACGTTCCCGCCGGAAGCGTCACGGGCGTCGTACAGCCGTTGACGTCCAGCTGTCCTTGCCAATACACCGCGTTACCGGGAACCGAGAGCACATAAGCGTAGGCAAGGCTGGCAGGAACGTCGGTCCATGCGCTCGTGGTGAAAGCGTCCTCCCCATAACCCGCATCGATATACTGCACGCGCCAGGTCGAACACACCGTCACCGAGGCTGACAGCGGCGAAACTGGCGGCTGGCCGGCTCCGTTTGTAAACGTGTCCGCCGGCGTACCGTCGGGGTTCGCGGCAACCGCCCGCACACCGGTCAAGCCGCGTTTGTACCCGAGCTTGGCGTCAGGCCCCGGGAGGTCTTGCCACTGTTGATTCGTGTCGAGGACGCGGCCCTGGACATCCATCGTGTCTGTGACGAGCGTTCCGCCGTCAGGAAGGAACGCCACATCGTCGACGTGGTGTAGGAGGACCGTCTCGTAGCCCTTTTCGAAGCGGTAGTACAGCGGCTGCGTTCCGGTTCGCATCACGAAACCGTCGGGCCGGACGAGCTCAGCTTGCAGCACGACGAACGAGGTGGCGATCTCGCTCTGCAACGGGATTGCCTCGGGTGCGAACGAGACTTCCGCGCCACCGCCGCCCGCCACCGAAAACTTGCCAAGGTCTCGCTCTACTAGCTGACCGTCGAGGCCCGATGCGATCAGCGACACTCGCCCCTCCTTGGCTTCGCCTGAGGGGCTCGTGATGGTGGCGGTGAGCGCCGCCGACGCGGGAACAGCCAAGCCGAAAGGCACACCTTTCCAGGCCACGATGATCTCGGGAGCTGTCGCGTGATCCGGATCGACTGCTTTTGATGGGAGCGGTTGAGTCGCGACGCCTACTTCCCCGACGTCGGATGTCCCCTGTTCACAAGACGTCCCGAAAATGGTCGACGGCGCCACGACCAGCACGGTGCAGAAGCGGGGGATGCTCTTCACGGCTACCTGCCTTTGCGCGAAGCAAATCTGCCCCGCAAGAACATGGTCGATCTCGAGGACCCGCAGGTCAAGCAGCCCTGCCCCGGGCTGAGATTCGGAGTACGTCTTGCCGAGCGCGAACGCGGCGAGCGGCGAGTGCGCAGCGGGTGAGGCGCCTCCGATCCGTGCAGCAGAGGCTGGCGCGTGCCGGGAGCGCGCCCCATCCGGCTCGGCGCCGGGCTCCGGCGCGCGAATCCCCCCCCGGATGGTCGTAGGTGGAAATGGGCCTCGCTCCGGGCAGCTCAAGGGTTTCTCGTGCGCGTGGGCTGATTGCCGCTGGGGGCAGGACGGAAGGTTGTCGCTACGAGCCGGGGTCGGGCAGCTCGACCCCGTAACGACGCAGCACAGTCAGCGCGCTCTCACCTTGCACGGCGTGCTCGCGGACAGTGACGCCGACGAGCAGGGTGAACTCCCAGCTGCGGAAGATGCCGAAGTGCTCGCCGATGAAGACGACGAGCTTGTCGCGGTTGAACATCTCCAGCTTGCGACGATAGCGCGCGATGCCGGTGTCTTGTCCGCGCCGCTCGGCCTCGTCGGCCTGGGCCTTGTGCAGCCGGAAGGCGGCGACCAACGCCATGCAGAAGAAGACGAAGTAGGCATGGACGCGCAGGCCTGCCTCGCTGCGCTTGGGGTGGTGCTCGAGGAACCAGTGCTCCTTGGCCTCGCGGTTGCACGAGTTCTCGATCAGACTGCGGTCGTCGTACTTGTCGAAAGCCACGAACGGGTCGTCGGCCGGGTCGGTGGTCAGCAGCACCACCTCCTTCTCGGAGTCCTTGGCGGCACCATCCCATCGCAGCACCACCGTGGCGCGCAGCAGCTTCGGCTGGAAGCTCTTGGAGTTGGCCTTCGAGCTCTCGCTGCCCTGCTCGTTCCACCAGTCGCAAGGCAGATCGCGGATCCCCACGACGGTGGTGGTCAGCGTCTCGCTGGTCGCGTTCTTGCCTGAGCCTCGCGTCACCGTCTGGTGGCGCTCCTGGTAGACGCACCCGTCGAGCGTGCGCGTGGGAAACTCCATCTGCCAAAACCCACCGAGGCTCAGGGGACGCGCGTGTCGGTTGGAGGTCGAGAGGCAGGCCTGGGCGGCTGGCTGAGCACTGATTGCCGCTGCGGACCGTCACTGCGAGGCAGAAGGCGCCACCGAGCATGGAGCACCGCCTTGGCGAGTCCCGCGACGAAGCCTCACCCTTCCCCGAACCCCAACCTCAACTGCTCGGGCACGCGGAGGCTCGCGTGCTGAGGCGGCGGCGCTCGAGCCCCGAGACCGTCCCTCTTCAGGGACTTCCCAGGGTCGTGCTCGGAGAGCAAGCGCGTGATGGCGGCCCGGGTCGTTGCGACCTCGGCCCAGCGCATCGTCCCCGAGCACCGGGGACAATTTTCGAGGTCCGCCCCGAACACGACCCTGGGAAGTCCCACCCCTTCGGCTCATGATTGATCGGATCCCATCTGGGACCGGGCAGCTCGGAAGCCGATCTCGTAGTCGAGGAGCTTCTGGTAGCCCCGTCCTAACGTTTGCCACCCGGGTGCGCCGTTGTTCTTCAGATGCCCGCCGAGTCGCGCGACAGCGAATAGCGCTTGCTCAATGGTCTGCGGGACGGCCGGGAGGCGGAGCTTGAACTTTATGAGGAGCAACTGGGGCTCACTCAGGATCGTTGTTGCCGGTTGCTCGGGTGCGACGCGGGCTAACGAGCGCATGAGCAACAGGCGCCAGGCGATGGGCAGGAACACGGCGAGCGCGTTGCTCAGTGCCTGATACGACTCGAGCTGTCGTTTCTCGAGAGAACACCCTTGCTTGAGTGCCTTGAAGAACTCTTCGATCACCCACCGACTGCGGTAACAGTCCACGACGGTCGCGAGTTCGGCGACGGTGTCAATGGGTTCGGTAGTGAGCAGCACCCACTCGACCGACGGCTCGCCTTCTGGTGGTTGGAGTTCCCAGACTCGAACCACGTTGAGTTCGATGCTGCGCGTCTCATGTCGAGTGTTGCGGGGGCGCAGCACAGTCAAACGTTTGCCTGCCACGGCGACCTCCGCGCTCCGGGCGTTGCGAGACGGGTGCTCTTTTGCAGCATGCGCGCGACTGCTCGGTTTCCTCGATGACACCGAGATCGTGCGAAAAAACTGCGGTTCGAGCGTTGAGATTGCACTGCGCAAGCAGATGCCTATTTCCTCAGTTACTCGGTCGTGAGCCGAACGGATGACGTAGCGCGCACCGAGTTCCTGCGCCTTCGCCAGGACCTCGAAAATGTCCGCTTCGCGGTCCATCACGTGAATGAGCGCGCTGCCGGGGCAGCGTGCATGGACGGCCTCGAGCATGGCCGGCCAGCGCAGTGATTCGCGCTCGGGGTCTCTCCGACTGACAGACCGGCGGCGCCCGCGTCCACCCTTGTGTACGAGGCGGACGTGTCGCTGTAGACCCAGAACTCCGAGTGGCACTCGCTCCTCGCCGGGAAGCACGGCCAGCGCCACGTGTGCGAGAAACCCCTGGCTGCCGCCGGACGTGACGCCCAACCCAGCTCGCCGACTGGCGCCGCCGAGCGATACTTCGGTCGTATCGTGCGCGACGATACACAGGCCAGCGGAACTCACACGCTCCACCGTCGCCGACAGGTGCGGGTCAAGGATCTGCTCCGCGTCGAACTGCTCGTTGCGCAGGAATCGGTAGACTCCCTCAAGCTCGGACGGAGTGTCGACAGCCTGCGGAAACCCAACACCGGGCGCCGCCATCAGTTTCTCAGCGAGCCAACCGAGCCTGTCACTGCGCCGCTTATCGCCGAGCTGAGAGCCCTCGAACTCGTCCGAAATCGACCGCCCTAACCATTCTGTTGCCGGCATTTCTCCCGTAGATCACACGCGCCGTCCGCTCGCAATGAGATGTGTTTGATCATGAGCCGAAGGGGTGGGACTTCCCAGGGTCGTCGACCAAAAGCTCCTCGCGTGATCGGAACGCATCGACCGCCAGGCCGATCAGCACTGGCCTGGGTCGCGCCGCTTCCCGCGCGACCGCGCGACCTCGGGCGAGCAGCCCGGCCACGGCGCCGCGGATCCGTTCGATGAGCAGCGTGACCACGCTCGAGTTGTCGGTCACGCCCACGACATCTTCAAGTCTTGTTCTCGGCCGCTTTCGGCGCGATCATGTCGCGGATGTGCGAAGTAGCCACCACAAGTGGGGCCACTTGCCGATGGCATGGCCGGTTCTGTTCCCGAATGGTGCGATTCGGAAGTTCTTGCCCAAGGTGATCTCGCGACCGAGCAAACCTGCCGTTCCAATTCCAGCGGTAGGCGGCTCCGATGGCCACAGGCGCAATTGGCCAGAATCCACTCTTGGCCAGCCCAAGTGCGAGAAGGTTCATGCGGTTGGGCGTTTCTTCGAACTGGTCAAAGGAACACCAACGCCGCCGCGCCGAGTGCAATCCCGAACAAGCCCTCGACAAGCAGTTGCCCTCTGGAGGAATCGGCCATCGTCCTCGCCCCGAAGAACAGATGGCGCAACCTGAAGGTGGGTCCGCTCCCGGGCGGCCTCCGCCACGCCTCGAGAAGCAGGTAGCATCCGCCCGTGATGCAGCCCACACCCACGACAAGCTTGAGAATCATGCTGCTAGTCGCTCCCCCGGGTGACGCCCGCTGTTCCGACCGCGTTGCCAACGATTCCGCCAAGTGCTCCGTAGCTCTTGAACCCGGGAACGGCTCCTCGCGACACGTAGGTCCCGGGGAGACTTCCGCCAACTGCCGGATTGACCGTGATGACATTGGAGCCGATCTTCGCCGCAACTCCGGCGCCGAAGCCGGCACCCGCGCCGAGCAGTGTCGCGCGCCCCACTTGGCCGAAGTCGATGCAACTGCTTCCGAGCACCTGCCCAAACAAGTCGTTCGCACCTGCCGCCGCGCCGCCCACCACGGCACCGCCGGTCAGACTGGTCGGCAACGTCGCGATCGCACCAGTGCCAGCTCCGAACGCGATGGCCATGCCAAACTCAGCACCGGACATTTGGCCCGATTCATGCGAGTTCCAGTTCGAAAAGGCAGCCGCCGCGCCACCGATTACCGCCCCGCCGGCCTGGAGAACCCACAACCCCGTCGGATCGAGCCAGTTGACCGGGTCGCCGAGTGAATAAGCGTACAGGTTCAACCCACCCGTGAACAACACCGGATCCTTCGTCGTCCACCGCCCGATCTCCGGGTCGTACTCCCGGGCACCGAAGTGAACGAGCTTGGTATCGGCGTCGTACAACCCGCCCGCAAACCCCAACGGTTGAAATCCCGGTGCAGTGTCGCCGGTGACCACTCCCCACGCATCCAGGCCTGCCCCCATCCGCGCGTCCTCGGCCGCTGCGCGGCCTGCGGGCGCTCGACTTCCCCCAAAGCCGTGCTCGCAGGCAGCGCGGCGAGGTGTGCTCTGAACCGCGCTGCCCGACGCTGCGCGCCGCCTGCTGCGCGCGGCAGGGGGAAGTGCGCGCCTCGCGTCCGGGGACGTCTTGCCAAGACCGGCGAGGTCTTCGCGCGCGGAGAGGTTGTGCTCCACCGGAGACGTCCCGGCAGCAGGACCGAGCTCAGCCCCGGCCGCGCACGAGCCGCGCCACGCGCACGGTGAGGAGAGTCGTGGCTGGTGAAGCGGTGGCGCGCGGGCTCGGCGAAGCGCGCGGCTCGCGCGTGTCACGGCTCCTGCGCAGTGATGGGTCAGAGCCCGGCCCCGCTGCCGGGACAGGAGGTCCTCGTGAATCCCATCCGTCGCCAGGTCGTTCTCGAAGCTCGGGCTCACGCCATGCGTGGCGCGCCGACGCGCAGCGAGGAGGCGCTCTGGCGCCTGCTCTCGGCGGGCAAGCTCGGCGTGCTCGGCCCGCAGGCAGGTGGTGCTCGGCGGCTTCATCGCCGACTTCGCGGTGCCCGCAGCGCGGCTCGTCATCGAAGTGGACGGTCCGTGTCACGCGCGGCAGCGCGCGCGCGATGCGCGCAAGGACCGCCGGCTCGCGCGGCTCGGCTGGCGGGTGCTCAGGCTCGACGCGGAACTCGTGCTGGGCGCGCCGGAGGAAGCGCTCGCGCGCGTGCGGCAGGCGCTGGCGCTGGCGCCGTGAGCGCGACAGGACCACGACCAGCTTGCTCCGCCGCGGCCCGCGCCACCACGCCGGGCGCCAGACGTCGTGCGGCCACCACTGCTCGCTCGCGTTGACGCTTCCAGATCGTGGTTGGCCGCTCGCGCGGCTCGGGATCCGGCGCGCGCGCTGCGCGTGCCCGCCGTCGTGCTCCGCCGCGCCGCGTGTGCTCCGTCGAACGCGAGGCTCATCGCGCGTCGAGGAGGCGAAGGCGTGCCGTGCGTCGAACATGCTGGTGGGCCGTGCAGTGATTGTCGCCGAGATCGTGCGCTGGGTGATGCGAAAAACGACTGCTTTCGGCCGGGGAATGGCGCTGGACCCACACACGGTGCCCCAGCGTTGCTCTGCTCGAATTTGTTCCTGGGTGAGAAACGGCAACCGCGCCCGTCAGCCAATCGCTTCACCGCCGGGGCGTGCAGGGCGCCGGACATCGGGGTAGTGAGTTGCAACGAGTTCGGCCACGTACTCGATGCCCTCCACCAACGTCGGGGCGCGGATCGCCAGCGGCAACCTGGCGCCTTGGTGTTGCCCGACGTGGTGCCAGCGGAGCTGCGTCGAAAGCTTGTGTTCGACCGCTTCGAGCAGGAACTCACGTTCAAAACTGTCCCACCGCTTCCATGTGCGCTCATCGAGGATGTGGCCCGGCGGCACCTTGACAATGCAGATGACGACTTCGTTCTTGAAGCTGCACAGCAGCTCAACCATCCCCCGGGCCGTGGGTACCACGAAGCGCAGCGCGCTGGGTGCAAACGGCACGACGATTCGCTCGAAATGCGTCCACCCCATCTTCGCAATTACCAGCGGAGTCAGTGAATTCGCATTTCGGCGCCAGCGACCCACGCGCACGAGGCCCATGAGTTCGAGTCCCGCGGTCAGTCCACCAACCAGGAACATGATGCCTATTGCTTGCGGCAGCACCGAGAGCGCGGCGTCGCGGCGCACCAGCCAAAGCACAAGGGGCATGGACTGCCACGCGAAGAAGCTTGCCGCAGCGCGGAGCACTACCCGCCTCGGAGTCGGCACTGCGACAGTTACCACTGTGGGAAAGTCGGTCAATTCGGACCCGGGTAGGGACTGCTGTTCGACTCGGGATCCGGCAACGATGCCGTCAGTGCGCCAAGGAAGTTCGCGCCTAGCACGCCGGCTGAGAATCCGAGGGTTGGCCGGAATGCGTCGGGGAATGCCATGGGCGAGAGGTTTGGAATGAAGCCACCAGTTACGTTGCGCCCCTGGACGGCTGGCCCTCCGATCAGCCCACCCAGCGCCCCATACACTGCCGCGACTGCCGCGCCGTCTGCGGACCACGCACATGTTGGAGTTGTAGCGAGATAGGTCGCGACGTTGGCCGCCGCACCTATGCCAGCGGCAGCCCCACGCGACCCTGGCACGAGCGCGCCTTGAGCAAAGCCTATCCCGCCCGCCATGGCGGCGTTGGACCAGCTGACTGGCCTCCCGGCGATCTTCTGGCCCAGCGCATTCGCCGCAAAGGCCGCCGTCCCACTGACGGTCCCCGAAATGAGAGCGACTGCCAGCAGCGGAGTCCGACCGTCAGGGTCCACCAAATCGATTGGATCATTGTTCGCGTAGGCGTACAGATTCACGCCGCCGTGGAAGAGGGACGGATCCTTCGTCACCCACCGTCCGATCTCCGGGTCGTACTCCCGCGCGCCGAAGTGAACGAGCTTGGTATCCGCGTCGTACAACCCGCCCGCGAAGCCCAACGGCTGAAATCCCGGTGCCGTGTTGCCAGTGACCACTCCCCACGCGTCGTAGTCCAGGCGCTGCGCGATCGCCCCAGTCGAAGCGTTCACGACGAGGCGCACGCTGCCCAGTTGGTCCGTCAAGAGCCGATAGACGACCCCACCCTTGATCATCACGTCGGGCGAGTGTCGCCGCGCGGCGTACACGAACTGCTGAACGACCGCGCCGCTCGCGTCGAGCACCGCCACGAGACGATCTTCCTCCGCGTACAAGAACCGCTGCTCGACACCGCTTTTCGTGCGCGACACGCGCCGCCCGAAGCCGTCGAGCGTGTACGTCACGCTCGACCCGTCCGGGAGCGTCGCGTTCAGCAGGTTTCCTGCCGCGTCGTAGGCGTATTTCGTGGTTTGCGCGCCGTCGACGCGGGCCGTGCGCCGACCCGCCGCGTCGTGCTGGTACGTCACGCCCTTGAAGTTCGTGATCCGATCTTGCACGTCGTACCCGGCCACCGTCGAGCTGTCGACCGTGGTCCGATTGCCGCGCGCATCGTAGCCGTAGCTGTGGCCGTCAGCGCCTATCAGGCGGCCGTCGGCGTCGTAGGAGTACGTCACGCTCGACTGCGGGTTCGCTCCGACTTTGTCCGCGCGCGTCGAGGTGCGACCGACGGCGTCGAACGTGAGGTCGAGTGTGTAAAGGTTGCTTCCGGCGTAACCGGTCGCGAGCGTGGTCAGATCTCCATAGGTGGGGTCGTATGTCACCTTGGTCGTGAGTGAGCCGAGGGAGATCGACTCGAGGCGACCGCTCTGCGAGCTTCGGTTCGAGAGATCCAGATCGAAGGACGGCGAAGCCGCGCTCGCGTGCGTGATCAGCGAGTCGTCGTCGAATTGGTAGGCCACGGCCGAGCCGCCGGTCGGCGACTCCGAGCTGATGCGTAGATAGTCATCGTAGGTCCAGGCGACGTCCTTCTGGGCGCCGCTCGTCCAGGCCGTGCTCACCCGGTCGATGAGCTTGCCCCATGCGCCGTAGCCAAAGCTGGTAGCGACTCCGGAGTTGGTGGTGATCGACGCCGGGCGGGCGAGGGAGTCGTAGCTGAGAATCGTGGTGGCCGAAGGCCCCTTGAAGGTGAGCGAGTGCAGCGTGCCTCCGGCAGCTCCCGGAGGGTTGTAGCTGGCCGCTACCGACGCGCCGTTCGGCCAGGCGATGGCGGTCGGACGATGGTCCGTGTCGTGGCTGTACGTCGTGAGGTCGAGGGGAACGCCAGCCACGTTCGGTGGGTCGTAGCTGTGGAGTGCGCCGAACCACTCTGGCGCGAGCGCGTGTGCGGGTCCGCCAGCGCCCTGGGGTCGAAGCTCCGTGAGGTTGAAGCTCGGATCCCACGAGAAGCCCGTGTCGGTGCCCGCGGTCTTGCGCTGCTTCAACAGCCCGTCGAGATCCCACGTGAAGCTCGTGACGAGGTCGGTCTCTGCACCGAAGGCTCCAGCGGCGATGCTCTTCAATTGGTTCGTCTTCGCGTCCCAGTCGAGGCGCAGGCTTCGGTTCGCTTGCTTGATGCGCGTGATGCGGCCAGGACCCTTCGAGCCAGAGTCGTACTCGATCTCGATCGCGGCGACCTCTGGCGAGGGAGAGTCGGGGGCCACCTTCGCTGCGCGACCTGAAGCGTCGAGCGTGACCGCGACCTTCCGCTGCTCTGGTGTCATCCAGCGCACGACGTTGGGGCTCGCCGCGCGGTCGATGGTCTGCTCATACGCGAGCCCGGAGTCGGCCGCGTCTTTCTTGATCCGAACGGTTTCCGTCAGCTTGCCGAAGGCCTGCGCGTCCGAGAGATCCGTCGCGGTGCGCTCGCTTCGCACGACCAACACCTTGCCACCCAGATCCAGGATCTGCTCGAAGGTGGCGGACGCCATGCCGAAGCGTGGATCGGTGATGGGCTTCGACGTCAGCACGGCGCCGTCGGCGAGCGTGACCGTTCGCTCGCCGCCGACTCCGAGCTTGGCCGTGACGCTGGTGCCATCCGCATACGCAATGGCGCGCTGGGTACTTTCGTCCAGGAGTCGCTGGTTCGAGTAGCTCGTGACCAGCCCCTGTGCCGTCTGAACCGCGACCGAGGCGCCGGTGCCTTGGGCGGCTCGCGTCAGCTTTCGGAAGGGTGCTCCGGACTGCGTCTTCTCGTCGCGGTCCGCCGTGAGTCGGCCAGCTGCGTCGAAAGCGAAACTGTGGTGGTGCACGTCCTGATCGAAGCTCACGAGCAGCCCGTTGCCGCTCGGATCGGACCCGAGCTTCCACTTGGAACCGTTGCCGAGCGTCGTGACTTCGCTCAGCCAGGCCTGCGGATCGCGGCCCAGGCTCACCCCTTGCCCAGCGGCCCCGCGGATCCCGAGAGGCACGCCCTCGGCGTCGCGGTCGATCGTCGTGACGAATCCCACGGCGTCGCTCGCGGCCCCGAGCTCCGCGATGCCGGTGAGCAGCTTCGCGCCGGCGTAGTCCGAGTACTCGAACCTCAGGCGGATCTGTCCACTCCAAGCGTCGAGCGTCTTTTCGTGACGGCCCACCTCGTTGAAGACGTACAGCTCGCTCCCATCCGCTGATGGCACCGCGTAACCGCCAAGCCCAACAGCGGGCAGGGGGGACGCGATCTTCCGAACCGTATCGCAGCCGCCGGTGTCCGACACGTACAGCGCGCGGTCCGAGCCGATCACGATGCCGTCCGGGCTCAGGAACCTGGCGTCTCGCGCCGGGCCGCCGTCGCCGGAGCACTGAGCGCCGCCGGCGCCGGCCACCGTCACGACCATGCCTTCGTGAGTGATCTTGCGGATCCGCCGGGTGATCTCCTCGGCGAAATACAGCGCACCATCCGGCGCGACGGCGAGGCCTCGGGGCTGACCGAGCTCGGCGGCGGTCGCGGGGATGCCGTCGCTCGTGCCGTCGCTCCCACCTCCCGCCACCAGATGGATGCGACCACTTGGATCGACGCGGCGGATGCGACTCGTCTGATTGTCCGCCACGAACAGGTTGCCGCTCGCATCGAGCGCGAGCCCCACGGGATAGGTGAGCTGCGCTTGCGTGGCGAAGCCGCCGTCGCCGCCCGTCCCGGGCGCGCCCTTCGCGTTGATGGTGGTGGTGACGGTCCCGTCCGTCGCGAGCCGTCGCACCTTGTTGTTTCCCGTGTCAGCGATGAAGACCGCACCGTCCAGCCCAACGGCGAGGCCAAGCGGACTGCTCAAGGCGACGCCCGCACCCGGGCCATCCGGCCCGTCGCCGACCTTGCCCGTTCCCACCACCGCGACCGGCGACTTGCCGGGCGCGACGCGGAGGATCCGATGCGCTCCCGTCTCCGCGATGTAGAGCGAGCCGTCTGGTGCAAACGCGATCGCCGAGGGCGCCAGCAGATCCTGGACAACGCTCGTCTTCTTGCCACCAACGATCTTCACGATCTCGCCCCCCGGGTTGGTCCCGGGCACGGTGAGGTTGTGGGAGCTCGCGACGTGAAGCGTTCCATCCGGCGCGAACGCCAGGCCCCGGGGCACGCTCAACGAGTCGGCGACTTGCGCGATCCCTTGCGGCAGGGACGCGGAGCGTAGCTCACCACCGAAGCCGAGATAGAGGGTCTGCGACGCCGGCGCGTAGAAGTGGTGGACGCTCAGCGTCCACCCTCCGAAGCCAAGGTTCTTCGCGTTGATGGCTCCCAGAGTGCTCCGGAACACGTTCCACAGCGTGATCTCCTGGCGAGTGACGTTGGCGGTGTAGCTCGCGGCACTCGAGGGCAGGCCAAACTGGGCGGTGGGCCCATACTGACCCGCGTACACGAGCCCCACCGGAATCAAGACGCGCGCGCTCCGCGAACCGGAGGAGTCCGTTTCCTCGAGGCCCGCCACGACCGTCCAGGTCGCGGCCCCGGGCGTGATCGACGTCTCGGAGTCGAGGCGAACGAGCTCGACTGGATCCAACTTCACGTACTGGCCCGCCACGGGATCGACCACGCGCTCGGCGCTCAGAAATCCAGCCTTCTCGAAGCGCAGGCGCACGGGGACCCCGGCATTCACCGCTATGAAAAAGCGACCCGTTGGTGTCACCGATGCATCGGGGCTGCCCCACTCCGTTTCGACTTGGCCGAGGCTCGGATCGCTGACGACCTTGACCGTCGCACCGGGGAGGCCGCTGAGCTTCGCGGCCTTTCCGGTTGGGCCGTTGACCGTCCCAGCGATCACGCTCCCGCGCACCGCGTCGAGCTTCGAGCTCACGCTGGTTCCGGTCGCATCTGCCTGGAGCGATGGCTGCCCCGTCGTGAGAAAGCTCACCTGCCGACCGAGCGGCGCAGGATCGGGCGGCAAGCTGCCCGCGCAGCTGGTGTAATTGGGGTAGAAGCAGTCGCACTCACCCGAGGCGCTCTGCGCGCACTGAAAGCATGCGGGATTCGACGGGTGGGCGCTGCATGCCGGGGGCTTCTTCTTCGTCGCGCCGCTTTCGTCGTCGCACGAGCAACCAGAGAGACTCGCCGCGATGGTGGCTACCGCGATCAGCAGCGCGTGACGAATCGCGCTTCCTGCCCTCTCCGTCCTCCCCATCGTTCGGCCGGAGCCACTCTACGCCAAACGAACGCGAAGTTCGTACACACGTCGTAGGTTGGCGCGCCCGAGAGGATTCGAACCTCTGACCTACGGCTCCGGAGGCTACCGGAGCCCATTATCAACCAGTCACAGCGGTTCGCAAAGCGACGGAATCGTTCGAGTCGCGCAGGGCCTTCGCGTCCAGCCATCCCAGCCGTTCGCACCAAGTAGCTCACCGTTTGCTGCACCGGTGCTGCAAGGTCGCCCGGCGCTGAGCGCGGTGCCGGTGCCGGAACAGCGGCTGCTCACGGTGCGGGAGGTGGCGGCCCGGCTCGTGGTGAGCACCGCCACCATCTACGCCCTCTGCCAGGCGGGCAAGCTCGAGCACGTTCGGGTCGCCAACGCGATCCGCGTGGCTCCCCGGGCTCTCAGCGACTTCATCGCGAGGAGGGTTCGGTGATGCACCGACCAACCCGGCGAGGATCCTGCGCGCTTTGGTGCGGGACAGGTGCGGTCGCGGTGCGGGTTTGGTGCACCGGTTGGTGCCCACCTCGGTGCACCGAACCGCCAACCAACACGCCACCAACTCAGCACCACCGACATCACCAAACCCGCACCACGTCCGGTCGCAGAAAGGGCATGACGTCATGAAGCCAGAGACGATTCGCAAGATCCTGAGCGCGCTCCTGTCTTTCCAGGAGCCGTGCACCAGCGAGCAGCTGGCGCTCAAGGTGTACGGCGACTCCAAGGCGTGGGGTCGATCCCGGAAGATCGTGGCCTCGGCTGCCGGCGTCGCCGGGCGCCTGCGCGCGAGGGCTCTCGTCGGGCGGATCGGCGGTCGCTGGTACGTCACCGAGTCCGGCAGGGCCTACCTGGTTCAGGCACAGGTTCCGAGGGCTCCCCTGGTGGTCCAGCGCGCTGACCCGATCGGGGCCGCACCGCGCCCCACGCCGGGGTGGTTGCGCTGGCCGGCGGCGCCGGGCGGCCTCCTCTGGTTCGACGGCGCCAGCTGGTGGTGGCCGGACGGCCGGGGGCGGTGGTGGCCATGGGTCTCGCAGGCGCGGTGAAGCCTGCGCTCGAAACAGACGTGGGGGGATCAAGGAGAAGAGAAAATGAAGCAGTTGGAAGTGTTCGTGGACGAGTCTCTCAGTGTGTTCGGTGGGCCGGGCAGCAGGGTGTTCTGGGCAGCCGCGGAGGAGGAAGAGCAAGAAGCAGAGAGCGAAGACGATGAGGACGAAGACCTCGACGAAGACGTCGACGGCGAGGACCTCGACGACGAGGACGACGAGGACGACGAGGACGACGAGGACGACGAGGACGACGAGGACGACGACGACGACGAGGACGACGATGAGGACGACGACGACGACGACGACGACGACGAGGAATGAAGCAGTGGTGCAGGGACTCCTGGCGTGACGGTGGCAGACTGGGCCGTCACGTCAGGGCCGGCGCTCAACTCCGCCGCTTGTGGCTGCGCTCTCCGGCCTTCGGGCTCACTCGGCGCGGCCGGGTGAGCTTGGTTCCGCGCTCGTAGAGAATGGTGATCGAACCGTCGAGTTCGAGTCGAGCGATGAGGGGGGCATCCCGGACGCGAAGCACCCTTCGGATCACCGGCAGAGCCTCTACGATGCGGGTCGCGTGCTCGGGGCCGGTGGCCTCGCCGAGCATGAAGACAGCCGTTCCCGCGCTCAAGAGGGCGGCAAGCTCGTTCGGTGCGCGGGAAAGACGTCGGTCCTTCGAGAAGCAGACCCAGCCCTTGGCTCCTGCTTCCGGCAGCCAGTCCGAGTCCTGGGTTCCCTGGGGCAGCATCTCAACCCGTTCAGGACGCTCGATGGCAGTTCGGAGCGCATCCGGGACGACGTGGCGGCCGAGACACTCGTCCACGAAGAAGACGAACGGTTCATGCAGCCTGCGGCGCGGCACGCAGCGCTTCCTCGATCATTTCGCCGCGAACGTCGTAGTCGGCTGCCAGTTGTTCGATGGACTCGCCCGCTTCGAATCGGTTGTGGATGTCCACGACCGGAACCGACGTGCCGGATAGAATTGGCCGTCCGAAGGCCCGTCGGGGATCGAGGACGACGTGCTTCGGGGCGTCCTCCCGCTTGAACAACGGAAACAAGCGAACCGCGCGGCCAGCACGGTCATATTCGACACGCTCGAGCGACGCATCCAGGACAGCGCGCATGCCGAGTTGGCCTTCGCGGCTGACGTTGATCAGGTGCCCGACGCGCTCAACGAACAAATTCACTCCGTCGGTCTTGAAGCGCTCACCCGCGAGCGGATGCGGCACCTCCAGTTTGTCGCGAAGGTAACGGACCGCGTCGCGAATGACCGCGAGCTTCAGAGAATACCGGCGGCGCATGGCGGCGAGCACGTGCGCCTCGACCACGTTGGTGAAGGTCAAGAATCCGCCGGGGCTCTTCGGGATCTGGATGATGGCATGCGACCGGCTGACTCCGGCGCGAGTCGGGAAGGTTCGCCCATGGGTCCACGACCGCAACGTGGACGGGGGCAAGCCGACCAAGCGCGAGGCTTCGCCAAGGGTGTAAGCGGGTACGTCCTCGGGACGCATTCCACCGTAGATGTCGACTCGACTCCGGGTCACCGGGAAAGCATGGATCGCCCGGAGTGTCCGCGTCCAGCACCCCCGTGCCATCTGGCCGCTTCGTCCGCGATCCGGGCAGTGGCCGCGCTCGTCGCGTCACCTCCCGGGCTTCGGGGGGAAGAACAGCTCGAGCGCGTCCTGAATCGCCAGCTCCGCGTCGTCGAGGCCCCGGTTGCGCTTCAGCGCCTGGCGAACCTTTCGAGAGCGTGCCGCCAGAGCGGGCCGATCTTTCAGCTTGCCCAAAGCGCGAGCCCACGACCCATCTCCCTTCGGTGACAGGCGCTCGAGGCCGTCCAGCGCACGCGCTCGTATGGCGTCCGGTTCAGTCGTGTCGAGTGCCACAGCGAGCAGCCCCTCCGCCAACACCTCACGTTGAAGGTCGAACGCACGGTCCTCTACGTGATCCGGACCTGTCACGGGCTCGTGGTGCAGAAGGTCGCACCAGGTTTTTGCTGGCCACTCCCCCCGCTGCAGCAACGCTCGAGTCAATGGCAAGAGCACCCCGGGACGGTCCTTGCGACCCCAGCCGCGGCCGCGGAAGAGCCCTCCCTGGAGGATCCAATCGCCGGTCACTGGGCGCAGCACCGACGCGAGATCCGGGGCCGCTCTCACGGCATCCGCGAGCCCCGCCACACCACGCGACCGGGTACCTGGGCGATGACAGAGCAATGCCGCGGCGGAGGCCGCGAATGGTCCTTGGAGAGCCAGCTCCAGCGCCTCGACGATGAACGGGGACACGCTGCGGTCGCTGCCAAACCAGCGGTGGAGCTGCCGGACGAGCTCGGGTTCTTGGAAGAACGCCATCAAGGGGATTGCCTCTATGACCTCCGCGTCGCGAGGATCGGGGGGACAACCGGCGATCGCGCGCTCGACGACGACGGAGAAGTGAGCGTAGCCGCTCGTCATCGGATCGCGCGGATGCTGCCCGCATCCGAAACACGGCCCATCCGGTGGGGCGTAGCTCAGTGGCCCGAGCAGTCGGAACGCGAGATCCGGGTAGTCGGCGAGATGACACGCGACGTGCCAGACGTCGTGAGTCCCAGCCTGCTGCCTCCACCGATCGAAGGCCATCGGCCAATCGCCTTGGCATGAACGCTGCGGCCAGAGCCCGAGGACGACCTCCAACAGCGTCGCGTCGTAGCGCGTTGCTTCGCGTCCGAGGCCGCGGGCCCAGAATTTGGATTCCGCGCGGTCCGTCCAGGCGCTCAGCGGTTCGTAGCCCGCGGTCGCCAAGCGCAGAAGCTCGTGAGCGGATGCTCGCGCTCGCTCGCTTGGGTGGTCGCCCAGCGATGGCCAGGGTGTGACAGAGCCAAAGTGCTCACACCACGCCAGCGCGGCGGCTTGCTTCTCGCCTGCGCCGCGGAAGCGACGACACAGCTCCTCGGCGGCGGGGGCGGCCGACTCGTGGCACGCCAGGACGTTTTCAACCGTTTTCATCGGGACCCTCGCGCGAGCTGGTTCGCGTGTACGTCGACGGCGCCGCCGCGCTGCAAGAATGCTTCTCGATTGTAGCCGCCGACTTGTTCGAGCGCCGCTTCCAGCCCCACGCGGAGGACGGGCTCGCTGACTCGATACTCGTGACGCGACTGCTGGAAGAGGCGCCCAATTGGGTCCACCATCACGTAGGTCTCACCGATGACCGCCGCAGTTTCGGGGGCCACCCAAATCCCCAGGTCTGCCAGGCTCGCGCGTCGCGCGACGAACTCGCGAAAAGCCTGTCCAGATACACTGAGTTCCCGGGCGTCGCCGTCGTTCTCGCCGACAACAGTGCTGAACTGAAGCGGTTTCCACTTGAAAGGGCGCAGCTCGGAGAGCAGTTCGTTCAAGTCCTCCGTGGGGTTGAGCGCGGTCACGACGGTGTTGATCTTCAGCCGCACGCCGAACTCGTGGGCCAGCGCCGCCCCAGCGCGAACGGATGCGACGTGACTGCCGACGCGCCGGCGCGACTGGCGGCCGAGGCGCACGAGGACCGAGTCGTCGCGCGAGTCGAGCGTGACCCCGACGAGGTCAAGTAGCGAGATCATCTCGGCGTTCAAACGAGTCCCGTTGGAGATGATGGAGGTCTGCAGGCCAACGCTGCGCGCGTGGCGAAGCATTCCCGTGAGCTCGGGATGTAGCGTGGGCTCACCTCCCGAGAAATTGACGCGGCGCACCCCGGCGACGTTGATGAGATCCAGGAGTGCCTGCCAGTCCGCCAACGGGAGGCTCCCAGTCGTCGCTTGGAACGTTGCGTAACAGTATCTGCAAGCGACGTTGCAGCGTGGCCAGACATGCAGGTTGATGGTTTCGATGGACATGGACTCGGCTCCGCGGGGCCCCAGGAGGCCGAGAGCGCGGGCACGCCTGACGCGGTGGATCCGTCGATGCCGCCGTGAGCCCCAAAGCTGCGGCGACGACCGGTCGGTTTACCGGCGTTTCAGGCTGGAATCACCCAACCGCGCTATCGCTCGCCTCTTCGGTGACCAGAGTCGCCGCAGGGAACCCCGAGGGGCGCATCCCATTGGAACGAGTGGTTCGAGGATGACACTCTGATGGTGGCTGTCAAGGGCGTGAGCGCGGTTGTGCCTGACTGGGCCCAAGTTGGCGACATCGGCCCGGGCGCTACCCGCGCGCCAGCACGAGCTCGCGCAGCTGGATCAGCACCGGCTCCACTCTCGTAGCCCTCCGGGCCGCGCATCGGGGCCCATGAGCGCGACGGCAGTGATCTCGTCGCCGAAGTCCGGCTCCTTGAAGCAGGCCTCGTGGCAGGGTCAGTTCAGATTACAAATATTTTTTCTTCATTCTTGTACGCGGTGATATCTCCATCGGCGCTGACCTTAACGGCGAGGCCGACGCGCGATGCGGCCAGCGCCGCCTTCGTTCGGGCTCCCTCCGAATCGCGCGTCTTGGGTTGACGCTTGGGCTCCAGCACGGCGCCGTAGGCGAGGATGCGCCCTGTAGCGTCAAGTACGACTGCGCCGTCGATGCCTGCAAGATCAGCTACGACTGCCCTTGGCAGTGAGTAGACGTTGCTAGACTGAACGCAGTCATCGAGGGCGCGATGAATCTGGCTTCGGTTGGTGTCACTGATACGGTCAGACTTCCGCACGATCTCACCGAGGCACTTGGCACTGCGCAGAATCACAAAGAGAGCACCAGTCCTTCGGAATGAGACGTCGATCGCCGCGCGGTAGACCGCGTTCGTCACCCTTCCGATCGTCTTGACCGGAACTCGCTTCGTCCTCGCCAGCGCCTTCAGCACCTCCACCAGGTGGTGGTGATTCCACAGTCGCCACTGACCAAAGCGGCACGAAAAACGCAAGGTTCCCTCATCGATGACGAGCATGTCACCCTGCCTCGTGAGGGCTAGCCCCAGCGCTCCGCGCGCGATGGTCTCGTGTGCCATGGGTTCGAGCCAGCCAGGGAACCAGTGTCGGCCTCGAACCTGGTCTTGAGTCAGCGCCACGAGCCCCTTCAGCGCGCCGGATGATTCAAGGAGATAGGCTGTGGCCACGCCGTCGCTCAGCGCCTTGTATCGTTTGGCCGTTCGCGATTCAAAGTACTCACCGGGGAACTTGGCGTGCCCCTCTCCGCTGGGGCTGCCGCGCAGCAGCAGGCACCCAAAGGTGAGGGGCTTGTTTTCGTACGTCTCCGCGGACAACTGTCGAAGTGTCCGGAAGAGTCCTCGGAGGTCAACGCTTCCGGCGAGGCTCCTTTGGAGGTAGTCGGCCACAACGCTTTCGTCGAACAGGTCCATGATGGCTTCAAGCGCTCGAGACCCGGAACGATCAAACGTCACAGTTTCGCTCGCGAGCCGAGCAATGAGGTCGCAAAGCTCCTTCTCGCGCACGTCGAGCGTCTTGTCGTGCGAGCCGGAGTGGTGCTTTCCAGTCAGTCTTGAGACGACACCGGAAAAACTCTTCCCGTCGGCGCGGGTTCCGAGTGCAATGACCACGCGGACCTCCCGCCTGGTGTTTGATGTGAATGTGGCTCTCGCGGCTTTCCAATCGTCCTCGCGCCACCCGTCGACTGCCACGTGCGGCAGCAGCCGTTCTACACTTCCGACTGCGCGCTCGAGAAACCGCACACCGTCGGGACCTAGCCGTTCACGAACCCGGCTGTTCTTGCGCAGTAGTTCCGTCATCCACCCGTCCTCCGGCGTGCGCGTTCTGAAGCAGAGAAGTACACCGAGCGGCGCGGGCGCGTCGCGCGGCGGGGCCCAAGCGAATGGCCTCTAGGTTCGTGTGATCAGCCGGCCGCTGCAACCAAGATTCCGGGATTCCTCTTTCAAGACGCAGATTGGCTTTGAGGGCAACGACAGGCGTTGTCGCTGGCGCTTGGCAACTTGCTCGATCCATCTTCGCCCCGGGCCCGAGCCAGGTACACTGCGCGCCGCCGCGTGGTCGCGGAAATGGAAGGGGTGTTTCGCTCCGTGTTCTCGCCTGTTCCCACACCCGGTCAGCTCGTCACCGTTCGCAACCGTCGCTTCGTCGTCATCGGCGTCGAGGCCAGCACGTCTCAGCTCGATCTGTATGCCGAGCTCGCCGTGCAAAGCGCGCAGCACCTTGTTTCGCTCCAGTCCGTCGAGGACGACGGCGCGGGCGAGGAGCTCGACGTCATCTGGGAGATCGAGCCGGGGACCCAGGTGTACGAAACGGCGACGTTGCCGGATCCGACGCAGGGTTTCGACGAGCCGGCGCGGCTCGAGGCGTTCCTGGATGCGGTCCGTTGGGGCGCGGTGGCTTCGGCCGACGTGCAGCACCTGAGCGCGCCGTTTCGGAGCGGCATCAAGCTCGAGGACTACCAGCTCGACCCCGTTGTGCGCGCGCTCAGCATGCCGCGTGTGAACCTGCTCATCGCCGACGACGTCGGGCTTGGCAAGACCATCGAGGCGGGGCTCGTCGCCCAGGAACTGCTGCTGCGCCATCGAGCGCGAACCGTGCTCGTGGTTTGCCCGGCTGGTCTGCAGATCCAGTGGCGCGACCAGATGCGGGAAAAGTTTGGGTTGGAGTTCCGCATCGTCGACAGCGAGCTGATGAAGGAGCTGCGCCGGCGGCGCGGACTGCACGTGAACCCGTGGACCCACTTCCCGCGGCTGATCACCTCCATGGACTTCATCAAACGGGATCGGCCGCTTCGGCTGATGCGCGAAGCTCTGCCCGCAGAGGGCATGCCAGCGTTTCCCCGAAGTTTCGACCTCTTAATCGTGGACGAGGCGCACAACGTCGCGCCGGCCGGGCGCGGGAACATCGCGCTCGACACGCAGCGCACCCAGGCCATTCGCACCGTGGCCAAGCACTTCGAGCACAAGCTGTTCCTCACCGCGACGCCGCACAACGGCTACACCGAGAGCTTTTCGGCACTGCTCGAGTTGCTCGACGATCAGCGCTTTATCCGCACGGTGCCTCCGGACGAAGCGCAGAAGGCGGCGGTGATGGTGCGCCGGCTCAAGAAAGAGCTTCCCCCCGACGACCTCGGCCGCCCGCGCTTTCCGAGGCGCTCGCTCGAGGCGCTGGAGGTGGCGTACACCGACGAAGAGAAGCGCATGCACCACGTGCTCCAGCGCTACGCTGCAGCGCGACTCGAAGGCGCCGACAGCGGCATCGAGTCGCTGGCCACCGAGTTCGTGGTGAAGCTGCTCAAGAAGCGGCTGTTCTCGTCGCCGGAAGCGTTCCGCCTGACACTCGAGAAGCATGCGAAGTCGATCCAGGAGGCGCGGTCCCCGACGCGCCGTACGGCTCCGAAGTCCACCGGCATCCTCCGCAGGGAGATCGAAGCTGCCGAGGAAGAGAACGCTGACGACGGCGCCTACGAGGAGCGCGCCGGCGAGGTGGTTGCGGAGACCACCGCGGTCTTTCGCGAGCTCTCGGCGAACGAAAAGCAGCTGCTCTCGGAATTGCAGACGTGGGCCGCCCAGGCGGCGGGACGCCCGGACAGCAAGGCCAAGGCGCTGGTCGCTTGGCTCGAGAAAACGCTGCGGCCCGGCGGCAAGTGGAACGACACGCGCGTCATCGTATTTACGGAGTACCGAGCCACCCAGAACTGGTTGCAGGAAATTCTCGCGGCGGAGGGGCTCACCAAGGGCGAGCGATTGCTGACCTTGTTTGGAGGCATGCCCACCGAAGACCGAGAGCGCGTGAAGGCCGCGTTCCAGGCAAGCCCGGACGATTCGAGTGTTCGCATCCTGCTCGCCACCGATGCGGCGAGCGAGGGCATCGACCTTCAGAATCACTGCAATCGTCTCATCCACTACGAGATCCCGTGGAACCCCAACCGGCTCGAGCAGCGCAACGGCCGCGTCGATCGCCACGGTCAGAGGCACGACGTGCTGGTGTTCCACTTCGTCGGCCAGAACTTCGAAGCCAGCGCGGATCCGAAGAAGCACCCCGGGGAGCTCGCAGGCGATCTGGAGTTCCTGATGCGCGCCGCACAAAAGGTGGAGCAAATCCGCGATGACCTTGGCAGCGCTGGCGACGTTATCGCGTTGCAGGTCGAAGAAGCCATGCTCGGCAAGCGACAGCGCCTCGACGCCGAGAGCGCGACGGAGCGGGCTGAGAAGGTGCGCGCAGCACTTCGCACGCCCCTGGAGATCCGCGAGCGAATCATGCGGTTGCTGGAGAAGCTGCGCGAGAGCAAGGCGGAGTTGCGCGTGTCCGCCGAGCACCTCAAGGCCGTGGTCGATGTCGGACTCGACCTCGCCGGACATTCCCCGTTGCGTCCGGTCGCAATTCCAGCGAGGGGAGAGCGGCCCTCGCTCACGGCGTACGAGTTGCCTGCACTGGGCGGCACCTGGGCGTCCTGCGCCGAGGGAATTGCGCACCCGTACACCAACGAGATCCGCCCGATCGTCTTTGATCATGACCTCGCGGCTGACCGCGACGACGTGGTGCTCGCCCACATGGGGCATCGGCTAGTGCAGATGTGCGTGCGCTTGCTTCGGGCCGAGGTTTGGGCACCGGAAGGCTCGCGCAAGTTGCACCGAGTCTCGGCCACGGTCGTCTCCGACGACCTCCTCGAGCACCCGGCCGTCGTCGTGCACGCGCGGTTGGTGGTGCTCGGCAGAGACGGCGCGCGCCTGCACGAAGAGATCTTGACGGCTGGCGGTGAGATCAAGGCGGGGCGTTTCGGGCGCCTGAACGTGGGCCAAACCAGGCAAGTGCTCGACTCCATCGAGCAGAGCCAGCGCCCCGCTCCGCTCGGTGTGCGGCAGCAGTTCGCCAAGCTCTGGGACGAACACTCGAAATCCCTGCTGGCGGCCATCGAAGCGCGGGAAAAGCAGCGCTCCGACGGACTCGCGAAGCTCCTCGCGGAGCGTGCCGAACGCGAGATCCGGGACCTCACGCACGTCCTGACCGAGCTCCGGAAGACGATTCTCACGAAGCTCGACGAAGCGGAGCCACGCCAGCTCGATCTCTTCAGCAACGCCGAACGCGAACAGGTGCAGCGCAACTCCGATGCGCTGCGAGCGCGGGCCGATGCGGTGCCCGCCGAGATTGAACGAGAGTCGAAAGCGGTCCGGGACCGCTACTCCGAACCCCAGGCTCGCCTCTTCCCAGTTGCCGTCACGTACGCCGTTCCGGCGCACCTGGCCCGGGGGAGCGCGTCGTGAGCGTCACGCGTCACCATGCCGAGTGGATGAGCCTGATCGAAGTGAGCGGCCCGTTTCTCTCGATGCCGGTGCTGCTCGACGTCTTCCCCGACGGGCTCGACCAGCGTGAGGACGCGAGCGAACGTCGGGAAGGCCTTCACGCGGCTCACGAGGAGTGGCTGGACGACCAGGGAGGCGTGCGCCCCAATCCCGCCATTCACCAGGCTTGGGTGAAGTACGTGCTGCGGGAGGTGTTGGACCTCGACGAAGCGTTGCTCGTCGGTGGGCAGGCGCTGCCACCGAGCGTCGCGGTGCCGATGCCGGAACAGGGCGAGGTCTTGCGGCCAACCCTCGCCGTGATGGAGCCCGACGGGCGCCCCAACGCGGGCAAGCCGCGGTTGCTGATTGAGCTGCTGCCTCGGGAACAAGGTCTCGAGAGAGCGCTCGAAGGCAAATCCTGGAAGGCGTCACCAGCGGCGCGGATGATGACGCTGCTGCACGGGTCGGGCGCGCGCCTCGGGCTCGTCACCAACGGCGATCTGTGGATGCTCGTCCACGCGAAGGCCGGCGACACGACCAGCTACGTCACCTTCCACTCGAACCTGCTCTTCGATGAGCCGCTCACCCTGCGCGCGATGGAGAGCTTGGTCGGTGTGCGGCGTCTGTTCAACGTCCCGGACGCCGAGACCCTCGAAGCTCTCTTCGACCGCTCCAGCGAGGCCCAGCAGGAGCTGACCGATCAGCTCGGATACCAGGTGCGCCGCGCCGTCGAAGTGCTGGTGCAGAGCATCGACCGCGTGGACCGAGACCGCCAGCGCGCGCTTCTGCGTCAGGTGGATGAAAAGCAGCTGTACGAAGCCGCGTGCACGGTGATGATGCGACTGGTGTTCCTGCTGGCGGCGGAGGAGCGGCGGCTGCTGCTGCTCGGCGATCCGATGTACGACGGGAACTACGCGATCTCGACGCTTCGGGAGCTGCTCCAAGAAACGGCGGACAAGCACGGGAAAGAGGTGCTGCGGCATCGCTATGACGCGTTTGCGCGACTGCTCTCGACCTTCCGCGCCGTACACGCCGGGGTGCGCCACGATCGGATGCGGCTTCCGGCGTACGGAGGCTCGCTCTTCGATCCCGACCGTTACCCGTTCTTGGAGGGGCGTGCGCCCGGCACCGGTTGGAAGTCCGCCGTGGCGAGCCCGCTGCCCATCGACAACCTGACCGTGCTCGACTTGCTGACGGCAATCCAGGTGCTCGAGGTGCGGATCGGTGGCCGTCCGGTGGAAGCGCGGCGGCTCTCGTTCCGTGCGCTCGACGTCGAGCAGATCGGCCACGTGTACGAGGGACTGCTCGACCACACCGCCAGGCGGGCGCACTCGCCGGTCGTGAGCTTGAGTGGCACGAAGAACGTCGAGCCCGAGGTGTCGTTGGACGAGCTCGAAGCCGCTCGCACGAAGGGCCGGGTTCCGCTGGTCGAGTACCTAAAAGGCGTTACGCGCAAGACCCCGGCGGCGATTGAGCGCGCGCTGGACTACGATGTCCCCGACGACGAAGCGAGGCGCTTGCTCCTGGCTTGTGACAACGCGCGGCCGCTCTACGAGCGCGTGAAGCCGTGGGCCGGCCTCGTGAGGAAGGACGCGCATGAGCTCCCGGTCGTGTATTCGCAGGGCGCCGTCTACGTCACCGAGGGGCTTGAACGCCGCGCGACGGGCACGCACTACACGCCACCGAGCCTGACGGAACCCATCGTGCGCTACGCGCTCGAGCCACTGGTCTACGAGGGGCCCGCGCAGGGCTGGGACCGGGAGAAGTGGAAGCTGCGTTCCCCGCGAGAGCTCTTGTCGCTGCGCATCTGCGACCCGGCGATGGGCTCGGGGGCGTTTCTGGTCCAAGCCTGTCGCTACCTGGCCACTCGCCTGGTCGAGGCATGGGAGCAGGCTGAGCGCGAGGCCGGCGGCCGACTCGTGATCACGCCGGACGGCGACTTGTCGCAAGGGCGTGCCAGCGAACGACCGCTGCCGCGTGACGCCGAAGAGCGCTTGGCGATCGCGCGGCGTACGGTCGCGGATCGCTGCCTCTTCGGTGTGGACAAGAACCCGATGGCGACGGAGATGGGCAAGCTCTCCCTCTGGCTCGTCACCCTGCAGAAAGACCGCCCTTTTACCTTTGTGGATCACGCGCTCCGAAGCGGCGACTCGTTGCTCGGCCTGACCCGGCTCGAGCAGATTGAGGCGTTTCACATCGACCCGGCTCGCGCCGTGCGCCGGGACGTGCCGCTGTTCGATCCCGGGCGCGTGGCGCGGAAGGCGGTCGAGCGGGCGATGCTCCTGCGCCAGAAGCTGGAGAGCTTCTCGGTCGAGTCCCTGCGCGACGCGGAGGAGAAGAGCCGCCTGTTGGCCGAGGCAACCGCGGCGCTCGACGACGCGCGGCTGATTGCGGATGTGGTCATCAGCGCGGCGCTGGCGTCGGCCTCGCGGGGTGATCGCGCGCTCGACACGCTGCTCGAAGACTTGGTGCCGACGGTCATGCGGGCCTACGGCGACGGCAGCAAGGAAGACCAGCAACGGGACGCGAAGGAGCAGCTCCGCGCGCGCGCTCGAGAGCTTCTCGACGAGGGGCGCGGCGTGGAGCATCCCGAGCGAACGCCGTTTCATTGGGTGCTGGAGTTTCCGGAGGTACTGGGGAAGGCTGGAGGAGGGTTCGATGCGTTCGTGGGGAATCCACCGTTCCAGGGCGGGCAGCGCATCACGGGTGCGCTCGGCACGGACTATCGTGACTACCTGGTGGCTCACACCGCGGCGGGCGCGCGCGGCAGCGCGGACCTTTGTGCGTACTTCTTCCTGCGCGCCGGGCGCCTGACACGTGACAACGGCAGCGTCGGCATGCTTGCCACGAACACGATTGCGCAAGGAGACACTCGAGAGGTCGGCCTGGATCAGCTCGTTGCCAGCGGCTTCTCGATTCCAAGAGCAGTGCCCAGCAGGAAGTGGCCGGGAACTGCGAATCTCGAGGTGGCGCACGTCTGGCTGCGCAAGGGGCCGTGGGCCGGCGCGCACGTGCTGGATGAACAATCTGCGATCGGGATCTCGAGTCAGCTCGCGTTGCCTGGCAGGGTTCAGGGCAAGCCGCACCGCTTGGTCGCGAACGCAGGCAAGTCGTTCCAAGGGTCCATCGTTCTCGGGATGGGGTTCGTGTTGGCTCCGGAGGAGGCGCAAGCGCTGATCCAGAAGGACCAACGGAACAAGGAGGTGCTGTTTCCGTATTTGAATGGGCAGGATCTGAACTCGAGCCCCGACCAGAGCCCGAGCCGGTGGGTCATCAACTTCCGCGACTGGCCGCTGGATCGGGAGAGCGCGCCTGAGGGATACCGCGGGCCGGTGGCTGCGGATTTTCCGGATTGCTTGCGGATCGTCGAGGAAAAGGTGAAGCCGGAGCGGGTGACGAATCCGCGCAAGGTACGGCGCGAACGCTGGTGGCAGTTCGCAGAGCGCGCGCCCGCGCTGTACAAGGCCATCGAGGGGATGGAGCGGGTGCTGGTGCTGTCACTGGTGAACAATCACCTGGCCTTCGGCTGGGTTCCCTCGGGATGGGTGTTCGCGCACAAGCTTGCGGTGTTTGCGGCGAAAGACGCGGCATTGTTCGCCGTGTTGCAGTCCCATGTGAACTACCATTGGGCCTGGGCGCAATGCTCGACGATGAGACGGGACATCAACTACTCGCCGAGCGACGCGTTCGATACGCTTCCCTTCCCGCGGAGAGTCGAAGGTCTCGCGGACGCTGGCGCGGAATACGAGGCCGCGCGTGGTGCAGCGATGCGTGCGCTTGGGTCGGGTCTGACGTCGACCTACAATAGTCTGCACTCGCCCGATGTCACTTCTCGCGAAGTTCAAACACTGCGGGACGCCCAGGTTGCCCTGGACGAGCGAATGGCGGTTGCATACGACTGGGCGGACCTGAAGCTCGAACACGGATTCCACAGCACGCAGCAGGGCGTGCGGTTCACGATAGCTGACGGGCCACGCCACGAGTTGCTCGATCGCCTGCTCGCCTTGAACCATGAGCGCTACGAAGAGGAAGGTCGGCAAGGGCTCCATGGCGACGGCACGCCGAAGCCGCGCGGCTCAAGTCCAAAGAGCAAACGCGCCACCCCGAAGCCGAAGCAGCCGGCGCCTGCCCGCGTTCATCAGATGGGCTTTGGCTTTGGCGACGCGCCGCTTGAGCGCGCCGCGCCGGATGAAGCTGGGGAGTCTTCTACCACCGAAGACGGGCGGTCCGGCCTCTCGCGCCCGGCCCGCTTGCTGTTGAACGCGTGCGAGAAGGCGGACGCACCTCTAGGGAAGACCTCCCTCCTCGAAACAGCAAAGCTGGACGAGAGGGATTGGATCGCTGCGATCCGCGAGCTGCTCGATGCGAAGCTTGTGCGCCAAGAGGGTGGGGGACGGGGGACGAGGTACCTGGTGAAAGGTGACCGCCGATGAGCGTGTGCGTGATCTGCAATCAGATCGAGCCGATGGGTGGCCGCGGAACTCCGAAAGTTCAGGGAATCCCAGGCCGGGACGCCCACACGATCGAGTGCATTCGATGTGGCAAGTACGACGCCGAGCACAAGCTGCGCCTCGTGTTCCCGCACGGGCTTCCGGCGGATACGGGCCTGGTGCTTTCGTCCCTCGCGCGAGAAAGAACGACTGCGGGAGAACGTCTCTCATTGACCGTCGCGAACCACAAGGAGTTGGCCAGCACTGCACCGCCGCCGCTCGGGTACTCCGAGACCATCGACCGCGTGCTGCTCGCCTTCGCCGATGCCTGCCGCTATCCCGGTTCGTTCACTGGTGCCATGGAAATCGAGCCACTTGCGGCCCGCTTTTGCTTGCCCTCCACTGCGTTCGCGGACCTGGTTCAATTGCTCAGCACGGACGGCTTGTTGAACGTCGCGAGCCGGGACGCGCTGAGTGTGGGCGTGGGGCTCACGCCAAAGGGTTGGGAGCGCGTCGATCGCTTGCAATCGGTCGGACCGCGATCCCGGCATGCGTTCGTCGCGATGTGGTTCGATGAACAGGTAAAGGCTGCGTTTGACGATGGTATTCGGCCTGCGCTGGTGGAGTGTGGCTTCGAATCGCCGTTCCGCGTCGACGAGCTCGAACCCTCGCGTCCCGCGCTGCATGAGCCACGAATAGATGATCGGATCATCGCTCGGATTCGGCGTGCACGCATCGTCATCGCGGACGTGACCGGCGCTCGTCCCGCCGTGTACTACGAGGCTGGGTTCGCGGCGGCGCTCGGGATCCCGGTCATCTGGTGCTGCCGGCGCGATAAGGAAATGACCGACATGTGCTTCGACACGCGGCAATTTGAGCACATTCTGTGGGACTCGCCGGACCAGCTGAAGGACAGCCTCGTGCAGAAGATCCGAGCCCACGCGTGGGCCGTCCCGGGCGGGGGCAGCGGATGAGAGCGGACGCAAACAAAATCGCTCTTCGCGCCATCCGCTCGGTTCTCGGCGCCGCGCACCCACTCGAGGTCGACATCGGCGGCAGCCGGGTGTCGTGCTCGGTGGCATCCGGGGCGGCACCGGGCTGGCCCGCGAAGGCGAGCGGAGTGCAGCCCGACGCAGACGGACCTTGGCCGGTTTCCATCGAGGTCCAGTGTAAGTGGACCGGCGGTGCGTGCACGCTCGTCCTTTCCTGCGAGCCATCGGATCAGCCGCTCTACTCGGGCCAAGTCGCTCTCGTGGCGCGTGTCGGTCCCCAACAGCTCGTCTACTGCAACGTGGCGAACGACATTTCGGAAGCGGCCGACGGGACCGTGCTTGCCGTTGATGCCTCGGTGTCGAGCAGCAAGCGCACCGACACTGAGCCAATCCGCGCTCTCTTGAACGCGAGCCTCAAGACGCTCGTGCAGGGCTCTGGCCTACCGATGCTGTCGGATAGCCGAGTCGAGGCGTTCAAGGTTGAAGTTCCCTCGGGCAGCGTGACTCCAAGCCCGGAGCAAGCGCTTCGTCGAATCGTCCATCTCGCGCTACTCAAGCTGGACTACTTCGCTCGAGACAGTGCGGCGGGGCGGGGCAAACCACTCGTGGACATCGCCGGAGTGCTGTTGGACGCTGGAATTCCCATCTCCAAGGAATCGCTGCTCGAAGAAACACGGGAGGAGGGCCTGCCAGAGCGGAACTACTGGGCCGGCGGCTTCCTCTGGGGCACGGGCTCGATGCTGAAGCCGTTCATCGACCAGCGCTTCTGGCAAGTCGGCTGGCCGCGCGGCGCAAAGGACGCCGCCGCTCGTCAAACCTGGGAGCGCTTCGATCGGATCAAGGTCGGCGACTGGCTGGCGGTCAAAGGCTACGGGGGAACCCACGATCTGGTGATCCATTTCGTCGGAGAGGTGAAGACCATCGACCGCGACACCGGTCGCGTCGAGTTGGCGCCTGTCCAGGTGCCGCTCTACAAAGACAAGGCGCCGCGCGGCGCGGGTGGAGGCAACTGGTTCGACACCCTCGTTCCCGTAACGCGGCCCGATGTGATCGAGCTCATCTTCGGCCAGAAGATGGAGGAGCCGGAGAAAGCAGCTCCGATCGATCTGCCCGTGAACTTGATCTTGTACGGGCCGCCCGGGACGGGGAAGACCTATCGGCTCAGGCAAGAGCTGATGCCGAAGTTCACCCGCCAGATCGGGGCGGCGCGGTCGACACCCGCCGCGCCGGGATCCGTCGCGGATCTGACGTGGTTCGAGGTCGTCACCATCGCGTTGCACCAGCTCGGTGGCTCGGGCAAGGCCCAAGCAATTTACCAGCACCCATTGGTCAAGGCCAAGCACGCGGCGCAGGCGGTCCCCACCTTGGCGCGACAGATTGTCTGGGGCTGCCTCCAGTCACACACGGTCGAGTCGAGCAAGACCGTGAACTACAAGAACCGCGTGGGCGACCTGATCTTCGACAAGCGCGAGGACAGCAGCTGGCACTTCGCGGTCGAGCTGCCTGAGCACCTCGCCGAACTCGTCCGCGAGTTCACGCAAGCGGCCCCCACGGGTGGTCGCATCGAGGACCACGTGTTCGTGACCTTTCACCAGTCGTACTCGTACGAGGACTTTCTCGAGGGGATCCGCCCGAATCTTGCCGAGGGCGAGCTGGACGGCAGGCTCACCTACGTGCTCGAGCACGGCGTCTTCAAACGCGCCGTGATCGAGGCGATCCGCCTGACTGGATTCGATGGAACGCTGGACGAGTTTTGCCGACTCCCGGCCGCAGAGCGTAGCAAGCGTCTGGATGGGGCCCCGCGGTACGCCGTGTTCATCGACGAGATCAACCGCGGCAATGTCGCTCGGGTGTTCGGTGAGCTGATCACGCTGCTCGAGGCGGACAAGCGTTTGGGTGAGGAGAACGAGCTCATCGTAAAGTTGCCGTATTCACGCACGCTCTTCGGCGTGCCGTCGAACCTCCACGTCATCGGCACCATGAACACCGCGGACCGCAGCGTGGAGGCGCTCGACACCGCGCTTCGCCGGCGCTTCGCCTTCGAAGAGCTGCCACCAAGGCCGGAGCTTCTGGACTTCATCATCGAGGGGCAGATCGAGCCCAAGGAAATGCTGCGCGTCATGAATCGGCGCCTGGAGAAGCTGTACGACCGAGACCACGCGATCGGTCACGCCTTCTTTCTGCCGCTCGCCAGCGACCCCACCTTAGAAGCCTTGAAGCGTGTGTTCGACCGCCAGGTGCTGCCGCTCTTGCAGGAGTACTTCTTCGGTGACTGGGGCAAAATCGGTCTCGTGCTCGGCGCCGATTTCGTGAGGCGGCGCGAGGCCGGAATTGCGCGCCTGGCGGAGTTCGCTCACGACGACCGCGAAGCGCTGGAGGAGCGCGTCACCTACGAGCTCACGCCGGTGAAGGATCTCACCAGTTTGTCGTTCCGGCGGATCTACGAGCATGTCACGGAAGACGCTTAGAGCCTTCGAGCACCAAACGGTCCGCGTCGGCGAGTCTTTGCCGCGAGCGGAGGGGGGTAGTCTAGAGCTCAGCCAGCGACAGCTCGATGCCCTCGCGCGCTTCAACGACGCCCACGCCGGCAAGTACTTCCGAGTGGGGTACCGGAAGCTCACGTTTCGGCACTTCGTCGGCTTCCTCCAGGTGGGCGACCTGGGCATCGAGGTGCTCCCGAAGGCCGATCGGATGGCCGCAAATAGCGACGAGGCGTTGCGCTGGCGAGGCGCGCTGCTCGAAATGCTCCGCGTGGCGACCGGGCTCCGCTTGCACAGCCCGACTGACTCACTCCAAACGCTCGGGCGGTCGAGACTGCTCGATCTGGTGGCGCTTCGCTTCGTGGAAGAGCTCGAGCGTCTGCTCCACGACGGCTTGGCCAAGGGCTACCGCGCCGAGGAGGCGAACGGTCCCCGGTTCAAGGGGCGGCTCCTGGTCGCCGAGAACCTCCGCGAAAACCTGGTTCGCGCGGACCGCTTCTACGTCCGTTTTACGACCTACGACCAGGACATCCCGCCCAACCGTGTCCTCGGGACCGCGCTCGATGTGCTCGACGAGCTGCCGTTGGGCTCGTCGCTCAGCGGTCGCGTGACGCGCGCGCGCGGCATCTTCCCCGCTCTGTCTGCGTTGCGGGTCACGCCGGGATTGTTCGACCGGCTGGCGTCGACCCGTTCGACGGCGCGCTATCGCGATGCGCTGCTGTTCGCTCGCATGATCCTCGAGCAGCAGGTCCCTGAGCTTCGCGCCGGGGCCGTTCCCGTGTTCGCATTGCTGTTCGACATGAACAGCCTTTGGGAACGCTACATCGCCGTGCTCTTCCGTCGGGCTTGCCCGCCCGGGTTCGAGGTCAGCACCCAGGAGGCACGGCGGTTCTGGAAGCGCAGCGAGTCGCCCGCCAAGACCGTGCGGCCCGATCTGGTTGTTCGTCGCGTGGGCGATGCGGATGCGCTCCTCATCGCAGACACGAAGTGGAAGGTTCTCGACGATCCGACACCGGGCGACGCCGACCTCCAGCAGATGTTCGTGTACAACGAGCTCTTCGGCGCCCCCCGCGCGCTGCTTCTCTATCCGCGGATCGGGATCGGAAGCGGCGAAGCCGCCGGTCGCTTCGTGGCGCGGGACCACGGCTGCGATGTCGTCGAACTCGGGCTTTTCGGCGTGAAGGGGATCGCGACCTCGAAAGTGGTCGCGGAGATCCGCGCCTTGTTGGAGCGGCACGCTGCGGCGGGCGCGGCGGCGTGAGACCGCACGACGACAGCTCGACTGCGTCTACGCGTCCCGAGGGCTGGCTCCCGGGATCACGGCGGTCGCCGAACCGGCCAGAAGAGTGGGGTCCAGCGACCGCTGCCCGATCTCGATCGAGCTGCACTGGCCGGCGCGGCAGCGTGGTAGCCTGCCGTTGCTCATGCCGGGGATACGAGCGATGCTTCACACTAGAGAGTCCACCGAGGTCGGTTCGAGGATGCAGAGCAGCGCTGTGGCCCAAGCGTCGGACGTGTACTTCTCGGCGGACGTCGAGACGGACGGACCGATCCCCGGCCCCTTCTCGATGCTTTCGTTCGCATTGGTCTTGGCAGGGACTTTCGACGGCCGGGCGTTCTCTCGCGCGACGCAAGCCGCGCACTTCTACAAAGAATTGAAGCCGATCAGCGATGAGTTCGAGGAGGAAGCGCTCGCGGTGAATCGGCTCGACCGCAACCGCCTGATCGTGCAGGGCGCGTCGCCGGCCGAGGCGATGTCCGAGGCCGCTCGCTGGGTCCGGCAGGTCGCGGGCAACGGCACACCTGTACTAGTGGCGTATCCGCTCGCGTTCGATTGGACGTGGCTCTACTGGTACTTCGTCCGATTCTCGGAATCGGGGTCACCGTTCAATCATTCGCGCTGCTACGACCTGAAGACGGCGTTCGCTGTCAAAGGGGGTCGCCTGGTGTCTCGGGCAGGGCGTGACGAGCTGCCAGAAGAGCTGCGGTCTTCGGTCGCGCATACGCACCACGCCCTAGAGGATGCGCAAGAACAGGCCGATATCTTCGCGAAGATCTTCGAGTGGGGCGGGGATGAACACAGACGAGTTTCTGGCTGAACGGCGCAAGAAATCCGACGAACGGCTGGCGAAGTTTCGAGCCGTTTTGCGCAGCGAAATTCCTCCCAAAGAACGGAAGGAAGTCCTCGGGGATCACACCTGCATCTACGCGGTCGGCTCCGGAGGCCGGGGCGAGCTTTCCAAGCGGAGCGACCTCGACGTCTTTCTGGTCACGACCGGGGAGGTGAAGCGCATCAACGAAGTGCGCTTGCAAACGGCCATGCTGCGGGCCATGCGCAAGGTGAAGTTCCCTGACCCGTCGAACGACGCCAGCTTCGTGAGATTGCACGCGGCGCAAACGCTGATCGAACGCCTCGGCGAGCCTGCGGACGACGCCGAAAATACCTTCACCGTTCGGATGTTGTTGCTCCTCGAGAGCAAAGCGGTCGCGGGCAATGAAGTGCACTCGGCCCTGCTCGACCGCGCGCTGGAAGCTTATTGGAAGAACGCAGAGGGTCACGAGACCGACTATCTGCCCATCATTCTTCTGAATGACATCATCCGTTATTGGCGGATCTTGCTGTTGAACTACGAATCGAAGACGGCGAGCAAGGAGCGGGAGTTGGCGCGGGACTCCGCGTCGTCGAAGCGGATCCCGCAGGCTCGCCTTCAGGCCGACCGCTGGTTGCGGAGCTACAAGCTCCGGTTCAGTCGATGCCTCATGTGCTATTCGAGCGTGTGCTACCTGCTCGCATGCGCCCACCGGAGCAGCGCCCGCACCGGCACCGCTTGTGTGACAATGGCTGATGTCCGCAGAATGGTGCGGCTCGTCCCCCTCGAACGCCTCGCTCAAGCGTTGAGGTGGACACGCGGCATTGACGGTACGGGCGAAATCGGAGCCCGCCTTCGGACGTTGTACGCGCGATTCCTCAAAACGGGGGAGCGAGAGAAGGAGGCGCTGCTCGAGGCGTTTGCCCCGCCCAAGAAGGGCGAACACATGCGTGCGGCGGAGGAATTTGGTCAACAGATGTACGAGCTTGTCGAGTTGATCGGTCAGGGCAACCCGCTCCACCGCTACGTCGTGGTCTAGGACGCGCCGATGGCCGACGGCTGGCTTCTCACCATCAAACCGAGCTTTCTGCACGAGCTCGTGGCGCTCCCGGCGAAGGAGGGGGCGCAGGTTCAGAAGAAGCTCGAGCTGCTCACTGCGGATCCGCGTCCCGACGCGAAGGTCAAAAAGCAGCTGAAGCACATGGACGGGCGCCTCCATCGGATCCGCTCCGGTGACTACCGGATTCTCTACACCTTCGATGACCGCTATGTCAGCGTGCTCGCGCTGCGCAAACGTGATGAGCAGACCTACGCGGCGACACCCGAGGCAGAGTCTCTCGGTGCGGGCGATGTCTCCGGGATACACGACTCGCCGGCAGCGGCGGCGAACGTCGACGCTTGGCTCGAAGCCAATCCGCATCCAAAGCCGAAGGCACTGCCTCGACTCATCACCGGCGAGCTGCTCGAAGCGCTTCGTGTCCCCGCCGAGCATCACGCGCGCTTGCTGGCGATCCGCACCGAGGACGAGCTTCTCGACTGCGCCGAAGTCCCGGAGAAAATCCTAGAAAGGGTGCTCGACGGCGTGGTCGACCGGCCGCTCGATGACGTGGCGCGCCAGCCCGACCTCGTCATCGAGAGCACCGACGACTTGCTTCGCTACCGGCAGGGCGAGCTAATTGGTTTCTTGCTGCGCCTGAACCCCGAGCAAGAAAAGTTCGTCACGTGGTCGATTAGCGCGCGTGGCCCGACATTGTTGAAGGGCGGGCCTGGGACCGGTAAGAGCACGGTCGCATTGCACCGCGTGCGCGTCGTGCTGGATGCCCTGCGCGAGACCGGCGTGGAGCAGCCGAGGATTCTGTTCACGACCTACACCAACGCCTTGGTGCGCTACTCGGAGCAGTTGCTTCGCTCGCTTTTGGGCGAAGATGTTGCGTGCGTCGAGGTCCGGACGGCCGACAGTGTCGCCATCGGCATCGCGCGGCGTGCAGGGGAAGAGCCACATTTGCTCGATGGCGGCGACCTTCGCAGCCTCGCGGAGCGCGCGCTGCGCGAGGTCAAGTTCGAAGGCAATGCCCTGGCTCAGAGGGCTCAGCGCGCGACGCTCGATCGCCTCGGCGTCGACTACGTTCTGGAAGAGATGCTCGACCTGATTGATGGTCGGGGCCTGCGCTCACTGGACGAGTACCTCGCCGCGCCACGCCCGGGCCGCGAGATGCCGCTCAATCGTACTCAGCGCGAGGCGGTTTGGCGCACGCATGCCAAGCTGCACGAGCTCATCGATGCGTCCCGCCGGACCACTTGGGCGGACGTGCGCTTGGCGGCGCTCAGCGCGCTGACCGACGGCCGGGTCAACGACCCATACGACGCAGTGCTGGTCGACGAGGCGCAGGATCTCTCCCCGTCCGCACTCGAAATCCTGGTGCGCTCGTGCCGCGAGCCGAATCGGCTGTTCCTCACCGCTGACGCGAATCAGTCCATCTATGGGGCGGGCTTTCGCTGGTCGGACGTGCACGAGTGGCTGAAGTTCCAAGGCCGCACCGGCGTGCTTCGGGCGAACCATCGGAGCACGCGCGAGATTGGTGAGGCTGCGGAATCCTTCCTGGCCGCCGGCGCGCTCGACGCGGAGCGGCAGGAGCCGGCGTACGTTCACTCGGGCCCTTTGCCGGCGGTCCGGGCGGTGGCGAGTGCCTACGACGAGGTCCAGCTCGTCGCGCGGTTTTTCCGCGGCGCGGTGCGAGACTTGCGCCTCGGGCTGTCGGCCTGCGCTGTCCTCTGCCCGACGAATACTGCCGCGCAGCGCGTGGCGGCCGAGCTAAATGGTCTCGGCATCGCGGCCCGCTTCATGTCGGCGAAAGAACTGGACGTTGGTGCTGCCGAGGTGAAGACGCTCACCTTGAAGTCCGCCAAAGGCCTCGAGTTCCCGGTCGTCGCGCTGGCCGGGTTTCTCGATGCGCCGTTTCCGCTCGTGCCTAAAGGCGCGACGGATGAGGCGCGCAAGGAAGTGGAAGAGCGCGAACGGCGGACGCTCTACGTTGCCATGAGCCGAGCGATGCGCGCGCTCTTGGTCGTCGAGCCCGACGAGCAGAGGTGCGGCCTGCTCGCGGGCTTTGACTCGAACCGATGGAATTTGGGAGTGGCTTCATGAGTGAGAGTCCTGAGCGTATCGTCCTGTCGGGCGAGCTGACTGACGTAGGCTACGCCGAGCAGCTATCGGCGAGACTTCGTGCCGGCGCGTGCGAACTCGATTGGAGCGCAGTTACGCGGGTGACCGATCAGTTCGCGGATGCGCTCGTCACAGGACTCCGTGTCGACGACGTAGCGGACTCCATCGGCACGAGCACGATGCGCGATGACCTTTCCGAGGTTCTGGGCGCCGCGTTCGAGCGAGCGCCTCACAGCCGAAGCCCCGGTGCCAGGGCTCGAACGAAGACGGCCAAGGACGATTCGGTTGCCGTCTGGTCCGCGCCGGCAGAAGCGGAGCCGCCTCCGAGCAGATCGCCGTCGTCTCCGGCTTCACGCCGGTCGCCGCGCCGCGCGCCGGTCCTCGTCACCGACGTTCCGTCTCCGGAAAAGTTGCGTGCGATGCTCGAGGAGCGTGTCGTCGCCGATCTCATGGGTCCAGCGGGTGGCCCAGACGAGGAGATCGTCGAGGGCAGCGTTCGCGACCGCTACTTGGTGGGCATGCTGGCGCCGCGGCGGGTGCGCATTGAACCGGAAGAAGTCGACGGCGTGGAAGCGGAGGAAGGCGCCGGGACCGACGACGGCGCCGGAGACTCGGGCACGATTTCTACGCCGACGATGTTTCCTTCGGCGGTTGGCTTGAGCTTCGTTGTTGGTGCCGACGCGCCCCCGCTGAAGGTCACGGCGCGTTGGGGTCGTTACCAGCGCCTTCCGAGTGAATCCGTGACCACCGAAACGGGAAAACCGCGACTCGTGTGGAAGCGCAACTCGATCGCAGCGGAGGTCGTCATTGAGGGCCTTCGCGAGGGCGCGTTGGGGCCGTTCCGAGTTGGCGGCGATCCCGACGACGTCGAAGCGCCAGCGCAGGTGCGAGGCATTGTCCGGCGGATCGGCGACGGGTTCGTCATCAGTCTCTTCCTGGTGAACAACCAGGACGAGCCCGAGGAGCGTCGCGACGCAGCATGGCTGTTTCAGCCGGAACTCAGCGTGGCCGCAATGGACGGGAGTGCGGTCTTTCTGTCACGGGCATTGGGCCAGTCCCCATCCACTGAGCTGGAGCCGCTCGCGGAGGACCGGCCGCTGGCGATGCTCTATCGCGATCGGCGTGAGCTCGCCGTCGGTCATGGCGCTGGCGTTCACGTCGACGCGGATCCGGCCGACCCACGCCGCGGTGTTCGCGTGGCGACCCGCGTGGTGCCCGCATCCGACGTGCTCCAACAGACGCCGCCGACCGTCGCAGAGGAGCCGCTCCTGGCCCAGATCGCGCACGACATGAAGGTGCTCGCGGACGCTACGCCTGCGGAGTTGATCGAACGGTTGCGAGAACTGCCGGATGCTTACGCGGCTTGGATTGCGGAGCAGCGCAAGCGCATCGGCGACCAGGCCTCGCGCTTGGAGGGGTTTGAAGGCGAGGCCAACGCGGCCCTCGATCAATGTGAGGCGACGCTGCTGCGGATGAGAGAAGGGCTCCACACGCTCGAGAACGATTCAAGAGCCAACGAGGCGTTCCGCTTCGCGAATCGGACGATGTGGCTTCAGCGCGTCCATACCGTGCTGGCTGAAGAGCGACGCCGAGGCAAGGACACGAAGCTCGTGGACGTCGACGTCCCCGAGAACCGTACCTGGCGTACCTTTCAGCTCGCGTTCATCCTCGTGAGCCTCGCGAGCGTAACGCGCCTCGATCACCCCGATCGCAATCACGCCACCGACGCCATCGCGGATCTGCTGTGGTTCCCCACCGGTGGCGGAAAGACGGAGGCGTACCTCGGCCTGGCCGCGTACACGCTCGGGCTCCGGCGCCTTCAAGGCACCATCGAGGGAAGGTCGAGCGAGCACGGTGTGGCGGTCCTCATGCGCTACACGCTGCGACTGCTGACCCTGCAGCAGTTCCAACGTGCCGCCGCGCTCATCTGCGCCTGCGAGTTACTCCGCTCGGAAGCCGAGCAGAGCGGTAACCCGATTTGGGGGCGCGAGCCGTTTCGAATCGGCCTTTGGGTCGGCGCGCGCAGCACACCCAACAAGACCGAGCACGCCGCCGAGGTGCTCAAACGCACCCGCGATATTGGCTTCCGCCAAGGCAGCCGTGTGGGCGGCATGGGATCGCCCGTGCAGCTCAAGTCCTGCCCCTGGTGCGGGTCGGTGATCGAGCCTGGGCGCCACATGCGGGTCGAGTCCTTCGCCAGCGGCGCCGGGCGCACACTCATCTATTGCGGTGATCGGCTCGGAACGTGTCCCTTCTCACAGCGTCAGGCGCCCACCGAGGGACTGCCCGTGTTGGTCGTGGACGAAGAGATTTATCGTCGGCTTCCGTCGCTTCTCATTGCGACCGTAGACAAGTTCGCGCAGATGCCATGGAACGGCGCGGTTCAGATGCTCTTCGGCCGCGTTCAGAGCCATTGCGACCGGCACGGGTTTGCGGCGCCCGAGTTGCGCGACACCGATCACAAGCGGCGTGGCGCCTTTCCCGCGACCAAGCTTCGCGATCACGATCCAGTCCGCCCGCCGGATTTGATCATTCAAGACGAGCTGCACCTAATCAGCGGGCCGCTCGGCACGCTCACCGGACTGTACGAGGCCGCAGTGGACGCGCTGTGCGCCTGGACGGTGAATGGGCAAGTGGTGCGACCCAAAGTGATCGCTTCGACGGCGACGATCCGGCGCGCGCGTCAGCAGATCCACGCCCTGTTTTTGCGCAAGGTCGAGGTCTTTCCACCACAGGGCCTCGACGCAGGAGACAACTTCTTCGCGCGACAGCGCCCGATCACGGAGCTAGCCGGGCGCCGCTACATCGGCATCTGCGCGCCGGGACGAAGGCTGAAGGCCGTCATCATGCGCGTCTACGTTGCATTATTGGCGGCGGCCGAGAGCCTCTACCAAACGTATGGCAAGCACGCTGATCCGTGGATGACCCTGGTGGGCTACTTCAGCTCGCTACGCGAGCTCGCCGGCACGCGGCGCCTCGTCGACGATGACATCTCGAACCGCGTGAAGAAGATGGATCGGCGCGGCCTCGCCAGCCGATACCTTTGGAGCCCGGAAGAGCTCACGTCGCGGCTCGACTCGACACAAATCCCCGAGCTGCTCGATCGCCTGGAAATCCCCTTCGATCCTGCCGAAGAAGACGACCGCAGTCGGCGCCGCCCGATCGACGTCCTATTGGCGACCAACATGGTTTCGGTCGGCGTCGACGTGCAGCGGCTCGGGTTGATGGTCGTGTCGGCCAGCCCAAGAACACCGCCGAGTACATCCAGGCCACGAGCCGCGTCGGCCGAGCGGCACCGGGCCTCGTCTGCACGATCTTCAACTGGGCACGGCCGCGCGACCTCTCGCACTACGAGACTTTCGAGCACTACCACGAGACCTTCTACAACCAAGTCGAAGCGCTGATCGGTCACCCCGTTCGCCGCGCGCGCGCTCGACCGCGGTCTGAGCGCCGTGCTGGTATCACTCCTCCGCCTCACGCACGATCGACTCAATCCCAATGAGGCCGCCGCGCGCCTGACTCGTGACGACTCGCTCGTGAATGCCGCGCTCGACGCCATCGTGGCCCGTGCCGCGCGGGTAGAAAACAGCCAGGAGGTCGGCGAAGCGGTGCGTCGGTTGCTCGAGCGGCGTCTGGATGAATGGCTGGCCGATGCCGAGCCCAGGCCCGGCGGCGCCACCTTGTCGTACAAGGCGAAGCGCGACGGGACGTCTCGCCCCTTGCTCAAGCGCTCGGGTGCGGGGCCATGGGAGACGTTTACTTGCTTGAGCTCCTTGCGGGACGTCGAGCCCAGCGTCGACCTCGTTTTGACCGAGGGTAACCTGGACGACGACACGCGGCCGTTCACGAGGAAGTCGTAATGACGAAGGCGCGCCTCGGCGAGCTTCGCCCGAGTCAGCTGCTCTACACCTACGGTGTCGGCGCAGTGGTGGACTTGCCGCACCTGTCCGTCATGGTGATGGGCATCGAGGATTGGGACGTGAACTACACGCGGCCGATCAACGAAGCGCGGCTGCTCGACCAAGTGCAACGGCGGCTCGGTCGTCAGGTCTCGAGCCTCCGGACGCCGCCGATGCGCGACGACGAGTCGGAAGGGTTCTTTGTGGCCCAGGACGACCACAACGCGGTCGGTGTTCCGGTAGCGTCCTTCCCGCGCTGGCTGCGTTGCCCAGCCTGTGAACTGCTCGCGCCCATCGGGTCCGGGCTCTTCCGCTTGCGCACTGTTCCTGCTCGGCCGGACCTCGCCAAGTACGTGCATAGCGGTTGCAACCGTCGCCGCGAGCCAGCGGTTCTTCCGTCGCGCTTTCTGCTGGCGTGTGAGTCAGGGCATCTCGACGATTTTCCGTGGCATTGGTTCGTACACAGGGGCAAACCGTCCGACTGTCGCGGTCATCTCGAGTTGCGCGAGCTCGGCGTCTCGGGCGAAGCCGCCGACGTCGAGGTGCGGTGCCGCAACTGCGACGCCACCCGTCGCATGGTTGACGCCTTCGGGCGCGAAGGCCTCGCCAACCTCCCTGCCTGTCGTGGCCGCCGCCCACAGCTTCGCGACTTCGAGGACGAGCCGTGCGCGGCAGACCCCCGTACGATCTTGCTCGGCGCCTCGAACAGTTGGTTTCCAGTCACTCTCTCGACCCTGTTCGTCCCGTCTGCCGCGAAGGATGAACTCGGCGCGCTACTCCAAGAACACGCGACGCGGTTTGCGGGCATCGAAGACGTGGGCACCGTTCGCTATCTCCGGATGCAGGGGCTGATCGGTGCTTTCGCGAAGTACACGGACGATCAGATTTGGGCAGGCCTGAATGCGCAGAAGGCCGCGGGCGAGGACGCCTCTGAGCAGGAAGACCTGAAGGAGCCCGAGTGGCGCGTGCTTTCGCGTCCTGATCCAGAGCTCAACGGCGCGGACTTTCAGCTCAGCGTGGTTCCGGTTCCTCGCAGCTACGCGCACTTCATCGAGAGCGTCGTCCTGGCCGAGCGCCTCAGGGCGGTTACTGCGCTGATCGGCTTCACGCGCATCGCATCCCCTCGAGACTTCGAGGAAGATGACGAGAGTCGCGGGAGCGTGGTCGCCAAGCTCGCGCGCGGCGAACCGCAGTTCGTCCCTGCGTCGGAAGTCCGCGGCGAAGGGGTCTTCATCCGCTTCCGCGAAGAGCAGATCGCCGGTTGGGTCGCTTCCCAGGCAGCCTGGGAAGACCGCTTCCGCGACGCTCATTTCGCCTGGCGGCGCCGTCGTTACATCGATCCGCCAGACGGTGGATTCCCTGGCATCCGGTTCATCCTGCTTCACTCGTTCGCCCACGCCTTGATGCGCGAGCTCGTGCTCGAGTGCGGCTACGGCGCGGCTAGCGTGCGTGAGCGAATCTACGCGCGCGAACCCGAGGGCGACAAGCCGGCTATGGCCGGCGTCCTCATCTACACCGCCGCCCCGGACGCGGAGGGCACGCTGGGCGGCCTGGTCCGATTGGGCACGCCGGATGAGCTGGAGCGTCACATTCGACGAGCGCTTGAAGCGATGGCGCTCTGCTCTTCGGACCCGCTCTGCGCGGACCACGCCCCCGACGCGGACGGCGCGACGCTCCACGGCGCGTCCTGTCACGCCTGTCTGTTCGCGCCGGAGACCTCATGCGAACGCGGCAACAAGTACCTGGACCGCACGACGTTGGTCGCCACCGTCTGCTCCGGCGAGCACGCATTCTTCTCGGGAAAATGACGTGGACGCTCTGCTCGACGCCATTGTGAAGCTCGCTCGGGACCTGCCAAGCGAGACGGTGGAGGCGTTGGCGGTGGCGGTGTCGCGCGCCCTGGACTCAGCGCAAGCGGGCCGCCTGGCAAGCGCGGTGGTCACGGCGCCGGCGGCTCAGGAGCGCGTGCGACGACTGCTCGCACTATGGCTCCCGGGGGTCTCCGGTGCTTCGGTCGCCCTGGCGCTTCGAAGCGCGACCCGAATGGACAGCCACCACCGTGCGCGCCACCACGTCGAGCTCGTGTGGACTGGACCGGTTCCTCCGGGCACGAGCTTCCGCCGCTCCGACCAGGTCCTGCTCGAGATGGTCCGCGAGGCGCGGCAACGGATCACGATCGTGAGCTTCGCGACCTATCGAGTCCCGACGGTCCACGTCGAGTTGCTCGCGGCGGCGAAGCGCGGTGTCGACGTCTTATTCATCGTCGAGTCTGGGCGGGAGAGTGATGGGCGCGTGAACATCGACCCCCTGCACGCGCTCGGTCCCGATCTCGGCCCGGCGTCGCGGGTCTACGTCTGGCCGAGGGAGAAGCGCCCCACGGACGAAAACGGGAACTTCGGCCTACTTCACGCGAAGTGCGCGATCGCCGATGGAAAGCGACTCTTGGTCTCGAGCGCGAATTTCACGGCGGCGGCGTTGGAGAAGAACATGGAGCTGGGGGTGCTGATCGAGGGCGGGGATGTTCCGGGCGCGGTGGAGGGGCACTGGGAGGGGCTGGCGCGGGATGGGGCACTGCGGCTGCTAGAGGGCGGGGTTCGTCATGGATGACGAACCGGTCGAGGAACTGGCCGCGGCGTATCGGCTCGAAGTGGGGCGCGTGCGCCAGGTTCGCGAGCAGACGCTGATTGAGGCGCTCGGCGAAATCGCGGCACTTCGCACCGGGCACCAGCTTGCCGTTCGACCGTTGGCGAAGCGGGTCCTGGAGGCAGTTGTGGCCCACACCGAGGAGGCTGTGGACACGCTGATCGACGCACACTTCCGCGCCGGCGAGCGTGACGCCGGACTGATAGGGGAGAGGATCCAAAAGGAGTTTCTGAATGCCGCGTTGGGGTCTCCGCCGGCGCACGCCCTGTTCAGCGCGCGAGGTGTACAAGGCGCGCCAGTGGCCGGTCTCGCGGACCAACACGCCTCGGCCTGTCAGTCGCAACTGGGCAGAATTTCGCGCGCAGTGCGCGACCGCGCGCTTGTTCGACGATCGCTCGCGGGGCCGCGCCCATCGAACGTGAAATTGCCGCCGGGCTGGCCGACCAAGTATGAGTTTCTCGAGCCGTTGGGTGTTGGCGGATTCGCGCGGGTCTTCTCCGCGCGGGACCCCGAGGGAAACTACGTGGCAATCAAGCTGCCCGACCCCGATGATGGCGCCAGGAGGCGAGGGTTGCGTGAGATCGACGCGCTCAAGGAGCTGGCGAACCCAAACATTATCAGGCTGATCGACCACGCGGACGACGGAACCTGGTTCGCGATGCCGCGGGCTGAAGCCAAACTGGATGTCGTCGCAGATCTTGCGCGGATCGACGGCTCGAAGCTCGCGGAAATTGTTCAGGCAATTGCGGACGCCCTGCACCACGCGCACATCGAGGGCTTTCTGCACCGCGACTTGTCCCCATCGAACGTCTTGCGAGTGGACGACCGTTGGGTTGTCGCTGACTGGGGGTTGGCCAAGCTCCCGCCGGAATTCAGTCACTCGGCGATGACAAAGAGCGGCTTGGGCACGGCGCCTTGGGCTTCGCCAGAGGTGCTTTCGAGTCCGAACACGGCTGATCAACGGTCCGACCTCTTTAGCCTGGGCCGCATCGTCGGCTGGCTAGTCGCGGGTCAAACCCCGGAAGTGAACAGGCCGACTGTCATGTTGCCAACAAGTCCTTGGTACGAGTTTGTTCGCACCGCGACGCAGTTCAGCCCAGGAGATCGGCCGGCGAGCATCGTCGAGCTGATGAACCTGGTCCCTCGAGGGGTCGAGTCCGTCGCTGCACGGCCAATCGCCATCACCGAGTTCTCGCAACTCTTGTGGACGATTCACATGTCGGAAGGCAACCCGACTTCACTTATCGTCGCTTACGCGGGCCACGGCTCGGAGATCGAACGGTTAGCGCTGGCTTCTCCGATCCCTGAAGTCGAGAGGCTGGCGATGAGCGTCACCCTTGGGCGCGCTGCGGACCAGATCGCCGAGCACGTCGTGGCGCGCATGCCGATGCTTGCGGTCGCGGCGGGCGGAGGACGCGCTTTGGTGCCCGCCAAAGTCGTCGAGCATGCAACCCGGGTCCTGATTTTCAGCGACAGCGGGCGCGCTGCCGAAACCTCGTCGATTCGGTGGACTCGTGAGGAGCACTACCCCGGTGGGGGATATCAGGCCCCAACTGGGGAGATCCCGATGTCCGAGTTCGTCCCTGAGCTGATGGAGTGCGTCCGCGTCCTTGACGCTGAAGCTGCGTCGCTCGCGACGCAGGCCATCAAGGACGCCCGCGAGCGGAATTGGTCGGTGCACGAAAAGGCAAGCGATCGCGACTGATCGTTTAGAAGGGGCCGCAGCCGGTTCTATTTGTCAGGCGCAGCGAGACTGGCAATAGCCTTCTCGACGCGGTCCTGCCTGCCACGGTCACGGTCGAGGGTGAGATACGCGGAGGCGTCAACCCCAACGCTGGATGCGGCCTCGACGGCGCGCGTTGGCGGGCAACCGTTCTCGATCAGAGCGAGTACGGCTCCCGTCAAACAATCTGCCTCGCCAACCAGATACCCGAGCGTGCGGGCGGGCTCGCCGGCGATGTCTAATTCCCCCGCGGCCAAGTGCGCCATTCCGTACGACACTTCAGAAAACGGCTCCGAGCTGGTACGCGCAAACCATGCGCTGAGAGCCATCTCCATCGCGGCCGACCAAAGTGTGCTCGCGACGTTCGAGGGCTCCTTCTCACGAGAGCCTACGAACCCCACCCGGATCAGAAAGCGGGATGTCGCCCACGAATCTTTGGCGTACCGATTCTCCTGACGTTGCAGACGCTGGGGCGCGAGGGCCTGCCAGGTCGTCTCGAACATCGTCAGCGGCTGATCGCACGCGCGGAGCGCAATCGCGGCGAGAGCTACGGTCCAGTCGATGAGCGGGGAGTAGCGATCGGCAATGCCGACGTCTCGTGCAACCAACAACTCCACGAGCCAGGTCCAGCCCGACCGCTGAGCTTCGAGCGAGCCCTCGTCGTCGCGCTCGAACGCCGCGCCCGCGCCTGCCGATGCCAGCAGCCAGAGTCCCCACGCGCTCCGATTCGGATGAGAGTGTGCTCGCTGTCTTGCGATCGCCAGAAGTGCGGGAGCGTTCCCCGCGCTGTTGGCGTAGGAAAGTCCCATCGCGTATTGAAGTTCTTGACGCAATTTGCCTTGCGCTGATTCTGGGGCGCTTGCTTGGGCCCGATCCATATGCAGAGCGCCCAGTTCGGCGAGCAACTCTCGCCCGTCGGGCCGTGAGCTGATGGCCGCCGCCAGTTCCTCCCGTGCTGAATCGACTTGACGGATTGCCTCGTCAATGCCGCTGGTGCCCTCTGCCCACCGAACCCGATGGATTATGTGGTTTTCGATCAGACCATACGCTCGACGTTCCAGGATGAAGATCAGCGCAGCCGTCGTGCGCGCACCAAGTTTGTCGAATGCCAGTGGAGCGCCGCGGATCCAATTGAGAACCACAGCGGGCGAACGCTCGACGTGTGCGTCCCACAGCAAGGACTCCATCAGCGCTGCGATCGGGAGCCGGTCCAAGAACTCGAGCCACCTGTGCTCGTCCAGCACTCTCAGCAATCCGGACACGAGTCGCTCCACCGATCTTTCCATCCGCGGAAAGTCGCCTTCGTGCCACGACGGGACGGGTTGCGACAGTTCCTTGCGCCAGCGTTCCAACTCGTCCGACGCCTGGTATTCGTCGTCGTTGATCGAGCTGAGCGTGAATTCCAGCTTGCGAAGTACAGTAAGCCACTCATTCGCCGAGTTGCCCGCCGCGACTTGCTCGGCGACGAGAGGGATATCCAAGAAGAATTCGATTTTAGAGACGGCTGCGAGGCGTTCGATGCTCGGGTCCGCCGCCGTGACGAACAGCGCGAGGGCGCGGCTGACTATCTCGGTCGTTTCTTCACGGTGACCTTGCAAAGCGGCGTCATCCTCAGCGATGCCGACACTTGCCAGCAGCTCGAGGACGAGCTCCTGGAGCGAGTCGTACCCAGGTAGCTCCCCATCTGCTTGGTATCCCGACTCCAGCCTCCGCGCCAACGATTCGATGACGGTCGCGTCCCCCAATGCATCTACGTACCGCTTGGCCTTCGCCCTGCGGTCGAGCCACTGCTCGATCTGTTCACTCGACTCTGCCAACTCGTCGAATGCAGGGTGCTCACCACGCACGGTTCAGTCCTTCGCAGAGTTCTTCGAAGAACGCGATCGCATCTGTGTCGTCAGCTGGCCATGGCCCCGAGGCTGCCGATAGACAATTGGCGCTGCCAAACGCGGAAAAGCCGAAGTGCCAAAGCGAGTCATCCAGAACGACGAAGCGATCATGTGGATACGGATAGGTTGGCGGCTTTCGAGTGAGGCGATCAAGCCACTGGACCCGGGTCGGCGCTGGGCGCACTTGGGTCTTTGGCCGCCCCTGGTTCCAAGCGGAGTCGAGGGCGGCCCGGATTGCCGCGAGACGTGCGGTCTTGTCATCGACTCGTGCGCTGACAATCCGCACGTCGCGTACCATGGCGCCGGCAAGTGCCAGCAGGAGCCCCTGGTACCCGTACTCCAAGAAATGGAGATCGAGCACCCAGACGCGGTTTGTTGCCTGCCATGCTTCCGCGATGAACGCGTCCAGATGGCAAGGATCGGAGTTAGAGCCGACACGGCGAAGCTCGGCGGGACCTGGAAATCGCGAGAGCGGACCGTCAGGGCCAACGAAGTGAAGCTCCGTCATGCGCCCATATCCTCGGCCGACGCCTCCAGAGCGCTGAGCCTCTCTGCGATGGGGACAGATTCCTCCCAGACGCGGCTCAGCTCCGGCAAGACCTCGGCGGGCAGTGGCAGCGCAACCAGCATCGTGCCGCGGGTGCCAAACTCATTCAAAGACGCACCGAGCAGCCATACGCGGTCGTCGGCGACGACGAATCGGTCATGGATTGGCGCGTGCGCTCCAGGCATTACTCGAACCGTTGTCGGGTTGAGAAGTTGATCGCGCTCGGCGGAGTCGATTTCCGAGCTCAGCCGCCGCAATTGCTCCCTTTCCAGGTCGCGACCCTTCAGCGCAGTGCCGATGAGCGACTGCTGCTGCAGGCCGAAACTTGACGTGAGAATCCTCACTTCGGCGCCGCGGTTGGCGATTGCTGGCAACCACACCTTCACGTCCCGCGCCGCGAAGTAAGTGTCCACGACAAGGGCTGTGCGCCGGGCGGTTGACAGGATCTTCTTGATTGCGGCTTCGGCGCCCGCCACGTCTCCGCGAAACCACCGTTGGTGCTCTCGCACCCCACTGCCAGCCTTGAGGCGATGCTTCAAGCTCGACAAGACCCGGGCCGCCGAGTTGACCGCTTCATTGCCGGCGACAACACGCCGATCTTGCTCGGCGACAGCGATTCTCTGCGTCGTTGCTGCCCTGCCCTTGCGCGCCGGGAGAGCAACGCGGCGTTCCCGTCCGATCAGGCTCATCTGCATGTTGATTCCGCGAACAAAGGCGTATGGGCCTTGCTCGAGCAGCAGCCCCAAATCGTCATGAGTCACGCGCAGCGATACTTGCTCCACGTGTAGGCCGTCACCCTCCGTCGTGATCCCCCGCGGTCGTGGTGTCGGTCTGGGCGCTCGTTGTTTCGGGTGAGCCGGGTTCGGACTCCGGAGAGCTTCGCCGTTCTTTTTTCCTGAGAGGCTGATCCGCGGAAAGCTGATCGCCGGAGAAGGTTGGTCCGTCGCGGTAGCACCCGCACGGACCCGGCCAGCGAAGGATTGGTTGTCCGTTACGAGACGACCCTCACCAGCGAGCGGTACGTTACCGAGCAGGCGTGGCGGGCCGCAAGTTTGGAGCGGTGCCCGCTGCACCCGGAGGGCGGCTGCGGTCTCGCGGGGCACGGGAGCTACGGTCGGGTCCGCCCCGTCGGCGTCCGCGTCGCCCGGTTCTGGTGCCCGCGGGCTCGGGTGACTATCAGCCTTTTGCCTGATTTTCTGGCTTCCCGACTGTCGGGCACGCTCGAGGAGGTCGAGCGGGCCGTCGAGGTGGCCGAGGGCGCCAAGAGTCTGGAGGCGGTCGCCGAGAAGGTGCGCCCCGCGATCGCAGCGGACGCGGTGACGCTTCCAAGCGCGCTGCGGTGGCTCCGGCGGCGGCGTGTTGCTGTCCACGCGGCGCTCGTGGCGGCAGTGACGCTGGTGCCGGCGCTCACGGGCTGCCCGGCGACGCTTGGCGCGGTGCGGCAACGACTCGGGGTGTCGGATGCGCTCGTGGCGCTGCGGTCGGCCGCGGCCATTCACCTGGCCGCCATGCCAGCGCCGGTCGGACTGCGGGCGCGAGGGCGAGCGCGGCAAGCATCGCGAGAGCCGACCCCACACGAAACGGGGCCGGACCCTCCTCGGCGGGACCGATAGCGGGTTGGTGTGCCCGGGACGGACCCGGGCCGACACCGAAAGAGAACTCCGATGAGGACACCGACCCCCGAAAACGAACGCACGCTCGCTGACGCCGAGCGCAGAAAGCAGATCGCGCTGTTCCGTTATGGCGTGATCGCAGATCTGCTCCACCTCGAGCGCGGTGCGCGCGGCATGTACGCGAAGCTGCGCGAGAAGGCGGAGAAGGACTGGGAGATCCCCGGAACGCTCCGGCGGAAGGTCCAGGCCGAAACGATCCGCGGATGGCTTGCGGACTACCGACGCGGCGGCTTCGACGCCCTTGTCCCGAAGATCCGACGGGACGAGGGCTCGGCTCGCGCCATTCCCCGGGAGATCGCGGATCTGCTCTGCGAGACGAAAGAGCAGCACGCGGACTTCAGCGTCGGACTCGTCATCGCGCACGTGACGCGCTTCGCGAAGATCCCGGAGGGGGTCACGCTTGCGCCATCGACGGTGCACCGGATCTCTGTCTCGGGCCGGACTCATGCAGAAGAAGCAGGGCGAGCCGACGGCGAAGGACCGCCGACGCTTCGCCTTCGAGAAGGCGGGCGAACTGTGGATGAGCGACGTGATGCACGGCCCCGCCGTCGCCGTGTCCGGGCGGCAGCGGAAGACGTACCTGCTCGCCGTCATCGACGACGCGACACGGATGGTGCCGTATGCGGCCTTCGCGCTCAGCGAGAACGCCGCGACCCTTCTCAGCGTGCTCGAGCAAGGGATCTGCCGCCGCGGGATCCCCAAGCGGCTTTACGTCGACAACGGTGCCGCCTTCAAAGCACAGCACCTGGCGCTCGTGTGCGCGAAGCTCGGCATCACCTTGATCCACGCGCGTCCCTACACGCCCCAGGGAAAAGGAAAGATGGAGCGGTGGTTTCGGACCGTGCGTCTTCAGCTCCTGCCGACGCTCCAGCCCGAGGACAGGCGGAGTCTCGAAGCACTCAACCGCCGTCTCTGGGCGTGGGTCGAGGGTGAGTATCATCGGAGTCCCCACCGCGGACTCGACGGTGAGACGCCCGCGGATCGCTGGGCGATGCGCTCAGACGAGGTGCGCCAGTCGTCGAGCGACCTCGCCGATCTGTTTCTCTTCGAGCAGAAGCGCCGTGTGCAGGCCGACCGCACCGTGTCGCTCGACAGCGTGGCCTACGAAGTGGACGCGATGCTCGTCGGCGAGACCGTCGTCCTTCGCTTCGATCCGGCGCGTCCGCGAGAGACACGTGCCGTCCAGGTCTGGCATCGCGGAAAGCAGATCCAGATCGCTCGCCGTGTCGACGTCTACGCCAACTGTTTCGTCCGACGCGATCACACGACGAAGGCCCTGCATCCATCTCAGCCCGTGGACGAGCCGCCCCCCGGCATGCGCTTGAGCGACTTCGACTTCGATGTCGGGGACAACCAGCAGGGCGGCGCTGGCGACGACGAGGGGGACCTCCTCTGATGTACCGCAAGCACTTCGGCCTCACCCGCCACCCCTTCGCCAAAAACATCGAGCCCGACGAGCTCTTCGCCTCCGGTGCGCTCCGAGAACTCGACGCCCGGCTCGCCCATCTCCTCGACTTGCGCGGCATCGGTGTGGTCACCGGTGAGAGCGGCAGCGGCAAGACCACCGCGTGTCGGAAGATCGTCGCCGGTCTCCACACGGGTCTGCACCGCGTCCTCTACGTGTCGCTCACCACCGGCAACGTGATGGATCTCTACAAGACCATCGCCTGGGAGATCGGCCTACCCACCGAGCGCAACCGCGCCGCACTGTTCCGGCAGATCCGGACCGAGGTGACGCGGCTCTGCAGCGAGGCCCGGCAGAAACCGATCCTGATCGTGGACGAAGCTCATCACCTCAGGAGCGACGTGCTCGAGGACCTGCGCCTGCTCACCAACTACGCGATGGACTCCGACAACCGCCTCTGCCTGGTCCTCGTCGGACACCCGGAACTGCGCCGCCGCCTCGGCATGGCGGTGCACGAGGCGCTCTCGCAGCGCGTCGTCGTGCGCGCTCACGTCCCGGGTCTTGCCCGTGACGAGCTCGGCCCGTACCTCACGCACCTGCTCCGACTCGCCGGAACCGAGCTCGAACTCTTCGAGCCCGCAACCCAGGAGGCGATCTTCCAGGCGTCGAACGGCCTGCCCCGGAAGGTGAACCTGCTCGCTCACCACGCGCTCATGGCCGCCGCGCTCACCAAGAGCAGGACCGTCACGACCGAGCACATCCAGTCCGCCATGGCCGAAGTCACCTGAGCCCAGCGCCCGGCGACGGTCCACAAGGCCCGGCGGAGATCCACGTCTCCGTCGGGCCGCTCCCTTTCTGCCACCACCTCGCCACGCCCACTCGACCACCGCACTCCGGGAAACCACCCCGAGGGCATCACGAAAATGCCCGGGATTCGGGCGGGGGAAGAGCGTGGGAAACTACACCACGTCCTCAGCCAGCGCCAGTCGGTAGAACGGAACTTCCGGTCGCATTCGGCAGAGGAGTCGGACGCCCGTGGGCCGATGCTCCAAGACCTCGAGCGTGAGCTTCTGAAGGGCCATTCCCTTGCGTGGAACAATGTCCAGCGCCACCGCCTTGTCCGGTCCGTCGTCCGCACGCTCGAGACGGCTGGAGACGTGGCGCAGAATCGGTACTGGCTGAAAGAAGTGAGAGGACTGGACCAACTCGGGAATGGCGTCCACGTCGATGTCGAACTGCTGCTCCAGGGAATCGCTCAGCTTCCGCAACTCCGATTCACTCAGCAGATCCGGTATCAGGGGGTGCGCAACCAGGAGATGGTGCGCCCGCGACTCGGCTTCCCCCCGCGACGCACTGGGAACTCCGCGGGACTCTCGCTGCATCACCAGCGAAGGCCACCGTGGCTCATCGAGGCAGTCTGAGACAGCGACGGGGTTCGTCAACGCTGACTCGCGCCACGGAGGTGCCCATTGTCCGCCGAAGACCATCGACTCGTACCAATTTCCGGCCGAGGACGAGGGTACCTCCCAGCTCTCGAAGTATACTCGCCACTTGCTGTCTCCGCCCAGTCGCTGATCGCCATCGTCTCCCGCGTCTACGCGAGGCACTTCGTCGGGGACGAGGTCCACTCGCGAGAATGCGTGGTGGGACTCCTTGGTGTCCCGATTGTAGATCCACGCAACACGAACGATTGCGCGTGAGCATCCGACGAGAGTGAGCACGTTGTTGAAGGTCGGCGCGTCCTTTCGGAGGTCAGCGGGGTGAGTAAGCGCGTCGGCCATTACTCGTCCATGGGCGCGGCGCTGCTCGCGCCCGCGCGGGGTGATGCGGCGAGAGGCGAGCCGGTCGTGCTGTCAGACCGTACAGGCCAGCCATCGAGTTCGGATGCGGTTTGCTTCGAGCACGCGCGCCGCGAGCAGGAAGCGAGCGCGAAGGGTGTCGACCTGGCCGTTCTCTCGGCATGCCGCGTGGAGTTCTGCGCGTTCGGGCCCTGGAGCGGACACCTTTGGGTCAGTTTCTGAATGCCCAACAGGTCAGACGCACGACCCAGGTGCAGCCGACGTGCCCTGGGCAGCAGGGCGAGGATGGCCTTGTTGTGCGGCGCGGAGAGGCGGTGAGTGGAGCAGACCATCCCGGGAGAGATGGTACCTCGCTGATGGTCGCACGCCACTCAGTTTGAGGCGAGGCAGTTGCGTGAGGTCTTCTGGTTATTCCATTGGGGCGGACGCCGCGGAAGTCGCCCGGACAGTGCGCCTTCCTCGCCTCTGTCGAGAGCCGAGTGTTGACCGGCTTCCGCCAGGCGACCCGCGTGGATGGCCGGATTGATCCCCGATCGGCATGCCACGACTCCCGCGCCCCAAGCCCCCGACGTTGCGCCCGGGTCGTTCTTCAAGCACGTCGAGCCCGCCTGGCACTGCCCGACCCCGTTGCACACGCGGTACGTGTGTGGGTGTTGACGTCGTATTCATCGTGGAGTTGAGGCTGGAGAGCGATGGGCGAGTGAACATCGACCCGCTGGAAGCTATCGGTTCCGAACTGGGTGTGAAGTTCCCCCGTTTCCGTACGAAACCGGGGGAGGATCAGTGCGGCGTCGCGGCTGCGTCTGGTCGGAGGAAAAGCGCCTCGGCGACGAGAACGGGAACTTCGGCCTACTTCACGCGAAGTGCTCCATCTCACTCCCCTTCGAACCTCAGCTTCAGCACTGCGGCCGGATACTCCTCGCTCGGGAGCGTGTAGCGGAGCCCTCGTTCGAAGAGCTTCTCGCCGGCGATCAAACTGACTCGATTCTGGACCACATTCACGTTCAAGGTCTTGCTCACCACCAAGCGGATGTCGAGCCCCCGATCTTGCAGATCTTCGGTGGTGACCTCGAGGCCCCGATCCTCGGTGAAGACCAGCCTGCCTTCGCTGCGAAAGCCGCGGGATGCACAGACCCACTCTCCACCCTTCGCCACGCAAAGTCCTGGGTGAGCGCCGCTGACGGTCGTGGTGTGCAACACCCACGGTTGCACGGTCCACCGAGCTCCGGGCTTCAGCCTGCAGTGAGCTGTCCCGTCTGGCTCAGCCCTACACACCGTGCCAGCCCGATCGCAGTCCGTACACGACGGAGCAGGCGCTGCCCCTGGGACTCGCGCCGTCGTGGCTGCGGGGGGCCGAAGGCGCTGGAGATCGTGCGCTTGGCTCGACGCCCTTCGGCGCAGCGGCCCCCGGCTCCGCGTCGGATCCCCCTCGATTGGCGAGCACGATGACGGTCACTAGGCCGACCCCGGCCACCACCAACGCGACGAGCACGCCAACCGCCGCAATGGGCAATGACGCGCCTCGAGGAGCGCTGCTCACGGCTCCAAACGCGCTGCCGCCACCCGCGGCACCGGGAGCGAGCCCCGGAGTTTCGGGGGATTCCATCGTGGGCAGCGCGAATCGCGTGGCGTCCCGCTCACTCGCGCGCGGGTCGCTCTGGGTGCTCGGAGAATCGGACGGCCGCCAGAACGGCGCCAGGTCAGCGGCGAGAGCGCTGGCGTCCGGGTACCGCGCCCCGGGCTGCAACGCGGTCGCGCGTGCCACAATGGCTGACACTTCAGGCGGCAGCGACGGCACCACGGTGGCCAAGGCGGGGATGTCGCCCCGCAACGCGGACTGCAGGAGATCCACCAACGCTGGATTCGAACCGTGAGGTCGAAGGGGATGATGACCCGCCAAGGCTTCGTACAGACAGATCCCGAGCGAGTACACGTCCGACGCAGGGGTCGGAGGCATTCCTCGAAGCAGCTCAGGTGCAACGTAGGCGGGGCTTCCTGGCGTCGTGCCAACCGCAGTAATCCCCTTGGTCAGCGCAGCCGACGTCACCTTGGCGATCCCAAAGTCCAACACCTTGACCGTGCCCGAATCACAAACAAACAGATTCGCGGGTTTCAAATCGCGGTGAACGATCCCGCGCGCGTGGGCGGCTGCCACGCCGCAGGCTGCGAGCGCAACGACTTGAACGGCTCCGTGAAGAGAAATTCGTGAGCCGCGCGAGCGATGCTCGCCAAGCAAGTCGCTAAGCGACTTGCCCTCGAGCAACTCGAGCTCCATCACGAGGAGCTGCCCCTCGAGGCGCACGCCATAGAATCGCACGATGTTCGGGTGGTGAAGTCCTTCGTGGACGGCCGCCTCCTGCATCAGTCTGGCTGCCAGATCCGTGTGTTCGAACACATCCGGGTGCACCACCTTCAACGCGCGTTCGATCTGTGGCTGCACCACGTTCTGGGCGCGGAAAATGACCGCGCTGCTGCCCCGACCGATGACCTCGGTCAGCCGATAGCCGCCGAGGTCGCGACCAACGAGCGCCTCGAGCTCTGTGGTGGATTGCTCCATCCCGCCGTGCAGAATATCCTACGCCGTGGGCGAGCACGACAACTGACATGGACTCGAAGCTGCAAGCGAGCCTCGATGCCGTACGGCAAGCGGGGGCACGTGCGGGAACAGCCGCGAAAACGGGAAGCGAACCCTCGCGCGCGCTGAAGACCGTGCTCGATTTCCCATTTCGAATCGATCTGGGCGACGAGACCCGCGCGCGTGTCGGAGCGCTGTTCGAGTCCGTCAAGGCCACGCCGGCAGAAGGGGATTGGCCGTCGCTCTACCGAGAAGCTCTGGCGGTCTGCCAGCTGGCAGCCGGCGAGATCGACGCGCGAGCCGGTCGGCTTCAGAGGGACTCGATCACCATCGCGGAGGAGTCCGAACGGGCAAACCGCACTGCTGGCAGCGGGCACAGTCGAACGGAGGAGGCACGCCGCGACGCTCATCGGGCAGCGCAGCGCGTGGCCAAGGATTGGACCGAGCGGACGCGCCGGCAGCTCGAACACGTCAACTACGAGTGCGTGTCCACCGCCACGACGACGCTCGAGCGCGAGGGGGTGCAGATGCATCCACCGCCGGGGCTCCTCCCCCCGGCCACCGAACAGAGCCTAACGCTGAGCGCGCGCCCGGACTGGTGGCACCGCTACGCGAGCTACGTACAACAGTCCTGCGATCGCTGGACGCAGGTCACGAGTCACGGGCTCGAGAGCGGGCTTCGCGAGGCGTTGAGCGCGTCCATGCAGGCGTCTGGAGCCGGCGTGCCGCTGTCGGAACCTGGGTCTGCGCGGGCGGCGCCGGACACGGACATGCTGCTGGGCGGGAGACCACCCCCGCAGCAGGTGGTGGAAGTTCCTGGGCTGCTCGCGACGGCATTCCTGCGAGTGCGGTCCGTCGGGTTCACGGTGATGGGTATTCTGACGCTCGCAGGCGTGTTCGGGCTGGGCGCCGGCAAGGCGCGCTCCCCCCCTCCGGCGCCGGCCGCGGTCGAGCCACCTGGGGTGGCTAAGAGCGAGAACCCTCCCCTTGACCCCGAGACTCTAAAAGTGGCGTTGGTTGTCGCCGGGTTGTTCTTGCTTTGCATCGGCATCTACCAGGCCATCGCGACGCAGCGCAAAGAACGAGACAAGGGCGTCGCGGCGCAGCGCCAAGCGCTGGATGCGTACATCCGCGCTGAAGTGCAACGCATGCTGGAGCGACACCGGGGCAAACTCGAGCGCTTCGTGCAGGCACGGATCGAAGACTGGGAGGCTGCGATCGACGCGCACCACGCCGCGCACGTGCTCCCTCGGCTCGAACGGGATTCGGCGGAGCACGTCGAGAGCCTTCGCGAACTCAAGCTGCGGGCAACCGCCGTGAACGATGAGTTGTCCAAAGCACGGAGCCAACGAGCCACACTGCAGAGCGCCTGGGTCGAGCTCCAATCCCAGGCTCGGGATCTGGGGGTCGGTCAGTGACCGCCGAACAGCTCGTCGAGCTCGTCCAGCAAATCGATAACGGTCTGCGCGCCGACGTTGATCAGGCTGACACCATCCAGGAGCAACGTCTTGGCTTCGCCTGCTGCTTGCAGCGCCTCCGATACGGTGGTGACGGCGGCGATCAAACGCCCGGCGGTGCCTCCTACGTCGGTCCCCAGCCCCTGCAGCTCGTTGCGCGAGCGCGACTCCGCTAGGTCAAGCACCCGTTGAGCGTCTACGTCCAAGCGTTGACGATTACGCTCCAGCGTTGAACAGACATTCCCGGCGGTGATGGCGGCCGACTCCGCGAACGAGACGGCGCACGACCGGGTGGGAGTGACGCAGTCGTCCGTCAGCACGGCCAGGGTGTTGGAGGTTTGCTCGACGACGCGATTCCGCGTGCCAGCGAGCTGCTGGCTGGCATCCCCGCCCAGCTGCTCACCGGGTTGCTCGAGCGCGCCGCCTGTCGCGGAGACGGCCAGCGCGCGATCGGTCAAGAGTGCGACGGCCTCCGACGCCGTGGTCATCGCGGCTTCCAGGGTGCTGCGAGCACTTTCCGCCGCGAGCTGGAGCGCATCGATTTCGGCGCGCACCAGTTCGAGGCCGTGCCCCGGCTCGCCTGCCACTTCCGCCAACTCCGGGCGGAAGCCGCGCAGTTCGGCCAGGACGGTGCCCCCGACGCCAGCCATTGCCTCGGACGCCCGGTCCCATTCGCTGGCGAGCGAGGTCAATTCCTCCAGAACACTCGCGAGCGCCGCCTCGTCCAGCGGCACGAGCTGATGCTCGAGCTCGGCAGCGGCGGACTCGAATGCCTCGAGAGCGCTTTGCAGCTCCACACTTTGGGTCTCAGTCATCCCCGCCCCCGCGCTCTTTCTCTTCCTCCTCGCGTCTCAGTCGTTCATCCTCGGCTATGATGTCCGGGGCCTTCGCGGAGACCGATGTGAACAGCCTCGACAGCCGCTCGAAGAGGCTGCTCGACTCTCCGGTCTGCCTGCCGACTTCTCGCCCACCGTCTCTCAGAGCGTTGCCGGCATCGCCGAGCGCCGCGACCAGTTCGTCGACGGCTTGCGCTATCCGAACCTGCACTTCCGATTGGATCGCACTGCGTGACGCGGCAATCAGACCCGACGTCCGTGACCGGACTGTGCCGAGCAACAAACTACCGATGAACGAACCGAACTCGGTCCCCTGTGCTTCGCAGGTGTCCGCCGCTTCGGACAGGGCAGATTGAATGTTGGAAATCGCGTCCCCCGCGGCTTCAACGACGGTTTGTTCAGCATCTGACGCGCTCTGGCTCGACTCGCCGACGCTCCCCACCAGCTCGTCTCCAGCAGCTACGAGATCACCCAGGCCGGCGTCGAGGTTGCTGCTTGCGGACTGCGCGACGTCGTGTGCGTCCGCGGCGCTCGAGCGCGCCTGCTCCAGCTTCGTCCGCAGATCGACGAGCGACTGAGTCGTAAGGTGCACGAGCTCGCTCACGCCGGCATCAATCGCTCGTTCGGAATCGGAATTCAGTCCGGATCCCATGCTGTCCTGTTCGGGCAGCCGCATTGCCGTCACGGAGTGAAACTCCGACACCATCTCACTGTGGAGGCCCCGCAGCACAGCCGACGCTGCTCCCTCTGCTGCGGCGAGCGCCGGAGGCAGGTCCCGCAGTCGCAAACGCGCCTCCTCGTGTGCCACTGACCAAGCCGACGCTTTCTGTAGCAATTCGTTTGCGCGCTCGCCAGCGGCGAGCAACCGGACGAGGGCCTCGTCGGTCACAATCCAAACACCCCTTTCAGTGCGTTGATTGCTTTGGCCGCGTGCTTGGCAGCGACGAGGGCGGGGAGTGCCGGTCCCAGCGCAGCCGTGATCTGCGAGCCCACAGTCGTCGTGAGCGCCGCTTCAGCAACGTCTTGTGCGAGCGCCTGCACGCCGTTGGACACCGCTCGCAAAGCGCCTTCCTTGATGCGGCCGACCAAGGTGTCGCGGATCTCGGTGGCAACCGATGACAGCGCCGAGTTCCATGTGTGGTCGAGGTCTGTGCCGAGTCCCATCGCTTCGCCCACGAACCCATCGACCTCCGAATCGATCGCGGCTCCCAGTCCGTCCATCGCGCCGTCGAGGGAGCTCGTCAGCGCTTCGCTGACGGTATTTGTGCTCTGGGCTAGCGACGCTTCCGTCGCTGCCTCGTGTTCCTCCGATACGGCGTCACCGAACTCATCGAGCGCGGAGCTGACCGACGATTGTTGGCGCAGAATCGCCGCCGCACAGCGTTGTCCGTCCTCCGTGAGCGCAGCGAGCGCCTCCGCGAGCGCGTCCAGCTCGGACAAGACGTCATCAGCGAAAGCATCCAGATCCCGAACTCCGCCCGCGGCTTGCGCGAGGTCGCGCTCGAGCGACGCGGTGATGTCACCCAGAGAGGCGTCGGTGTGGCCATTGGCCGCTTCATCAGCCGAACTCCGGGTACCGGGCGAGTCGTTGCCGTTTGCAAATGCCCCGGCGAATGAGAGCCCAACGCCTTGTGCGGGCTCTGACAGCACGGGCTCCGCTGTCGGGGGGAGCATGGCGGTCAGCGCGTCGAAGGCGACAGCAACCTGCGCAAGCTCAGCAACGGCGGCCCGCCAGTTTGTCTCTGGGTCAGCGGTGGACATGCCTACAAAATTGCTTTCGCCATCTCGAGGATGGGCTTGATGGTCTCGATGACATCCAGTATCGGGCGGATCTTTCCGATCAGGCCGGCCAGCGAGTCCTCGAACTCCCCCACACCTTCCTCCTTCGCATTGCCCAGCAACGAGGTCGCGGCGCGGACGCCGGACGCTGCGGTTTCGAGCGACTGGATGGCTTGAGTGAGGAAGCTCGATTCGATCTTCGAGGAACTAGTGTTGACGGAGCCGTCGAGGTGGTCCGAGAAATTCTCAGAACGTCCACGAAAGTGTTCGGTCAAGGAATCTACCGCTTGCGCCAACGTCTCCGAGTTCGCCTTCACCGTGGACGCCCATGAGGAGAGTCGCTCCTCCACTGTCCCGGCTCGTTCTTCGGTCTCGGTCAAGAGCAGCCCCGTGGCGTCGTTCACCTCCGACATTGCAGCTTCGGCGGAGGACAACCGAGTGCTCAACAACTCTTGAAGCTCACTCGCACGCGACGAGATGCTCGAGAGCGAGTCCTCCCCCTGGTTCTCGAGCGTCTCAACCAGCGAGCGCAGCGACGCTACACGGGGCGCTAGCTCGCCCAAGTTCTCGCCGCTGGTCGTGCCGCGAGCCGCGCGAAGGCTCTCGAGCCGGCTTCGAGCCAGGTCGACTTCGGTGTCCCAATCGGTCTGTGCCGCGTTGAGGTTGCCGCGCGACCGCTCCAGAAGAACCCGCGCGTCTGCGACCGCGGCGCAGAACGCATGGTGCGTGGTGCGCGCTTGCTCTGCGAGTCGCGTCATCGCGGCAGTCGCGGACCGCAGCTGCGCCACGGCGTCCGCGTCCGAAGCCGGGTGGAGTGGCACGGGGGCATGTTAGCCGGCCATCGAGGCCGGGGTCGAGGGTTCGGCGTGCCTCCCGGCGGGATCGCGCACCGACGCATCGGCCGCCGACAAGCGCACCTCGGATGCCCAGCCGATTTGGGCTGGGGCTCGCGAGCGGAACAGACGCGCGCGGCCGCCCTTGGCCGGCGGTGGGGAGGGGCTCAGGCCCGGAAATGGCTCGACGTGATCCGGTGGCGCCCTGACCCCTGCCGTCGCGAAGGCCTGGAGCAGTCTCCTTCCGGAAGGGAAGCAGCCTGTCGCGAGCGAGTAGCTACCGATGGACGCACCGCGTCAGCCCCGAGGCGGCGGCGGCGCTGTCCATGTCCCCGCTCCGCTGCTAAACTTGGGCGGTCATGACACGGTCGCCTGCAGGTTCGGAGCGGAGTCAGCGTGATCGCTCGGCGAGCCATGAACTGCTCACTGAAACGTACGAGCACGAGTCGGTGGTGAACATCTACCAGTCGCGCCTTCAGTCTTTGTTCTACGACCTCGCTGCCATGTCGCGCGCGATCGGCATGGACGCGCGCGTCGAGCTCACGCCATCGAGGCGGCGCATCGAGTTGGCCACTGGCTCGTACTTGGCATTGAGGCCGTTTCCAGCAGAAATTCCCCGGGAACTGCTCGCGAAGCTTGACCAGATATTCGCTGCTGCGCGCGACGATGATGCCCGTGGTGCGGCGCGCGTGTTCCTGCTCGCGCAGATCGACGCCGAGTCGCGACGGACGGGTGGACGCGTCGAGCTGCGCAGGTTCGAAGGAATCAGGATCATATTTGCGGCGCAGTATCCCGAATACGCGACCGGTCTGACCGACGAGCGGCTCCAGACCGCCCTCGACGTTTGGGTTCGCCGGGGTGGCCCACGGAAGAACAAGACCATTCCCAAGAAGTGGGTTGCGCTCGCGAACCTCATGAACGAGGTCGGCCTCGGGCCGATCAAGGCCAGTAGCCTCGCCCAGCAGTGGTTGAGTTCCCCCTGCAACCAAGCCGTGTCCCGGCGGAGAACTCCTAGGTCGGGGAACTGAACAGTTAGTTCCTTGGGCTGTCTGTTTTGGTGCTCGACGCGGTCGTAAGACTTCAGGGTCGGCGGCCCCAAACCAACCCCCCTGGAGAACCAATGCAGACCAATGATTCGAACCCCCCGGACCAGGAAGGCGCGCTCTGGGACGCCAACGATGTCGCGTCGTACCTCAAAGCCAGCCGGAGCTGGGTCTACCAGCGCGCTGAAGCTGGCCAGCTCCCTTGCCTTCGCATCGGCGGCTTGCTCCGTTTCGACCCTGCGGCGGTCCGCGCCCATGCACGTGGCGAGCAGCCCGTGCACGCCCGCGTGATACCCTTGACTCCGCGGCGGAGGAAGTGAGCGATGGCCTCGGTCTACCAGCGTGGAACGAAGTGGTACCTGCGGTTTCGCGACCGTCATGGTCGCTGGCGCGATCGCGTCTCCGCGGCCCGGACCAAGACCGAGGCCAAGCGGCTTGCCATCGAGGTCGAACAGCGCTCGGAGCGAGAGCGGCTCGGCTTGGAGGTTCCCCGGGAGCACGACGAGCGCACCGTAGCCGACCTGCTCACCTGGTGGCTCGACACCTACTCGAAGGGCAGCCCCTCGCATGAACGGAACCGGGCGACCGTCGAGAAGAACCTGTTAGGGAGCGAGCTAGGCAAGACCCGCCTCGACGACCTGGGCCCCGGGCAGATCGAGACCTACCTGCAGGCGCGCTCTGCCAGTCTCGCACCGCAGAGCCTGAACCACTTGCGCCGGTTCATCCTCACCGCATTCAACAAGGCCAAGGCAGCCGGAAAATGGCACGGAGCGAATCCGGCTGCGGAGGTGGCCCGTCGCAAGGTGCCGAAGGGGTTGCCCAGCTTCCTGGCCGCGGACGAGGTTCCGAAGGTGCTCGCGGCCCTGGCCCCGCGATGGCGCCCGTTGTTCGCTACGGCCATCTACACCGGGCTTCGCCGGGGAGAGCTGCTTGGTCTTCGCAAGCGCGACGTGGACTTCCAGGCCGGCCTCGTTCACGTGAAGCGTTCCCACGCCGCGAACACTACCAAGGGCGGGCACGCGGACGCAGTCCCGATCGCGACCGAGTTGATCCCCTACCTCCGCGAGGCATTCGCTCGCTCGCCGTCCGACTTGGTCTTCCCGAAGGCGGACGGGACCATGATGCGCCCCGACGTAGCCCTCGAAGGCGTCCTTCGCCGTGCGATGGCCCGTGCCGGCATCGTGGAGGGCTACCAGCACGTCTGCCGGAAGAAAGGCTGCAAGCATGTTGAGCACGTCCTCGACGCGTCAGAACGGCGCTGCCCGGTTCACAACCACCGCCTATGGCCCAAGGCCAAGGTCCGCCCCATCCGTTTCCACGATCTCCGCCACACCACGGCGAGCTTGCTCATGATGGCGGGATCCAGCACCGCTGCGGTCCAGCGCATCCTGCGCCACAAGGACCCGCGCGTCACGGTCGAGGTCTACGGCCACCTCACGCCCGGATACCTGCGTGCAGAAGTCGATCGCTTGCAGTTCAATCCCAAGCCGACCGAGCAGAACGAGCAACGGCAAGTCCAACCTGTCGCAGTCAATGCCGATGCGTTTGCTGCACCCGTGCTGCAGAGCTCGGAGAGCGACACTTCCGACGACGACAGCAGCGACGAAAGTCCCGAGTCGTCTCCACCGGTTAACTTCGCGCGCCCGAGAGGATTCGAACCTCTGACCTACGGCTCCGGAGGCCGTCGCTCTATCCAGCTGAGCTACGGGCGCAGTTGGGCGCTCTCACTAGCACGGGGCAACCCGCTGGGAAAGTGGGGTGCTTCGCGCCTGAGCGGGGGTAAGCTGCGGCCGAAATGCGCGTCATCGTCGTCCCGTGCCTCCAGGACAACTACGCCTACCTGATCCACCTGGAGGGCAGCGGCGACGCCGTGGTCGTCGATCCGAGCGAGACCGCGCCGGTGGTCGCCGCGCTGGAGGCGCACGGGCTGAGACTCACCGGGATCCTCTCGACCCACCACCACTGGGACCACATCGGCGGAAATGAGGAGCTGAGCGAGCGCTTTGGGCACCCGCCGGTATACGGACACCGCTCCGACGCCGGGCGCATCCCGCTGCTGAGCGTGAAGCTGGACCACGAAGAGCAGTTCGAACTCGCCGGGCTCGGCTTCCGCGCGCTGCACGTCCCCGGGCACACCTCGGGGGCACTCGCCTACGTTACGGGAGACGCGGTGTTCACTGGGGACACCTTGTTCGCGGCGGGCTGCGGCCGCCTGTTCGAGGGCACACCGAAGCAGATGTACGAGTCGTTGAACGTGAAGCTCGGGGGACTCCCGGATGCGACGCGCGTGTTCTGCGGCCACGAGTACACGGCATCGAACCTGCACTTCGCGCAGTCGGTCGAGCCAGATAACGCCGACGTGCGGGCGAGGGTCGAGCGCGTGGCTTCGCTGCAATCACGCGGCGAGCCCACCGTGCCCTCGAGCATCGGCGATGAGCGGCGGACCAATCCGTTCATGCGCTGCGACAGCCCGGCGATTCGACGCAAGTTCGAGGGCGCGCAGAGCGCGGTGGACGTGCTCGCGCAGCTCCGCGAGGCGAAGGACTCTTTCCAGTGACGGCGGGCCGAGCGCCGCTGGTGCTGGCGCTGGCGCTAGTGGCCCTGGCCTGCGACGGGCGTGGAGCGAAGGCGAATTCGCCGGCGGTCCCCGAAGCGGCACCCGCCGCTTCAGGCTCGACCCTTGCGAAGGTCGAGTCAGCACCGAGCGCGAGCGCGAACGCGGGACCGACGGGGCCGATCACCCCCGCGACCGAGGTCACGTGGGTCTACGACTCGACGCCGGTCGGACCGATGCAGATCGTGGTGCGGCTGCCGGCGCGCCGAGCGGGGCAGCGGTTTCCGGTGCTGATCGCCATGCACGGGCGGGGCGAGGCGATGAAGGGGCCCGCCCACGGGGCCCGCGGCTGGGTCGACGACTATGGGCTCGTGGCGGCTCTCGGACGCCTGCACGCGCCGCCGCTGGTCCCAAAGGATCTCGAGGCCCTCGCGGCGCCGGAGCGCCTCGCCCGCCTGAACGCGGCGCTCGTGGATCGCGCCTTCGGCGATCTCGTCGTGGTGTGTCCGTACACGCCCGACATCCTGGCCGGCGATCGTGCCTTCAGCGCAGCGTTGCCCCTCGCTCGCTTCCTGGTCGACGAGCTCTTGCCTCGCGTGAACCGCGAGACACCGTCGCTCGGCACGGCAGCATCGACGGGGATCGATGGAGTGAGCCTGGGGGGGCGCGCGGCGCTACTCGTCGGGCTGGAGCGCGCCGAGTCGTTTGGAGCAGTGGCCGCGCTTCAGGCGGCCTTCGACTCGGCCGACGCGCCCGAGCTGACACGTCGCGCCAAGCGCGCTCGGGAGAAGAACCCGAAGCTCTCGATCCGCCTGCTCACGAGTGAGGGCGACTTCTTTCTGCGCGCCAACAAGAACATCTCGAAGGCATTCGGCGAGGCCGGGGTGCCCCACGAGCTTCGCGTGGTGCCCGGCCCGCACGACTACGTGTTCAATCGAGGGCCAGGGGTCTACGAGATGCTCCTGTTCCACGACCGCGTGCTGCGTGGCGCCGCGGCCATCCCCTGAGCGGCTACTCGTACGCGTCGACGGTCAGCAGATCGATGAGGCCGCGGATCGCCGCCGACGAAGGCTCGAAGCACAGGCCGAGCTCGCTCACGCCATCTCGCTCGTGAGCCCAGGCCACGCGCGCGGGCACCTCGAGGGGGTCCCAACGGTTCGGGCTTTCGACGGACAAGCGGACCGAGGCGCCCGTGGGGACGTCCGCGTCCGTTTCGAGGCGCGCGCCTCCGAGCGAGAGATCGACGATGCGCGCCGGGCGCCGCCACAGTCCGTCGGAGCCGCCCAGCGACCCCACCAGCCGGGTCGAGTGGCGCCCGAGGCCGCGAAAATGCCCGCGTCCGCTCATGTTCCGGCCCAAACCTATCATGCCGGCGGCGCGCTGGCCGGTAGTGATGGACTTGGGGTCGCCGCGCCGGTGGGGGTAGGATAGCGTTCCAAACGCCGGTTCCTGATCGGCACCCAAGCGCCCCGAGAAGCGGTGCGTCAGAGTACGGAAGAGAGATTCATGTCCCAGGACACGCGAAAAGACCCGCGCGCAAAGGTGCTCACGATGACGGTCCGCTACAAGAGCGCGACCCTGGACGAGTTCATCGAGCATCACTCCCACGACGTGAGTCGGGGCGGGATGTTCATCAAGACCCCGTCGCCTTTCCCCCCGGGGACTCTGCTCAAGTTCGAGGTGAAGATCGCCGAGGACAAGAAGGTCATGCAGGGCGTGGGCCGGGTGGTGTGGAAGCGCGAGTCCACCGATTCCAGCTCTGACAATCCCTCCGGGATGGGCGTGAAGTTCATCAAGATCGACGACGATTCGACCAAGGTCATCGACACCCTGGTGAAGGGACGCGGGGAAGGGGGCGCTGCCTTCGAGGCCGGGGAAGCCGAGACGCCCGCCCCCGCCGGCGCGCCCAAGCCCGCCGCCGCTCCCTCGGCTGCGCCCGCGGCGAAGCCCGTCATCACCAAGGCGCCCACCGCGGCTCCCAAGGAATCCACGCCTGCTCCCGCGGTCACGACCGCGGGCCCGAAGCCTGCCGAGGGACCCAAGCGCAAGTCGACCATGATCGGCCTCGGCGCCGTCGGCGCGTCGGCGACGCCTCCGAAGCCCTCGGAGCCGGCGCCGGCTGCCAAAGAGGACTCGTCATTCTTCCCCAAGACGGAGTCCGAGAAGGACATGCCGCCGCCGGAAGATCGCACGGTGATGAAGCAAGCCGCTGAGTTGCTCAAGGACGCACTGCGCGAAGCGGGTGGATCGATGGACGAGGTCGGCGAGGCGCCGGCCGCCGAGGAGCCCGAGAAACCGCCCGAGAAGTCCAAGAGCGACCCGCCGCCCGCGAAGGCGAAGAGCGATCCGGCCCCGACAGGCAAGAAGGGCGAGTCTGCCGCTGCGGCGGTAGCCGCGGAGACCAAGAAGGCATCGGCCAAGCCCGAACCTGCGCGCGCGTCGGAACCCCGAGTCGAGAAGAAGGAAAGCGTTCGACCCGCGGCGGTTGCGCGCGCCGTGCCGTCCGTCGCACCAGCAGCTCAGGCGAGCGGCGGCGGTGCCGCAAAGGCCATCGGCCTGTTGGTCGCCGTTGGCGTGATCGCTGGCGCGGTGTTCATGTTCACCCGCGAGAAGCCTGCGGAGACCCCGCCGCCTCCGCCGGAACCAACTGTCGCGACCACGCCGGCCGTGACCGCGGAACCCACCCCGACACCAGTCGAAACGGCGCCCGCGGCGCCGACGGTGAGCGCGCCGCCCGAGGCCTCGGCCGCACCCCAGGCGACGAGCGCGGCGCCCCCTCCCAAGCCGCCGCCTGTGGCCGTGCCCAAGCCGCCACCCGTCGTGGCCGTGCCCGTGCCCAAGCCTCCCAAGCCTCCGCCCGTGGTCGTGGCTCCGACACCACCCGTGCCGAAGCCGCCCCCGGTGGTGCCCACTCCCCCGACGCCGAAGCCGCCGCCGGTGAACACCAGCGACAACCCATACTGACCATGTCCGGACCACTCACCGGATCGGCATCGATCGACTGAGCGGTCGCTCGATCGACGCCGGCCCACCCTCGTCTCGCATGTCGCCCCCGACGACTCCAGGCTCCGACGTTGCCGGGAGCGGCAAGGTTGCCGACGAGCGGGTTGGGTCGGTCCTCTCCGATCGTTATCGGCTCGACTCGCTCCTCGGCGAGGGCGGCATGGGCAAGGTCTACGCCGCCGAGCACGTGCTGATGCGCAAGAAGCTGGCGGTGAAGATCCTGCACCGCGAGCTGACGGCGGTGCCCGAGGTCGTCGCGCGCTTCGAACGCGAGGCCATGGCCGCGGCGAACATCGACCATCCCAACGTCGCCGCAGCGACGGACTTCGGCAAGCTCGCCGACGGCTCTGTGTTCTTGGTGCTCGAGTTCGTGCGGGGGAGAAACCTCCGCGACGAGATCGCCAAGGGCCCGATGGTCATCGAGCGAGCGCTGGCCATCGTGCGTCAGATTGCCGCGGGCCTGGCTGCGGCCCATTCGCTCGACATCGTGCACCGGGACCTCAAGCCCGAGAACGTGATGCTGATCGAGAAGGGCTCGGATCCCGACTTCGCGAAGGTCCTCGACTTCGGCATCGCCAAGGTCCCCATCGGTGAGAAGAGCGCGGACGGGACCGTGGGCAAACCGATCACCAAGGTGGGCATGGTGTTTGGCACGCCGGAATACATGGCCCCCGAGCAAGCACTGGGTCAGAGCGTGGACGCGCGCGCCGACGTGTACGCGCTTGGCGTGATGCTCTTCGAAATGCTGGCCGGCGTGCGCCCCTTCAGCAGCAAGAGCCCAGTGGGGATCTTGGGCCAGCAGCTCTCGAAGAACGCGCCGAGCGTGGCGGAGCGCGCGCCGGGGTTGTTTGTTCCGCCCGCGGTCGAGCATCTCGTGCAGCACATGCTCGCGCGCGAGTCGTCGGAGCGGGTCCAAACCGCCAGCGAGGTGGTGGCTGCCATCGACGCGCTGCTCGGCCCTGCACCCGCCGGCGGCGCGCGTCTGTTCACCATGGCGGTGGGCTCGCCGCCGTCGTCGCCGATGAACCCGCGGGTCCAGACCATCCCCGACCTCGACGAGCCCGTGCCGGTCTTGGTCCCGCCGGATGTGATGCGCAACATGGCATCGTCGCCGGCGCTGTCCCTGGGGTCGTCGCCGGAGGTAGCGCTCGTCGCTCCCCCAGAGTCGTTCCGCGGGCCGGTCTCCGTTCCCGACGCCCTCGAAGCGGATCTCGACGCGCCGTCCCACCCGTCGCTCAGCATTCCGGGCCTCACCGGAGTCGGCAAGAAGGACGCGTTCCGAGCCGCCCTCGACGACATTGCATTCAAGGCCAAGCGTGGGCTGTCGAACACCCTCGATTGGATCGACGCGCAGCGTCCGCGCTTGCCGCCGTCGGTGCGAGAGCCGCTCGCTCAAGTGCCAGCATCGGCCTTGTTCGCCGCGGGCCTGGTACTGCTCGCGCTGGCCGTGCTGATCCCGGTGTTGACCGTGGGAGCTGTGGTCGGAGGACGGAGCGGTGCGGCGACGTCCGTGAGCGCGCCTGCCACGGGCTCCGCTCCCGGCCCGTCTGGCGCCGCCGCTCAGCCGACCGAGCCAAACCTGCTCGCGAACGAAGATGACCTCGCGTCGGCCAGGAAGGCGGGAGTGCCCGCCCTCGCGGAGCTCCTGGCGAAGCACCCGAAGGATGCGCGCATCTTGATCGCGGCGGCCAAGCTGGAAATCGCGGCCAAAAAGCACGCGGACGCGGTCGCGACCCTCGGCAAGGCGCTGGTGATCGATCCCAGCATCAACGAGAGCCCGGAGCTTGCCAGCGCGCTGTGGACCACGGCGCAAGCCAAGGACTCGACGGCCGCGAGCTTCGAGTTACTCGAAGGTCCGATGGGCGCTCGGGGCGCAGACATGATCCACGATCTGGCGACGGACAAACGGGTTCGACGCGAGGTGCGCGAGCGCGCGGACACCTGGCTCGGATCCGGGCAGTTCCAGCGTCAATCGGATCCCAAGCTCAATGTGCTGGTCGCGCTCGAGCGGGCCACGACCTGCAAGCAGCGTTACGCGCTGTTGGCCCGGGCCAAGAGCCAAGGGGACGAACGCGCCCTGGCCTTGCTCCAGAGCTACCAAAAGCAGAGCGGCTGCGGCAAGAAGGGCACCGACGACTGCAACCCGTGCATGCGTTCGGACGACCGTCTCGCCGAGGCAACGGCGGCCATCCGCGAGCGAACCAAGAAGTAGGTCACGGCGCCGGCTGGCGTCCGAGCTTGGCGTCCTCGAGGGCGCGATCGATGACCTTCTCGAAGGCACGCAGCGATTGCGCCCCGCTCAGGCTGTACCCGTTCACGATGAACGAAGGCGTCCCGCTGACGCCCGCGGATTTCGCCGCCGCCTCGTCCGCGGCGATCACGGGCTCGTGCACGTCAGCCTCGAGCGCCGCGCGAAACTTCAGCATGTCGAGCCCGAGCTTCTTCGCGTGGGACTCGAGGGAGGACCGGTCGAGGCTCGACTGGTTGGCGAAGAGCAGATCGTGCATCTTCCAGAAGCCACCGTCGCCCTTCTGAGCATGCGCTTCCATTGCGGCCTGGGCAGCGAGACGCGCATCGCCGTGGAAGGACAGCGGCATGTTGCGCCACACGATGCGAACGCGGCCGGCGTACTTCTTCTCGACCTGCGCCAAGGTCGGCAGCACGCGCGAGCAGAAGGGGCACTGGAAGTCCGAGAACACCTGGACAGTGACCGGAGCCTTGGTCGGGCCTTTGCTCGGGTTGTCCTTGCCGAAGCCCGGCGTCGAGGCCGCGACCGGGAGCGGCTTGCCCGATGCCCCGTGCTTGATCAGCTCTGCGTACACACCGGCAGCCGGCGTTCCGGCGGAGACCGTGGCCTCGGCTGCCCTGAGCTCGGCGTCGATGAGCGCCTGGAACTTTTCGATGGGCTGGGCGCCCGAGAGCTTCCGGCCGTTGATGTAGTAGGCGGGCGTTCCCGTGGCGCTCACGTCTTGTGCCAGGTCCATATCGGCTTCAATCGCCGCCTTGTGCGTCTGCTTGGATAGCGCGGCCTTCACCCGGGCGACGTTGAGCTTCATGGTTGCCGCGAGGGCCACGAGATCCTCGTCGGCCAGCCGGGGGGCAGCGTCAAAGAGCAACTGGGCCGCCTCCCAGAACCCTTTGTCGCCGCGTTGGGCGCGCGCTTCCGTGGCGAACAGCGCCGCCGGCATGGCGCGATGGTGAAAGGGAAGGGGCTGGTGCTTGAAGACGACGCGGATCTTGCCGGGATAGCGGCGCAGGAGTTCTTGCACCGTCTTGTGCCCCTTCTTGCAGAAAGGACACTCGAAGTCCGAGAACTCGACCACGGTCACCAGGGCGTTGGCCGGTCCCGTGCTCGGTGACTTGCCGACGGGCACCTTCCAGACCGTCGTGTCGGGAGGCGGAGGAGCCACCGGCCCGTCGTCGTCGTCTTCATCGGGAGCGGGGACGCGCAGATTCTCGGCCACGCGTGCCGGATACACCGCGCTAGGGATGGTGCCTGCGCTCCGGAGCTTCTGTGCGGCGCCGAGCTCATCGTCGACGAGAGACTTGAACGCCTCGTAGGGCTGCGCGCCGATCAGGCGCGAGCCGTTGACTAGAAATGCGGGCGTGCCGCGCAGCCCGACCCGTTGGGCCAGGGCCATGTCGGCCTCGAGTTTGGCTTGGAGATCTCTGGACCCCACCTTCCGGATCAGCGCGCCTCGGTCCACGCCGACCTGGGCGGCCCACGCGAGCAGGTTGGCGTCGGAGAGCTGGGACTGCCCCTGGAAGACGAGCTCCACATAGGCGAAGAACGCGGAGGCGCCGGCCAGCTCGTAGACGGCTTGGGCCGCCAGAGCCGCGGGTACGGCGTCCTGGTGAAATGGCAGCGGGTTGTGCTTGAAGACCACCCGCAGCTTGCTGGGGCCGTACTCGCGCATCAGCTGAGTGACGCGGGGATGGGCCCGGGAACAGAACGGACACTGGAAGTCCGTGAAGACCATGATCGTGACCGGCGCGTCGCCATTGCCCCACACCGCGTCGCGCCCGGTCACGGGGACTTCGGTGCTGGAGGCGCCGGCATGTGTGGAGCTACTCCACGCCACATCGCCCGGGGCCGCGCTGTCGTTCGTCGTCGTTCGAGCCAGGTCGACGTCCGTCGACTTGGGCGTGTTCGCGCCGCGAGGGGAGCCGGAGCCCCCCCCACACGCGACGCCGAGCAGCGTCAATACGACGGCGAAGAAGATCTTCGCTGCTCGGCGCTTCGTCACTTCACTTCCTTCATCGCGCGGTTGATCACCTTCTTGAAGGCGCTGATCGGTTGCGCACCGCTGATGTAGTAACCGTTGATGACGAACGACGGGGTGCCGCTCACTCCCGCCTTGTTGGCGACCTCGGCGTCCTTCTCGACGCGCGCCTTGTGCTTGCCGCTGTCCATGGCCGCTTTGAACTTCGCCATGTCGAGGCCAAGCTCCTCGGCGATCTTGTCGAGGCCCGGGCGCTTCAGGCCATCCGGCGAGCCGGAGGCTTCGAAGAGCTTGCCGTGGAACTTCCAGAATCCAGCGTTGCCCTTTTGAGCATAGGCCTCGCGCGCGGCCTGAGCGGCGCCGGGGGCTTCCTGGTGGAAGGGCAGCGGCAGGTCACGCCACACGATCTTCACCTTGTTGCCGTACTCCTTCTCGATCTCCGTGACCGTCGGCTCGACTCGCTTGCAGAAGGGGCACTGGTAGTCGCTCCAGAACTGGATCACGACCTTGGCGTCCTTGCCGCCTTTGTAGGCGTTGTCGGCCTCGGGCGGCGGGACTTCCTTCTTCTCGGGTGGCGGGGGCTCCTTGCCCTCCTTCATGATCTCTTCGTAGATCTTCGCCTTGGGAGTGCCCTTGGCGACGAGCGCCTTGGCCTTCTCGAGCTCGACGTCGATGACCTTCTTGAAGCTCTCGAAGGGCTGAGCGCCGCTCAGCTTGCGGCCGTTGATGAAGAATGCCGGAGTGCCGCGGGCGTCGAGATCGCCGGCCTGCTCCATGTTGGCGTCGATCTTCGCCGCGTACTTCTTGGCGTCGATGTCCTTCTTGATGGTGTCCCACGACAGACCGAGCTTCTCGGCGACGGCCTTGAGATCGTCGTCCTCGAGCTTCGGCGCGCTCTCGAAGAGCGCGTGGTGGGCGTCCCAGAAGCCCTTGTCGCCCTTCGCCTTGTAGTTCGCGATGCCGACGTAAGCGGCCGGGATGGCCCGGGGGTGGAAGGGCAGCGCGTTGTCCTTCCAGACCACGCGGACGTCGCCCTTGTAGGCGTCGACGACCTGCTTCATCGTGTCTTCGACGCGCTTGCAGAAGGGGCACTGGTAGTCGGACCACTGCACGATGGTCACGAGCGCGTCCTTGGGCCCGAGCACCGGATCGTCCGAGGCGACGTTCACCTTGTAGACGGTGGTGTCCTCGGGCGGCGGCTGCGGGGGCTTCTGCGGCTCGGACGGCTTGCGATCGGCGGCGGCCTCGGGGCCTCCGGCGGCGTTCTTCTTGGTCAGCTCGACGTAGACCTTGTCTTTGGGCGTGCCTGCGGCGACGAGCTTCTGCGCCTCCGCGAGCTGCGCGTCGATGACCTCTTTGAACTTCTCGAAGGGCTGCGCGCCCACGACCGCGACGCCATTGATGCGGAACGCCGGGGTGCCGGTCGCGCCGATCTTGGTCGCCATGGCCATGTCCTCGTCGACCTTGGCCGCGTACTTCTTGGAGGCTACGGCCGCCTTGAACTTCGCCATGTCGACGCCGGCAGCCTGCGCCCACTTCTCGAAGTTCTCCGGGGTCAACGCCTGCGCGTTCGCGAACGCGCTGTCGTGGAACTTCCAGAACGCGTCATTGCCGGCGATGTCGTAGACGGCAGCGGCGGCTTCGTGGGCCGGGCGAGCCTTGTCGTGGAAGGGCAGCGGCTGGTGCTTCCAGACGATGCGGACCTTCTGCGGGCCGTAGGTGTCCTTGATCTGCTTCATCGTCGGCCCAACGCGGCTGCAGAAGGGGCATTGGAAGTCGCTGATCTCCACGATGGTGACCGGCGCGTCCGCGTTGCCCCAGCTCGGGTCCTTGCTGGTGACGGGGATGGGCGAGGCACTGTGGTCGAGGGAGCCGGCTTCGGCGCCCTCCGCGCTGATCGCTGCGCCCTTGCTGCGATCGATGCCCCACATGAGGCCCATCCCTGCCAAGAAGCAGAGAAAGAAGCCTACGATTGCTGTTCCTTTGTTCATTTCAATCTCCTGAAGATACTCAAATCCAGACCTAGACATTCAGCGCGCCCACGGGCCACCTCGGCAATGCCCGAGGCGACGCGCGGTGCGTGCTCGACGACGGGGTGCCGGCTGGCGCCTGCACCCATCCTGATCGATGGCCCTGCGCCGAAGCGCGAGCACTCGTTGACCTGCGACGCTCAGGCCGAGCGAGGAGGGCGGAACACGTCGCTGCAGAAGCCGGGGCACGCAGCGGCGCGCTCCGCATCGCGTGGCGGCTCGGCGCGACCGCGGTCGCGCATGACCTTGAACTCTGCCACCGGAGGCGCGCGTTCGACTCCGTCGAAGGGAGCGCTCTGCGGCTGCTCACGCTCCGGTGCCGGGGCGCGCCCGAGCTCGTAGCGCCCCTTGCCTTTGCACGGTCTGCCAGTGCGCGCCTCGCCGTCGTGGGACGGGAAGAGCGGGAAGGGAGCGGCGATGCTCTGCGCGTGCTCGTCGCACATCGGGGCGGTTGCGGCGCTGGCGGCGCTGGTCGCGAGTAACACCACCAACGCCGCGAGCGCGGCGATGCTTCGCGCCGTGGCGCGAGAGCTGAGGCGGACGAGGTGGCGACCGGGCATCGAGACTGGCGGAGTCTACTCCGAGCTTCCCCGCTCTCAACCAGGCACGAATGCACGATGTTCCGGCTCAGGTGCCCCGTGTCGTTTAGTTGGCCACCTACGCCTACATTGGCACCATGCGCTCATGTCCGACCAGAGCCCCGCGCAGAAGTCACCGAAATCGGGCAATAATCCTGCGACCAGCGGCGAGCCGGGGGAGGTGCTGCCTCGCAGGTTCGGCCGCCTCACGCTGCTCAGGCTGATGGCCCGTGGCGGCATGGGGGAGGTCTTCTTGGCCGCTACTGGGGCCATCGAAGGAGCAGAGCGCCCCTGCGTCGTGAAGATCATCCGTCGCGAGCACGCCGGCGACCGCTCGTTCTTGGCTCGCTTCCTCGACGAGGCTCGGATCCAATCGCAGCTGCAGCACCCCGGGGTCGCGCAGATCCTCGAAGCCGCCAACGATGGGAGCGGTCAGCCCTTCGTAGTGGTGGAGCACGTGGAGGGGCGCAACCTCGGAGAGGTCCGCAACCGAGTGCAACAGCTCGGTGCTCGTATCAACTGGCCCGAAGCGCTCGCCATCAGCGTCAATATGGCGGAAGCGCTGGCTCACGTGCACGAACGCACTGACGCGGGGGGGCGCCCCCTCGAGATCGTGCACCGAGACCTGAGCCCGCAGAACGTCATGCTCGGATACACCGGCGACGTCAAACTGATCGACTTTGGCACTGCGCGCGGTGAAAACCGTCGCTGTCACACCGTCGCCGGAATCGTCTTCGCCAAGCCGGGCTACGTCGCGCCCGAGGTCGCCAACAATACGCCCGGCGGCGTGCCGGCGGATCTCTACGCCTTCGGTATCATGCTCTGGGAGCTGATCGTTGGGCGGCGGTTCCTCTCTGGAGAGGCGTCGGAGCACATGGCCGCGGTCGGCGCCGGCAAGAAGAGCCCCATGCCCGTGGCTCAGCTCTGCGACGCGCCGCCCGAGCTCGATTCGATCATCGCGCGACTCACCGCGACCCGGATCGAAGATCGCTATGCTTCGGCACGCGAGGCGCTCGGCGACCTGGTCGAGCTGATGAAGCGGGCCCCGAGTCTGCCCAACGGCGAGCGTGGGGTACGGAGCCGAATCACGCAGCTCATGCACCGGCTGTACCCGGCGGAGCCCGCCCGCAGCCGCGCAGAATTCGTGCGTCTGCTGGCGCAGGCCAAGAAGATCCCGAAGCCGCGCGTGGTGCTGCCGCCGCCGTCGCCGACGCCGGCGCCGGTCGACGCAGATCCGACCCTGCTGCCCGGCACGCGCTACCGGCTGACCCGGGAGCTCGGCGCGGGAGCCATGGGCGTGGTGCACGAGGCGTGTCACGTGGATCTGGGCCGGCGCCTCGCGGTCAAGGTCTTGTCGCCAGAGCAGTCGTCGAGCGCCGCATCGGAGCGCCTGCGGGCCGAAGCACGCGCCATCGCTCGGGTCGAGCACGAGAACCTGGTTCGGCTTCTTGATTTCGGGATCAGCAGCGACGGGCGCGCCTTCTACGCGATGGAGCTGCTCGAGGGTGAGACGCTGGACCGCCGGCTTGCTCGTGCGGACTTCGTTGGCTGGCGTGAAGCGGCGCGCATCGGAGCCCAGGCCTGCGCTGCGCTGGCCGCCGCGCACGCGGCAGGCGTGGTGCACCGAGACATCAAGCCTGCCAACCTCTTCTTGACCACCGACGGGACGGTGAAGCTGCTCGACTTCGGTGTCGCGAAGCTCGCTCGTGAACTCGACGAAGTCGCCACCGACGGCGAGGCATTCTCCGTGGTCGGCACGCCGGACTACATGGCGCCGGAGCAGGCGCGGCGTGGCGAGAGCGATGACCGCAGCGATCTCTATGCCCTGGGCGCGGTGCTCTACGAGCTGGTCACCGGCCGACTCCCTTTCGACGCGCCGAGCACGGTCGCGCTCTTGGACCAAAAGACGAAAAACAAGCCAGAGGCGCCGCGCTTGCGGGCCCCACAGAGAGGAATACCGACCATGCTGGACAAGACCATCTCCCAAGCCCTCGAGCCGATTGCCGACGACCGTTTCCAAAGCGCAGACGAGATGCGCGAGGCGCTCGATGCGGCCCTTCGTGAGCCCGACGAGAAGCGTCGTCTGCGTCGTCGCATCGGGCTGGGTATCGTCGGAGCGATGGTGATCGCCATCGGAGTGGTCGGTGGTGTCGCTGGCGCGAAGCCGGACGTTCGCGCTCGCGCCTGGGCCGCGGCTCAGCCCATCGTGCAGCGTATCAAGGGAACGCCGCCCGCGCCGGTCGCTGCTGCGCCCGCCGTGGACGAGAACGCCGAACCCGCGGGAGAGACCGACGAGGCCGCGGAGATGGGCGGCGCTGAAGCGCCGGTCGCTGCCGCCGAGGCGCCCAGCGAGGAGAGCACCGAGTCCCCCGCGACGGAGCAGGTCGAGCCCGAGAAGGCGGAGGCTGAGGCCGAGGTCGCGGCCGCCGAGCCCGAGAAGGCGGAGGGTGAGCCCGAGCAGGCGGAGGGTGAGCCCGAGAAGGCCGAGGTCGCCAAGGCCGAGCCGAAAAAGGCAGAGTCGAAGGCCGCTGCCGACGACGAGATGTTCAGTGCGCAGCCGGTCGCGGCCGGGAGCGCCGATCAGGTGGAAGGCTCGCTGGCGAAGGCCGCCGAGCTCCTGCAGAGCGGCAAGAAGGTCAAGGCGCTCAACGAGTATCGCAAGATCGGCAAGAAGAACCGCAAGGATCCCCGGGCGCTGAAGGCGTGGAGCGAAGCCGCCGCGCAGATGAAGGGCTACGGCGAGTCGCTCCGGGTCGCGAAGCAATGGGCAGCGGTCGACAAGGGCATCGAGTCCCGCATGTTCCTCGCCGGCATGCAGCGGAAAGTGGGCAAGCGTGAGGAGGCGATCAAGACCTTGAACGAGCTGCTCACCGAGCGACCCGGCTGTCAGGAAGCGCGGACGATGCTCAAGGGCCTGAGCCCCGAAGCGCGGGTCGCGCAACGCTGACGCGCATTTAGTCGCAGGTAGCGGCACCCCAAGCTGCGCCGGGTCGTCCTTGGTGGACAGCCCGGCGCATTGGCTCTAAGAGCCGGGGCCTCCCGAGTCACGATGGCCGCCCCGGCACAGTCCGCCGTCAAGCTCGACACCACCGGATCTCCGTCCAAGGTGGTGCTCAAGCTCGCGACACCCACCGTCTTGGCGATGCTCACCCAGAGCGTCGTCAATGAGGTGGATATCGTCTTCTTCTCGTGGTTGCCGTGCCCCGAGTCGTCGAACGCCCAGGCGGCCCTCCTGCCGTCGCTGATCCTGCTCTGGCTGTTCGGAGGATCGCTCTCGGCCATCTCTGTGGGCACTCAAGCGCTGGCAGCGCGACGCTTTGCCCAGCAGAAGAACGCCGACGCCGGCGCAGTGCTGGTCAACTCGTGGTTCTTCTCGCTCACCGCCGGCATCCTGTTCACCATTGGCGGCTATCTGAGCTTGCCCCACGTGCTGAGCGCGCTGATCAAAGTCCCCGAAGTGCGCCAGGCGGCCACCGAATACCTGAACTGGCGCCTCTTGGGCATCGTCAGCATGGCGATGACCTTCAGCTTCAAGTCGTTCTTCGACGGCATCGGCAAGACGCACGTGCACCTGTTCAGTGCAATCGTGATGAACGCGCTGAATATCGTGCTCTGCATGATCTTCATCTTCGGTCACTGGGGCGCGCCGCGCATGGGCATCGCGGGTGCCGGCCTTGCGGGTTTCGTCTCGACCTGGCTCGGCCTCCTGATCATGATCTTGTGGGCGACCTTTGCGAAGTACCGGAACCCATTCGGGCCCTTCAACCTGAAGAAACTCGATCGGTCCCTGACCCGAGACATCCTGAAGCTCTCGATCCCGAGCGCCATCGCGACCGTGGCCGTGATGAGCGGCTTCGCCCTGTTTGCCATGATCGTGAGCAAGCTCGACGCTCTCGCGGGCGCCACGGCGCTGATCAACCCGTCTTGCCCGGGCGGGAAGGCTGAAGCCGTGAACAGCGCCGCCACGACGGTCATCGTTGGCGTCTTGAAGCTCACCTTCACTGCCTGCCTCGCGTTCGGCACCTCGACGGCGACTCTCGTCAGTCAGTCGCTGGGCGAAGGCAATCCCGACAAGGCGGAGCGCTTTGGCTGGGTCAGCGTCCGGCTGGGTCTGATCATCTTCGGCGTGGTCGGCGTGCTCGAAGGGGTGATCTTTCCCAGGCAAATCCTGGCTATCGTGAGCCACAGCCCAGCCGTGATCGATGCGGCGTTGATGCCGATGCGGGTCATGGGCATCTGCACGCCCGCGATTGCGGTCGGCATGATCCTGACTCAGGCGCTCTTCGGCGCTGGCAACACGCGTTTCGTGATGGTCGTCGAGCTCATCTTGCACTTCGTGTGCCTGGTGCCGCTGGCATGGTTGCTCGGGATCACTCTGGGCTACGGCCTCATGGGCATCTGGAGCGCCGCGGTGACCTACGTCGCGCTCCTCAGCGCAGTCATGGTCTGGAAGTTTCGCAGCGGCGACTGGAAGGCCATAAAGATATGAGCACGGACCTAGAACAACGCATCGGCGCGCCCATGGCGCAGGCGCTGGCGCAAAAGGGATATCTCGAGTTGACCTCGGTCCAAGAGGCCGTGCTCGATCCTGCCCTCGCAGGGCACGACGTGCGGCTCTCGTCCCAGACTGGGTCCGGAAAGACCGTCGCCATCGGGTTTTTGCTGCGCAATGCGGTCGAGGCCCACGCCGCGGGTGGCGAGCGCGCTGCGCCGCCGGCAGCGCTCGTCGTGACGCCGACCCGCGAGCTGGCCAAGCAGGTCGAGCAGGAGCTCGCCTGGCTGCTCGCGCCTTACCGAGTCAGCGTGACGTCGGTGACCGGCGGCGCTTCGTATCGGGACGAGCGGCGGGCGCTGGCGGCGTCTCCGGCCGTCGTGGTCGGGACCCCCGGTCGGCTGCTCGATCATCTCGGCCGCGGCTCCTTCGTCGGCTCCGGTCTCTCCGCGGTCGTGCTCGACGAAGCCGATCGCATGCTCGACATGGGCTTTCGGGACGACATCGAGGCGATTCTGGCGCAGGCGCCCGAGGGTCGGCGCACTCATCTGGTCTCGGCGACGTTCCCGCGCGAGGTGAAGGCGCTGGCCGACAAGGTGCAGCACGAGCCCCGGGAGGTGTTCGGATCCCCTCAGGGCGCCGCCAACCTCGACATCGAGCACGTGATTCACGTGGTCGAATCTCGCGAACGATTTGACGCGTTGGTCAACCTGCTGCTCGCGCACCCGGAAGAGCAGATGTTGGTGTTCGCGCGGACGCGCGCGGACGTCGCGAGGATCACCTCCGAGCTGATGCAAGACGGCTTCGTGGTCAGCTCGCTGTCCGGCGAGATGGAGCAAGCGGAGCGCAATCGTGCGCTGGCGGCCTTCAAGACCGGACGATATCGCGCGCTCATTGCCACGGACGTCGCCGCGCGTGGCATCGACGTGGTGGGCATCGCTCGAGTCGTGCACTTCGAACCGCCCACCGATCGCGACAGCTACACCCACCGCAGCGGGCGCACCGGCCGCGCCGGCCGCAAGGGCGTGAGCTCGGTGCTGGTGGCCCCCACGGGCCTCTCGCGCATGCTGGCGAATTTGGGGCGTTTGGGGCTCCAGCCGCGCTTCGAGCCGATCCCGAGTGGCGAGGAGATCCGCAAGCTCGCCAACGCGCGCTGGTACGAAGATCTGGTCGCGGACGATCCCGACGGCGCGGTGCTGCCCTTCGAACCCGCGACCTGGGCGTTGGCGAAGAACCTGTCGCAGCACCCGAGCGCAGTGCGCGTCATCGCCCGCCTGCTGGTGCGGGCCGGCCAGATGGGGCCCACCGAGCCGCGAGAGCTGACCCAGCGGGATCCCGATGCGCTCCGGCGTCGACTCGCAGCTCCCAAGCCGACTCGCGCCGAGCGGCAGTCCACCGAGTGGGTGTCGTTCCACGTGACTTTTGGCGAGGAACAGGGCGCCGATCCACGGCGCCTGCTGGCGCTGACCTGTCGGCGGGGCCGCATCAAAGGCACCGACGTCGGCTCGATCCGAGTGCTTCGGCGCCACTCCGTGGTCGACGTCGCCGCGCGAGTCGTCGCCGACTTCGCACGCGCCGCGGCCAGGCCCAATCCCCGGGAGCCGCAGGTGACCTTCCGCGCTGCACCGGGACGGCCCGAGGCCGAGGCGCCGAACAGGCCAGCGACGTCGCGCGTGCATGCTCCGGCACGCCGCCCGGGCCCGCCAGCGCGTCCTACCGGCGCTGGCGGTCCGCGTCCTAGCGGCGCTGGCGGTCCGCGTCCTAGCGGCGCTGGCGGTCCGCGTCCGACCGGCGCTGGCGGTCCGCGTCCGACCGGCGCTGGCGGTCCGCGTCCGACCGGCGCTGGCGGTCCGCGTCCGACCGGCGCTGGCGGTCCGCGTCCTAGCGGCGCTGGCGGTCCGCGTCCTAGCGGCGCTGGCGGTCCGCGTCCTACCGGCGCCCGCGGTCCCCACCCGAACAAGAAGTGACGACGGCGATCGGCGACGGGTGAGCACTCTCGCCGTCGCGCGCGGAGCGCTGCGTCGCGACGCTACTCCTTCATGAACTCGTCGAGCATCTGCTCTTCGCTGTCTTCGTCGTCCTTCTTCGGCGCGCCCGCTCCGGCGTCGGGCTTTGTTTCGCCCATCATCTCTTTGAGCATGTCGTCTTCTTCCTCGCCTGCGCCGGCATCGTCGCCTGCGGGCTCAGCGCTCGGATCGGGGGTGGGCTGGTCGGGCGTTGGCTCGTTTGCCCGCTTGATCTCCTTGCCCGCACCCCACTTCTCCTTGTCCTCTTTGGTGCAGGGCAGCGGGTTGTTCCGGTCCTCTTGCACGCATTCCATCATCCAAGCGTCGCGGGGCGGCTCGCCGTGCTCGGCGGCCTTGGCTTTGGCGGCGCGGATGTCGCCTTCCACCGCGATCGTCGACAGCTTGGGCAGGGTCATGATCAAGATTAGTCCGACGATCAGGATCCCGATGAAGGGCAGCGCCAATCGGTACAGATAGACCATCGGTTTGTTGAACCTGAAACTGGTCACGAACAGGTTCTGCCCGAGTGGCGGGCTCAAGTACGCGATCTCGAGGTTCAGGAGGAACATCATCGCCAGGTGGAAGGGCGACAGACCGAACTGGGCCGCGAAGGGGATCAGCAGCGGCACCGCCACCAGGATGGCGCTGAAGCCGTCCATCACCATGCCCTGGATGTACAGGAACACGTTGAGGGCGATCAGGAACTGCCACTGCTCCTTGACGCCCATCCCGGTCACCCACTCGAAGATCTGCTGTGGGATCTTCTCGTTGATGATGAAGTTGGTGAGCGCCATGGCCATGGCCATGATCAAGATGATGGCGCCGGCCAGCGCGATGGAACTCCGGGCGATGCGCGGGATGTCCTTGATGGTGAGATCTTTGTAGACGTAGATCTCGACCACGACGACGTAGAGCGCGGCCAACGCCGCGACCTCGTCGATGTCGGTGAGCCCGGTGAACAGGCCGCCCAAGATGAGGAAGGGGATCCCGAGCTCCCACTTCACGTACCAGAGGCTCGAGCCCATCTCCGAGAGGTTGGGCTTCGAGCGGGGGATCTTGGCCTTGATGCCCACGTACGCTGCGTGCACGCCGAGCAGCGCAACCACCAGCAGTCCCGGGATCAACGCTGCCTTGAAGGCCTTGGTGAAGTCGATGCCGGCGACCAGCGAGTAGACCAGGATGGGCAGCGACGGGGGGAGGAGCAGGCCCAAAGAGCCGCCCGTCATCACCACGCCGAGCGCGTAGTCCTGGGGGTATCCCCGCTTGATCAACGCCGGATAGAGCAGTGCGCCGATGGCCACGATGGTCACCGCGCTGCCACCCGTCAGCGTGGTGAAGAATGCGCTGGCGATGATGCAGACGATGGCGAGACCACCGGGCATCCAGCCGAAGAACGCGTTGGAAGCGCGCACGATGCGCTCCGGCGTCTTCGACTCGGCCATGGTGTAGCCGATGAAGGTGAAGAGCGGCACCGTGACCATGATGGGCGATCCCACGAATCGCTCGTCGAGCACGTCCGGCGCCAGGAAGCGCATGAAGCGCTGACCTTCTTCGGCGTGAGTGAACCACGCGAGCTGAGTGGCGCCCGCCATGATGGCAAACACGGGCGCGCCGAGCAGCGCGAAGATCAGGACGAACAGGAAGATGATCATGCTCCCTGCCCCTCCTCGCCGTCCGAGCCCTCTTTGCCGTGTTCGTCGTGCCGGCGTTTGATCTCGTCGGCCGTGGACTCGAAGTTGACGCTGAAGTGCCCGCTGAGGGCCAACAGCGAGAGCAGCACGAAGCGGAACACCAGCACGAAGAGCCCGAAGGGGAAGGCGAGGTTGGCGGTCTTCACCAGCTCACCTCTCGGCTCGCCCTTCTCGGGGATGACCACGATGGGCGAGCGCTTCATGTCGGGGGTGATCTCGAGCAGCTTGGCCTTCTCTTCTCCGTAGCGCTCGACGAATCCCGAGGTGCGGATCCAGTCGTTCCACTCTTCGTGCCCGAGCCATTCCGCGTAGCGCTCGCCCTTCACGACGTGGGGCAGCGCCTTGAGATCCAGCGCGACTTGCTTCCGGAGCATGAAGGCGTGCTCGCCCATGCCCGTGGTCACCGCGGAGAACTTCTCGGAGGGGCGCGCGTCGGCCTTGGCGTCGAAGTCGTCGATGGCGATGTGGTCGAAGAACCCCCAGCCCGCGACGCCGCAGATGAACGCCGTGGAGAGCCACCCGAACACCACCACGTAAAGCCGCGCTTTGGGGCGGAGGAAGCGCGTTACCAGATCGATGTTGATGTGCTTGCCCGAGGCAGTGGCGAGGGAGCCGCCGAGCAGCGCTAGCACCAGCGTCAGGCGGGTGCCGAAGCCCCGAAGGCCGCCGAAGAGCGTGAGCGTCGACGCCTGCTGGAACCAGTTGAGCATGTTGGACGCCCACTCGACGCCAACATTTCCCCAGTACTTGGCAGTCGCGATTCCGATGACGACCCCGCTGATAGATGCGATGCGCTGCAGCGACTTCTTCTGCTTGCGCGTCGCGAGAAATCCCACGCTGCCGAGCACCAAGGCGCCGGACAACATGCGAAAGACGATCCCGGCGTTGCTCGCCCCGTCGGACGATGTGGACAGGCCCTTGAGACCCACCCACAGCGAGAGCACCAACACCTCGAGCACGAGCACGGTCGTGCAGAGGAAGACCTCCCACTTCGTCCAGCCGGAGTCGATGCGGACGAACGGCAGCCCCCAAGCGGCGGGCTTGGGCTGGCCATTGTCCGGGTCGGCGTCCACTGTGGGAGCGCGCGACTTGGATTCCACCGCGGCGTCGGGTCGAGGCGCCTGCTTGGCGTCGCCGCCTGCGTCGCCGCCGCCTGCGTCGTCGGGGCTCGCTTTCGCGTCCGGGGCCTCGACGGGGCTCTGGTCCTTGGTGCTCGCGTCTTTCGCGTCCGGGTCGTCCGAGGTCTCGGCAGGGCCTGCGCCCTTGTCGCCCCCGTCTCGCTCGTCACGTTCGTCTTGGTCGCTCATCCCTGAGCGCGCACGTTATCAAAGCTGGACGGGCTGGGGGGCCGAGATGCCTACAAAACACGAGAGGGCCGAGCCCGAAGGCCCAGCCCCATGCTTTTGGCTCTCGCGTCGCGACTGCCCAGGTGCTCGTCCGAGCCCCAGGCGGTCGCGATTTCCGTCAGCAGGCGCCGACTTTGCCCAGCGCGTCGCCCGGGATGGCCGACTTGAGGTTCTGGCAGGCCTTCTTGAAGACCGCCTTCCACTCGGCCTTTTCTGCCGCGGACGGCTCGTGGACGGTCATCTTTGCCTTGAGGCGCTTGAAGGAAGCGGCGTCGGCGCTGCGGATGCGCTTGGTCAGCATCTCGGCGGCCTTGGCCCCGGTGCTCTTGACCACCTCGCGCTGATCGGCGGTGAGCTTGTCGATCTCTTTCTGGCTGATCACCACGGCGCCGATGCCGAAGTAGGTCTCGGCCGTGTTGATGTGGTCGAGGCGGGATGCCCACTGGAGCTGCTCCGCGGCCAACGAGGGTGTGTTCATCACGTCGATGGCGCCGCTGTTCAGCTTCGGCAGGAAGCCAGTGACCGGCGAGGGAACGCCGGAGACGCCACCGATGGCCTCGTAGACCTTGGGCGCGATGATGTCCTCGTTGATCATGCCGGGGTGTTTGCCCTTGAGGTCGGCCGGAACCTTGACCGCAAAGCCCTTGGACATCACCCGGCCGATGCCGACGTCGCCAAAGCCGCCGATGTGGAAGCCGTCTTTGGCCGCCGACTCGATCAGCTCCTTCGCGTACTTGCCGCGCGCGGCGTCCAGCTCCGCCCAGCTTCCAAAAGCGCCGGGCATCTGGAGAGCCATGAAGCGCTTGTCGATGGCGCCAAGGCCCACGGCCGTGATGGCGCCGCCGCCAATCTGACCGCTCTTGATCTTGCCGACCACCGCGCCTTCGGGGCCGCCGGTGCCGTTCCAGAGCCAGTCGAGCTTGACCTCGCCGTTGGTCTTTTGCTCAACGGCCTTGGACCAGGTCGTGAAGACCTTGCCCCAGGGGCTCCGCTTTGGAGCCAGCGTTGCCATCTTCAATGTCGACTTGGCGTGAGCCGCACCCGCCGTGCCCATGACGACGAACGAAGCGGCCACGACTGCCGCGAGAACCTTTCGGACCATTTCCTAGTACCTCCTCGAATCGTTGCGAATGGCTGGCCAGCCGATGGGCCACCCGGCTCAGGTGAGACGGAGCGGCCTGCAAAAGCGATCAACGAATATGCGAAAACCCTGCCCCGGGCCAGGCGCGCCGCGCTGCCCTCCCCTTCGGATGCAGTGCGTCAGATGCGGAACCCGCACTCTTCCTGCCAAATCTTGTTGCCCAGGTAGCGTCGCGCCCGGCGTTTCGCGATGACGTTTTGTAGCCGGGCTTCGGGCAGGTCGTCCCCGGCGGCGAGCACCTCGTTCAGGGTCTTCTCGTAGGCCGCCCTGTCGCCCTTGGCGCAGTAGTAGCGCTGCGCGTAGTTCAGCTTGGTCGGCAGGAACTTCCCGCCGCTGATCGCCAACGCCTTCTCGAAGCTCTCCTTCGACTGGTCGAGCTCGGCCATGGCCGTGCGCGCGTGGTAGGCCCCCATCACCGTGTAGCCCGTGCCGTAGACGAGCGTGTCGTCGAGCTTCAGGGAGCGCTTGATCATCTCCACTCCGACATAGAGTTCGCCCACGATTTCCGGGACGTCCTTTGACGTGGAGACGTGGCCGACCCAGGCGTAGCCGATCCACAGCAGATCTTCGGCCTGCTCCTTGTCGGTGAAGTTTTGCTCGAGCCAGGCCGAGATGGTTGCTTGATTGCGCTTGGCTGCGTCGAAACCCTCGGCGTGGTGACCGAGCAGTTCGACGCCGTAGTGCTTGGCGCGGGCGAAGCCGGCGCGGGCGCGAAGCAGGTGGTACTCGGCCATCACGTCGTCGCCCTTTTCGTAGGCCTCTTCGTAGTCGTCCTCGGTGAAGCCGAAGGACACACCTGCCCAAGCCCGAGTGAGCATGAAGAGCGCGTCGGTGTTGGCCGGCGCAAGCGTGTGGAAACCTTCGAGCTGCCCGATACCGGCCTGGGCGACTCCCCGGGCGATTTCCCAGTCGTGCAGCGTGTTCACGGCCGCCGAGCCCTGGCGAGTGCCCTTGATCTGCCCGTTGAGCAGCATCGCCTTGAGACAGCCGGTGCTCGACAGGGCGAGCGCCGAGAGACCCAATACACAGATACCCCGCGCGAGATTCATGACGCGCGGGGATACCCGTCTTTTCCTCGGGATTCAACCGGTGCGTCGCGAATTGCGCTGCTCAATCCCGGGCCGCCAGGACGGCGCAGGCCACGGCTGTCCGCACACCCGGGTCATCGTCCGCCAGCGCGGTAGCGGCTTTTTGGTAGTCCCCCAGGGCCAGCAGGCCCTGGGCGGCGACGGTGCGCGTGTGGGCCTTGGGGGAGCCCAAGAGGTCTACCAGCTGCTTTTGTACCCCGGCGTCCCCCGCCGCAGCCAGGGCCGCGCGCGCTTGCAGCCCCAGTTCGTCGTCCTTCTTGGCCAGCTCGCGAAGCCCTTCGAGGGCCTTCTTCTTGTGAGCGTCATCGCCGGCCAGCCGCGCGAGCGCGATGACCTTCACTTCCTTGTCGGCGTCCTTGGTGGCCTTCTCGATGGCGGCCACGACGTCCTTGTCCGAAAAGGGAGCGAGGCGAATGGCCAGGCGTCGTTCGGCCTCGGTGCCCTGGCCGATGGCTCGCAGTAGCGTCGCGACGCCGGAGCCCGCAAAGCGCCCGCGCGAACGCACCAAGGCGTCCGCCGCCGCGATGGCCAGCATGCCCTGCCGGTTTTCCGTCAGCGTCACGAGCTCGTGCTCGCCACCCGCCCGATACGCGGCGGGCATCGCCCAGGCGTCGATGATGGTGATGCGCGTCGGTTCGTCGGCGCTCACCCAGTGATCGCGGAGCGCAAGCACCGCCCTTTCGCCACCAATGGCGCCGACGGTGCGCGTCGCGTGACCGCGGTTGACCAGGTCCGGATCGAGGCGGGCTGCCTCGAGGGCGCTCTCGAGATCATCGCTCGAACGCGCCTCGAGCGCCGCTCGGAGCGCCGCTCGGCGCACGCGCTCGTCGGGGTCCGCGAACAGCTTGCGACGCAGCGGGCCCTGCTCGTTGGCGACGGCAGCACGGGCCGCAACCGCTCGCCACGCTCCGCTCGAAGCGTCGCGATGGCGGCGCAGGAGCTCCGAGGAGTTGCGGCGCCCGAGCTCGAACAAGGTCAAGGTGGCCTCCGCTGCCGCGTCATCGGCTTGCTCAGCCCGTGCCTCGAGGACCCGAACGAGTGGGCGGGCGCAGCTCCGCACGTCGCGGACGCGATCGACGGCGGCGGTGCCGCTGGCGGAACGCAGCTCACGGCCGGCGACCGCCCAGGCCAGATCTTCTACCGTGGACTTGTCGAGGCGCCCGGCATCTTGGCTCCGCTTCACGTCGCGCTTGAGCGAGACGAGATCCCCGTGTAGGGCGGTGTCCACGACCTGAGCGGCTCCGCAGCCGGCGAGCAGCAGAGTGAGGCCGATGAGAACGTGGGCAGAGCGAGCGCGCATGCTCGGACGGTGATAGCACGTGAAGACCCAGGTCGTCGTCAACGCAAACGCCGCTGCATTTGCCGGGGAGCCGCGCCTCATCGCCGCGGTCCGGCAGAGCGCGGTGGGTGCGGATCGCGTGGTGGTGACGCGGGACTTGGACGAGCTCGCGCGGGCCGCTGCCGCCATGAGAGCGGACGGGGTCCAGCGCGTGGTGCTGTGCGGGGGAGACGGCACGTACATGGCGGGCATCACGGCCCTCGCGGCGACCGGCCTCGACCGACTGCCGGAGGTGTGCCTAGCGCCGGGAGGAACGGTGGCGACCGTCGCCAAGAATCTCGGCACGCGGCTCGGCCTGCTCGAGACCGTGCGCCGAGCGACGACGGCGTCGAGCAGGCTCGCCGTCATCGAGCATCCCACGCTCCGCGTGAGCGAGACCGGCGGCGTGACACGCATTGGCTTCATCTTCGGCACGGGCCTCGTCGCGCGCTTCTTCCAGCGCTACTACCAAGCGGGTGCGGGTGGCCACGCTGCCGCCGCGAAGATCGTAGCGAGGGTCTTCGTCGGCTCTTTCGTTTCCGACGCGTACTCTCGCAGCGTCCTCGACCCGCTGCCCTGCAAGCTCAGCGTGGACGGGCGTGTCCTTCGGCCCGACGCTTACAGCCTCGTGGTCTCTTCGGTGGTGCGCGATCTGGGGCTGCACATGTGGGTCACGCATCGCGCGGCTGAGGATCCCAACCGCCCGCACCTGGTCGCCGCCCCGCTGTCCGCGCGCGACCTCGGACCTCAAGCGCCGCGGGTGCTGCTCGGTCGTCGCTTGCGGGGCGAAGGCTGCTTCGACGATCTCGTAGCGCAGTTCTCGGTGCAGTTCCCCGACGGAGGCGGGCCCTACGTGTTGGACGGCGAGCTGCTGCTTGCCGAGACGATCAGCGTGACGGCAGGGCCGAAGGTCCGCTTCGTCAGTTGACGCTGCTCGAGGCGTCTTTTTGACCGGCTTCGCCCCGCGCCGTGGCGGCCAGCTCGTCGCGTCGCTGGAGCGCCGCCGCCACGAAGTGGCTGAACAGCGGGTGCGCCGCCATCGGGCGGCTCTTGAACTCGGGGTGGAACTGGCACCCGATGAAGTGAGGGTGATCCGGCAGCTCGACGATCTCGACCAGGCGGCCGTCGGGGCTCGTGCCGCTCAGCACCAGCCCAGCCCGGGTGAGCGGTTCGCGGTAGTCGTTGTTGAACTCGAAGCGGTGCCGGTGGCGCTCGCTGATCTCGCCGGTGCCGTAGATCTGCGCGGCGTGGCTGCCCGACAGCAGCGTGCACGGGTAGGCGCCGAGGCGCATCGTGCCGCCCTTGTCCATCACGCCCTGCTGGTCCGGCATCAGGTCGATCACGGCGTGAGGTGCGTCCTTCTGGAACTCGGTCGAGCTCGCGCCCTTCAAGTTGCAGACGTGGCGAGCGAACTCGATCACGGCGAGCTGCATGCCCAGACAGATGCCGAAGAAGGGCAGCTTGTTCTCCCGCGCGTAGCGGATGGCGGAGATCTTTCCTTCGACGCCCCGATCGCCGAAGCCGCCCGGCACCAGAATCGCGTCGAGTCCGCTGAGCATGGCTGCCGCGCTGCCGCGCTCGATCTGCTCAGAGTCGATGTACTCGAGCTCCACGGCGCAGTCGTGGGCGAGTCCGCCGTGCACCAAGGCTTCGTGCAGCGACTTGTAGCTGTCTTTGAGGTGGACGTACTTGCCGACGACGCCGATCTTGACGCTGCCGTTGGCCGGCTTCTTGAACTTCTCGACGATGCGCTTCCAGTGGGAGAGCTCCGGCTCCCGCGACCAGATGTTCAGACGTTCGGCGATCACGACGTCGAGGCCCTCGGCGTGCAGCACCAGCGGCAGCTCGTAGATGCAACCGACGTCCACGGCGCTGATCACGTTGCCCACGGGCACGTTGGAAAAGAGCGCGATCTTCTCCTTCAGACCCCGGGCGACGGGGCGGTCGCAGCGGCAGATCAGAATGTCCGGTTGGATGCCGATCTCGCGCATCTCGCGCACGGAGTGCTGCGTCGGCTTGGTCTTCAGCTCGCCCGCCGTGGGAATGTAGGGCACCAGCGTCACGTGCACGCTGACGGCGTTCTCGTGCCCGGCTTCGAGCTTCAGCTGCCGGATGGCTTCGAGGAAGGGCAAGGACTCGATGTCGCCGACGGTGCCGCCGATCTCGACGATGGCGATGTCGGCGTCGCTCGTGGCCGCCTTCACCCGCGCCTTGATCTCATCGGTGATGTGCGGAATTACCTGCACGGTCGCGCCCAGATACTCGCCGCGCCGCTCTTTGCTGATGACCGCCTCGTAGACGCGGCCGGTGGTGATGTTGGCCTGCCGGGTCAGACGGCACGACGTGAAGCGCTCGTAGTGTCCGAGGTCGAGGTCGGTCTCGGCGCCGTCGTCGGTGACGTAGACCTCACCGTGTTGGTACGGCGACATCGTGCCGGGATCGACGTTGATGTACGGGTCGAGCTTCATGTGCGTGACTCGGAGACCTCGCGCCTCCATCAACGCACCAATGGACGCGCTCGCCAGTCCCTTCCCGATGGAGGAGACTACTCCGCCGGTGATGAACACGAACTTCGTGCGTCGACTCACCGTGCATCCTCCAAGGGTCGCGGATTAACACGCCTCGCCCAGACTTTCACCCCCGAATTCCGGAGGGCGCCAATCTCAAGGAAAGGCTGGGACTTCGAGCGCTCGGGCCGCGCGTGAAACGTCGCCGGGCGGAAGTTTCACGCGCGCCTCCGGCTCAGAACAGTCCGACGAGTCCGAGGCCGACGCCGTCCTTGCCGGCCACGAAGGGCACGGGGCGCACGCTCGCTGCTGGCGCGCGCCGCAGCTGGGGCAGGGGCTGCCGCTGAGGAGCCGAGGAAGCCTCTTGGGTCGGCATGAACAGCGCTTCGGCGGCAACGAGTACGCCGCCGGCCTGACCGACCGCGTCCATCGTCGTGAGGATCGCGCGCAGCACCACCGTGAAGGTCGAGCAGTTCGGATCGTCGTCGGCGCAGCCCGTGTCGGCCAACGCCATCCACGGTCCGGCGACGGGGATTCGCAGGTCGTTCGCGCCGGGTGCATCTGGCCAAGCGTACGAGGAGCCCACGGCCGCTCCGTACCAGAGCGAGGTCACGCCCAGACCCACCAGCGCGAGCTTGAGCTGGGTGCCCGACGGCGGGAATACGTCCGGGTCGACGTGAGTCGGGCGCACGGGCTCGTCGGCGAGCGCCGGGCGCGGGGCGCACAGCGTCGCGAGGGCGAGGGAACCAGTCAGGGCCAGGGTCGAGAAACGCATGGGCACGCCGTTTTGACCAAGCTTTGGGCGGAAGGCAAGGGAAGGCGACCCGAGGGCGCGAAAGCAGCCCGCTCGCGGGTCACGGCACCCGGGCGATAGCGAAGCGAGTCACTCGACACGGCCCGATCCCGTCCAGGCCGCCGAGGAGCGGCCTTCCGCTAGGTCGCCGCAACCGCCGGACGGGTTCAACGTCCTGGCAATGCGCGGACATGGTAACCTGGAACCAGGCGGGAGGTCCGTGTGATGGGGAAGGTGAATTCGCTGGTTGACTCGATGCGCCGGGGGGGGGGGCATCTTTCTCGGTTTGCCGCGAGCCGCAGGAGGGCTGCGACTTCGACGCTTGGTGGCACTGGGCCTGGTGCTCGGTGCTGTTCCTGCTTCGTGCGGCGGAGAGTCCCTCGGGTGGGACCTGAGCGAGTCCGGACAGCCCGTGATCTTCGGCGCAGACAATCGCAAGAACGTCATCGACTTCACCGGCAACAAGCAGACGCTGGGCTGGACTGACTCGGTCGCGATCGTCGGGCGCACCCCGGGCAAGACGGCGGCCGTTTGCAAGCAGACCACGACGGGGACGCGCTGCTACCTGAACACGTTACCTCGTACGAAGTGCCCGCTGCCCGGCTACTCCAATGCCAACGGGCTGTGCTCCGACCAGACGTTTGCGAGCGAGCGTTGGACTGGCGACTGCACCGCGTTTCGAGTTGGCGAGAAGCTGTTCGTCACCGCGGGGCATTGCCTCGGGCCCAACGACGGCAAGACCGGCGCGCCCAAGTGTTCGGAGACCGAGCTGGCGTTCGGGTTCCAGACAGCCTCGTTCAACCCCCAGACAAACAAGCCCAACGTGCCCGGCAGTGTCCGACGGAGGTCGGATGTCTACAAGTGCAGCAAAGTACTCGCACACCGGCATCCACTCATGACAGACACCGACCGTCGCGACTACGCAGTCTTCGAGGTCGACCGCCCGGTCCTCGCGCACCACCTGTTGAGGATCCGAACACTGGGCGTGGCCAAGGTGGGAGACAGCGTCGCCCAACTTGGACACGGCCTGGGCCTTCCGCTCAAGGTCGTCGCCGCTGCGACCATCAAGCTTCTGCCGGATCCGAAGGCCACCTTCGAATACTCCGCAGACGTAGTCGGTGGGGACAGCGGCGGGCCGGTGATCGACCTCGCCACCGGGCTGGTCACGGGCCTGGTCACCGCACGCCCGGACCCGCCCGGTGGCGAGTTCACCCTAGATTCGACGGGATCCTGCTATCGCTACGGTGCGTCTTGTAGCGAACTGGATGGATGCCCCGCCTTTGCGGGCGATCCGAAGTTCGCCGTCGCGACAGACCTGTCCGACGCGAACCTCCAGGGCGCGATCCCGACACCCCCACCCAACCCGACCCTCTTTGCGGATCTGGACCTCGACGGAGCCCCGGACGAGGTCTCCTTGAAGGTCGTGGCCGGCTTCTACGCCTTGGATCTGAAGATCAGCAGCGGGCAGATTTGCCCGCTTTGCCCCATCATCACGCCTATACCGGCCGCGTTTCCGGCGCCGGATCTCTCGCCGGCGATCCACATCGGCGACTTCAACGGAGATCAGCGTCATGACGTGTTGGTCGTCTTCGATGGGTATCCACCGGCGTACGCAGATGGCAAGAGCTTGCTGACGCTGAGCCCCTTCAGTCTCGCGCAGTCGTTCCTGTCGGGCTCGGTGTGGTCTCCGACGCCATACTCGAGCTTCAGCGTTGCCGACTTCAACGAAGATGGCATCGACGATCTGCGCTCGCAAGACACCAGCGGGACAGTGCGGACGTTCATGGGGACTCGGTCGGGCCCCATCACCTCTGCGGGGCTCGCGCCGGCGGTCGAGGTACCCCCAGAGTGCGGAGAGAGCTCGCCCAGAGCGCTGAATTGGAGTTCCCTTCCCTTCATGGCACGGCCGTACGAGGCCACGCGCGCGGTGGCGGTGGTGCCCGCCGACGTGGTCGGCGTTGCCGGCGGCGGAACTCTCCTCGCCATCGACTGCCCAGGGCCAACCAAGAAGAACCAGATCAAGCTCTTGGACCCGCGCAGCGGGGCCGTGAAGAAGACGATCGCCCTCACCGGCGGCGGCGAGTGGCGCTCATTCACGTATCGGTTGGTGGAGAAGGACCTCCTTGCGCTGAGTAGCCCGCACGATCCGATGGGAAACTACACGGTCTTCCGCATCCCGCTCTCGAGCGGCTCGTCGGCCGCGGCGCAAACGCTCATCGTCCGCAAGCAAGATGGGATCGCGACCGGAGTCGGCTGGCACGCGAGCGCAGGGCGTATCCGTGTCCTCGTCGACGCGGGCGCCCCACGGGTCGACCGCTTTGCGCCGAACAACAGCTTCGTCATCGACGACTTCGTCGACGTCGCACCATGCATTCAAGGCCCCTACGAAAAAACGGCTCTCGTGGGCGGCCTCGCCGTCAGCGGAGAGGTGGAGGTTGGCGCATGCAACCACCTGGGTCTGGGCCGAGACAAGACGAACCTGCTCAATCTCGGCGTCATCCAAGGGTCAAAGCGGCTCTCGGAGAACGCGCTGGAGTTGTTCCTGCACGACATCGAGTGCGACCCACTGACCTTCGAGACGGAGCCGAAGAACGTCATCTGGGGCGTGTCGCGCAGCGGTCGGATGATTCGGGCCTTCGAGGTCGATGGTGCAACGTGTGGGTTTGCGGGCTTTCCGCCGACGTCGAAGCTGTGCGTGACGCCAGGCGACGGTCAGCCCGAAATCGTCGCCGTCTACTCCGGCGCAGGCGCGTCTTTCTTCCAGGGCGCGGACGGACGCATCTGGGCGTCCGGTGACAACTCGCTCGGCCAACTCGGCCTCGGTGGCATTCCAAACGTGCTCGGCCCGACGTTGGTCCCGCCACTCCAGACTGCCAAAGGGATCGCCACGAGCTCGACGCACACGCTGGCCGTTCTTGGCGACGGAACCGTTGTCGCGACCGGGGACAACTCCTCCGGTCAACTCGGAAGGACGGACGTGGGCCCCAGCGGGCACCCGATGCCGATCCCCTCCCTGACGGCTGCTGCAGTCGCGGCGGGCGACGGTTTCTCTGTGGCGTTGCTCGTGGACGGGACGGTCTGGACCTGGGGCGCGAATGACGCGGGTCAGTTGGGCGACGGAACCACGCTCCCGCGCGCCGCTCCTGCCCCCGTCGCGTCCGACGTCGGGCCCATCGTGGCGATCGCAGCCGGGGGTCGCTTCGTGCTCGCGCTGGATGAAAACGGGCAAATCTGGGCCTGGGGAGCGAACGAGCGCGGGCAACTCGGCATTGGCAGCGAGTCGGCGTTCTCCGCGACACCGGTTCGCGTTGCCCAGAGTGCCCGCGCGAACCCCGATGCCGACCGCGCGAGCGCGATTGCAGCGGGTCGCGCGCATGCGCTGGCTGCGACCGCCGATGGCCTGATCATCGCATGGGGCGAGAACTCTCGGGGCCAGCTTGGGAAGGCTCCGTCGAGCCCGGCCACGACACCTGTCCTGGTCCCAGGCGCGGCCGGCATCCGCGTGGTCGCAGCGGGTTCGGCGCACTCCGTCGCATTGACCGACGCAGGGAGCGTGTTCGCGTGGGGCGCCAACGACCACGGGGAACTCGGCGATGGAACGACGCAGGAGCGCGCTACGCCTCTGCCGGTCCTCGATCGCTGCAGCCGCACAGGAACGGTCCGCGCAGCGTCGAGCGTTGCGGCGGGGGCGGCCCACACGCTGGCCGTCGGCAGTGTGCTCGCTTGGGGGAGCAACGCGCAAGGGCAACTCGGGCTCGGCAGCTCCGAGGACGCTTCAACAGCCAGCCCGGTAGTGTTCAACCACGCTCCGAGCTGTGCGTCGGCCACGGCATTGCCGGGCGTCGTGCTCTGGCCGCCGAACGGAGCTCTCTTCGACGTGAGCGTCAGCGGCGTGATCGATCCCGACGGGGATCCCGTCCAGATCGAGGTGACAGGCGTCTCCCAGGACGAGTCACAGCAAGCCCCCGGCCAGGGCAGCGTGAACCCAGATGCATTCATCGTTCAGGGCAAGGCCAAACTCCGAGCCGAACGCTCAGGACAGGGCGACGGGCGCGTCTACCACCTCAGGTTCCGAGCGTCAGATCCGGGTGGAGCTGCGTGCACCGGCGTGATCCGAGTCTGCGTCCCACACAACGGAAAGACGTGCGGCGACGGAGGACCGCTTCACGTCTCGACCGAGCCGCCCGGCCTCGGAGCGTGTCAAAGCATGCCGGGCGAGCCGGACGACTGCCACGCTTGCTCGCGGACGCAGTGCTGCGGCGAGCTGACGGCCTGCGCAGCCGACGCTGCGTGCACGTCGGGGGGGCCCGACGGTCGCGGAGAGTTCGTGTGCCTGCGTGACTGCCTCGGCACAGCGGTCGCCACGTCGTACGACCTTGTCGCCGCCAGCGTTTCGTGTGCGGCCAGTTGCGCCACGAAGAGCAAGAAGCTCTCACCGAAGACCTCAAGCTTGCTCTCCTGCATCGCTGGATCCGTCGGAGCGATGGTCGGCGGGCACTGCGCCGCCGAGTGTCTGGGCGGGGACGCATCCCCCGTGCTGCTGGAGGCACCGAGGTGAGATGCGCTCGGTGGGCTTGCTCTGGCCTGCTCGTCGCCACGGGTTGCTCGACGCCACCACAACCAGCTGTCAAGCCCAGGCCCGCGCCAGTAGCGACGGCGACGGCGGACGCTGCCCAGCCCGCCCGGCCAACGCCAGAGGTGGGGGAGCACTCGGGCATCATGCCGGAGGATCTATGGATCCCGTACCGCTTCCAGCTCGTGCGAGAGAAGGAGCCGATCGATCCAGAGTGGTCGACTAGCACCGAGAACCTCCTGCTCGAACGCTTTGTCGATACCTCCAATCGCCATTTGGTCGCCGTGCAGTGCCGGCGCATGACGTGCCTCACGGCGTTCATCCTTCGCCCTCCCGCCGAACCACCGAACTGGCCGATCCTCGACTGGGCGGGTGCGCGTTGGGGAACCACCCGCGAGCGCTCCGACGGTTGGATCGACGTGCTCATAGTCAACAAGCGGCACCCCGACGACCGGCCGGACGTCGGAGAGCGGGTTGCTTCCCATGGTGCTCCGAACTCCTCCGCGGCCTGCCGCGCCGAGCGGCGCGGGTATTCGACCGAGTCGGATTTTCGCACTTGCGCCGTCGTCGCGTCCTTCGGCCATGCGCAGGACTTCCTCTGCTTCGGGTCCCGGGATGATGCGTGCGACTGCGCGTGCAGCATGTGGGGACGTGAATTAACACGCTGTAGGATGGACGAAGCCCATCTCGTGGGCTGCTCCGGACCGCACCGTTACCCCGAGTGGAAGGTGGAGTTCTTTCCACCTTGACCGCTCCTGGGTCACGGCACCCGGGCGATTCCGAGCCAGCGCCCCTCGGCGGAGAGGGCGAAGCTCGCTGCGCGGTCGGACACGACGGCGATTTGGTCTTCGTGCCACAGCGGTAGGACCGGCAGGTCGCGCTGCATGCGCTCGGCGATGCGAGCGTAGAGATCTTTGCGTCGAGCCGCGTCCCGCGTCGCGCCGGCGGCGTCGAGCCAATTGCCCACCTCGGGGTCGCGATAACGCGCGCGGTTCTTGCCCTCACCGCCCTCGCCGGGCACTCCGCGCGGGTGGAAGAACCACGCCAGCACGTTTGGCTCGGTGAGCTCGGGCATCTGAAGCGTCGCCATCTCGAAGTCGCCCGCGTCGAGGCGAGCGAGCAGCACGCCGAAGTCGAGGGTGACGACGCGCACGCTCAGCCCCGCGTCTCCGAGCATCTGCGCGATGGCCCGCGCGATGGTCACGCGCAGCCAATCGGTGCTCGTGACCAGCGTGACCTCGGGCAGACTCGCCAAGAGCGCGCGCTCGGGGCCGGGATCGAAGCGCTGACTCGGCAGCGACTCGGGCGCTGCCCAGTGGCCTCGTGGCAAGAGCCCGTTCGCGCTCTCGGCGCGTCCCGCCAGAAGCGTCCGCACGATCTGCTCGCGGTCGATGGATCGCGCGATGGCTCGGCGGACCTCTGGGCGATCGAAGGGCGGCCGTTCGTTCTGGTACAGGAGGTAGCTGATGTTCGCGCCGGTGCGAGCTCGGATTGTCAGACCCGCGCGCCCTTCGAGTGACGGCAACAGAGTCGGCGACAGCGCGTTGGGTGCGACGTCGGCGCGGCCGGCGAGCAGCCGGAGCGCGCGGGCGTTCTCGTCGCGGATGCTGCGAATCACGACGGAGTGGCGCGGCCGGGGCAGCACTCCGGTGTCGGCTGGTTCGAGCTCGACCACGGCCGGCGTTGCGCGGGTCACACGATACGGACCGATCCCGTCCAGGCCGCCCAGGGGCTGCGGGGCCCATCGAGCCTGGTCCTCTCGCAAGATCGGCACCTCGAGATCAGTGAGCAGCGTCGCACGATCGGTCGCGAGCTCGATGCGCAGCCGCTGTTCCGCCTGGGGCACGCAGGATCCAATGGCGCGTACGACCGCGCGGTGCGGGCTGCCGAGCTTGGCCTCCCCGAGGGCCGTGAGGGTCGCACACACGTCCGCCGACGTGAGCGGCTTGCCGCTGTGGAAGGTCACGCCAGGCCGAAGCTCGACCTCGAGCACGCGGTCACTCACGAAGCGCCAGCGCTGGGCGGCCAAGGGCACGGGCGCGAGGGTGTCCGGATCGAGCCCGACCAGACCGGCGTGGATCAAGCGGGTCGTCTTGACGTCGTGGCCGCGGGTCGAGAACCTCGGATCGAGGGTGGCGATCTCCTGGGGCAGCACGATCTCGAGGGGGCGCTCGCTCGGGGGCGCCCGCTCCGCGCAGCTCGATGCGGCTGAAAGCAGGCCGAAGACCACCGCGATGCGCACGGGTCGGTCATAGACCAGGGCGGAGGCAGGCGCGAGTTTCCAGGGCCCAGGAATTGCCCAAAGGCCGAGCTGCGTTTATCTCCAGAGGGCCCATGCGAAACGCGGTCCTAGCTCTGCTCGTCGCAGCCGCCTTGGCGGGCCACGCCGCGACAGCGAGCGCAGAGCCGCCGCCCGCCGCCGCCCGCGCGGTCGCCACGACGCAGACGGAGCTCGACCGCCTCGCAGCCTGGGTCGATCGCCAGAAGGGTGAGCTGTCGGCTCGGATCGTGGAAGTCGAGACGGGACGGGTGATCGCCGAGAAGAACCCGGTGCTCTCCCTCAACCCGGCGTCCAATGCCAAGGTCGTCACCGCGGCGGCGCTGCTCGCACGGCTTGGGACGGACCATCGCTTCAAGAGCGGGCTGTACGGCGAAGTCACCGGTGGAGTGGTGGCGCGGCTGGTGCTGCGCTCGAACGGTGATCCCAGCCTCTCGAGTCGAGACCTCGAGAAGCTGGTCAAGGCGGTCGCCGACGCGGGCGTCAAGCGTGTCGGCGAGATCTTGGTCGATCAGGGCGCCTTCGACCCGCGCTTCGTGCCGCCGGCGTTCGAGCAGCAGCCAGCCGAGTGGGCACCATTTCGTGCCCCGGTGAGCGCGGTGTCGCTCGATCGCAACGCCTTCGTCGTGCGCGTGGCTCCAGGATCCATCGGCGAACCGGCCCGCGTCAGCGTCGATCCGGCGGGGTTCGTGGACATCGAGGGCAAGATCGTCACCGAGAAGAAGGGCAAGGGAAAGTCCCTCCGCGTCGAGATGCGCCCGAACGGCAGCGCGCTCGCGATCCGCTTGTCGGGTCACATCGCCATCGACGCCAAGCCCACTGCCTTCGCAAAACGCGTCGAGGATCCGCGGCTGTACGCTGGCCACGTGCTCAGGGCGCTGCTGAAGCGTCGCGGGGTCCCGGTCGATGGTGGTGTGAGCGAGGGCGGCAAAAGCGAGACCCACGCGCTAGCGGAGAAATCCAGCGAGCCCGTGTCGATGCTGCTGCGCGAGGTCGGGAAGCACAGCGACAACTTCACTGCCGAGACGCTGCTGAAGGCATTGGGCGCAGCGACCAGTCGCCGTCCTGGCAGCAGCGCCGACGGCGCGGCCGCGGTCAGCGAATGGATGAAGTCGGCGGGGGCCCTGGACTCGAGCACTCGTATCGTCAACGGATCCGGGCTGTTCGATGCGAATCGGATCAGCGCGGCGTCGCTCGTTGCTGCGCAGATCGCCGCATCGAAAGAACCCAAGACCGGATCGGCTTTCGTCGACCAACTCGCGGTGGGCGGAGTCGACGGCACGCTCCGCAACCGCTTTCGCAGCAAGCGGCTCAAGCAGAAGCTTCGCGGCAAGACCGGCACGCTGGCTCGCGCCCACTCGCTGTCCGGGGTCGTGCTCGGGGACGATGGGCGGCCCCGCTTCGCGTTCGCGCTGCTGATCAACGGCATCGGAACCAAAGCCGACGAGCAGCGACGCTGGATCGATCGCGTGGTGGAGAGGGCGGCGGCGGAGCGCTGATCGCCAGGCTGGGGGCGGGCTTCGGCGGCGCTCGTGCTTGGGTATGACCAGAGTTATACTCCGGGAGTGAAGACGGCCATCTCGATCCCAGACGACGTGTTCCGCGACGCGGAGCGCTTCGCCAAGAAGCTGGGCCTCTCGCGCAGCGAGCTCTTCACCCGGGCGGTGCGGGGCTACGTCGAAGAGCACCAAGCTCGAGAGCTTCGCGCCTCGTACGATCGAGCGTTCGGGTCCGACAGCGGCGACGACGACACGAGCGAGCTCGCAAAGCGCGCCGCAACTCGGGCACTTTCCGACGTCGAGTGGTGATGGAAACGAGGGGAGGTGTGGTGGGCGGATTTCGGAGCTCCGAGAGGATAAGCCCCGGCGCTTCGCCGCCCGGTCTTGATTGTCCAAGACGACGTGCTCACCGAGTCTGCGCTGCGGACCGTAATGGTGGTGCCGTTGACCTCGAATCTGCGTCGGGCGGAGGCCATCGGGAACGTGTTGTTACAGCCCCGCGAGACCGGGCTCGATCGCGCTTCCGTCGTTCTCGTGCGTCAGGTCATGACGCTGGACGCCGCGCATTTCGATCGGATCGTCGGCAGCCTGTCGCCTCGCGCTCGCAAGACCGTGGACGCGGGGCTGAAGCTCGCGCTCGCCCTCGGATGAGCCGCTGCAGGGCGCTCGGCCGTTGCCGCCTCCAGGGCCGTGGGGCATCGTAGGCGCGTGTCGGCAGACCCCCATCCTCCGCCCTGGGCGGAGCTCGGCAGCGCCTATCGCTCCGTGAAGGTCCTCGCGGGCGGCGAGCTCGGGGTCGCGACGAAGGACCACCTGGTGACGATCTTTGGTGCTGCGCGCACGGTCGTGCACCTGGATCTCGAAGGACGACTCCATCGGGCGTGGCTCGGCGACAGATCGTATCAACGCGGCCTCGACGGGAGGGTTCGACGCGTCACCTTCGAGGGCGAAGGTCGCGATCGTTCAATCGCCATCGAGATTGTGTCACCGGGGCTGGCGGCCGGCGTGTTCGCGCAAATTGGGGAGCTGGTCGCCGCTGCGCATGCTGCGCTGCCTGCCGACGTCGAGCCGGTCGTCGCCGAGACGCTCGCGCTTGCGCTGGGCGCGTTTGCTCCGAGCGCGGTGGAAGGGGAGGCGGCGAAATTCCGCGCCGCCTACGATCCGATCCCAATCCTGCCGCCGGATCGCAACCGCGCGCTGGTGATCCAGCTCACCTCCGGATGCTCCTGGAACCGTTGTACGTTCTGCCACCTCTACCGCGATACGCGCTTCAGCATGAAGACGCCCGAGTCACTGGCGGACCACATCGGGCGGGTGCTCGGCGTGGTTGGCCGGGCGCTGCCGCTGCGCCGGGGTGTGTTTTTGGGCCAGGCCAACGCCCTGGTGATCGCGCGAGACAAGCTCTTGCCGCTGATCGACGTCGTGAACGCCGAGCTCCGGCGGGCGAGTGCTCCGGCTGCGTTCAGGTCGCTGTCGGCCTTCGTGGACGCCTTCTCGAGCCCGAAGCGCGTCGAGGAGTGGGCCGAACTCAGGCAGCGGGGCCTCGAGAGCGTGTCCCTCGGCCTCGAGAGCGGCAGCGACGACGTGCTGGCGACGCTGGGCAAGCCCGCGGAGTCGGCCGGCGCAGTTCGCCTGGTCGAGCAGCTCCGCGAGGCTGGCATCGGCGTCGGCGTCATCGTGCTCGCGGGCGCGGGTGGAGCGCGATGGCAAGAGCGCCACGTCGGCGCGACGGTCGAGGTCATTGCGCGCATGGGCCTTCGGAAGGGCGATCGCGTGTACCTCTCGCCGCTGCAGGTCGAGCAGGGCTCGGGCTTTCAAGCGGCGTTCCAAGAGTTGGGAACGCTCTGCCTGGCCGAGATCGAGGCGCAGGCGAACAGCATCCGCGCGGGCCTGCGGGCGGCGGGGGTCAGCGTGCCCGTCGCGCGCTACGACATCCGAAGGTTCGTGTACTGAGGGTTCGGTCGAGCGGTCGGATTCACAGGAAGGCGGGAAGGCGGGAAGGCGGGAGGCGGTGCAGCATGACGGCAGCTCCGCCGCGCTACGCTGAACTCGTCGAGGTCACGACTTTCGTCGCGTCCGTGCCGAGGGCGCGTTCGCGTTCGCGTTCGCGCCGCCGCACATGCCAGATGCCCAACCCGATGAGCGTGCCGATCAGCATCAGGGGAAACAGGCTCAAGAAGATGGTGGAGCCCACGTAGGCGTCGCGGGTGGCGTTGTTCTGCGGGGTCCCGCAGACCGGGCATCCGGCGGCCACGGCCGGAGCCAAGAAGGCGAGGCAGCCCGCCCAGAGCCCGGGCCTCATAGGTAGACCCTCCAGTAGAGGATCGGCCAGAGACCGACCACGAAGAACCAATACAGGCGGGTGGCAGTGAAGAAACCGGGACCGAGCTGTCCGCGCTTCGCCTTCGCGCGCGCCGTCGCCAGGGCGAGGAGCCCAGCGACGGCGTGCAGGGCATGCGCGCCCACCAAGAGGTAGAAGAAGCTACCCGCCGGCCCCGAGCGCATGGTGAGGCCCTCGCCGATCAGGCGCACGCACTCGTAGCCTTGGAAGCCCACGAAGGCCGCGCCCAGCCCGAGCGCCGCTCCGAGCATCGTGGCCGCGCGCCCGGCCGCGACGCGGTACTCGCGGCGCGCGAAGTAGACCGCCACCCCGCTGGCGATGAGCACGCCAGTGTTGACCGCCGTGGCCGCGATGGGCAGGCGCACTTGACCCGGTGGTGGCCAGGCCCCGGGGGTCGTGATGCGGGTGATGGTGAAGGCGCTGATCAGCGCAGCGAAGAACATCGCCTCCGCCGCCAAGAAAATTGCCATGCCGATCACCGCGTTCGGCGCGACTGCTTCCCGCGGCGGCAGGCCGGCAGGGCGATCGACGGGCAGTGCGGCGGAGGTCAAGTCAGTGCGCCTGGTGGGGTTGGTGTTTGATTGCTTCGAGTGCGCGCTTCACCTCTTGCTCCGCGGCCTCGTTCTTCCAGTTGTGACCCTTGTGCGCCATCACGTCGGGTGCGACGCCGAAGAAGAGCAGCACCATGAACGCCACCATGGTCGCGAGCATGTAGACGATGTAGCGGCGCTCGGTTCCGAGGTGCATGAAGTGCTTGGCTACCAGGTAGGCCTTGACCGTCGCGATACCGAATGCCGTCACCAGGGTGAGCACCGGGTGACCCAGCATGGGACCGACAACGCTGACCACCAGGAGCGCGACCAAGACCGCCCAAATCTGGACGTAGTGCATGTCGCCGTGGGGCGTGGCGTGGCCGTGGCCAGCCTTGGCGGGCCGAGCTGCCGGCGGCTCGCTCTGGGCCGCGGCGCTTCGATCGTGTTTCTTGCCGGAAGAAGCCATGGTGCCTCGCCTCACTTCGCGATGTAGAGCAGCGGAAACAGGAAGATCCACACCAGGTCGACGAAGTGCCAGTAGTTGGCGATGAGCTCGACGCGCTGGAGCTCTTTGCCCTCGGCGGCATCTTTGGCGACGATGCCCATGATGACCACGCCGGCGATCACGTGCACCGCGTGGAGCCCGGCGGCGGTGTAGTAGAACGACCAGAATGCGTTGGTGGTGAGCGTGAAGCCGTGGCTGATCTCCATGGTCCACTCGGCTGCCTTGACGCAGGCGAAGGTCAAGCCGCCGAGCATGGTGAACATCAGCAGCTTGGCGGCCCGCACGCCGTCTTTGCGCTCGGCCGCCTGATGGGCGAGCACGGCCGAGAGGCTCGAGCTGAGCAGCACCAGGGTGTTGAAGGCGCCTATCCACGTGTTGGTGTTGGCGGCGTAGTCGCCAAACTCGGGGTGCCCGAGCCGGTGCATGATGTAGGAGGCCAAGAGACCGCCAAAGATCACGATTTCCGAGGCGATCAGCCACCAGACGGCGAGGCGACCGGTGGGGATGCCGGTGGCGCTGCGGGTCGTGGCAATGGGTTTGTTCATTGCGCCGCCTCCGGCGTGGGCTCCGAGCCGTCGTCGGGCGGCTCGTCCTGGGGCCAGAAATCGCTCTCGCGCCCGGGCACCGAGTACTCGTAGGGGCCGCGGTAGACCGAGGGCAAGACCTCGAAGTTGCCATGCGGCGGCGGTGAGGCAGCCGCCCACTCGAGCGTATTGGCGTTCCAGGGGTTATTGCCCGCCCGCTTCCCGCTCTTCATGCTCTTGAAGAAATTGTAGAAGAAGATCACCTGCGCCGCGAGCATCGCGACGGTGGCGATGGTGGCGATCATCCGGAGGTTCTGCAGGTCCGCGCGCGCGAGGTCGGGGAACTGCCGGTAGTCGTGGATGCGGCGGTGATCCCCGGCGGCGCCGGTGATGAACAGCGGGATGAAGATGAAGTTGAAGGGGATGATGGTCGTCCAGAAATGCAGCTTGCCCAGCTTCTCGTCCAGCATCTTGCCGAACATCTTCGGGAACCAGAAGGTGACGCCAGCGAAGGTCGCGATGATGGCGATGGGCACGAAGGTGTAGTGGAAGTGAGCGAGCACGAAGTAGGTGTCGTGGAAATAGATGTCCGAGCCGCTGGACCCCAGGTAGATGCCGGTCACGCCGCCGATTAGGAACTCGGCGACGAAGGCCAGGGCCCAGAGCATGGGTGTCGTCAGCCGAATCGAGCCGCCGTAGAGCGTGGCGATGGTCACGAAAATCATCTCGGCGATGGGCACCGAGATGAGCACCGTCGTGACCGTGAACACGTTGGCCATCCGCGGGTCGATGCCGGCCACGAACTGGTGATGTGCCCAGACGAAGAAGCTGAGAATACCCGTGGCAAAGGCCGTGTAGAGCACGGTCTTGTAGGCGAAGACCTTCTTCCGGGCGAAGACGGCGATGACGTCGATGGTGATGCCGGCCGCTGGCAGGAACACGACGTAGACCTCCGGGTGGCCGAAGAACCAGAACAAGTGCTGCCACAAGATCGGGTCACCGCCGCGGACCGGATCGTAGAAGCCGGTGCCGAACTGCTGGTCCATGAGCAGCATGACCGCGCCGGCGACCAAGGGCCCGACGGAGCCCATGAACACGATGGTGGCCACCACGATCATCCAGATCACGACCGGGATCTGGTGCCACTTCATGCCCGGGGCCCGCGAGTTCATCACGGTGGTCAGGAAGTTGATGCCGCCCATCAAGAAGGCGACGAACTCGAGGGCCACCGCCAAGAGCCAGAGCGTCGAGCCGGCTGGAGTGAGGCTGTATTGGTGCTTCGCCGAGAGCGGCGGATACGCTGTCCAGGCGCCGCCGAAGGCGCCGCCCGGCACGAAGAACGAGGCGAGCAGCACGAGGGCGCTGACGAGGAAGATCTGGTAGCTGAGACGATTCAGCCGCGGGAACACCATGTCGTCGCAGCCGATCATGAGCGGGATCAGGAAGTTCCCGAAGGCCGCGATCAGCACCGGCATCGCCACCCAGAAGATCATGATGGTGCCGTGGTTGGTGACCAGGGCGTTGTACTCGTTGGGCGATACCAAGCCGTAGCCAGGGACGCTCTGGCCCGGGAACCCGAGCTGCATGCGGAAGGCGTAGACGAAGAAGCCGCCGAGCAGGGCCATGGCCATGCCCGTGAACAGGTACTGCAAACCGATGATCTTGTGGTCGGTGGACCACAGGTACTTCTTGACCCAGCCTTCTTGGGGGTGAGCGTGACTCATGGCTCAGGGGGCTTTCGCGCTGGCGAGCTTCTTCTGTGATTGCTCGGCGATCCAAGCGGCGTGCGCCGCGGGTGACTCGATGACGATGCGACCCGGCATCAGGCCGTGCCCTACGCCGCAGATCTCGGCGCACTGGATGTCGAAGCTGCCGGTCTTGGTGGGCTTGAACCAGCCCTGGATGATGCGGCCCGGCACCGCGTCTTGCTTGAGGCGGAACACCGGAATGCTGAAGCTGTGCAGCACGTCGCGCGAGACCAAGTTGAAGTGGTAGGTCTTGTTGACTTCGACGTGCAGCTCGTCAGTCGTGCGGATGTCGTCATCGGTGCCGAGCTTGCCGTCCGAGCCGGGGTGCTCGAAGGTCCAGGCCCACTGCTGGGAGATGACGTTCACCTTTGCGTCGGGCTCCGGCATGGTCTGCTTCACCGCGACCCAGACCTTGATCGCCATCACGATGATGACGATGTCGCAGGCCAAGATCATGTTGTGCGGGCGCGTGATCCACTTCTTCTCTTCCTTCTTCTCCCCGGTGATGTAGAGGGCCTTGCGACCCGCTTTCTCCTTGAATTTGAAGATGAGGTAGAAGAGCGCGCCCTGGGCGACGAAGAACCAGAAGCCGACCAGCACCGTGATCAGCGTGATCAGGTTGTCGATCTCGGCGGCGTAGGTCGACGCTTGGGGGACGAGCCATTCAATCATCGCGAAAGCTCCACGGACGTGTCGGGCGAGTGCTTCGGCTCGCCTGCCAGCGCGAGAACCGAGGCTGCGGCCACGTAGGCCACGAGGGCGCCGGCGGTGAGCCAGAAGGTCCACTTCGCCACGGCGTCGCTGCTGATGTCTTTTGCCATGCCGCTCTCCTCACTTGGCCTGGGCGATGAACGCGGCGATGTCGCGCGTCGCCTGATCGTCGGGCAGCATCACGGCCTGGGGCCGCATCATGCCGCCGGTGGCGTCGTCCGGATGGGTGCCGCGGATGCCCTTGCGGAACCTCATGAGCTGAGTGGCGATGTACCAGTCACTCTGCGCCTGAAGGGGAGGCCCCTTGGTGCCCTCGTTGCCCTCGCCGCTCGCGCCGTGGCACGCAGCGCAGGGCTTGAAGAGGGTCGCACCGCGCGCCGGGTTTGCGTCCTTGATCTGCGCTTCAGGTCGGAAGCGGGGCATCTGCGAGACGTGCTGCGAGATGGTCTTGATGTCGCCGTCGTGGATCAGGGTGCGCGCTATGGGCCGCATCTGCATGCCCGTGATGTCGTCGGGGTGTGCTCCGCGCTGCCCACTGCGGAACTTGATCAGCTGCGCCTCGACGTACCAAGCGGGCAGTCCCGCGATGGCCGGCGTGTTGGCAAAGCGGTTGCCGAGGCCGCTTTCGCCGTGGCACTGCGAGCAGAGCTGGTAGAGTTGCTCGGCCGAAGCGCCTGCGCCTGCGCCCGCGGGGGCGGTGTTGCACGCGGAGAGCGCGAGCAGCACGACGGCGGTGAGCGCCCCAACACAGAGTGCTCCCAGAGACCGGCGACTGTGGGTCGTCATCTGTCCAATCCGCATCTCGATTCAGACGGCACCGTACAGCAAGCCGCAGCGCTTTCACCATGAAATTATCCCGAAAACAGACAGTTTTGTGTGGGATCGGGTCTGTGGGGGGGGGCGAGTGTTCCCGTTGGGGACGAACGACGGTCACGGGCGGCCTGCGCCGGACAGCGACGGGACATCGGTCCGTCGAACAGGGGGCGTGACCGGCCCCTCGCGGTACACGCACCGCCGCGCTCGGCGCAGCGGCGGCGCTGGGGACCGCGGGTGGGCGCGATCGATTCGACTGGACGTGGCCGTCCGGCGGACGCGCGGATTCAGGGCGCTTCGGGCACTTCCGGCGCGGTCGGCGGCTTTGGAGCCGGCGTGGTCGGCGGCTTTGGAGCCGGCGTGGTCGGCGGCGCTGGCTTCTCTTCCGTCGGCTCCGGCGCTGCGGCGTCGGTCGCGGTCTCGGCCGCATCCGTGGTGGCCTCGCCGCCGTCCGCGCCTTCTGCCGTGACCTCGGCGCCGTCGGCGCCCGCATCTGCGTCGGGAACTTTCGGCGGCGGCGGTGGCGGGGTCGCCGACGCCGGGTCGTCGTTCAAGGACTTGACGACCATGGCCATCGCGCGCTCGACAGGCAGCGCCGCGGTGCCCTTGGCCTTGTCCGACCAGGACGCAGGCGCGACGAGCTCGCCCTGCTGCTGGAGCGTCGTGTCCTTGGTAGCGCGCTCGAGGTCGATGGATTGATTGGCGAGCTGGGTCTCTGCGGCCTGGGTCGTCGACATCGTGTACGCGATGGAGGCGCCCACGCCCACCACACCCAGGAGCACCAACACGGCTGGAACGACGCTGGTCTGTTCGTTGTGCTTTGCCATTCGTGGTCTCTCCGGCCGATCAGAAGTTCTCGAACGCCAGCGATTTGTCCAGTCGCGGGTCCTTGATGGGCACCAGATTCACCTTCTGGGAGGAGAACGCGGCGGCAGCGATGAACAGCCCGAGCACACCAATGGTGCAGGTGAGGTCCATCAGGCTGAAGGGCAGATGCTCGGTGTGCATGTGCGGCTTGACCAGCCAGAACATGTCGAGCCAGTGCACGACCAAGATCCAGACCGCCCAGAAGCCAAGGCCAAAGCGATTGCGCTTCACGTGTCGCGACATCAGCCCGAAGAAAGGGATCACGAAGTTCACCGCGATCATCGCGAAGGAAACCATGCCCCACGGCCCGTGGGCGCGCAGGTGGTACCACTCCGTCTCTTCGGGGATGTTGGCGTACCAGATCAGCATGAACTGGCTGAAGGCGATGTAGGCCCAGAAGGCCGTGAACGCGAACATCATCTTGCCGATGTCGTGGTAGTGCTCACTGGTCACGCTCTTGGCGAGGCGGCCGTTCTTTTGCAGCCACATCAGCGTGAGGGCGAAGAACGAGTGGAAGCTGACCACCGCACCGGCGAAGTAGTAGACGCCGAAGATGGTCGAGTACCACTTGGGCTCCAGCGTCATCAGGAAGTCGATGGACGCGAAGGTCAGCGTCAACGCCAAGAGGATCATGCTCGGGGCACAGAGGCCCTGGAGCTTCGAACGGATTTCTGGCGCCCCGGTCTTGTCCTGCTCCACGCTCTTCGAGAACAGAAAGCGCGAGAGCACTCCCCAGAACACGAAGTAGATCACTAGGCGGACGACGAAGAAGTCCTTGTTGAGGTAGGCCGCCTTCTTGTGCAGCATGTGGTCGGCCTGCATCTTGTTGCCGTCGGCCCAGATGTACAGCGTGGTGTCACCCATCAGGGTGGGGATCACGATGGGCAGCGAGAGCAGCGCCAGCATGGGCATCGTCGAAGCGAGGATCTCCCCGACGCGGCGGACCACGGTGCTCCACTTGGCGTTGACCAGGTGTTGGAGCACGACCCACCACAGGGCGCCGAGGCCGATGCTCAGGATCCACGCGTACGCCGTCAGGTACGAGTGCATGAACTGAGCCTTGTCGCCGGTGAACCCCAGGAAAAGGCTTGCGCCGAGGGCGACGGCGCCGACGCCGCCGGCGATCCCCATCAGCTTCGCAGCGAGGCCATCCATGCGGATGTTGTCGCCGAAGCCCCCGTCTTTGGCTGTCTCTGTCGTCTTGGCCATCTCAGGGATCTCCACTCACTTCAACGTGGCGCGTTCGGCGTCAGTCAGCTCACCCACCGGGGCAGCTTTGGCCTTTTGCAGGGCGCGTAGGTAGAGGACGACGGCCCAGCGATCGTTCAACGAGATCTGCGAGGCGTAGGGCGGCATGTTACGGACGCCGTGGGTGACGACGTCGTAGAGCTGTCCGACCGGCATCTGTCGGAGGTAGTCCATGCCCATGTTGGTCGGCGGCACCCAGGTGCCCTCGGCGAGCGTCATGGCGCGTTGCGAGACCGGCCCGTCGCCGTTGCCGCTGATCCCGTGGCACGGTGCGCAGAAGATCTCGAAGCGCTCCTTGCCCTTGGCCATGCTCGCGGCATCGACGCTGAAAGCTTGGGGGAAGGTCCGGGCGAACTGGCCGTCGACCTTGCCTGCGGTGAGGTGCTCGTCGTCCGGGTGTTCGTCCATGGCGACAGTGCCCGGTTCGGGAGCACGCATCGCCATTTGGTCGGGGAAGAGCGGGTTTGGTTGCTGAGCTTGGTACTTCACCTGCCAGTCCATGTCGCCGACCGCGTGGATGCGGGTCTCCGTGGTCTTCGCGGCGCGCGCCTTGGCGATGAAAGCAAAGGGCACCAGCGCGAGGACGGCCACGACGGCTGCGGTGAGCAGCAGCGGCTTGGGCAGGCGATCGGAGGTCGAGCGGTCCTCGTGGACGAGGTCCACGGCGACCGGGTGGGTCCCGTCGAGCAGCTGCTGGGTGTCGTTCGCGTCGAACTTCTCGTCGCGACGCTCGATGAAGAGGAAGAAGCGATCGTCCGTGGCACGGCCGAAGGCCTGCAGGTGATCCAGGGGGTGCGCCGGCTGCGGCAGGTTGTTCAAGATGAGCATGCCGAAGAGCGCCGCGAAGGCGCTAAAGAGGATGGTCACCTCGAAGTAGACCGGCACGCTGGCCGGGATGCTCCACATTGGCTTGCCGCTGGAGATGAACTTGTAGTCCACCGCATTGGTCCACCACTGCAGCCAGATGGCCGCACCCAGGCCGAGCAGAGCGGCGATGAGCACGAGCCAGGGCAGGGCGGTCATGCGAATGCCCATGGCCTTGTCGATGCCGTGGACAGGGAAGGGCGTGTACGTGTCCCATTTGGCGTAGCCCGCGTCGCGCACCTTCTTGCAGGCCGCGACCAGCGCGCTCGGGGTCTCGTACTCCGCCAACAGGCCGTGCAGATCGTCGTCGTGTTCGCTCATGGTCGGACCCTCAGTGGTCGTCCCCGTGCGCATGCGCGGAGGGGTGGAAGGCCTTCACCTCGCTCATGGCGACCATGGGCAGGTAACGGCAGAACAGGAGGAACAGGGTGAAGAAGAGGCCGAAGCTGCCAGCCAGCAGCGAGAAGTCCCAGAAGGTGGGCTTGTAGTAGCCCCAGCTCGACGGCAGGAAGTCCCGCGAGAGGCTGGTGATCACGATCACGAAGCGCTCGAACCACATGCCGATGTTCACGAGCACGCCCACCACCAAGATGACCCAGGGGTTGGTGCGCATCTTCTTGGACCAGAACACCTGGGGCGTGACCACGTTGCAGAAGATCATGCACCAGTACGACCAGGCATAGGGACCGAGCGCCCGGTTGAAGAAGGTGAACATCTCGTAGTCGTTGCCGCTGTACCAAGCGGTGAAGAACTCCATCGAGTAGGCGTAGCCAACCATCATGCCCGTCGCGAGGATGATCTTGGCCATCAGCTCGAGATGCCCGATGGTGATGATGCGCTTGAGCCCGAAGAACTGACGCGCCGGGACGGCGAGGGTCACGACCATGGCGAAGCCGCCGAAGATGGCGCCGGCCACGAAGTAGGGCGGGAAGATGGTGGCGTGCCAGCCGGGCAGCTGCGCCGTGGCGAAGTCGAATGAAACGACCGAGTGCACGCTGAGCACCAGCGGCGTGGCGAGTGCGGCCAGGATCAAGTACGCGCGCTCGTAGCGGTGCCACTGGCGGCTCGATCCACGCCAGCCCATGGCCAGGATGCCATAGGCGATCTTGCGACCCTTGGTCGTCGAGCGGTCGCGGAAGGTCCCAAAGTCCGGGATCATGCCCATGTACCAGAACAGGGTGGACACCGTGAAATAGGTGCCGACCGCGAACACGTCCCACTCGAGTGGGCTCCTGAACTGCGGCCACATGCTCATCTGGTTCGGCAGCGGAAACATCCAGTAGGGCAGCCAGGGCCGGCCGACGTGCAGTCCCGGGAAGATGCCGGCGCAGATGACCGCGAAGATGGTCATGGCCTCGGCGAAGCGGTTGATGGCGGTGCGCCAGTTCTGACGCAGCAGATACAGGATGGCGCTGATCAGCGTTCCGGCGTGGCCGATGCCGACCCAGAACACGAAGTTCACGATCGGCATGGCCCAGAACACTGGGTTCATGTTGCCGAAGATGCCGATGCCCGACCACATCAGCCAGCCGATGCTCACGCCGAAGATGGAGAGCAGCGTGAGGGCGATGCCGAAGGCGATGTACCAGCCGCGGGGCGGCCTTTGCACCTCGGCGACGCGGGCGACGTTGTGGGTGATCTTCGCGAACGCGTTCTCACCTTGCGGCGGGGCGTCGAAGGGATTGACGGCGATGGCCATGGCTCAGACCAGCTCCGGGTTGGGGTTCTTGACTCGCGCGAGGTAGCTCACGCGCGGGCGGTTATTGAGCTCGGCGAGCAGGTGGTAGGCCCGCGACAGCTCGGCGAGCTTCGCGACCTGACTCTGCTTGTCGTTGAGGTTGCCGAAGGCGATGGCACCGGTCGGGCAGGTCTGCTGGCACGCGGTCTGGATTTCTCCGTCCTTGATGGCGCGCTTGGCGTTCTTGGCCTGGATCTTGGTGCTCTGGATGCGTTGCACGCAGAAGGTGCACTTCTCCATCACACCGCGGGCCCGAACGCTGACCTCGGGATTGAAGACCATGGCCTTCACCCGGTGGCGGTTGTTCTCCGTACCGTGCCAGGGGGTTGGCCCCACCTTGTCGAGGTGGAAGTTGAAGTAGTTGAAGCGCCGCACCTTGTAGGGGCAGTTGTTGGCGCAGTAGCGGGTGCCGATGCAGCGGTTGTAGACCATGTCGTTCAGGCCTTCGCTGGAGTGCATGGTGGCGCCCACCGGGCAGACCTGCTCGCAGGGTGCGTTGTCGCACTGCTGGCAGGGCAAGGGCTGCCACACCACGCCGGCGTCGTCGGCCTTGCCGCTGTAGTAGCGATCCACGCGCAGCCAGAGCAGCTCGCGGCCCCACTTGACGTTCTCTTCGCCGACCACCGCGATGTTGTTCTCGGCCTGGCAGGCCGTGATGCAGGCGCTGCAGCCGATGCACTTGGCGAGGTCGATGGTCATGCCCCACTTGTTGCCGTCGTATTTGACGGGCTCCTCCCAGAGCTGGAGCAGCGGCGGGTGGTGCACGACGTGTTTGGCGAAGTCCGGGTGCTTCTTGTACTCCGCGAGGTTCGCCTCGCGCACGAGCATCGGCACGCGGTCGTCGGTGCCCTTGCGGCCGGTGGCGTCGATGGCGTGCACGTCTTGGGTGGTGGCCAGATGGAGCGGCGAGCCCTGCCCCGCCACCGAGAGTCCCGAGCCAAAGCGATGCAGCTTGGCGCTCCGGAGCTTGTAGGCGTTGGCGCCCACCGGTGTGGTCGGCTGCACGTCGCCTGCGTGTCCACCGACGACGCCCGCCGAGGTGCGGCCGTAGCCCAGCGCGACCTTGACGGTGCCGGTGGCTTGGCCCGGGGCGATCATCACCGGCAGCTCGATGCTCTGCCCGCCGATGCTGAGACGCGCGGGGGTACCGTCGGTCACGCCGAGAGCGGCGGCGGTTTTGGGAGCGATCAGCGCCGCGTTGCCCCAGGTGAGCTTGGTGAACGACTCGGGCAGCTCTTGCAGCCACGAGTTGTTGGCCCAACGACCGTCGTAGACCTTGGAGCAGTGAGTGAGCAGAAGCTCGAGCTGTCCGTTGGCGGCGTCGAGTCCGCCGGCTTCGCTGCCCTCGAGCTTCACCGGCGCGAGCGCCTCGAGCTTCGGGGTCTTCTTGTCGAGCTGCGCGGGGGCGGTGACGCCGGCTTGCACCAGGCGAGCCCACTTCCGGTCGTTGGGATACGCCTCTTTGTGCGTGCGGCGCACGAGGTCCTTGGTGTCCCAGAATCACGTCCTCGGTCAGAAGCGAGAGGACCTCGCCCGGTGCCTTGCCGCCGAAGAGGGGGGCGATGAGCGGCTGCCCGATGGCGAGCGTGCCGTCGTGCGAGAGCGTGTCGCTCCAGCACTCGAGGTAGTGCGCGAGCGGCACGTGCCAGGTGCTCGCCTTGGCGGTCTCGTCGGCGTAGCTGGTCACCGCGATACGGGTCTTCGCCTTGGCGTAGGCCGCGGCAAAATCGAGATCTGGAGGCGCGGTGTAGAGTGGGTTTTCGCCGAAGACGATCAGGGTGTCGACCTGCCCGCCGTTCAGATCGGCGGCGAGCGACGCGAGCTGCGCTTGCATGCTCGGTTCGTCCACCTCTTCGGTGTAGGAGACGGTGCTGCCGACGTTACCGAGCACGGTGTTGATGCGCGCTGCCAGGGCGTGGACCTCGGCCGGCTGGTGGGGGCCCGCGATCACCAGGGAGCTGCCCTTGTGGGCGACCAGATCCTTGGCGAGCGCTTCGAGGAACTTGGACACCTGCGCCTCGCCCAGGAACGCAGCGTTGGGCTTGGGCTGGGCGGGACCTGCGTCGGCGGCGCCGGCGGCGGCGCTCACGGCGGTGTCGAGGGCTGCGGCGAAGGCCTTGACCAACTCGGCCCGAATCGCGAGCCGATGATCGGCGATGCTGCCCGCGTGGGAAAAGGTCGGCTCGACCACGTAGAGGCGGTTCATCCGGGCCGCGTCGGGATCACGCCCCGCTGCCACTTCCCGCGCGTTGCGTAGCCCCATGGGGAACGCGGGCCCGACGAAGTCGGCGTCGAGACTGAGAATGACGGCGGCCTTGGCGCAGTCGAGGTGGGCCCGATGCGGCTTGCCGAACGCCAGCTTGGTGCCAGCGCGCTCTTCGTCACCGGGGGCGACGGCGTCGTAAGTGAGCCACTTCGCCGCAGGGTAGTTCTCGCTGACGGCCTTCCGCGCCGCTGCGAGCGTCGGCGAGCTCGAAGCGCCGCACAGGATGTAGAGGCCCTTGCCCCCGGCGGCCTTCAGCTCCTTGCGCTTTTCTTTCAGCGCGCCGCTGAACGCCGCGAAGTCGGACTTCTGTCCCTCGCTGAGCACGCTCTGGCTGCGATCCGGGTCGTACAACTCCAGAATACTGGCTTGATGCCAGGCGCTCGAGGCGCCCAGATTGGCCGGGTGCGCCGGGTTGCCTTCGACCTTGACCGGACGTCCGTCGTAGCTCGTGGCCATGAGCCCGACCGCGAGTCCGCCGATCTCCATCGTGGTCGCGTATCGCCGCGACACGCCCGGAGTCATGCCTTCCGGACGCTTGGCGAAATCGACCATCTTGTCTTCCTTCCAGCGGCAACCGGAGAGTCCGGCCAACGCGAAGGAAGCGCCCATCACCTGGATGAAGCGACGGCGAGCAGGAGAGCCAGGCTCCTGCTCGAGGGGGAAGCGGAACTCACGCTCCACCGTCTCGATGAACTCGGGATCGTTCTCGAGCTCGGCGAGACTCCGCCAGTACTCGGGCTTGTCGTTCACCTGTGACATGCTGAGCAATCCTCGGGAGGGTTGATGTTGTTCGCCTTCTTGAACTCGGCGCCGAAGGTCGGGCTGGGCGCTTGCCAGCTCATGTTGGTCGCCTCCGCAGGCGGCCGGAGGTGCGGAGCGGGGTTGCGGTGACACTCGAGGCACCAGCCCATGCTGAGCGGCTCGACCTGGGAAACCTCTGCCATCCGATCGACCCGCCCGTGACAGCTCACGCAGCCGATGCCGCGGGTCACGTGCGCGCTGTGGTCGAAATAGACGTAGTCCGGCATGTCGTGGACCTTCACCCACTCCACCGGCTTGCCCGTCTCGAAGCTCTGGCGGATGAGCTCGAGTTTGTCGCTCTTGCCCCGGACGCGAGCGTGACAGTTCATGCACGTCTCGGTCGGCGGCGTGGCGGCGTGCGCCGCCCGATCGACGGTGTTGTGGCAGTAGCGGCAGTCGATGCCGAGCTCGCCGGCGTGCAGCGCGTGGCTGTACGCGACCGGTTGCTTCGGCTGATACCCGACGTCGGTGGTCTTTGGGGAGAACCCGTACCAGACCAGTGCGGTCAGGTAGACCGGGGCGACGCCGAGCGCGACGCCGGCGAGCTGCCGGGTCTTATTGGCCCATCGCGGGAACGTGAATGAATTCATCGGTTCGACCCTGAGCTGGGTCGTCCGGCGTGCGTGGCGCACGGCACCGGACGAGGAGGTGATCGGGGCGCCCCCCGGTAGCACGAGGCGGGGATGGAAGGCGACAGAAGAGACGCACCTTTGCCGACGAAATGACGGACGTCTGTCGCATGCGAGCGCGAGACCCCCCAAGTCGTCACGGCCCGCCCACGCCGCGCGGCGAGGTTATGCGAGAGTCCCCTCGGGTTGTAAAGCTAGAAATCCACCTAGTCGGCCAGCGATCGCAGCCGGCCGAGGTCCGAGACGCGTACGGTCCGGCCGCGCGATAGCGCGCCGGCCTCGCGCAAATCAGCGAGGGCCCGGGACAGCGTCTCGGGGCGCATGCCGAGCATGCCTGCCAGCACCCGGTGTGGGGTTTCGAGGGTCTCTCCGCCGTCCTCCGCTTCGGAGTGTTGCAGCAGAAAGCGCGCCACACGCCGGACCGCGGACCCCTGCAGCGCCTGGCGCTCTCCCACGCGTCGCGCGGCTTCTTCGAGCGAGTAGACGAGCGCTGCGCCCGCCGGGGTGTTGCGCGAGCCAATCCACGCCTCTGCAGCTGCTCGATCGAGGGTGCAGTACGCGACGTCGGTCAGCGCCCACACTTGATAGGGCATCGGCTGATTGAGGAGCAGCTCGAGGCCCAGCATGCTGTCCGGGCCGCGAACCGCGCACGAGACCTCGGCTCCCGACGCCGCCGTCGAGCTGAGCACGACCTGCCCTCGGCGAAGGTAGAGCGCGGCGTCGGGGGTCACCCCCTGTTGCAGCAGCACACTTCCGGACGCGCGCCGGGTGTCCCTGAAGGGACAATCGTGCACTCCCGAGCGTAGAACGAGAGCGCAGGTTTGACATCTGACCGGCAACGAGGCGTTCATTGGGGAGCCGCTGCACTCGATTGTTGCACAATTGACGATGGTCAATGCCAGCGGCTTCGACTTTGGCAGAAGGAAGCACTCATGCGCTGGTTATTCCTGGTTTTGTTGGTAGCGGCCGCCTGCGACAAGCCGGCGCAATCGCCGAAGGGAGGGGGAAAGGCTTCCCCCAAGCCCCAGCCGTCCGCTTCGGCGGGGGCTGAAGACGACGGCATCGTCCCGCCCCCGGACAAGCCAGGGTACGAAAAGCCCGAGTAGGAAGGGCGCGTGGGGGCGTGCTAGCGGTCGACCCGTGCGAGCGCTGTTGCTCAGGCCCCGGGCGCGGGAGCGCTTCGGTCTTGGTCCGTTCTTTCGGGTGGAGCCCCTCGGGCTCGAGTACCTCGCGGCTGCGCTGATCCAGGAGGGACACGAGGTCGAGATCCGTGACCTCCGCTTGTCGCGCTCGCTGGGGTCCGCGCGCCCCGACTGGGTGGGCATCTCCTGCATCCACACCATCGACCTGCCCGAGACGCTCGAGTTGGCCCGGCGGGTGAAGCGGCGGTGGCCGGGGATCTTCGTGTCCGTCGGCGGTCACGCCGCGAGCTCGGATCCTGAAGCGCTCGCGGTGCCGGAGGTGGACGCGGTCGCGTTGGGCGCCGGCGAGCGAAGCGTGTGCCGCTTGGTGGCGGCGCTGAGTCGTGGTGACTCTCCGGCGGGGATCCCGGGGATCTGGGTCCGCGGGAGGGATCTGGTGCGCGGGGGCGAGGATCCTGATGGAGCCGATCCAGCCCTGCTGCCTGCCCGCAAGCTCGTGGCGAGGTACCGATCGAAGTATCGATGTGTGCACCGCTCGCCGATCTGGGCGCTGGAGACCGGACGCGGCTGCCCCTTTCGTTGCTCGTTCTGCGCCGTCGGGCGTAGCGACGGGTATCGCGCGCGCGACATCGACGCGGTGGCTCGTGACTTCGCTGAGGTCGGCGACGACGTCTTCGTCATCGACGACCTGTTCTTCTACCCTCGGGAGCGCAGCCGCGAAATTGCCAGGAGGCTAGCGACTGGCGACCTGAAGAAGCGCTGGATTCTGGCCCAGACCCGGGCGGACACAGTCGTGAGGAGTACCGAGTTGCTCGAAGCTTGGCGCCCGCGCGCCGAGCGATTCGACCTGTTCTTTGGCTTCGAGGCCGCCACCGATCGAGCTCTCGCGGCGCTCGGGAAGGACGCGACCGTGAGCGACACCGAGGAAGCGGTGCGCATCTGCCGAGAGCTGGGCTTCGGTGTCACCGGCAACTTCGTGGTCGACCCGGACTGGAGTGAGAGCGACTTCGAAGATCTATGGGCACTCCTCGATCGCGTGCGCCTCGACCGCGTCGGCTTCACGGTGCTCACCCCGCTGCCCGGCACGGACTACTACGAGCAGCAGCGTGCGAGGGTTGCCGAGAAGGACTTCTCGCGCTTCGACATGCACCACCTGCTCTGGGAGCCGCGCCTCGGCCGCAGGCGCTTCTACGAGCTGATGGTCGAGAGCTGGAAGCGCAACGTGCTGTCGAGCGGCAATGCGTCGCGGCGTTGGCTGAAGTGGTTTCGCGGCATCGGCGTGAAGGAGGCCCTCGCATTGGCGGGTGTCCTCTATCGGACGCAGCGGCTCATGAACGTCGATGCCTACATGGACGATACCTTTCCCCTCGAGTTGCCCGCGCTGCTGTCCGAGTAGACGCGCGTCGGATAGGCTCACCGCCATGGTGCGCTTCGCGAAGACCCTCTCGCCCTCGGCCTTGCTGCTCGTCGCCGTCGCCGCGTGTGATGCCCCGTCGAGCTCGCCGTCGCCCTCGACCTCCCCGCCTACGCCGTCGCCGCCGGTGGCAGTGGCCGCTCCGCCGGCGGCGAGCGCGTCCGCTCCGCCGGCAGAGAGCGCGGATCCGAAGGCCAAGCCGCCTCGGGAGCGACCGGGGCTCGCGGGCATGATGCTCGGGGCGGCCGCGGATTTGGTCGCGGGCGCGGAGCAGCGGGCTGCCATCGACTCGCTTGGCGACCAGCTCGACCGGGCCGCTCCCGCGGAGCTCGAGGCGCGCAAGGCCCTCCGCGCGGCGATGGTGGAGGCCGTGAAGACCGGAAAGGTCGAGATGTCGAAGCTCGAGCCCGCGCTCGTGCGGCTCGACAAAGCTGCCGTGGCGAACCAACAGCTCGAAGCCACGGTGCTGGACGCGCTCCACGCAAAGCTCGACGCCGCGCAGCGCAAGGCGCTGGTCGAGGTGGTCGGCAAGCGGCAGGCCGACCGCGACGCGCGCGTCGAAAAACGGGCGCAGCCCCCGGCGGCTGACTCCCTCGAGGATCCAGCGCGGGTGAAGCGTCGGGTCGAGCGTCTGTCAGGCGAGATCGGGCTCGACGCCGATCAGCGGAGACGGGTCGAGCCGATCCTGGCGAAGCAGGACGATGAAGTCTCCGCAGCGAAAGACACGCATGCGGCGACGAAGAAGCGCACCGCGGCCGTGCTCGCGGCCTTCGTCAAGGACACCTTCGATGCGTCGAAGTTCGACCTCGGCGTGGAGCTGAAGCGGCACCGCGCCGGGACCCAGAAGAAGGTCGATACCTTGAACGCTCTCCTCGGCGTGATCGATCCGGAGCAGCGCGATGAACTCGCCGCGACCCTCGACGATGCTCGGAGGAGCCCGCCCGGCCAGGGCTCGGTTGGCCAGTGGACCGGGCGGATGATGCGCTCGCCGCGGAGCGGGCCCCGGGGCGTCGGCGAGATCGCCGGACAGATCGACTGAAGGACGTGCCGCCCTGGCGGCTACCAGTTGTCCCGCATCTGCTTGCGGATCTTGCCAATAGCTTGCTCTTGCAGCTGTCGGATGCGTTCGCGCGACAGATTGTACTTGTCGCCGATCTCCTTGAGCGTGAGCTCGTCCTCGTTGTCGAGGCCGAAGCGCCAGCGAATGATGCGGCTCTCGATCAGGGTGAGCGTTCCGAGCAGACGGCGGACCTCTGCGGCCCACTTCTGGTTGGCCAGGCTGTCGTAAGGCGAGAGGTTGTTCTCTTCGACCAAGAAGTCGATGAACCGGCGCCCGTCTTCGTCCCCGACCGGGCGGTCCAGAGAGAAAGGCGTGTCCGCGTACAGGTCGCGCACCTTGTCCAGCTTGTCCTTGGGGATGCCGGTCTCCTTCTCCAGCTCTTCCGGCGTCGGCTCGCGACCCGTGCGCGCGATGATGGTCTGCGTTGCCCGGGACACGCGGTTGTAGGTGTCGAGCATGTGCACCGGGATGCGGACCGCGCGACCCTTGTCGGCCAGCGCGCGGCTGATGGCGTGGCGGATCCACCACGATGCGTAGGTGCTGAATCGATAGCCGCGCGAGTGGTCGAAGCGCTCCACCGCCTTCATCAGGCCGATGTTGCCCTCTTGGATCAGAATCGATCAGCGGCAGGCGGCCGCGGTTGTAGCGCCGCGCGATGCTCACCACCAAGCGTAGGTTCGCCTTCACGAAGCGGTTCTTCGCCTCGCGCTGTTCGTTGTCGGTGCCCTTCACCCGATCGATGAAGCGCTTGTAGGCAGCCGACTCCGGGAGCACCGGTCGCGCGAGGTCTTCGGTCGGCAGTTCGACCACCTCGCGCGCCACGCGGTTCGCGTTGGCCATCCAGATCCGATCGGAGTCCGCCAGGCGGATGTCGCGCCCCAGAGACTCGCAGAGCTCGGCCCAGCGCTTTTGCTGCGGCGCCAGGAACTTGGAGCGCTGCTTCTTGTGCAGCTTGAGCAGCTTGCGCAGCTCCTCCCGCTGCGTAGCTTGCGGTCGCTCCTCTTCCGACACCGTCGCGATGTCCGCGTCGAGTTGGTCCAGGACCAGATCGGCGCAGGGCGGATATGCGAGCAAAGCGATCCAGTGCTCGACCTCGGCGCGTTCCACTCGCTGTGCGGTCTGCAGCTCTTCGTCGGGACCCATCACCTGGTGGGTCGCCATCTCCCGAAAGTAGCGGGAGAGCATCGAGTCGGTGGAGCCGTCTTCGGCTTTGGATGCGGCCTTGGCGGGGGCCTCGGGCGCGGTACGACGCTCACTCTCCGGCGATTCCTCCGGCATGATGGATGAACGTGCACGCACGTCGGTTTGTTCGTCGAACTCGTCGACGTCAGCGGCTTCGGTGGCGGTAGCGCGATTTTGGGCCATAGCGGTCCTCGGGTCGGGCGGGCGGCGACCGGGGAGGGGGAACCCCGGGCGCGGGGGAGCGGGCTTAGCGGCGGCTTCGGACACGGTCGGTGGGGAGGGTTCGGCCGTGTCGGAGAATTGGTGGCTGGACTGCGGACGGATTCGTTTCAGTTTCACTGCAATGTCCATGCCCGTTGGTGGACGGTTCCTGCGACGTGGGGGCTGGGTCTCCAGGCATTCGTTGATTGGTTCGCTGAGGCGACTTGAAACATTCGATGCAAGGCTGGGGCCGCTGGTGACGGGGCACGCGGTTCGGAGTAGTCGCTGCTCTCAGTAACTACGGACGAGATGCCAAAAGCGATCCGCAGAAAGTCGAACACCGCGAAAATTCGCGGGTTCGCGGCCCAGATTTGGAGCGAAGTTCCGTCGCGACGCTCCCGCGGGCTCGCGCTGGGCGCGAGCTTGGCGTTGTCGGGCGTAGGGCACGGAGCCCTGGCGTTTGCGGCCGGATTGCTGACCCGATCACTGGCGCAGCCGCCAGGTGCCGGGAGCGAGGGGGTCGGACTGCTGGGAGTCTGTTATGTCGGGCTTGCGGCGGCGTGTGTCAAGGCCGCGGGGTCTACGCTCCTTGCGTACCTTCAGGCAAGAACCGCGGGTGACATCGGCCTCGGCTGGAGGAGGCGCTTCGTGGAGCGGTGGAGCGAGCACGGCCTGCCGGACGCAGCGCCCCGGGTCCTGGCAGTCGTCGCGGTACGCCTCGCCGAGCTCGAAGCCGCTGTCGTACATGGTGCGCTGGCCAGCGCGCGGGCGTTGGCACAGCTCCTCCCGATCGTGTTGGGTCTGATCTTCGTGTCACCCCTGCTCGCAGGAGTTGGCACCCTCGTGCTCGTGCCATTTTCGCTCGGGCTTGCCGCAGTGCGCCGAAAATTCCGGCGAGCAAACGAGCGAGCTCAGGCACGCGCGGTCGAGCTGCACGAGGGAGTCGACGTGCTGGTGAACCACCTCGACCTCTGGCGGACTTTCGGTGCAACGCGGCGAGTCAGCACCGCGATAGCGAGTACCGGTGCGCTGGCCGTGGCTTCTGCGTCGAAGGTCGAGGCATCTCGCGCCCTGCTGTCGGGAGCCAATGAGGTGCTGGGCGCCTTCGCGCTCGTCGGAGCCGTCACGCTCGCCCAGCGCGCCGGCGCGTCCCTGGGCGACGGCAACTTGGTGGCGTTCGCCGCAATCTGTTTCATGGCATATCGGCCAATGCGCGACCTGGGCGACGCGCGCGGTTGGGTCGAGCGCGGTCGCGCTGCCCACGTCGCGCTGGGCGGCGTGATGACGGAAGCGCGAGGCAGTCTGCCCAGCGCCCGAGGCGCAGAGATCTGGGCCCGGCGTCGAGGTGCACTCGAGCTCGTCGACTTGGGGGCGCGAGACCGCGGCCCGCGAACTTCGACGACGCTTCACTTTGGCGCCACGCTCGCAGTGCTGGGCGCCAACGGATCAGGAAAGACCACGCTGCTTCGGACTCTGCTCGGGCTCGAGCCGGCGGTCGGTGCGCTGGCCTACGATGGGGTCCAGCTCGCGGAGCGTGGCGTGGGCCCCGACGCGCGCCCCTTCGCCTGGGTGCCGCAGGAGGCGCCGCTCGTCGCCGGCACCCTCCTCGACAACGTGGCGCTGGCCTGCGGTGACGAAGCCCGCGCGCGGCTGGCGCTGGCGGAGCTTGGAGCCGAACGCCTCCTGGCCCGAGCGAACGAGCGCGTGGGACCCGGCGGCTCCGCGCTCTCGGGTGGCGAACGGCGTCTTGTGGCCATGGCCCGTGCCTTGGCCACCGACCTGCCGGTCATCCTCATGGACGAACCGACGGAAGGACTCGACGATCGGAGCCGCGCGCGGGTACTCGCGGCCATCTCTGCGCTGTCGACGACGCGTACGGTCGTCTTGGTCACGCACCACGCCGACGTCGCGGCGCTTGCCGACCGCGTGATTTCTCTCGATTTCGTCCCAGCAGTCTTGGATCTCGCCGCCGCCGAATGAGCGGAGGAATGCGCCCCCGGACCTCCGGCGTTGCACGAGAGAAGGCCCATGGACCGGCGGAGCGCCCTCGCGTCGATGCTCACGCTCGCGCTCGACCCTCGCAGCGCCGGGGCCAGGAGCGCCTCGCGGGAGCTGACTCGGCGCTTTCCGGGGCTCGCGGGGCTGCCGTGGCTCGATTTGGCTCGATTCCCGACTCCGCTCGAAGAGTCGCCCGCGCTCGCTCGTGCGCTCGGTGTCGGACGGTTGTTGATCAAGCGCGACGACCGCGCGGGGGCCACCTACGGCGGCAGCAAGCTCCGAAAGCTCGAGCTGTTGCTCGGAGACGCCGAAGCACGCGGGCATCGCGCCGTCGCGGCGGTGGGCGGCGTCGGGTCGAATCAAACGCTCGCTACGGCTGTGTTTGCCAAGCAGCGCGGACTCCGCGCCCACCTGTATCTGCTCGCTGAGCGACCCAGTGCCGGCGTGCGCGAGCATCTGCTGGCGCAGGCGGCGCTCGGTGCTCAGCAACAGCTGGTGGGCGCCGAATCCCAGGCGGTGCGCGCCATCGCCCGGCTGCCAGGTCGACCCTACTCGATCCCGATGGGCGGCAGTTCGCCCCTGGGCAACGTTGGCTTCGTCGAAGCGGGACTCGAACTCGCGCGGCAGGTGCAGGCGGACGTCGTCTACATGCCTCTCGGCACTGGCGGCAGCGCCGTGGGCCTGGCGCTGGGGCTCCAGGTGGCGGGAGCCGCCACCCACGTGGTGGCGGTGCGCACTGCGAGCATGCGCTACGCCTCGCCGTCGCTGATCCGCAGGAGCACCCGGGACATCAGCTCGGTGCTGCTCGCGCGGGATGCGCAGTTTCCAGCGCACGACCGCCTGCCGCACCTGGGGGTGCGCGACGGCTTCGTGGGCAAGGGCTACGCGGAGCCGACCGAGGCTGGGCGCCGCATGCGCACCCTGGCCCGCGACGTGGCCGGGCTCGAACTCGATCTGACCTATTCGGCGAAAGCCATGGCCGCGCTCCGAGCAGACGCCGCGAAGCTGTGGGACAAGACGGTGGTGTTCTGGCTCAGCTACGACCCGCGTCGCGTCGACGCGGCGGGCGTCGGTCCCGGCGATCTGCCGCGCGCGCTGCGCGGTTACGTTCACGGCTAGCGTGTCATGGCGGCGCGCAGCGGCGGCCGGAACGTGCTCTGACGTGGTCGATGTCGCTGTGGGCGCCAAACGCCACCGCGCAACAGGCTGCGACGTGGTGAATGTCGCGGTGGGCGCCACGAACGAGCAGACGCGCTCGAAACCAAAAATTTCTGCGCTGTGTTCTCGGCGTTCTCGGCGTTCTCCGCGACTTCGTTCTCCGAGCGAATCGCGTTCTCCGCAGGGACGCGACGTCAGAACTGCGCCAGGAAGCGCGGGTCGTTCTCGAACAGCAGGCGGATGTCCGGGATCCCGTAGCGCAGCATGGCGACGCGCTCGACGCCCAGGCCGAAGGCGAAGCCGCTGTACTTCTCCGGATCGATGCCGCAGTGCTCGAACACGGCCGGGTGGATCATGCCGCAGCCGAGGATTTCGAGCCACCCAGTGGCCTTGCACACGCGGCAGGTGGCGCGCGAGCCGCGCCTATCCGCGGGGTCCCCGGCGTCGTCGTCGGCTCGACAGAATACGCAGCCGACGTCCATCTCGGCGCCGGGCTCGACGAAGGGGAAGTAGCTCGGGCGGAAGCGCACGGGTGTGCCCGGACCGTAGAGGCGCTCGGCGAACGCGGTGAGCACGCCCTTGAGCTCCGCGAAGCTGACGCGTTCGGCCACCAGGAAGCCCTCGATCTGGTGGAACATCGGCGAGTGCGTGACGTCGTCGTCGCGCCGGTAGACCGGGCCGCCGCTCACGATGGCCATTGGCGGGGTGTGCGTGCTCATCTCTCGGACCTGCACCGTGCTGGTGTGGGTGCGGAGCAGTACGCGCGCGTCGGGCTGGCCGCCTTCGACGCTGACCCAGAAGCTGTCCTGCATGTCGGTCGCCGGGTGGTCCGGTGGGAACGCGAGCTTCTCGAAGTTGTTCGCCTCGAGGTCGATCTCGGGCCCCCACGAAATCTCGAAGCCGAGGGCGCGGAAGATGTCGAGGATCTCGTCTTTGACCCGCGTGATCGGGTGCAGGTGCCCCCGCGGCGCCGGCACGCGGCCGGGCAAGGTCAGGTCGAAGGGGCGCGCGGCAAGATCGGCGTCGCGCAGCGCTCGCAAGATCTGAGCGAGACGCGCGTCGAAGGCCGACTCGACGTCGGCCTTCACGGCGTTGACTTGCTCTCCGATGCTCTTCTTCTGCTCGGCGGGCACTTTGCCCATGAGCTTGAGCAGCTTGGTGAGATCGTCCGTTCTTGCCCAAGACCTCGGCCTTGGCGTTGCGCAGATCTTGCTCACCCGTGGCGCCCGCGAAGGCTTCCCGAAAACGCTCTCCGAGTGCTCGGAGCCCCGCTTCGATCTCCGCCGCTGCGTCGGACACGAACCGACTACTTGGCGGCGGCGACCGCGAGCTCGGTGAGCTGCTTGAACGAGTTCGGATCGTTCACGGCCATGTCGGCGAGCACCTTGCGATCGAGCTCGATCTCGCTGGTCTTCAGCGCACCCATCAGCTTCGAGTACGTCGTGCCGTTGATGCGGCAGGCGGCGTTGATGCGCGTGATCCACAGGCTGCGGAAGTCGCGCTTCTTGAGCTTGCGGCCTTCGTAGGCGTAGAGCCAGCTGTGCCAGAGCACGTGGAGCGCTTGGCGGAAGCGGTTCTTGCGACCGCCGTGGAAGCCCTCGACCTGCTCGAATACGCGCTTGTGGCGGCGATGAGCGGTGACACCTCGTTTGACGCGGGACATCTGACGATTCTCCTCTTCAGCCGTAGGGCAACAGGATCTTCACGCGGCGTTCCATCGCCGGCGACACCATGTCGTTGTCGCGCAGGCGACGACGGCGCTTGCGGGACTTCCCGATCATGTTGTGCTGGGCGCCGCACTTGGACCGGCGGACGCGGCCCTTGCCGGTGATCTTGAAGCGCTTGGCGGCCGCGCGATTGGTCTTCATCTTCGGCATGACAGTCGACTCCTGCGGGGCCATCCGGGCCGCCGAGAGCGCGGACTTATGACGGATGGGGGCCCGCCCGTCAAGCGCTCGCAAACCGCTGGGCGCCTGACCAGGGCGTGCCCCGCCCTGCGCAATCGCCGCGCCGGGCCGGCTGCGCTCCCCCCTGAGGCCGCGGAGCGGCCGATTTGGGGGAAGCTCGCGCGAAGGCGCAGCCGAGCGCGGCGTGGGGGGGCAACCTCCGCTCGGATTGTGCGGGGTGAGCATCGCCGGCCGAGCATCGGCATCGGCGCCTCAGAAGCGCCAGCGCGCGGAGGCCGCGGCGGCGCCGGGGGCGACGCCGAGACCCAGGTCGAAGCGCCGAGGCTTGCGGGCCTGCACCTCGCTCGCGGGTTTCCCCGTGAAGTAGAGCACCGCTCCCACGCCGACACTGACCACCGCGACGCCGGTCAGGATGGTGCTGGTGAGCGCCAGGGTCTTGCCGGACGAGAGATTGGAATCGGCGCAGCGCGGCGAGCACTCGTCCTTCGCGTTGTTGTACTCGCCGTTGGCGAGCACGCCGGTGATGACCGCGCCCGCGGCGGTGACGCCGCCGATGCCGAGCAGCACGAAGGCCGGCAGATTGCTCTTGGTCTCGACGGGGCCGGCCTTGTCCCGCGAGCCCGGGGTCGTGCCCGGGGTGGGTCCCGGGGCGGTGCCGCCGGGAACTCCGGTTGGGCCCGGGGTGGTTCCCTTGGCCTGTTCCGAGAGTCGTTTCTCGAGGTTCGCGACCCGTGCCTCGACCGTCGCGCGCTGTTCGCCGTCGGGCGCGACCTCGAGATACTTCTTGAGTGAAGTGACCGCCGCGCTCAGATCGCCCTTGCGCTCGTGCACGGTGGCGACGTTGAGCAAGAGATCGGGTCGCTTGCTGAGCTCGTAGGCTTTCTCGAATGCCTTGAGTGCGTTCTCGTAGTCCGCCTCTTGGAGGTAGGCCACGCCCGACTCGAAGTGTCGACGGGCGAGTTCGTCAGGGCTGTCTTGGCCGATCGCCGTGCCGCTCTGGCTCGCGATCGCGATCGCGACGAGCGTCGCCATGACCCGCGCGTGGTGGCGCTTCCCTCCGTGCATTTCGGCAGCTTAGCGCGGCTCGCGTCCCGGACAAACTCCTGCGATCGCGCCGCCGGGACCAAGCGGCTTCTCGCCGGACCGCGCCTGGGATAGACGCCGTGCCCACCGATGCCCAAGCGCGACGACATCGAAAAGATCCTGCTCATCGGCTCCGGACCCATCGTCATCGGGCAGGCGTGCGAGTTCGACTACTCCGGCACCCAGGGCGCGAAGGCGCTGACCGGGCTCGGATACGACGTGGTCTTGGTCAACTCGAATCCCGCGACCATCATGACCGACCCCGAGCTGGTGCGGCGGACCTACATCGAGCCCATCGAGCTCGATACGCTGACCGCCATCATCGAGCGCGAGCGGCCCGACGCGCTCCTGCCCACCCTCGGCGGGCAGACGGCGCTGAACGCGGCCATCGAGCTGCACGAGCGCGGCGTCTTGTCGCGCAACGGCGTCCAGCTCATCGGCGCGCAGATCGATGCCATCCGCAAGGCGGAAGATCGCCAGCTCTTCAAAGAAGCGATGGAGCGCATCGGTCTGGAGTGTCCGCGTTCGGCCCACGTGGGCAGCGTGGACGAGGCCCGGGAGTTCGCCAAACTGGCGGGCTACCCCGTGATCCTCCGGCCCAGCTTCACCATGGGCGGGTCCGGCGGCGCCATCGTGCGCGACGCGAGCGAGATCGACGCGAAGGTCGGCTGGGCGCTCTTGCAGTCGCCCACTCACCAGGTGCTCGTCGAAGAGAGCGTGCTCGGTTGGAAAGAGTACGAACTCGAGGTGATTCGCGACAAGAACGACAACTTCATCGTGGTGTGCACCATCGAGAACCTCGATCCGATGGGGATCCACACCGGCGACTCGATCACCGTCGCGCCCGCCATGACCCTGACCGACCGCGAGTATCAGCGCCTGCGCGACGCGGCGCGGGCCGTCATGCACGAGATCGGAGTGGAGACCGGCGGCTCCAACGTGCAGTTCGCTGTGGATCCCAAGACCGGCCGGGTGTTGGTCATCGAGATGAATCCCCGCGTCTCGCGTTCGAGCGCGCTGGCGTCCAAGGCGACTGGCTACCCGATCGCCAAGATCGCCGCGAAGCTCGCGGTGGGCCTGACCTTGGATGAGCTCGAGAACGACATCACGGGCACCAGCGCCGCCTTCGAGCCGACCATCGACTACGTGGTGGTCAAGTGGCCGCGCTTCGCCTTCGAGAAGTTCCCGGGTTCGGACAACCGACTCGGTACCCAGATGAAGAGCGTCGGCGAGGCGATGAGCATCGGCCGAACCTTCTGCGAGGCGCTCCAGAAGGCCGCACGCTCGCTAGAGACCGGCAAGGCCGGGCTGACCGGGCTGGTGGGGCTCGTCGACTACCGTGCGCTGCTCGAAGATCCCACTGCCGCCCGGGATCTCGTCCACGAGGCGCCGCCCATGGCCAAACCCCGGGCCAGCACACCGCCGCCGATGGACGAGATCGTTGCGCTGCTCGAACGGGTGGTGGTGGAGCCGACCGCGGACCGACTCTTTCATGTCGTGGACGCCATCCGACACGGCATCACTCTCGCGCGGCTCCACGAGCTGACCGCCATCGACCCCTGGTTCTTGGAACAGCTCGGCCGAATCGTCGCCCACGAGCGTGTGCTGGTAGAGGCGCCCGGGCTCTCTGGAGAACTCTTGCGCGACAGCAAGCGCTTGGGGTTCTCCGACCTGCAGATCGCTCGCCTGCGTGGCCTACGAGAAGAGGAGGTGCGCGAGGCCCGTACGGCCGCCGGTGTGCACGCCGTCTACGGTCGAGTGGACACCTGCGCAGCCGAGTTCGTGGCGCGCACGCCCTATCTGTACTCGACCTGGGAGAGCGAGAGCGAATCCGAGGTCACCGACAAGAAGAAGGTGATCATCCTGGGCGGCGGTCCCAACCGCATCGGGCAGGGCATCGAGTTCGACTACTGCTGCTGCCACGCGGTCTTCGCGCTGCGCGAACTTGGCATCGAGACCGTGATGGTCAACTGCAACCCCGAGACGGTCTCCACCGACTACGACACCAGCGATCGACTCTACTTCGAGCCGCTGACCCTGGAAGACGTCCTGGGGATCTGCCGCGAGGAATCCCAGAACGGCGAACTGCTCGGAGTCATCGTGCAGTTCGGCGGACAGACTCCGCTGAAGCTCGCGGTGCCCTTGGAGACCGCCGGCGTTCGCTTGCTCGGGACCAGCGCCGACGCCATCGACCGCGCCGAAGACCGCGAGCGCTTTGATGCGCTCTTGTCGAAGCTGGGCCTCGAGCGGCCGCGGGCCGGCATCGCCAAAGGCGCCGGCGAGGCCCAGCGCATCGCTGCGGACGTTGGCTATCCGGTCCTGGTGCGACCCTCGTACGTGCTCGGCGGCCGCGCCATGATGATCTGCTGGGACGAGGCCGAACTCGAAGCCTACGTGGAGATCGCCATCGAGGCTGCGCGCGACGAGGGAGCGTCGCCGACACTGCTCATCGACCAGTTCTTGAAGAACGCCATCGAGGTGGACGTGGATTGCGTCTGCGACGGTCGTCGAGCGGTGATCGGCGGCGTGATGCAGCACATCGAAGCGGCCGGAGTACACTCCGGTGACTCCACCAGCGTATTGCCGCCCTTCAGTCTGGCGCCGGCGGTGGTGGCCGAGATCGAACAGAGCACGCGCGCGCTGGCCCTCGAGCTGGGCGTGGTCGGGCTGATGAACGTGCAGTTCGCGGTGAAGGACGGCTCGGTCTACGTGCTCGAGGTCAACCCCCGGGCGTCGCGCACGGTCCCCTTCGTGTCCAAGTCCACCGGGCGCCCGCTGGCGAAGATCGCCGCCAAGGTCATGGTCGGCAAGACGCTCGACGAGCTCGGCGTGAAAGACGAGCCCGTCCCCACTCACGTGGCGGTCAAAGAGAGCGTATTCCCCTTCGCCAAATTCCCGGGCGTGGACACCATCTTCGGTCCCGAGATGCGCTCCACCGGGGAGGTGATGGGCATCTCGGTGAGCTTGCCGCTGGCTTTCGGCAAGTCCATGGCGGCAAGCGGATACAGCTTGCCCGATCACGGTCGGGCATTCATCAGCGTGCAGGACGACGACAAGGCCGCCGCCTGCGACGTTGCCCGTCGACTCCGCAACATCGGGTTCTCCGTCGTTGCCACGGGAGGCACTGCGCAGGCGCTGGAGAGCGCGCGGATCCCCGTCGACCGCATCAACAAGGTGCTCGATGGATCGCCGCACGTCGTGGACGCCATCGAGGCCGGGACCATTCAGCTCGTGGTCAACACCACCCAGGGCGCCAAAGCGATCCGCGACAGCTACTCGATCAGGCGCACCACGCTCTTGGCGAACATCCCCTACTTCACGACGCTGAGCGCGGCGCGGGCGGCGGTGGACGCCCTCGAGGTGCGATTCGTGGCCGGGCGGAACATCAGCGCCGTGCGCAGCCTGCAAGAGTGGCATCAGCGATCACGGCGGGCGACCTCCGCCTGAATTCGTGGCCATCCTGAACGTCCGTCCGGGAAAGTCGCCCGAGTCGGTCCGATGAGCTAGGGTCGATCCGTGAGGCGGCGCTACCCGCTCGAGGCACTGAAAGCGGTCCGGCAGAGCGCCGTCGACGCCCAGGTGCGCGAGGTGGCCGAGCGCGCTGCAGGTACCGCCGAGGCCCGTGCCGAGGAGGAGCGCGCCCGGCGCCGTCGGCAGGCCGAGGAAGAGCGGGCTCGCGGGAGCCGCAACGCCGAGAGCACGCGGGTCGATCTGGGGGAGGCCCGCGTTGCCGATCTCCAAGCTCAAGCGACCTGGGAGCTGGCCGAGCAAGACCGCATCGAGGCACTGCAGCGACGCGAGCGCGCCATCGCAGAGACCGCCCACGTCGCCGCTGGACTCGAGCAGTCGGCCCGCGCCGATTTGGCCCGCGCCCAGGCCGAGGTGAAGGCGGTCGAACGCCATCGGGAGCGGTGGAGCAGCGAGGGGGAACGCGCCGCAGAGCTCGAAACCGAGGACGCCGCCCAGGACGTATGGGCCGCGCGCCGCGCCGGATCGGGGAGGCGTGCGTGAGGCTGCAATCGGCGCTCGGCGCGGCGGCGCTCTGGGCCTGCTCCGCTCAACAGACGCCCACGGGCTCCCACGGCGTGCAGACCCCAATCGGAGCCGACGGCGGCGTCGCGCTCTCGAAGGCGGCGCCGGTGGTGATCAAGGACGAGATCTCGATCGCGGAGTTCCAGCCATTGCTCGCTGAGCCAATTCTGGCCAGAGCGCAGAAGCACATCGACGATGGCAACCACGCGGCCGCGGCTCGCGAGGTCGAAACGCAGATGGGCAAGGTCGAGTCCACGCCTCGAAACGTCGCGCGCTTCCAGATGTTGCTCGGGCGGCTTCGCGAGATCTCCGGTGACCTGCGGGGCGCGCACGCTTCCTACGAGTTGGCCGCCGCCGAGCGATGGCCCCTCGCGGGATACGCGACCTTGGCGGCGGGACGCGTCCTGCTTCGCTCCGGCAAGACCGAGCAAGCCATTGGCGTCCTCGAGCGAGCGCCCAAGGATCAGCCCATCGCCCGGGACGCCCGCCTGCTCTTGGCCGAAGCGGCGCTCAAGGCCGGCAAGACCGAGATCGTCATCGACGCCTGGCGCGCGCACATCGGGGAGAGGCCCGCCGAGGCCAACGACTACGCGCTGCGGCTCGCGGCGCTGCTGCTCGATCGCGCAGGCGCGAAGACCGACGACGCGTCGCTCTCGGACCAGCGCGAAGCGCTGGGTCTAGCCCGGCGCGTGGCTGCTGAAAACGTCGCCCGGACCACGATCTTGGACCGCGCTCGCAAAGTCGAGAAGCGCGCCCTCGAGGCCCTGCCCCGCGTCGAACAGAAGCGCTTGGCGCGCCCCACCGCCGAAGAAGAGCTGCTGCGGGTGAAGGCGCTGGTCGAAGCCAAGCTCGAGGCCGACGCCGAGAAGAGCGCCGACGCGCTCATCGCTTCGCTCGGCAAGGCAGAGCGCTGGAACGCCACGGGGTGCGAAGCGTCGTTCTGGCGCGCAAAGGCGATTTCGCTCAAGCGCGAGTCGGCGCGCGCCGCCGAGGCCTTTGACGCCGTGGTCGAGCATTGCAAGGCCGATGATGATCTGCTTGCGCGCTCGCTGTACTTGGCCGGGAAGCACGCTGCGGCCGACGGCAAGAAGATGCAGGCCGCGCAGCGCTACGGCGAGCTCGAGAAGCTCCTTCCGAAACACCGCCTCGCCGACGACGCGCGCATGGGCGCGGCGCTGGCCTATTTCGATCTTGGCATCGAAGCGCGCTTCACCGAACTCTTGTCCACCATCATGGAGGACTACCCCGAGGGCGACATCGTGCTCGACGCGGTGTTCCGCCTCGCGCTGCGCCGCATCGAGAAGGGCGACTGGCCTGGAGCGGCCAACGTGCTCGGCAAGGTGGCCGCCACCATCGCCAAGAACGACAGCGCCCGCGGCACGGAGCACAGCGGACGCGAGCGCTACTTCTTGGCGCGCGCTTGGATCGAGAGCGGGGACGCCGAGCGTGGCTACGCGGAGCTCGAGGCCATCGTCCGGGAGCTGCCGCTCTCCTATTACATGCTGCATGCGTGGTCGCGTCTGGTCGAAAAGGACCCGTTTCGAGCCAAAAACGTGCTGGAGGAGGCCGAGAAGAAGGCCGCCACGCAGCCCTTCGCTTTCGAGCACCAGCCGGAGTTCGACAGCCCCGGATTCGCGCGGGCCATGGAACTCTTGCGGCAGGGCGAGCTGGAATTCGCGCGGCGCGAGATCGAGAGCTTGGGCATCGCCAAGCCCGGAGCGACACCCCGTCTCCTGTGGGGGATCTCGCTGCTCTACGCCCGGGCGGGGTCCGCACGCGACGCCCACGTCATCGCCCGCGGCATGCTCACGGATTGGCTCGGTCGCTGGCCCGCTGGGGACTGGGCCAAGGCTTGGCAACTCGCTTACCCCAGACCTTATCGCAACATCGTGCAGCGCGAGACCAAGAAGAACCTGGTCCCCGAGTCGCTGGTCTATGCCGTGATGCGCGAGGAGAGCGCCTTTGAACCCAGCGCCGAGAGTCACGCCGCTGCCTACGGCCTGATGCAGCTGATCGTGCCGACGGCGAAGATCCTGGCCAAGCCGTTGGGGTTGCCGTCGGACGCGTCGAGCCTGAAGCAGCCGACCGTGAACATTGCGCTCGGCACCCGGGGTCTCGCCGAGCTCGAGAAGACCTTCTCCCAGAACCCGCTCCTCGCCATTCCGGGCTACAACGCGGGCCCCAATCGGCCCCGGCGCTGGCTCCGCGAGCGGCCCCGCGTGGACTTCGATGTCTGGGTCGAGATGATCCCGATCACCGAGACGCGCCGGTACACGAAGCGGGTTCTGGCAAGTCGCGCGGCTTACGCCTATCTGTACGAGAGGGAGCGCTCTGCCGAGTCCATGGCGCTGCCGGTGCGAATGGAATGAGCGACGCCGCCATTCGTGGCCAGCGCCGGCCGGGCGCGGTAGGCTTCGAAGCGCTCGAGAGGGTTTGAGGATGGCGACCTGCCCAAAGTGTTTCACCCGCTACCCGGACGAGACGGTCAGCTGCGATGCCGACGGGCAAGCGCTGGTGCCCGACACGGCCATTGCCGCATTGGATCGCGACGTGCTCGCGGGGGAGATGGTTGGCGAGTACCGGGTCGAAGCGAAGCTGGGTGAGGGCGGATTTGGCATCGTCTACCGGGCGGTGCAGCCGCTGATCGGCAAGCTGGTCGCGATCAAGATCCTTTCGCGCAAGCTCTCCGGTGATCCCCAGATGGTCTCGCGCTTCGTGGCCGAGGCGCGAGCGGTCAATCAGATCCGGAGCAAGAACATCGTCGACATCTTCGGCTTTGGGGCGCTGCCCGACGGTCGACAGTACTTCGTAATGGAGCTGCTCACGGGGCTCACGCTCGAGGACTTCGTGCGCCAGCGCGGCCGTGTCCCCGTCGAAGAAGCCATGCCCATCTTCCGCGCCATCGCCCGGGCGCTGGATGCGGCCCACGCCGCCGACATCGTGCACCGGGATCTGAAACCCGAGAACGTGTTCTTGGTCGCTGACGACGAGGAACGCCTGATGCCGAAGCTGCTCGACTTCGGCATCGCCAAGCTGATGGGCGGAGCCACCGGCGGCCACAAGACCCGCACCGGCGTTCCGATGGGCACGCCCTACTACATGTCCCCGGAGCAGTGCCGAGGCGACAAGATCGACCTCCGCACCGACGTGTATTCGTTTGGCGTGCTGGCGTTTCAAGTGCTCACCGGAACCCTGCCCTTCGCGGGTGAGTCGTTCATGCAGGTCATGTTCGCGCACGTCTCGTCTGCTCCGCCCGTGCCCTCGTCGGTGCTGCCCGGCTTGGGTACGACCTTGGACGCGCCGATCCTCCAGATGCTGGCCAAGGCGCCCGGCGAGCGTCCGGCGTCCTGCGGCGCCGCGGTGGAGGCCCTCGCGGCGGCGGCGCGCGACGCGGGCCACCAGGTGGGAACCCTCCCGGTCGGAACCCCACCGGCGGTGGCGTCGGCTCGCACTCCGGTTGGCAGCTCCCTGGCCCACGCCGATACGGAGGTGATGCGGATCCAAACCGGGCCGACCACGCTCACCGCCTCGGAGACGAGCCCCGAGGCGCCTGCGAAGCGTAGGGCGCCGCTGGTGGTGCTGGCGGCGGTGGCAGTCCTGGCCGTCGCGGGCGGGGGCATCGCCATCGCGATGTCACGCACGAGTGACTCTCCCTCCGCCGCACCGGCCCCGGCCTCGGCGCCCGCACCGATCACCAGCGAAGCGCCCGCTCCCTCGGCGTCCGCTGCCCCGCCGAAGGTCCCGCGACGCGTGCGCTTCACGCTCACCGCGCGGCCGGAGCGGGTCGAGGTCTTCCTCGGAGACAAGAAGCTCGGAACGGTCCCCGACGACGAGATCCGATTCGATCGCGGCGACCAGGAGCTCGAGCTGACCGTCAAGGCCGACGGCTACCGGCCCGAGAGAATCACGGTGAAGCCCGTGGCCGACGTGTCAGCGTCGGTGAAGCTCAGGAAGAAGGGCGTCGCCGGGGGCAAACCCAAGCCGGGAACCGGCGCGCTGGAGTATTGAAATGGAGCGATTCGCGAGGTGGCTGGGCCTGCTGGGCGCCGCAGTGGTGTGTTGGGGTTGCACCGACTTGGACGACATCCGGGCCGATGTTTGCGGCAACGGCGTGGTCGACAGCAAGGAGGACTGCGACGGCAGTCCGGGCTGTAACCCGGCTGGAAAGGCCGGGGCCTGCCGGTTTTCGTGCGAAACTGCCGCCGAATGCCCAGCAGGGTGGCAATGTGGGTCGGACGCCATCTGCCGCGAGCCCACCGGCGAGTTCGAGTCGTTCGTCTCGCTGCCCACCGCCGACCAGCTGGAGGTCGCGGTGGGTGAGCTCAACGGGTCGCGCCCGGCGGATCTCGTCAGCGTCGGTCCGACTGGAGAGATCACGGTTCGATACGGAGGAGGCAGCCTGAGTGACACCGCGACCTTCAGGTCTCGACCGATCTTGCCTGCCATCGGCAAGCTCAGCGAAGACCAGACCGACGACATTGCGCACGTGGCGGGGCGCGCGCTCGGTGTGCTCTTGGGCACTTCGCCGAAGGGATTGCGGCCCCTGGCGTACGCTCCCTTCGCCATCGACGACACCGAGGCGCGCTTCCTAATCACCGAGGGCCGCCGCTCGGATGGCCCCAAGGACTTCATCCACCAGCTCGACGAGATCATCGAGCTGTCGAAGTCCGACATCATCGACGCGCTCGATCCGGCTCGGCCGATCATCGCCAAGATGCCTTTCGATGTTTCCCTGTTGACTCCGACCGGTATCGACCAGCAGGTGCCCGCGGGAAATATCGACTCGAGGCCCGAATCCCCCTGCAGCGAGCTCGTGCTCGCCGCGGCTGGAGCGTCAGAGGTCATCGTCTACTCTCTCTGTAAGGGTGCCGGCTACAAGTGGAACGACGAGATGGCCTTGGCGCCAAGGGTCAAGCTCCCAGGGGGTGCAAAGGTGTCGCTCGGTGCGGTGCTGGCCGACATCGACGGTGACCAGCGCCTCGATCTGTTGATCCTCGGGCCGCTGGCTCCGAAGTCGGAGGCCCCGCCGGGCTACTCGACATTCGTCGCCTTCGGAGCGGGTGACGGCACGTTCAACAGCACCGTGAACCCGGTGCCCGGCGCGGTCGACCACACTGCGACGCTGTTGGACGTCGAAGCGGCAGCGCTCCCCCTCGCGGCCGGAGATCTGAACCACGACGGCCGTGCAGACTTCGTCTTTCCCAACACCATCATCTGGAGCAAGAAGCCGTGTTTTAGCCTCTCCAAGAGCTGTTATGACCTCTGGGAGCACTACTTCGACCTGAAGCAGGCGCGGATAGCCGATCTCAACGGCAACCAAATCAACGACCTGGTGGCCATCGTCGAGGAGTCGCGAACCCTCTATTTCTTCAACGGAAACGGCACGAACCTGCCGACCTTGTACGAGATCCCCGTCGAGGGCGAACCCACCGGTCTCGGTATCGGTGACTTCGACGGTGACTTGGTGAACGACGTGGCCGTCGCGCAGCGCGTGGGCAGCGTGCTTGGGGTCGAAACCGGAACCAATGGAGACTCCATCGTAGCGGGCGGGGGAGGGAACGTGTTCACGGTTGGGTTCGGCAACCTGCAGGGAGCGCCGAGCGCCCCCCAGCGCATGGGTGAGCTTGGGCGAATCGATGCCATGGCGACGGGTCACCTCGCGATTCGAGGGCTCGATCTGATGAGTGACGTCGGAGTGCTCGGACTCGACCAAGCCGGCGTCCCCTCGGTCGCCATTTTCACTGGAGCCAGCAACCGGCAGCTCCAGTCCCCCTTCGAGCTGGCGGTCGAAGGCGAGGTCCCCGACACTCCGACCGCGATCCAGCTCGGGCGCTTCGACGCCGACGGCTCGCAGCGCGACATCGCCGTGATCGGCGTCAACCAAAAGCAGAGGCGACTCTGGCTCGTGCCCACGACCGGCGACGCCGCGCTCTCGGTGAACACGACGACCTCCACGGCGCTGCCCGCCGAGTTCGATCCCTGCGGCTCCTTCCTCGTGCCCATCGACGTCGGCGGAGGCCAGGACGACCTCTACCTCGTGGGGCGCGCGAAGCCACCGCAGTCCGGGACCCAGATCCTCGTCGCGAAGGCGGGCTCGGGGAAGTGGGAGATTGGCGCGCCGGTAATCCTGGACGACCTCATGATTGTCCCGCACTTCATTCGCTACATCTTCTGCCGCGACACCGTTCTCGATTTCGACCTGCCGGACATTAGCGAGATCTTGGAGTCGAAAGTGACACACTTCGGTGACGTCGAGGTGGCAGACCTCGATGGCGAGGGGCCCCGGGAGCTCGTCTTGCTTTCGTTCGAGGCGACTGAGTCCGAGGCAGCCCCCTTTGCAGCCAAGCTGGTGGTGCTCCGCGGTGGCAACCTCGACGCTGCGTCGCGCATCGACATCGCCTTGCCCGCCGATCGGCATCCGTTCTCGTTCGCGATCCTCAACGCCGACGGCGATCCGGAGCCGGAGATCGCCTATGTTTCACCGCAAGGCATCTACGTCGCGGACCTCGATCTCGAGGCCCGCACGCTCACCGACTTGACCACCGTGATGGACGTAGCAAGTGCGCAGGGCGGGGCTTCGTCCTTCGGCGACAGCGCGCCGCTCAACATGGTGTCGGGCGACTTCAACGGTGACGGCATCGCGGACATCGCCATGGCCTATCAGCTGTCCACGGACGTCTACTTCGGGAAGGCGGTGAACCCATGAAGCGCACCGGGGCTCTGCTCGCGCTCGCGGCCGCGCTCTGGTCGGCGCCGGCTGCTGCGGACGAGGCGCGCACCTACTTCGACATCGGCGCCAAGGCCTATCAAGCGGGGCGCTACCTCGACGCCGCGCAGGCATTCGACGAGGCGTATCGTCGATCGACTCGGCCGGGCCTGCTGTTCTCCCTGGGACAGGCGCATCGCATGGAGTACTTCGCGCGCAACGACCCGGCGCGGCTCCGGGACGCGATCCGCTACTACGAGGAGTATCTGGCCAAGGAGCCCCAGGGCAAGCGCGTGGTCGAGACTACCGAGGCCCTCTCGAAGCTGAAGCCCCTCGCGGCGGCGGCTGGCGAGAAGCCGGATTCGCCGGTCGCGCCTGCGCCGCCGAGTAAGCCCCGCGTGATGATCTCATCGCCCACGCCGGACGTGAAGGTGACCTTCGATGGGCGCGCGGTGAGCCACCCCTTCATCCAGGAGGTCGAGCCCGGCAAACACAAGGTCGTGCTCAGCGCGCCGGGCTTCGAGGACTACGTGCGCGAGTTCGTGGTGGACGCCAAGACCGGCGCTCCGCCCCTCGACATCCCGCTGGAAGAACGGCCCGCGATGCTCGTGATTCAAGCGCCCGACGGCGCCGAGGTCGCGATTGACGGCCGTCTGCAGGGAGTCACGCCCTTGCCCCCGCTGCCCGTGGCCTCGGGCCGACACTTCGTGTCCGTCACCATGAACGGCAAGAAGGCGTTCTCCGAGAGCGTCGTGCTGAAGCGCGGGCAGAGAAAGAACCTCCCGGCGGGCCTCGAGAGCACAGGTCAGCGCACGGCGTCGTGGGTCCTGATGGGGATCGGCACCGGGGGACTGGTGGCGGGCGGTGTGCTCGCTGCCCTGGCCTTGAACGAGCAGAACAAAGCAGAGGATCTGCTGGCCGCGACGAAGGGCCCCGGAAGCCAGGCGCCGGACACCATCGCTCGATACGATGAGCGCCGTGGGAACCGCGACGACTACCGAATGGCGGCCGTCATCACCGCGGCCGCGGGTGCCGGCGTGGGAACCCTCGGGCTGATGCTCTACGCTTTCGATCCGGCCAAGGCGCCGCTGCCTCCAGCCGAAGAGGCAGTCCCTGGTCAACCCAAGACGCCCGGCGGTCCCACGGCTCCGAGCATGGAGATCTCACTCGCGCCGCTGTGGGCGCCGGGCTTTGGCGGCGGCAGTGTGATTGGTCGGTTCTGAACGCGAGCTTGCCGGCTGCTTCTGCTAGCCGCCGGGGCAGGTCACCTGCAGGTTGCCCGCGGAGTCCGCCTTGCACATGTCGCCGCAGGACTCGCTCTTCAAACACGCGCAGCTCGGGCTCGAGCCGCAAGCTGTGGGGAGGGCTTTGCACGCAAACTCGTTGGGGTAGCCGCCGACATCGGAGATCGCCATCTGACAGTACTGTTGGCCGATGGTGCAGAAGATGGGACCACAGCCGAACATGCCCTGAGGAGCCGGGCAGCCGCCTTCGGCGGAGACGTCCTGTCCTCCCGATTGGCCCGCACAAGCGTTCCCTGCTTGCTGGCCGTCGCAGGTGCAGACCGGCGCGTAAAGCAGGTCGCAGCCTTGGGGGCGCTGCTTGCACGCACCCGGCGAGCCGGCGCCGCAGAGGTTGTCCGGGTAGTCGCACCACTCGCTGGCAGCGCAGGGTTGGCTGGGCGAGCAGGTGGTGCTGGCCGAGCAGATCCCGGTCGGCGGCCAAGAAGCGCCGGTCGGGCACTCGGGGTTGTTCGGCGTGGGGCAGATCGGAGCGACCGGGTTGCCCTTGGCGTCGCAGCACGGGACGAGGCTCTCGCAGGTGCCGCCCCCGCCGCCCGTCCCGCCGCCCGTCCCGCCGCCGATTCCACCGGTGCTGCCGCCGGTGCCGCCGCCGGCTTGACCGCCGGTATTCGCGCCGTCGCTGTCGGTCGAACCGCCGCAGCCGACGGCGAGCACAGCGAGCAGAGTGAAGGTCGAGAGCAGAGCTCGGGTCATGCCCGGCATCGTTTGCAACTCATGTTCCAGGCGGTGGTGGCGAACAAACGCCGAAAAACCTCAGGGGCCTGTGCCGCGCTGTGCCAGGTCCCGGATCACTTCTTCGCGCAGTTCGGGCACATCGGCTCGCTGTCGGCCTCGTCCACGCAGATGAGGTCCCACTTGCCGGTGCTGCTGTTGCAGCAGAACTTGTCCTTGGCGCACACGACCTTCGTGCACTCGCTGCAGGTCTCGGCGAGGGCCACGCCGGTCACGCACTCGCTGTGGGTACCGCAGGCGTCCTTGGCGCAGGCCCCACCGCATTCGGGCTTGATGGTCGGGTCCTTGAGCACGTAGTCGACGCATTTCTGGGACCACTGGCCGTTCTGGGCGTCGCAACACGATGGATCGTGGTTGCAGACGGCCAAGGTGCAGGTGGTGCACGACTTTTTCATGGCCGCGCCCGTCTCGCACGGCGTGTGGGAGGTGCAGGCCGGATCCTGGCAGGGGCTCGCGCAGATGGCCGCGACCTCGGCCACACAGAGATCGTCCCAGCCCTTGGTGCAGCAGAAGCTGTCGACGGCGCAGATCGCCGCTTCACAGACGCCGCACTTGGGATCGAGGGCGTCGCCCGTGGTGCACTTGTCGTGCCCGCAGTTGCCGCTGGTGGTGGTGGTGCCCCCGCTGCCGGCACCGCAGCCGTCGAGGGGGTTGGCGCAGGGCAGGCAGACGCCGTAACCACCCGCCACCTCCTGGCACTGCATGTGGAGCTGGTGCTTCTTGTCCTTGCCGAACAGGTAATCCATCAAGAACGCGCCGGCGATCTGCATCAGGGGGTCGCCCTTGAACAAGCTGCTGACGAGCGGGTCGAGCTCGATGGGCTTGCAGTCTGCGTCGTCGTTGCAGGGCACGCAGACGCCGCACTTCTTGTCGCCGATGATCTCGATGCTGGCGCAGGCATTCATCGGGAATTTCTGAATCGCGTCTTGGATCTTGACCTTCTTGATGCCCAGGTTGATTTCGGGGCCACCGACCAGATCCCGGATGATCTTGCCGATGTTCACGTCCATGCTCACGCCGGCGCAGTTGGCGTCGCCCGAGCAGGTGTTGGTCACTCCGTCGAAAGGAGCCGGCAAGACGGCACCCGACGAGAGCAAGTCCGTGCAGCCCGTGGCCGGGTGCGTGCACGTGCCGTGCGTCCCGCCGTTGACCGGGAACTTGCACTTCCAGGTCTCGTTCGAGCTGGTATTGCCGCAGCCGTAACACTCGGCGTCGGTCTTGCAGTCAGCGCCCTCGCCGCCGGCGGAGCCGCAGGGCTTGATGCACTTCCCTCCCGAGCACTCCATGCCGGTCACGCAGGCCTTGGTGGGCGAGCACTCCGAGCAGACGTGGTTGTTGCACGCGAAAGCCTGCACGCCGCCGACCTCGCACTTGCCGCAGTCGCTGTCCTGCGAGCAGTTGGTCGGGCATTTGTCTTCGCAGGTGCCCGTCGCGCCGCAGCCCTGGTTGCCGGTACACGAGGAGGCATTGCCGCCGACGCAGGCCACGCACTTGTTGGTGCCCGTGTCGCAGATCTGGTGCATCGGATCGCAGGCGGCGCAGTCGGCGTCCTTCTGGCACGAGATCGTCGGGGTGCCGGTGGAGTCCGCGGGGCAGGTCAGCTCTTCCGGCGCGCAGGTGCCGAAGCCCGTGCACTGCTCACCGGCCTTGCAGTCACTCTTGCTCTTGCACGCGATGCAGCGTGTGTTCGGGATGTCGCAGATCGTGCGACCGTAGGAACAACCCTCGCACTCGGCGTTCGAGTGGCAATTGTTCAAGAGGCACATGCCCGAGCCGAAGGCGCCGCCGCCGGCGGCGCCGCCCAGCCCGCTGTCGTCTCCCCCGCTGCCCCCGCTCCCGCCGCCGCCGCCGTTGGAGGGGGGGCCGCTGCCGTCGCTGTCGCCGCCGCAGCCGGGCAGCGCCGCAGCGAGGGCCAGGCCCGCAGCGAGAGTGGTGGCCAACACGCCCTTCAAAGACAAAGCCATGCTGGGAGGATAGCAGAGACGGCTCGGCGCGCGCGCCTCCCGCTTGGCCCCGAGAGCCGCGGTCCGGCCCCCCTCGCGGTCGGCGAGAGGGGCTTCTTCGTTGCCGCGACGGGCTCAGGCCCGCCGCGCGCCCGTCACGGACAGGTGCAGCCGGTCGTGGTCTTGGCCTTGGTGACGCACATGCTGTCCCAGGAGGTGCTGCAGCAGAACGCGTCGGCCGCGCAGACGTTCGTCGCGCAGGTGGAGCAGGTCTTGACCAGCGGGCCGCCCGTGGAGCACTCGCTGTGTGCGCAACCCGTGCCGCAGGCCGAGGCGCAGGCCGTCTCGGCTTTGGACTCGGTCACGCACTGGCTATCCCACTTGTTGTCACAGCAGAAGGCGTCCTTGTCGCAGACCGCCTTGGTGCACGCGCTGCAAGTCGGGCTCAGCGCCTTGCCTTCGGTGCAGGGCGTGTGGTCGCAGGTCGTGGTGCCCCCACCGGAGCAGCCGTTCGGGCAATATTTGTCGACGGCCTTGATACAGATGTCGTCCCACGCGGTCGTGCAGCAGTACGAGTCGTGCTTGCAGACCTCGGAGGCGCAAGAGTCGCAGCTCTCTTTGAGCGGGCCACCCTTCTCGCAGACCTTGTGGTCGCACGAGCCGGTGCCGCCCCCGGTGGTCTGGCCGCAGGCCTTCAGTGGGTTCGAGCAGGGCATGCAGACGCCGTAGCCCGCCGCCACGTTCAGACACTGGAAGTGCAGGCTGTGGTCCTTCTCGGAGCCGTACAGCACCTCGAGCAGGAGCTTGCCGGCGATCTGCACCAGCGGATCGCCCTTGAACAGGTCGAACGAGACCTTGTCCATGTCGATCTTCTGGCAATCCGAGTCGGCCTTGCAGGGCACGCAGACGCCGCACTTGACGTCGTTGATCAGGTTGATGCTCGCGCACTTCGGCATGCCGTACTTGACGAGGGAGTCCTGGATCTTGATCTTCTTGCCGAAGACGTCGATTTCTGGCCCCCCCACCAGATCACGCACCAGCTGGCCGACGTTGTACTCGATGCCGACCCCGGCGCAGTTCGTGTCCGTGGAGCAGAGGTTGGTCACCTTGTCGTAGGGGGGCGGCAAGACGGCGCCCTGACCCAGATCCGAGCACCCCGTGGCCGGCGCAGCGCAGACTCCGTGCAGCCCGCCGTTGAGCGGCAGCTTGCAGTCCCACTTCGGCGCCGTCGTATTGGTCGGATCGCCGCAGCCTTCGCAGTCGGCCTTACCGTTGCAGGTGCCGGCGGCTTGGCCCGGGATGCCACAGGGCTTGATGCAGGTGCCCTTCTGGCAGACGAAGCCAGCGGCGCATGCGTAGGTGTCGGAGCACTCCGCGCACTTGTGGTTGTAACAAGCCTTGGCCTTCTTGCCGGCGGTGTACTCGCAACGCATGCAGTCGTTGTTGGTCGTGCAGCTGTCGGGACACTTGTGGGAGCACTTGTTGTCCACGCAGATGTCCGACTCGGAACACTGGCTCGTGTTGGTGTCGGTACAGGCGACGCACTTGCTCTTGGCGGCGTCGCAGATCTGGTGCATCGGGTCGCAGGCGGCGCAGTCCGCGTTCGACTTGCAGGTGACGGTTGGCTCACCGTTGGCGTCCGCCGGGCAGGTCTGGCCCGTCGGCGCGCAGGTCCCGAACGACGTGCACTCTTGCCCCGCAGGGCAGCCTTGGCCGGTCGACGGGTCGCAGGCGACGCAGCGGTTCTCGGAGACCTTGCACTTGTTGCGGCCGGAGGTGCAGCCGGAGCAGTCGGCATCCGAGCTGCAATTGTTCAAGAGGCAGACATTCGACGAGCCGCCGGATCCCCCGGCGCCGCCCAGGCTGCCGCCGGAGCCCCCGGTGTTTCCCGTGTTTCCGGAGCCGCCAGCGCCCCCGGGGCTGCTGGCGTCGTCGTCGCCGCCGCAGGCCGGAGCGAGAGTGATCGGAATGGCCACGGCACAGGCCGCAATGAACAAGCCCTTGAGGCGATGGATGAAAGACACGGGAGCCTCCTCTGAGATGCTAAGCCGAGCCGTCAGGATAGCTAACCCCGACGACAAAGGAAAACCGCGCGCGGTGTACACCCAGGGCCCCAGCCCTGCAACCGCCGCGGGGGGCGCATGTGGGTCCCTCGGTGCCTGTTCGAGCCGAGGGCGGTTTGCTGCTGAAAATCACTTCAGGCGGTAGACGACCTCGGAGCCCACCAACAGGTCGTGGGCCGCGCGTTTGTCGGACTGAAAGGCCGCCAAGGCGAGGCCCGCCGCGTACAGCAGGCTCAGGAGCACGTTCCCCAGAGCAACCGCCAGGACCAAGCCCTTGAAGGCGTCGACGTCCGTGAGCTGGATTTGCCGGATGGCGAGCTGCAACCCGCCGCGCCCCTCAGTCAGTAAAATCACGAGTCCGGCGAAGAACGGCAGCCACATGCTGGCCACGGTCCGCAACAGCGAACGCCCGACGCCCAGAGGACCTCCGTCAAGGCCCCGCACCCGTAGATTCATCAGCGCCTTGCCTAGGGTCTGTCCGCGAGTGGCGTGCGCGGCGGTGACGTAGGCCAAGTGCAAGAACAAACCTGGCAGACCCAAGAGGCCGATGACCAGACTCGCGAGAGCGACGTCGATGCCCACCGCGGCGCCGCGGACCCAGAAACCGCCGAAGCGCACCTTTTCGGGCGCGGCGGCGTCGAGCGCGGCGAGCAGGTCGTCGTAGCTCGGGAAGCGGTCATCGGGCGCCTTGGCCATCAAGCGCTCGATGATCGATGCCAGGGGCTTCGGCGTGTCCGGGGAGGCGCTGGCGAGCTTGGGCGGCGGCTCGGTCAGATGCTTGCTGATGACCGCCACCGGCGTCTTGGCGTCGAAGGGCGGCTTGCCGGAGAGCAGGTGATAAAAGGTGCATCCGACCGAGTACATGTCCGCCCGGTGATCGATTTCGTCGCCTTTCGCTTGCTCCGGCGCCATGTAGAGCGGGCTGCCGACGACGGCGCCGTCGCGAGTGATCTTCGAGTCGGTGCCTCCAACGGGTTTCGCCACTCCGAAATCGGCGATCTTGACCGAGCCGTGCTTGTCGATCAGGAGGTTGCTCGGTTTGATGTCGCGGTGGATGATGCCCGCCGTCTGCGCGTCGCGCAGGCCGCGCGCCACCTGAATCATCAGCGCGCGGGCCCGTTCCGGCGCGATGCGCTCGTGGCGTTCGACGAAGCTCTCGAGATCCCCGCCGTCGACCAGTTCCATGGCGAAGAAGAGCGAGGTCTTCCCGCTCTCGTCCGCGGCGGGCGTTCGACCGATGTAGTAGATGTGTGCGACGTGCGGGGAGTTGAGTCGCGCCTGCGCCCGCGCTTCTCGCAAGAACCGCTCTTGGAGCTCGCCGCTCTCCGCGAGATCGTGGGGCAACACCTTGATGGCGACCCGGCGGTCCAGGGAGCGATCGTGCCCCGAATACACCGCGCCCATGCCGCCGCTGCCCAGGGGTTTGTCGACGTCGAAGTGGTCGAAGCGCTTTCCTACCCAGCGTCGGATGTCCGCGCTGGGTGGCTTGGATGTTGCGCGCGGACCACTCTCGTCGAGCAGTGTGGTCTCGAATGCGTCAGCCCCTTGGACGCTCATCACGGATCCCTTGGACAATGTTCCCACCACGGGGGGCCAGGAGCAATGCTCGTGCCAGAGCCAGCTGCGAACGCGGGGACGCAGCCGGCGAGGCGGCTAGTACGGACTCGCTCCGAAGGCATCTCGCAGCCGATCCTCGACGCTCGGGTTCGGGCTGGGCAGACCGATGCGCAACGTGATGGTCGTGTCGTCGCCCCACGGCCACCAGAGCCCATACACGATGGCGCCGCCGCTGGAGTTCGTAGAGAAAATCCACTGGTCGGCGCGGACTCCGCCGGTCTTCTCGGCGATCTGCTGCACCAAGGGCGGGGCCGTTCCCAGCGTGCGGTGGTTCCAGCGGCCAGGGAAGGTGATCGCCAGAGCCCCGTTGGCCTCCTCGACGAGCTCCACCGAAAACGCGGAAGCGACGCAGGAGAAACGCGAATCCCAGCTCCAGCCCCGCTTGGGCCACTTGGCGCGGAACTCGGCAAGCTGCGACAAGAGGGGGTCGAAGGCGGTGTTCGATCGCTGGTTCATTCGCGTCCCGCAGCGTAGCCCGGACCGGGGTGGGTGTGGAACTCTCTTGCCGAGAGCGGCCCGCCGGGCTTCCATCCCTGCGTGCGGTTCCACCAGCTTTGGAAGGCCGCGAGCCTCGCGCTCGTCGCGGTGGCCTTGCTGATCTGTCCGGTGGCGCGGGCCGATGGCGACGCCGAGCTGATCCGCGCGCGAAAGCTCTACGCCCAGGGTTTGACTCAGGAAGCTGCCGGCGACTGGGCCGGCGCCCTAGCGACCTTCGAGGACGTGGCGCGCATCAGGGCCACGCCCCAGGTGAGATTCCACTTGGCCCGCTGCAAGGAGCATTTGGGGCGCTTCAACGAAGCGCTGGGCGGGTATCGAATCGCCGAATACGAGGCAGAACAGGCGGCGAGCAAGGAGCCGACGCTGCTCGACGAGGTGAGGAAGGCGCGCGTCGCCCTCGAGGGGCGCATCCCGAAGCTCACGATCGCGAGGGGCAAGGGGGCGGAAGCCATCAAGATTGAGCTCGACGGGGTCGCGCTCGGTGACACTCAGATCGGGCAGCCCATCACCTTGGATCCGGGACCGCACGTCGTGACCGGGATCGTCGAGCGGGGCAAGACCTTCAAGAAGATGCTGAACGTGGCCGAGGGCGACGCAGTCCGAGTCGAGCTCGACGTGCCGGACGAGCTGGTGGAGCAGCCTGTCGCGCCGCCGCTCGCAACGAACCCGGTCGAGCCCCCACGCGGGCCCGCCGAGCCCCCGGGACCTCCCGCTCGGCAGGCGCGCTCGGCTGCGCCCTGGATCATCGGTGGGATCGGTGTCGCGAGCCTGGCGGCGTCGGCCGTGTTCTATTCGCTGCGCGCGAAGGCCGAAGACGAGCTGGACCAGGGGTGTCTCGGCCGCACCTGTCCCGACACTCTGAAGGGTACCCAGCAGAACGGCGAGACCTACGCAGCTCTCACTGGAGTCACGCTCGGGATCGGCGTCGTCGGGGTCGGCGCGGGCGTGTTGATGTTGCTCGGACAGAAGAGCCCCGCTCCGAGCTCGACCCAGCCCACGGCCGCGCTACAACTGGGTCGGGGCGCCGCAGCGGTCAGCTTCCGCGGGCGCTTCTGATCTGCTCAAAGGTGCGGTTGATACACGGATTTCGCGTCCTCGGAGCGTGGGCAACGCTGCCCGTCGTGCTCGCCTGCAGCATCGAGCTGACCGGGAGCGCTGATCCCGATTCAGGCGCCGCCGGGAGCGGAGGCTCGACCGTGGGCGGCTTCGGCGGCGGGGGCGCCAGCGACGACGCTGGCGCTGGCGGCGTTGCCGGTTCTCCGAGCAGCTGCGCCTCCGGATTTCAGTGCGTTCCCACGGCGAGCCTGCAGTGGGCGTATGCGTTTCTCGCGCTCGATGGCTTCGCGAATGGCGCCGGGCCACCCTGTCCCGACGGCGCCGATCCCCAAACTTATGCCAGCCTGCCGTCGGGAGCCGGAGGTTGCGCGCCCTGCCAGTGCGCGCCGCTCCAAGGCGGAGTCTGCACCGTCCCGCTCCTCTGTGCAGAGAATGCTACCTGCGCGAACGCGCAGAGCTACACGCGAACTGACGGCGACTGCGCGGGCAAGACCGGGAGCCCGACGCTCAGCTGCATGCTCGGGCCGCCGACGGTGGTGACGCCGGGCACCTGCGCCGCGAGCGGAGGCAGCGTTACGCAGATGGATCCCTTCGAGAAGCGAGCGTCGCTGTGCCTGGTCAAGGAGGGACCGGCGTGTGGGGCGACCTCGACCTGTGTTCCCGTGGGAACCGGCGTCTACGCGCCGTCGGTTTGCGTCTACTTGCCCGGCGAGCAGACCTGTCCCGGCGACTGGCCGACGTCGACCGTGATCTATCAGAAACACCTCGACCAGCGCGTGTGCTCACCCTGCACTTGCTCGCCCGGCTCAGTGACCTGCCTGGCCGAGTACCAGTTCTACGACGACATGTTGTGCGCCGGCAGCGGCAAGAAGGTGGCGAGCACCGCCTGCACCAACGTCAGCGGCGCGATCAACGATTTCTGGGCGGGCTGGGGCTACAAACGCAGCGGAGCGCCGGTTCAAGGTGGCGGCTGCGTTCCCGGTGGCGGCATCCCGAGCGGCGGGATCGTGGGCGATCCCAACGCCGTTATCACCGTCTGCTGTCGGCAAGCGCAGTGAGGTAGAGTCTCCCGGGTCGGGTCTCGAGACTCGCGCGCCGGACATGCTCGAATTCGAAGACCCCCAAGAGCTCGTGGGTGCCACCTTGGATCGACGGTGGCGCCTGAAGCGCGTCTTGGGGCAAGGCGGCCTCTCGGCGGTCTTCGAGGCCGAGCCTGTGGAGGGTGGTGGGACCTCAGCGGTCAAGGTGTTGCGGGCCGAGTTCGGAGAAAACCAGGAGGTCGTGACCCGGTTCCTGAACGAGGTGCAGGCGAGCGCTCGGGTCGACCATCCCGGAATCGCACGGGTCTACGAGGCGGCGCGAGCGCCGGACGGGACGCCGTACTTGGTCATGGAGCTCCTGCCGGGCGAGGCCCTGGCCGATCGAATGAATCGCGGTCGCGTTCCGGTCGAACAAGCGGTGGGCATCGTGCAGAACATCCTGCGGGCGCTCTCGGCCGCGCACGCCGCCGGCGTCGTGCACCGCGACCTGAAGCCCGGAAACGTGTTCTTGACCGGCGCCGCCGACGGCGGAACTGAAGCAAAGCTGCTCGACTTCGGCATCTCGCTGGTGCTCGACGCGGCCGGCGGCATGCACCGGAAGACACGCACCGGGATGATGCTGGGTACGCCCGGCTACATGAGCCCGGAGCAGATCAAAGACATCAAGCACGCCGACGCTCGGGCCGATCTCTGGTCCTGCAGCATTCTGTTCTACGAGCTTCTCACTGGAGTTCCGGCGTTCGAGGCAGAGAACGAGTTCGTGCGGGTCACCAAGGTCCTCACCAGCTCACCGACTCCCATCGAGCAGGTGGCTCCTCAATTTGCGCACTGGGGCCCCTTCTTCCAGCGGGCGCTCGCCCGAGAGTTGGCGGGGCGATTTCAGACCGCCTACGAGATGGCGCAGGCGATCGAGAGCGTGGCGCGCTCGGGACAGATGCCCAGTCCCTTGCTGCCGTCACCGGTCACCGCTGGCGCGGCTGAGTTCCCGACTGGGGCTGCGCAGCCCTCTGCGCCTGCGGGTCAGTACCCGGCCAATCCTCCGCCTCCCGCCCCAGAGGCGGCCGCGCCGAGACGCTTCGGCGGTGACACGGCGGTGTCGGCGGGGCTGCCCGGTGGCGCGTCGTCCCCCCAGTCGATGCCGCCTTCGGTGCAGGTGGTCACGGTCCCTCGCCGGGGGCTCTCGCTGCCCCTGCCGCTGGCGCTGATCCTCTTCGGCATTGCCTTGATGCTCGGCTTTGCCGCCGGGCTCTTCGTCGGCAGGTGGTGACGCCTGGGGCGGGCTCGGGTAGAAGTCGCCCACCATGACCGAGCTCGACAGCCGCTGTCTCGAAGCGTTCCCGAACTGGTTGCGCACCCTCGGCGACGATGCGCGTGCGCTCGCGGCCCTGGTCGAGTCGAGCGCGACGCCCGCGTCGGTTCGGCGCGGGTCGGCCGCCGCCTTGAACTACCTCCTGCGTTCTCTCGATCTGATCCCGGATGGAATCGAGGATCTAGGCTTCATCGACGACGCCTTCGTGTTCAGGGTCGCGGCGGTCAGCGCCGACGCCGAGGGAGCAGAGCCTGTGCTTTCGCGCCTGGCCGCGGAGGCCGCGACCATCCGCGAGTTTCTCGAAGGCGACTACGAGCGTCTCGAGAACTATGTCGCGGCGCTCGGCAGCGCGCCGTCGCGGGGCCGCACGGTCGACGACATCCTCGCCGATGCATCCGTAACCGCCGAGTTCGTGCGCGATATCCGCGGCTGGGCCGACGCTTACACGGCCCCGACCTTTCATCGCGACGCGAAGAACCTGGTCAAGTTGCGGAGCTTCCTGGCGGCAAAGCTCCCGAAGTGAAGCTCAGGCAATCGAGCGGGTACTGGCGTTCGCCCAGGGTTGCTCGGTGACTTCGTGCGTGGCTTCGCTGCTCTTCAGCTGAGCCATCAGGTCGCGACACTCCGGCCGCTCTTTGAGGCATTCCATCAGTGCGCTGCTGCCGTCGGTGAACGCCTTCTCCATACGGATGCCCTCGCGGGTGCGTGTTGCCACCTTCTCGCGTCCGCTCGCCAAATCTTCTTCCAGCGCTTCGGCGTAGCGCGCGAGCTGAGCACGAAGATCTTCGATCTGTCGGCGCAAATCTCGGGCGATGGACTCTCGCCCCGTGCGGCGAGTCTCTCGCGTGGAGAGCCACTGACGTTTGGCTTCGACCATGGCGCGCGCGGCGCCGGCGCTCTCGAAGATGGCCCGTGATCCCTGGCCGGAGCGTTCGGCACTGTCGGCTTGCCCCACCTTGTCCTTGGCCAGTTGCATAGCGGCGGTGAGCTCGCGCCGCGCGGCTTCTTCTTCTTCACCGTAGGCAGCTGCGTCGCGCAGCGCGCGGCTCTCTTCTTGAGCCAGCTCCTCGACCTTGCGGCCGATCTCGGCGCGCAGTGCGCGTCCGCGCCGCTCGAGCGCCTCGAGCTTGCGAGTGTGGCTCGCGATTTCACCTTCGAGACCGTTGGCCTTCGCGGTGACCTCCCAGATGCTGGCCATGGCTTGGGCCAGCTCGGGCGTGGCGTTGCCCGCGGGGAACGCTCGCGCCAGCATGCGGGCGAAGAGGCCCGCGCGGTTCGCCCACTCGGTGACCGGGGTGGTCTTCGGCGGCGGCGGAGGCGGAGGCGCGACCTGGGGCTGCGGATCCCCGGCGCTCTCCTTGTCCCACGAGGTGCTGGGCAGGGACCGTTGCAGCGCCTTCAGCTCTTCGAGCAGATGATGGCCGTCGCGGTAGCGCTTGCGCGCCTCCTTCTCGAGCAGCTTGAGGATGATCTTCTCCGCGACCGGGTTCACGTCCTTCTTGATGCCCGCGGGTCGGGGTGCGGGCGCCGTTCGCTGCATTTCGAGCAGTGTGTCGCGATCGGTGGCGCGGAACGGGAGCTGTCCCACCAACATCTCGAAGAAGAGCACGCCGAGCGCGTAGAGATCCGATTGCGGGCCGGCCTGCTCTCCACGCGCCTGCTCCGGAGACATGTACTCGGGCGTCCCGAACACGGCGCCCTTGGGCGCGAGTCGCGGATCGTGGGCGAGAGCAGCGAGCCCGAAGTCGAGGATCTTCACGAAGTCTTTGCGACCGCCGCGCTGCGTGAGCAGGATGTTGTCGCTCTTCAGATCGCGATGCACGACGCCGAGGTCGTGGGCGCGCGCGAGCGCTGCTCCCATCTGCTCGAGGATGTCCACGCCGCGGGTGAGCGGCATCGGACCGCGCGCGAGCTCGGTCGAGAGGGGAGTGCCGATCAGGTACTCCATGACCAGATACAGCTCGCCCTCGTCGGTCTCGCCGATGTCGTGGATGTCGATGATGTGGGCGTGATCGACCCGGTTGGCGGCGCGGGCCTCGCGCAGCATCCACGCCCGAAGGTGGGTCTCGCCGCGGAGGTCGGGCCGAATCAGCTTCACCGCAACGACGCGGTCGATGAGCACGTGACGGGCGCGGTACACGATGCCCATGCCGCCCTCGCCGATCCGCGCCTCGAGGCGATAGCGCCCCGCAATGACCTTGCCGATCGCGGGATCCTCACCGCGTCCACGTGAGCTCGAGCGTTGCGGCGCTGCTTGTGCCATCGATGTTGTTTTCCGTCCTTCGAGGAGACCTCGGATGCTAGCGGAAAGCCCGCGCGCGCTCCAGAGGTGGGGTCGTCAGAAGACGAAGCGCATCACCGGCACACGGACCTCGGTCGACTGTTTGACGCCGAATTCCATGATCTCAGTGCGGGTGAAGGCGTTTCGGACCTCGACCGCGGGCACACTCAGCGTCACCGCGGTGGGACTCAGGCCCACGAGAGCCGGCGGCGCGGTGTACAGCTCCGCCTGCTGCACCGGGCGACGGGCGATCCGGCGGGTACGCGCCTTCTTGACTGCGCCTTGCGGGGCGGGGGCTGCGCTCGGCTGGGCCGGCTCGGCTGCCGGCTCGTCCGCCGGGGCCCGGTCTTCCGTGGCGTCGACGGAGGGGGCTTGGTAGGCGGTGGCGTTCAACACAGCCACGGTGGTCGGGATCGCGAGGGCCATCCCGCCAGCGAGCAGATAGATGCTGATCTTGGGCTCGGCGCCGTCCTCGATGAAATAGCCGCCTACGCCGCCGGCGATGCCGCCGGCGATGCCGCCCACGGCGTAAGCCCACGGCTTCTTCACCTTGATGGCCGCTTCCACCAGCATGATCACTTCGGCACCCAGCAGCGCTCCGCCAGTGATGCCTTTGCCCGTTGCAGACGCCTCGGTCGCGTCCTCGGCGGCGCGCGCCGGGTTTCCGCTGAAAACCAGAGTCGCCGCGACAGCGGCTCCCGTGAGCAGGTGAAGAATACGCATCGTTCCTCCGCAGGTGGGTCCCCGATCTCCGGTGTCCCAGCGTGCTGAAATGTTCGCGAAGGGTACCCTGGCCCCGGCCGGCCACCAAGGCCTAGCGCGGGGCCCCGGATTTCTGGGCGGCCGGCAGGGCAAAGACGGGCTAAATCAAGGGCATGGGAGCCCTGGGCTGGCGCGCGGTGGTGGGAGCCAGCCTCGCGGTGCTCGGGGTACTCGCGCTGGGCCTGGCTGCGGGCGGCATCCGGCTCCTGCCGTGGCTCTGGGCGCCCGAGGTGCCGATAGAGGTCGCGCTGCCCTTTGCCCGGGCGCTCGGCGCCGCCGCCACCGAGACGGCGCTCGTGGTCGGGGCGCCGGTGGGTGCCGCCCTCGCGGTTGCGGGCTTCGTCGACCGCGGCGAGGCCCGCGCGCTGTTCGCAGTGGGGGCATCGCCCCTGCGCCTGGTGCTGGGCGCATCGCCCCGCATCGCGGCATTCGTGTTGGCTGCCGCTCTGGTCGGCGCAGCTTGGGGCTCCAGCGCGGACGTCCCCGGTCGCTTCGCCGCGGAGCTGGTCGAGCAAGGACGCGCGAGCTGCGCCCGCGCCACATCACCAAAGAGTGCGCAGGTCCCCTTGGTGGGAGTGACGTGGTTGTGTTTTCCGGGCGAGCCCCCGCGCGTGACCGGGGGGTTGCCTGGGCTTGGCGAGTTCGGTTCGTTCACTGCGCGAGCGCTCAGGCCGAGCGACGATCTGCGCCAAGTGCGCTTCGATGAGCTCCGCGTGTTCACGAGGAAGGTCGATGACCAGCCATCCCTCGAGCTGTCGGTGCAGACGGCGACGGTTCGCGGCCTGCCGGGTTGGGGACGGAGCGCAAAGCTCGGATTGGTCGTGCGGAGCGCCCTCTCGGCCGGCACGGCCATGGTGCTCGTGCTCGGGGTGGTCTTCAGTGTGCTTCACCTCGGAGTCACGCGACGGCTTGGCGCGCTCGCCCTCGGCGGCCTCCCGTCGCTGGCCGCGTTCACGTCACTCTCGCGCTTCGACGCCAGCTCGCTGCCCGCGGCGGCGTGCCTTCTCGTCCCCTTCGTCGGAGCCGCGGCGCTGGTTGGGGTCGCGCTCGGGGCGCGAGCCTTTCCGGCGGATCTGCGCTGGCTCCGGCGGCTTTCCCGGCGACGCTGACCGCGGTCCCAGCGCGTTGCCCGATCGTGCCGGCAATGTTAAACGTCGCGCTCCCATGGGTGCCGGCCCTTGGCAGCTCGCTGTCATCGCCCTATTGCTTCTCGTCTTCTTCGGCAGAAGCCGGCTGGGGGAGATCGGGCGTGGGCTCGGTCGAGGCCTGCGGGCGCTCCGCGAGAGCGTGAAGGCAAGAGACGGTGAGGCCGGAGACGACGATGACACCGACGATGACGACGACGAACCCGCGCTCCCCCGGCGACGCGCCGGCAAGGGCGAAACTGGAGTGAGGAGCCGCCGGCACGTGATGGCAAAGCCACGCGAGCCGGACTCCGAGGCCGACGACTGAAGGAGCTGATGGTGCCAACGAACCTCGCAAAACGACTGGAAGCGGTGGCGCCGAGCGCGACCCTCGCGATGACCGCAAAGGCCGCGGAGCTCAGGGCGAAAGGCCGTAAGGTCTACGCTTTTGGCGTGGGCGAGCCCGACTTCGAGACGCCCGAGCACATCCGCCTCGCGGCGCAGGCAGCGATGGGCAAGAGTTCGCACTACACCGCGGTGCAGGGCACGGCCAGCCTGCGCGAAGCGATATGCGTCGCGACCGAACGGGACCGTGGGTGGCGGCCGACGCCGGACGCCGTCACCGTATCGGTTGGAGCGAAACACGCACTCTTCAACCTGGCGATGGTGCTCTGTGACCCCGGTGACGAGTTCGTGATCCCCGCCCCGTATTGGGTGAGCTACCCGGAGCAGGTGCGCTTGTTCGGAGGCGTCCCAACGATCGTCGAGACCAGCGCCGAGCGCGGCTTCCGCATGACTCCCGAGGCACTCGATGCGGCCATCGGACCGCGGACCAAGGCCGTCATCTTGTGCACTCCGTCGAACCCGAGCGGAGCGGCCTACGACGCCGGCGAGCTCTTGGCTCTGGCCGAGGTGCTGAAGGCGCGCGACGTATGGATCGTGCTCGACGAAATCTACGGCGACCTGACCTACGAGGGTTTCGAGCACGTTTCGCTGGCCAAGCTGGCGCCGGAGCTGCGGGACAAGATGATCGTGGTCGATGGCGTGAGCAAGACCTACGCGATGACCGGCTGGCGCATCGGCTGGTCCATCACGCCGCCGGCGCTGGCCAAGGCCCTGCTGAAGGTGCAGGGGCAGTCCACCACCAACGCCACCGCGATCGCGCAGGCCGCGGCGGAGGCAGCGCTGCTCGGTCCCCGGGAACCCATCGCCGAGATGGCCCGGATCTTCGCCGAGCGCCGGCGCCGAATGGTCGAGGGGTTGAACGGAATCCCGGGCATGCGCTGTGACTGGCCGCGCGGCGCGTTCTACGCGTTTCCCGACGTCACGGGCCTCTACGGTATCCAGTGGGGCGACCGGCGGCTCGCGAGCGCGGACGACGTTTCGCTCTGGCAGCTCGAGGTCTGCGGGATCGCCGCGGTGGCGGGTGAGCCCTTCGGTGCGCCGGGCCACGTGCGCTACAGCTACGCTGCGGCCGAGTCCGTGATCGACGAAGCGCTCTCCGTCCTCGGCGCAGCGGTCGCTTCTGCAAAGCGTTGACCATCGAATGTCGAACATGGCCGAGGCAGTGGATGCAGTGACCCGAACCCGAGATGCGACGCGCGTTGCCGGTGCGCTGTTTCAGCTCGCGAAGCCTGGCGTCACTCGCATGGTGCTGGTCACCACGGGCATCGGCGCAATCCTGGTGCCGGGCCGGATCGTGCTCCCGAGGTTGGCCCTGACCGTGACCGCGACCGCCGCGGTGGTCGCGGCGGCCAACGCTCTCAACATGTACCTCGAGCGTGACGTGGACGCCCGCATGGCGCGCACCCGGACCCGGCCGCTTCCGTCGGGACGTCTCTCACCGGAGGTGGCCCTCTGGTTCGGGGTCGTCCTGGCATTCACTGGGATTTCGGCCCTCACTTTCCTGATCAACCCCCTCTCCGGCCTGCTGTCCGCGCTGGCCATTTCTCTCTACGTCCTGGTCTACACGCCGCTCAAGCGCGTGACGCCCTACGCGCTCCACGTGGGCGCTATCCCCGGCGCCATCCCGCCCTTGATTGGTTGGGCCAGCGTGACCGGCGAGCTCTCGCTGCCGGCGCTGAGCGTGTTCGCCATCCTGCTCGTCTGGCAGATCCCACACTTCCTTGCGATCGCGATCTTTCGCGCGTCCGAGTACGAGGCAGCGGGTCTGGCCGTGTATCCGTCGGTGCGGGGCGTGCCGGCCGCGAAGCGAGCAGTGATCGCGTACTCATTTTTGTTGCTGGTGGTGAGCGGACTGCCCGTCGTCGCCGGAATCGGCGCGACTTGGTACCTTGGCGTCGCGGCTGTGCTCGGCGTGACGCAGATCGTGATCGCGCTCCGGGGCCTGGTTGCCCCGGACCTGAGTCAGTGGGCTCGCTCGTTGTTCTACGCGACGCTTCCCTACCTGCTCGTGGTCTACGGCGCCTTGGCGCTGACCGCGTCATGAGCCACGGTCCTCCGATGCGCTGGTGGGCTTGGGCGCTCTTCGCCGCCGCCTGCCTGGCTATCCCGCTGGTTGGCTATTGGCTCGGGCGCTGAGCGGGCAGCTCTCGCGCAGCCGCCAGGGCAGCGAGCAGCGAGCCGAGCAGCAGCGCCAGTGCCAACACCGGGATGTCCGTGCCGGTTCGGGCGAGCAACGCCATCGCGATGGCACTGCGCGCGTAGGGTCGATCGGCGCGGGAGAGCAGCGAGGCCGGAACCGCCAGCAGCAACGTGACTCCCAGGGCGACGTGCAGCAGTTGCGGCACGAAGGGGAAGGGATGCCTCGAGAAGCCCTGGATGGCCTTGGTTAGGAGCCCGAGCACGCTGTCAGTCGGAGGCGAAAGGTAGAGGCTCACAGCTGCGAGCCCGATGCCGAGCGCCACGACGGGCGGCCACACGGCGAGGGCCAGCTTCTTGTGAGCCGCCGCGAGCCACAGAACGGCGATGACGAGAGTGGTCAGATCGAGAACCCAGGCCACGGTGGCCAAGGTCTGTGCGACGCGAAACAGCCGGGTCAACGCTTCGTGGCTTGCCCATACGGCGAGGGCCCGCGCCGAGACGCTGACGAGGGCGGTGAGTCCTGCCAGCCCGACGACGATGCCGGCGGCCCGCGTGTGGTCTCGGAGCGCCGTCGGGACACTGGCGAACAGCGCCATGAATGACGAGAGCACCGCCAACCCGAGCACCAGGAGCATGGGCAACTCGCGGGTGGCCGACGCCATGACGAGAGTGACGACCCCGGCGGTGGTCGGTGCGACGACGAGTCGGAAGGCCACGCTCAGGTTGCTCTCGACCAAGATCGCGATCAGCAGCTGAATCGCCAAGAGACAACCCCCGACCACTGCGAGTTGCGCGAGCAGCGCGGCGGCGTTGTCCGAGCGGGTGATCCACTGCTCGAGACCGGAGCGCCAGCCGAGCAGCGCGGGCACCACGATGCGACCGGACACGAGCGCGAAGAAGAACAAGAGCACCAGGGCCGCCAGCACCCAGCGCCGAGCGCTGGTGAACAATCGCGCCGGGGCGTGGGTCGCGCGACCCTCGCTCGGCGGCTGCTCTTCAGAGGCGGCGCGGTCGGACTCGGGCGGCCGAGTGCCGTCGGTCCCCTCTGGGGTCGCGCTCGCGCCTTCGGTCTCGTCGCTGCTCACTCACGGCCTCGCCGGAAACCGACTTACCTGAGTGATGCGCGCTTTTCCAGCGCCCGAGTCCAATTGAACCATCCGTGGCGCTGATCTGCCGGGGAGGTCTCCTGGGGATCCCCCGGTCGCCACGGCGCCGGCTCGATGCTGGGCGGCGTAGATTTGGGCGCGCCTTTGAGGATGAAGGGGTGCGCGAAGTAGGTGGAGCAGGCGTAAAACGGGTTCCGATAGAACTCCCAGTGGAAGTACACCTTGCCGTCGCCGGAGACGATTTCGCGGGGCGGAGCGCCGAAGGGGCTGGCCCGCATCACGCTCTCCAGCGCGGCGATGTCGAAAGCCGTCACTCCGCTGGTGTGCGTGACGCCCATCCGCACGACCTTGCCTTCGTCCTTGTCTAGGACGATCTCGAGGTGCGTCTTCATGTCCGCACGGTTCATCGGGTGCGTCCCCGGCAAGGTGTCTAGGGACGCCAAGAAAGAGTCGGCAAAGATCGGGTGCAACCGGTTGTGGACCGCGTTCAGGAAGCTGGCGAAGGGAACACGCGCGGTGTTCAGCGCGGTTTGGTTCCCCGGCTTGACGCTCGCCACGTAGTTCTCGATGGACGCCCGCCAGCGCTCGATGCCCAGGGACTTCCACGAGCCCCGGTGCGCGCTCTTGCGGCGTTCCGAGTCGCGGTGTTTCTCCTTGATCAATCGATCGCGACCAACTGCGGCCAGCGCTTGTCGCGGCGACAGGTTCAGATTCACTCCGCTCGAGGTCGTGCCGAGCGCGCCGAGTCCGAGCATGGAGCTAGCGCCTCCTGCGCCCTTCATCGGCGGCAGGCGCTTCTTCTTGGCGCGTCGGGCCTTCTGAGCGGCCTGCGCGGCGCGCGCCTCAGCCACCGACCAACTGCCTTGAGCCGAATCGGTCGTCCCGGGAGCGGGATCGACTTCTTCCTTGGCTGCCCGCGCTTTCTGCCCCGCTTGCGCCGGGTCCTTACCGGCCCGCTTCGAGGCCTCGCTGCCCTTGTCGCTGCTCGGGGCCTTCGCTTCGGTGCCGGGTGAAGGCGGCGGAGCTTGGGCCGCGGCGGTCTGCTCGGGCTTGCCCTCTTCGTCCGGGCTGGTCGGAGCGCGATTGTCGCCTGCCTGGTCTTCGGACTGCGCGACGCGGGACTCTTCCGAGTTGCCCGGGTTCTTGTGCGCGGAAGCGTGGGCGCCGCCGGGAGTGGGCTTGGGATCGTTCTGGTCGGTCGATGTGATCCGAGCCTGGGTTTCCTTCTTCACGCGGTTGGCCTGGTCGGCGATGTGCGCGGCGTTCGGGTTGTCCTTCTGGTCCTTGTCCTCGACGTGTTGCACCACGGCGACGCGCTTCTGCACCTGGGCCTTCGGGAGGTCTTTGGGCTCCTCCGGCTTCGCCTCTTCCTTCTTGGCTTCCTTCTTCTCGACCTCGACCTTTGGCGCCTCGGGCTTCGGATCGGTCACCTCCGGCGGAGTCGGATCTTCCTTCTTGGCTTCCTCTCGCTTCGCCGTGGACTCGTCCTTCTCGGAGGGGTCCTCGGTCGGATCCGCCGGGTCCTCTGCTTCCTTCGAGGACGACTGCGACTTGGACTCTTCGGGCGGGGTGCTCTCGTTCGCCGACTCATCGACCAGCGCGATCTCGACCTCCCCCGCGCCGCGGATCTGCCGCTGTACGCTGGCCGCGAAGCGCTTGATGTCGAGGGTCTCCTCGAAGGCCCGTGAGAGCTTGGACGCACCCCCGCCCCAGACCAAGTGCGCGAGCAGCGCCGTGGCGATCCAGAGAAAAAGCGGAATGTTCGAGTCGCGAGTCATCGCGGCACGGTGCGTGAGGCCCGTCTAACGTAACACCCGACCCCCGGACCAGCAATCGAGCGGGGGCCCGCTAAACCTTCGAGATCACTTCCCAGTGGTCGGCGATTTCCTGCGCCGTCCAGACTCCCTGGTCGGAGTCCTTGAACTTTCCGGCGCTCTCCACGACCTTGTAGATGCTGAGCTTTCCGCCTGCGACGGAAACCACGGCACCGCTCAGGTCCCGCGAAAGGTCGCTCCCGAGGAACAAGTGCGCCGGGGCCACATGCTCCGGGGTCATGCTCTGGATCTTCTCGAACATCGGCAGATCTTCGGTCATGCGAGTCTTGGCGATGGGGGCCACGGCGTTCACGCGGATGCCGTGGCGCTGGAGCTCGATGGATGCGGTGCGCGTCAACCCGTAGATGCCGGCCTTGGCCGCCGAGTAGTTGGCTTGACCGAAATTGCCCAGCATGCCCGAGACGCTGGTGGTGTTGATGATGCTGCCCGGGGAGCCTTGGGCGCGCATCTGCGTCGCCGCCGCCTGCGTGCAGAGGAAGCTCCCGGTCAGGTGAACGGCGATCACGGCGTCCCACATCGCGTCGTCCATCTTGAGCAGGGTCTTGTCGCGCAAGATGCCGGCATTGTTGACCAGCACGTCCAGCCGTCCAAAGGCATCGACGGCGGCCGCCACGATGGCGCCGGCGCCGGTGCGGGTCGCGACGGAGTCCGGGTTTGCGACGGCCTCCCCGCCAGCGGCGCGGATCTCGCTGACCACGGCGTCGGCGGGAGAAGCGCTCTCTCCGGTGCCGTCCCGCGCTCCGCCCACGTCATTCACCACGACCTTCGCGCCTTCGCGGGCGAAGAGCAGCGCCGTGGCCCGGCCGATGCCGCCACCGGCGCCCGTGACGATCGCGACCTTACCTTCGAGAAGCATGCGCCGTGACTAGCGCGCTTGGGTCACTGCGTCACGCGGAGCGTCGCTTCGCCGTGGCGCGACCAACAAATCAACCACCAACGCCAGGGCAGTTCCAAAGGCTGCGCCCGCCACGTCCCAGGTGAAGTCCTTCGCGCTGGCGTGGCCGTGACCACTCGCGTCGTAGATCTCCTTCGCCCCGCCCAGGGTGAGCGAAAACCCGGCGCCCGCGGCGGCCCGCTGCCAGCGTTCGTCGAGCAGCGCGGTCGAAGCAGCGTATCCGCCGGCCGCGAGGCCGGCAGATGCCCCGAAATGCAGCGCCTTGTCCCGACCCCACCAGGGATCACTTTCCTCGGCACGAGCGGGTGCGGACAGGGACGTCAACGCAAGAAAGAGAAGGAGTCGCACGGCCCCGACGCTCCCACGGCCACGCCGCGCCGTCGACTGGGCGCCGATCTCGGCACGCGAAAGTGCGCTGACGAAGCGGACGCGCGCCGTGTTCCCGCAGGGGCACCTGCGCGCTAGGCTGGCGCGCCCATGTCCCGCCGCATCCTCGTCACGAGCGCCCTGCCCTACGCCAACGGGCACATCCACATCGGCCACCTGGTCGAGTACATCCAGACCGACATCTGGGCGCGCTTCCAGCGCCTGCGTGGGCAACCGCTGCCTCTACCTCTGCGCCGACGACACGCACGGCACGGCCATCATGATGCGCGCGCGAGCAGGAGGGCGCGCTCGGAGACGGAGGTGATCGCCGAGATGAGCGAGGCCCACCAGCGCGACTTCGCCGGCTTCGACATCGTGTTCGACCACTACGGCAGCACGAACTCGGAGGCCAACCGGGCGCTCTGCCACGAGATCTGGGACGCCGCTGCGCCGCCGCAGGCATGGTGCACCGAGCGCGACGTGACGCAGCTCTTCGACCCGGAGAAGGGCACTGTTCCTCGCCGACCGCTTCGTCAAGGGCACGTGCCCGCGCTGCGGCGCGCCCGACCAGTACGGCGACTCCTGCGACAAGTGCGGCGCGACCTACGCGGCCGCCGACGTGATCGACCCCGTCAGCACGCTCTCCGGCGCCACGCCCGAGCTGCGCTCGGCGGAGCACACTGTTCGTGCGAGATCGAGCAGCTCCACGAGTTCCTGCACGGCGTGGACGCAGGCCGCCGAGCACCTCCAGCCCGAGATCGCCAACTTCCTCGCAGGTCGAACTTCCTCGTCCGAGCCCTGCGGGACTGGGACGTCTCGCGCCCCGCGCCGTACTTCGGCTTCGAGATCCCGGACGCGCCGGGCAACTACTGGTACGTCTGGTTCGACGCGCCCATCGGCTACATCGCCTCCACGCAGGAGTGGTGCGACGCGAACGGCGAGGACCTCGACGACTGGTGGCGGTCGCCGACGACGTCGAGATCCACCACTTCATCGGGAAGGACATCGTCTACTTCCACACCCTCTTCTGGCCCGCCATGCTGCAAGACGGCGGGCTTCAGCCTGCCACGGCGCGTGCAGGTGCACGGCTTCCTCACGGTCGAACGGCGAGAAGATGTCGCAAGTCGAAGGGCACGTTCGTGCGCGCGCGCACCTACCTCGAGCACCTCGATCCGTCGTACCTGCGCTACTTCTACGCCAGCAAGCTCGGCGCGGGCCTCGACGACCTCGACCTCGACGTCGAGGAGCTGTGCGCGAAGGTGAACAGCGACCTGGTCGGCAAGGTGGTGAACCTCGCGAGCCGCACGGCGCGCTTCGTCAAGGAGCGCGGGCCTCAGCGCAGCCTACCCCGACGACGGCGGCCTCTTCGAGGCGGCCGCGGCGAGGGCGAGCGAGATCGCCGACGCCTACGACCAGCGCGCGACATCGCCCGCGCGATGCGGCTCGTCATGGCGCTGGCCGACCGGCGAACGCCTACGTCGAGCAGGCGCGAGCCGTGGAAGCTGAAGAAGGAGCCCGGCCGCGAGCAGGACGTCCAGGACGTCTGCACGGTCGCCCTCAACCTCTTCCGCCAGATCGTGGTCTACCTCGCCCCGGTGCTGCCCCGCTCGCCGAGCAGACGGCCGAGCTGCTTGGGCGCCGCCGATCGAGTCGTGGGACGACGCGAAGACGCCGCTGGTGGGCACGCCGGTGGCGAAGTTCAAGCACCTGATGCAGCGGGTCGACCCCAAGAAGGTCGAGGCGGTCATCGCAGCCAGCATGGACGCTGCCGCCGACGTCGCCCGGCAGAAGCCGGCCAGTTCCGAGGACGACGGAGCGGCCCTCGCCGCCGAGCCACTCGCGGCCGAGTGCAGCATCGACGACTTCACCAAGATCGACCTTCGCGTCGCGCGGGTCGTTCGGGCCGAGCACGTGCCCGAGGCCAAGAAGCTGCTGAAGCTCACGCTCGGCCTTGGCGGAGGCGAAACGCGGACAGTGTTTGCGGGCATCAAGGCGGCCTACGCTCCGGAAGATCTCGTCGGGCGCCTGGTGGTCATGGTCGCGAACCTCGCGCCGCGAAAGATGAAGTTTGGGATGAGCGAAGGCATGGTCGTCGCAGCAGGCCCGGGTGAAGCGGAGGTGTTCCTGCTCTCACCCGACGCGGGCGCCAAGCCTGGCCAGCGCTTGCACTGAGGCCGCGGCTTCACTTTGCGATGCGTTCGATCACGAGCGGCGCCACGGTCGGCGCCTTCTTGCCGATCGTAAATGCGGCGGCAGTGCGGGCCACCAGGGCGGCCGCGTTCTTCTTGTTCGAGAGGTGCAGCAGCGCCAGCGGCTCTCCCTTCGAGACGCGGGCGCCGGGCTTGGCACACAGCTCGATGCCGACCGCCGGATCGACCTTCTGATCGGCGCGGGTGCGGCCGGCGCCGAGCGCGACCGCCGTGAGCCCGAGCTCGAGCGCGTCGGTGCGCGTGACGAAGCCAGCCGCGGGAGCGGGCACCTCCACCCGGTGGCGGGCGCGGGGCAGGCGCGACGGATCGTCGACGACCCGCGGGTCGCCGCCCTGGGCCTTGACCATACGGGCGAGCACCGCCAGGCCGCTGCCGTCGGCGAGGGCTCTTTCCAGCTGTTTTCGCGCCTCGGCAGGCTTCTTCGCCGCGCCGCCGAGTAGCAGCATCTCGGCGCCGAGGGCCAGGGTGAGCTCGCGAGTGTCTGCGGGGCCTCGGTCCATCAAGATCTCGATGGCCTCGCGGGTCTCGAGCGCGTTGCCGATGGTCGTGCCGATGGGCACGCTCATGTCCGTGAGGAGCGCCACGACCTTCTTGCCGGCGCGAGTCCCGACGCGCACCAAGGCCTTGGCCAATGCCCGGGCCGCCGCCAGGTCCTTCATGAACGCGCCGCGGCCGACCTTCACGTCGAGCACCAGGCCGTCGATGCCTTCGGCGAGCTTCTTGGACAGGATGCTGGCGACGATCAGCGGGATGCACTCGACGGTGCCGGTCACGTCGCGGAGCGCGTAGATGCGCTTGTCGGCCGGGGCGAGGCGCGAGGTCTGGCCGATCATCGACACGCCGACCTCGCGCACGATGCGCTCGAAGTTCTTCGCGTCGATGTCCACGCGATAGCCGGGGATGGCCTCGAGCTTGTCGAGCGTGCCGCCGGTGTGCCCGAGGCCGCGCCCGGAGATCATCGGCACCGCCACGCCGCAGGCCGCGACCAGGGGCGCGAGGCAGATGCTGATCTTGTCGCCGACGCCGCCGGTCGAGTGTTTGTCGACCTTGCCGCGCTTCACGCTCGGCAGGTCGAGCACGTCGCCGGAGTGCAGCATGGCTTCGGTCAGCGCTACGGTCTCCGCGTCGTCGAGGCCGCGCAGGAAGGTGGCCATCAGCCAGGCGCTCATCTGGTAGTCGGCGACCTCGCCCCGCACGAAGGCGTCGATGAAGGCGCGGACCTCGGCGGGGGAGTGGGTGCCACCGTCGCGCTTGGCGATGATCAGCTCGACCGGGCTCTTGTTCATGGCCGTACAAAACCACCGCGCCCCGGCGGTTGTCACCGGGGCGCGAGGATGTTTGGGTTTTCCCGGGGCTACAGCGTCGGATCCGAGGTGAAGCAGCAGCGGAAGCCCACGTCGAACAGCTTGTAGTTCGCGTCCACCGTGAAGAAGGTGAAGTTGCAAGCCGCGCCGTCGTCGGCGTCGCGTATTGAAGGCGCCGCCCATCAGGGTGTAGAGGCTTCCGCCGCGATCGGTGATCTCGCGGAGGTTGCCGGTGATGTCGCGGATGTGGTTGGTGCTCGCCGTGTTGCCCTGCAGGTTCAGCCAATCGGCCCAGCAATTCTGGAGAGCCGGCGACGACGTGGGCAGGAGCCCGTCTTGGTTTCCGGCGGCGCCGGTGTCGAAGTCGAAGGACCCGAGGTTGCAGTACTTGGTCGCGGTCGAGGCGGTGCGGCAGGGCGCGCCGTAGGAGTTGTAGCCCCACTTGCAGGCATTCGCGATCGGAGTCGGAGTGATCTCGCACAGGTTCGTCCACTCCGTGGTGGTGCAGAGTCGGCCGCCCCGCGCCTGGCAGGTCTGCGCTGCCTCGGTGGGGTTGACGTTGAACCAGGGCACCACTCCGCTGACGGAGCAGGCCTGGGTCTTGTCGATGGTGACGCCTGCGGGCGCAGACGTCTGGTAGCCGTTGCCGCTGCCCGGGTTGACGTTGGTGGCACCAGGACGGCTGACCTCGTATTGCGTCACCCACAGGTTCGCGGCGACCTTGGTCACGGCCGGTCGGACGAAGTGGGCGGTGTTGGTGCCCTTCGCCGAGAAGGGCTCGTCCACGCTTCCGTCGCAGTCGTTGTCTTCTTTGTCGCAGAGCTCCGGCCCCGCAGCGGCGTTGTTCTTGATGGCGTTGCAGGCCGTCGCCGCGGTGCCGCTGCAGACGAACTGGCCGTTACCCTTGCACTGGCCGTGACCGGGCGGCGGCAGGCCGTCGTCGCTGGCGCAGGGCTGGTTCAGGTAGCCTTGATTCAGGACCGGCGGCTTGAAGTTCTCGTCGGTCGCGCCGTTGCAGTTGTTGTCCTTGCTGTCGCAAATGTCCGCCGTGGCAGAGCAATAGTTGGGCTTGGTGCCCGTGCAATAGCCCGCGGGGAAGACGCAGTTCCAGGCACCTGTGGTGCAGTTGACCTGCACTCCGCTGGTGCAACCCGCGTCCGTGGCTGCCGCGGCCACTCCGCACACCTGCACCGGGCTGGGCTTGTTGGTGATGCCCTCGTCGACCTGGCAGTTGCAGTTGTCGTCGATGCCGTTGCACTGCTCGTTGGCGCTGATGAAGGTGCAGGCCTTCTCGCAGTCGTTGGCGTTGCCGTCGCAGTTGATGAAGCCCGAGTCGCAGCCGGTTCGCACGCAGGCGCCGGTCTGGCAGGCCCACACGCCGTGCCCGCCGGCCGCGATCTTGGTGCAGTCGTTGCCACAGGTGCCGCAGTTCTTGACGTCGGTCTGCAGGTTCGGCTGGCTCGTGAGCTGCCCGTCGCAGTTGGTGTCTACGCCGCAGGTGTCGGTCGTGCCGGCCGGGCCGACGTAGCCGAGGCATTGCTTCACGCCGCCGACGCAGGCGAGGGCGCCCTTCTTACACGGTGCGGGGACCGGAAGCTGGAGCCCGGGCGGGGCGCAGTCGCCCGACGCGTCCGTGGGTGCGTTCACGCACTGCTTGCCCGCGCCGACTTGAGCGCAGATCTGTGAGGCGGCGCAGTTTGCGTTCGTGGTGCAGGTGACCGGTGCGCCGCTCGGCACGGTGCCGTCGATGGCGCCGTCGCAGTCGTTGTCCTGGCCATTGCAGATCTCGGTGGTCGGATCGACCTTGCCGACGCACACCAGCGCGCCGTTCTGGCACTGCTCGGTGCCTTTGACGCAGTTGCCGGTGTCGCTCGGGCCGCACTTGCCGCCTTGATCGGTCGGGCTGTCGTCCTTCTGCCCGTTGCAGTCGTCGTCGAGATTGTTGCACTTCTCGAGCTGGTCTCCGGGCTTGATCACCTGGGGTCCGTTCGGCGAGTCGCAAACGCCGTTGCGAATGCCCTTTGACGGGAACTTGGGGTTCGAGCCTTGGACGTTGTTCGAGTCCTGATCGCAGCACTCGACGGTGCCGCCCTGGCACTTCTTGATGCCCTGGTTCGCCGTGTCGGCGCAGATGCCTTGGGTGCCGCCGAAGCAGGCGTCGCCCAGATCTTGATCGTCGACCTCGAGGCTCGGATCGGCGTTGTCGATGAGCCCGTCGCAGTCGTTGTCTTTGCCGTCGCAGACCTCGGCCTCGAGGGGGAAGACCGGGCAGCTGTACTCGCAGCCGTCATCGGGGCTCTTGTTGGCGTCCGCAAAGCCGCTGGCGCACTGGTCGATCTCGCAGCCGGTGTTGGCGGTGGTGCACGCCGTGCCGCTCGGAGCGGTCGTGACGCACTTGGCGGTGGCGTTCGGCAGCGTGCAGGTCTTGCCGCACTTGCCGCAATTGTCCACGTCCTTGCAGGTGTCGACGTCTTCGTCGATCTCGCCGTCGCAGTCGTCGTCCTTGCCGCAACCGAACGCGCCGCCGGGATCGGTGGTGTTCGTGCCGTTGGGATTCCAGGTGCACTGGTAGTCGCAGTCCGCGCCGGGCTTGGACTTGTCGTCGTAGAAGTCCTGGTCGCACTTGAACTTGCAGACGCCAGCCGTCAGCCCGTCGAGGGTCGCGGGCGGCTCGCAGGTCTGCTCGACGCTGTGCGGGATCTGCGTGCAGTTCAGATCGCAGGTGCCGCAGTGCTCGGGCTTGGTCCAGTCGAAGCCGTCGTCGATCTTGCCGTTGCAGTCGTCGTCGATGCCGTTGCAGATCTCGTCGCCGGTCTTGACGCAGGCATCGCCGGCGTCCGGAAAGATGAGCCCGCCGCTCCCTCCGACGCTGCCGTCGATGTCGAGACCCCCGCTGCCGCCGCCGTCGGTCCCGCCGGTGCCGCTGGCTGCCGAGCCACCGGAGCCGCAGTCATCGAAACAGAAGCTTTCCGTCGTGCATCCCATCGTGCCGAACGCAGCGCTCGAGATGAAGGCCGCCCAGAGCCCAAAGCGTTTCATGACCAATCTCCCTTGTTCTCCGAAGTACTCACACGACGAATCTTGCCAGCCGCCGCGGCCGGGGCGCGTCGACGCCTTCTGGTTGTGAAGAGCGCGCCGAGCGCGATCAGCAGCAGCGCTGCGGGGCTGAGTCGCTCGCGTTCGCCGGCAGCGGTGCAGGCGCACCCTCCGCCGCCGGTGGCGAGGCCCCAGACGCCCTTGGGCGCGTTGGCCGAGCCGGCGCTGCCCGCGGTGCCCGCGGTTCCGCCGCTGCCCGCCGCGGCGTCCGAGCCGGCCGCGCCGCCGACTCCGCTGCCACCAGCGCCGGTTCCGCCGGTTCCGCCGGTGCCCGTCTCCGGGGTCCACTGACACTCGCCGGCGACGCACTGCTGCGCTGCCGGGCACTTTACGCCGGTGCAGGGGTCGTTGCTGCAAGCGCCGGTGGTCGGATCGCACCAGGCGCCGCTGGAGCAGGCCAGCCCGCCGTCGGTGTCGCATTTGTTGGGCGCGCAGGCGAAGGAGGCGTCGCCTGCGGGTGCGCAGACCTGGCCCGCCGGGCAATCGCTGCCGCAACCGGTGGCGGTGCAGGCGCCCTCGAAGCACTTCTCGCCGGCGTTGCAGGTCACGTTGGCGCAGGTCTTCACGCAGCGCGGCTCGGTGAAGGTCTCGTTGGGCTTGCAGACCTCGTCGGCCGGACAGGTATTGGGGTCGCAGGGGTCGTCGACGCAGGCGTTGTTGCTGCAGACCTCGCCGGTCTTGCAGCCGAAGAAGTTGCAGTTGTTCTGGGGCTGGCAGGTGCCGGTGGCCGGGCCCGTCGGCGCGCAGGCCTGACCGGTCGGACACTGCACGTTGAAGCAGGGGCTCTGGCAGCCGAAGTCGCCCTTGCACACGCACTCGGGGACGCCCGCCGTGACGCTGCCCTTGGGCCCGCATTCCACCTCACCGGTGGTGGCGTTCTTCGCCGTCTTCTTCGCGCAGTCCCCGCAGGGGTCGTTCACGCAGAAGTTTCCCGTCTCGGTGGTGCCGCTCTTCTTCACCGTCTCGCAGGTCGAGCCGCCGGGGCAGATCTCGCCCTTGCACGGACCGGCGCACTGGCACACGCCGGCGACCACCTCGACGCAGCTCTTGCCCGGGCTGCACAGGCCGGGCTGTCCCGCGTCGGAGTCGGGCACGTCCTCGTCGATCTTGCCGTCGCAGTCGTTGTCCTTGCAGTCGCACTGCTCGGGTTGCGGGCCGATGCCGTTGGCGCAGACGAACTTGCCGGAGTCGCAGGTCAGCTTGCCCTTCTTGCACTCGCCGACGCTGACGCCGCAGTCGTCGCCGATCTTCTGGTTCGGATCGCTGGGGTTGGCGGAGCCGTCGATGCCGTCGGGAGCGGGCCCGGCCTCGTCGACCTGGCCGTCGCAGTCGTTGTCGATGCCGTCGCAGACTTCGGGGCTGGGGCCGACGCCGCCCTGGCAGATGGTCTGGCCGCTGCCGCCCGGATCGCAGCTGCTGACGCCGGGCTTGCACTGGCCCTTGGTGCGATCGCCGGGGTAGACGTTGGTGTCGTAGGTCGCGGCGCAGGGCCCGCCGAGGCCGAGGCCGTCGTCGATGGCGCCGTTGCAGTCGTCGTCCTTGGCGTTGCAGACCTCAGGGGTGGGCTTGACGCCGCCCTGACACTCGATGGTGCCGTTGACGCAGGCGGTCTTGCCCGGCGCGCAGGGCGGAGTGGTGTTGCCGCAGTCTTGTCCGACGCCGGCGACGTTGTCGTCCTTGGCGCCGTCGCAGTCGTTGTCCACGCCGTCGCAGACCTCGGGGGTCGGGGCCTTGCCGCCTTGGCACTTCCAACCCTGGGTGCCGTTGCAGGCGAGAGTGCCGACCTGACAGGGAGTGGTGAGGCTGCCGACGCCGGTGCAGCTGCCGCCGGTGGGCGGGCACCACTGAGCGTTCTTGTGGCTGCACACGGGGCTACAGCCGGTGGCCGGTAGGTTCCAACAGCCGGGCGCCGCCGGTTGATCGGTCAGCGGCGCGTCGTCGACGGAGCCGTCGCAGTCGTCGTCGATGCCGTTGCAGCTCTCGGGCTGCGGAGGATTGCCGCCCTGGCAGATCAGCACGCCGCCGACGCAGGCGGTCTTGCCCTTGGTGCAGATGCCGCCCTGGATGCCGCAGTCTTGTCCGACTCCGGGCACGCCGTCGTCGACCACGCCGTCGCAGTCGTTGTCGATGCCGTCGCAGACCTCGGCGCTCGGGCCGATCCAGCCGGTGCAAGTGCCGTTGCAGGGCAGCTGTCCCCGGACGCACTGGCTCTGCGCGAAGGTGGTCTTGTAGACCAGACCCGGCTGGCCGGGCACGTCGCAGGCCGCCGGCGGGATGCCCTCGTCCACGGTGCCGTTGCAGTTGTTGTCGAGCCCGTCGCAGATCTCGGCCACCGGCGAGGCGTTGCAGGTGCCGAAGCCCTTGGGCACGCCGGCCGCGACGCAGCCGCCAACGGCCACGGCCTGGCCGGTCGAGAGGCAGCTCTGGGTGCCGGTGCAGTTGCCTGGCGGCGAGAAGCCGCAGGGGATGGCCGCCACGCCGTCGTCCGCGACGCCGTCGCAGTCGTTGTCACAGCCGTCGCAGATCTCCGGGCTGGGCTGGCAGTTGTTGGGGCAGACGCTGAAAGGCACGCCGCTGCCGCTGGCGTTGTCTTTGACGCCGTCGCAGTCGTCGTCCTCGTTGTTGCAGGTCTCGGGCAGGGGGCAGTGCGGGGGAGTGCCGCACTTGACCTGGTTCTCGTCGACCACGGTGTTGCAGTTGTCGTCTTGGTTGTTGCACTGCTCTTTGGGATTGAAGCAGAGCCAGTTCGGCGGCTGGCTCTGCTGAACCTGGGTGGTGCAGGGCAGCTTGGTGACGTCACCGCCCGGATTGGCGGGCGTGATCGACGTCTGGTACTGCGAGAGGCAAGTCGCCCGGGCCAGCGAACAGCAGTCGGTGCGGCGGTTGCAGTAGTGCCCGTAGCCTTCGTCCGTGCAGCCGTTGCAGTTGTTGTCCGAGTTGTCGCAGACCTCGGGCTTGATCGCCCCGGAGATGATGTTGGCGAGCGCTTGGGAGAGCTGTGCTTCGTTGGCGGTGGAGTAAGCGTTGCCGGTTCCTCCGCAGGCCGCGATGCGGCCGGCCGCTACCAGATCAGCTCCGGCAAAGGCGATGACGTGGGTTCGAACTTTGAAGTTCTGCCCGCCGATGGTGACGCCTTGGATGAAGAGCCGATCGGCCTCGTAGCTAGCAAGCCGCTCCCCCGAGTTATTCAGGTAGGCGGTTTGGCCCGAGCGGCAGCCGCCGGTTATGGGCGTGGGACTGACGCCGGCATCGCAGGTCTCGTCACCGTCCGTGATCAGGATGACGTTCAGCGAACGACAGGGTCGCTCGCCCTGTGCGGCCGTTCCGATCGGGGTCGGCAACAGCGCGCCGCCCCATTTGTTGGTGTAGGTGCCGGAGAAGTAACGGTTCATGTCGAACAGGACCCCTCCCAGGGGCGTGTTCGAGTTGGCGCCGAGCTCGCCGTTCCAGGTCCCGTTCCCGTTGTCGACGCCGTTGTTGATGCCGCACGAGTTGTCTGCGAGCTGGAGGATGTTCCCGACGTTCGTCGGGGTCGGCGGCGGCGACCAGAAGTGGTCTTGAAGCATTGGGGTCACGATGTGCCCACCCGAGTGCACGTTTGGCGAACCCGGAATGCTGGTCTCGGCCAGCCACGGCCCGCAATAATTGTTGGTATTGGGGGCATACACCGCGCTGCAAACGCCGCTGGTTGCGCAGTCGTTGGGGTTCGCAGCGCCCGTGCATTCGTTTCGCCACGCAAAGGTGGCGAGGCCGAAATTCACCTCGCCGCCAAAGGCCTGCACCGTGTTCTTCAGCGCGCAGCGCCCGTGACCGATCCGGTTGTTCGGGTAGGAACACGAGTTGCTGGTCGAGACGCTCGAGGTCATGGACCCCGACGTGTCGAACGCGATCATGAAGTATGGGCGTGACGGCCCCGGCCAGAGCGCGGGATTCGGGCTGAGGCACGCCGCGGGCTCTTGCGCGTTCGCCGCTGGGGCGACGGCTACGATGGCCAGCGCAGCCAGTGCGGGGAGCGCAACTCGAAGGTGTTTGATCATGACTCGAGCTCCGGTTTCCGCCTGCGCCGCCTCGCGCCTGCCGCTCCGAGAGCGACCGCGAACGCCAGCGCCGCGAAGCCCGTCTGTCGCGAGCTCGAGGGCGCGGCGCGACAGGCGCACCCTCCGCCGCCGGTCGCGAGTCCCCAGACGCCTTTAGGCGTGTTGGCCGAGCCGGCGCTGCCCGCGGTGCCCGCTGTTCCGCCGCTGCCCGCCGCGGCGTCCGAGCCGGCCGCGCCGCCGCTGCCCCCGGTTCCGCCAGTTCCGCCGGTGCCCGTCTCGGGGGTCCACTGACACTCGCCGGCGACGCACTGCTGCGCTGCCGGGCACTTCACGCCGGTGCAGGGGTCGTTGCTGCAAGCGCCGGTGGTCGGATCGCACCAGGCGCCGCTGGAGCAGGCCAGCCCGCCGTCGGTGTCGCATTTGTTGGGCGCGCAGGCGAAGGAGGCGTCGCCCGCGGGTGCGCAGACCTGGCCCGCCGGGCAATCGCTGCCGCAACCGGTGGCGGTGCAGGCGCCCTCGAAGCACTTCTCGCCGGCGTTGCAGGTCACGTTGGCGCAGGTCTTCACGCAGCGCGGCTCGGTGAAGGTCTCGTTGGGCTTGCAGACCTCGTCGGCCGGACACGTGTTCGGATCGCACGGGTCGTCGACGCAGGCGTTGTTGCTGCAGACCTCGCCGGTCTTGCAGCCGAAGAAGTTGCAGTTGTTCTGGGGCTGGCAGGTGCCGGTGGCCGGGCCCGTCGGCGCGCAGGCCTGACCGGTCGGACACTGCACGTTGAAGCAGGGGCTCTGGCAGCCGAAGTCGCCCTTGCACACGCACTCGGGGACGCCCGCCGTGACGCTGCCCTTGGGCCCGCATTCCACCTCACCGGTGGTGGCATTCTTGGCGGTCTTCTTCGCGCAGTCCCCGCAGGGGTCGTTCACGCAGAAGTTTCCGGTCTCGGTGGTGCCGCTCTTCTTCACCGTCTCGCAGGCCGAGCCGCCGGGGCAGATCTCGCCCTTGCACGGACCGGCGCACTGGCACACGCCGGCGACCACCTCGACGCAGCTCTTGCCCGGGCTGCACAGGCCGGGCTGTCCCGCGTCGGAGTCGGGCACGTCCTCGTCGATCTTGCCGTCGCAGTCGTTGTCCTTGCAGTCGCACTGCTCGGGTTGCGGGCCGATGCCGTTGGCGCAGACGAACTTGCCGGAGTCGCAGACCAGCTTGCCCTTCTTGCACTCGCCGACGTTGATGCCGCAGTCGTCGCCGATCTTCTGGTTCGGATCGCTGGGGTTGGCGGTGCCGTCGATGCCGTCGGGAGCGGGCCCGGCCTCGTCGACCTGGCCGTCGCAGTCGTTGTCGATGCCGTCGCAGACTTCGGGGCTGGGGCCGACGCCGCCCTGGCAGATGGTCTGGCCGCTGCCGCCCGGATCGCAGCTGCTGACGCCGGGCTTGCACTGGCCCTTGGTGCGGTCACCGGGGTAGACGTTGGTGTCGTAGGTCGCGGCGCAGGGCCCGCCGAGGCCGAGGCCGTCGTCGATGGCGCCGTTGCAGTCGTCGTCCTTGCCGTTGCAGACCTCGGGGGTGGGCTTGACGCCGCCCTGACACTCGATGGTGCCGTTGACGCAGGCGGTCTTGCCCGGCGCGCAGGGCGGAGTGGTGTTGCCGCAGTCTGACCGACGCCGGCGACGTTGTCGTCCTTGGCGCCGTCGCAGTCGTTGTCGACGCCGTCGCAGACCTCGGCGGTCGGGGCCTTGCCGCCTGGCACTTCCAGCCCTGGGTGCCGTCGCAGGCGAGAGTGCCGACCTGACAGGGAGTGGTGAGCGTGCCGACGCCGGTGCAGCTGCCGCCGGTGGGCGGGCACCACTGCGCGTTCTTGTGGCTGCACACGGGGCTGCAGCCGGTGGCCGGCAGGTTCCAGCAGCCGGGCGCCGCCGGTTGATCGGTCAGCGGCGCGTCGTCGACGGTGCCGTCGCAGTCGTCGTCGATGCCGTTGCAGCTCTCGGGCTGCGGCGGATTGCCGCCCTGGCAGACCAGGACGCCGCCGACGCAGGCGGTGCTGCCCTTGGTGCAGATGCCGCCCTGGATGCCGCAGGCTTGTCCGACGTCCGGGCACGCCGTCGTCGACCACGCCGTCGCAGTCGTTGTCGATGCCGTCGCAGACCTCGGCGCTCGGGCCGATCGCAGCCGGTGCAGGTGCCGTTGCAGGGCAGCTGGCCCTTGACGCACTGGCTCTGCGCGAAGGTGGTCTTGTAGACCAGACCTGGCTTGCCGGGCACGTCGCAGGCCACCGGCGGGATGCCCTCGTCCACCGTGCCGTTGCAGTTGTTGTCGAGGCCGTCGCAGATCTCGGCCACCGGCGAGGCGTTGCAGGTGCCGAAGCCCTTGGGCACGCCGGCCGCGACGCAGCCGCCGATGGCCACTGCTTTGCCGGTCGAGAGGCAGCTCTGGGTGCCGGCGCAGTTGGCCGGCGGCGAGAAGCCGCAGGGGATGGCCGCCACGCCGTCGTCCGCGACGCCGTCGCAGTCGTTGTCACAGCCGTCGCAGATCTCCGCGCTGGGAACGCAGCCGCCGGGGCAGGCGCTGAAGGGCACGCCGCTGCCGCTGGCGTTGTCGATGATGCCGTCGCAGTCGTCGTCCTCGTCGTTGCAGGTCTCGGGCAGCGGGCAGTGCAGCGGGGTGCCGCACTTGACCTGGCTCTCGTCGACTGACGGCGTTGCAGTTGTCGTCCTGGTTGTTGCACTGCTCTTTGGGGTCGTAGCAGAGCCAGTTTGGTGGCTGAGATTGCTGCGGCTGCGTCACGCAGGGCAGCTTGGTGGGGTCACCGTCCGGATTGGCGGGCGTGATCGACGCCTGGTACTGCGAGAGGCAAGTCGCGCGGGCCAGCGAGCAGCAATCGGTGCGGCGGTTGCAGTAGTGGGGGTAGCCCTCGTCCGTGCAGCCGTTGCAGTTGTTGTCCGTGTTGTCACAGATCTCGGGCTTGATGGCCGCGGAGATGATGGTCGCGAACGCTTGCGACAGCGTGACTTCGTTGTTGGCGGGCAGCGCGTTGACGGCGTTGGCGCAGGCACCGGTCGTGGCGCCGCATTGCCCCATTTTGTGCACGTTGTTCAGCAGGGTCTGATCCGCTGCCTGATCCACGTTGAACGCGATGACGTGGGTCTTGATGCTCCGGGCCAGGCCGTCCTTGGTGAAGCCGTTGTAGAGCTGCTGGGCGGCCGTGACGGGATCCCCGTTGCAGGTTTCGCCACCGTCGGTCATCAGGATGACGTTGAGCGACCGGCAGGCCCGATCGGAAGCGGTCAGCGGGGAGGGGAAACCTTGGATGCCGTTCTGGAAGTAGGTCCGCGCGTTCTGCAGCGAGGCGCCGATGGGCGTGGCGTCGTAGGCGAAGAGCTCTTTGTTGTCGCCGCAGTTGTGGTCCATGTACTGCAGCATGCTGCCCACGTTGTTGGGCAGGGGCGGAGTCGTGTCCTGCACCATGCCCACCAGCATGTTCGCGCCGCCGCAGGCGCTGCCGCCGAAGGTGCACCCGTTGTAGGCGTAGCGGTACCAGGAGTTGACGTTCCAGAATTCCCCCCAGTTGCACGCTGCCGGGCAGTTGGTCGTCGTCCGCGAGAAACTGGCGAGGCCGAAGTTGGCCTCACCGGCGAATGCGAGGAGTGTGTTCTTGAGCGCGCACTTCGCGTCGTTCACGCGCAGAGGCTGCCAACCGCAAGAGTTGTTCACCCCGCCGCCGACGTCCGCGCAGGTCTGCGGCCAAGCCGTTGCGGGATTGGTGCACGCGGCCATGCTGCCCGAAGTGTCGACCACCACGAGGAAGTAGGGCCGCTGGGGCTTCGGCCACACCGAAGGGTCCGGGCTCAGGCAGCTTGCGGGCTCCTGTGCGGCGGCGGGCCGCGGCGCCGCGGCGAGCACGGCCCAGCCGGCCAGCGCCAATCCGACGCCTCGGGTCAATAGCCGTACCACTCGCTGATTCTGGTCCGCCATGCGCACACCCTCGAAATATTGGCCCCATGAGGCGGCCGTGTCGAGCCGAGCCTGCCCGCTCGACTCAAGGAAGCTGAGCCACTCTGAAAGCTACACGGTCGGGGTCCGGTCCTCAAGGCTCGAGCGGACTTTCTGGCGCACTTGGACCTACAGCAATTGTCGAGGTTGTCTGGGCCGGAGCCGCAAGTCTTGCGGCCGCCCGGTGACGCGGCCCTCGAGGAACGCTAATGCTCGGTCCCAGCCTCGTCCGCCTCGTCCGCCTCGTCCGCCTCGTCCGCCTCGTCCGCCTCGTCCGCCTCGTCGGAGATCTTGCCCATGGCCAAGCCGCTCGGCCGCCCGAAAGGGCGCTTCACTCAGCATCGCCGCCTCGACGTGGTGCGCGATCTTCTGGCTCGGCAGCCCCGCGGGCTCACGCTCTACGAGCTCGCCGACGCCATCGACGTGAGCGCGCGCACGATGCGCCGCTACCTGAAAGAGATGGAGCGCGAAGACGACCTCGAGAGCCACCAGGTGAAGGGCGGGGGGCGCTGCTCTGGCGCATCCGGCAGAGCGAGATCTCCCGCAAGGTCGAGCTCCGGCGCACGCAGGCCTACGCGCTGCTCGCGGCGCGTCGTCTGTTCGAGCCGATGCGAGGCTCGGCCCTGTTCGACGAGATCGATCTCGCCATCAACAAGCTGCTCGCGTTCGCCCAGCGTCCGGGGCGGGGGCCGAACGCGGGGCTCGCCGATGCGCGCCTCGAAGACCGCTTCTTGTACCTGCCCTTCGCGCCGAAAATGTACGCGGAGAAGACCGAAGAGCTCGACGACCTGTTCCAGGCGGTCTCCGATCTGCGGCCGCTCAGTCTCGCCTACCGCAGCGCTGCCAAGAAGACCGAAGAGCGCATCACCATCCATCCCTACGCGTTGGTGCTTCACCGCGACGCCATCTACTGCGTGGGCTTGCACGTCGACAAAGACGAAATCCGCACCTTCGTGCTCGACCGCATGCGCGACACGGACTGCGGGGTGTCCGAGCGCTTCACCTTGCCCGATGACTTCAAGATCGACGACTACTTTCAGGGGGAGTTGGGCATCTGGCGCAGCGAGACGCGGCACAAGGTGGTGATCGATTTCGACGCTCAAGGAGCCGACTACCTGCGCACGCGCAAGGTGCACGGCTCCCAGAAGCTGCAGGCCATCGCGGGTGGCGGCGTGCGGCTCAGCATGACCCTGGGGAATCTGAACCCCGTGGTGAGCTGGGCGCTCGAGTGGGGACCGCGCGCCAAGGTGGTGGAGCCCCCGGAGCTCGTCGAGAGGGTGCGCGCAGAGCTGGACCAGGCGCTGGCGCAGTACAAGAAGAAGCGCTCCAAGAAGTAGCGACCGCGGCCGAACGCCTGCCGCTACTTCCCTTACTTCCCCTGCGCGCGGTAGTGCCGGTAGTACGCCAGCACCTTGCCGACGTAGGCCTGGGTCTCTTCGTAGGGGGGGATGCCGCCGTTGCGGATCACGGCGTTCTCGCCCGCGTTGTAGGCAGCGACGGTCAGCTCCAGATCGCCGTTGAACATGTTGGCCAGCACTCGCAGGTACCGCGTGCCGCCGAAGATGTTCTGCCGAGGATCGAAATGATCGGTGACCAGCATGCGCTCCGCGGTCTCGGGGATCATCTGCATCAGCCCGCGGGCGTTGGCTCGGGACACCGCTCGCGGGTCGAAGTCGCTCTCCACCTTGATCACGGCGCGGACCAGCTCTTCGGGGATCTGATAGAGCGTGGCGGCCTGCCGGATGTACAGGTCGTAGCGCGAGAAGCGCTCCGGGGAGGTGTCCCGAGGCATGAAGACCGGGATCTTCGGCTTGTCCTTGGCGTAGAGCGCGCTCGACTGGCCCGTGGGGCGGCTCGTGAAGCTCACCACGCCGTCGGAGTCGACGGTCTTGTAGATGTCCGCCCGCCCGGTGCCGCTGAAGGTGAGCAGGGCCGCGCCGGCGACTGTCGCGGCGAAACGGAGGTGGGTCGAGGGCAAATTCACGAGCTTGCGCGGATCGTACGGGAAACGCCGGGGCCCGGTCCAAGAATTCCGCCTTCGATAAGTCGGCTCGCGCCGGGTACACTCCGACCCCCGGCGCCAAAGGCCCGGGAAGCGCCATGCCCGAACGAGAGCCCCAGACCGATCGCCGCCGGCGCCGCCGCCGCGGCCCACCACAGAAGCCTCAGCAGTCCGCGGTCGCGGCCATCGCCGCGGCCAAGCCGCCGGTCGACGTGGCGAAGCCCGCCGACGCGCCCCTGTCCGAAGCAGAGGCCGCCGAGATGCGCGTGCACCTGCGTTTTCTCAAAGAGCATCGGAAGATCCTCGCGCTCAAGCTGAATGCGGCCGAGGACTTGCTGCTCAACGGCGCGCGGGAGCCCACCCACCGCGGCGTGTGTCAGCACCTGCTCGACAAAGTCGAGAAGAGCCGGGTCGAGCTGGCCGCGCCGCGACTCGATCTCGGAAGTCGCATGCGCCTGCTCGAGGGCATCATCCGCTTCTCGCCGGACATCGCCTACCTGTTGCTCTACCTCGAGAGCCTCAAGGACGCCTCCCGTCCCGATGCAGTGCCGGCGCTCACGGCTGCGCTGCGGCGCATCGACTTCGAGACGGTGAGCGCGGCACAGATGCGCCGGGTGCTCGACCTGATCGTGGAGCTCACCCGCGAGCGCGATCGACCCCAGCTCCTGTTCAGCCTGCTCTCGAGCTCGACCTTCCAGAAGGCCTTCGATGCTTCGGCCGAGCGCCTGCCGGACGCGCTTGCCGGCATCGTCGTGCCGCTGCGAGCTGCCCACGCGGTCATCGTGCGGGGCGCGCCGAACCCCACCGACGCCGACTCGCTGGCGCGCGGTGCGGAGATGCTGCTCTCGCTCCCCGAGAGTGTGCTGAGGAGCCAGTCGCCAGCGGTCTGTCGCCGGCTCTTCGAGGTCGGCATCGAGCTCGCCACCGAACCTCGGGACAAGTGCACCGCGGGCTTGCGCGTGCTCTTCGAGGCCATGCCGCGCGGCGATCGCGCCTACGCCGATGCCGCCCTCGCGCTGTCGCGCTGGCTGCTCGCGCGAGGCCTCGAGCGTGACGCCCGGGCGCTCTTCGCGGTCCTCGCCAAAGACAAGGTCGAGGTCCCACGCCACTGGGTCGTCGCCCTCGACGGCAAGCGCATCGGTGGCATCGGGCTCACGGAGCGACCACCGCGTGAAGACCCGAACCGGGCGCCCCGGGAGTCGTTCGTGAGCGGTGTGCAGCTGTCCAAGCAGCGGTCCGTGTGGCTGCGCGTCGGCGCGCCCTCCGACGTCGAGCGCTACGCGCGGGCAGCGGAGCTGTCCAAGAGCATCGCCCTGGTCGGCGTGGCGCCTGTCGTCGAGCACGGGCTCACCGAGCAAGGCCAGCCCTACCTCGCGGTGGAGCATCACGGGCGCGCGGCCAACGAGGTCCTGCTCGGCAAATCGGGGACGACCAAGTCCTCGGCCCTCGCCCTCTGCGGCGAAGCGTCGGCGATCCTCGGGGCGCTGGGCCTGTGCGGGGTGCGGCTCCCCGACGTGCGCTTCCGTCGCTTCGCCGTCGATGACCACGGACGGCTCTGGCTGCGCGACCTGATGGACGCAGAGCGCGCCGCCGACGCGGCGGAGCACAACACCCGGCTCGCCCTCGAGTTCTGTTTCGATGTGCTGACGCGAGTGCCGCGCTTGGCGCTTTCGAGCGCCAGCGAAGAGAGCCTGCGCGGGGCGACCGACACCGTCGCGCTCGCGCGGGCCCTGGAAGCGCTCGCCTGATCGGCGCGCCTACTCCGAGTCGGTCAGGTAGGTGTAGCTTCGCAGCGCCTGCTCGTAGTGCTGCATGAGCGTGCGCATCTGCTCGTTGGTCAGGCGTTCGGCACGAGATCGCCTCGATGCTCACGAACCCCCGACCCCACCCTTGCTGGGGTGGTGCTCGTCGTAGAGCGATGGGTACGCGCACTTCGAGGCGGCGTTCACGATGCGGTAGCCGATGAGCGGGTCGGACTGGTCGTCGTGGTCGAACGAGTCGCTGTAGTCGAGGAACCCGAACCACAGCTCGTCCTGGTAGCGGAGGAGCTGGAGGTTTCGGGCGTCGAGACCCGGCGAGAGCGACGTGTCGCAAGTGTCGGTGCGCCAACACGACTCAAACGAGTGGGTGACCACCGGCCGCTGCTCCGCGAGTGCGTCGCCTTCGATTTCGAACGCGTCGATGTGCGCGTGGATCTTGCCCATCATCATCCACCCCTTCGAGGTTCGCGAAAGCACCCGCTGGCGCATGCCTCCCGCAGGCTCGGGGATGACAATTGCGGGGGTCTCGGGCACGAAGCCGTTGAGACGTTGCACGTAGCTGTCGTTGTCGATGTTCTGTCCCATCCAGCCCAGCACCACCTGCTCCCCGTCCAGAGCAACCGCGGGCCACCCGGAGAACTTCGACGACTCTGGCGGAACTCCCTGCGCTGCGACCGCCCTGGCGAAATACGGGTCGTCGGGAAAGAGCGGCGTCCCGTCCCGCAGGTGGCCGCTGAGGCTCACGCCGCTGCCTCCGGGGTAGGCGAACACCGTCGTGCCCGTCACGGGATCGGTCGCGACGGAGAATGCGTCTTGCACCACGGCGGAGGACGCGACGACGTCGGGCCCGGAGAGCAACGTGCCGTCCGGGGAGAGCCGAACCAAGCGAATGCCCCAGTCTTGCAGGCCGGGGTTGCTGAGCCCGAAGTGCAACGCGAAGGCCTCGCCGTCCCAGGCGATCTCCCAGAGGAAGAGCTCCGAGGTCGGCCAGGGTGGAGTCCACACCGTTTGCTTCTCGGGTTGGTCGAGACGGGTGAGAAGGATCTTTTGGATTGGATCCGCGGCGAGTGATGGTCGGTACCCAATTCCAATGGCAGTTGTCCCGTCGGGCGAAACCGCCACGTCTGCAACTGCACCGCTCAAAACCCATGGCGAGATCCCTTCGGGGAATACGTCGTAGATGGCGTGGCCAAAGGTCGCGCCGCTGGATCCGGGGAACGTAGTCAGGACCATGTGCGCCGTGAGTCGCTCGGAGTCGCTCGGGTCGACACTGTAGGCACTCCACACCATGTGGAGACCGGTCGCGTCCCTCCAGAACGGGTGCACGGGGAGATGGGTGCTCCTGATCGACACCGAGGCCCAGGTGCGTGTGGGCGGGAGCATGGAGACACTCACCCTGTACTCCACGCAATCGCTGCTCGCCTCACCACCGGTTCCGCCCCCGCCTGCGTCGCACACGCAGGGCTCACCCGGCTCGGCGCCAGCTTCTTCGCCGTCGCTGCACCCGATCAGGCTCAGCGCAAGCAGCGCGACGTAGGCCCAGCGCGCGAGCCCGGCCGGGTCGTCGCAGGCGCGCGTTGCGCCACTCCCTGCCGCGGGTGGCTTCAAAGCTCGAGCCCCTCGGCCTCGGCCCACGCCGCGAGAGTTCGCTCCAGCTCCAACGCTTCTTCAAGGGCCTCTCGCGCCTTGTGTTTGTTCGGAGTGTGCAGCAGCGCCCAGGCCTTGGTCTTCTCGGCGGCGATTTTGTTCAGTGAGATCAACGCTCCCAGCGCGCGCTTGTCGTGCTTCTGAGCCAAGAGCACCAGCATCTTCGACCTCGACTTGGCGACATGGATCAGCGAGCCCGCGATCAGCGCTCGCGCTGCGTGGTGCTCGCCGCCGTCGAGTCGGTCGAGAGCGCGCTCCTCGAGCGCGATCGCCTCGTCGACTTCGGCCTGGGCCGCGACCCGCAGAGGCAGCATGACGGGAGGGGACTCGTTACCCGCGCCGTCTTTCACCTTGACCCAGATCGCCGCTGCGGGTTGATCCGCCAGCGTCAGTGTGGGGCCAGAAGAAAACGGCTGCCAGGTCGCGCCCTCGAAGTCGGAGCGCAACGCGATCATCATCGACGGCGTTCCGGTGCTCGCGATCCCGTCGCATGCCGGTCCGTGACCGCGATGTCGACTTGGCTCGTCGGTGGCAGCGAGCCGCAGCTCCACTCGGCGCGTCCGCGTCCAGGTGCGCCCATCGGCGAGCTGGACGGTCACCTCCGGAGCGATTGGATCCCGCCGTGGGATCACGCAGGTGGGGGCGGACCAAGGGCCGACGTGTCCAGACACCGACACGCGGGTCCGGAAGCAGCTCGATTGGTCGTTCGGCGAGGCCAGCTCGATGGTCGTGGCGCCGGCCAGCGGCCGCTCCGCCATCACGGCGAACGGAGCGGTGCGCGTGGGCGCGTTCGCGACCATCAGCGTCGCCCCGGAGACGCCTGGCGGAGCCAGCGCGGTCACGATCACGGAGTCGTTGCACGCGGTGACCACTGGTTGGACGTCGAGCCGCACGTCGTCGCGGCCGTCGTGCGGATCCAGCCCGAGCGCGGCTTCCGAGCCATCGCTCTCGCCGCCGCCGTCGCTGTCCGGTTGCAGCGGATCGGTGTGAGCAACGAATTCTTCGTGACTGGGCAGTCCGTCGCCGTCCGGATCTGCCTCTCCGTCCGCGACGCCCGGGTTGGTGCCCTTCTGGAGCTCCCACCAATCCGGCATCCCGTCGCCATCGGTGTCCGCGCCGTCGTGCAGCGCGGTGACGTGCCAGCGCTCGCGCTTGAAGGGGTGGCCGGCCGTCGAAAGACCGGTGGCCACCACCCGGATCCGATACACGCCGGCCTCGCTGCCGCCGAAATAGCGCGCTGCGTAGACCCCATCTCCCTCCCTCCCGTCCCCGTGGTCGCCATCGTCGAACAGCGTGAGCGACGCCAGTGCTCCGCTCGGGCTCTCGACCTCCGCCTTCACGAACACACCGGCCAGCGGCAGTGTCTCCAGCACCGCCGCGCGGAGCATCAAGTCGAGCCCGACCCAACTGCTGTTCTCCGTCGCGTCGGCGGTCGCTTCGATGGCTCGCTCGTGCGTCGGGTGCACGCGCGAGATGAGACTGATGGCCGCACCGCGCAGCGCTGCTTCGACGAAGGTGGAGGGTTGCCCGCCAGGCAGCGGCACGTACACCGGGGGAGCGGTGAATCCGGAATGCTCCCACTCCCAGGTCCACTGCCCGGCGGGCGGCAGAGCGACCTTGAAGACCGAGCCGGGCGTCTGCTGAACCGGCGGGATGGCGACCCCGTTCGGAGCGACGAGACGAAGTCGGGACGCGAGATCGACCGGATCGCCCAGGGTCGAGTACACGGAGACGAGCAGCTCCTTCGCTCCGGGCTCGACCTGGATCGGCGGCAGCTCGGTCGGATCGGGGGTCAGGGGTCGCGTCGCGAGCACGCGTTCGTGACCGCTCGCCCGGTTCATCGCGCTGCGGAACGCGTCTGCGAACTCCAGCCGGTGGAACGTCTCGAGGCTCGGGACGGCCACCGGCGGATCGTCATGGCTATAGGCGAACACCCCGCCACCGATCTCGGCGAGGTTCCCCAGCTCGACCGTGTCCGCGTCTGCTCCAATTGCGATCGCCGATACGATCGGGACTCGTTGTTTTGCGGCCTTGCGCTTCCAGTAGGCCAAGTTCCCACTGAACCACGGCAGGTTGTCGCTCGGGTCGGGATCCGTGTCACCGGATGGCAGCATCGAACCGTCCGTGTTCGCTTCGGGCTCGAAGTCCTGGAGATAGTACCGGCGTGGCTCCCAGCCCGCGTTGTTCTTCCCATCCGAGAGCACGCTCATGTGCAGCAACACGTCGGTGGGGGGCGCGCTGCCGTACGCGAGCGCTAGGTTGGACTGCGCCTCGAGGACGCCGTCGCCGATGGACGTCCAGCCGGGAGGAGCCGTGATCAGATCGACCGCGGCGTTGAAGACGCCACGCCCGAGGGGCGTCATCTTCAGGTAGGGCACGCTCATTCCCCCGATCAGGGTCTGGGCGTCGTTGTTGAAGGTGACGAGCCCCACTTCGTCGCTCACGGTCATCGCTTCACCCAGCAGCTTGGCGGCGTCTTTCATCGCCTGCAGCTTGCCCAGCGAGTTCATGCTGCCGCTTTTGTCGAGCACGAACTGGGTCACGAGTCGCGTGCTCGCGTTCATGGCCAGCGCACCGCTCTCGGTGTCCGAGACGATCCCGATCCCGAACTCTTCCGCGGACACGACCAGATCCAAGGCGCCCGGCAGCGTAGACGGATAGAACGCCGGCGGCACTTCGCCGAGCGCCCAGTAGAGTCCCGAGCCCAGGTTGGTGATGGTGAAGTCCGTGCCGTTCACCAGCGCGCAGGCCGGCGCCTTCGGGCCCGCGCACCCCGGCGTTCGGAGCTTGAAATTGCTGGGAGCCAAGCCGCTCAGCGGCTCGTTGTTCTCGTCACGAACCACGAACTGCGCCACGAACGACCGCGGGGCCTGGGGATCTCCGATCTGGGCCGGTCGCACCGAGAGCGGATCGAGGATCTCGAGTCGCGGATCGACCTCGCCGATCAGCCACTTGAACGACGCGGCCTTGCGCCCGGCGCTCGCCAGCACGAGCACCTCGTCGTAGGTCCCCACCGGGACCGGGATGTCGAACGTGCCCGTCGCGTCGAGGGGACACATGCCCGTCTTAGCCGGCTTCTTGCCGTCGGGGTCGATGTTGCAGCCCTCGACGATCATCGGGACGCCGTCCGTCTTGACCAGAAACAGGCGGAAGCGCGGCTGGGTGGACTTGGTCGCGATCAATCGTACGCGCGCCAGACCCAGACCCTTGCCGGGATGGAACGACAGCAGCGTCGTTCCAAACGGCTGCAGGGTGATCTCGCTGTCGCTGGCGAAGCCTTGCCCGGGCAAGAGCGATACGCGCGAGGGAGTGCACTTGTTCCCGGTGCATACGGCGTAGTTGTCCAGCTCGCGTTTGGCGCGGCGCAGGTAGTCCTTGCCGATCCCCACCAGATCGCCGGGGACCTCGAGCTTGCCGCCGGCCGCGGCTTTCCACGTGGACAGCGGCGGTTCGGGCTTCGGCGTCTTGGGCACGAGGGCGCTCCCCGCCCCCGCGTTCGCGTCGCCCACCCACTGGAAGAACCAGCGCAGATCGTCGGTCGAGTAGTCCTTCAGCAGCGCGGCGGTGTGCAGGTCGAGGATCACGGCTTCCAGACCGCGGCCAAGCTCCTTGGTGAGCACGGCGTCCACCACGTCGAGGGCCGGCTTCGCGGGCGCAGCCTTGAGGCCCTGAAATACGTGCCCGAGGAAGTCGGCGCCCTCGTCGGAGCGGCGGAAGCCGAGGGCCTTGAACGGGTCGGCCAGGATTGCCGACTCGCTCGACGCCGGGTGCGCGGCGGTGCCTGTGGGCATCGAATATTGCTCGATCGCGTAGCGCCAGAACACGCTGCCGACGTAGCTCCAGTTCACCGGATCGCTGTTCGGCGTCAGCAGCCAGTGATTGGTGTTCCCGACGCTGCCGATGGTGTTCTCACCGAGCTTGCGCGACGACACGCACTGCTCCGGCTTCACGCCGGGGTAGTTGAACAGACACATGAAGGCGTCCACGCCGACCGGCGCCGTTTCGGCGAAGGAGACGTCGAACTGCTGGGTCGTCCCGTACGCCCGCTGCCATGCACCCTGCAAGTTGTGGAAGAACTCGTGCCCCATGAAGGCGAGCTGCACGCCTGCAGCGACAGACAGGTTTTGGACTCCGGAGAGATCGGTCCTGAGGAAGAACTGTCCGAGCCCTCCGTGGGCGGCACCGTCGTCGGCGAACGCCCAGACCAACGTCGGGCAGTATGACCCGCTGCACGCCTTGCTCGAGCCGTTGGCCCAGACCGGGGGCGTGATCTTGGGGGATGGCAAGGACGGAAAGAGCCCTGACTCTTGCCAATCTGCGATGCCGGGCATCCGCTCCACCACGAACTTAGTGCCCGCCGCGTCCACACACGCCTGCGTCGCGTTGGCGCCGCTCTTGTTGCCCTGCGTGCAGACGTCCCCAAGGAGCCCGCCGAACGGATCCTTCACCGTGCTCGGCACGGCCAGCACCTTGAACTTCGGCACGCCGTCCAAGGGCTGTGCGACCGGACACCAGCCGCCGACGTTGAGCGCGCTGAGCGTGCTCTCTTCGTTGACCTTGAGGAACAGGAACGTGCCGGCATTGTTCGCGTCGTCCCAGTCGAAAGGGAGCCCCGGGGTCTGCTCTGTCGCTCCGGGCACGCTGAACGACTTGACCCACGTCGCGTTTGCCGGCTTGCCGCCGGGCTTGGCCGTGTCGTCGAAGACCAACCAGTCGAGATCCGGTACCGACTCCGACGCGGGACACTTGACCTTGCCGCTCGGGGACACGCGACAGATCTCGAGCCGGGTGGTCGCCTGCAGGGCGGCTGCCTTGTCCGGATCATCGGCGGCGCTGCGGGTCACCCAGCCGTACTGGATGCGCACGCTCCGCTGCGCCGCCGTCGCCCCGAGCACTCCGGTTCCGCTTTGTGGCGACGCGACGCCGATGCAGCGCGACACCTGCGCCCGCAGCGGCTCGGCCGCGCTCACCGGCGCCGCCCAGAGCGCAAAACCAAGAGCCACCGCGATCGCGGCTGTCGAGCTGCCGGCGTTGAGGCCCGACGAGCGCGAGCCGCCGCGGCTGCGAGTCCGCCACGAACGGTCAAGCCACCGCGCACCGGCAACACGGCACGAAACGTGCTCTGCCTGCCTGCCTGCCTGAGTTCACCCCTTGCTCCCCCTCCATCACGCCACCTCCACCTGTGATGCGACCAGAGTCGAATCATTCGGTCAAGGCGTCGTGGGCAGACGCGCGCGAGCGGCAGAAAACGGCTCGCGACCTGGCCCGACGTGCGCTTCCGCCGTTTCGCCGTCGATGACCACGGACGGCTCTGGCTGCGCGACCTGATGGACGCAGAGCGCGCCGCCGACGCGGCGGAGCACAACACTCGGCTCGCCCTCGAGTTCTGTTTCGATGTGCTGACGCGAGTGCCGCGCCTGGCGCTCTCGAGCGCCAGCGAAGCGAGCCTGCGCGGGGCGACCGACACCGTCGCGCTCGCGCGGGCCCTGGAAGCGCTCGCCTGATCGGCGCGCCTACTCCGAGTCGGTCAGGTAGGTGTAGCTGCGGAGCGCCTGCTCGTAGTGCTGCATGAGCGTGCGCATCTGCTCGTTGGTCAGGCGTCCGCTCTGGACCGCGCGCTCGGCTTGCTTGCGCACCGCCTCGACCATGCCCTCCGGCTGATACTCCACGTAGCGCAGCACGTCGGCGATGCTGTCGCCCTTGACCACGTGCCGAACCTCGTAGCCCTCTTCGGTGAGGCGCACGTGCACGGCGTTGGTGTCACCGAAGAGATTGTGCAAGTCCCCGAGGATCTCTTGGTATGCGCCGTTCAGGAACATGGCCATGAAGTAGGGCTCGTCCGGCCGGTAGTCGTGGACCTCGAGCACCTGCTTGTCCTCCTCGACGTCGATGAAGCGATCGATCATGCCGTCGCTGTCGCAGGTGAGATCGGCCAAGCGAGCGGTCACCGTCCGGCTGCTCGTCGAGCCGGTGGATGGGCATGATCGGAAAGAGCTGATCGATGGCCCAGATGTCCGGCGCCGACTGGAACAGGCTGAAGTTGCAGTAGTAGATGCTGCTCATCGTGCGGTCGAGATCCCAGAGCTCTTCGGGCACGAACTTGAGCTTCTTGACCTTGCTCTGGATCTTCTCGCAGCAGTTCCAGAATAGGCGTTCGGCGCCGGCGCGCTCGCGCAGGCTGAGGTAGCCGTACTTGAACAGGTTCTGCGCTTCTTCTTTGGCCTGCGTCGCGTCGTGCCAGGACTCTTGGACGTTCTTTGCGCTGATGCCCTTGTAGGTCTCGTAGAGATCCTTGAGCAGCCGGTGGGCTTCGGGCTTGGGCTCCACCGGGGCGCCAAAGCGCACCTCGTTCACGCCCACCACCTCGAAGACCAGCATCGAATGGTGCGCGGCGACGGCCCGCCCGCTCTCGCTCACCAGCGTCGGGCACTCGACGTCGGACTTGTTGCAGGCGGCCTGGACGTGGGCGACCACGTCGGCGGCGTACTCCTCGAGGGTGTAGTTCCTCGAAGCGTGGAAGTCCGTCTTCGATCCGTCGTAGTCGATGGCGAGGCCGCCGCCCACGTCGAGGTAGCCCATCTTGCAGCCCATCTTCGCCAGCTCGGTGTAGATGTTCGCGGCCTCTTGGATCGCGTTCTTGATCGGGATGATGCTGGAGATCTGGCTGCCGATGTGGAAGTGCAGGAGCTGCAGGCAGTCGAGCATGTCCTTGGCGGCCAGGCGGTCCACCAGCTCGACGATCTCGGTCATGGTCAGGCCGAACTTCGCGCGGTCTCCCGCCGAGTTCGCCCAGCGCCCGACGCCCTTGGCGCTGAGCTTGCTGCGCACGCCGAGCAGGGGCCGGATCCCCAGCTTCTCCGTGGCACGGAACACGTGGTCGAGCTCTTCGATGCGCTCGAGCACGACGATCACCTGCTTGTCGAACTTCTGCGCGACCAGCGCGGTCTCGATGTAGTGCAGGTCCTTGTAGCCGTTGCAGATGATCAGGCCGCCGACGTCCTGCATTGCCGCCAGGGCGATCAAGAGTTCGGGCTTGCTGCCGGCTTCGAGCCCGAATTGCCACGGGCGTCCGAACTCGACGACGTCTTCGATCAAGTGCCGTTGCTGGTTCACCTTGACCGGGAACACGCCGCGATAGATGCCTGGGTACTCGTACTCGACGATGGCGCGCTCGAAGGCCTCGTTGATGTGCTTGATGCGGTGTTCGACGATGTCGCTGAAGCGGATGAGCAGCGGCAGGTCGAGCCCACGAGCCTCGAGGTGCTGCACCAACTCGAACAGGTTGATGTTGCGGGGCCGGGTCGGATCCGGCGCGACCTGCACATGACCCTCGTCGCTCACGCTGAAGTAGGGCAGACCCCAACCTTGGATTTGGTAGAGTTGCGCGCTCTTCTGCGGGCTCCAGGGCTCTCCGTTTTCGACCATCTCGTTCAACTTGCCTCCCGGGCGGCGTCGACACGCTCGTGACCACTTTCGTTCGCCGGACGAGCAGGCGAAGCAAACGTCGGAATCGGGCGCATCGCAAGCGATAATCCGGCGGCGGGTCAGCCCGGCGCCCAGAGCGTCGTTGGTAGGCCGCCGCGTTTCCACAGGGCCAGCAGGTCCATCAGACAGCGCGACGGTGATGTGCACCAGGAAGCCCGAGTAGATGCTCCGCGTGCGCATGGCCAGGCTCCCGAGCACGACGCCCGCCACGATGGCGCCGTGGGCCTCGAGGTAGGGCTTGCCGTAGTGGATCATGCAGTAGGGAACCGCCATCACGAAGATGGCGCTGGCCCCCATGCTCTTTCGGAGCGCGCCCACTATCCAGCCACGGAAGAAGGCCTCGAGCGCCAGGAACTGCACGAAGTAGATGGCCTCCCAGGTCAGGAAGTCGAACCAGCTCCGGGAGCTCTGCTTGTAGAACGGGTAGTAACCGCCGAAGTCGGGCTGCGACGCCACCAGCAGCATGGCCGGCAGCACGAAGGCCAGACACAGCCCGTAGATCCAGAGGTGGCTGAAGAAGCCTCTCACCCGAAAGCCCATGTCGAGCAGCTTGTCGTCTGGGGAACAGCAGCTTCCACAGGGGCAGGGGGATGATCACGTAGCCGAGGACGCGGCTCGAGACCCACCAAGCGTAGCCGTACAGCTCGTCGTACTTCGCGAGCTTCACGAAGCTCCAGCCGCCGCGTTCCAGATCGGCGAGCATGGGGCGGACCAGCTGGTCGTAGATCTGGCGACCGCCGTAGTACTCTTGAAGCGTCAGCACGACCGCGGCGATGAGCAGACAGGCCGCGGGCCGCAGATCGTGCTTGCCGGCCTGGACGAGCAGGGCGCGATGCTCGGCGGCGTCGCGATCGAGCTCCCGCCAGGTGTCGCGAAAGAAGCGCCAGATCAGCGGGGCGATCAGGCACAGGATGGGCAGGGGCAAGAGCGCCTTGATCGGCGGGTAGCCGAGCAGCGCGTCCCACCAGGACCGGAGCGCCAGCGGAGCGAGCGGCAGCGTCAGCCCATCGGACAGCTCTGGTCCCAGCGTGGCGAGCCCGTCGAGCATGATGGGGTGCTCAGCCGTTGCCTCGCGCGATTTCGGCGGCGGCTTCGAGCCGTGCCACCGATCGCTCGCGACCGAGCACGCTCATCACCTCGAACAGCCCGGGGCTCGCGCTCCGGCCGGTGAGGGCGACGCGAGCGGGCTGCGCGACGTCCTTCATCTTCACTTGATCGCGCTCGGTCCAGATCCGCACCGCCTCGTCCAATGCCTCCGCGGTGAAGACCGGCGCACTGCGGCAGATGTCCGCCAGCGCCGACAGATGAGGCACTGCGGCTGGGACCAGCAGCTTGGCCCGTGCCTGCGGATCCAGCTCGGGCGGGTCTCGGAAATAGTAGTCGAGGGCCGCGGCGGCTTCGACCAGGGTCCGGGCGCGCTCGCGGATGGTGGGGATGGCTGCGGTCAAGGTGGGCTCGGGCACCTCGTTCAGGCCGCGTGCGCTCATGAATGGTCGGACTCCCGTCGCGTAGTCCTCGGCCGAGGTCAGATCCGGGCGCTTCAGGTGCTCGAAGGCCACGTCTGCGAACTTCTTCTCGTCGAACTTGCCGTCGGCCCTGTTGACGCGGGCCCAGTCGAACAGCCGCACCAGCTCGTCGCGGGTGAAGATCTCCTGGTCGCCGGACGACCAGCCGAAGCGCACCAGGTAGTTGAGCACGCCCATCGGCGTGAAGCCGCGCTCGCGGTAGTCCTGCACGCGCACCGAAGCGTGCCGCTTGCTGAGCTTCTCGCCCTTGGGCGAGAGCATCATCGGCAGGTGAGCGAACTCCGGCGCTTCCCAGCCAAAGGCCCGGTACAAGCAGGACCTGCTGCGGCGTGTTTCCGATGTGATCGCGGCCGCGCGCGACCAGCGTGATGCCCATCGCGTGGTCGTCGACGACCGCCGCCAAGTTGTAGAGCGGGAAGCCATCCGTGCGCACGATGACGAAGTCCTGTTGCACCTCGTTCGGCGTGCGGATCTCGCCGAAGACCTTGTCCACGAAATCGGTCGAGCCCTGGTCGCGGCGACTTGAAGCGCACGACGTGCGGCAGGTCGGGCTCGTCCTTCCGCTCGCGACAGGTGCCGGGGTAGACGAACTGCGCCTTCGGGTCCCGCTCCTTGAGCGCGGCGCGCTGCGCGTCGAGCTCTTCTTTGGTGCAGTAGCAACGATAGGCCTTGCCGGCGCGGATCAGCTGCTCGACAGCGTCCCGGTACAGCTGCTTGCGCTCGCTCTGGAAGTACCGGCCGTGCGGCCCGCCGACCTCCGGCCCCTCTTCCCAGTCGAGGCCGAGCCAGGTCAGCGCGTTCAGGATGGCCCGCACGCTGTCCAGGCTGCTCCGCTCCTGGTCCGTGTCCTCGATCGCGAACCACGAACACGCCGCCCTGGCTCTTGGCCCAGAGCCAGTTGAAGAGCGCGGTCCGAGCCCCGCCGATGTGCAGGTATCCACTCGGAGAAGGGGCGAAACGCACGCGCGGTCCCATGGGTCCGCCGCGTTAGCATGGTTTTGGCGCTGGGGGCATTGCCTAGCCCCGGCCGCACTGCTAGAAGGCCCGCCCTCACGGCTCTCTGCCGTTCGGAGACGACCCATGAAGAAGACCCCCCTGGCCCAGGCCACCGAGCGATTCACCACCAAGGCAAAGCTCGTCGAGGCCGTTCAGAAGTTGACGACCGACGACCTGTGGCTCGACCGCGTGAACAGCGCGAAGGGTCTCGCCCGCGTTTCGAACGCCAAGCTGGTTCGCCTGCACGACGTTCTCACGCAGGTGAAGAAGGACTTCGGCTCCCGCGCCAAGCTCATCGACGCCGTCCTCACCCTCGAGAAGCGCGGCAAGGACGCCGGCTACAAGAGCCGGCTCGAGCAGTATCCGTTGCCGCGCTTGGTCGACCTGCACGGAGCGGCGTCGCGCCGCGCCAAGCGCTCCGACGCCAAGGCCAAGGCCGCCCCCGCCAAGAAGGCGCCCGCGGCCAAGAAGGCCAAGAGCGCCAGCGCCAGCGCCTGAGTTCGAGTTCGCCGGGGTCAGAGACCCTTGTCGGCGATCCACTGATTGCTGAAGTCGGCGCCCTTCTTGTAGCTGTCTTCCATGTCGGCGATGATTCGCTTTTCGAGCATTCCGCCGACTCCGAAGATCTTGGCGACGACCGTGCAGTCGAAGTGCCGAACGCACTTGTCGCCCTGCGACTTGGTGTAGAGCGTGCCCTTGATGGTCATCTTGTCGGCGAGCTTGTTGGGCGTGATCACGATCGAGTAGCGCCGGGTCTTCTTGTCGAAGACGCCATCTTCTCGGTAGCCGAGCCCCTCGCCGATCACCGCCTTGAGCGGCCCCGGCATGGGTCCCAGTTTGGGCACCACGTTGATGCTGCGCCGGAGCTCGCTCTCGGTCTCGTCTTGCTTCAGCTTCTCGTAGACGGGAAATGCGAGGGCCTTCTTGAACAGGTCCTCGTTGTAAGCGTCGTCGAAGAACATCTTGTCCCAGAAGGCGTCTTCGCTGCAGTTGTAAACGTGTTCGATGCGGACGTCGGCCATGGCGGCATCCTAATTCGCGCCCTCGCCCCCGCACCAGCTATAGAATGCGACCCTCATGACCACCGCGGCCCGTCCCGCCGGCCCGGCCGCCCCCCTGCGACCGCCGGGATTCTTGCGGCAGACGCTGGTCATTCTGCGAAAAGATCTGCTGATCGAGCTGATGAGCGGCGAGGTGATCACCACCAGCGCCTTCTTCGGCGTGCTCGTCGTGATCATCTCGTCCTTCTCGTTTTACGGTGGTCCGGCCACGAAGCAGCTCGTCGCCGCCGGCACGCTCTGGCTGTCCATCGCGTTCGCCACGGTGCTGGCCCTCGGACGGGCCTGGCAGCGCGAGCGTGAAGAGGGAGCGCTGGCGGGTCTGCTGGTGGCGCCGGTGTCTCGGGCGGCCATCTTCGCCGGCAAGACCCTGGGCCTGATGGCGTTTCTGGGGGTCATCGAGCTGGTCGTGGTCCCGCTGACGGCCCTGCTCTTCTCCGTCGATCTGCTGGAGGTCGGGCCGGCGCTGCTGGTCATCTGTCTGCTCTCGACCCCCGGGCTCGCCGCGACGGGCACCCTGTTCGGCTCCATGACCGTCCGCACCCGCGCCCGAGACCTGCTGCTCGCCATCGTGCTCCTGCCGCTGCTCTCGCCGACCTTGCTCGCGTCGGTGGCCGCCACCCGCGAGTTGCTCGGTGGGGCGTCGCTGTCCGAGCTGGGCGACTACCTGAAGCTGATGGGCCTCTTTGACGTGATCTTCGTGACGGGTGGGCTCGCCCTCTTCGGGATGTTGATCGACAGCTGAAGCGGAGCTGCGTTCAGCCGAGCCCGAGGTCCCGTCGCACGCGGGCGGCGGTGGCGGCACCGGAGGCCGCCGAGTCCTTGGCCCCGATCACGCTGCCGGTGCCATACAAGCCTGGCCCGAGCACGCCGCCGTCCTCCGCGCGCAGGCGATAGCCTTCCAACGCGTCGAACTCGAGGCTCGCACCCGCTTGAACGGCGAGCTCCGCCGCGGGTGAGCCCGGTCCGCCGACCACGATGGCGTCCACGCGCTCGCGCCGCTCGCCCTCAGCCGAGCGCAGGACGATGCCCGAGACTCTCGAGCGCCCGGCGGAGCGCACGACGTCCGTCGCCCGCACGCGCAGTACCTCGGCGTGTCCGTCCAGAGCGCTGCAGAAGGCGTCCTCCGCGGCGCCTTCGCCCAGGAGCGCGACTCGCTTTCCAAGCGAGATCCCCCCGCGCCACAGGGTGAGCGCGGCGGTGGCGGAGTAGATACCCGGCAGATCGTTCTCGCCGAAGGCGCCGACGGGGGCGTGACGGCCGCTGGCGAGGATGACGGCGCGCGCGACGAAGAGCGTTGCGCCGTCGGGACCGAGAGCGACGGCGTGCAGGCGTCCGTCGCCGCGTTCGGGCTCGCGAAAAAGCGCGATGGCCGTGGTCTCGGCGCTGAGCTCGGCGCCGCGTGCGCTGGCTCTCGCGACGAGCTCGCGGCCGCGATCCGGGTTCAGCGCGCGCTGTCTGCCTCCGAGGGCCGGCCCGTCGTCGACCAGCACCGGGCAGCCGGGCAGATCGGCGAGAGCCCTGAGCCCGGCCGCGCCGCCGCCGATCACGAGCACGTCGAGCTCGCGGCGGACCGCGTCCTTCGCGGCTTCGCTGGTGTCGGGCAAAGTCCCGAGCCCGGCGACGCGGCGCGCGAAGCTCTGCACGATGCTCGAGACCCCGCGGATCCCAGCGAACAAGCGGTGATGGTCGATGCCGCGCGGGAACAAAAAATCGGCGGCCCGAAGCGCGTCGACGCCCCGGGTTCCGAGCACGTTCTGGGTCTCGATCTGCTCGCCGCCTCGCGCGGGTCGGAGGCAGGTCATCACGTTGGGCTCGCCGTCGACGCGGGCCAGGCAGCCGTCGCAACCGCCACGCAGGCAGTACGGTCCGCGGGGTCGGTGCAGCTTCGGACTGCGCGCCAGGGGAAGCCGATTGGCCGCGATCAGCGCGTGGGCGAGGGGCTCACCGCGTTCGGCGACGACGCGGTCCCCGTCGTGGCTGATCTCGACCGGATCTCTCGGGGGTTTTACCCGCGCGGGCATGGCCGCTGGAGCCTATCTCGGCTCTCCGAGCCCGGAGCCATGGAATCGCCATCGGCCAGGGAAATGCTTTAGTGTCGGAGCCGCATGCGCCTCGGCTTGATCGGTCCCGCCAACGACCGCGACGACCTCCTCGAGCGCGCGGTGCGTTTCCTTTCCAAGGAGCGCGCGGTGCACCGAGCCGTCTATCTCGGTCTCGACCCCGCGCTCGAGCGGGTGGTCGGCGCCTTGGCGTCGCGGGCCGTGGGGGACGACCCCGGGGTGGGCGCGGTGTGGCAACGAGCGGCGGTACGTTGTGGCCAAGCGGCTCCTGCCGAGATTGACCGATTCCTCGAAGCCGAACGCGAGCGGCTGTCCCTGATGGTGTTCGGGGCGCTGCCGGGCGAGGACACCCGCTTGATCGAACTGCTCTGCGGAAAGGTCGCGGTGATGATCCACGACAAGGCATTGCTCGACGAAGACGACATCGCATCGGCGACGTTCTTGGTTTTCGGAAAGAGTACGGAGCCGATGGTCAAACCCATCGGCAGCCGCTGGTTCCTCACCCCGGGGCCGCTCGCCTCGGGGGGCGTCATGGTCCTGGATGACGGTTCGGGCGTGGTCGAGCTGTCGCTCTACGACGACCAGCAGCGCGAGGTGCGTCGTGAGCGGCTCATGACGCCCAGCGACGGTCGACTCAAGGTCCGACCGTGAGCTCGCGGTCGCGGGTCGCGGTGTTCGGTGGCAGCTTCAACCCACCCCACGTGGCCCACGTCTTGGCCATCAGCTACGTGCTGGCGTGTTTCGACCTCGACCGTGTCCTCGTCGTGCCCGTGTTCGAGCACGCTTTTGACAAGGATCTCGCGCCCTTCGAGGCTCGAGTGGAGCTCTCTCGGGCGGCCTTCGGCTGGCTCCCAGGGGTCGAGATTTCGCCCATCGAAGAGCGCTTGCCGCAGCCGAGCTACACCATCGTGACCCTGGAAAAGCTGGCCGAAGAGCACCCAGATTGGGCGCTGCGACTCGTCGTGGGATCGGACGTTTTGCACGAGCGCGACAACTGGCGAGCTTTCGATCGCATCGAAGAGTTGGCGCCGCTCATCGTACTTGGGCGCGCCGGGGCGCCGCATCCCTCCGCACCGGCGGCGCTCTTGCCGGAGGTGTCGTCGACTCGCGTGCGTGCTCTGTTGCGCTCGGCTGACCCCGCGGCCGAGCGCGAACTCGAATCGTTGGTCCCGCGCGTCGCGCTCGCTCAGATCCGCGAGCGAGGGCTCTACCGATGAAGGTCCTGTTCATCGGTCGCGGCAAGGTCGCGCGCGCGCTGCAAGCCCAACTGCGCAAGACCGACCACCCGTCGCGCTTGATCCCATCTCGCGGTCGCTTGCCAGACCTGGGCGACGACGTGGATCTGGTGGTGCTCTGCGTGCGGGACGACGCGCTCGACGCCCTGGTCGGACGGCTCGTCGCCCAGCGCCCGAGTCGCGCGGCGATCGTGCACGTCGCCGGCGGACGTGGACCCGAGGTGCTTTCGGGCCTCGCCGGTCGCTGTGCGGGCGTCGCGCGAGCCCATCCGCTGGTGAGCTTCGCGTCGGCGCGGGTTCACCCCAACCTCGATGGTGCGCTCTGGATGATCAACGGTGATCGGGTGGCCGTCCTCCGTGCGCGCCGGCTGGCGCGAGCGCTGGGCGGGGTGCCTCGGAGCTGGCCTGGCGTCGCGCCGGCGAGCTACCACGCCGCGGCGGCGTTGGCGGCCAACGGCACCGCGGCGCTGGCCGCCGCCGCGACTCGGGTCCTCGTGGACGCAGGTGCGCCCCCGGCGGAGGTCCTGCCGGCCATTGCCGTCCTGTTGCGATCGGTCGTCGAGAACCTCCAGCGCTTGGGCCTGCCGGGCGCGTTGACCGGGCCCATCCGGCGCGGAGATGCCGGCGCAGTGGCTGGCCACCGGGCCGCAATGTCGAGTCAAAGCGTTGAAATACAAGAGCTTTATAGATGGTGTGGGCTCGCTCAGCTCGGCCTCGCACACGCGCTGGGCGAAGCGCCCCCGGCCGATCTTGCGGCGGTCGAGCGCGCGCTCCGGCCCAAGCCGCGGGTGCGTCCCCGACGGAATCCCGCGACGCGGTAATCCACCGGGGATCACGCTGGTCCCGCGTTGCCGGACCCCGGTTTCGGGGCTACGGTTCCGACTGCCTTGGCACCCTCAGCCGAACGTCTCGAGCCGGCCGTCGGACTCGTACGAGCGAGCGCTTTCGTCGCGCTCGACGATCGAGTTCGGCGCGTGGATGCGCGCGGCGCGGTGTGCGTGCGGGTCGCTGACGCGCGTGGCCTCGACGCGGTGGAAAGCCACATCGAGCGTCGCGTGTCCGCCCTCGGACGCCGCTGGGTACGTGCCGACGCGTCGGCGGATAGCGCTTGGCGCGACGTCGCGCTGCGTTTGGGCCTGAGCCCTCTGCCGAGCGACGCCGAAAGCCTCGCGGACCTGCTCGAGAGCGCCGCGTCGCGAGCCCGCGCCGTGGTCGTCGTCCGGATCCGCGGTGGCAGCGAATGGGATCTCGCGGTGTCGCGCTTCGTCGTGAATCGTGACAGCGATGCGCTCTTCGTCTTGCTCACCTCGAGCGATGACAAAGTCGATCCCAGTTTCGCCCCCATCGACCTCCCGGCCGAACTCGACGGCGTAGCGCTCGAACGCTGGTGGGAAGCGGTAGCCGCGCCGCGGCCCACGAGCCTGGTGGAACTCAGCGCCTGGTTCGATGCCGCGGCGAGCGTCGCACCGCGCTGCCCGGAGCGCGATTGGGCGGGGCTCGCCCCGTCGCCGCGCGCCTGCTTCGAGCGCTTGTCCCTCGCGCGCCGCGCGTGGCCGGTCCACGCCCTGGACGCTCTGGCCACGAGCACGGATCTCGCGCCGTTGGTCGACGCTGGCCTCGCGGTGGTGCGTGACGGCATGATCTCCGTGCCAAGCGTGGACATCGATTCACCCACGCCCGAGAGCGTCGCCGTCGTGGCGCGCGGACTCGCTCAGGTCTTCCCACGGGATGCCTGGGCGCTCGCCCGAAGCGCCGAGCTGTCGGCGTCGCTCGGTCACATCGCCGAAACCGAACGCGCGATGCACCTAGCGCTCACCCTGGTGGAAGACGAAGCCAGTCGTGGTGAGCTGTGGGCGCGGTTCACCGATGTCCTTGCCTCGAGCCCCGCCGCCGAGGTGGCCGAGGTCCGGTTGCGGGGCGCCGAGCTGGCTCTTGCGCTCGGGGACGGCGACACGGCGCTGGCGTGGGCCCAGGCTGCCGGGCCCGTCGAACCGCGCTCGCGGGCCGCCTTCGTGCTCGGCCGCGCCGCCCTCGCCCGCGGCGACCTCGTCACCGCCATCGCCGCTCTCGAGCGAGCGTCCGAGCTGTTTGGCGCCGACGCCGAAGGCCGCAGCGAAACCTGCGTTCAAATCGGCGAAGTGCGCTACGCCATGGGTGAGCTCGACGCCGCCGAGGGGCTTGCGCGACGAGCGCTCGACGGCTCCGTAGCCTCGGGTGTTCGTCTGTCCGCGCGCAACCTGCTCGGCAAGCTGCTCTTGGCCCGCGGCGACTGGGCCGGCGCGGACGCTCACTTTGCCGCCGACGCCTGCGAAGCGATCGGTGCTGGAGACCTGACCGCCGAGCTCCGTGCGCGCGTGAACCGCGCCATCGCGCTCTTGTCCTGCGGCGCTTCCGAGCCTGCGCGCGAGATGTTGACTCGAGTGCTCCGTGACGCCGAGGCGCGAGGCGAGCGACGAGCCATCGGCTTCGCGCTGAGCAACCTCGCGGTCCTCGCCATCGAGCGCCACGACTACGGTCACGCGCTCGAGCTGCTCGAACGCACCATCGGTGCGCACCGGCGCCTGGGCGATCGCCTCGAACTTTGCGCGCGACGTTTCGAACTTGGTGGAGCTTCGGCTCCGGCTCGGGCTCGGGGAGCAGGCGGAGCAATTGCTACGCTTCGCGCGGAACACTCTCGGCCCCGGTGCCCCCGGCTCCCGCGCCGCCGAGCTGGCGCTGGCGTCGGCCCGGGTTCACCTGTGCCGCGGACGGACGCCGGAGGCAGAGCGCGAGGTGCGCGTCGCGCTGCGCTGGGCTGGCATGTCGAGCGACGGAGACAAGCTCGGCGAGTGCCACCGCCTCGCCGCCCGAATCGCCCTCGACGACGGCGCCGTGCAGATCGCCGAGGCGGAGCTCGCTCGGGCCCTCGCCCTCGCCAAGGCGCCCTACGATCACGCGGAAGTCGCGCTGCTGGAGGCCATGACCCTGCGCGCGAGCGGAGCGTCGGCACGCGCGGCGAGCGATCGCGCCGTCGCGGCGACCCGCGAGGCAGGGGACGAAGAACTCGCGCGCGAAGCGCACGTGCTCGCAGCCGAGTTGGCGCTCGACGAACACGACGCGGCGAGCATGCAGTCCCATCTGCGCTCGGCCCGGGCGCTCGCGGACGACGTGATCGCCAGCCTGAACGGCGCGCTCTGCGAGGCATACGTTGCGCGGCCGGCCCTGCTCAAGCTCTCGCGACTCGAACGCCTATCGGTCGAGTGCTCGGACATCGATTCCGAGCCCGTGTCCCTTCCTCCCACCAGCGAGGCGCCCCGCGCGTCGCGCGGCGCCCCGGTTTACGTCGGGCGGCATCCGAGCGTCCGTGCACTGCTCGACTCGGCGGCGCGCGTCGGCAAGACGGGCGCGACCGTGCTCATCCGCGGCGAGAGCGGCACCGGCAAGGAGCTGATCTCCGAGCTGATTCATCTTCAGAGCAACCGAGCCCAGGGACCGTTGGTGAAGGTCAACTGCGCGGCGCTCGTCGAGACCCTGCTCTTGAGTGAGCTCTTCGGTCACGAGAAGGGCGCCTTCACGGGCGCGAGCGCGCGCCGGCGCGGGCGCTTCGAGCTGGCCAACGGCGGCACGCTCTTCCTCGACGAGATCGGCGACATCTCGCCGCGCACCCAGGTCGCGCTGCTGCGCGTGCTCGAAGAACGTCGAATCGAACGCGTCGGTGGCGCGACGCCCGTCGACGTCGACGTGAGAATCGTGTGTGCCACGCACCGCGATCTCCCCGCGATGGTGGAAAGCGGTCAGTTCCGCGAGGACCTCTACTACCGCCTCAGCGGCATCACGCTGGAGGTGCCGGCTCTGCGCGACCGCGTCGCAGATCTGCCGCTGCTCTGCGAGGCCATCTTGGACCGGGCGGCGCGCGAGCGCGGGGATACGCCGAAGGCCTTGAGCCGGGATGCGCTCGAGCTCCTGGCGCGCCACCGCTGGCCGGGCAACGTCCGCGAGCTCGAGAACGCGCTTCGCGCTGTCTCGGTGCTGTCCGACGGCGACGTGATCGGCGCGCATGACTTCGTGGAGCACGTGGACGCTCTCAGAAAAGCCTCACTCGAGCCGCCGCCGTCGCGTCGGCAATCGGGCGAGTCGACTCGCCCTAGCGCCGTGGTGGGAGCCGGGGTGCCGGCGTCCGGTGATCCGGTCACTGACGTCGCTTACCGTGAGATCCGTGGCGGCGCGGTGAGCCTCTCGGACTTGAAGCGAAACATCGAGCGCGACTGCATCGAACGCGCTCTCGAGGACGCTGGTGGGAACATTACTCGCGCCGCGGCGCTTCTAGGAATGAAGCGCCCGCGGCTCAGCCAACTGGTCAAGCAGTACGGATTTCTGGTCAACGGGGCGGAGGATCAGTGATGAGACGGCAACTTTGGATGTGCGTTGCGGCGTCGGCCTTCTTCGGCCTTTCGGGCTGCATGGTCGACAGCGGCGAGCCCACCGGCGAGGAGCTCGGCGAGGCCGGCGCTGCGCTGGGCGCGGAACCTACGGGCGGGGTCGCCACACCTGCCGGTGATACGGCGGCGGGACGGCCACCGTCAATCGTGAGCGCGGATGACCCGAGCGGTCCCACGCCCTACCCCTGGCAAAGTTCCGACGACCCGAGCGGCCCCACGCCCTATCCCTGGGATGACGAGGGCGACGATCCCACCGAAGATGGCCACACCCAGCCCAGCGACCCGACTTCGGGCAGCACCGCGCACGCCTCGAGCACGAAGAAGTAGCCTGGATTCGTCGGGTCTGGCGCGCAGCTTCGGGTGGGGATAGGCACCCCCGCTCTCCGCCTCCGGTGTAGGCTGCCAGCGCGTGGATCTACGTACGCGCACCTCGCTGTTCTGCGGCGCACTCGCTCTGGCGATCGCGGTATCGATTCTGCTTCGCGGGCGCAGGCGGCGCGCGCACCTATTCTTTGCCGCGTTCGCCGCGGACATCGGCCTTTGGTACGTGACTCAGTGGGCGTACCACTTCGTGCGCTCCGAGGTCTGGGTGCGGTTCACAGCCGTGTTGGCCGTATTGCTGCCGCAGTTTGCGGTGCACCTGTTCGAGGTGCTGGTACCCCAGCGAGAGAAGCGCTCGACGCTGATTCGAGTCTCGGGCGTCTTGATGATCCCGATGATGGTCCTCGTGCTCTCGCCGGAGCACAAACACGGCCTCGTGCGGGGCGCCGTCATGCTCTACGTGTTCGGGCTGATCGCGGCCAGCCTCTGGTCGTTGGCCCTTCGCGGCGAGCGCAGCCGGTCGCGGGCGACCCAGCAACGGGTGCGGTTTCTGGTCGTGGTCGGCGCCCTGGCGGCTGCCTTCACCCTGGCGGACTTCCTCTGGTTCGTCGGCGCGCCTCTGCCTCCAGTCGGTGCCGTGCTGAGCATCGTGTTCTTGTTCATCCTCTCGGAGTCGATGATCCGTGAGCGACTCGTCGACCTGTACGACATCCTCGGTCGCCTCATGGTCTCGACCGCCCTGGCGTTCACCCTCGCCGGCATCTTCTACGTCTTCGTGGTGCTGGTGGGCGGGTTCTCGACCATGTACCTGAACGCGATCCTCGCCGCGATCGTGCATCCTCGTGCTCTTCGACCCGCTCAGGGACAAAGTCGAGCAGTACATCCACTTCGCGTTCTTTCGCGAACGGGTCGATCTGGACCGGGCCATTGCCAAGGCGCGCCAAGAGCTCGCGCACGTGCTCGAGACGCGAGAGATGATGCAGGTGGCGCTATCGGCCATCGAAGCCTCTCGAAGGGCGACCGCGTCGGCGCTCTACCTCCGTGATCCGACGGGGCCCGACTTCGAGCTCGGGCACTCCTTTGGACCGGAACCTCCCCCTCGCATCGACTCGGCAACGGCCCGGCCGCTGCTCGACCGCCTCGCCGCCTCGCCCTCGGTGGTCCTCGAGATGATTCGGCACGACGCAGCGGAGCGACGGCGCGGCGGGGTGAGCGTGTCGCTCGAAGCGGACGAGCGCGTGCTGGCCGCAGCGGAGGTGTTGGGCCCCTACAAGCACGGCGTCTGCCTGGCTGTTCGCGGCGAAAGCCAGGCCGTGGTCGGTGTCCTGTTGGTGGTCGACAATCGAGTCTCCGATGCCTTCAGCAGCGAGGACGTGACGCTGCTCGAAGCGCTGTGCGTGCAGATGTCGGTCGTGATCGAGAACTCGCAGCAG
>CAVQUB010000011.1:0-529270 GCA_963716725.1 uncultured delta proteobacterium
AGTTTCCCACGCTCTTCCCCCGCCCGAATCCCGGGCATTTTCGTGATGCCCTCGGGGTGGTTTCCCGGAGTGCGGTGGTCGAGTGGGCGTGGCGAGGTGGTGGCAGAAAGGGAGCGGCCCGACGGAGACGTGGATCTCCGCCGGGCCTTGTGGACCGTCGCCGGGCGCTGGGCTCAGGTGACTTCGGCCATGGCGGACTGGATGTGCTCGGTCGTGACGGTCCTGCTCTTGGTGAGCGCGGCGGCCATGAGCGCGTGGTGAGCGAGCAGGTTCACCTTCCGGGGCAGGCCGTTCGACGCCTGGAAGATCGCCTCCTGGGTTGCGGGCTCGAAGAGTTCGAGCTCGGTTCCGGCGAGTCGGAGCAGGTGCGTGAGGTACGGGCCGAGCTCGTCACGGGCAAGACCCGGGACGTGAGCGCGCACGACGACGCGCTGCGAGAGCGCCTCGTGCACCGCCATGCCGAGGCGGCGGCGCAGTTCCGGGTGTCCGACGAGGACCAGGCAGAGGCGGTTGTCGGAGTCCATCGCGTAGTTGGTGAGCAGGCGCAGGTCCTCGAGCACGTCGCTCCTGAGGTGATGAGCTTCGTCCACGATCAGGATCGGTTTCTGCCGGGCCTCGCTGCAGAGCCGCGTCACCTCGGTCCGGATCTGCCGGAACAGTGCGGCGCGGTTGCGCTCGGTGGGTAGGCCAATCTCCCAGGCGATGGTCTTGTAGAGATCCATCACGTTGCCGGTGGTGAGCGACACGTAGAGGACGCGGTGCAGACCCGTGTGGAGACCGGCGACGATCTTCCGACACGCGGTGGTCTTGCCGCTGCCGCTCTCACCGGTGACCACACCGATGCCGCGCAAGTCGAGGAGATGGGCGAGCCGGGCGTCGAGTTCTCGGAGCGCACCGGAGGCGAAGAGCTCGTCGGGCTCGATGTTTTTGGCGAAGGGGTGGCGGGTGAGGCCGAAGTGCTTGCGGTACATCAGAGGAGGTCCCCCTCGTCGTCGCCAGCGCCGCCCTGCTGGTTGTCCCCGACATCGAAGTCGAAGTCGCTCAAGCGCATGCCGGGGGGCGGCTCGTCCACGGGCTGAGATGGATGCAGGGCCTTCGTCGTGTGATCGCGTCGGACGAAACAGTTGGCGTAGACGTCGACACGGCGAGCGATCTGGATCTGCTTTCCGCGATGCCAGACCTGGACGGCACGTGTCTCTCGCGGACGCGCCGGATCGAAGCGAAGGACGACGGTCTCGCCGACGAGCATCGCGTCCACTTCGTAGGCCACGCTGTCGAGCGACACGGTGCGGTCGGCCTGCACACGGCGCTTCTGCTCGAAGAGAAACAGATCGGCGAGGTCGCTCGACGACTGGCGCACCTCGTCTGAGCGCATCGCCCAGCGATCCGCGGGCGTCTCACCGTCGAGTCCGCGGTGGGGACTCCGATGATACTCACCCTCGACCCACGCCCAGAGACGGCGGTTGAGTGCTTCGAGACTCCGCCTGTCCTCGGGCTGGAGCGTCGGCAGGAGCTGAAGACGCACGGTCCGAAACCACCGCTCCATCTTTCCTTTTCCCTGGGGCGTGTAGGGACGCGCGTGGATCAAGGTGATGCCGAGCTTCGCGCACACGAGCGCCAGGTGCTGTGCTTTGAAGGCGGCACCGTTGTCGACGTAAAGCCGCTTGGGGATCCCGCGGCGGCAGATCCCTTGCTCGAGCACGCTGAGAAGGGTCGCGGCGTTCTCGCTGAGCGCGAAGGCCGCATACGGCACCATCCGTGTCGCGTCGTCGATGACGGCGAGCAGGTACGTCTTCCGCTGCCGCCCGGACACGGCGACGGCGGGGCCGTGCATCACGTCGCTCATCCACAGTTCGCCCGCCTTCTCGAAGGCGAAGCGTCGGCGGTCCTTCGCCGTCGGCTCGCCCTGCTTCTTCTGCATGAGTCCGGCCCGAGACAAGATCCGGTGCACCGTCGATGGCGCAAGCGTGACCCCCTCCGGGATCTTCGCGAAGCGCGTCACGTGCGCGATGACGAGTCCGACGCTGAAGTCCGCGTGCTGCTCTTTCGTCTCGCAGAGCAGATCCGCGATCTCCCGGGGAATGGCGCGAGCCGAGCCCTCGTCCCGTCGGATCTTCGGGACAAGGGCGTCGAAGCCGCCGCGTCGGTAGTCCGCAAGCCATCCGCGGATCGTTTCGGCCTGGACCTTCCGCCGGAGCGTTCCGGGGATCTCCCAGTCCTTCTCCGCCTTCTCGCGCAGCTTCGCGTACATGCCGCGCGCACCGCGCTCGAGGTGGAGCAGATCTGCGATCACGCCATAACGGAACAGCGCGATCTGCTTTCTGCGCTCGGCGTCAGCGAGCGTGCGTTCGTTTTCGGGGGTCGGTGTCCTCATCGGAGTTCTCTTTCGGTGTCGGCCCGGGTCCGTCCCGGGCACACCAACCCGCTATCGGTCCCGCCGAGGAGGGTCCGGCCCCGTTTCGTGTGGGGTCGGCTCTCGCGATGCTTGCCGCGCTCGCCCTCGCGCCCGCAGTCCGACCGGCGCTGGCATGGCGGCCAGGTGAATGGCCGCGGCCGACCGCAGCGCCACGAGCGCATCCGACACCCCGAGTCGTTGCCGCACCGCGCCAAGCGTCGCCGGGCAGCCCGTGAGCGCCGGCACCAGCGTCACTGCCGCCACGAGCGCCGCGTGGACAGCAACACGCCGCCGCCGGAGCCACCGCAGCGCGCTTGGAAGCGTCACCGCGTCCGCTGCGATCGCGGGGCGCACCTTCTCGGCGACCGCCTCCAGACTCTTGGCGCCCTCGGCCACCTCGACGGCCCGCTCGACCTCCTCGAGCGTGCCCGACAGTCGGGAAGCCAGAAAATCAGGCAAAAGGCTGATAGTCACCCGAGCCCGCGGGCACCAGAACCGGGCGACGCGGACGCCGACGGGGCGGACCCGACCGTAGCTCCCGTGCCCCGCGAGACCGCAGCCGCCCTCCGGGTGCAGCGGGCACCGCTCCAAACTTGCGGCCCGCCACGCCTGCTCGGTAACGTACCGCTCGCTGGTGAGGGTCGTCTCGTAACGGACAACCAATCCTTCGCTGGCCGGGTCCGTGCGGGTGCTACCGCGACGGACCAACCTTCTCCGGCGATCAGCTTTCCGCGGATCAGCCTCTCAGGAAAAAAGAACGGCGAAGCTCTCCGGAGTCCGAACCCGGCTCACCCGAAACAACGAGCGCCCAGACCGACACCACGACCGCGGGGGATCACGACGGAGGGTGACGGCCTACATCCGGTGTAGATCACGGGGCGTTTGCCCGTGCCTTGCTCGACGATGTCGAGCCAGGTCTGGACCTTCGACGCGATGCTCGCCGCTGATTGACCGTCGGTGGCCTCGACGTCGATCACGCAAGGCAAGTCTCCCACTCCGAGCTTGCCGACCTTCTGCACGACCATGTTCGCTTGCGCGCTCGCGCTCTGCCCGGGACGGAAATACTGGTACGCGCCGCGGAGCACCCCGGCGTCTTTCATCTTCTTCCAGTTGGCGTCGAACCAACTGTCGATGTAGGTCGTTCCGTCGCTGATGCGCGCGTAGCCGAAGGTCACGCCCGCCGCCTTCCAGTTGAAGTCCGCCTGGTACTTCGACACGTCCGCGCCCTGCGGGCCCGCATACTTGTCGGGGCCGCACACCTTGGTCACCTGGTCGCCGATCTCGCCGACGGGCTCGCCGGCACCGGCGCTCTCGCCTTCGTAATCGTCGAAGCAGCCGCCGAGCGCGAGGGTCAGGGGAGCCAAGGCGAGCAGGCGCAAGAAGGCGGACATCGCCCGCCCGCGATGCAATGAACACACCTACCTCGAGCTCGACGAAACGCGGCGTTTCCGTGGCTGCAAGCGCCAAGCGCGGGTTGGCAGTGCCAAGCGCGGGTTGGCGGTTTGGTGAAACGAAAACGCCGACTGAGCGTTCGCGCTCAAGCGGCGGATTTCACACTCAGACTTTCGGAGCGGGAGAAGAGATTCGAACTCTCGACCTCACGCTTCCCTCGAGGGCAGCACGCCGAGTGAGCGCCTGCTTGGAGCAGCACCGCCGATGCTCCGCCCCCTCATCGAGCCACGCCTGCGCCTTCCGCTCGATAGCGGATTGGGATCCGAGCAGCGCGACGCGCTTGGTGATACCCGGAGAGGCACACCGCCTCTGCGCCGGCCTCGCGGCAAGCTCGCGCTCGTGGTAGGCTACGTCGGCGGCTACCGCCAGCTTCAAGTCATCGAGCTCCGCGAAGCGGCCTGAGTGGCTGACGTCCGACAGCAAGCTTGGCGACAGCTTCGACGCGCTCGAGGTCGCTCCGCGTGCCACCGGAATGGACACGTCCACGAACGGCGCGAGTGCAATCCCTCACCGTTTCGCATTTTGGGGGCACCATCGGCATCGCTTTGCCTCGATTGGCGCTCTCGCGAGCTTCGAACACGCCCGGTTTTTCCGAGGGAAGGGTCGCTGAACCGGCACACCGGTCCTCGCAAACAGCCACTTTCTCCCGAGGAAAGGCCGATGAACCGGGACAGGCCTGCCTCGTTGCCCCTCACTCTCGATGGCGCAGGATCGGTTCCTCGTAGTCCAGCGTGCCCACTTCAGCCTCGCCCCGCACGTAATCCTGCACGTCACTCAGAGACACGGTGATGGGTATGTCCACCGCAAGCAAGCCATGCTCGCTCAGAAACTCAACGCCGCACCCCATCGACTCCAGGTGCTCGGCAACGCGACGCACAGCGTTCTTGTCGAAGAAGACTAAGCGGACAAGCGAGTGGCTCGACCGCTTTGCGACACATTGAAACCAGAGGTTCCCCTCCATCACCCGCACGCGCACCGTGTCACCGATCGTCGCGAACGGAGCGAAGAACGGCACGTTGTCCAGAACGTACTCGTTCGCCTCGCCCGTCGGCGCACCCCATACCGTCTCGACGGCAACGGGCGGGTATCCGTCGTCGTCCTGCTCGAGCTGGAAGTGAATCCGAACTGACTCGCCCACTACTTCGCACCCTTCTTGAGGTTGCAGTCGCGACACAATACCTGACCGTTGGGTGGCAACCTGCCCCTGCGACGGGCTCCGCCGGAAAGCTCACCTCCGGCACCGGTCCGAGATCGACGCGCGTCCACGCGCCGGGTTCGCCGATGTAGACGTGCACGGCCCATTGGTTCGCGTCGTCTGGTGCTTGAGGCTTCTTCGACGGGGAGCCCCCGTCGTCGCCCGAGCACGACGCGGCAAGTGAGAACAGGACAACGAGCGCCAAGAGGCTGCGCAAGGCCAGCGTCGGACGTGCGTTTGGCTTCAGGGACACGTTGCGTTCCACGGTACCTCCTCGAGAATGGCGTTGACGGCGGGAGCGTTGGGATCGGTCGTCAGAATCAACACCTCCGGCATGCCTTCCGACCAGACAGCGCATTGTGTGGGGGCTGCAGCCACACAAAAACCTTTGTCCCCGCCGCCGACGACCCAGTTCATGAGATGCACGGACCACGGCTTCGGTACCGTCACCCGAAGACCCACCCACGGCTTGAGGCTCACTAGGCCCTGCGTGAGTCCGACCCCGAATGCCAACCCGGTCCCCGGACACAACGCTGCGCACTTCGGATCGAACCCGGGCTTCGATGGCGTGCGGATCACGACCGGCCAGAGCGGTGACGCGACCCCGTGTTCCGTGTAGCCACACGTTGCCTTTGCACAGTTCGCACTCGGCCCGCCGCAGCTCGTCGAGCAGTCGATGATCGGCGTGTCAGTTGGACACGGGTCGTCCTTCCACTGCGTCCCCCCTCCGCTGCCGCCGGTGCCCGCGTCGCCCGCGCCGCCACCGCTGCCGCCGCCGCTTCCCGCGCTGCCGTCACCGCCCGCGTCGCCCCCGGTGCCGCCACCGCCTCCGCCAGCGCCGCCGGCACCACCGCTGCTACCGCAATCGCACGCGCTCCACGTCCCGTCGGCGCCGCAGCTCTGCGCGCCGTTGCACGCACCAGGACCGAGACACGCGCGGGTCGCACCCTGCTTGCAGGCGCTTGCGCTGGGCTCGCCCCCGTCGTCGCCGGAGCATGCGGCGATGACGAACGAAGCCACAGACGCTGCGAGCGCGGCACGCGCAGCCGGAGCCAGGCGCGCGATGGACCTCACGGACACGATGCGGGCCATGGAACCTCCTCGATGACGGCATTCACTGCGGGAGCGTTGGGATCGTTGGTCAACACGTAGACATCGAATGCGCTACTAGTGACGGTTGAACACTGGGCTTCGGCACCCTTCAGACAGTAGTGGTTAGGGTCGAGATACTTTTCGACGCGCACGAACCACGGCTTCGGTACGGTCACCTTCATTCCGAAGCCCGTACTGATCTGCAGATTCCAGCCCAAACCGATCCCATACGTTGTGCTGGAAGCGCCGCACTGCTTGACGCACGCCGGATCAGTGCCGGGATTGGACGGCGTTCGGATCACGTACGGGAAGTTCGGCTTGCTGGTTGGGCTGTAGAAAGAGTGCGCACACGTCGCCTGCGCGCAGTTCGCACTCGGCCCGCCGCAGCTCGTTGAGCAGTCGATGATCGGTGTCTTGGTCGGACACGGATCGTCTTGCCACTGCGTCCCGCCGCCGCTTCCTCCGCTGCCCGCGTCGCCCGCGTCGCCGGCGCCACCGCCGCTTCCCGCGCTGCCGTCGCTGCCCGCCGTGCCGCCGGTGCCGCTCCCCGCGCCGCCACCGATGCCGCCCGCGCCGCCAGCTCCGCCGCTGCCACCGCAGTCGCACGCGCTCCACGTCCCGTCGGCGCCGCAGCTCTGCGCACCGCTGCACGCACCCGGACCGAGACACGTGCGAGTCGCACCTTGCGAGCACTTGCCGCCGGTGCCTTCGCCGTCATCGGAGCCACACGCGCTCGCGACCAGCGCGCCCAGGGACAAGACCAAGGACACCCGAACCGCACGCCAACCGACTGTGAACGACTTCATTGATCCCACTTCATCCGCTCCACCCGCGGGCCCGGTTCTCCCGCGCCACGCGTTTCGATCATCGGCAGACGCCCAAGAGCGTCCAGTTACAAAAATTGTGACAACGAGGAGCCAATGTAGGCGCCTGTGCGCGCAACCGGCGGTGGTCTCGAACGAGCGCGCTCCTACCCGCTCGTTCGCACGAGGCAGGTGGGCGGCGGGCGAATGCCACCCCGCGGAAGCACGCGCCAATGAAACTCGCCACTTCAAAGCCAGTTGCCACTTTCATATGTAGTTGCGACTTTCATATCCTTGAGTTAGCCTGCTCGAAGTGAGCGAAACCCACCTCGAATCCGTCCTGCGGCAGCGGGGCTTTCGCCCAGGTCCAGGCGGTGTCGACTTCAGCAACGACTCCGGCGTCGTCATCGAGGCGAAGAGCGCGGTCGGCGGCGTGCGCGACCTCCAGGCAGCGGTCATGCAGCTCGCCGACGCTGCGAGCGAGCCAGGTGTCCGTGAGGGCTGGCTCTTGCTCGCTGGCCACCGAATGCCCGAGTCGATCAGCGACGCGTGGAAGAACGCGGTCAGGCTCTTGCGACCCGAGCTGGCCAAGAAGCTCAAGCTGATCGCCGTGAGCGGCAAGGTCATCACCGCGATCCCCGACAAGCCGGAGCTTCTCGAGCTCGGTCGCCGGATCGGTGACCTGCGGCAGGACGACCGGCCGTCGAAGCCGTACGACGCATTCTTCGACGTGCTGCACGTGTTGCTGGTCCGCTGGCTGCTGAACCAGGGCGCCATTCAGATGCGCAATCTCGGTGCAACGACCGGCTTGTCGCAACCCACGGTCCGCGCCGCCCTCCACCGCCTCGGGCCCGATCTCCAGAGGGACTCTCGGCGACGCGTGGAGCTGACCTCGTTCCCGCGCCGCGCTTGGCAGGAGATGGTCGCGCTGGCCCCGCGGATCCGCCAGCCGCGCTACTTCCAGGACACCTCCGGTCGGCCACGGCGCCCGGAGGAGCTGCTCGAGCGCGTGCGACGCCAAAAGCCGCCCGGCGTGGCGGTGGGCGGCGTGCTCGCCGCGCGGCGCTGGGACGCGGAATTGGACCTGGAGGGCGTGCCCAGGCTGGACCTCTGCGTGCACGCGCCGAACAAGACGCCCTCGCTCTCGTTCATGCGGAAGCTGGATCCGGCGTTGGCACCCACCGATGGGCGGTCCTCGGTCTCCGTGGCCGTCCACTGCATCCGGCGCCGCGAGCCCCTCTATTTCGACGCAGAGGAGAAGATCCCCTGGGCGGATCCCGTCGAAACGCTGCTCGACCTGGAGGAGCTGCGCCTCCACGTCCAAGCCGATGAGTTGGTCCGGCGTCTGCAGAAGAGGGCGCGATGAAGGAGGTGGATCACCGCGAGCTCTTCCAGCGCATTGCGCGCTGAGCTTCCCGCCGAGCTTCTCGATCACGTCTTCGTGACGGGTAGCCTGGCGGCGGCGTGTCACTTCGGAGACCAGCTCGCAGGTCAGGGCGTGAGGACGAAGGACGCCGATCTCGTCGTGCATCCGGCCCGTGATGTGAAGACGGCCGCGGAGATCGCGAGGACGCTTCTGGCCCATGGCTGGCGTCCCAAGGACGACTGCTACCCCAGCGCCACGGCGGAGCCGGCGGACCACCTCAGGGCCATCCGTCTCTACCCGCCGGAGCACTCCGACTACTTCGTTGAGCTCTCCTTTCCCACCCGACCTTGGGCGACGCGCGAATGACGACGCTGATCGGCGGCCGCGAGATCCTCCGCTCCGCCAAGGACCTCGGCCGCGTGCTGGCGCTGGCGTACCTCTCCGGCCCGGCCGAGACCGATGCCTGGGGTGCGCGCTGGCGGTTCGCGCTGGACACCTGCTTTCCCGACCGCTGGCGCGCACTGGCGCTCCGCGCCGGGGATGGCCTTCGCGAGTTGCTGGCGGACGCGAGCGCCTTCGAGGAGGCCTGGTTCACTTGCAGCACCGGCTTGCTCGTCCGACAGGGCCTGACGCAGGACCAGCTGCGCGCCACGGCAGACCGACTCCTGGTGGATTGCATCGAACCGCTCGCGGATTCGGCGGGCGATACCGCGTGATCCGCGGGGACGACCTCCGACTATACTGCTTCGCGCAGGGAGACTCACAGAGCGATGCCTCACGTCCGCGAGCTGTTCCAGGTCCCCGAAACCATCGGGAAGCTCGACTACGTCCTTCAGCTCACATCCGGTATCGAGCACCCGGAGCAAACCGCGGGCCTGTACGTCGTCACTCCGAGGCTAGCGGATGCGTTCGATCGCGTACTGACACTCGTGGGTCGCGCGATCCTCGATGGGCGAAGCCAAGCGGCGTACCTGCACGGCAGCTTCGGCAGCGGCAAGAGCCACTTCATGGCCATGCTGAGCTTGATGCTCAGCGGGCAAGAAGCCGCCTGGCCCTCTGTGCCAACGATCGTGACGCGAGCGGTGTCGGGTCACGCGACGCCGGAGATGCAGCGGCTCTACAGCAGCGTGGGCTCGGACGAGATGCGGGAGAACTTGGAGCGGGTCGTCTCAATCGCGGGACTGGTCCCGAAGAAGGACGAGCCGCCCAAGCAGTGAGTGGTATGCAGGAGTAATATGCACCCCCAAAAGCGAAAACGGCCGGTCGTTAAACCAGCCGTTTTCTCGGAGCGGGAGAAGAGATTCGAACTCTCGACGTCCACCTTGGCAAGGTGGCACTCTACCGCTGAGTTACTCCCGCGGAAGGGCGTGTAACTACCGCTCGGGCCCGATGCTGTCAAGCTCCGGAACCTCTGGCTATTTTCGGGTGATTTCCGGGCTCGCCCCGCGACCACGCCCGCGACCCCGTACCCCAACGCCCGGGCCCCCGCGCGGCCCTCGCGCGGCCCTCGCGCGGCCCTCGCGCTCCTCTAAACCCGCTGCACGTCCACCACGCCCGAGACCTTCGCCAGCGCCTTCATCACGTTCTTGAGCTGCGCGGTATCACCGATGTGAAAGGTGAAGATGTTGCACGCGCGCCCGTCGTCCTGTGCGCGGCAGTTGGCCTCGCTGATGTTGATCTTTTGCGCGCTGAAGGTCTGACTCACGTTGGCCAAGATGCCTGGCTTGTTGGTGGTCGTGACCTTGAGCTGCACCGGCCGGTTGATCTTGGCCTTGGTGTCCCACGAGACATCGATGCGCCGCTCGGGATCGGTATCGAAGGCCTTCGCGCACTCGCGCCGGTGAATGGTGACGCCTCGCCCGCGGGTGATGAACCCGATGATGACGTCGCCCGGCAGCGGGTTGCAGCACTTGGCGTAGCGCACCAGCACGTCGTCCACGCCGTTGACGCGGATGCCACCGGTGTCCTTGCCGGTGACCTTGCGGACCAGCTGTTCGATCCGCCCCGTCTTGAGCTGGGACGGCGGCTCGGTGCTGCCCTCCGCCTGCTTGCCGCGCAGCGACTTGACGACGTCGTGGGTGTCCAGCTTGCCGTAGCCAATGGTGAGCAGCAGCTCTTCCCAGCTGCCGGTGCGGTGCGCCTCCCACAGGCGCCGCATCTCGTCGTCGTTCTTCTGCAGGCGAGCGAGGCTCATGCCGCCCTCGCGCATGGCGCTGTCGAGCAGCTCGCGCCCGAGATTGATGCTCTTCTCGCGCTGCTCGCTGCGCAGGTACGCCCGCACGCGGTTTCGGGCGCGGGTGGTCACCGTGAAGTCGAGCCAGTCCTTGCTGGGCTGCTGCTGGGGCGAGGTCATCACCTCGATCACGTCGCCGTTGCGCATCTTGTAGCGCAGCGGGACGATCTGCCCGTTGACTCGGGCGCCCGAGCAGCGGTTGCCGACCTCGGTGTGGATCGCAGTACGCGAAATCGATGGGCGTCGAGCTGCGCGGGAACATGCGCACGTCGCCCTTGGGCGTGAACACGTAGATCTCGTCGGGGAACAGATCGATCTTCACGCTCTCGAGGAACTCGGCGGGATCCTTGAGGTGCCGCTGAAATTCGGCGAGCTCGCGCAGCCAGCCGAACTTGGCCGCTGCGCTTGGATCCGACTCCGCCGGAGTTGCGCTCCTTGTACTTCCAGTGCGCGGCGATGCCGTGCTCGGCGACGCGGTCCATGTCGTGCGTGCGGATCTGGATCTCGATGCGCTGGCGCCCCGGCCCGATCACCGCGGTGTGCAGCGACTGGTACATGTTGGGCTTCGGCAGCGCGATGTAGTCCTTGAAGCGGCCGGGGATCGGCGTCCACTTGCGAGTGGATCACGCCGAGCACCGCGTAGCAGTCGGCCACGGACTCGACGCAGATGCGGAACGCGATGATGTCGTAGACCTGCTCGAAGTCGCTCTGCATCGACTTCATCTTGCGATGGATCGAGTAGAGGTGCTTCGCGCGGCCGCTGACGTCGGCGCCGAAACCCGTGCTCCGCGAGGCGCGAGGCGATGGTGCGGCAGACGCCCTCGATGTAACGCTCGCGCTCCTTCTTGGTCTTGGAGAGCTTCTGCATCACCTCGCGGTAGCCCTCGGCGTCGAGGAACTGGAACGAGAGGTCTTCGAGCTCGCTCTTGAGGAGCTGGATGCCCAGGCGATTGGCCAGCGGCGCGTAGATCTCCATCGTCTCGCGGGCGATGCGCTCTTGCCCCTCGGCGCTCATGTGCTGGAGCGTGCGCATGTTGTCGAGGCGGTCGCAGAGCTTGACCAGCAGCACGCGGATGTCCTGCGCCATCGCCACCACCATCTTGCGGAAGTTCTCGGCCTGGCGGTCTTCTTTGCTGGTGAAGTTGATCTTGCCGAGCTTGGTGACACCGTCGACGAGGTACGCGACCTCCTCCCCGAAATCGCGGGCGATGTCCTCACGGGTGGCGCCAGTGTCTTCGACCACGTCGTGCAGCAGGCCGGCGCAGACGCTGGCGGTGTCGAGGCGGAGCTCCGTGATGATCTCGGCGACGCTGGCGGGATGGATGAAGTACGGGTCGCCGCTCTTGCGCATCTGCTCGCGGTGCGCCCACTCCGAGTAGTGGTAGGCTTTCCGAATCAGATCGGTGTCCGCCGCGGGCTGATAGCCCTGCACTCTGGAGACGAGTTGTTGGACGTCGAGCACGGTCGGGAAAAAGGCCCCAGCAACGGCTCGGGCGCATGGAAAGTAACACTACGTCATGTCTCTCGCAAACCCCGACCCGCGCGCTGACGATGCGGGAGCAAATCGCGGCGCGCATGGACGCACGAGGGAGACTGAAGGGCTCAGGGCGCTCGGCGTGTACGTGCATTTCCCTTGGTGCCTGAAGAAGTGCCCGTACTGTGATTTCTGGAGCATTCCCGCCCAGCGGCAAGAGCTACCGCACGCCGAGTACGCAGACGCGGTGTTATCCGAGCTCGAGCTCCGATCCGAACGCCTGGGCCCGCGCCGACTCGAGAGCGTGTTCTTCGGCGGCGGGACTCCCAGCCTGTGGCAGCCCCGGGAGCTGGGGCGGGTCCTGGCGAGGATCCTGTCGCGCTTCGATCACGCACCCCAGGTCGAGATCACCGTCGAGTGCAACCCGTCGAGCTTCGACCGCGATTGTGCGAGGGCGCTCTTGGACGTGGGCATCAACCGGGTGAGCATCGGCGTGCAAGGGCTGGACGCCGCACGCCTCGAGTTTTTGGGACGCCTCCACGACCCCGACGGCGGTCTGCGCGCCGTGGAGGACGCGCTGGCAGCTGGCGTGCCGCGGGTCTCAGCAGATCTGATCTTTGGAGTCCACGGGCAGTCGGCCACGTCTGCTGCGCACGAGGCGGCGACGGTCGCTGCGCTGGGCGTCGAGCACCTCTCGGCCTACGCGCTGACCATCGAACCGGGAACGGAGTTCGGGAAGCGGGCGCGCCAGCGAACACTGCCGCTCGCCGCGGACGACGCGGTGGCGGAGTCGTTCTTGGCGGTCGACGAGGCGCTGGGCGCGCTCGGCTTCGACCACTACGAGATCAGCAACTATTGCCGCTCCGGCGCCCGCTCGCGCCACAACGTCGGCTACTGGCTGGGGCGCGAGTACCTGGGCCTCGGCGTGAGCGCTTGGGGAACCCTGATGCTCGACGGCACGCGCGTCCGCTACCGCAACACGCTCTCCACGGACCGTTATCTCGACGCCGACTGGCCCGCGATCGATCTGTCCCGCGCTCACCCGTTGGTCCCGGAGCGCGAGCTCATCGACGCCGAGACCGCGCTGCGCGAGCGCATCTTGCTTGGACTGCGCCTCGAAGAAGGTCTCGATCTCTCGGCGGCGGCCCGAGAGCTGGGCGTGGAAGCGTGGACCACCGAACGCGTGCGGGCCGTCCAGCGGCTCGAGGGGCGCGGTAGGCTCGAACGCGCGGGCGACGTGCTCAAGATCCCGAAGAGCGCGTGGCTCTTCGCCGACGGGACCATCGCGTCGCTCTTGTGAGCTCCGAAGCGATCAGGCGGCGTGCGCGCGAGCCGCGGCCCACCAAAGATCCAGATCCGCCAGGGCGCGGGCCGCGAGGGCCTCGTAGCGTTCGCGCTTCTTCAGGCGCGTGCCCTCGAGGGGCGGCAGGTGCGCGAAGGTGATGTTGGAAGGCTGGAAGTCCTCCACTGGCCGCGTGAGGTGCGCCAAGAGCCCCCCGTGCGCCGTGGTGGGCGGCGGCGGCACGGCGACACGACCCGCCAGGCGCTCGGACAGAAAATAGGCCGCGAGCCAGCCGCCGGCGGCGCTCTCGACGTAGCCCTCGGTGCCGGTGATTTGACCGGCAAAGTACAGATCGGGATCGATCACGAGGGCGAGCGTGGGCCCGAGGCATTTGGGCGAGGCGATGAAGGTGTTGCGGTGCACCGAGCCCATGCGCAGGAACTCGGCCTGCTCGAGCCCGGGGATCATGCGCAGCACCCGCAGCTGCTCGGGCCAGGTCATGCGCGTCTGAAAACCGACCATGTTGTAGGCGCTGCCCGCCTCGTCTTCCTTGCGCAGCTGCACCACGGCGAAGGGCCAGCGCCCGGTGCGCGGGTCGTCGAGCCCGACGGACTTCATGGGGCCGAAGCGCAGGGTCAGCTCGCCACGAGCGGCCATCACCTCGATGGGCAGACAGCCCTCGAAGTAGCGCACGTCCTCGAAGCTCTTCGGCTCGACCTTCTGCGCGTCGCAGACCGCGCGCACGAAGGCAAAGTACTGTTCTTTGTCGAGCGGGCAGTTCACGTAGGCCTGCTGCTCCTCGGGCGTCGATCCCTTGCCGTAGCGCGAGGCGACGAAGACCTTGTCCCAGTCGATGCTGTCCCGATCGATGATGGGTGCGATGGCGTCGTAGTAGGCCAGGTGCTCGCTGCCGACCCGCGCGGCGATGTCGGCGGCCAGGCCGCCTGCAGTGAGTGGCCCGGTCGCAACGATAGCCGGGCGATCGTCGGGGATCCGATCGAGCACGCCGGGGACGATTTCGATCAGCGGATGCTCGGAGACGCGCCGGGTCATCTCGGCCGCGAAGCGCTCCCGATCCACGGCCAGGGCGCCGCCGGCCGGAACACGGGTCAGCTCGGCGGCCTGCATCACGAATGAGCCGAGCCGCCGCATCTCCTCTTTGAGCAAGCCGACAGCGTTGCTGAGCGCGGCGCCGCGCAGCGAGTTGCTGCACACGAGCTCCGCGAGGGAGTCGCTCGACTGCGCCTCGGTGCGCGCCACCGGTTTCTGCTCGAACAGGCGTACGCGAATGCCTCGCGCCGCGAGCTGCAGCGCCGCCTCGGATCCCGCGAGCCCCCCGCCGACGACGCTGACGACGCTGGCGACGCTGGCGACGCTGGCGACGCTGGCGACTGCGGTCACGGCACCGCGGACTCGGCGGCGGCGGTCGCGGCGAGGGCCGTGAGCGTGGTGCCGGACTCGGGGGCGCCCTGCGCCGCGGGATCCAAGCCGCCCTCTTCCGGCGGGATCACCTCCCGGGAGTAGCCGCACTCTTTGCCACGCGGACAAATGATCTTCTTCTTCTTGCCACCGGTCTCGGTCAAGAAGGGGTGCTTGCACAGCGGGCAGGGCTCGTTGACGGGCCGCTGCCACAGCTTGAAGTCGCACTCCGGGTACTTGGTGCAGCCGTAGAAGGTCTTGCCGCCGCGCTTCTTGGAGCGCACCTCGACCAGGTCGCCGCCGCACTTCGGGCAGGGGATCCCCAGCGGAACGGGCTTCGCGTTCTTGCAGGCGGGGTAGCCGCTGCAGGAGAGGAACTCCCCGTAGCGACCCATCCGGATCACCATCGGCTTCGCGCACTTGTCGCAGACGATGTCGGTCATCCGGGGCTCGGCCGGGGGCGCGCCGTCTTTGCCGAGGTCACGGGTGACCTTGCACTTGGGATAGGCCTCGCAGCCCATGAACCAGCCGTTCTTGCTCCAGCGCTTGAGCATGAACGAGTCGCACTCGGGGCATTTCTCCTCGGTGCGCTCCGGCTCGGGCGCCCAGCGCTTCTGCTTCTTGGCGACGTCGAGGACCTCGCGGAAGCGTTTGTAGAAGCGGCCGAGCAGCTTCACGCGTTCGAGGCGTCCGGCCTCGACCTCGTCGAGCTCCTCCTCGAGCTTCGCGGTGAAGTCGGGGTCCATGAAATCGAGCTGCGTCCCCATTAGCCCCGAGACCACGATCTTGCCGAGCTCTGTCGGCTTCATCTGACCGCCCGGGAGCTTCTCGACGTAGTCACGAGCCTGCACCTTGCTGATGATCTCGGCGTAGGTGCTGGGGCGCCCGATGCCGCGCTTCTCGAGCTCACGCACCAGCGAGCCTTCGTTGAAGCGCGGTGGCGGCTGCGTGAACTTCTGCTCGGCGAGCACCCCGGGAGGGATCACCAGCGAGAGGTCCTCGCCGTCGAAGAGCTCGGGCAGCGTGCCGTCGTCGCCATCGAAGCCGAGGGTCTTGACCGTCTCGCCCGAAGGCGGCGGAGGAGCGCTGTCGCGGGCCTCGCCTTCGTTGGTGTCTTCTTCGCCGGCGAGCTGCTCGCCCTCCCCGAAGGTGCCCTTGCCGTACTCCGCGAGCCAGCCGGCGAACTTGAGCACCTTGCCGTTGGCGCGGAGCGTGAGCGAGCGGTGCGCGGCGTCTTTGCGCGTGGGTGTCGCCTCCACATCCACAGCCGTCTGGTCGTAGACGGCCGGAGCCATCTGGGAGGCGACGAAGCGATCCCAGATCAGCTTGTAGAGCTTGAACTCCTCGGCGGTCAGGTGCTTTTGGACCAGCTCCGGAGTGAACTCGAGGGAGGCCGGGCGGATGGCCTCGTGGGCCTCTTGCGCGTTCTTCTTGGCGCGGAAAACGTTGGGCTTCTGCGGCAGAAAGTCGGCGCCGTACTTCTCTTCGATGTGCACGCGCACCGCGTCGATGGCGTCCTGGCTCACGCGCATGCTGTCGGTACGCATGTAGGTGATGAGGCCGACCGGGCCGCCGTCCTTCTTGAGGTCGACGCCTTCGTACAGCTTCTGCGCCACACTCATGGTGCGCTTCGCGGTGAAGCGCAGGTACCCCGTGGCGTCCTGTTGCAGCTTGCTGGTGGTGTAGGGAGCGGGCGCGTTGCGCTTCTGCTCCTTCTTGGCGATGGTCGCGATGCGATATTTCGCGGTCTCGAGATCGGTCCGCACGGCCGCCGCCTGCGTCGCGTTGTCGACCTCGATCTTCTCGCCGTTGGCCCGCGTCAGACGAGCGAACAGCGGCTTGGACGTCTTGCTGCGGACCGCGGCCCCGATGTTCCAGTATTCTTCCGGAACGAAGGCTTCGATCTCGCGCTCACGCTCGTCGATGAGCCGAAGCGCCACGGACTGGACCCGTCCGGCCGAGAGCCCGAAGGCCAGCTTGTTCCAGACCAGCGCGGAGACGTCGTAACCGACGATGCGATCGAGCACCCGGCGGCAGCGCTGGGCGTCGTAGAGATCCGCGTCCAGGGCGCGCGGCGCCGCCAGCCCCTTCTCCACACCCTTCTTGGTGATCTCGTGGAACTCGACGCGCACCACATCGAGCTTGGGCCGCTTCAGCTCCTCGAAGATGTGCCAGGCGATGGCCTCGCCCTCGCGATCCGGGTCGGTGGCGAGCAGCAGGCGCTCGGCCTTCTTGGAGTGAGCCTTGAGCTCCGCGAGCACCTTGCTCTTGGCTTCGATGACCTCGTAGGTCTCGGTGAAGCCGTTCTCGACGTCGATGCCCATGCGCTTGGGCAGGTCCTTCACGTGGCCTTTACTGGCCAGGACCTCGTACCCGGGACCCAGGTACTTCTTGATGGTCTTGGCCTTTGCCGGGGACTCGACGACGACGAGGGTCTTCTCCATTGCGATGCCCGATATCCCCCTCCAGATGCGATCCCGAGGACCCCGGCGCAAGCCCGGCACTCGGCGGAGTCGCATCAATGATCAATGCTTTCGCCTAGTTGCCTTCGCACCCCGGGTTTGGGGGGCCGCTACTAACACTCCTTGGAGCGTCAGAGTCAAGAGCGCGTATTGGATGCGGCCGACACTCAGGCCGGTTCGTCGAGCGATTTCATCCACATGCGTCGCTCCCGCGGATCGGGCCTCGAGCACCGCCCGGAGTTCGGGATCGGGGTGGAAGGGCGGCGGAGCGGGCGGCGTGGCCCCTCCCCGGTCCCCGCTGTCTTCCTCACGCGCGGGCGCGGGCAGGGGCGCGGGCGCAGCGGCGGGCGCGCCCACGCGCGGGAGGGGGTGGAGGTTCGCCGCCTCGAGGCGGCGGAGCAGATCGTCGGCGCCCAGGCAGAGGCTGGCCCCCCGGGATATCTCCACCGACCAGCAGCCACCCCGCGAGTTCCACGGGGCGTGGGGCACCATGAAGAGCGGTCTGCCGAGCTGGCGCGCGCACTTGGCGGCGTTGCCGGCCCCGCTCCGCCACGGGGCCTCGACCACGACCACCAGGTGCGCGAGGGCCACGAGGAGCGCGTTGCGAGGGAAGAACGACGCGCGAGTCGCATGCACGTCGGGGGCGTGCTCGCTGACAAACGCGCCCCCGAGTTCGACGACGCGCCGGAACAGATCGCGGTTGCTCTCTGGGAACGGGCGCTCGAATCCCGAGGGTGCAACGACCACGCTCACCCCGCCGACGTCGAGGGCTCCTTCGTGCGCTGCCGTGTCGATGCCCTCGGCGCCGCCGGAGAGCACCGCCACTCCCGCGCGCGCGAGGCAGCCCGCGAGGTGGCGAGCGTAGATCTGTCCGTCGGCGCTCGGATGACGCGTGCCGACCAGCGCGACGCAAGGACCGCGCGGCAGCTCACCATGCAGGTAGAGCGCCTCCGGCGGCTTCGAAAGATCGCGGACCCGCGAGGGCAGCCGGGCATCGCGCAAGACCTCGACGGAAGGCGGGCTCACCCCCCCCGCATCGGCAGTGCGCGGCGACAGTTGCGGATTACTTCTTGTAGGCCTGCGCGCCGACCAGGCCCTGGCCCTTGAGCAGGTGCATGTCGATCTTCACGGCCATGGGCGTCGGATAGGGGTTCTTCACGCACTGATCGAGGGGACCCACGGTGGGATCGACGCTGTCCGCGTCGCTCTGCGCGAGCACCTGCGGCGGCATGGGCGGAGCGGTGAGGATGTTGATCTGGTAGTTGAAGACGCCCGGATTCGCGAAGCCGATGAAGGTGTAGCAACCTCCCGGCTGCAGCGTGAAATCGGCTTGGGCGTGGCCGCCGTGCTGGAGCTTGGCGCTCATCAGCGGCCCGTCGGGCTTCTTGCCCTTGGCCTCGGTCTGGGCCTTCATCTTGATGCCCTGTTCGAGCTGCGCGGTCTCGCCACCCGTGAGCAGGCCGAGCGACGCTACGCCGCCCGAGAGTGCGCCGGCGATCAGCGCTTGGAGCGCGTTGGGATCACTGCCCACAGTGCCGAGCGCAGGCACCTGTCCAGGTTGGGGCTGGCAGGGCTGTCCAGGCTGACAGGCCCCGACCGCGCCGGCGTCGCCAGGGCCCGCGGCGGGACCCGGCCCTGGTCCCGGTGCGGGCGTGGAGCCGTAGGGACCGCTGCTCTGCCCCTGTTGGAACTGGGCGTCTGGCCCTTGGTCCTTCTTCTTGCACTGCGTGAGCGCTAATGCGCCCACCAGGACCAAGCTCATCGCAACTGTCGTCGTCAGGCGCATGCTCGATGGCTCCCTCTGCTGGATGACTTCGAAGCCCGGAGTCTATACCCACACCACCCCACCACACCAGGACCTGTGCTAACAGGCTCGGAGTGAAGGTCGTCGTCGCCACGCACGGTCACTGCTTCGACGGGCTCGCCAGCGCGGTGCTCTTCACCCGGCTGCTCGGCGCGCTCGACGGCAAGAAGCGGCGGTGCGTGTACCGTGGGTGCGGGTATGGCAATGGCCAGTCGCGCGCGGATGCTTCCCTCTTGAGCGGCGACGAGAACGCCATCCTCGACTACCGCTTCTCGGCGACGGAAAAAGTGACTTGGTTCTTCGATCACCATCGCACGGCATTTCAGACGAGCGACGAGCAGCAGGTATTCGAAGCGAACCGGGACAACGGCCGCTACTTCTACGATCCTGACTACAGCTCCTGCACCAAGCTGATTTCCGACGTGTCTTGGCGGCATTTTGCCATGAAGGACCCGGCTCTCGACGAGCTGGTGCGCTGGGCCGACATCGTGGACTCGGCCCGCTTCGACTCTCCCGAGCAGGCCGTCAACCGCACGGATCCGGTCCTGCGCATGGTCAGCGTCGTCGAGCACTACGGCGACGACAAGTTCATCGCGCGCATGGTCCCAGAGCTGTCGTCCAAGCCCCTGCTCGAGGTCGCGCAATCGCAGTTCATCGAAGACCGCTTCAAGCCCCTGGGCGAGAAGCACGGGCGCTTCGTCGAACGCGTGCGCGAAAGCGGTCAGCGCATGGGACGCGTGGTCTTCGTAGACCTCACCAGCTCGGTCCTCGACAGCGTCGGCAAGTTCGTCACCTACGCTCTCTTCCCCGACTCGGTGTACTCGGTGATCGTCGGCGTGCTGAAGAGCGGCGCCAAGGTGAGCGTGGGGTACAACCCGTGGAGCGGCAAGCCACTGGACACCGACATCAGCGCCATCTGCGCGCGCCACGGCGGCGGGGGCCATCCCGTAGTGGGAGCCATCTCGTTCCGCTCGAACGAGGTCGATCGCGCTCGTGAGGTAGCGCGGTCCATCGCCGAAGAGCTGGCGTGAGCGCTGCGCTGGGGCATTTCCGACGCAAACCCGGCGCGCTGCCCCTGGTGCTCGGTCACCGAGGCGCGAGGCGCGAGGCACCGGAGAACACCCTGGAGTCCTTCGATCTGGCCGTCGCCCAGGGCGCCGCAGGCGTGGAGCTCGACGTCCGACTCGACGGCAGCGGTCGGGTCGTCGTGTTGCACGATCGCACTCTCGAGCGGGTGACACAGGGCGCGGACCAGCGCGACGTCGAGGATCTCGAGCGCCAGCGACGTGGACCGCCTCGAGCTCGACGGCGGCGCTCGCGTCCCCAGTCTCGAAGCAGTGCTCGACTGGGCAGTGCGCGGTGAATACCTGGTGAACGTGGAGCTGAAACGGGACGTGACCCAGCGCCGCGGGCTGGTCTGGGGCGTCGCGGGGCTCCTGCGCACGCACCCGGCGGCGCGCGGGCGGGTGCTGCTCTCTTCCTTCGATCCGCTCTTCGTGCGCGCCTTGGCCTGGCTGGTGCCCGCCGTGCCCGTGTGCTGGCTCGTGCATGCCAAGCAGCGCATGCTCTCGGCGGCCCCTGGCTTTCGCCGGCTCGGCGCCGTGGGTGTGCATCCCGAGTTGGCACTGGCATGCGACGCGAAAATCCAGCGCTGGCGCGCGGCCGGCGCGCTGTTGAACGTGTGGACCGTCAACGACGCAGCCGAGGCGCAGCGCCTGTCGCGGGCTGGCGTGGACGCAATCATCAGCGACGTGCCGGCGACGATTGTACGCGCGCTGAGCTGACTCGCTTCGAGACGACCCTGGGACGACCCTGGGAAGCTTTCTCGACCGGCGCTCAGGGCATGGTCGCGTCGGCAGCAACGACCGCGCCCGCCGCGACCTCGTGGTCTTCGCCGGTTGGCCAGATCTTGTGGGACGCATCGCCGGCACCGTAAGCCGTCAAGTTTCGGTAGCTACCCGGCGCCACGTCGCGAAACGCGTACTCGCCGTTTGCGTCCGTCTTTTCGTCAAGGATGTTGCCGCAGGTCGGCGTCGTGCAGACCTCCATTTTGATCCCCGCCGCCGGGGCGGTGCCCTGCAGAACTCGGCCCCGGAGATGCGCGCGGCCCTGGGCTGGCGCCGGCAGAACCAGGCTGTAGGCGGACGCCGCGGGCTCGGGCGCCGGCGGGGCCGACTTCCGGCAGCTGACGGTGCAGATTGCCAAGATGCAGGAGCTGGCGGCGAGCGCCGCTCGGGTAGCCCTCATGCCCTACAGCATATCGGTCTTGGGCTGACGTCGACAAGCCGCGGTGGTGCAGCTGCACCCTTGATCGGTGATCCCGACGACCAGCGGCATGCTGCGGGCCTGCGAGGTCCGTGCGCTGCCGCCGGGGGAGCGGCCGGCGTTGCGGAGCAGCTCGTCCGTGACGCGGAGCAGCGCGAGGTACACTTCTTCGAGCAGGCGCCTCCAAGGGACGCCGCGCCGCTCGTCGGAGCGCTGCGTAACGCCGCGGAAGAGCGCGAGCAGCGTGTAGACGATGCGGCGCAGGATCGCGACGACGAGCATGCCGCGTGGGTTCTGCTCGATCCAGGGGTGGTCGCCAGCTCGCCAGCTCGCCAGGGACTTCCAAGGGTCGTCCTCTTCGAAGGCGTGGTCGAGGATCTGGTGGTTGGTTTCCACGCCCCAGCGCGAGCGCACGAGCGTCTGCCATTGCGTCGCGGTGAGGGCATCTTTGCGCAGGCTCGAGATCAGGTAGCGGTCTTCAGCCCTGAGGACACGCCCCGCCTCGTTGGTGCGCGCCGGGATCGGCATCACGTCGATGCAGGGCCTGGCGGAGCTGCTGATCAGCGTCGCGGTGATGGTGCGCACGACGCCGACGAGAGGCGCTCCTTGACCGGCGCTCTGCCGCTGCGCGTGCCAGTCGTCGCACGCGGAGATGCTCGTGCCCTTGCCATCGAGCGACACGACTCCGAAGGGTAGAGCGTCGGGATGGATCGCCTTGCGGCGTTCCGCGTCACGTACCGTGGTGTGCAGGCAGCGCGCAAGCTGCTCTGGCTCGATCGAGCACAGGGCGTCGCGCAAGGTCGTGTCTGGCACGCGGCGCACGATGCCGAGCCGGCGCCGCATGGCGCGCGGCATCTGCTCGGTGAGGTGCTCGACGTCGGCAACGCTCTTGGCGCCGGCACCTTTCTGTCACAGCCCGACGTCGGGGAGGCCGCGCCGGCGAGTCGAGTCTTCGCCTGCACCAGGGGCTCCGGGGACACCCGCGCTCCCTCGGCATCGCGCAGGCGACACGGTGGGGGTGAGCTCGGCGAGCGCCGCCCTGAGGAGCGGCTCGAGCCCGGGCTCGACGCCTCGAGCGCGCGCTTGCTCGACCGCCCGGCGAGCCTTCGCCGTGCGAAAGCCGAGTCGTACCAGCGCGGCCTGGATCTTCTCTGAGTTCTCGTCCCACTTCTGGGACTTCCAAGGGTCGTCCCTCGGCGTGTCCGGACTTTGCTGCTTCTCGGTCGCTTCAGCGATCTTCTTCCGGATGTGATCTTCGCCGAAGACCTGTCGCGCGCGCAGGGCATTGTGCGATGAACATAGGAGAGCGAGGTTCTCCACGGTGGCCGGACCGCCGAGCGCGTGCGGCTCGATGTGCTCGAGGGTGACGAAGCGCTGCTCCGAGCAGCGCCGCCCCTCGCTGTCCAGGTAAGTGCACTGCCCGCCGTCCCGCTCCCAGACGACGCGAGCGACCTCCACGGGGATGTGCCGCGAGCCTGGCTCGAGCGCGCGTCGCTTGCGCGGCTTGCCCGCGCCGAAGCGGCGCTTCGTCTCGGCCTCGAGCAACGCCTCGATGGCGCGCTCGAACAGCGCGGCGAGATCCCCGCTGGGGATGGCGTGGCCCAGGAGGTTCTGGGCCTTCACGAGCTTGTCGTGGAGCGCGGCGCTCGCGGTGAATTCGACCCGGTAGCTGGACGCGGAGAGCGGCTGCACGCGGGGCTTCGGAGCCGGCGCGGGCGCGGGCGCCGGGCGTCGCGGCGGAAGGACCATGCTCGAGCATGGTCGCCGGGCAGCCGGGCAAGGGCGTCACGCTCGGCAGAACGTCCGACCGGGGAAATGAGCGGGCCAGCAAAGACTCGAGGTCACGCCGAGACTTGCCCCGAGCTTCGGCGAGCAGGGCATCGGCGTTCTCCGAGGTCAGCCGCCCCGACAAGAGGAACAGGCCGGTCAGGTGGATTCGCCCGCTCCGGAGCTCGTCGAGGGCCCGGGGCAGGCGCTGGCAGAGCCGGGCCACGCCGACCCGCACCTGGGCCTCGTTCTCGGAGTAGCCGAGCCGCTCGATGCAATACGAGGAGAGCGAGGAGCAACCGAGTATTTCGCTCAGCGCCAGCCGTCCGGTTGGCCATCCGCGACCGTGGCAACCGGCCCAGGATATTCCCCCGGCTCGGCCGGACGGTCTATTTCTCCTCGCCCTCCGCAAGGTCGGGTCACGAGCTCGGCGGTGGCTTCGCGTTCGAGGGCCCGAAGGCTGGGCAAACGCGCGAGGAGAGCCTGGTTCTCGAGAGAGTCGAGCGCGAACATGTCTCCGGCATACCACGAGGATTTTCGTCCTCGCAGCTGCCACCGAGAGCAACGAACGCGCAGCTCGACGCGTCGAAAGTCATCCGGGAGCCGCCCTCGGCAGCCAGGGCGACGAGCATCTCGACGGCCGCATTGAGGCGCTCGAGCCCTCTACGGATGGTCAAGGCGCCGGGGGGCCCGCCTGACGACTTGCCGGTGTATCCGCCCAGCTGTGCGATCCAAAGCACGGCGTCCTTGATGGTCGGGTCGTCGCGGATGCTCTCCTTGGCGTTCTTGTAGCGTCGCTTGAGCAGTACCAGAGCGCGCACCTCGATCGGCGCCAGCTCGACCGTGACAGGCAGGTCTGGATGTTTTCGAGCCAGACGCTTGAGCCGCTCGATTCGGGCGGCGACCGCCGCAAGAATCGTCGCCCACTTCATGACAGCGTTCGCGCTGTGCAGCTGGGTGTCTTCGACGTTGCAGCCGTCACTCTTCCAGGTCTTGTGGCACTCCTCGACGCGCCACCGCGTCGCATATCCTGCGATGACTTCGTGTGCCTGCTCGAGCGTCGTCACCGGGTAGTTGGTCAGCAGCAGCCAGTCGATCGGTTCCTCATCGGCAGGTGTCGTCCCGTTCTCGCGAGTCCATACGGCCGTCACTTCAAGCGGCGTGATGCGCCTCGTACGTCTATCTCGCAGCCGCAGCGCCACGCGCCCAACTCGGACGACCATCCGCGCCGTCTGAAGTTCCCCCGCTTCCGTGGACAGCATGATTATGCCGCAGCCTTCACTGTTCGTGAACGCAATTCGAACTCGATCGGGTTGAGGTAGCCGAGGTGAGAGTGGCGCCGCTCGATGTTGTAGAAGTTCTCGATGTAGTCGCCGATGGAGGTCTCGGCCTGGACGGTATCGACGTACAGCTCATGGTCTACGAGCTCGGCGCGCAAGGTGGCGAAGAAGCTCTCGGCGACGACGTTGTCCCAGCAGTCGCCCTTGCGGCTCATGCTCGCCACCAGACCGTGCGCGGCCAGCTCCGCTCGGTATGCGTCGCTGGCGTAGGGGCTTCCGCGATCGGAGTGGTGCACGAGGCCTGCGGCAGGGCGACGCGACCGAAGGCCCTTTCGGAGCGCTTCGAGAGCCAAAGCTGTGTCGTTGTTCTGGCTCGCGGCCCACGCAACAACCCGACGGGAATAGAGGTCGAGCATCACGGCAAGAAACAGCCAGCCCTCGAGAGTCCAGATCGCAGTCACGTCGGTGGCCCAGACGCGATCGGGAGCGGCGACTTCGAACTTCCGAGCGACCACGTTGGGCGCGATCGGGTTCGAGTGTTTCGAATCGGTGGTCTTCCTGAAGCGGCGCTTCCGCCGCGCTTCGAGGCCGTTTTCCTGCATGAGCCGCTCCACTCGCTTCTTGCCGACGCGGATCCCCTGGGCTCGCAGTTCCGCATGCACGCGCGGGCTACCGTAGGTCTTGCGGCTGCGCGTGTGGACCGCAGCGACCTGGGCCGCGAGCTGTGCGTCGGCGCGAACACGAGGCGCCTGGGGCCTCTTACGCCATGCATGGAACCCGCTGCGAGAGACCTCGAGAACGCGGCACAGCATCGTGATTGGGTAGAAGGCCTTCTCGGCGAGGATGAACACGAACTTCATGTGCTCTCCTTCGCGAAGAAGGCCGCCGCTTTTTTCAGGATTTCGCGCTCCATTTGCAGGCGCTTGTTGTCCCGCCGCAGTTGCGCGAGTTCCGCCCGCTCGTCACTCGTGAGCGCACCTGGCGGTCCGTTGCCGGTGTCGATGTCGGCCCGTTTCACCCACTCGCGCAAGGTCGTCTCGGTCAGGTCCAGGTCCCCGGCCACCTGCGTGACGGTCCGATCTCCGACCTTGCAGAGCCGCACTGCCCCGGCCTTGAACTCGGGGGTGAATGCTCGTCGCTTCCTACGCTGCTTCTTTCGCTTGTCCATGGATCACTCCAGGCGCATTGTCGCGCCAGTTGGGGTGTCCACGAAACCGGGGGAAGATCAGTCCGAGCGCGCCTCTTCTTTGTGCCCGACACCTCGAGGTCGTAACTGCCTTGTGGTGACTGGGGTGAGAGTTGCTCGCGTAGATGTCCGACGCCACCTTCCTCGAGCGAAATGGTTCGGTCCGTGTTGTTGCGTACGGTCCACCAGTGCTCCGTGCTCGCCAGCTCGAGCAGCACGTCACGCCCGTCTCCTTCACGATCGATCTGAAACCAGCCTCGCACCCCGTGAGCGTCGAGCCTGCTTTTGGCCGCACGAATCGACTCGATCCAATGCCATGCCTCCTTGTCCTCAACGTCACGGGTTGCTCGGGCGTAAGTGCCCTTAGCGGGCCGCGCTCCGGGCTCGTTGGACCGTGTCCAGTAAGTTGCAATGCCAACCACCCCACCACGACGCCGTCCGGATCGACGGCGAGTGCGTCGATGACTTTCAGTCCTCGAGCCCCCTGCACATTGGTGCCGACCGCGCCGAAGTCTTTGCTTTGCCCATGGTCAGGCAACGTCAGGCTCGAGCCGTCGACCGGCACGTACACGTAGCGCAGCCCGGCACAGCGAGAAGCGGTGGCTTCGGCCATCGAATCAACCAGCGCCTCGTGGGAAAAGTGTTCGTTCTCGAGCATGTCGTACGCACCTTCGCGCTCCTTGACCGTTGAGAACACCGCCGACACCATCACGCGCAGGCGCGGCTTCCGCGATGCTCCGCGCCGGGCCGCGGGCGCGCAGGGCCGGACCTCGAGGTAGAGCGCGCTCGTTTCACCCCTTCGAGTGTCCCCGCCGCAGAAGTGGGATCCCCGAAGGGGCAACTCAGGCCGAGATGCGGCCGCCACGGCTGTCGTGGGTGCTGGGCGCGGGGCGTGCGCTGCGCCGCGTGTCGGCGATGGCCGCGAGGATCTCCTGGAGCACCATCACGCCGGCGTGAGCGGTGAGATCTGCGTGGTCGAAAGGAGGACAGATCTCGACCACGTCGAAGCCCACGATCTCGCTGCCGACCAGCGCGCGCAGGATCTGCTGCAGCTCCCAGGTGCTCATGCCGCCGGGCCACGGCACCCCGACGCCCGGGGCGTGCGCTGGATCGAGCGCCGCGATGTCGACGCTCAGGTAGATCGGGCCCTGCCGAACGACCTTGCGCAGCGTGCTGACCGCCGAGTGCAGATCCCACTTCACCTCGTCGATGTCGACGATCTCGAAGCCGTTGCTGAGCGCAAACGCCAGGTCGCCGCCGCTCGAATAGGGACCGCGAAGCCCGATTTGAACGCTCCACTCGGGGCGGATCAGGCCCTCGGCGACGGCGTGCCGCACCACGCTGCCGTGGTGAATGTCCTGTCCCCAGGCCGGGCCCGCCGTGTTGCTGTGCGTGTCGATGTGCACGAGGCCCACGCTCTTGAGCTTGGCCCGGTGGATGCCCCGGAGCGCACCGAGGGTGACGGTCTGATCGCCCCCGACGTAGCCGCCGATGACGCCCGATCGCGCGATGGCCTCGGCGCGGTCGGCCACCGCGGCGATGGCTGCGCCGATGTCGTGGGGCGAGAGCGGCACGTCTCCGCCGTCGGCGACCCGCAGCTCTTCGAAGACGTCGATGCCCAGGGCCGCCGAAAACCCGCGGGCGAGCGCCGATGCGTCGCGAACCGCTCGAGGTCCGAGCCGCGCGCCGGGTCGGTAGCTCGACCCCCCGTCGAAGGGCACGCCGCACAGGAGCACGTCGACGTCGGGCACTCGGTCCGCGTCCGCGACGGCTGGCAGGCGCAGGAAGGTGGGAACGCCAGCAAAGCGAGGCATGTCCACGCTCGGAGTCGGCTTCATGGCAACGCCCGGCTCGATGACTGCCCGCGTTGGACGCTCGGAAGAGCGAGGCCGCTTGGCGCCAGACGGGCTGCGCTGAGCTTTGCTCTTCCGAACGCGTCCCCTCGCCTCCGCGCGCTCCTTCGCGACGACCAAGCGCTCGGCCCGCGCCGTGTCGACCCGCGTCGCCCGAGCTTTGCGCTTCTTCGCCATCTGGAAGCGGAACTATACGGAAAAAACGCCGACCCGGGACCTCAATCGGCGCACGCGGCGTGGCGCACCGTGACGCCACGCGACGGCTGCTGCCGAAACACGCCCTCGGGAAGTGGTGGGTTGTGCATCACTTCCTTGTTCCGCAGCACCAACTCCTGATCCGTGTCCGGAGTGACCAAGCGAAGGCGCCGGGGGACCTCGGCGTTGCAAGCCGGGCCGCTGGGCTGAATCGTCGGCTCCAGCCCTTCGGGATCCTTGCGCGGAGGGGCGGTCTGCACCGCGTGGTGATCGGCCAGGTACGCCTGATAGAGGTCCATGCCGTGCTGGGCGACGCGGACTTCGATCACGCGCACACGCTGCTGCTGCCACGGCGCCGACCAGTCCTCAGGGTGGGGCTCCAGGTGGATCTCCTGCGTCGCCGAGTGCTTGCTGGTGACGCGCAGCACGTACTCGCCGCCCTCCCAGGCGATGGAGGCCTGCGAGGCTTCGTGGACCAGCACGGGCGCCTCGCCACGCAGGAGCTGGACGAGGGCGAAGGGCGGGACCGGCACCTGGGTGAAGCGCGCGACGTTGCAGGTGTTGGCGGGGCCGCGCAAGAAGCTCTTCTCTTTCATGTCGAAGAGCGCGAAGTCGCGGCCGTCGGCGGTCAGCGTCGAGAGCGTCACCCCAAAGGGGCTGAAGACATCGAAGCGCACCGAGTCCGGCGCCGAGGTCATGTACAGCACATTGCCGCGAACCCGACCCCGTTCGCCGAAGTAGTCGAGCTTCGCCTCGCCCTGGACGCCGCGGCTGCAGGCGTAGGTCGAGTGCATGCGCTCGACCGCGTCGCGCACAGTCGGGAACTGTGACGGCGGAGGCGATCGCGAGCAGCCCACCAGCGCGACGGCCAGGCTGCCGAACAGGAGCAACTCGCGCGCCCGCGCCGCCAAGCTCACGAGCCTCGCAGCGCTTCGAGCAGGTCCAAATCCGGGACCGGCAGGGTCACCCGGGTCTCGACCACGGCGACGCCGTGCTCCTCGCACAGCCGAGCGAGCCCGATGCCATCGACCAGGGCCACCGGAGCCGCGCCGTTGGCCGCGGCTTCCTCGCGCGCGCCGCTGAGCACCTGCCCGGTCGTCACCAGCCAGCCCGCTGCGGCCTGACCGTAGTGGTGGAGCGCGCCGCGCAGCTCGGTCACGCGTTCTCGGCCTACCTCGCGCCCGTCGCGGCGGACCACGATGGCGGTGGGGATGCTGCCACCCGGACCGCGGGCGACCGCGGACAGGTGCAGCTCCGAGCCTGGCGAGCCTGGCCGGCGCACGGCCTGGATGTCCGTCATGCCAAGGCGCTCGAGCAGGAGGCAAATCAGCTCGCCAAGCGCCCGATGGGGCAGGTCTTGGAAGCGGCGCACGAGGGAGCGGCGCAGCGCGTCTCGATAGCGCTCGGCCTGCGCCAAGATCTCGCGCTCGAGGCGCAAAGCGTCAGCGTCGAGCGCCCAGTCCGTCAGGGCGAGGCGACCACCGCTGATCCGAAACCGAGCGCGCTGCCCGGTCGCCGATCGGCGCAGGTTGTCGGCGCGAGCGGCCGCCAGGATTTGGGCCTGGACCTGCTGGTGCTCGCCGCTCAGCCGTCCGCGTCGCTGGGCGAGATCGGCGAGTTTCTGCGTACCGACCGGGCCACCGCCGCGGTCGAAGGTCGACAGCATCGCTGCCACCGCGTCGGCGAGCGGTCGGCCCGCGAGTTCGTCGATGGGCCCTCCACCCTCGTCTCGGCGGTCACGGTCGCCACCGCGGTCACGGTCGCCACCACGGTCACGGTCGCCGCCGCGGTCACGGTCACCGCCGCGGTCACGGTCACCGCCGCGGTCACGGTCGCCGCCGCGGTCACGCTCTCGACCACTTGCACCGCGGTCGCGATCGCGTCCGCCACGATCGCGATTGCGATCTCGCTCGTCGGGCTCGGCCGGCCGGTCCGCGTCGACCTGAACGTCCGCCGGGGCGTCGGAGACCGTGTACCCCGGCAGGTCGTCGCCACCGCTGCGACCCTCGTCGCGCTCACTTCCACGACCGCGTCGCCGTCGACCACGGCGGCGGCTGCTGGTGGCGGCAACGCTGCCGCCTTCGCCTTCCTCGCCCCCTTCTTCTTCGGGGCGACCCAGGATCGGCAGGTCGTCGTCGTCTTCAGCCTCGAACAAGTCGTTGGCCGCAGCCGCGCGTTGTCGACGCGCCACTTCCTCAGCGTCGGTCTTGGGCTCAGCACCCTCTTCGGACCCGTCGTCGTCGTCGTCGTCCTGCGTCGGCGACGAGCGCACGAGCACCTCGTCGTCGTCGTCATCCGCGGGGCTCGGCGCAGGGCTCTGGCTCAGGTCGACCTTGGAGTTCTTGGCGATTTCGAGCGCCGGCGTGCGATCCGCGAGCCCCTTGTCGATGGTCGCTTGATCCCAGTCACGGAGCGCGAAGACGCCCGGCTTGATGCGGACCAGGGGGTTCTCTTTGTCCCCCTTCTTCACCAGCGCCGCCAGACGTGCCCCCATGGTGACCTCGGGGCTCTTGCCCACGTGGCTCAGCAGGTTCTTCTCGATGGCGACGTCGGTGATTTCCTTATAGTGCAGTGGCTTGCCCACGAGGCGCAGTACCTGCGCCGCAGCTTCCGTAAAAGTCATTCTGAGTCTCTTGTTGGTTGGAGAACATCGGGTTCTCTCCGGTGGCACCCCTGGGAAGCGCTCATCGCTCCCACCTCCGGCAATGCACACACGCGGCCCGGGCCATAGCACGGCCCCCCAGCGCCGGGAAACGACAATTACCCGAACAGCTGCTCAGCACCCGTTCGATAAGCAGCGAGGGTCGGCTCGTCGAACAACACGAATCGAACCCGCTTGGGGAGCGGGCCTGCCCCGAGGGCGCGCCGCACGGCCTCGAGGGCGACGGGCGCCGCAAGCTCGCTGGGGTAACCGTAGACGCCGGTGCTGATGGAAGGAAAGGCGATGGACTCGAGCTCGCGCCGGCGGCACAGCTCGATGGCCTTGGCGTAGCAACGACCGAGGAGCTTCGCAGCCTCTTCGCCCTCGCGATCGTAGATGGGTCCGACGCAATGAATCACCCACTTCGACCGGAGCGCGAAGCCGGGCGTGATCACCGCACCGCCGGTTTCGAGGACGCCGCCGGGCAGATCGCGCTTGAGGTCGAGAAGTGCTCGCGCGAGTCCGGGCCCCGCCGCGCGGTGGATGGCGCCGTCGACGCCGCCGCCGCCCATGAGCATCGAGTTGGCGGCGTTGGCGATGGCCGTCGTGTCGGACTCGGTGATGTCTCCGAGGCCGAGTTCGAGGCTCGCCTCCCCCAGCGCATAGCGGTGCATGGTGGAAACTAAAGAGGATTTCCCCCGCCGACAAGCCCCGGCGGGCCCGAGGCCGTTATTTGCCGTAAGCTGAGCAGGTGGACCCCGAGCGCCTCTTGGCCGAGCTCGTCGACGTGGCCCGCATCCTGGGGGTCACCGTTCGCATCGAGCCCCTTCGCCTGGCGATGCACCACGCCTCGGGAGGCACCATCCGCTTGAACGGTCAGTCGATGGTCTTGCTCGACGCGAAGAGCCCGCTCTTCGACCGCGTGCTGACCCTGGCCGATGCGATTGTGCCGCTGGCGGTCGACGGGTTGCCCGACACGACCAGCCCCGAAGCCCGCGAGTTGATCGAAGCTGCGCGTGCGAAGCGCGAGGGCCGGGCCGGCGCGGGTGAGAGCCGTGCTCGTGCCGTACGTGTGCTCGCTCGCCCCAAGCCCGGGCTGCGCCGCGCACGCGCGCGCTGAGCGTGTGGTAAGAACCCGCGACAGTGGAGCGCGCCCAGTCCGTCCCGTTGGCCAAGAAGACGACTCTCGGGGTCGGAGGCAACGCTCGCGAGTTCGCGGTGGCCACCTCTGAGGCGGACGTCGCGGAAGCGGTGCGCTGGGCCCGCGAACACGACGTCGCGCTGCACGTGCTCGGAGGCGGCAGCAACATCGTGGTGGCCGACGCGGGCGTTGCCGGACTCGTGCTCTCCATCGCTCTGCGGGGCATCGACTGGCTCGACGACGGACGGGCCGTCGTTGCGGCGGGCGAGCCCTGGGACGCGTTCGTGAGGCAGGCCGTGGAACGCGGGCTCGCGGGCGTCGAGTGTCTCAGCGGAATCCCCGGGCTCACGGGCGCGACCCCCATCCAAAACGTCGGCGCCTACGGGCAAGAGGTCAGCGAGTCCATCGAGCGCGTGCACGCCCTCGATCGGCGCACGGGCGAGCGAATCGAGCTCGACAATCGCGAGTGCGCGTTCGCCTATCGCGACAGCTTCTTCAAGAGCCGGGCGCCCAACCGCTTCGTCGTACTGCGCGTCGAGTTTCGATTGCGCCCCGGGGGAGCACCCAAGGTGCGCTACGCCGAGCTGGAACGCGAGCTTTCCGGGGCCCCGAGCCTGGCCGATCTTCGCCGCACCGTGCTCGGGCTGCGAGGCAAGAAGTCGATGATCTTCGACCTCGCGGACGAGAACGGGCGCAGCTGTGGGTCCTTCTTCGTGAACCCCATCGTGAGCGCCGAGCGCGCTGCCACCTTCGACGATGCCAACATGCCCCGCTACCCGCAGCCCGACGGCCGCGTGAAGCTCTCCGCGGCCTGGCTGATTGAGCACTCGGGCCTCGCGAGGGGCGCTCGCGACGGCGCGGTCGGTCTCTCGACGAAGCACACGCTCTGCATCGTCGCCCGTGACGGCGCTCGGGCGTGCGACGTGGTGCGCTTCGCGGCGCGAGTGCGGAAGACGGTGCTGGACCGCTTCGGGATCTCGCTCGAGCCCGAGCCGGTGTTCTGGGGCTTTGGTCCCAGCGTGGGTGGCCTGCCGCTCGTCGACTGAAGGCGCGACGGAACGGATCAGCTGGCCTCGAGCCCTTCGTACACCGCCTCGATGGCTTGCTCGAGCTTGCTGACTTCAGTACCGCCCGCCTGCGCCATGTCGGGACGACCCCCGCCGGTGCCGCCGACAATGGCAGCGATGGGGCGGATCAGCTCGCCGGCCTTGAAGCGATTGGTCAGAGTCTTGGCGACCGTCAGCACTAGCTGCGCCTTGCCATCTGCCTCGGAGCCGACGAGCACGATGCTGTCGCCGAGCTTGTCCCTGAGCTGTTCCGCCAGCTCGCGGAGCGCGCCGCGGTCGGCGACGTCGGCCTTGATCCCGAGCACCTTCACGCCAGCGATCTCCCGGGCGCGACCGAGCAGCGCTTCGATGCCGCCGCTACCGCCACCGGTCAGGAGCTTCTTGTTGAGCTCGTCCACCTTCTTCTCGAGCGCGCGGCTCTCGGCCACGAGCTTCTCGATCTTCTCCACGAGCTGCCCGGGCGAGGCCTTGGCCGCGGCGGTGGCGCGCTCGATCTCGCTCTCGACCGCGCGCAGGTGAGAGATCACGCCCTCCCCCGTTGTCGCGACGACGCGGCGCACGCCGGCCGCGACGCCCTGCTCGGCCTGGATCTTGAACAGGCCAATGTCCCCGGTGGCGCGCGCGTGGGTCCCTCCGCACAGCTCGGTGCTCTCGAGCATGCTGAGCATGCGCACGGTGTCGCCGTACTTCTCTTCGAAGATCATCATGGCGCCGCGTTTCTTGGCCTCCTCCATCGAGAGCACCTCGGTGCGGATCGGGGCGTTGGCCAGCGCGCGTTGGTTGACCAGATCTTCGATCTCGGAAACCTGCTCGGGGCTCAGCGGCTTGCCGTGGGTGAAATCGAAGCGCAGCCGCTCGGGCCCCACCAGCGATCCCTTCTGCTGCGCGTGCGCCCCGACCACCTTGCGCAGCGCCCAGTGGAGCAGATGCGTCGCCGAGTGGTTGCGGCGAGTGGCGTCGCGACGCGCGACGTCGACCCGAAGCTCGACTTCGTCGCCGACGCTGAGCGTGCCCGCTTCGACGCTGCAGCGATGCACCACCAGGCCGGCGACGGGACGCTGCGTGTCGCTGACCTGGAGCCTGACGCCCTCGAGCGTGATCACGCCCTGGTCGCCGACTTGACCGCCGGACTCGCCGTAGAAGGGCGTGCGCTCCGTGACGACCTCGACCTGGTCCCCGGCCGACACGCTATCGCAGAGCGCGCCGCTCTTGATCAGGGCGACGACGCGGCTCTGGTCCAGGTCGTGCTCGTAGCCAGTGAAGGCCACGGCTCCACTCGCCACCTTTTGCAGGGCGTCGCGGTAAACGGACTCCACGGCCTGCTCCATGCCGCGGAACTCGCTGCGCTTGCGCGCCTCGTCCATCGCGGCATCGTAGCCGGCGATGTCCACCGCGTAGCCGCGCTCGGCGCAGATCACCTCGGTGAGATCCAAGGGGAATCCGAAGGTGTCGTGGAGCTGAAAGGCGTCGGCGCCCGAGAGTTCCTTGGTCGCGGCCTGGTCCAACGACACGAAGGCCTGATCGAGCAGGCTGAGCCCGCGCTCGATGGTCTGGCGGAAGCGCGCCTCTTCGGCCTCGGCGACCGACGCGATCATGTCGCGGCGCTCGCTGAGCTCCGGGTACTGCTCGGCCATGTGTGTGACCACCAGGTCGGCCACCTCGTGCAAGAAGGGCTTCGCGATCCCGAGGCGGTGGCCGTGGCGGATCGCGCGGCGCATCACCCGACGCAGCACGTACTCGCGCCCGGTGCGGTCGGGCAGGATGCCCTCGGCGATCAGGAACGCCGTGGTCCGCGCGTGGTCCGCGATGACCCGCATCGAGACCTCGTCGGGGGACATGCCGCCCGCGTAAGGCTTGCCGGACAGCGCCGACGCCCGCTCGACCAGCGTACGCAGGAGATCCGAGTCGTAGTTACTAGTCCGCCCTTGCACGATGCCCGCGAGCCGCTCGAGACCCATGCCGGTGTCGATGCTCGGAGCGGGCAACGCCTCGAGGGGCGCGTCCTTTGTCTTTCGCTCGAACTGCATGAAGACCAGGTTCCAGATCTCCATCCAGCCGTGACCTTGGGCGGTCTGCTCCTGGCCGAAACAGCTCAGGTCGACCTCGGGGCCGACGTAGTAGTAGAGTTCGCTGCACGGGCCGCAGGGACCGGTGTCGCCCATGGCCCAGAAGTTGTCGGCCACGCCCAGACCGACAATGCGGTCGTCGCCCAATCCCGTGAGCTTGCGCCAGAGGTCCCGCGCCTCGTGGTCGGCGGGCACGCCTTCTTCGCCCTTGAAGTAGCTGAAGATGAAGCGAGCTGGGTCCAGTCCGACCTCTTTGATCAGGAAGTCCCAGGCGTAGACGATGGCCTCTTCTTTGAAGTAGTCGCCGAAGCTGAAGTTGCCCAGCATCTCGAAGAAGGTGTGGTGGCGCGGGCTCGGCCCCACGTTCTCGAGATCGTTGTGCTTGCCGCTGATGCGGATGCACTTCTGACTGCTGGCCGCCCGAGTGTACGCGCGCTTCTCGCGGCCGGTGAAGCAGTCCTTGAACTGCACCATGCCGGCGTTGGCGAACATCAACGTCGGATCGTTGGGGGGAACCAGAGCACCGCTCTGCACGACTTCGTGGCCGCGGGTCCGGAAGAACTCGAGGAACGCTCGGCGCAGCTCCTGGGACGTCTTCGTCATGGCAGGACTCGGGGGTCTAGCACAGGCCCCCGGGCGGCGCGCGACGTAGTAACATCGCGCCCTGACCTCGCATGCCTGACGCCGCACTCGCCCTCCTTGCCGCTCGTGACCTTGGCCGGGTCGAGCAACGGGTCGCGCTGCGCGGCAGGCTCGACATCGGCAGCGGCTCGCGGCAGCCCGCGAGCCTGGTGAGGACCACCGGCGGCCTGTACCTGGTGGCGGCCAAGAGCTCGGCCGAAGGCGTCGCCATCGATCTCGTCGCGCGCAGCGACTTCCGCTACGAGCTCGGCACCCTCGGCGACCGGCTCTCCGTTGGTGACGTCAGCGTGGTGGTGCCCGCCACCGCGCGTCGCGAGGCGCGCCTCTGCGTCGCCCTCGGGCGGTTGGGCGGCGCTGACGCTGATCGTTTCGGGGACCGAGGCCGGCACGTGGGCGATTCTGGGCCCGGTCTCCCGGGCCTTCCTGTCCGGGTTGCTCGATCCGGACGAGCTGCTCCTGGCGATTCGCGAGACCGACGAGGACGCGCCGGTCGAGTCGCCAATCGCGCCGGGCAGCAGCGGTACCGGCTCACTGGTCGTCACCGATTGGCGCATCGCCCGCGTGGTCTTGAGCTTGCTCGGTGACCATCGCGTCGAGCCCCTCGACGGCGTGAGGCTGACCCTCGACGAGAGCCTGGGCAGGACCGACGTCTTGGCCGGCAGCTTTCGCTGGCGCATCCACCGAGGCGACGTGGAGGTCTGGCGCGAGCTGCTCACGGCCCTCGAACTCGATGGCGCTGCCCGCGTGCGCGCCTTCGCCCGTTTCAACTGGCTCGGTCGCACGGATTCGGCGTCGCTGTCGTTTTGCCGCACGCTGCTCGAGCGCGGAGCGAGCGAAGGTGACCCGTTGGCCACCATGGCAGCGTTCATGCTCGCGCACGAGAGCTCCGATGCCTGGGGGCTCCCGGATGACGTCGACCCAGCGATCAGCGCCCTCGCGAACCTGCAGCCGCCACCCGACGCGCTCGCGGCGATGTGGAGAAACTTCCGCCTCTCGCCCGACGCAGGCATCGTGCTCTTGGATCGGCTGAAGGGCCACGGCGACGACGCGGAACCCTGGGCGCTGGTCTTGCACGAGCGGGTCCACGCCAGGCTCACGGAGCTGCGCCCCGATCCCAAGCGACTCGCACGCGCCGATGTCGAGCTCGCCGAGCACCTGCTCCGATCGGGCCAGCGCGAGCGCGCTCGCGAATTGCTCGAAGCGCGACTCTTGGAGCTGCCGAGCGAAGAACTCTTGGGGCTCCTGCCAGGCGAAGACGCCGATCTGACCGCTGGCGCCGGCGGTCAGGTGCTGCGCATCCGCGTCTTCGAGCTGTTGGCGGAGGCTCGCGCGACGCCTTCGGGACCCTGTGTGCGCGCCCTCTCCGAGCTGGCACGCCTGCAGCCCCTGGTGGGATCCCGCGTGCGCGCCTTGCACCAAGCTGCGGTGGGAGAGCTTCGCGACCGCGCCGCGGCAGTGCTCGCGGTCCTCGGCCCGGGCGGCCTCGCTCGCCGCGAGCCCACGGGCGACCTGCCCGAAGCCGCGCCGCTGTCAGAGACGCTGCTCGAGTCCGTGCTGCCGCATCCCGCCGCGCGGGCCGAGAGCGCGGTACTCGGTCGGGTCCAGAGCCTGCTCGCGGCGGTGCCCGAGCCCGACCACGGCACCTTGCTCGAGTACGTCGAGCCCATCAGCGCGGCGCGGCAGGCGAAGGCCACACGTGCCCTCATGAACGCCGCTCGCCTCCTGCGCGTCGAGCGCATGCAAGGCTTCGTCTCCCGAGGAAAGAAGGGCGTCGGGACCCGCGCCTACGAAGGACCACCGGCCTTCGTGCTCGTGGGCGTGCGGCACTTGGACGACGATCCCGAGTACGGCATGACGGAGACCGAGCTCGGCTTCGCCATCGCCACCGAGGTCGCGCACGTGGCCTATGGACACGCGCGGGTGACCTCCAGTGAGATCTGGCGCGGGCTCTTCGATCGCAGTCGCGAGGGCTTCGATCTCTTGCTGGGTGTGCTGCCGCTGTTCAAGAGCTATCGCGTGGCCGAGCGGGCCTACCAGGTCCTGCAGAAAATCCCGACCAGCACCCTGAAGCGCGTGATTGGCGGGGCCAGCGCCGTTCGCAATCGGCTGGCGAGTCGGCCCGATCTCGGGGTCGCACACGAGAGCGACGACGTGCTCTCGGCGATGCACGAGGATCTGGTGGCGACGGCTCGCGTGATGCAGCTGACCGCCGACCGCGCGGGACTCGTCGCGTGTCGCGATCTCGGCGCCGCTCTCCGGGCCATGCTGCTGGTGCGCCCGGACCACAGAAAAGAGCTCGCTGTCGCCGAACGCGACGGCGTGCTCGCGCTGTTGCGCGAGCGTCGCGCCGATGGTCGCTTCGCCCACCAAGATCTCGCCGTGCGCGTCGCCGCGCTCTGTGCGTTCACGCTCTCGGACGACTACGCGCGGCTGATCGCCGGCTGAGCGCGTGCTGGACAAGAACTGAGCCGCGTCAGCGCCGCGTGCTCTGGCGCCGCGACAACAGCTCCAGATAGAGCGCTTCGTAGCGGCGGGCCACGGCCTTGGCCTCGTGCGTTTGGTGGATGGCCGCACGCTGCGCCTCGATCACGCGGGCTGCCAAGCCGGGCTCGCGCAAGAGCTCGAGCGTCGCGCGCACCCAGGCATCGGCCCCCTCGGCAACGTGGATCGCGCCGCCGATCTCGGAGAGCGGGCCGTGGTCCAGGGCGAGCACGGGCACGCCCAGGCTCATCGCCTCGAGCAGGACAATGGGCATGTCGACCTTGCCCCAGAGATCATCCACCGGAAACAGCACCGCGCGGGACTCCTCGACCAGCGCGAGCACGTCGGGCAAGGTGTGCGTGAAGCGCGTGTGTCGCTCGGGCAAGCGCTGCTCCAGCGCGCGGGCCACCGCATGCGCGCGCTCGGTCTTGGCGCGATAGGCGAAGACCACGACCAGGTTCGGGATCTCGCGCGCCAGGGGCTCGACCAGAGCCGCAATGTTCTCGGCGCCGCGCGACAGCTCGATGTCACCGGGATAGAGCAGAACCACCGAGTCGTCCCGCAACACGAGCCGCTCCCGGATTGCCCGGCGCGCCTCGGTGGAGCGCGGGGCAATGGGCCCCACGGGCGGCGGGATGACCTCGACCTCGCGGGTCGGCGCGTGCTCGAGAATGCGCAATCGTGTGGCGCGACTCTGGGCCACGACAATGTCGCCGAAGAGCAGCCTCTCGGCGTCGCTGAAGTCTCGCGGTGGCGAGGCGATGGTCTGCACCACCGATGCGCGACGCAGCGTTCGGAGCGCGCGGCCCACCCGACTGCTGCGCGGGTTGGGCGCGAATACGAAGTGCCAGAGCGCCGCGCCAGGGCCGGTGGTCAGGTACAGCGCCGCACGTACGTTTTCCTCGAGCGCGGGAGCGTAGGCTCCGGAGTCCGAGTAGACCGGCGCCACCTCTACGCCCGGCAGCTGCGCACCGCCCCGCACCCCCATCACGACCGGGTGAACCTGCTCGAGGTTCTGAGCGACGTCGCGCACGAAGCACTTCGTCCCGTCATGATAGGGCGGAGCAATGGGCTTCGAGACAAAGAGCACGCGGGGCGGCGTGGGCACGGCGTGGTATCGACCGACTCGGAGCGCGTCGTCAACCGCGGAGCGCGATCGCCGATCAGAACTCGACCCTGGCCCCCTTACAGCGCTGGGGGGTGTTCCTGCCCGGATGCGACGGAGTGGATCGCGGTCAGGTTGCCGCCGAAGCCCTCGCCGGGGCATCCGGCAGCGCCGTGCTAGAATCCTCAGCGGTGACGTCCCCCGCACTGACGCTCTGCTACGCCTACCGCGACTACGTTCAGTTTGAGCGTGACGCGCGCGAGCGACACGAATTCGTCGGCGGGCTCATCCTCGCGATGGCTGGTGGAACCCTCGAGCACGCGCGGCTCACGGCAGCGATCATCGCGACGCTCTCTTCGCAGCTTCAGGGCAAGCGCTGCGCGGTGTTCGATTCCAACGCCCGCGTGCGAGTCCAAGCCTCGGGAAATGCGTTTTACCCCGACGCCAGCATCGTCTGCGGAAGCGCAGAGACAGACCCGGAAGACAGGCTCTCGATGCTCAATCCGACAGCACTCGTCGAGGTACTGAGCCCCAGCACGGCCCAATACGATCGCACCGAAAAGCTCACGGACTACCAGAGCATCGAATCTCTCCGCTACGTGATCCACGTCGCCCACGATCAGCACAGGATCGAAGTTTGGACCCGAGCTGAGCAGGGCTGGACGACTTCTGTGTTCCGCGCAGGCGACAGCGCCGCCCTGACCGAACTCGGTTGCAGCTTGGACGTGGACGCGATCTATCGCGATCCGCTGGCCACGGGCTGAAGGCCAGCCCCTTCCCGCCTTCCTGTGGATCCGCCGGCCGACGGCCGCTGACGGCAACGGGGCGCTCCGGCTACTTGGTAGCCGCCGCCAGCGCTTCCGGGGCGCGTTTCACCGCGCTGGCCACCGCCGCCGCGAGCACCAGGCGCCGCAGCTCCAGTGAGCGCGTCCTGGCCTCGGCGCTGCTCGCGCGGGTGCTCGCCGAGCCCGAGACGGTGCCCGCGATGGCCTGCTCCGGCATGCGATGCACCACGTATTCTACGCTGGCCGAGTAGACCACCTCGGAGCCCTCGCGGGACTCGTTCAGCTTGCGCAAGAGGCCGGTGACCATGACCATCTTCTTGCCCTGCTCGCTCGAGTCGCCGACCTTCACTCCGGGCAACTCGCCGAACTTCTGGCGGCTCGCCGTCTCGAGCTCTCCGGCCAGCTTGGTGCGCACGCCTTTGCCCATGCGCATGCTGCCGAGCTTGACGATGAGCGTGACGCTGCTGCTCGTGACCAGCTTCAGCGAAGCGAGGGTGGCCGCGATTTGCGCGCGCACCGCGGAAGACGAGTCCTTCTTGTGAGCCTCCAGGGCCGGGATGCTCTGCTTGTCCCCGAGCACCTTGAGCGCCGCGGCGCAGGCGGTCCGCACCGCGGCGTTCTCGTCATCGAGTCCCTTCTCGAGAGGCAGGCGGGCGTCGGAGTGCTTGGTCTTTCCGAGCTCGAGCGCGGCCTGGACGCGCACGCGGAAGTCTTCGCCGTTCTCGAGGCGCTCGATGAGCTGCGCGATGGCAGGAGCGCCGGCAGCGCTCACGTGAGCGAACGACAGCGCCAGCGCGCACATGAGTGCGAGCGCGACTCGTTGCAGCTGGAGGCCGGACCAGTACCGCACGCTGAACGGGAGCGTAGCTCAGTACGGACGGCGCCCCAAGATGGGTCACTGTCCCACATCCGCTCACCTACTTCAGCAGCTCGGCCACGTGCGCGTCGATCTCGAGTTCGTCGCCCTTGCGGAATCCAGCGTGCACATAACGAACGATGCCGCTCTTGTCGATGATGTACGCGGTTGGCATCGTCGGCGGCTGGTATGTGCCCGAGACGGCCTGACCTTCGTCCCACCCGATGGGGAACTTGCCGCCGTTCTTCTTGGCGAAGTCCGGGATGCCGTCGGGTTCGTCGTCGATGCTGATGCCGATGACGACGACCTGCCCGGCGTACTTTTCGGCGAGCGCTTGGTGGTGCGGGAAGGAGTCCTTGCAGGGTTCGCACCAGGTCGCCCAGAAGTCGACCAGCATGACCTTTCCGGAGCCATCGGCCAGGGACACCTTCTTCGCGTCGCCATAGTGAGCCGGGAGGTCGAAGGGCGGAGCGGGAGCGCCGACCAGCGGGTGATCCGTGGCTCCGGCCGACTGACTGCCGCCGCCCATCTTGTTGCAGCCAAGAGCGGCGGTGCCGAGCACCACCGCGACCAAAACCCCCAAGTACCTTCGGGTCACTTCTTCTTCTTGTCCTTCTTCTTGTCGTCGGTCGGAACTTCGTCGGGGCAACCGTCTTCGTCCTGATAGCCGTTCTTGGTCTCCGGCTGGTCGCCGCACTCGTCTTGCTGATCCGGCACGCCGTCCTCGTCGTTGTCAGGATCCGGGCAGCCGTCGGTGTCCTCGAAGCCGTCGGTATCTTCGGGCGCGTCCGGGCACTTGTCGAGCTTGTCCGGTACGCCGTCGTTGTCGCGATCGGGCTCGTCGGGGCAGCCGTCGTCGTCCTTGTAGCCGTTCTTGGTTTCCGGCTTGTCGGGGCAGCGATCTTGATCGTCGGGAACGCCGTCGTTGTCGTTGTCGAGCTCGGGGCAGCCGTCCTGATCCTGGAAGCCATCGGGATCTTCCGGCACCTTCGGGCACTTGTCGGCGTCGTCGGGGATGGTGTCGCCGTCGGAGTCCCGCGCGCCCGCCGGACAGCCGTTGGTCTCGGGCTCCCGGCGATGGTCGGGCACTGATCGTCGTCGTCTTTCACGCCGTCGCCGTCGCGATCGCCGCCTTCGGCCACGAACATGACGCCGAGGAATCCGCGCACCACCGGCACGCCCACACCCTGGATCAGGCCAGTGCCGGCGCCCGCCGAGATCACGATCGGCGAGTCGATGGGCATGATCTGGATGCCGCCGTCGACCTCGAGCGAGTTCGTGCCGTTCTTCGCGCTGAACTTCGTCGCGCCGAAGCCGTCGAGCACGACCCGGAGCACCGGGCTCGGCTTGAAGCCGCCGGCGACGCCGTAGCGGAACTCGGGACCCAGGGTCGTCGAGCCCACTCGGCCTTCGCCGCGGTAGACGGCCGACAGGTTGCCGCCGAAGGAGAACGGGCCCTGCTCGCCGTCGAAGATGCCGCGGATGCCGACCGTCGGACTCGCGTCGCCGATGTACGTGTCTTTGGCGGTGGCGCGTCCCAGCGGGCCGGTGACGAATGCACCGGCGCCGACCACGAAGGGATCGTTGATCTCGCCGTGCAGGCGGTACTTGCCCTCCAGGGTGACGTCGCCCATACCCACCGCGTCGATGCCCTCTTTCGCGGCAACTCCGGTGTCGGAGAGCCCGTCACCGCTCACCCAGCTGACCGGGACCTTCAGACCGATCTGTAGCCGAGGGATCGGCGTCAGCGAGGCAAGCGCGTCTCCGGTGAGCAGGTTGTCGATGACTTTGACGTCGGAGTGACCGGTGGCGTTGGGGTCGTCACAGTTGCTCTCGCTGAAGCAGCTCTTCACCGCGAAGGGCCGATAGGCGTAGTTGACGAAGAGACCCGCGCTCCAGGCCATCTCGCCGGAGGTGCGCACGCCCCGCGTGGAGAAGTAGTTTCGTGGCCCCGGGGCCGGATCGAAGCGCTGGACCGAGAACTCTTTCTCGGCGGCGCCTTGGGCGAAGGCGGGCGCGGCGTCGGCGAGCAGCACCGCCAGCGTGGCACCACCGATGAATCGAGCGACACGACGCGCGTCGGGCGAAGCGGCGCGGCGCTCAGGGCCAGCGGAGTGGAGTAGAGGGGGCGGGAGCAACGGATCGATCCTCCGAGTCCGAGGGGGCAGCCCTCAGCGAAGCCAAGGCTCGCACACCCCGCCAGTCGTTCGCAACCAGCATGATCCGTCGCCAGGGGCGGCAAGAAGCCAGGGAATTCTGCGGAGGAAATGCGTCCGCGTTATCCTGCTCAGCGTGGCGCTCTGCGCCTCGTGCAAACACGTGCTCGAGGACAGCGCTCGGTTCTGCACCGAGTGCGGAGGGCCACAGCCCCATCGGGAGGCGGTCCGGCGCTTCGGCCAAGGCAGCGAGCTCGATCTCGAGTGGGGCAAGGTCGTCGTCGGCGACCCCGTCGGCGAAGGCGGCATGGGCGTGGTCCACCGCGCGTGGCTCTATTACAATCCTGCGGGCAGCCGGGCCGCCACGCCGCCGCATCCGGTGGCGGTCAAGGTGCTGCACCCGCTGCTCAAGAGTCGGGAGCGCGCGCGCCGGCTGTTCGTCGGCGAGGCCGGCGCACTCAGCCGGCTGTCCCACCCGAACATCGTGCATTTCTTCGCCATGGTGGAGCCCGCGGGGCAGCTCGCCATCGTGATCGAGTTGGTCGAGGGCGAGCCGCTCTCGGCCCTGATCGAGCGCCAAGCGAAGCAGGGCTCCGATCGCGGTGGGCTGCCGTGCATGCCCTTCATGCGGGCCTGGCACTTCTTCTCGCAGCTGCTCGGTGCGTTGGCCGCCATCCACGCGCTCGGGATCATTCACCGCGACGTCAAGCCGAGCAACGTGCTGGTGCGCGTCGACGGCGTGATGAAACTGACCGACTTCGGCATCGCGCGCCTGCCGGCCGACGAAGCCAGGAACACCGGCGGCATGGCTCCCGGAACCGGCTGCTACATGTCTCCGGAGCAAGTGCTGGGCAAGGACATCGACGCCCGGGCGGATCTGTACAGCGCGGCCATCGTGCTGTTCGAGATGCTCACCGGCGTGACGCCCTTCGACGCCCCGACCCGAAACGAGATCATGGTACGCACCGCCCAGGTCGAGGAGCCGCCCCCGGCCCTCACCGCGCACGTCCCTGGAGCGCCGGCCGTGCTCGACCTCTTGTTTGCCCGGGCACTCGCCAAGGATCCAATGCACCGCTTCGGCTCGGCCATCGAGCTCGGGCGAGGCCTTCCGCGAAGCGCTGGACCTGCCGGAGAGCGCCGGCTGGTCGGCCCAGCAGCGGCTGGCGGACAACGCCGCGGCAATCTCGCAGCTCGGGCTGCCCGAGAGCAGCGCGCCCCAGCGTGCCCAAGACCCAGGCGGATCAGATGCGCACCGACGTGATGCAGGCCTACGAGGCACAGCGCTGAGGCCCGCGAAAGCCTTTGGGAAAGACCGTCGTTGACAGTCTTCCCGGGCGCGTGCGATAGCCTCGACCGGCCGCCGAATGCTGAAGCGATCCGCCTTCCTATTGTCCGCGAGCTGGGTCGTCACGAGCGCCCTGGCGGCAGCTCAAACACCGCCGGCAGCTCCTGCCAAACCGCCCGGCCCCGTCGCGAAACCACCCGCGGCTGCGCCCGCTCCGGCGAAGCCTCCGGCCGCGAAGCCTCCGGCCGCGAAGCCTCCGGCCGCCAAGCCTCCCGGCCGCCAAGCCTCCGGCCGCGACGCCTCCGGCCGCGGACGAACCGCCGCCCGGCGACGACGAGCCCGAGACCCCGCCCGAGGGCGAAGACGTTCCGCCGCCGCCCACGACGGGCAAGGGCCCGAGCGGACCCTCGGTCACGCCCACGCCCACGCCCACGCCCGCGCCAGGCCAGGGCCAGGGCTTCGGCCCGATGCCGATGTGGCCGCAGCCCGCCACCGACGCCGCCGCGCTCGAGAAGCAGGGCAAGGATCCAGCCGCGGCGCAGAAGCGCGCCAAGAGCAGCGACGAAATCTACGCCGAGGACTGGTGGTCCCACGCCCGGCCGGTGTTCGAGATCCACGGCTACTATCGGCTGCGCGCGGAGCTGTTCCACAACTTCTCGCTTGGCCGCGTCGACAGCCCCAACTCGGCACTCTGGCCCATGCCGAGCGACAACCACTACAACGCCCGCACGGGGGCATCCTTCGGCCCAGCGCTGTGCACCGGCGACGAGTCCGCGGAGTCCGCTTCGGCCAGCGACAACCCGAAGGACGGCCTCTATCCGTGCAAGAACAAGACGCAGGCGGGCGCCAACATGCGCTTCCGCCTGAACCCCGAGCTGCACGTCTCGGACAACCTGCGCGTGATGTCGCAGATCGATCTGCTCGACAACCTGGTGCTGGGCTCGACGCCTGAGGCCTACTCGAACTCGCCGAGCGACGGCGGCGGCTACCGCGTCACCAAGCGCAGCGGCTATAGCCCGATCGGAGCCTTCGACAGCACGCAGTCGCCGCCCAGCGCCGGCCTCAACAGCTTCCGAGACAGCATCCGCGTCAAGCGCGTCTGGGCCGAGTACGCGACCCCGGTCGGCCAGCTCCGCTTTGGGCGCATGCCCAGCCACTGGGGCCTCGGGATCTTGGCCAACGCGGGCGACGGCCCCGACGACGACTACCAGTCGACGAGCGACCGCATCATGTTCCTGACGGGGCTCAAGTCCCTGGATCTGTACCTCGGCGGCGCCTGGGACTTCAGCAACGAAGGGGCCACCAGCGACTCGCTGAGCCAACCCCAGGCCCAGCCCTACGATCTCGGCCAGCTCGACGACGTCGATCAGTACGTGCTCCTGCTGGTGCGCCGCAAGGACCCCGAGCTCACCAAGCTCGCCCTGGCCCAAGGCAACCTGGTGCTGAACGGCGGCGCCTACGTCGTTCACCGCCGACAGCTCATCGCCAACGAGGGCGACGGCGGCACCTGCGCCAACGGCGCGCCCACCCTCGGCTGCCCCACGGAGAACGTCGGCACTGGCTACGTCCGCCGAGGCGCCTCCGCGTGGATCCCCGATCTCTGGCTGCAGCTTCTGTACAAGAAGTTCCGCTTCGAAGCCGAGGTCGTGACCATTCAGGGATCCATCGAGAGCACCCCGGACGACGCGGTCAACGGCCGCAAGATCAGGATGTGGGGCTTCGCCACCGAGTTCGAGCAGAAGCTGGTCGAAGACCGGCTCAAGCTCGAGTTCAAGACCGGTTGGGCTTCGGGCGATCCGGACGTCTACGGCCCCATTGACGGGGCTGGCGGGCTGTCACCGGGCTTCACCGGGCTGCAGCCGCAGCTCGGTGACGACACCATCAGCACCTTCCGCTTCCACCCGAACTACAAGGTGGACATGATCCTGCACCGGAACCTGCTGTCCCGCGTGCAAGGGACCTACTACTTCCGTCCCAGCGTCGAGTACGACTTCATCCGCGAGCCGAGCGGCCAGCGCTTCGGCGGTGGCTTCGCCGGGATCTGGACCCGCGCCAGCGAGTTCGTGCAGACCCCGGGCCACAAGCGCGACCTCGGGATCGAGCTGAACCTCTCGCTCTACTACCAGTCGAAAGACGGAGCGCTGAACGACAACCACGACCAGCCCGGTGGCTTCTACACCATGCTGCAGTGGGGCGTGCTCTTCCCCATGGGCGGCCTCGGCCACCAAGAAGAGGAGACCGTGCTGCTCGAGCAAGCACTCGGCGCCGGCGCGGCCGAGACCAGCACGGCGCAGATGCTCCGCTGGTACATGGGCGTCTTGTTCTGATTCACCCCGCGGTCGGCTTCGACAGCACGCGATTGGCCACGAGCTCCGCCACCTCTGGGTGGTAGAGCAGCCCGTTGTGGCCGCAGCCGTCGACCTCGACGCGCTGACCGTGGTGCAGCGACGCATCCTCGGTCACCAGCGCGTCGGCCGCGGCGACAACCGACAGGTGCGGCACGCCGCAGTCGCCCCGCTCCGCCAGCCGCGTGAGCACTGCGCTGCCCGGTGCGATGTCCCGACCCGCCGCCGCGGGCATCAGCTTGGCCCGCTTCGTCCCACGAAACGGGCTGGCGAGGGAGATGCTCTGCACGATCCTGGGGTCCCCGCCCAGCTCCTGCACGAACCAGCGCGCGACCAGCCCGCCCATGCTGTGGCCGATCAAGTGGACGTGCACCCCCGATGGCATCCGGTCGACGAGCTCGGCCAGCTGCTCGGCGACGGCGGCCACGCCGGGCCCGGGCGCGTAGGAGAACGAGGCCGCGTGCGCGCCGGTCTTCTCTTGGACCACCTCGCGGATCGGCCTGAGCACGCCCGCGGTGGCGAAGAGGCCATGGATGAACACCGCGACGTGCGCGCCGGGCTCCGCCAGGCGTGGATAGGACGCCGCGACATCGCGGTGCAGCAGCGTCGCCTGGCGCGCGAAGGCCATCGCCTCGCGACCGACGTCGCGGATCCTCGAGATCGGGCTGCCGCCCGCGAACGCCGTCAGGTTGGCCAGCCCGCGCTTCATCCGTTCTCCTGGTTTGTAGCTCACCGTCCCGGCAAACGGCACCTTCTTGTCATCCGCACCCGGCTCGCGCCAAGCTGCGTCGAGTGCTTCGCAACGGGAGAGTCGGGTGAGTGCCGCAGAGTTCGCTGTACCCGCGAACGCGTTTTCGCACTCCTTCGGCGTTCCGCGGAGCGACATCGACGACCTCGGACACGCCAGCAACGTCGCCTGGGTCCGCTGGGTCCAGGACGCGGCGACGTCCCACTCGCGGGCGGTGGGCCTGGGTCTCGACGAGTACCGCGCCCTCGGCGTGCTGTGGGTGGTCCGGCGTCACGAGATCGAGTACCTGGCCCCGGCCTTCGCCGATCAAGAGCTCAGCGCCGCGACCTGGATCGACTCGATGCGCGCGGCGACCAGCTTGCGCCGCACCGTGATCCGGCGCCGGCAGGACGGCGCCCAGCTCTGCCACGCGGCCACGACCTGGGTGCTGATCGACCTCGTCAGCGGTCGGCCGACGCGCGTGCCCAAGGCGCTGCTCGAGCGCTACGGTTTCGTCGGTTCTAGCCGCTGAAGTCCTCGGCCAGCGCCGCTACCGTGGTAGCCGACAGCTCGACCTCGCCGCGATACGCGGGGTGATCGACGCCGATACGCAAGGTCTTCTTGGCGCGGATCGCGACCACGGCCTCGGCGGACAGCGGGAACTTCACATAGTGAACGGCCGTGGTGCGGTCTCGGCGATCGTTGCGCGAATCAGGCACGTTGGGGAAGCGCTGCCCCTCGACCACGACGTAGAACTTGTCTTCGAGCCCGGCCAGGCGCTCGAGCATGGCCTCGCGCACGTCCCGCGCGTCGTACTCGACGAAGATGGTCGCCGACAGCTCCGAGTCTCCGGGCACCAGCTCGTTGTAGGTCTCGATCTCGTGCAGCAGGGCCTTCTCGGCGCTGATGCGCTCGGTGCGCAGCATCTCTTGGATTTGATAGAGGGCCGTGTCGTGGTTCTCGAAGAGCACGGTCATGTTGGGGCCGAGGGCGGTTCGGCGGCGCTTCTTCTCCTCGATGACGCGGCCGCGAAAGTGCTCACGGATCTGCTCGTACGCCCCGAGGTCCAAGACCTCACTTCGAGACACCGGTTTCATGGGCTGTCCTCCGCAGTCGGCGCGCTCGCGCCCGCAAGGCCCGGAACGTCGTCCAGGCCGTAGGCGACCGCCAGCGCTTCGATGGGGTGAACGCCGGCCGCCCGTTCTCCTTGCAGGATGCGCTGAGGCGAGCCAGGCTGCAGTCGGTGATCACCAGAGTCGGGCTCTTCGTTCTCGATGGCCTCGCCATGCGCAGCGCGTACTTGCGACCCTTCTCGTAGTACTTCGCCTTCATGCCCCAGGTGCCGTCGACGGCCGAGCACCGCTCGACGATCTCGCACCTCGGTGTCGGGCAGCGGGCCGAGGATGCGAGCGCCGGGCATGGCGATTTTCTGCGCGCGAAGGTGGCAGGCCGCGTGGTAGCGCGACCTTGCCGTAGCCTCGCTCGGAAGTCCCGGTTCGAGCGTCTTGGCCTTGCGCAGCCCGCTCCAGGAACTCCATCAGATCGAGGGTGTGCGCGGCGACCTCTTTCGCCTCGGCGCGTCCCGAGGTAGCTCGGGCCATTCCTTCTTCATGGTGTACCCGCAGGTCGGCCCGGGCACGACGACGGCGCGCCCGGCGCACGTGGGGCAGAGCAGCTCCACGTTGTACTGCATCTTCGCGCTGGCGGCGTCGATGTCGCCGCCGTCGAGGTTCGGCATGCCGCAGCAGGTGGCGCCTGGGTACGCGTGACCGAGTAGCCGTTCTTCTCGAGCACGAGCACCGCGGCGCGCGGCGACCTCGGGGAAGTTGTAGTCACCGTGGCAGGTCGGGAAGAGCACGACCTCGCCGGCGTTGCCCGCGCTCTCGACGGGCCTCGTGCGTCGCGAGCCAGCTGGCTCGAAGGGCTCGCTGCGACAGCGGCGGCAGCGGGAAACTCTGCGCTGATGCCGAGCGTCAGCTTCCGTGCACCTTCCGCACCAGGCGCTTCGCGTTGACGAGGTTCGCAGGGCGCGCCGCGACCGGCGCCCGCCCAGCCCGACCAGCTGCGGCTCGCCGAGCACGCGGTCGACGATGCGCGATGCCGTCGCGCCGCGCGCGCTGCGCCTTCTCGCGCTGGCCATCAGGCGCGGGAAGTCGAGCAGCTCCACGCGCGCCCTCGTCCTCCGTGTACGGGCACTTGATGTAAGCAGAGCTTGCACTGCCAGCAGATGGTCGGTGACCTACGCTGAGGTCTCCGCGTCGAGCATCTCGGCGCCCTCGGCGCGGCCGCGACTCGATGTCGCGGTCGACCGCGTCGAAGAGATCGGGAACGATGCCGCAGAAGGTCACGCACATGCGGCACTCGTGGCAGATCTGGAAGATGCGCCGGAGCTCGTCCTCGAGATCGCGGTCGTCCCAGTAGCGCGGGTCGTTGGATCGAGACGCGGGGGCGCAGGCGGCGGGTGCGGGGCAGGCTGGCTCATGGCGTGTCTCGTCATAGCAAGAAGGGGCCGCCGACTGCGCGACGGGCGCGGAGCCGCGGGCCTCACTTCGACTGCCGAGGCCCCGGCTCAGACGTCGAGCTCTGTCGAGCGCCTTCTGCGAAGCGACCGGCGTGGCTCTTCTCGGCCTTGGCGAGCGTCTCGAACCACTCGGCGATGTCGTCGAAGCCCTCTTCGCGCGCGGTCTTCGCCATGCCCGGGTACATGGTCTCGTACTCGTGGGTCTCACCGGCGACGGCGGCCACGAGGTTCTTCGCCGTCGAGCCAATGGGCTTGTCCGGTGGCCGGATCGCCGACCTGCTTCAGGAAGTCCAGGTGACCGTGGGCGTGGCCGGTCTCGCCGTCCGCCGTGTCCTTGAAGAGTCCCGGCGACGTCCGGGCAAGCCTTCGACGTCGGCGACCTTGCGCGAAGTAGAGGTAGCGGCGGTTCGCCTGCGACTCGCCGGCGAAGGCCTCCTTCAGGTTGCTGGTGGGTCTTGGTTCCTTCGAGCTTTGCCATTTTCCAGTCCCTCCGGTGGGCGCGAGACACTCGCGCCGGTCTTGGTCGGTCAACGCCGATGCAGAATGCGTAAGGCCGCTGCGAAGCGGCCGCCAATCGAATCTACTGATGCGCAGTTAAGCAAAGGTTATCGGCCGGCCGGCAGGCTAGTCGGCATAAATTGCGCCAAGTTGTGTCCGCTCCCGCTGCACGGTAGCGAAACGCACGATGGACCTCGCGAACGTCACGTTGACCCAGCTCAGGTACGTCGTGGCGGTGGACCGTTTTCGGTCCTTCCGCCTCGCGGCCGAGCACTGCCACGTGTCCCAGCCCGCGCTGAGCATGCAGCTCGGCAAACTGGAGGAGCTTCTGGATCTGGTCGTGTTCGACCGCAGCCGCCAGCCCGTGGTGCCTACCGCGCGGGGAGCTGCGGTCGTGGCCCAGGCTCGCGCTATCCTCCACGAGACAGAGCGACTGGCGGAGGTGGCCCAAGGCGAGACGGAGATCGCGGGACGCTACCGCCTCGGCATCATCCCTTCCCTCGCCCCGACCCTCGTCCCGCGCTTCTTGCCCGCCTTCTCCCGCGAGTACCCCAAGGTCGAGCTGGTCGTCGAAGAAGTGCAGACCGACGCGATGCTGCGTCGCTTGCAAGACGACTCCTTGGACGGCGGCGTCGCGGTCACTCCCCTCGGCGCCGCGGGAGTGCACGAGCAGGAGCTGTTCAGGGAGCCGCTCTACGCCTACCTGCCACCGCGGCATGCGCTCGGCAAGCGCGCGCGAGTCCGACAGAGCGATCTCGTCGACGAGCAGGTCTGGCTGATGGCCGAGGGGCATTGCTTCCGAACGCAGGTGCTGCACCTGTGCCGCGTGAGCCAAGAGAGTGAGCGCCGCGGCGCGCGCTTCGAGAGCGGGAGCTTCGAGACGCTGGTGCGCTTGGTCGACGCCGGACAGGGCGTCACGGTGCTGCCCGAGCTTGTCGTGCAAGGCCTCGCGCTTCCTCACCAGAAGAAGCGCGTGCGGCCCTTCGCCGCGCCAGTGCCGGTCCGTCAGGTGAGCTTCGTCCACGCCCGGGAGCACCTGCACCGCGCCATCGCCGGCGCGCTGATCAGCGCTCTCAAGCACGCGACTCGCGGGGTCGGAGGCGCCGGGCGGACCCCGTCGATCATCGTCCCGGTGACGGACACGCCGGACTGATCAGCCGCTCTCGACCAGTACGCTGAGGCCCTTGGCGCCCAGCACGGCGTAATTGCGCACGCAGTTGTTGAAGATGGCGTGGACGCGCGACGCCTTGTCCGCGAGCGCGCGCACGGGCCGAGCCCAGGAGGCGAGCTCCTCCGGTGCGTAGAGGTAGTCGAAGCGCTCGTGCACGCTCGCGCCCTTCTTGGTCCACCCCGCGCGGTTGTGACCGTGGAAGCGCACCAGGGCGAGCTCCGGGTTCGTGACGACGGTGACCGGAGGCACCCCGCCCTGATCGACGTCCGGCTCATCGACGCACACGTAGAAAAGCTGGAGCGAGCGGAGCAGGTCGAAGACGCGCTCACGCCGCTCGGACAAGAGCCAGCTCTTGTTGCGGAACTCGACCGAGATCGGCACCTCGGGCCAACGCTCGCGCAGCCCTTCGAGCTTCCGCGCGTTGCCGCGCGTCGCCGAGAACCAGGGCGGGAACTGGGCCATCACGCAGCCGAGCCGGCCGGCGTGGACCAGGGGCTGGAGCAGCGCGCGGAAGCGCTGCGCGATTTCATCGGCGATCTCCCGGGGCATCCTCTCGGGATACAGCCGGGGACCCCGACCGGCGAGGGCCTGGGCCAGATCCCCTGGCAATCGAGCCACGTCGACGGGATGACCGGTGACGATCGGATGCGCCTTCACGTCGAATACGAAGGAGGGCGGCGTGCACTCGAGCCAGCGCTCGGCCGTCTCCGGCGGCAGCAGCGTGTAGTAGGTGGCGTCGACCTCCACCATCGAAAATTGGCTGGCGTAAAACCGGAGCCTGGACTCCGCGCTGCTGCAACCCTTCGGATAGAACAGGCCGCCGCGCACCAGCGTCTTGTCGGTCCAGCCCGCGCTGCCGAACACGACGTTGCCGACGACGGCCGGAGTCTTCGCCGCGAGCGCGAGGTCGGTCGCGGCCGAGTATCGCGCGGGATCCGGCTCCGGCAGAAACGCGCTCGGTGCCTTGGCGCTCAGGTTGGCCTCGGTCTCGCGATGCGCTCGGCGAGCGCCCGCACCGTCAGCGGGCTCGAGCCTTCGGCCTTGTTGTTCACGATCACGAGCAGCACCTTGCCGAGCTTCTCGCAGGCCTCAGCGAGGCGGGCCACGTCGTCGCGCATCTTCTCTTGCGGATCGACGACGCGGTCGAAGGGCGCGAGGCTGCGCTTGCGGTCTTCGTAGCTCTGTCCAGGCGGGATCAGCAGCCGAGACACGACGAAGGGCGCGGTGAGCACCCCGGGCACGTCCAGCTGCGCGCCAATGTCGGGCATGCGCTGCCAGAAGTTGAGCACGTGGCCCACGCCATGCTGCGCGAGCACCTCGAGGTAGCCGTGGCTGAGAAGCTCAGGGTTCCGGAGCTCGACGGCGTAGCTGAGCTGGCGGGGTAGCTTCGCGAAGAACTCACCGAGGCGATCGGCGAAGGCCCGGGGTTCGGGCAGCTCGCGCCGGCGCAAAGGAGGAAACTCGAAGACCAATGGCCCCGCGTGTTCGGCGAAGGCGTCGTCGATGGGACCGAGCACGCGCTCGACCACGCAGTCGACGGAGAGGAAGCGGGGGTTGGGCTCGCGAGTCTTGGGGTCGACCGCTTGGGTGATGGCGTTCCACACCTTCATCACGGCGCGAAACCCGGGCGGCAGCTGCTCCGCGTAGCGCTTCAGGGTCGAGCGGTCGAGCGGAGCGTAGTAGCTGCGATCGATGCCGACTGTGGTGAACAACGGGTGACGCGCGTACAGCTCGAGCCCGCGTTCGAGCAGGTCGGCCTCGGTCGTTCCCGGGGGGTAGACCAGGTTCCCCCACCCCGGGAAAGTCCACGAAGAGGTCCCGAACGAAACATGCGGCGGCAGGCCAGCGGCGAGGGCACGCTCGGCGGAAAAATCGAGCCCTGGCGCACCGAAGAGGCCGAGCTGTCGAGCCATCAGACTCGCCCGATCACCGTGGCCTCGACGCCGCGCTCGGCGAGCAGCCGCACCCCGTGGATCAACATCGCAAAACGCTCGTCCTGGGTCAGCCCCGATTTGTACCGGTAGTAGATCTGCTGGAGCACCACCGCCGTCTTGAACAAGCCAAAGCAATAGTAATAGAGGATGTTGGCGACGTCGCGGCCGCTCTTTGCCGCGTAGCGATCCGCGATCTCGCGCCGCGTGGCGCTGCCCGGGATGGTCGTGGGACCCCAGCGGACGGCCTGGAAGGGCTCGGCGTCCGCCGCCTCGATCCAGTACGAGAGCGTGGTGCCGAGGTCCATCAGCGGATCCCCGACGGTGCACATCTCCCAGTCGAGCACGCCGATGATGCGGGTCGGATCGTCGCGATCGAGCACCAGGTTGTCGAGCTTGAAGTCGTTGTGGATGAGCGAAGGCGCGCCGTCGGCAGGAATGCGCTCGGCGAGCCAGCGACCGAGCTGGTCGACGGCGGCAATCTCGTCGGTGCGCGAGCCCGCGTAGCGCTCGGTCCAACCCCGGATCTGCCGCTCGACGTAGCCCTCGGGCTTGCCCAGATCGCCCAGGCCGATGGCCGAGAAATCGATGGCGTGCAGCTCCACGAGCCGATCGACCAACTCGCGGTGCAGCGCGCTCACCTGCAGCGCGTCGAGTTCGAGCCCGTGAGGCAGATCTTTGCGCAGGATGAGGCCATGCACTCGGCGCATGACGTAAAACGGCGCACCAAGCACGCTCTCGTCATCGCAGTGGATCAGCGGCTCTGGCGCCAAGGGGTACGCGACGTGCAGCTTCGACAGCACCCGGTACTCGCGCCCCATGTCGTGCGCGGTCTTCACTCGACTGCCGTAGGGCGGACGGCGCAAGACGTACTCACGCGCGCCGGCGCGCACCAGGTAGGTGAGATTGGAGTGGCCCGACGGAAACTGCTGAATGGAGAGCTCAGCGCGCTCGGCTATCTCGGGGATATTTTCCCTCAGGTATTGCGCCAAGGGCTCGAGGTCGACCTCCTCCCCGGCGCGAATCGGCTCGGCGCCGTCCAACCAACGTTCGTGGCTCGACATCACTTCACGTCGATATCGACGCAGGTCATCGAGCCGAGGCTTCCGTCATAGCCATCGTCCTTGATGCCGAGGCCGAGATCCGCCGCCGTCGCCCGCGTGAAGCTGCCATCGCTGCTCACGACGGTCAGGCTCCACTGCTGGAGCTTGCCGCCAACCAACCAGATGCTGTCGCCGACGCAGAGCCTCCACTTGCCCACGGCGTCCGCGCCCTTGAAGGCCGCCTGAAGCGAGGAGGGTCCAGGCGCCGAGCCCCGGTCGGGCTTGAAAGCGCAGATGCCGTCGTCTTTGCACACGTAGGAAAACGGCCCGATGGTGTCGCCCATGTCCTCCGCGGCGACCGCCGCGGCGTCCTGAAACGTCACCGGGTTGCCCTTGTCGTAGCCCGAGAGATCACCGGCCAAGATCCCGCCGCCGTCGTCGGCGCCCTCGCTCACGCCGGGACGGCTGACGAGGGCGATCACCGTGTTGTTCGGCCCGCGCAGCTTGACGGTCAGGTGCCCGCAGTCCTCGTGCTCGATCCCGACCTTGACGCTCACCGAGACCACCACCGAGCTGATGCACTTCGCGGTCTTCGGATCAGCGTCGCTGTCCACGTTGATGAAGCCCGCCTGACATTCGCAAACGCCAACGCTCGAGCACAGCGCGTTGGCGTCGGTGCACAGACCGCTGCAGGGATCAGCGACGGTGCCGCCGCTGCCGCCCGCGCCGCCCGCACCGCCGCTGCCGCCCGCGCCGCCGCCGCCGCCCGCGCCGCCGCTGCCGCCCGCACCGCCGGTGCCGCCCGCACCGCCGCTGCCGCCCGCGCCACCGCTGCCGCCCGCGCCGCCGCTGCCGCCCGCGCCGCCGCTGCCACCCGCGCCGCCGCTGCCGCCCGCGCCGCCGCTGCCGCTCGCGCCGCCGCTGCCACCCGCGCCGCCGCTGCCGCCCGCGCCGCCCGCGCCGCCGCTGCCACCCGCGCCGCCGCTGCCACTCGCTCCGCCGCTGCCGCTCGCGCCGCCGCTGCCACTCGCGCCGCCGCTGCCGCCGGTCGCACCGCCGCTGCCGCCGCTGCCGCCGCTCGCGCCGCCGCTGCCGCCGCTGCCGCCGCTCGCGCCGCCGCTGCCGCCGCTCGCGCCGCCGCTGCCGCCGCTGCCGCCCGCGCCAGCGGCGCCGCCTTCCTCACTGAGACCGCAGGCCGCCACGGAGAGCGCGACCGTCAAGCAGATCGAGGAGCCGAGAAATCGCCGAGCACTCACGGGGGCGAAGTCTACCCTCGAGTCGTCGTTCGCGCATTCCTCAATCGGCCCGCCGGGCTACTCTGGCGAGACGCATGTGGAAACGCCTGATGCCCCTGGCCCTGCTCGCGGGTTGCTCGCGCACGCCGAGCTTCGACGAGCGACTCGCGGATCGGAGTGACGGGACCCTGCCCGAAGTCCTGGCGGCGAAGGTCCCGGCCGGGGACATCACCATCGACGGCAGACTCGACGAAGCCGCGTGGCAGCGCGCGGGGTCGACCGGCATGTTCGTATCACCCTCGAGCGGGCGTCCCGCGCCAAAATCTCGGGTCAACGCCCGGGCACGCCTCGCGTGGAGCAATGACCGTCTCTTCGTTGGCATCGTGGTGTGGGACCGCGAAGCAACCTCGCCCTTCTCACGAGACGACGTCGACCCGCACATCTGGGCCAAAGCGTCCGGGATAGAGCTCATGCTCCAGCCGGGCACGCGCAGCGACAACCGCGACTACTTCGAGGTTCAGATCGACGTTGCCGGCTCCGTTTGGGACACGCGCTTCGACGACTACAACCGGCCCATCGTCGGCGGCCCCGACGACGCCAGCAAACGCTTCGGCCATCAGGAGTGGCGAAGCCAAGTCGAACGCGCCGTCCGCAAAGAGCCGGACGCGGGCCGCTACGTCATCGAGCTCGGGATCCCGTTTGGCTCGCTGAGCACGCGCTCCGCGGCGAACCCGCCGGGGCCGGGTGATGCTTGGCGCATGAACCTGTACAGCTTCCGAGATGGCCAGGCGGACGCGATGAGCTGGTCGCCGCTACTGGGTCAGGGCAATTTCCATCGATCGAGCCGCTTCGGCCGGCTCCGCTTCGTCGACTGAGCCGTGATATGGTGGGATCATGGCAAAGCAGGGGCCGGAGCCGGGTCAGTCCCGGAAGCCACGCGCCGTCCCTGCTCTGTTGATCCGGGAGCACGAAGTAACGCTCCCCGAGGGCGAGACACTCATCGGTCGGGGGCCCGCGGCCAGGATCTCCATCCTCGGATCTCTGATCTCGCGGGAGCACGCGCGGCTGAGCTGTCGGGACGGTCGGGTGACCGTCGTGGACGCGGGCAGTCGGAATGGCGTCTTCGTGAATGGCACTCGGATCAACACCCAGGTGATGCTCGAAGACGGAGACACGCTGCTCGTCGGCACGACCCAGCTGACCTACTTCCTGGGGCCACCGGACGACGCACCTGGTCCCGATCGCTGCGTCTTCGACGAACAGGGAAACATGCTCCCAGAGGACGAGTTTGCCGACGAGACCCCCTCGCGCACGGAACTCCGCTTCGAGTCCGTCGACACCATCGAGTTTGATCGTGAGGAAGTGACCATCCAGGGCACGCAGCCTCCGAAGCCACGTCTGCCCTCGGCTCCCCACGCGCGGCTCGCGCTGGACACGGAGTCGCCGTCCACGCCCATGCTCATCGCTCGACCGGCCGCGCTCGAGAGCGGTGAGATGACCAGGTCCCTCACCATTGGGCGGATCAAGCCAGCGGTCTCGCGAGCGCGAAAGACCACCAGCGCGCCGCCACCACCCCTCGTGGGCCCCGCGGTGCGCCCATCGCCCCCGCCGGCGGCGATGCTCGAGTTGGGCTCGAGCCCCCGTGCGGCCCCGGGGCAAGAGCCGATGGAGGCGGCGCTGGAAATCATCGATCGGATGCTCGTGCGCGGCGACGCCGACGCCGCCTCGAGAGCGCTGGGCGGACACCTGACGCGGCGCCTCGACAGCGCGCGCGCCGGCGAGTCGATGCCGACGCCGCTGGTGGATAAGTCTGCGCTCCGCTGCGTGTCTCTGCTCGAGCTGACCGGCGATCCCTGCTGGTTCGACCTGCTGATCGAGCTGTACTTCACCGCTGCCGCGCCCATGCCGGCCGCGCTGCTCGAGCGCGTCGCACCCTTCGTTGGCGTCGTCCCCAGCTCGAGCCAGCAAGCCCTGAGCCAGTACCAGAACTTGATCCGCGAGCGCTTGGGCGAGGTCGACGTCGAATCGCTGGAGGCCTGCGAGCGCATCTTGACGCTGGGTTCTTGAGCTACGCGCTCAACCCTCGGCCTTCACCACCAGGCCGTGCTGCTTGAGGATCCGCCGCGCGAGCGCCGACTTGTGAACCTCGTCCGGACCGTCGTAGATGCGCGCGGCCCGCTCGTGGACCCACCAGCTGGCGAGGGGCGTGTCGTCCGTCACGCCCAGTCCGCCGTGGACCTGAATGGACCGGTCGAGCACTCGCTGGAGCACGTTGGCGGCGAAGAACTTGATCGCGCTGATCTCGTTGCGTGCCTCGTATTGGCCTTGCTTGTCGATCTTCCACGCCGCGTGGTGGATCAAGAGCTTGGCCGCGTCGATGTCGGCACGGCTCTCGGCGATGAAGTCCTGGACCATCTGCCGGGTGCCGAGGGGCTTGCCCGGGGCGATCTCGCGCTTCACGGCGTACTGGCACATCATCTCGAAGGCTCGCTCGCAGATGCCCATCCAGCGCATGCAGTGATGGATGCGCCCCGGACCGAGTCGCTCTTGAGCGATCATGAAGCCGGCTCCTTCGTCCCCCAGCCGGTTGTCGACGGGGACGCGACAGCCGCGGTAGCGGATCTCGGAGTGGCTCGCCCAGCCCGAGCCCTGGTGGCCCATGATCGAGATCCGTCGCACCGGCTCGAAGCCAGGCGTGTCGGTGGGGACCAGGATCATGCTGGCGCGGGCGTAGGGCGGCGCGTCGGGATTGGTCACGGCCATCACCACGGCGAAGCTCGCGCCGTCGGCGGAGGTGGTGAACCACTTGTGGCCGTCGATGACGTATTGGTCGCCGTCTCGCACCGCTCGGGTCGAAAGCCAGGTCGGGTTCGACCCGGCTCTATCCGGCTCGGTCATGGAAAAGCAGCTGCGGATCGAGCCCTGGGCCAGCGGTACCAAGAAGCGCTGTTTCTGCTCGGCGCTGCCGAACAAATGCAGGATCTCCATGTTGCCCGCGTCCGGGGCCTGGCAGTTCATCGCAAAGTGACCGAGCGGGCTCCGCCCAAGCACCTCGCTGACCAGGGCGTGCTCGCGAAACGAGAGGCCGAGCCCACCGAGGGCGACGGGGATCTGCGGGCCGAAGAGCTCGTCTCTTCGGGCCCGCTGCCGCAGCTGCTCGAGCTCGAGTTCGAGCTCGGAGAAGGGCCGACCTGCCGCCTTCGCCTCGAGCGGGAGCACCTCTCGCTCCACGAACTCGCGGTAGCGCCCCAAGAGCGCCTGCATTTCGGCCGACACCTCGAAGTCGAACATGCCTGCGGTCTGACCACCGAATCAGCGCCGCGTCCAGTCAGTCGCCTCAGGCAGGTGGCTCAGCACGTTGAAGCGAGCCAAGCTGCGCTTGCCCGGCGAGTACACGATCTCGGTGACTGCCGCGTTGTTGAGCATGAAGCCCAGCTCGAGCGCGGTCTCGGGGGGCGCGGCGAGAACTTCGGCCGCGAGCGCGCCGATGGTGCCCGCCGAGCTCACCACCAAGACTCGCCGGCCGCGACTCTCGCTTTGGGTGATCGCCCCCAGGGCTCCAGCCACGCGCTGACGGAAACTCTGCCAGCTGAGGTGAGCTTCACTGGTGTCCTCGCGCAGTATCCAGTCCCGCAGTGCCTCCCGGAGCAGGAGGTCCACCGCGCGGCCACGCCGTTGGTGATCTGGACCCGCCAGATCGAGGCTGAGCGGAACCAAGTCCGGGCGAGCCTCGAGCAGGGAGCTCAGGCGCGACGTCAGCACCTCTTCGGCAGGGTATTCGTCCAGCTCTTCGAGCGTGCTCGGCGCTGGCCCGCCGAGGGCCTCCAATACCACTTCGGCGGTGTGAGCGTGACGCCGGCGCGGGCCCACCACCACTGCATCGAAGCCTTCACCGCGAGCCGACCAGTAGCGCCCCAACTGCCGTGCCTGATCGATCCCGAGCGCGCTCAAGCGGTCATAGTTGTCGCTCAGAAAGGACGCCTGCGCATGCCGAACCAGCAGCAGCGTGCTCATCGCTGGTCAGGAGTTTCCGGCGACGATGAGTTGGTACTCGTGGCTCGCGTCGCAGGGGCCGGACTTGTGGCGGACCTCGATCACGACGAAGCGCCCGTCATCACCGCCGTTGGCGATGGATCCCTCACCCCAGCTGACCTGGACCTGCTCAGCCGCTCCGGTACCGTTCTGGCTGGACTTGGTCGGGCTCGCGCACGAGGGCATCGCATCGGATCCCGTGTTCACGTACGCGTAGAGATCGTAGTCGGTGCCGGACGGCACGCTCAGCGAGGCCTTGGCCTTCAGCTTCGTGCCGAGCACGCTGTTGTCGTCTTCGGTCACGCGGATCTTGTAGAACTTGGTGCCGCTGGCTTTGTTCTGGGCGCTGCCCGAGCCGCTGTCGCCGCTCACCGTGCCGAGATCTGCGGGAGCACCGCAGCTGGTCGTCGCCGCGCACGAGGTGGAGCCCCCCGTGCCACCGCTGCTGGTGCCACCGCTGCTGGTGCCGCCGCTGCTGGTGCCGCCGCTGCTGCTGCCACCGCTGCTGGTGCCGCCGCTGCTGGTGCCGCCGCCGCTGGTGCCGCCGCTGCTGGTGCCGCCGCTGCTGGTGCCGCCGCTGCTGGTGCCGCCGCTGCTGCTGGTGCCGCCAGTGGGCCAACCCCCGCCGTCGCCACCCCCGCCGGCAAGGCCGCTGCCACCGTCGCCGCCCCCGCCCGCGAGGCCCGCCGCGCCGGCGAAGCCCTCGTCGCCGACCTCTTCTGCCGTCGCGCAGCCGAGCGCGAGGCAGGCGACGAACCACACGGCGTGACGCACAGGCATCGACCTCATCGTACGCGAGGCGCCGCCGCCGCGCTACGACTATGGCTGTGAAGCTCGAGGACGGCTGTGAACCAACCGCGGAACGCCCTTCGCGCGAGCGACGCCGTGCACCGCCAGCAGCCGGTTGTCGCTTCGAGCACTGGCGCGCACCAGCGCTCGCCCGAGCTCGAGCGCGTCCGCTGGCGACGTGGACATCGCGTCGTCGATGACGCGCTTGCCCGCCTCCAAACACCCGAGGTCGGCGAGCGGGCAGCTCACCACCCAAACCGTCACGCGGAGCGCCGCAGCGCGCGCGTGCAGCATCGAGAGTTCGAGGCGGGCTCCGCCGGGCTGCATCAGGAGCGCACCCGGAGTTTCTGGGTGCAGGCTGCCAATCACCAGCGCCGGCTGCGGCGCACTCGACACCACGGCTGAGAGCACGGCATCCGTGGTCGGCGACAGCGAGTAGCCGGCGAAGCGCGTCGCGGCTGCCGCGGGGACCAACGCCACCCTCACCGGCCTCAGCCCGACTCGAGCGCGCTCCGGCCTTGGCGTTGCGGGCGCGCCGTCCACGTCGCCGACCTCGAGCAACTCCGACAAGGCGTCGACACTGACTTCTTGTGCCAGCTCCTCGGCAACTGCCTTCCACGGCCTGGCGCCGGTCGCGGCTTCTTCTCCCAGCGCCGCGAAGCCGAGCTCGGAGTCGAATCCCCGACCTCGAGCGCCGAGCCGTCCGACGTCGTCCGCGAGGGCCGGCGAGAGCGGCGCCTTCAACGCACGCCGACCCAGGTCGCCGGAAACACCCCGAGACCCGACGCGCGCCAGATCGTCCCCGACATTGCTAGCGGCCTTCACTCCGGCGGCTTCAGCCGCCATGCCACGCGCGCCGACCCGGGCGCAGTCGTCCGCGCCGTGTACCGCCGCGCCTCCCAGGGCTGCGAGCAACGCACCGACCACCCCGACCTTCTTGCCTGCGTCGCTCACGTGCCCAGAGCGTCGTACGCATCTGCCGCCCGACGACTTCCCTCCTCGACCCGTGGTAGCCTTCAAGGGTGACGAAGCTCCGACTCGTGTCTCTAATCCGCGGGCTGGTTCTCACCATCGTCGCGCTCGGCTTGCTCTCCTGGGCTCCCATCGCAGCGGCCCTCACCTCTCCCATCAGCGGTGCGGTGGCCTACCCGACGACGGGGCCCAAGCTCTACCTGCCCTTTCCGGCGGGCACCAAGGTCAAGCTGCTCTCGGGCTACAGCCCCAGCGGCGGTTCGAGCCTGCACGCGGACACCAACGCAGCGGGCAAAGCCAACGACTACTACGCCCTCGACTTGGTGATCGAGGGTCAGCCCAACTTCGGCAAGGGCCTGCCGGTGGTCGCGCCCATCGGGGGCAAGGTCGTGAAGGCCGGCTGGGCCACCTCGGGTTGGGCCAACTACGGCCAACGGGTGATCCTCGAGCACGATCTCGGCGATGGACACAAGTACCACAGCCTCTACGCACACCTAGACACGGTGACCGTGACCGAGGGCTCGACGGTCAACACTGGACAGAAGCTCGGGACCCTCGGCGGCTCGTGTCAGGGCGCGCTGTCGTGCGGATCGTTTTCGACCCCGCATCTGCACTGGACTTTGCATCGAAACAGCCTGGTCGGAGGCAGCGGCACCGGCGGCTCGTACGGCGGCAACGCCGTGGTTCCCGAGCCAATGGACGGTGCGGAAGACCTGAAGCAGGGCATGGTCATCACCAGCACGAACTCGGAGAACCCCGTGTGCGGCGACTCGGTGTGCAACGGCACCGAGACGCCGGCCACTTGCCCGGGCGATTGCAAGGTGTGCGAAGTCGTTCCGCCTCAAGGGCGCGTGGTCAGCGAGAGCGAATCGCTCTGCTTCAAGCAGGCGGGGTCCCCAACCTATTGGCACACCGCAGCCGCGGGGCACGATGGATCGCTTCAGTGGACCCTCGGCACGAACGATCCAAACCCCGACAACTTCGCGACGTGGGATCTCGGCTTCGCCGAGGCCGGCGACTACAGCGTCGAGGTCTATACGGCCCAGAGCCACGCGCAGTCGAAGCAAGCCAAGTACACGGTGAAACACGGCACGCAATCGAGCCCGAAGACCGTCGACCAATCGGCCAAAGACGGCTGGCAATCCCTCGGGACTTTCGCCTTCACCAAGGGCGCCGCGCAGTCCCTTCGACTCGACGACAACACCGGGGAGGCCGTGAGCCTGAAGCGCCAGCTGGTGTTCGACGCGATCCGACTGACCCGCATTTCGAGCAGCAGCGGCGGGAGCAGCAGCGGCGGGGCGGCCGGCACGGCGGGAGCGGCCGGCACGGCGGGAGCGGCCGGCACGGCGGGAACCCCCTCGGACGGAGGTTCGAGCGCCGGCGGAACCTCGGCCAGCGGTGGCGCAGGCGCCAGTGTGGGCGCCGGCGGATCGATGACCAGCGAGGACGAGGCGAGCGGCTGTCAGTGCCGCGCTGCAGGCGGGAACCGCAGCGCCGCCGGGGGCTTCGTGCTGCTCGGTCTCGCCCTCGCAGCCCGGGGTCGACGGAGGTTCAGCGCACGTCCCACACCGCGAGGGTGCAAGACAGATCGCCGTTCTTGAGCCGGTGACGCTGGGCAAAGTTCGGCGGGCGGAAGGGAACGTCTGGCCCGAGCAGTATCGCGATTCGGTGTCCGGCTGAGACGCGAGCGAACATCGCTCCGATCTGTTCGTAGAGATCGCGGCCGCCCTCGAGGCGTTCGCCATAGGGCGGGTTGGTGATCAGCAAGCCGGGCGGAGTGGTGCCGGCGAACGCATCGAGCTCAGCGCGGTGAAATGAGGCACGCGCCCCGGCGCGTCCGGCGCTCTGCCGCGCAAGCTCCAAGGCGCGGGGGTCCCGGTCGTAGCCCGACACCGGTGGACCGTCCTGGTGCTGTCGGTCCCGAGCTCGTCCGCGCAGCACCGACAGGCGCTTCTCGAGGCTGGGCTCGAAGCTCGCCCAGCGCTCGAAGCCAAAGCGCTGGCGTGAGAGCCCCGGCGCGACGCGGCGGGCCCAAAGGTCGGCTTCGATGGGCAAGGTGCCGGAGCCGCACATCGGATCGGCGAGAGGGCTCTTGCGATCCCAACCCGACAAACGAAGCATGGCCGCGGCGAGCGTCTCTTTCAGCGGCGCCAGGGCGCCGGGCTCGCGATAGCCCCGCCGGTGCAGCGACTCGCCCGCCAGGTCGAGCGCGATCGTCACACGATCGCGGGCCAGCCGCACGAACACGCTCACGTCGGGATCATCACGATCGACGGAGGGGCGCGCCCCGGTGAGCGCGCGCAGTCGATCGACGATGGCGTCCTTGGTGCGCTGCGCGACGAACATCGTATTGTCGAGCCCCGGCGCGAATCCGACGGCGCTCACCGCCAAGGTCGTCTCCGGTGAGACGTGTTTCTCCCAGGCGATCTCCCGGGCCGCGTCGTAGAGATCGCGTTCGCCCTGGCAGGACGCATCCGCCAAAGGCAGCAGGACACGGACGGCTATCCGGCTCTCGAGACAGATCCGGTAGGCGTCCTCCCAGCGCCCCGACATCTCGGCGCCCCCTACCACCGCACGCCCGCGCCCGATGCCGAGCTCCGCGAGCTCCTTGGCCAAGGCACCTTCCACGCCCATGGGTGCGGTGACGAAGAACTTCATGGCGCTTTCATGACAATGAGCCGGGCCCTAGTTTACTCTGGCCAGCATGCACGGCGCGTCACCACGAAGGGTCGCGCGGATCGCCGCCTGGGTCCTCGCGGCGACCCTGGCCCTGGTCCAGACGCTGTCCGAGAGCACGGCGCAGCCGCGGCTCGCCCCGAGCCCTGCCGCGCGCGCGTCCGCGTCCTTGGGGCGCTGCGGCGCGGACATGGCGGATGTGGGAGGACAGTTCTGCATCGATCGCTTCGAGTCTTCGCTCGTCGACAAGGCGAGCGGGCGGCAGCTGTCCCCTTACTATCACCCCAGGCCCGTCCTGGCATTGCGTGATCGTCGACAGTGGCTGCACCGGGCCACCGGCGCCGGAAGCCCGGCGGCGCGCGCGATTGCGTTGCCCGATCTGCCCGGGTGGCAGCTCGAGTCGGGCATCGAAGCGAAGGCGGTGAGCGAGCCGGGGCGCGTCCCGAACGCCTACCTCGATCTCGAAGCGGCGCGTCGCGCCTGCGAGAGCGCGGGCAAGTATCTCTGCAAGAAGCGCCAGTGGCTCATGGCCTGCCGCTCCGAACGCGGGACTCGACAGCCCTACGGCGAAGACTTCGACCCCGCCCGCTGCAACCTGGCGGCGCCCATCCACCCCGGTGTCGTCTTGCACGGCAAGGCGGCGCTCGACGGGCGCGACCCCCGACTGAACCTGGTCGAGCACGCCGGCCGCGCGATGCTGCGCCCGACCGGCACGCTGCTGGGCTGCGCCAGCGCTTGGGAGGGCGACGCCGTCTGGGACATGGCCGGCAATCTCGACGAATGGATCGATGATCCGGCCGGCACCTTCGTCGGCGGATTCTACGCGCGCGAAACCCACTGGGGGTGTGACGCGCGCGTCGAGATCCACTCCGCTGACTATTACGACTACAGCTTGGGCGCACGCTGCTGCAGGGACTAGCGCTTCGCGCGGTCCCGCAGGGCGTCGAGGCGAAGGCGGAGGCCCGTCAGGCGGATGAAACCCGTGGCGTCCCGCTGGTCGTAGACGTCGTCGCGCTCGAAGGTGACGAAGTCTTCACGGTACAGCGTGTAGGGGCTCTTGCGTCCGACCACGGTGACGTTGCCCTTGTAGAGCTTCAGCCGGACCGTGCCCGTGACGACCTCTTGGATCGAGTCAAACATGCCTTGCAGCATGATGCGCTCGGGGGCGAACCAGAAGCCGCGGTAGACCAGCGTCGAGTACTCGGGGATCAACGAGTCACGGATCCGGATCTGCTCGCGGTCGAGGGTGATGGACTCCATGGCGCGGTGGGCCCGGTGCAGCACCGTTCCGCCTGGGGTCTCGTAGACTCCGCGGCTCTTCATGCCAACGTAGCGGCTCTCGCACAGGTCGATTCGACCGACGCCGTGGCGGCCGGCGATCTCGTTCATGCGTCCGAGCAACATGGCCGGGCCGTAGGCCTGACCGTTGATGCTCACCGGGTTGCCATTTTCGAAGCCGATCTCGAGGTACTCGGGCTCGTTGGGCGCGTCCATCGGATCGCGGGTGAGCAGGAACATGTCCTTTGGGGGCTCGTTCCAGGGATCTTCGAGCACGCCTCCTTCGAAGGAGAGGTGCAAGAGATTGCGATCCATCGAGTAGGGCTTCTCGGCGCTGACCGTGATGGGGATGCCGTGCTTCTTGGCGTACTCGATGCAGTCGGTGCGGCTCCTGAGCGACCACTCGCGCCAAGGCGCGATGACCTGCACCTCGGGATCGAAGAACATCGCACCGAGCTCGAAGCGCACCTGGTCGTTGCCCTTTCCGGTGGCGCCGTGGGAGATGGCATCGGCGCCGGTCTCCTTCACCGTCTTCATCATGCCTTCGATGATGCAGGGGCGCGCCAGCGAGGTCCCGAGCAGGTACTCGCCCTCGTAGATAGCGTTGGCGCGGAGCGCCGGAAACACGAAGTCGCGCACGAAAGCCTCGCGCAGATCCATCTGCACGTAGTGCGCGGCGCCGGTGTCCTTGGCCTTCTTCTCGAGACCCGAGAGTTCTTCTGCCTGACCCACGTCGGCGCACCAGGCGACGACCTCGCACTTGTGCGTTTCGATGAGCCAGCGCAGGATCACGCTCGTATCCAGACCCCCCGAGTACGCGAGCACGACTTTCTTGACGGGTTTCACGACAGTTCCTTCTCCGGGTTCTCGAGCACTTCCTTGAAGCGCTTCGCCATGCGGCCGGCCTGATAGCCGTCCGCGACCCGGTGGTCAAACGATGCCCCGATGCTCAGCATCGGTCGCACCTCGACGCGGCCGTCCACCGCGGCCGGCGCGTCCCGCACCGCCCCCACGGTCAGGCAAATCGGGGTGCGCGAGGGCGGAAAGAGCGGTGCCTGCCCCACGGTGAGCCCGAAGCCCGCGACGCTCGTGACCATCGCCGACCCGAAGGCGTCGTAAGGCACCCCGAGCCTGGCCAGGTCGAGATCGAAGTCGTAGGTCAGACGCTCCCCGAGCTGCATGGCGACCTTGACCAAGAGCGGCGGGAGCCGAGCCATTCTCCGGGCGGTCTCCTGCGTCGGGTGGTCCTTCGCGACGCGGATGCGCGACGCGCACGCCGCGAGCTCCGCGGCGATCTCGACCACGCTCTTCGCGTCGACCTGGCTCACCTTCGCGCCCGCAAGGTTCTCTCCGCCGTCGAACGCGACTTGGAAGAAGATGTCCACGCTGTCGCGGACGTAGATGCGCCCGCGACGGATGATGGCGTTGACCTCGGGGCGAGCGGCGATGGCCACCGCTGCGGCCTTGCCCACCAGGTGCGTGAGGGTGATCTTCGCCCCGGTTTCGGCGCGAACCTTCTCGATGAAGGCGAGGGAGTTGGTCGCGTCCACATCGATGACGCCATACACCGTGGGATCGCGAGGCGCGTCCCAGGCGTGCACGGCCATGGCGCGCCACGCGGGCACGTTCTCGAGTCGGCGGAAGCTCACGGCGACGAAGGAGAACCGCGCCCGGACCCGAGCGCAAGTGCTCGCTCGATCTCCCGGGCCTCCGCCACCCCGGTGCGCCGCCAGATCTCCCTGCCGGAACGATCCAGCACCACCAGCGTGGGCACCTGAGCCACGGTTCCGAAGGGGCCGCCGCCCGACAGGGTCAGGGAGTCGGCCATCGCCACTGGGTACGACAATGACAGCGTCGACCGATACGCCGCCGCGAGCTGTGCGTACTTCGGGGCCTCGAGCACGACGGCGCCGCCGTTCGCTCGAGGCACGTGGGTGCGCAAGACCGCTTCGAGGCGCTGCGCTACGAGCTGAGAGACAATGTCGTAGGTGGTGACGAACAGGATGGCCGTGGCCCGGCCGCGCGTGGTCTCACTCGACAGCTCACTCCCATCGGTGGTGCCAAACGCAAACACCACGGGCACGGAGCCCACTTCGCGCTCGGCCCGAAGCGGCTCCGCGGTGGGGCGACAGGCTCCCGACGCCGCCAGGACCAAGATGCCAACGCAGGAAAACACCCTATGATATCGCGACATCAGAGCGACGAAGCCGCCGGGCCGTTGCTGTACTCCGGGTCGAACAGATCGGCGAACATCAACAAGCCCTCCGGGTACTCGCGTCCGCAGCGGCGGTGGGCCAGGACGACCAAGGCGAGCTCGTCCACCAGCGGGCTGAGGGCGGTCCCCTCGAGCCGAACCCCAAACAGCTCGTCGCCTGGTCCCGGAGCAGCGTCACCCTGCACGATCGGATCGTGCCGCACCCAATCGAAGCCCTCACCGAGCCGATACCCGCACGCGAGCACTTGGACGAACTGGAGATACAAGGGCGAGACGATGGTCGCGATGCGGCTGCCGTCGCTTGCCACCCCCGAGAGCGCACGCAGCTTGGAGCCAGGCGTGACCTGCTCGTCGATGGCGCCGATGGCAGCGGTGATACGCGCGCGCCGCCCAGGATCGGACTCGACGGACAAGAGCGGCGCGTACATCGCGATGCGCGGCACGCGGACCCGGTCTGCGTCTTGCTCGAGGGCGCTCATCCAGAGGTCGCGGGCGCCCGAATCGAGGGCCTTGTAAGCCATGGCGGCAGCCAACGCCGCCTCGGCATCGGTCGCGAGCGCGTCCAGCCACTCGCACCACGCAGCGACCACGCGAGGCTCGACGCCCGCGGCGACCGCGCTGGGCAGCGCAGACTCGCCGTCAGCACCGCTCGGCGTCGGTTGCGTTCGCCGCAACGGCGGCACTTCGGTCATCGCAATTTGACCCTAGAGGATCGAGAACGGGCTCGCAACCGTGTTCGGACGTTCGCCAAACGTCCAACGAGTCCGGCGCCTTCGCCGTCACGCCTCGATGATCGCTCCGATTTCGCTGACGAGATCCGCGAGCAGCTCGTCGAGCTCGTGCTCCCGACTCGGGTGCGTGATAACCAGCAAGTCGCCGCCGTGCTCTGCGAAGAGTCCGCCGAGCCCCTCGCTCGCCTCGAAGATGCCCTTCACATACACGACGTCGCGAGCACGCACCCGCAGGCTCCGCTGGATCAGGTCATCGTCGACGAGCGGTGCAACTGGCACACGGCGAGCATAGAGCCGAGTGCTGACGGGTGGGGCTTTTTCCACTAGGGTCCCCGAGCACGCCGCATGTTTCACCACCGCCAAGTCCGCATGTCCGAAGTCGACCCGCAGGACGACGGCGACGAACTCGAAGCTCTGCCTCCCATCGATCCGGCACCGGACGAGGAGCACGAGGGGCCCGACGACGACGAACTCACGCCGCTGCTCTCTTCCCTCGAAGAGGCCGTGGATCTCGACGAAGACTGCATGGACCCGGAGGTGGACCTGGGCTTGGAGATCCCCGAGACGCCTCACGACCCCGACGACGGCCACGAGGTCGTGCTCGACATCGGCAGCTTGCTGTCGCTGGCCGACGACGAAGTCTCGGCAGAGGACGCGGACGGTTCTGGACCCGAAGCGCTCGACCCCGCCGCCGATCTGGCCGACCTCGGCGAGCCGATCGTGGGCTCGTTGGAAGAGGGGACCGACGAGCCGCTCGAGGATCTGGTCTCCGAAGACCTTCCGGATCTCGACGCCGACGACTCCGGCGAAGCCCTGGACGAATCGTCGTGGCTCGCGACGGAATCGCTACGTGACGAGGAACTCCCGAAGCGCGCCGAGCGCCCCTGGCAAGCGGTCCACGACCATGAAGCCGCCGGCGAAGTCGAAGCCTTGGCGCTGGGCACCCGCCGGCTCTGGGCAGCGGGCCGCAAGCTGTACTCCATCGCTCGAGAAGGCGGGGGCGTGAGTGAAGAGTTGCCGGCGCGAGTGCTGCGCTTGGCTGCCCTCGGGAACGACGTGCTCGCCCTGACCATCTTCGGCAGCCTCGAGCGAGTGAGGTCGGGCGGCGGCGCGCAACGCATCGCCGGATGGAGCGAGGCGCTCGACCTGTCGACCGCCGGCGCGCCGGAGCTCGCGATCGCACCGTTGGTCGATGCTGGAGCCGACGCGTTCTTGGTCGCCGGAGGCACGCACCGTATCGCCTTCACGCGAGACGGTGGGGCGAGCTTTCAGTCAGCCGAGGTCGGCGGGCGAATCGCCGCCGTTTCCGCGGGCTGCCCGGCGCGACTCTTGGTCCACGGCACGGAAGGTTGGGCGTTGCTCGATTGGGTCGGCGATGGTTTGCGCCGGACCGATCTCGACCGCGTGGCGGAGGAGACCGCCGCGGGCGAGCATGTTGCTTTCGCCTCGATGGGCGAGATCGTGGCGCTCTGTAGCGCCGATCGGGGCCTGGTGCTCTCGGTGGACGGCGGCCGAGGCTTCTCGAGGATACCGGGCTGCCTGCAGGTCTCCGCGCTCGAGCTGGGTGTGAGAGACGGACGCCCCCGCATCTGGCTCGCGCTGTACGTGGAGTCCCAGGAGAGGAGCTTGGTGATCGAGGTCGACGTCTCGACCCAGACCGCAGAGGTCATCGCAGAGCTGTCACCAGGGGACGACGTCGCAGTGAGCGAAGACCTCGAGGGCCGCGCCCGAGCGCTTGCCTGGGACGCCGAGGCTCGGGTGCTTTGGGCGGCTGGGGGCAGCGGGCTCTGGCGGCTCGTCCCGCCCGAGTGGACGGCCTGACGCGCGGCCCATAGAGGAGCAGACTTGGCCGAAATCTAGCGGCGTGATAGCGCCTCGGGCATGCCCATCGTCGTCCAGAAATACGGCGGCTCCTCGGTCGCCGACATCAGCAAGCTGCGCAAGGTCGCCGATCAGGTCGTGCGGGCTCGCGCAGCTGGCGACGACGTCGTCGTCGTCGTCAGTGCGATGGGCAAGACCACCGACAACCTCTTGGGACTGGCCCGCGAGGCAGCGCTGCCCCCGGACGCGACCATCGCCAACGGCAGCGCGGCACCCGAGCCCGCGAAGCGGGAGCTCGACATGCTGCTGTCTACCGGCGAACGCGTGAGCATGTCCATATTGTCCATCGCCATCCACGCTCGAGGTTACGACGCGGTGAGCTTCACCGGCTCCCAATCCGGCATCATCACCAACGACCGCCACTTCGACGCGCGCATCATCGAGGTTCGACCGCATCGTATCGAGGACGAACTCGCGCGCGGACGAATCGTGATCGTCGCCGGCTACCAGGGCATGAGCTACAAGCGCGAGATCACCACTTTGGGTCGCGGCGGCTCGGACACGACCGCCGTCGCGCTGGCCGCGGCTCTCGGCGCCGAACGCTGCGAGATCTACAGCGACGTGGACGGTGTGTACTCCGCCGACCCGCGGGTCATCCCCGACGCCCAGCATCTGCCCGAGCTCGACTACGAGACGATGCAGGAGATGGCCGAGAGCGGCGCGAAGGTACTGAACGCCCAGGCCGTCGACTGGGCGCGTCGCAACAAAGTCGCCATCTTTGCGCGCAAGACCGGCGACGTGCCAGGCCGGACCGGAGTGCGAGAGACCGTGGTCTCCGACGTTGCCAGCGCCGACGCCGCGCGCCGGGCGGTGGTCTTGCAGAAGAGCCTGGCGGTCCTATCGGCGGATCGCGGCGCCGCCGCCCGGCTCCTCGCTATCGCCGAGAGCTTCTCGCTACCGCTCGGGGATCTCACGCTGGGCGAGCGAGACCTCAGCGCGTGGATTCCGCTGATGAACGTGCCCAACTGGGGTGAGGCCCGAGCCGCACTCGAGGGCGCCAAGCTCGACGGCCTGCGGGTGGAGGAAGGGCAAGGTCTTCTGAGCTTGGTCGGTGTCGAGGTCGGAACGCGAGCCGACGTCATCGCCACGGCACTGGGTTGCCTCGGAAGCGAGCCGCGATTCCTGTTCAGCCACCCGCTCCGCCTGTCCTGCGTGCTGCCGGACGCGATGCTCGAGACCGCTGCGCGGACCTGGCACGACAAGCTCGGTCCGAGCGCGGCTGGCGCGGTCGGACTGATGACGGCCTGAGCTCCGCGCGCCGTTAGCTCTCCGAGAACTCCGCCAGACGTGCGTGGTAGAGCGTGGCCTCGCTCAGGCGGCCGGCACGGGTCGCACGAGCAACCAGGCGAGTGAGCACCTGGGCAAGGCGCGCGCGCACATCGTCGCGTCGCCGCTCGGTCACCTCTTCGAGCCGCGCCGACAGCAAGGCAAATAGCGCTTCGTCCCGCTGCAAGCGAAAGAGCACATCGGCCAGCTCGAGGGCCAGGACCTCGTCGCCCGGGTTGGCGAGCACCGCCGCCTCGAGGCGCGAGCACAGCTCGACGTCGCGGGAGTCGCTCGCGCCCTCGGCCTCGTCGTCGGAGCCCTGCGGCGCGAAGGTGTCGGAGGCCGGCTGCTCGCTCAGATGCTCGGCCGCCGGCGGCGGAATGGTGTCCCGGGCGGCCGGAGCCTCACGCTCCGGGGAGAAGCGATCGCGATCGCGCCGCACTCGCGCTGCCACGACTGCGGCCACCTCGCGATAGCGTGACGCCAACTGCTTGTCCCGAGGCGAAATGCGGATCGCCACCGCCAGGTGTCGCTCGGCTGCCAGCGCGTCGCCTTGCACTTCGCGCTCGAAGCGCGCGGCCTGCACCAGCCACTCGACCGCGCCTTCCGGAGCCTCCTCGGCGAGCTCGATCCGATCGCGCAGACGCGCCCACGCCAGCGAAGCACCAGCGGCGTCGCCGAGCAGCGCCCGCCACCCGGCTTCGAGCGCCGCCGCCTCGATGGCCCGCGGCGATCCACTCGGCACCTGACGCACCCGGGCGATGGCCTGTGGCAGGTCTTCCAGGTCAGTGGCCAAGAGCCGCGCCATGTCCACGAGCGCGTCGGAGTCCGCTGTCCCGCTGCGCTCCGAGAGCGCGACGGCTCTGGCAAGCAGCGAAAACGCCCGTTGGCTCTTGCCGGCTTCCATCAAGGAGCGAGCCAGCCCTGCCGTCGCCACCGGATCGTCGGGCACGTAGCGCAACGCCCGTTCGAATGACCGTCCCGCCTCGCTCACGAATCCGCGCTCGAGCAACATGCGCGCGGCGCGCGAGCACGCCACGTGGCGTGCCGCGGCGCCCAAGGCCGCCGCCTCCAGGTGCTCGGTGTCAGCGCGGGCGCCGCTGACGTCGCCGACCTCGATGCGTGCGGCGAGTCGCGCCCAGCGAACGCGAGCGAGGCCCGGCGCCGCGGCCACCCCTCGGTCGAGCGCCGTCATCCGCTCGCCGGCGTTCGTGGCGAGCTCACTGAGGCGCTGCCAATACAGCGCGCAAAGCGGCGCAAACGGCTCACCTTGCACCAGGTGGGCGATGGCCTCGGCCGCCCCTTGGAGATCGCCCGTGCGGGCCAAGAGTTCGGCCCCAATCCAGCCGGAACGCGACGCCGGAAGGGTTTCGACGATGAGGCCCAGCGCGGCTTCCGCGCGGCCGCCGGCGAACAAGTCGATCTCCCCGATCAGCTGGGTGAGATCCTGGTGCCTCGGCGCATGTTCGAGCGCAGCCAGGTAGCCTGCGCGCGCACGCTCGAGGTCTCCAGCCGCGAGCGCCTCGTCCGCCTCGGCGGTGAGCGCGGCCAACTCTAGCGCGCGCGCCGCCGTCGCGTGCAGCATGGGCGGTTCGAAGGTCGAGTCGAGCGCCACCCGGATCTCGTCGCCGCGCGTCTCGAGCTCTCCGAAGCGCACGCGCCCCGTCGCGGGCGCGCGGGCGCCCACCGCCGGCAGTACGGCTCGAGTGAGGCGCTGGGCCGCCGCCTCGAGCGTGAGGACGCGTCCCCTCCGCTGGCCGACGCCCGCGAAGAGGGTATCGACGGCGTGAATCGCGTGTCCAAGCGCCGGCGCGTCGAGGGCGCCGCCGCGGACGTGGCTCAAGACAAAACGACCGTCACCATGAAGCGGGGCCCACAAGAGATCGAAGGCCAGGGCGCCCCGCGCCCCCAGGAGCCCGATCGCGACTCCCTGCGGCACCGCCCAGACCACGGGAGCGCGCTCGAGCGCGCCCACGACGTCGCGAAGCCGCGGCGTCAACCACGACGACAGGCCGGAAAAGCTCGCGGCGAGCTCGAGTCGCTCCAGATCGCCCCGGCGGTGTCGGAACAGCGGCACACCGCCTGACAAATCCACCGGAAATCGGAGGCCGGGAAAGGTCGCCTCGAGCTCGACGAGTTCCAGCGGTCCCACCTCGATGGGTTCGTAGAGCTCGATACCGAGCGCGCCGCGGGTCGCCGTCAGGCGGAGCGGCACCCTACTGTCGCCGAGCTCCTCGAGCATCGGCCCGCTCGGAGCTCCGGGTGAGCGCTCGGACTGAGAGGCCACGTCAGCCCAAGCGTACCAGGTCGCGCGGAGCGGGGGTATTCGGCGGCCGACACGGCTCCGGCCCGCTTATCGAAGCGGGCTGAGTGAAGACAAAACGCGGGCCGATTCGGGCCCGCGTCTGGATTTCCGACCGCAGAGGGCTCAGGCGCCGTCTTTGTCCGCCTTCTTCTTCATGCGGCGCATCAGCTCGGCGAAGCCGTTCTTCTTGATCACGCGACCGAACTGGCTGCGGTAGTTGCCGACCATGCTCGACCCCTCGGTCAGGATGTTGCCCACGACCCAGCGGCCGTCGAGCTTGTGCATGGCGTAGTCGACGTGGACCGGCTCCTCGCGCGCGTTGGTCTTGCTTCTGGCCACGGTCCTGACCAACACGCCCTTCTTGGCTTCGGTGGTGCCGTCGTAGGTCACGTCGTAGTCGAGCGTCTTCTTCAGGTTCTTCCGGTAGGCGTTCTTCACCAGCCGCTTGAGCATGTCCTGGAACTCTTTGCGCTCGGCTTCGCTGAGATCGTCCCAGTGCTTTCCCAGCGAGTCCTTCGCGAGCGCGTTGTAGTCGAGCAGATCGTCGAAGATTTGGTCCATCTTCTTCGCGTCGGACGCCTTGCCCTTCTTGAGCTGCGCCGTGAGCTCGGTCTGCTTGGCCTTGAGCCTCCCGTCCGCTCCTTCGGACGCAAATGCGGGTCCGGCGAAGGCAAGTAGCAACGACAGCACCATGAGAAACGGGATCCAGCGACGACGTGACATGACTCGGTGTTCCTTTATTTGGGTCTCCACATCGTTTTACGCAACTCGGGTGCCAAAGCTTCACTCTCGAGGAGCATCACGCATAAATTCCGCGGTTTCGTCGGATCCGGCGCCGGCTCCAGGACCCGGCGCCCAGGCTCCGAGGCCGGAGACCCTGATCCGTGAGCCAGGGGCACACCCACCGACGTTCACGCGTCGGGGGGGTTCCCGCCGCCCGGCGCCTCGGCCGCCAAGCCGGAAGGCAGATGGACTCGGAAGGTCGCTCCGCGGCCTTCCTGGCTATCGACCTCAACGGAAAAACCGTGCTCGTCGGCGATGGCTTTGACGACCGCGAGACCCACGCCGGTGCCGTGGCTGCGGGTGGTGAAGAACGCGTCGAAGAGCCGTTCCCGCGCCTCGTCGTCGATCCCTTGCCCCCGATCCGAGACGGCCAGCACGAAACCGTCGGCGTCGGCGACGATCGACACTTCGACGGCGTCACCCGGACTCGAGGCTTGAACGGCGTTTCGCACCAGGTTCCAGACCAACTGTCGGAGTTGCGCGGCGTCGGCCACCACCCGGGCGGCATCGACGCCCCGATACTCGATCGCGATGTCGGAGCTGCCGCGGCCGGATTGCGACGCCAGCGCCACGACCTCCTGCGCGACTGCCGCGACGTCGACCTCGGCGAACTCGGGCTTGCGACGCCGGGTGAGGTCCATCATGTCGGTGACGAGATCGTTCAGGCGTTCCGCCTCGCGCTGCGCGATGTCGCACAGCAGTCGGTCGTCCTCCGAGAGCGCGGGGTTGTCGCGCAAGAGTTGGACGGAGCCAGCGATCGATCCGAGCGGATTCCTAATCTCGTGTGCGAGCCCGGTGGCGAGCCGACCCAGCGCGGCCATGCGCTCCGCCCGGTCAGCTCGCTCTTCAGCGACCACCACGCGCCCAGCTTCGAGGCGCAGCCGCTCCGCCAGGTACCCCGAGAGAAGTGTCACCACGACCAACATCAGGAGCGTGACGAGCACGTAGTAAGCGACCTCGCCCCGAGGCAGAGAATACAGAGCGGAGGGTTGATCTGCCGGCGGCGGAAGCCAGCGGCGAGCCAGCAGGGTGACCAGGCCGACGTAGAGTGCGCCCCCGGAAATGGCCGCGATGGCCGCGCCGCGCAGCCCAGCCAGGGCCGCGCCGGTGACGCACGTCAGCCCGTAGAACGACGTCGCACCGCTGGTCGCTCCCCCCGTGAGATAGACGAGCACGGTCCAGGTCGCTTGATCGACCAACAGCTGGGCGAGCGCCAGGCGGTCCAGGCCCCGTCCGCTGCGCAGCACCGCCGCGTACACGCCGGCACTCGCAAAAGCGAACGCCAGCGTCGCCCAGCCGATCTGCACGCTCACGGTGTCGGAGCCTGCGCTCTGCAAATAGAACGCGCCGATCACTCCCAGGGCGGCAACCAAGAAGAACAGCCGCGCCGCAGTGACCCACGCCAGGCGCCGGGCCAACGGCGCGCCGGCCAGGTTCTCCGGGATGCCCAGGCTGACGGCCACCACCGCCGACCGTCAGTCTGCCTTGATGTTGCCGGCCATCGAGAAGATGGGCAGGTACATCGCGATCAGCACCACTCCGACCATGCCGCCGACGCCGACCATCAGGATGGGCTCGATGGCGCTGGTCATGGCCGCGACGGCGATGTCGGTCTCTTCTTCGTAGAAATCGGCGATCTTGTTGAGCATCTGATCGAGCGCGCCGGTCTGCTCACCGACGGCGATCATCTGAACCACCATGTCCGGGAATACGCCGGCCTCGGTCAGCGGCTCGGCCATGTTCTTGCCTTCGCTGATTTTGGTCCGCACGTGCTGGATTCCGTCCTCGAGGACCACGTTGCCGCTGGTCCTTGCGCAGATGTCCAGCGCGTCGAGGATCGGTACGCCGGACTGGAGCAGGGTGCCGAGCGTGCGGGTGAAGCGGGCCACTGCGATCTTGCGCAACACCGGCCCAATGATGGGCATTTTCAACTGTGCGCCGTGTACGACCCGCTTGCCCCCGGGTGTTCGATAGAAGTAGGTGAAGCCGCCGCCGGCCAGCAGCCCGCCCACGACGATGAAGGGCAAGTAGGTGACGAAGCCGTGGGAGAGCGCGACGATGATTTGGGTCAGCTTGGGCAGCGACTCTTTGCCGCCTCCGAAGTCAGCAAACATGCGCTCGAACGCCGGGATCACGAAGGTGAGCAACACGGTCATCACGCCGCCGGCGATGAAGATGACGATGATCGGATAAACCAGCGCACCACGCACCTGGCGGACGAGCTTCTGCCGCTTCTCGAGGTACACCGAGAGCCGCTGCATGATCGTGTCCAGGATGCCGCCGACTTCGCCGGCATGCACCAAGTTCACGAAGAGTTCGTCGAAGATCTTCGGGTGCTTGCGCAGGGCGTCGCTGAACGAGGCGCCCTGCTCCACGGAGCTCTTCACGTCGCGCAGCACTCCCGCAAAGACCTTGTTGGACTGTTGGCCGGAGAGGATCTCGAGGCACTGCACCAGGGGCAGACCTGCGTCGATCATGGTGGCGAAGAGGCGGGTGAAGGTCACCAAGTCCTTGGTGTTGACACCGGACCCGAGCGAGAAGCTCAGCTCCTTGCCCTTTTTCTTGACCTTGACGGGGCTGAGCTGTTGCTGTCGAAGGCGCTGGTTGACGGCGTCCTCGCTGTCCGCCTCCATCACGCCCTTGCGGACTTCTCCCGTTCGGGCGCGCGCTTCCCACGCAAACTCGGCCATATTGTTTTGTGCCGGTGGTCTCAGCCGGCGACCGCAGCATAGCGGCGTCCACCTCGAAGCGTCAAAAAGACCGGCCATGACCCAAGAAGCTGCGCTCTCTCGAATCGCTCAGGCGCTGGTGGTCGGGCCCGGAGTCGCGCCCGGGGCGAGCCTGGCCGTCGCTCGGCGGGTCGGGGGCTCGTGGAGCTTCAGGTTGGGCGCTGCCGGTCACCTCGACCGCCGGTGCGTGGCGGCGACGACACCGCTGACACCCTTCGATCTCGCGTCGGTGACCAAGCCGGTGCTTGCGCTGACCTTGGCGCGGCTCGACGCGCGCGGGGCGATTCGACGCTCCGATCCGCTGGGCCAGCACCTGCCAGAAGCGGTAGGCACGCCCTCGGCAGATGTCCCGCTGGATCTCCTACTGGCGCACCGTGCTGGGCTCGAGTCCCATCTGAGGTTCTTCGCGCCGCTCCAGGCGGGCCTGCCATTCGAGCGGCGACGTTGCTTGAGGCAGGCGTGCCAAGCCCGCCGCGCCGATGCATGCGGGCGACCGCCACCGGAAGGCTTCGCTCCCGTCTACAGCGATCTCGGCTATCTCCTCCTGGGCGCAGCCGTGGAGCGCAGCATCGGAAAGCCTCTCGACGAAGTCGTGCGGGCGGAGGTCGTTGCGCAGCTCGGACTCGGCCTTCGATCGGCACGTCAGGCGCTGGCCGACGGCGAGGACTTCGCTCGCGTGGTCGCCCCGACGGAGGTCGTCCCGTGGCGCGGGGGCGTGGTCTCGGGAATGGTCCACGACGAGAACGCTTGGGCGCTCGCGGGACACGGAGTCGCCGGCCACGCTGGGCTCTTCGGTACTGCCGAGGCGGTCGCGCGCTTCGGTTGCGCGGTGTTGGACATCCTCGCCGGTCGCGCGGAGGGCTTCCTCGCTGCCGAGCTCTGTCGAGCCCTCGTTCGCGAGCGACCGGGGTCGACGCTGCGCGCGGGGTTCGACGGAGTCTCGGGACCGGAGTCGTCCGCGGGCCGGATGGGGCCGCGCGCATTCGGGCACCTCGGGTTCACCGGCACGAGCCTGTGGTGCGACCCGGACAGCGAAATTGTCACCGTCATCCTGACCAACCGGGTGCACCCGACCCGGGAGCACACCGCGATCCGGCAGGCCCGCCCGGCCGTGCAGAACGCGCTTCTAGACCTGCCCGCCGGCGGCGTCTGAGGAGCCAGAACGCGAGGGATGTCGGACCAAGCGGGCAAATAGCTGGAAACATTCGGAAAGACGTGCGAAATTTCCAAATGCGTTCCCCCCCGTTGGCGGAACGCTTCTTTCGCGGCAGGATCCAGGCAGTCAGCGATGTGGAAGCTCTCGATCGAGGACGACCAAGCCAACAAGACGGTCGTCAGCCTCGTCCGCGACGAGTACTCGATCGGACGCGGCGAGGAGAACACCGTCCGGCTGACCGAACGCAACATCTCGCGTCGGCACTCGAAGCTCACGCGCAACGGGACCGGTTGGATTCTCGACGACCTGGCGAGCTACAACGGTTGCTTCGTCAATGGGGTACGCGTCAGCGAGCCCCAGACCCTCGAGCACGGCGACCTGCTTCAAGTCGGTGACTACCGCCTCGAGATCACCGACGAGCAGGTCGCCAACGCGGTGTACAGCAAGTCGACCGTCCCGGGCGCCAACCGCACCGCGTCGCTGCTCAGTGAACAGGATCGCCTGTTCATGCTCGCAGGTCCCTCGCCGGGCGCGGAGTACGCCCTGAGCGGCCAGCGCGTCGTGATCGGCCGCGGAGAAGAGTGCGACGTCTCGGTCAACCACGCCTCAGTGAGCCGCGTGCACGCCGAGATCCACGTCGTGGGTGACGGTCGCTACGAGATCGTCGACCGGGAGAGCGCCAACGGGCTGCGCGTCAACGGGGTGGATCTGCATCGAAGCTTGCTGGACGCCCGCGACACCGTCGAGCTCGGCGACGTCGTCTTCAAGTTCATCCCCGCCGGCCAGATCTACCACCCGGGGGCCGATGCGACGGCGCAGCTGGGCGCTGTCGGTCCGGCGATGTCCGAGCGTCACACGCCGGCGCCCGGCGTCGGCATGGAGCGGAGGACCTCCGCCGCGCCTGGCATCCCGCCGATCCTGAAGGCCGTGGCCGGCGTAGCGTTTCTGGGAGTGCTCGTGATGATCGGCATGGTGGCGTTCGGGAACCGTCCGAACGCCGCCGGCGACGGCGCTGCCCAGGGCAGCGACCCCACGACTCGGGCGCTGACCGATGCCGTCCAACTCATGCAAAACGGCGACGTCGAAGGCGCGCACACCAAGGTGACCTCCGAGGTCCCCGAGAACAGCAACGCGCGCCAGTCCACCGAATTCAAGGACATCGAGGCACGCTGGGCGAACATGCTGCTCGACCTCGCGAGCCGCGAGACGGATCCGCAGAAGAAGCGCGCTTTGCTCGACCGCGTCGCGAAGGCGACCACCGTCGACTCGGTGAGCCGCAAACGAGCCAGCAACGAAATCGCCGCGCTCGACCAGGGAGTGGATCCCAACGAGCTGCCGAGCACCACCAAGCCCGAAGCCACGCTCGGCCCAACGACGACCGCGGCTCCGGCGCTGTCCGGCGGGATCGTCCGCAACGACCCCTTCGGGGAGAAGCCCGTGGGCAAGACACCCCGGAAGCCCGAGGTTCCGCTCCCCAAGCCCAAGCCGAGCGCGGCCGAGACCGGTCCCGACGTGAAGGACATGGGCATGAGCGGTGACCGGCAAAAGCAAACTTCGGCCAAGAACGCGCTGAAGGCGAAGGCCGCGTCGGGCAAGGCCAGCGACAGCGACTTGCGCATGCTCAAGGCCTTGTGCCGGCAGCTCGGCGACATGAGCTGCGTGAACTGAGTGGCAGAAGTCAGGGTTCGGGGGCCGGTCACCAAGAGCCCGGGCACCGCGCTCGGATCGCGTCCGGTGCTCGCCGTAGTGTGCCTCGGTGTGCTCTCCCTGCTGGCCGAGTTCGTGCCCAGCCTGGCCGAGGTCAGGCTCTCGACGCGGCCAACGAACGGCGCGGCGGCCGAAGTGCCCCTGGGCGTGGCCGCCCCCGTGCTCGAGCTCGGACAAGCCGAGCTCGAAACGGAGACCCGGTCGCGACCAGAGCTGGCCCAACCCGAGCACGTCGAGCTGCCGCGCGCCGCCCACGGCCCGATCGCGAAGAAGATCGAGGGAGATCAGATCGCGATCGACGCCGAGAAGCCGCCGGTGCCCATCGACGACCCGAACCACCGCGGGCTCGAGCCTTTCTATCGGGCGCTGGCTCGCACCGCAGCCAAGGAGCCCAATGCGATCACGCGCGTGGTGCACTTCGGCGATTCGCTGGTGACCAGCGACTACGTCTCCGGCACCTTGCGGCGGAAGCTCCAGCGTCAGTTCGGAGACTCTGGTCACGGCTTCATGCTCATGGCCAACGCCTGGCCCGCGTACTTCCACAACGATGTCAGTCGCTTCTCTTCCAGCGGATGGCTGGTCAGCCGCATCGTCGGCCCGCTCTCCCCCGACGGCCTGTATGGCCTGGGCGGCGTGTCCTTCCGCGCCCCGCCAGGCTCACGGGCACGCTTTGGCACCGCCAAGAGCGGCAGCTTCGGGCGCGGCGTCTCGCGCTTCGTGCTCGCCTACGTCAAGGAGCCCGGTGGCGGCAGAGCAAAGCTCCGCATCGACGGCGCGGACGTGAGAGAGATCGACACCAGCGCACCGGCCACCACGGTCTCCTTCGAAGCGCTGGAGGTGCCCGACGGCGAACACGAGCTCGAGGTGCTGACGACCTCGGGAACGACACGCGCGTTTGGCGTGGTGATGGAACGAGATGCCCCGGGCGTCGTGCTCGACGCGATCGGGATCCAGGGCGCGCGAGTGCGCTTCCTCGACAAGCAGGACGACGCGCACTGGGCCGAGACCTTGCGCTGGCGAAAGCCCGATCTCTTGATCTACCAGTTCGGCGCCAACGAGAGCGGCGACGGCTTCGCGTATCCGATGGATGAGTACTTCCGCACCATGAAGGACGTGCTCGACCAGGGCAGGCGCGCGCGCCCCGAGATGGGCTGCCTGGTGGTCGGCGCCATGGATCGCGCCGAGAAGAAGGGCACCGCGCTAGCGACCATGCCAGTGATTCCGGCCATCGTCGCCGAGCAGCGCAAGGCCGCGGCCGCGGCGGGCTGCGCCTTCTTCGATACCTTCAAGGCGATGGGCGGCGCGGGCAGCATGGCCGCGTGGGTCGAGCGCGGGCTCGGGCAGGCCGATTTGACTCACCCGACCGGCGTCGGGTCGGAGGTGATCGGGAACTGGCTCTTCCGGGCGCTCATGCAAGGCTTCACGAGCTTCAGAGCGGCGGCGCCCTGAGCTACTCCGCTTCCGGAATCAGCTCGAGCAGGGCGTCCGCCAGGGCCCTTCCGAGCCGCTCGTAGCCTCCCGGAGCCAGGTGCACTCGATCCGCCGCCGCCAGGGGCGGTTTTTCCTTCATCCAGCGCGCGAAGCCGCCTTCCCCACCCATGGCGGCCCAGGCGCTGAAGTGGGCGCATCCGAGCCGCGTCGCCGTGCGCGCCGCGATCTGATCGAACTCGACGACCCGCGGCGCGCTCTTTCCGTCGAGCGTGGCCATGTCCGGAGGCCCCAAGATCAGGCAGTCGGCCTGGGACGTCGCCGCCCGAATCCTGAGCACCAGATCTTCCAAGGTCTTCTCGTAACGCGTCGCCGAGAGCGTCGACGCTGCTTCGTTGGTCCCGTACGCGATGACGACCAGAGCCGGCCGCCGATCGCTCAGCGCGGCAGCCCACTCGCTCTCATTCCAAGCCAGCGGCGTGGACGCACGCGCGCCGTTGATGCCCAAGGTGTCGAGCACCACCCCTGGCGCCACGGTCTCCACGACCACACCGAACACCTCGGGGGCGCCGCCGCTCACGCCGATGTCCAAGGCAGCGGTCGCGCTGCTCTCGATGTCGTGAACTCGTAGCGCACCGACGGCCCGTCCCGACTTCGCCGTTGCATGCTCGACCTGCGGGGTGCCGCGAATGGAGAGCCGCAGCCGATCGGGTCCCTTCGCGCGATACCAGAGCGAGTACCGCGTCTTGCCCGTCGAGGCTGATTTCGAAAGCTCTACACTGGCGCGGGCGTCGGCGCTCACCGGCACGGCGCGCAATCCCGAGAGCCCAAAAACGCCATCCAACTGCTTCATGCTGCCCGCGGGTGACGATGGCTCGCGGCGCCAGTTTCCCTCGCGCACGACCTTGAGCAGCGCGTGCCGATAGGGCTCGACCCCGAGCTGAACGAAGCCCGGACCGCCGTTGCCGAATCGTTCTTGGAGCGGACGCCGAACCGCGTGGGTGAAGTAGTCCGCGGCGGTGTGGGAGTCGCCGAGCCAGACGATGCGTACGTGAGGCCCCTGTTCCTTGTTCTTGCCCAGCGCCCGCAGCGCGGCCTGAAGTCGAGGAAGCGGCAGGCCGCCGGGCCGCGGTGCCTCCGCGTCGACGGGCAGCACCGCCGCTGACGCCGACAACTCCGGGCTGCTGGCCTCCGGTGGGGTCGCGCTCGCCGCGACGGGTGAGGCCGGGCGAGGGGGCGCTTCAGGCGCCGGCGGGGCCACGGTTCCCGCCGCGCAGGTCAGCGCGATGGCGGCAGCGACCAAGGAGGTCCCCAGGGAAACGCCCAGCGAATTTCCAGCCGTCGTCAAAACAGCGCGTCTTCCACTTCGCCGGCTCGCTCCGGCTTGTTCTGGATCCGGCGTTCTTGCACTCGATCGCGGACGTGAGCGACCAGCGTGTCCACGTAGCTCTCGAAGGGGGGGCAGCGAATCGACGATTCTCTCAAGATCTCGTCGCTGTTGCGGGTGTCGTAGCGCACCGGCGTCGCCAACATCTCGACGAAGGCTCGCGGGCTCTTCGCCAACAGGCCGAGCCCCGGCGCCGAGAGCAGCGCCTTGGTGACTCGAGTGGGGATGAAGCCGCCCGGAAGGCGCTTGCCACCGCTGGCCGCGACCAACTCGAACACCCTCCGCACGGTGAGCGGCCGCGGATCTGCCAAATGAAAGGTGCGACCGATGGCCTTGGGGTGCCGACCGATGAAGTGCGCGGCGCGAACGACGTAGTCGATGGGAACCAGGTGCAGGAGCGCGTCACCCCGCGCAGGCAACGGCACCGGGAGGTCTTGCGGTGACGTGACCAAGAGCAAGACCAAGAGATAAGGCCCGTCGAAGCGCTCGATCTCGCCGGTCGCGGAGTCCCCGACCACCCACGTCGGACGGATGACGATCAGGGGCAACCCGGGCAACGCTCCCCGCGCCAGACGTTCCGCCCGCGCCAGCGTCTCTTCGACGTGGGAGCGGAAGGTCTGCCCCGCGGCGAGATCGTCCTCGAGCACCAGCCCCTCGCGGTTGCCGCTGACCAGCGCCGTCGAGTGAACGACGATGGACCGCATGTTCTTGCAGCAGCGTCCGAGCTCGATGACCTCGCGCATCGCCCCGATGTTCGTCGCCTCGGTGATCTCGCGTCGGACGCCCTCGAAGGTGACCTGCGCCAGGTGATGCACGCGATCGACCTCCGAGCCCAGGGTCCGATATTCGGCGCCGCTCAGCCCGAGATCCATGGCGGCGGCGTCGCCTTCGATGAGCACGATCCGCTCGCGCAGCGCCTGAGGAAGTCGCGCCAACGCAGCGTTGGCCTCCTTTTCCAGCTGCTGGCGCACCACCAGGTACAAAAGCGTCCGGCTCTCGACCGAGGCGATGTACTCCACCATCTTCCGCGCTCGGAAGTTGGGAAACCCGGTGACGAGCGTGACCTCGTCGTAGCCGCGTCGCGCCAAGGGCTAGCCCCCGCCACAGTAGTGGCCGCCGACCTTGCCGAGCCACTGGCCCAGGTCGCCGCTCCACTCGCAAAAGCCTGCGGGGCCGGAGAGCGCCGCCTGCGCGCAGTAGTAACCGTTGACGTAGTCGCGACACGCACCACCCTGCGCGAAGAGCCCCTCCCGACACTGCTCGTCTTTGGTGGAGGGGCACTGGTTGCACGAGGTGCCGGAGCAGTCCACCGCGCAGGTGAGCGAGTGATTGCAAGAAGGCGTCAGGTAGGGCGCCAGGCAGCGCACGTAAGCCGCGTCCGTCGCGAATTGGATCAGGCAGTCGTAGCAGCCCGGGTCGCTGCCGAGGAGCTTCTGGAACGCGGGCCCGCAGTTTGGGTTCTCGCCCGGTCCCTTGCAGGCCGCGGCAACGGTAGCGAGCTCCGGAGCGCTGCAGGCCTTGTAGGACGCCGGCGGCGGCGTCACCGAGTTCGGCGCGCACCCCGCGTAGGCAGCCGGGCACACGCTGCCGGTGCCACAGACCTGCCCGCTGCACTGCTGACCCTTGGAGCCGCAGTTGTCACAAAGCCCGCCGTACTGCCCGCAGAATTGGTTGGTAGCTCCGTTGCGACATTGGCCGGTCGCGTCGCAGCAGCCCGCGCAGTTGTCCGAGCCGCAGTGCGGCCCGTCGTAGCAAAAGCCTTGCGGTGCGCATTTGAGACCCGCAGCCGCGCAGTCCCAACACTTGGTCCCGCTCACTCCGCACTCGATGTTCGCGTTGCCGTCCTTGCACTGACCCTGCGCATCACAACACCCGCTCGGGCAGGTGAGCGCACCGCAGGTCGGGACGTAAGCGCAATAGCCACCGGGAACCGAACACTTCTTGGGGGCGACGCAGGCTTCGCAGGCCTTGCCAGCAGCGCCGCAGGTCCCGTTTTGGGTCCCGAGCAAACAAGTACCCGCCGGATCGCAACACCCTCCGCAGGTGCCGGGGCCGCACTTGGGTGGTGGCCCCTGGCACTTGCCGCCGCTGCATCCCTGCGCCTTTGCGAGACAGTTGTCGCACGCGCCGCCAGCCTGGCCGCAGGCGTCGGACTCGACGCCGTTTCGACAGGCGCCCTTGGCGTCACAGCACCCGCTGCAGTTGCTCGGGCCGCACTTCGGCGGAGTGCCCTGGCAACTGCCACCGACGCAACCGAAACCGACCTGCCCGCAGTCGAAGCACGCAACGCCAGTCTTGCCGCAGGCGTTGGTCTCGTCACCCTTGCGGCACAGCCCGGCCGCATCACAGCACCCGTCGCAGGGCCCGCAGCCCGGCGTACCGCCGAAGCCACCGGTCCCGCCGCCGCCATCGCCGGAGACACCGCCATCGCCGGAGACACCGCCATCGCCGGAGACACCGCCATCGCCGGAGACGCCGCCGATGCCGCCGCCGCCAAAGCCGCCGCCGCCAAAGCCGCCGCCGCCAAAGCCGCCGCCGCCGAAGCCGCCGCCCGTACCCCCAGTCCCTGCCGCACCATCTTGAAGCGGCGCGGTCTCGTCGATGTCGAGGGGGCTACGTCCGCAGCCGCTCGGGGCGACTGCGATCCCCATGCAGAGCACGACGGTGGTCGTCAGGACGCTCTCGAGGGTCAGCGTGTCACGACGCACCATGGCGCAAGTCTAGCGCAAGTTCACTGACCGAGCGCGACGCTCTTGAGCACCATCTCGAGGCCAGCTTGATCCGCTTCTGCGCGCAAAAATCCCGTTGTCCCCCGCTTGCCAAAACTCACCACCAGCGGCGAACTCGGCGCCAGCACCGTTCCGCCGCCGAGCCTGAGCGGCTGCACCAAGACGACGAAGGCCGCGTCTTTGACGCGCCCGAGCGCCTGACTGACCTTCGCGTCGCTCTTGTGAGTCGCCTTGGGCTCCGCTTCCGCCCCAAAGAGAGCGCCAAGGACTGGCACCGCGTCGAACGAAGCGGCTCCGAGCACACGACCGTTGGCGTGCGCCCACAACAGCTCGACGTTTTGCGTCTCCGTGCTGACCTTTCCGGTCTTGTCGCTGGCGGCTCGCATCGCCGTCGGCTTGAGCTGCACGAGCGCGCGCTGCGTGGTACCCGGGACTCCCGGCACTTGAGCGGTGCTTTGCTTGACGGTCATCTCCCCGGCGAACTGCCGCAGCGGTTCGGCGAGCGCCCGAACGGTGAGTAGCTTGAACAAGTCCTTCGCTCCCGCGTCGAAGCTCTTCGGATCGCTGACCAGCGCGCGATAGACGAGCCCGCCCTTGCCCTTGTCCAGGTACACGCCGTAGGTCTCCCAGTCGCCACGGCCCTCGGACAACTTCTCGAGTACGGCCTTGACCTTCTCGCGATCGGGCGCGGTCAAGCGATCGCCGAAGAGACCAGCGACGCCTTCGTTCATGCTCTTGGCAGACGCCTGTCGAGTTGCAGCCGAGGTGCGGTTGAGCACCACGATGGGCGTCGACACCGGCAGGGCGGTGATCGGCTCGGCATCGCCGACGGCGAGCGCCGCGACGAGATCGGCCGCCGCGCCCTGCTCCTCCGCGTCGAGCTCGACGTTGACCTCCAGCCGATCTCCATGCGGCTCCACGACGATGCGCCCCGAAGCAGCGCTCTGAAGCAAGTTGATGAAACCGTCGATGGTGCCCGACAACCCTGCGAGCGCCGCTCGGGGATCACCGAAGTCGGGTGCCCGGCCGCCGTGCTTCTGGCGGTTGACGTCGTCGAGCTTGGACAGCTCCGCTTGCTTGCCCTTCCACGCCTCGCGGATCGCTTGCGCGACGGGTCCTGAGAGCGCCCTTTTTTCCAGCGAAACCAGCACGGGCACCTGCGGCGCGGGCTGCTTGGGCAGGGTTCGGGCTGCGTACGGCCCGGCCTGGGTGAGCGCCGACGCCTCGCGCCCCGCGAGCAGGTAGTTGCCCAGGACGCCGAGAGCAACACCCGTGGGAGCCTTGCCGGGTTTCGCTTCGAGCAGGGTGATTCCCGACGCAGAGTCCTCGCGCGCGGAGTAGATCGCGTCGCCGCCAGCGCTCAGGCGCGTCACCAAGTCGCGTCCGCTGCGCACGTGGATGGCGATGGCAATCTCCAAGTTGCCCTTGTCGTCGGAGAGCGCCGCACCCGTCAGGGCCACGTCGGCGTCGATGGCGTCGGCCGCCGCCGCCGGCAGCCCGAGGAACGTGGACACCAGCAAGCCGAAGCTCTGCGGCAACAGCCGCGCCGGTCCGCCGCCCGTCTCTCGCAGCTTTGCCCAGGTCTCGCCGGGCTTGCCGACCGTGAGCGTCGCCGCGAGATTTGCGGGCTTGGGCACCGGCGACAGCTCGACGCTGACGGCCGCTGCATCCGCCGAGGGCTGGGGTTTGTCGTTGCACGCCGGGAGCGCGAGGCACACCGCCGCGGTCGACACCAGCCACGCCAGCCGCCCGCGCCAGCGACCGTCAGAACGGGATGTCGTCGTCGCCGCCGCCACCGCCACCGCCGTAGTCCGCATCATCGTAGCCGCCGCTCGGCGCCGCCGGTGCTTGGTCATCGGCGGGACCATAGTCGTCCCGAGCGCCGCCGCCACCTCCGCCGCCGCCGCCCCCGCGACCGCCACCGCCGCCACCGCCGCCGCCGCCACCCCCGCTGCCAGCCAGGATGATGTTACTCGCGACGATTTCGGTGCGGTAACGCTTGTTGCCCTCGCGGTCGTCGTAGCTCGAGGTCCGCAAGCCGCCCTCGATGAACAGGCGGGATCCCTTGGTCAGGAACTTCCCGAGGGCCTCCGCGCGCTTTCCCCAGACCACGACGTTGTGCCACTCGGTCTTCTCTTGGCGCACCCGGTTCTTGTCGAGATAGGTTTCGCTGGTCGCGAGCCTCATCTTCAGAACGGACTGTCCTGTAGTGGTGACCCGAAGCTCCGGATCGGCCCCGAGATTCCCGAGCAACAACACGCGGTTCAGACCTTCAGCCATCCGTCGGCACTCCTCGTCACCCCCGGCCTCGGGGATGTGTGTCCGACGGGTGTGGTCGTTCAGCCGGAAGGAGTCAAGCGCCGGGCGGACAGAAAACGCCCGTCCCCGCCCGCGTCGCGGTCTTCACCCAGCTCGGCGAGCATGGCGACGACGTCGCCGCGCAGGCCGATCAGCGTCTGGCGCACATTCGGTAACTCCGGCGCCGGGGTCGGCGGCGGCGCGGGCTCGTCGTTGGTGGAGCGGAGGCGTTTCCGCGCGCCAGCGATGGTGAAACCGTGAGAGTAGAGCAGGTCCTTGACCTTCAGCAGCTTCTCGACGTCGCGACGCGAGTAGACCCGCTGGCCCTTGGCGCTCTTGCTCGGCCGGATGGACCGGAACTCGGTCTCCCAGTACCGGAGTACGTGAGGCTCGACCCCCACGATCTCGGCGACTTCGCCGATCCGGTAGTAGAGCTTCACCGGAAGGTCGGCCACCGGAGGCTCAGCCCTTCTCGGCTTCGGCTGAAGGCTGGGCCGCAGGCGAGTCTCCCGGGCGGTCGTCGTTCAGCGCTTGCTTGAGCAGCTGGCTGGCTTTGAAGTTCAGCACGCGACGCTCGGTGATCACGATGGGATCGCCGGTCTGCGGGTTTCTGCCCTGACGCTGCCGCTTGTCACGCAGGACGAAGTTTCCGAAGCCCGAGATCTTGATCTTCTCGCCGCGCCCCAGCGTCTCTTTCATGGTCTCGAACACCAGGTCCACCAGATCGGCGGACTCTTTCTTCGAGAAGCCCCCGAGGCGCGCGTACACGGTCTGGACGATGTCGGCCTTGGTCATTGCCTTCCCCCTTCGTGTTCGTGCCCGGCTGGACAGAGCGCCCCGGCCAGGCCGAAGCACGGTCGTCAGGGTAGGGTCATCCTACAGTGGCCGAACGGAAAGTCCATGACAATCGCGAGGGTAAGCCCCCAGCCGCATCGCGCCCGAGGGCGCTCTCGATCACGCAGCGCGGGACAGAACGGGCTGCTCCACGGCCTCTGCCGGTGGCTCGGACGCGCGCGCGATGGTGGCGGCGCGGCGGCCTGCCACCTGCTCGGCGACCACCAGCCACGCCACGTAGGAATAGCCGACCATGAACAGCGAGGCGAAGGGCGCCGCGAACCAGTGTCGGGTCTCGATCGACGTCGCCACGCTGGCAGCGCTCAGGACGGCGAGCCCAATCTCGAGCCAGGGCAGCTCCGCATGCTGGCGGTAGCGCCCTGCGATGATGCCCTTCTTGGGCGTGCGGACGAACTCGCCCGACATGCTTCGTAGTCCCTCGTAGACCGCCCGGGAGAGGTGCGGCGCGAGGCCGGCTCCCAGCGCGATGAGCAGCGGCAGGCGTCGCACCGCGTCCCACACCGAGCGACCCTGGGACCGCTCGGCGACGATGTAGAAGGTCGCCAGCGAGCCGGTAGCGCCGAAGCAGAGCGGGAGGTCGACGATCAGCATCATGCGTGGGTCCGTCGCCGGCATGAGGATCAACGCCGGCAGGAGCAGCACCGACAGCAGCACCATCAGCGGATAGGCGAAGTGCGGGGTCAGGTGGAAGAACGCCTCGAGCCGCTGCGAGAAGCCCAGCTGCGACCTCATCACTCGGCCCAACAGCTTGCGGGCGGTCTGGACCGTGCCCTTCGCCCAGCGGAACTGCTGGGCCCGGAAAGCCGACATGTCCTCGGGCAGCTCGGCTGGGGTGATCACGTCCGGCCGGTAGACGAAGCGCCAGCCCGCGAGCTGGGCGCGGTAGGACAGGTCCAGGTCTTCGGTGAGCGTGTCGTGCTGCCAGCCGCCGGCCGCGTGGATGGCGGCGCGGCGCCAGATCCCGCCCGTGCCGGAGAAGTTGAACATCAACCCGGCGCCGAATCGGGCGCGGTTCTCCACCAGGTGGTGGCCGTCGAGCATCAGGGCCTGGACGCTGGTGAGCATGCTGTGGTCGCGGTTCATGTGCCCCCAGCGCGTCTGGACCATCCCGACCGTCGGGTCCAGGAAGTGCCCGGCGACATCGCGGAGGAAGTCCGGCTGCGGGATGAAGTCGGCGTCGAAGATCGCGATCAGCTCGCCCTTCGCTCGGTCGAGGCCGTAGTCGAGGGCACCCGCCTTGTAGCCGACGCGATCGGGCCGGCGGATGTAGACCATGTCGATCCCACGGCGGCGGATCTCCGCGACCTTGGCCTCGGCGATGCTCCGCGTCTCGTCCGTCGAGTCATCGAGCACCTGGATCTCCAGCCGATCGTGCGGGTAGTCGAAGGTCGCCGCGGCCTCGAGCAACCGCGCCACCACCGTGGCCTCGTTGTAGAGGGGGAGTTGGACGGTGACCGACGGCAGATCTGCGTCGGAGATCTCCGGTGTTTGAGCGGCCCGGGCCAGCGCCCGGCGGTTGCGGCCGACCAGCAGAACCAGGTGGGCGCGGTGAACGCCGTAGCCACAGAGGAGGAGGAGAACGGCGAAGTAGAGAACGACGAGGGCAGTTTCCATGCGTTACCGGTGTTCAGGTAACACCGGCACCCGGCGCTGATCGTCACGACAATGTAATTTGTTGCATTGCGTTGTAGCGGCTTGTTTTACTCCGTCATTTCGAGGGCTTGTCGCTCCCGAACAGGATGTCTCCGCCGACGCCTAAGCTCACGACGAAGTGGCCGGCGCGCTTGCCCTCGGCGTCGGAGCCGGGGTCCCAGGGCGTGGCGCTGCCGGTGGGACCCAGCGCCCCCGTGCAGGTACCATCCGCGCTGAAGTCGGTGACCTGCGCAAAGGCGACCCCGGCGTAGGGCGAGAGCTGCAGCCACGGCGTGAGCGGCACCTGGAGACCGCCGCTCAGGCGCACCGCGGTGCCATGCGCCTTCAGGGTCTGTGTGCAATCAGGGGTCGAATCCTGGTAGTTCACCTCGCGCTCGGCCGAGAACTGGTGCAGCGGCAAGAGATCGACCTCGGCGATGATCCCGAGCGTGCCCGGCGGCGGCGCGTACATGAAACCCACACCGGCGTTGGCGCCTGCCGGCGTGACCTGCACGACCGTACCCGACGGCCCCTTCTCGAACTCGGCGCCAGGCTGGTAGCTCTCAGCTCCCGCCATCAGGACCACGCTGTAGCGCTTGAAGACGCGCACCCCACCGCGCAGCTCCACCCCACCCCCGGGGCCGAAATAATTCTTGATCGCGTAGCCCTCGGCGAGTTGGCCCGCCGGGATCGCCGCTCCCACGCGCAGACCGACGATGAAGCCGAAGTTGCCCTCGATCTCGGCCGGCGGCGCTCCGCCGGCGCCCGCTGCCTCGCCCCCAGCGCCGGTTGAGCCTCCCGCGCCCCCAGCGCCTCCTGCGCCGCCAGCCACCGCCGAACCGTCGGCCTCGAGCGCGAGCGTGACCTTCTTCTTCTCGCCGGGCTTCAGCTCGATGGTCTGCTCGGCCGACTTGTAGCCCGGCGCGGACGCGGTGAGCTTGCGAGTTCCGGGGTTCACCGGTCGGTCCGCGCCGAGCGCGGCGCTGGACACCGCGACGTCGTCGACTTTGACCTCCAACCCCGCGATGCCGCCGGGCTCCACGCTGATGCGCAGGTTCGCGATCTTCGGCTCGACCTCTGGCAGCTCTTTCTGTGCATCGGCGACAGCGTCCTTGAAGACGCTGGGGGCGTTGTCGGGCAGCTGCGTGCGTACCAGCCTGCGATACGCCTCCGCCGACTCGACGAACTGCCCAAGCTGCGCGTGGCAGCGAGCCATGTAGATCAGATGCACGGGAGCGTCGTAGAGCTGTTGCGCTCGATCCAGCCGATCGAGGGACTCGGCGAACTTGCCGACCTTGAACAGCTCGATGCCCTCGGTCGCGAGCTTCCGCGCCGTGGCTTTGTCCGCGGCCGACTGGGCCGCGGCCGCGGGGACCGGCAGACCGCCGAGCCCGATGCCGCCAAACATGGCCCCAACGGTCGCGAGCACGACGAGGCGTCGTAGTAAGCGCATGCCTCTCCGTACGGCCGAACCGCAGCGTGGGTCAAGGATCGCGGGTCTCAGTAACCGGTGTCGACTCCGGTCGGCGGCTTCTTGCCCGTCGGCGGTTTCGTCCCCGTCGGCGGTTTCGTCCCCGTCGGCGGTTTCGTCCCCGTCGGCGCCTTTGGCGTTCCGGTCGCAGGCTTGGCAGCCGCCACCGGGGGTTCGGGCTCGTCCGAAGGATCGGCGCTGGCCGACGTCGGCGGCGCGACCGACGGCGCGACCGACGGCGCCGGCGGCGCCTCGGTGGGCTGGGTTGCTGCGCCCACCTCGAGTGGAGCGCTCACGGCGACGACCGGATCGACTGAAGCGCCGCCCCCGAAGCTCGCGCGAACCGCCAGCGCAACGCCGACCCCGAGCACGACCACAAAACCGACGGCGAGGCCCGCCAGCAGCGCGATGGGGCTCTTCTTCTTCGGCGGCGCGGTCTGGGTGGTGAAGGGCGCCGCGGTCACGCCCTCCACGCGGAAGGGGGTCGTCTGCGGAGCTGTGGGCGCGGCCAGCGTCAGCGCGGACGGCAGCGCGGCCATCGACATCTGCGGAGGTCGAGCGCCCCCCGTCACCGCGTTCAACGCCTCGGTCATCTCGTTGGCGGTCTGGAAACGCTCGGCCGGGTCCTTGGCGAGCGCACGCGCGACCCAGGCATCGAAGGCCGGCGGCAGGCTCGGGACGTGCTGCGAGGGCACCGGCGCCGGCGCGATGCAGATCTGGACCAACAGATCGCCGACGGCCTCGCCCACGAAGGGCAGGCTGCCGACGACGCAGCGATACGCGATCACGGCCAGCGACCAGAGGTCGGAGCGCGTGTCGACGCTGCGAAGGCCGCGCGCCTGCTCAGGGCTCATGTAGTACGGCGTGCCGAGGATCGAGCCCGTGCGCGTCGACGACGAGAGGCCGCCGGTGGCGTCGGTGAACTTCGCAATGCCGAAGTCCACTACCTTGGCCACCTCGGTGCCGTCTTCGTCGTCGTGCACGAGAAATACGTTCTCGGGCTTGAGGTCTCGATGCACGATGCCGACCTCGTGGGCCTTGTTGAGCGCGCGGGCGACCTGCTGCACGATCGACGCCGTCTCGGGCAACGAGATGCAGCCGACGCGATTGAGCCGCGCATCGAGGGGCTCCCCTGCCAGAAACTCCATCACGATGTAGGGACGGCCGTCGCTCATCACGCCGTGGTCGTGGACCTTGACGACGTGCTTGCTCACCAGCTTGGCGGCAGCGCGCGCCTCGTTCTCGAAGCGGCTGCGAGCCTCGTGGCTGTCGACGTACTCCGTCTCGATGAACTTGACCGCGACGCGGGTGCCCAGAGAGTCGTGGATCCCCTCCCACACCGAGCCCATGCCGCCCTTTCCCAAGAGGCGCGTCAGCTTGTACTTGCCGCCAACCAGCTCGGTCACCGGCACGTCGATGGATTCGGTCATTGCTCCGAGGCGACAGATTACCCGGCGACCAACCCGGGCGCCAGGACTCGGCGCGATTCGCCGGAAAACGCCGGACACCTGCGACGCCGCGGCCGGGCTGGGGTATTCGCCCCGGATGGGCACGCACCTTTTCCCACCTGGAGATCCCGGAGTCCTCTACGTCGTGGACCTCTCGAGCTACCTCCTGCGGGCCTACCACGCCATCGGCGAGCTCTCGAGCCCCAGCGGCGAGCCCACCAACGCCACCTTCGGCACGGTCAGCATGCTGGAGCGCTTGGTCCGAGAACGGCGTCCCGCCCTTTTACTGGTGGCGATGGACTCGGGTCGCGACACCTTTCGCCGCGAACTCTACCCCGACTACAAGGCGACCCGACCGCCGGCCCCCGAAGACCTCAAGGTCCAGTTCGCGCGCTGCCAGGAGATCATCGAGGCGTTCTCCATTCCGGTGCTGAAGGAGCAGGGCGTCGAGGCCGACGACCTGATCGCCGCCGCCGTGCGAAATGCCCGACAGAAGGGGCTGCGAGTGGTGATCGTCGGGGCCGACAAGGACCTCATGCAGCTGGTCGGTGACGACGTCGTGATGTGGGACACGATGCGAGATCGCGTGTTTGGCGTGCCCGAAGTCGAAGAGCGCTTCGGCGTCAGGGTCGACCAACTCCGGGACCTGCTCGCGCTCATGGGTGACAGCAGCGACAACATTCCCGGCGTACCCCACGTGGGACCCAAGACCGCGCGCGACCTCTTGGTGCAGTACTCGACGCTCGAGGGCGTGTACGAGCACCTCGACCAGATCACCAAGAAGGCCCTGCATCAGAACCTGGAACAGCACCGCGACAAGGCCCTGATCAGTCAGAAGCTGGTCACCCTGAAGGACGACTCGGTCATCGACTTCGATCTCGATGCCTTGCGCTGGGGCGGGCGCGACGTGAACGCACTGCGGCGCATCTACTCCGAGCTCGGTTTCTTGCGCCAGCTGCACGCGCTCGACGCCGAGCCGGAGGCGGCGCGTTCCGACTCGCGAGCGAACCAACAAGCAGAGCCGGCGGCGCCCGCCCGAGAGGTGGTCGTCGGCTGCGTGGTCGAACGGGAAGGCCTGCTGAAGCTCGCAGACGCAATCCGCGCCAGCGGCCGGGTCGCCGTCGCAGCTCAGACCGCAGAGCGCTCGCCGCTCTCGCCCCTGGTGGGCCTCGCGCTGTCCCCCGGGCCGGGCTCGGGTTTCTACGTCCCGATTGCTCACCGGGCCCTCGGCACTCCGCGACAGCTCGCGCTCGAGGAAGTACGCGAGGTGCTCGGGCCGCTCTTGGCCGATCCGGCCGTGGTCAAGCTCGCACACTGCCTCAAGCACGAGTCCGTTGCCCTCAGCTGGAACGGCCTGGAGCTCGCTGGCGGGCGAGCCGACGTTCAGCTGGACAGCTACCTCCTGGATCCGGAGCGCCGTCACGATCTCGACGCGATCGCCGAACGCGAACTCGGCGTCGTGCTGCCCGACCTCGACGCACTCACCAAGCCCGCGCGCGGCAAGCGCATCGACTTCGATCAGGTGGCGCTCACCGAGGCCACTAGCTACTCCGCGCTCCGCGCCGAGGCCGCGCTGCGTGCTTCGGAGCGGACGGCGCGGCGAGTCGCCGAAGAGGGCCTGGGGCGAGTACTGGACGAGATCGAGCTGCCGCTGTCCGCGGTGCTGGCAGAGATGGAACTGCGCGGCGTGCTGATCGACGCTTCGCGACTCGAGGAACTCGGCCGACTTTGCCGAGACGAACTGGCCAGGCTCGAGGCCGAGGCGCACCGCATTGCCGGCCGGCCCTTCAACCTCGCATCACCCCGGCAGCTCGAGGCGCTGCTCTTCGACGAGCTCGGGCTGACGCCGCTGCGCCGGACCAAGACCTCGCGTTCCACCGACGCGGACACGCTCGAGGCGCTGGCCGACGAGCATGCTCTGCCCCGGGTGATCCTCGAGCACCGGCAGGTCGCCAAGCTGAAGGGCACCTACATCGATGCACTTCCGGGGCTGATCAACCCGAGGACGGGTCGCGTACACACCTCCTGGGAGCAGGCCGTCGCCGCCACCGGGCGCCTGTCGAGCGTCGATCCCAACCTGCAGAACATCCCCATCCGCAGCGAGCTCGGGAGAGAAGTACGCAGCGCCTTCGTCGCGCCCGCGGGGCACCTGATCGTGAGCGCCGACTATTCGCAGATCGAACTGCGGGTGCTCGCGCACCTCTCCAAGGATCCGGTGCTCTGCGATGCATTCAAGAACGGACAAGACGTGCACACTCGCACCGCGATGGAGGTCTTCGAGGTGGACGCCGACAGCGTCACCTCCGAGATGCGACGACGTGCCAAGGCCGTGAACTTTGGAGTGATCTACGGCCAAGGCGACAGCGGCCTGGCCAAGAGCCTGGGCATCTCCCGGGCTGAGGCTTCGAACTTCATCGCGACCTACTTCCGCCGCTACGAGGGCGTGCGACGTTTCATGAACGAAACTCTGGACGGCGCCCGCGCCAGCGAGTTCGTGCACACCATTTCGGGACGGCGCCGCCTGGTCCCCGAGATCAAGAACGGGAATCGACAGAAGCGCCTCGCGGCGGAACGCGTCGCCATGAACGCGCCCATCCAGGGCACGGCCGCGGACATCCTGAAGCTGGCGATGCTGTGCTTCCGTGAGCCGCCCACACCGGGCGCGCGCATGGTTCTGACCGTGCACGACGAGCTGGTGTTCGAAGTGCCGGAGGGCGAGGTGGAGGCGGCGAAAGCGCGAATCAAGCGCGGAATGGAGGGCGTGCTTTCGCTCGATGTGCCGCTGGCCGTGGACGTCGGCGCCGGGGTGACGTGGAAGGACGCGCACTGACCCTCGCCATGGGCCCGAGCTTGGACTAGCTTGCGCCCGCCATGCCCGCGAAGGAAAGGCGCCCACACACCCCCGTCGCCGTCCTGGGTGCCGGTCTGACAGGCATGAGCGCCGCCCTCGCGCTGCGGGAAAAGGGCTCCGGGTTTCGCATCTTCGAGAAGCTGGAGCACCCGGGCGGACACGCCATCACCCTCGAAGACTCTGGCTTCCGCTTCGATCGCACCGGCCACCTGCTGCACCTCCGCGACGCCGCCATGCGCGAGAAGGTCATGGGGTGGATCGGCGACGACCACCGGGTGGTGCAACGCAAGAGCGTGATTTGGTCGAACGGCGTCTACACGCGCTACCCGTTCCAGGCCAACACCTTCGGACTGCCACCGGCCGTCGCCTACGAGTGCGTCATGGGCTTCATCGCTGCGCATTTCGCGGCCAACCAGCTAGCCCGCCAGAACTTCGAGGAGTTCTGCCTGACGCACTTCGGAGTCGGCATCAGTCGGCATTTCATGATCCCCTACAACTCGCGCCTCTGGGGCGTGCACCCGAGCGAAATCACGGCGGCGTGGTGCGAGCGCTTCGTGCCGCTGCCGAAGCTCGAGGACGTCATCGCCGGGGCAGTCGGCGCGAGTGATCGGGAGCTCGGCTACAATCAGAGCTTCGTGTACCCGCGCCTCGGCATCGGGGAGCTGCCGAAGGCCATGGCGCAAGGACCTGCCCGAGCTCGAGCTGGGGCGCGCTCCCACGCGGATCGACGCCACCGCTCGCCGACTGAACTTCGAGGACGGCGAGACCGTCGACTACGACGCGCTGATCAGCACCGCGCCCCTGCCGCTCTTGATCGACGCCATCGCCGATGCGCCGCCGGAGGTCCGAGCGGCCTCGGCCAAGCTGCGCTGCACCCCGCTCTACTACCTGGACGTGGCCCTCGCAGTGCCGTGTGGGCGTCCCTACCACTGGATCTACGTGCCCGAGGAGAAGTATCCCTTCTACCGGGTCGGCTGCTATTCACACTTCTCGGAGGCCATGGCGCCCCCGGGCAAGGCCTGCCTCTACGTCGAGCTCGCGGAGCGATCACCGCCGGATCTCGGCGAGATCCTGCCGCGCGTGACCGAGGGCCTGATGCGAGCTCGGCTTGATTTCCGCACCGGGTGACGTGGCCTTCGCGCGCGTCCGGAAGATCGACTATGCGTACGTGATCTTCGATCACGCCTACTTCGACGCCATGGCGACGGTGAAGGCGTTCCTCGAGCAGAAGCAGATCGTCCCGGCGGGACGCTACGGAAATTGGAACTACTCATCGATGGAAGACGCCTTGATCTTCGGACGTGACGCCGCCGCTCTTGCCCAGGAGTTGCTGCCATGAGCGACCTGCCGCAAATCTCCATCGTCATCCCCGTCTACAACGAGGAAGGGATCCTGCACTCGGCTGTGGTCGACCTGCGCGAGCGCTTGGCGCCGCTGGGCTGGCAGTACGAGATCATCCTCGCCGAGAACGGCTCCCGGGACCGGACCATCGAGATCGCCAAGGAGCTCTCGAGCAAGTACCCCGAGGTCCGCCACATCTCGGCCGGCGAACCCAACTACGGCAAGGCCCTGCGCAAGGGCATCTTCCACGCGCGGGGCGAGCTCGTGCTCTGCGACGAGATCGACCTCTGCGACACCGACTTCCACCAACGGGCGGTGGAGCTGCTCGATGGCGACCGGGCGGACATGGTGATCGGCTCGAAGCTGATCGGCGGCGCCTCCGACGAACGCCCGTTGCTCCGGCACGCCGCCAGCGTATTTTACACCGGGCTCTTGCGCGTGTTGCTGGGATTTCGCGGCACGGACACCCACGGCCTCAAGGCGTTCCGCCGCGCGACTCTGCTGCCCATGGTGGAGGCCTGCCTGGTCGAGAAGGACGTGTTCGCGAGCGAGTTCGTGATTCGCGCGTACCGCAACCAACTTCGCGTCATCGAGATCCCCGTCCGCATCATCGAAAAGCGTCCGCCTTCCATCAACCTCTTCAAGCGGGTGCCCAACGTCCTGAAGAGCGTGGTCAAGCTCACCTGGGCGATCCGAGTGAAGGGCTGACGCCGGCCTCGCGGGCGTTATACCCTCCGTCGCGCGATGGCGAAGGAGGTCGTAGTCGAACGGGTCGTTGCTTGCACCGCGAGCGCGGCGCTGCTGTGGCCGCTGATCACGGACACTGAGCGACTGAACCGCGCCGTCGGGCTGGGGCGGCTCCACCTGGCGCCAAACGATGACGCGAGCGCGGCTCGGCACCTCGTGAGCACCGTCTCGGGGGGCTTTCCTCTCGAGTACGAAGAGCGACCCTTCGAGTGGGTGGAGCCAAGTCGCTTCAGCGTCCGGCGAGACGTTCGGCGAGGTCTGGTCACCCGGATCGTGAACTCCTTCGAGCTCCAGCCGTCAGACAACGGAGGCACGCGCGTGACCGTGCGCATCGCCGCACTGCCCAAGTACGGCGTGATCGCCCCGGTGCTGAGGTTGCAGGTCGGGCGCTCCCTGAGTCGCATCGCGAGCTACATCGAGCAAGTCGACGCGGGCCTCGGCAAAGTCGACGCGCTCGCGCTGCACACGGCGCCACTCAACGACTCGAGCTTGGCCCGCCTGGCCGAGCCCTACGTCGAGGGCTTGCCGCCCGCCATGCGCGCGGCGGGCGAGTCCTTGGTTGCCCTCGTGCGCTCCGGCTCGGACCTCGACGTCGACCGCATTCGCCCCTTCGAGCTGGCCGACGCTTGGAAGATGGATCGCAACCTGGTGCTCGCGGCCTGCTTGCATGCCGTGGGTGCCGGTCTGCTCGAGCTGTGCTGGGATTTGATTTGTCCAAGCTGTCGCACCGCCTCAGAGCGCAGCCGGAGCTTGACCGAGCTGGGAGCCCACGCGCACTGCCAACTCTGCGACATCTCCTTCGACCTGGATCTCGAATCGGGCGGTCGAGGCGACCTTCCGCCCCACCGAGGGCATCCGCAAGGTCGACGAGGGGCCCTACTGCGTCGGTGGACCCGCGCGCACGCCGCACGTGCTGGCGCAGGCGGTGCTGCCCGCGTCCGGCCGGGTGGAGCTGGTCGCGCCGACCAAGCCCGGACGTTATCGCCTCTTCGTGCGGGGTGGTCCCGCGGCGGTGTTGCGGGTGGCCGCCGGGGGTGCACCGGGTCTCGAAGCGAAGGCCAGCGCCACGACGCTCGAGCCCGCGCAGGCCAATCTCGCGCCCGGCGCCAGCATCCTCGTTTCGCAGGACGACGCGCGCGAACGACACGTGAAGCTCGAGCGGGTGGACTTCGCCGAGGTCGCCGCGACCGCCCACCACGTCAGCATGTTCCCGGAGTTTCGCCGCCAGTTCGCCGGACAGGTGCTGCGGCCCGGGTTGGCGCTGCGCGTCGCACGGATCGCGCTTCTGTTCACCGACCTGACCGGCTCGACCGCGCTCTACACCGAGGTCGGCGACGCCCGGGCGTTTCGCGTCGTGCAGAGCCACTTCGAGCTGCTCGAGCGCTTGGTCGCTGCCCACGGCGGAACGGTGGTCAAGACCATCGGCGATGCGGTGATGGCGGCCTTCGTACGTGAAGAAGACGCGGTACGAGCGGCCGCAGCCATGCACCGCGAGTTCCATGCCTTCCGCAAGACCGAGGCCGACGCAGACGCGCTCAGCCTGAAGATCGGAGCCTTCGCTGGCCCATGTTACGCGGTCACCGCCAACGGCGTCCTCGACTACTTCGGTCAGACCGTGAACGTGGCGGCGCGCCTGCAAGGCGCGGCGCATGGCGGTGAGCTCGTCCTGGCTGACAGCTTGGCCGACACCGCTCAGCGCCTGGGCTGGTTCGACGCGGCCCTTCCGCGGGAGCGCTTCGCCGCCGAGCTCAAGGGGCTCTCGGAGCCGCTGGTCGCCGCCCGGGTCGTGATGGACGAAGTCGCCGCGTTGCGCTGACCCAGCTCGGCTCCCTCACCGTTCACCAGCGCTCGACGCGCCAGCCGCGCTGGTTGGCGAGGCGGCGCAGGCGTGCGTCCGGGTTCACGACGATCGGCTCGTCGACGTGCTCGAGCAGCGGCCAATCGGTGATGCTGTCGGAGTAGAAACACGAGCGCTCGAGCTGGAAGCCATGCTCGGCGGCCAGGCGCGCGGTTCGCGTGATCTTGCCCTTTCCGTAGCACATCGGCGGTTTCAGCTTGCCGGTGAAGCGGCCGGAGGAGTCGACATCGAGCTCGGTGCACACGACGTGTTCGATGCCGAGCTCCCGCGCCAACGGCTCGGCGGCGTAGCGCGTCGCGCCGGTGACGATGACCAAGACGTCGCCCGCATCGCGGTGGCGTCGTACGGCCTCGCGTCCGCTGTCGGTGACGTGAGGCAGCACGTAGTCGCGAAACCAGCCGCGACAGCGGTCCTCCATCCAGGCTTCTTCTTTTCCGCGGTACGAGGCGAGGGCGCGCTCCGCGACCTTCTCTGCGTCGATGACCCCAAGGGTGTATTTCAGAAGCCACCAGGCCACCCGCAACGAGTATCCGCGGCCAACCTCACCGAGATCGCGCTGGTAGCGCACGTAGAGGCTGGCCGTATCACGCCGGATCAGCGTGCGGTCCATGTCGAAGAGTGCGGCGCGGCGCAGCGGCATCGGGAGATTGTAGTGGCTTCCTCGTTTCGCATGCACTCCCCTCCTCGAAGGGCTATCACCCGGCCTCGATGCAGCCTTTGCCCATCGACCCGCTCCTGCCCGAGATCGCGGCGCGGCTGCGCGAGCACGGTTCGCTGGTCCTCTCGGCCGAGCCCGGCGCAGGCAAGACCACTCGGGTGCCAATCGCGCTCTTGGAGGCGGGGCTGGCCGGTGCCGGAGAAATCTGGGTCAGCGAGCCGCGGCGCCTGGCGGCTCGGCTCGTCGCTCGACACGTCGCCTCCGAGCGTGGCGAACGCATTGGCGGACGCGTCGGCTACCGGGTGCGCTTCGAAGATGTCTCCGGCCCGGAGACCCGCCTCTGCTACGTGACGGAGGGGGTTCTGGTCCGACGTCTGCTCACGGACCATCGACTCGACGGGGTGGGGCTGGTGATCCTCGACGAGTTCCACGAACGCAGCTTGTCCACGGATCTAGCTTTCGCCCTGGTGGCTGCGCTGAAGCGACGTGAGCGACCCGACCTCGGCTTGGTGGTGATGAGCGCCACGCTCGACGCCGCGCCGGTGTCCGCCTTTCTCGGCGGCTGCCCGGTGATCGACAGCCCGGGTCGCGCGTTTCCCCTCGAGATAGAACACCACGAGCGCCCGGACGATCGTCCGCTCGAGAAACAGGTGGTGAGCGCTGTTCGCGAACTGGTGCGCGAAGAAGGCGACGTCTTGGTGTTCTTGCCGGGCGCGGCCGAGATCCGACGCGCCGAAGAGAACCTGAGCGAGCTGGCCAGGAGCGAGAGCTTGCTCGTGCTTCCGCTGCACGGCGATCAGAGCGTCGAAGAGCAGAGCCGAGCGGTGGAGCCGGCATCGCGACGCAAGGTCGTGCTGTCGACCAACGTCGCCGAGACCAGCGTGACCATCGACGGAGTCACCGGGGTGGTAGATTCGGGGCTGGCGCGCGTCGCTCGCCACTCCCCCTGGACCGGGCTGCCGCGACTCGAAGTCGCCAAGGTGAGCCGCTCGTCGGCGACGCAGCGCGCGGGTCGCGCCGGCCGGACACGCCCCGGTCGGGTGCTCCGGCTCTACACCCGCGGCGATTTCGAGGCTCGTCCGGAGCACGACGCGCCGGAGATCCGTCGCGCCGATTTGAGCGAAGCCCTGCTCACGCTGCACGGCGCCGAGTTCGGCGGCTTCGGCGCCCTTGCCTGGCTCGACGCGCCCCCCGCAGCGGCGACCACCGCCGCGGAGGGCCTGCTCTCGACCCTCGGGGCAGTCCGCGACGGGCGCATCACGAAGGTCGGCCGACGTATGCTCGCGTTCCCGCTTCACCCGCGCCTCGCCCGCGTGATGGTCGAGGCCGAAGGGCTCGGAGTCGGCCGCCGCGGGGCACTGGCCGCAGCGCTGCTTTCGGAGCGCGACATCCGCCGCGCCGCTCGCACCGCCTTCGGCAGGCGCACGAATCTCGACGCTGCCCGCGGCGACTCGGACGTGATCGAGCTGATGGACCGATTCGACGAAGCCCGCGACGCACGCTTCGATGCACAGGCGCTCGCACGCATGGGGCTCGACCGCCGATCCGTGCGGGCCGTCGATCGTGCCCGCTCTCAACTCGAGCGACCGCTGCGAGACCGCGCCGAAGACGGACCGCGCGATCTCGTCGACGAGGAGCGCCGGATTCGGCGCGCCCTGCTCAGTGGGTTCGCCGATCGGGTCGCGCGGCGAGCCCGCGCCGGCGCCGCCGACTTGGTGTTCTCTCGAGGCGGAGGCGCAAAGCTCTCGGAGGACAGCGTCCTGCACGACGCGCTCTTGATGATCGCCGTCGACGTGGAGGAGCGCGCCGGCAGGGGCGGCAACGTGGTGCGGTTGGCCAGCGCCATCGAGGCCGACTGGCTCCTCGACCTCGACCCCGATGCGCTCGAGCAGAGCGACGACTTGGTCTGGAACGCCGAGAGCAAACGCGTAGACCGCGTCGAGCGATTGAGCTTCGGCGCCCTGGTTCTGGACGAGTCGCGGACACGGGCACGAGCTTCGGAGGGGGCGTCTCGGGTCTTGGCCCGCGCCGCGCTTTCATCTGCAGAGATCCTGTCGGCCGGAGCTGGCCTCGACACGCTCTTGCGCCGCATCGAGCTGGCGCGAGAACACCTGCCGGAAGCCGCCTTCCCCGCCCTGGGACCCGAGACCCGCGCCGAGGCCGTCGAGGCAGCCTGCGCCGGCATCACCAGCCTCGAAGAGCTCTGCGTCACCCCCCTCTCGATGGGTGTGCTCGCTTCGCTGTCGAACGATCAGCAACGTCTGCTCGCGGCGGAGCTGCCCGAACGCGCGCGCCTCGGCCCAGGGCGGAGCGTCGAAGTGCACTACGAGCCCGGTCGCCCGCCCTGGATCGAGTCGCGCCTGCAAGACTTCTTCGGATCGGCAGCCGGACCGAGCCTGTGCCGTGGTCGCCTGCCCTTGACCTTGCACTTGCTCGCACCCAACCAGCGCGCCGTGCAAGTCACCACGGATCTCGAGGGCTTCTGGCAGCGTCACTACCCCGGGATCCGCAGAGAGCTGATGCGACGCTATCCGCGCCACGGCTGGCCCGAAGACGGTCGACACGCGGAGCCCCCCCCGCCCCGACCTCCGCGCCGACCGCTCAAGTGATCCGGCTCTTGAGCCGCGCGACGAAGGAAAGCGCGTCGAGGGGAGTCATGCGTTCGACGTCGACGGCGCGCAGCGTCTCGAGCACCTCGCGCTGCTTGGGATCGTCGACCTCGGACTTCTGGAACAAGGAGAGCTGCGGCTCCGAGCGACCGGGCCGGCGCGCGTCCCTGCCCTCGCCCTCGAGCCCCACCAGGATGGCTTTCGCCCGGGCCAGCACTGACTCGGGCAACCCCGCCAGCCGCGCCACGGCGATGCCGTAAGAACGGCTGGCCGCTCCCGGAACCAAACGGTGGAGGAAGACCACTTCGTCCCCCGATTCGCGAGCGCTCACGCAGTGGTTGGCGACGTGCTCGCTCGCGCCCGCGAGGGCCGTGAGCTCGTGGTAGTGAGTAGCGAAGAGCGCGCGACACTGCACCGCCTCGTCGATGTGCTCGGCGACCGCCCAGGCGATCGCGAGCCCGTCGTAGGTGCTGGTTCCTCGGCCGATTTCGTCCAAGATCACCAGCGAGCGCCGCGTCGCGCGCTGGAGGATCTCACCGGTTTCACGCATCTCGACCATGAACGTGCTCTCGCCGCGCGCGACGTCGTCGCTGGCCCCCACCCGCGAGAGCACGCGATCGACCACGCCGATGCGCGCCCGTCCAGCCGGAACGAAGCTCCCGATCTGAGCCAACACGACCGCGAGGGCGGTCTGCCGAAGCAGCGTGCTCTTGCCCGCCATGTTGGGCCCCGTGATCAGCCACAGTCGCTCGTGCTCGAGAGAAAGCCGCACGTCGTTGGGCACGAAGCGCCCCTTGGCCGCCAGGCGCTCGACCACCGGGTGGCGGCTCTCCTCGAGCTCGAGCAGATCCGAGTCGTCCACCTCGGGCCGCGAGTAGTCGTGGCGATGAGCGACCTCGGCCAGGCCGGCGGCAACGTCCCAGCGCGCGACGCGCCGGGCGAACTCGACGACTCGGTCGCCGCTGTCGGCGACCCGGCGCACCAGCTTCTTGATCAGCTCGAGCTCCCGCTCGCGATGCCGCTCTTCCGCGGTGGTGATCTTGTCGGCGAGCTCGTCGAGTTCGGGATTCGTGTAGCGTTCACCCGTCGCGACGGTCTGCTTGCGCCGCCACTCTTTGGGCGCCTTGCCCGCCTGCGCCCGGGAGACCTCGATGTACCAGCCAAACACCCGCGTGTAGCGCAGCTTGAGCGTGGGGATGCCCGTGCCTTCACGCAGGCGGGACTCGAGCTCCACCATGCGTTCGGCGCCGTGCTTCTGCAGCGCGTCGCTCTCGTCGAGCTCGACGTCGTAGCCGGGCGCGAAGACCGCCCCCTCCTTGGCCTGCGCCGGCGGCCGCTCGACCAGCGCGCGTCGCAGCTCGTCGGCGAGATCGGCGCAGAGATCGAGCTCGGTGCCGAGGCCCAGCGCCTCGCGCCCCGCAGCGTCGTTCACCGACCCGAGCACCTCGACGCCGCGGGCCGACGCCGAGAGACCGTCCCGGAGCGATCCCAGCTCGCGGGGGTTGGCTTCCCCCAGGGTTGCGCGCGCCACGATGCGCTCCATGTCCGTGACGTCGGCCAGGCATTTGCGCAGATCGGCCCGGAGCCGCGAGTGCACCACGAACAGCTCCACCTGATCGTGGCGGCGTCGGATGCTTTCGACGTCCAGGAGCGGGGCTAGGAGTCGGCGACGCAAGAGGCGCGCTCCCATCGCGGTCTGCGTGTCGTCGATCACGCCGAGCAAGGTCGCCTGCCGGAGGCCGGACCATGACTCGACCAGCTCCAGGTGCCGTTGAGCCACGCTGTCGATCACCATGTGCGCGTGAGGATCCCAGCGGGCGATCCGCCGGAGCGGGAGCTCGGAACCAGGGGTGCAGGCTCGGGCAAAACGCAGGACCCGCGCCGCAGCCCGGCGCCCCAGCGCGCCCGCGAAGCCGGCGTCTCCGCTGAGCTCGCCGAGGTCCGCCGCGAGGTCCTGGTCTTCGACCGGGGGATCCTCCCTGAGGGCCGCCAGGGGCACGGTCGCGCGGAGTGCTGCCAGCGCTCCCTCGTCGCTCACTCCGGGCGCCGAACCCACCAGGATCTCCCGCGGCGCCGCCCGACTGAGCTCGGAGAGCAAGCGCGCGAGATCGCCGACCTCGGTCGCGGCCAGCTCGCCGGTCGACAGGTCGAAGAGCGCGACCCCGACGCTCCCGCTCCCAAGCTCGAGGGCAGCGAGCCAATTGTTGGCTCGCGCGTCGAGCTGGTCGCGATCGCTGATCAGGCCCGGAGTGATCACGCGCACCACCTCGCGCGGCACGATGCCACGCACCTTGGAGGGATCCGCCATCTGCTCGCAAATGGCGACCTTGTGCCCCAGCTCGAGCAGCTTGGCGATGTACTGGTGGGCGGCGTGGTGCGGCACGCCCGCCATCGGCACCTCGTCGGGCTTGCCGCGGTTGCGGCTGGTCAGCGTCAGGTCCAGAGCGCGCGCGCACAACACCGCGTCGTCGCCGAACATCTCGTAGAAGTCGCCGAGCCGGAAGAAGACGACGGCGTCGGGGTGGACCCGCTTGGCCGCGGCGTGTTGCTGCATCACGGGCGTGTTCGGCCCGGCCATCTCAGTCGGCTCCAGCCGTCGCCCGAGCCATCAGAAGAAGAGCCTCGAGACCGCCACCGAGTCCAGGCTCACGAGCACGAGCCCCTGCGACGCGCCGTCCGCCACCGCCAGCTGGCCGATCTGTGGAACGAAGACCATCGACTGAGGAGAGACAGCGCGGCTCTGCGCGGCGAGGTTCGCCGTCAGCGGTGTGAAGCCGCCCACGACCGTCCAACGGAAGGCCATGCCGCGCTCGCTCGCCTCGTTGCCGCGATACACCGCAAAACGGTGGGTCAAGTTCTGGAAGATGCAGGACTCGCCGGGCTTGCCCGGTGCGAGGGGCCCGCTCTTGTCTAGAACACAGGCGACATCCGCGCCGGTCGCGGGACCGATGGGGCACTTTCCGCTGCCTTCTTTGGGCAACGCGCAATCCTTGGCGGCGACTTCGAACACTCGGCTCTCGAGCTGGGCCCGACGCGGGTTGCAGTCGGGCTCGCAGCGCAGATCGTCGGTGCCGGACACCGGCGTCGCGACGACGTCGTGGCGGAAACCGCTGCCGCTGCCCGTGAGCACCCACTGGTGGCCGGGCCGAACCTCGTAGGCGACGGCGGACCCGCCGCCCATGCAGCAGAAGAAGAGCTCGACGGTGCGGGCGCGCTCGGCTTCGTCAGCGAAGGCCCTGGGCTCGACGACCAGCCGGTCCTGATACGCCTCGACGACGCGCAGATCACGAAGCGCAGTCGGCGCGTCCACCGGACCGAATGCGCCACGACACTTGAGATACGCCGCTTTCCCGCTGGACCCGCCGCAGCTCGCGCCAGCGCCGCTGACCCAGTACGACGAACCTTCGTTCGGGATGCTCTGGGTGACAGTCACCACGTCCGCATGGCGACGCGCGAAGGCCGGGAGCTCTCCCGCCGGAACGCCGAGCTTCTGGCCCACCGTGCTGGCGAAGGCCATGTCCTGCACACCGCGGTTGCAGAACGCGGCGTCCCCGTCACGGACCACGGCCGACTCCCAGTTCGGAAAGCCGGTCTTGCGCTCGGACACGATGGTGCCTTCGTATTCGAGCTTCATCTCCTCGTCGCCACCGAAGGCTCGGGGCTCCGCGAAGACCAAGCCGACCGAACCGCGCTCGGCGGACTTCGGATCCACGGCCAGCACATTGGCAGGGTTCGGAGCGCTGGCGGATGGGCTCCGGTACAGCGTCGTCCCGACGTGAACCTCCGCGGGCTGAGTCCCACCCTCGGGGTTGGCAAACTCCACGGCCAAGAGTTTGGGGTGCCGCAGCCCTTCGTCGCTCTGGTCGAGAGCCAAGCTCCCGCCTCCGGGCGCGCCGAGCTTGGGCAAGCTCCTGAGCGACGGCGCGTTGACGCCGACGTCTCCGCCGTTGACGAGCATGCGCCCGCTGCGGGCGCGATGCTGCTCGACGACGCGGCACGAGAGTTCGGCGCTCACGGTGCGTTTTCCCGCGGCCGTCTTGTCCAGGCTGAAAAACTCGGGTTCTTCCCCGTCGCCCGCGCAGCCCCGGAAGTCGTCGGTCACAGCAGAGTTGGTCGAGACGGGTCGCCGGCAGGCCGCGTCGAAGTCCTCGACGTCGATGACTGCGACCTGGCCACTCGCGAGCATGATCATTCCGAAGACACCACGGAGATTCCTGGGGGCAGCCCCCTGCGTATAGTCGTAGTTCGGTCGGTACTTTGCCGCGGGATCGCTGGTCGCCAGATCCGGATTCGGGTCGCACGAGGTCCCGATGGTGGCGATCCCAGTCTCGGGATCGGCGATGGGCACGTCGCGGAGCACGAACCCGACGTCCCGGGCCGGAGCTCCAAACGAGACGCGATCCGCGGGCTCGAAGGGCAGACGTGGCGCGCCCGGGCGGACGATGGGAGTCCGATCGGCCTGGCCAGGCGTCACGTCGAAGATCATCACGCTGCCGTCGAAGTCGTCGATGGCGTAAGCGAATTTCTGACCCGTCGTCGTGGCCGGACTGACCGCGACCTGACTCGTGGTGACGATCCGATTCTGGCTCTCGTAGGAGACGGGCCGCAGCGGTGGGTCCTGTCGGGGGGAGCAGGGGTCGGACACGTCCACGACGTGCACGGCGGGGGAGCCGCGGTCCGATACGAAGAGGCGTCCGCCATCGAGTTCGATGCCGGCGGGCTGCGAGATGAAGCTGTCGGGAATGGGACCGTAGTTGACGACCGGAAAGCCGCAGCCGGGTGCCTGCAGGTCCGCGGGCACCTTTTGCAGCACCGCATCGTCGAGCTTGGGTTCGAGGGCGATAAAGCGTTCGATGTCGCAGGGCTTGTAGCTGCCGGGCTCGCGATCGAGCACGCCTTGGGCATCGATTACCGCAAAGCCCCCGAGTGCCGGCAGGGTCACGATCAGCTTGCGCCGCCCCGCCGGCGCCTTCTCGAGCGCGAGATCCGCAGGGCACTCGGCGCGAGCGGCCGCCAGTGCGGTACCGGGTGTCGCGGCCTCGACGCTCGGCGCGGCATCGCAGCTGGCGCGGACGGGCGCTGGAGTGGCGGGGTTCGCGTCGTCGTCCGGCGCCGGCGGGTCGATGACGACTGCCATCTCTCCCGGGGCGACGGGCAGCGCGCACGCCGACCACCCGACGAGATCGTGGGCCGGGGGCCGCGCACAGCTGGTCGGAATGGCGAAGATGCCTTCCTTGCCCACCTCGGCGACGCCGACGAAGCTCGCCACGCCGCCGGGCGTCGAGACGATATCCACGGGGTTCTCGCCCACCGGGATGAAGCTGAACCCCGGCGTCGCTGGATCGAGGTCCATCACCTTGCCCGCGCTCAGGTCGACGACCGCGACTTCGCCCCGCAGCGTCTGGGTGACCAGGGCGTACAAGTGCCGGCGGTTTTCGTTGTTCTCGAAGTCGGGGCAGGCGTCGATGTCGTGGCCGACGCCCTCCTGGTCCGCGCACACGAACGACACCTCCCCGCTGCGCTCCAGGGAGCGGAGCGGCACGGCCACGGGGGTCTCGGTGCAACCGAGCCCCACTACGGCGGCCACCGCCAGGGCGGCAAATGGAAGCTTGGACTCCGGGCTCATTTGCTGGCCCTCGGAGCGCTCGGGCGGCCCAGGGTGGTCAGGATGGTGCCGAAGGTGGTGTTGCGCATGTCCAAGTCGACGACCCCAATGTAGGAGTCGGTGAAGTGCGCGACGTAGGCGTGAGCGTAGCTCGGCGCGCCACTGGCATCGGCGCCGAGCTCCGTCACGAAGCCGTGGGGACCGCGACCGGTTTCGATCCAGTCCTCCATGGCGTGGGTCGCCGGGTTGTAGACACCCACCTTGCGCGAGTCGAAGCACACCACGAAGACCCGGGTGTGGGGCGCACCGTCGAGTCCAATGACCTTGCCGACCACGACACGCGACGGGCCGAAGCTGAGCGGGATGCTCTCTTGCAACTTCGGAAGATCGTCATTCGAGAACAGCCCTTGGTTCGGACGCGTCTCGCCGACCAGCAACGAGGAGGGAGCGCGATTGGCGATGTAGACGCGGATCGGAACGCCCGCACACTCCGACAGACAAGTCGTGCGCGCGTCGCCCGCCCCGCCCGGACACGCGATCTCGCAGGCCTTGCGCTCGTCGCCGTCGATGGCGATCCCGCGGGAGTCGACGCCCAGGGAGTTCGCGGTGATGGCAGCCGAGCCCGCGACCTGCATGAAGGGCCGGGCAGGCTTCGACGCGGCGTCGGAAAAATACCGGAGCAGATTGACCTGGGCGGCGTCGCGGAAAGTGACGAGGAAGCCCGGGTCGTAGGGGACCTTCAGCTCTTGCGCGAGCGCGGGCGGGGGCAGCGCCGCCACGCCGATGACTCGTTGGGGCATGCCCCCGGCGATGAAGTTGAGCTTGGGCCCATCGCCCAGGCTCGCCTCACCGTCCCCCCAAGAGGCGGCGTCATTCACGAACAGCGACGCCGCGCCTTCGGTCTGGTGGGTCACGACGATCGCCTCCCCGTCCGGGGTCGCGGCGATCCCGAAGGGTTCCGGCGCGAGGCGCAAATCTCGGGTGTTCTCCTGATCTGGGTCGTCCCCTCGCCGGTGCGCGTCGTCGCAGTCCCCGCCGTTGGCGCCTTGACCGCAGTCGAGCTCGAAAGGAACGGCCGGCGCCTCGCTGTCGTCCACCACGTCGATGTAGTGAAGCGTCGCGTCGCCCCGCACCGGGATGAAGAGCCTGCCCCCGGGGCCCGTGGGGCGCGACCGGTAGATCACGTCGGTGGCAAACGCGCCGATGCCGACCTTCCCGACCACCAGGCTCGGTCCGCCATCTTGCGGCCTGATGTGGTTGACGTGCCCGCAACGCCCGGGAAACAGCAGCTTGCTCGCAGGCCCTTTCTCGCCGTACGGGCCGCAAGGCTTTCCGGCGTGAGGACCGCTCGCGTCGACGCACCAACGACTCGGGTGACCGCCGTTCTCGTCGGTCGGGAGCAGATCGCAGACTCTGCCCGACTCCGAACAGTCGGCGTCTTCGTCACAAGCCTTGGGCACCACCTCTCTCACGCGGGTGAGATCCAACGCTTGGAGGGCACCCCCGTTGTACTGAAGGTCGAAGTCGCTGTTCACGACGTAGAGCCGCGTCCCGGCCGGCGTCAGCGCCAGACCCACCGGGAAGTAGATCCGGTCGAGCGGTGGTTCGACGCCTCCACCCTGGTCGTAGCAGCCAGTGAGCGCGAGCGTGACGAGCGCTATGAAGCGCGAGGACCATCGGAGCATTCGGGCTGGCGCAGCCTAGTCAAGTCGCGGGGCCCGCGCGACTGTTTCAGCGGGTTTCAAACCAGGTCGAGGATGATGACTCCGCGTTCCCGGTCGTCGTCCTCTTCAGGCTCGGGGTCCGGGCGGCGCCGCGGCGGAATGGCGTCCACCGGCAGCTCGAGTCGGGGCTGCTGCTCGTCACGACGTCGCAGCTCTTCCTCTTCGCGCCGACGGATCTGGTCGATGATGAAGGGGGGTAGCATTGCGGTCTCGGTGATGGACCTACTCTGCCAGACAATCTAGCGCCCCTACGGATGCGGTCAAGTTCAGGAAACCGCGGACTTTTTGCACGAGCCCGGCCAGGGTCCCGAACCGACAGGTGGGCCGTGGTAGGTTCGGCGGCTGATGCGGGCTCACGCCGCGAAATACCTCCGGCTTCTTGGGCTCCTGACGCTGGTCCTCGGGATTTCGTGGCCGGCGCGCGCAGGCGCTGCGGCTTTCGATTTCAACGACTCCAGCTGGGAGGGCGGCAGCGAATTCCTGGCGCTGGCCCGGACCCGCCTGGGCAGCTCGCGGGTCGAAATCCTGGCCACCGTCGACTGGGAGCGCCTGCGCCCGGCCGACGCCGTGCTCTTCATGCACCCGACCGTCGAGGTGGACTACGACGAGGCGAGCGCTTTTCTCCGCGCTGGCGGGCGCGTCGCGGTGCTCGACGATTTCGGCAAGGGCGACGCCCTGCTGAGTCGCTTTCACATCCGAAGGATCACCGCGCCGCTGCGTCCGGCACGGGCGCTGCGCGACAACCCCAACTACGCCATCGCGATCCCGTCGGTGCAGGTCGTGGCGGGTCAAGAGCAAGGGCGCCATCCGGTGGTCGCGCAGGTTCGCGAGCTGGTCACCAACCACCCGGCGGCCTTCACCCACCCGAACCTCACCCCCGTGCTCGAGCTGCCCGCGCAAGGCGAGCCCAGCGCGACGCTGGCCGTGACCGGCATCATCGTGAACCGCGGCCGCTTGTTTGCGATGGCCGACCCCTCGGCGACCATGAACCTGATGCTGCGCTACCCGGGCAATCGGTCGTTTGCCGAGGGCTTGGTCGACTACTTGGTCGAGGACGACACTTGGGGACAACGGGGCGGCAAGCTCTACCTCGTCGCCAACGACTTCAGGCAACGCGGCGCCTACGGCGGCGGCACCAGCATCGGGCAAGAGTTCAAGGATCAACTCGATGGCTTCCAAGACATGGTCTCCAAGGTGCACGACGACGGTCTGCCCGACGTGCTCGCGCTCTTCTTGTCGGTCCTCGCCGGCGTCGTCGCCGTCGGTTGGGCCGTCTCGTCGTCGCTGAAGGTCTACCGCCGTTCGCCACCGCGCTACGCGGCAGCACAGCTGATGGTGGCCCAGGGTGGCGTCGCGGGGCGAGCCGCGGTCCTCGGCGCCCCGACCACCCACCGGGCTCTGGTGCTGCTCGAGCTGAAGAGCGCGTTGGAGGAGGGACTCAGCGAGCGCCTGGGGCTGCCGCCCCACACCAGCCCCGGGCAGCTGGTCGCCGAAGCCGAGCAGCGCGGCGTGCTCTCCGCCCAGAGCTTGGCAAAATTGCGTCGCTTGTTGTCGGAGCTCACGCGAGCAGAGGCGGCGGTGGCCAGCTCGCAGCCGCTCCGGGTGACGAAGGAAAGCGTGGAGAGAACCCGCCGAGGAGTGCTAGCAATCTTGTCCGAGGCCGCCGCCTCCAGGAGCGAGTCGTGACTCACGCGCTGCAAACAAGTGAAATCGAGAGCGTCCGAGAGCGGCTCGCCGAGGTGCGGCGCCAAGTCACGCGCGTATACATGGGCGACGCTCTCGCCGTCGATCTCTTGCTCGTCTCTCTGCTCTCCCGCGGCCACGTCTTGCTCGAAGGCGTCCCCGGCGTGGCCAAGACCACCTTGGTCAAGGCCTTCGCCACCACCCTCGGCTGCAGCGTGCGGCGGATTCAGTTCACGCCCGACCTCCTGCCTGCGGACATCACGGGCACCTACGTGCTCAACCCCCGCGACGGCACCTTTCAACTGCGCCCCGGCCCCATCTTCGCCAACGTGGTCTTGGCCGATGAGATCAACCGGGCGCCAGCCAAGACGCAGTCCGCGCTGCTGGAGGCCATGCAAGAGCGCCAGGTCACCATCGAAGGTGACCGCTTCGAGCTGCCCGATCCTTTCTTCGTCCTGGCCACTCAGAACCCCGTGGACCTCGAAGGCACCTATCCGCTGCCCGAGGCTCAGATCGATCGTTTCTTGGTGCGGCTCCTGATGAGCTATCCCTCGCAGCGAGACGAGGTCGCGATGCTTCGGACCCACGGCGTCGTGGCTCCGGAGCCGGGTGTGGCCCTCAACCCCACCGACGTGTTGCAGGTGCAGTCCATCGCCGCTCGCGTGCACGTCGAGGAAGACCTGTTCGAGTACGCCGTGGCGCTCACGAGCTTCACGCGTACCAATCCGCGGGTCGTGCTGGGCGCCTCACCGCGCGCGTCGCTGGGCTTGATCCGCGCTGCCAAGAGCCACGCCGTCTTGGCTGGTCGCGCCTTCGTGACCCCGGACGACCTGCGCCAGGTCGCGGTTTCGGTGCTCTCCCACCGTTTGATTCTGGTGCCTGAGCTCGAAGGCGACACCCGAGCCAGGGCCTCGATTGTCGAAGAAGCGCTGGCCAAGGTCGGCCACCGGCGGGCCGTCCGCCCGGTGTAGCCGGCTGTTCCGAGCTCGAAGTTGACCGACGGCGGCGACGGGGACTCTACTTTCGTCCATGTCGGGTCGGCTTTCGTTCGTAGTTCTCGTGCTGCTCGCGTTGGCTGTCGGCTGTCAAAAGCAGGACGCCACGGCCATCGCCTCTCCTTCGAGCGACCAGCCGGGGTACGCCGCGCGCTACCCCAACGAAATCGCAAAGGCGCGGGCCCGCCACTCCGAAGACGAAGGGCGCGCCCGGCGCTCGATGGCCGCCTTCGCGCGATTTCCGGCTGAGCTCGACAAGACCTCTTGGGCCGATGTGCTGCGTGTGTACGAGGCCGCCGACGACGCCGGCAAGAGCCAGGAGTACGTGGAGCGCCTGCACGAGACAAACACCGTTTTCGATTTCTTCGCGGACGAAAAATCGGAGATCGACAAGAAGGTCGGCGGCGCCGCCCAGTACACCGCGAAGCAAAAGGGGTGCACGGTGGAGCTGTACGGAGTGACCAGCATGGCGCTGGAGAAGTCCGTCGAGAAACAGCTCGAGAAGCGCCTGCGTGAGCGCAACGAAGCGCACCGCTACATCGACGAGCACGAAGACCGCATCGGCAAGCCCAACCGAGAGAAGCTCGAGAAGCAGGCCGACGAGATCAGCCTGACCAGCTATCTCGCTCGAGTCGCGGGCTTGGAGACGAAGCGGAAGCTCACCAAGCTGGTGGGCGAAGCCAGCGACGTGCAAGCGACGCTCGAACGGACCATCGCCGAATCGAAAGAAGCCGCGGCTGACGCCAAGCGCTCGGACAAAGACAAGAAGAAGGCCCAAGCGCGCCTCGAAGCGGCGGAGAAGGCCAAGGCCGGCATCGAGACGGAGACGACCGAAGCCAAGAAGCTCCTGGAAGAGATCGACAAGAAGAACGAACTGCTCTCCGCCGAGTACGACCAGGCTTTCGAGGGCCTCGAGAAGCAGGTCAAAGAGAAGGCGAAGACCGCAGCTCCCGCGAGCTGAACGCCCAGGGACCTGCGCTGGCCTCGATGGAGTGCGCTCAGCACCCGCGACCGGAGTCAGTTCGGCGCGTGGGCCTCGAAGCCGGCTCCGGTGTCGCGCGATGCCCTGCGATAGGCGCCCGGCGCCGCCCCCACCCAACGCTTGAACGCCTTGCTGAACGCGGCTTCCGACTCGTATCCAACGCGATCAGCGATGTCTGCGAGCGTCGCCCTGCCCTCGCGGAGCAACGACGCCGCGCGCTGCATGCGCCAGCGCGTCACGTAATGGAGCGGCGGCTCGCCCACGAGCTCGGCAAACCGCCCCGCGAACGTCGATCGGCTCATGCCGACCTTCGACGCGAGCATCGCTACTGTCCAGGGTTGCCGCGGGTCTTCGTGAATCAACCCCAGCGCAGCGCCGATCTGCGGTTCACTCAACGCACGCAACCATCCGCGGTGACTCACCGGAGTGGAGCTGAGGAAGCCGCGCACGATCTGGATGAACAGGATGTCAGCCAATCGGCTCACGACGGTGCGCGCACCCGGACGCCCGGACGCCGCCTCGCAGGCCATGAACTGAAGCGTGGGCTCGAGCCAGTGGACCGCCCGCCCGTCCTCGCCCTTGATCAGAACCAGGGGGGGCAGCACGTTGAGAAGTGGGTTGTGCTTCCGGTCTTCGAACTGGAACGCACCGCACACCAAGGTGGCTGCCGTGCCGTTGCCTCCGACCTTGACGCTAGCGGTCGAACAAGCCCCTTGCCCACCCACTATCTCCGCGAGAGGGACGGCCGGCGTATCGAGGGAGTCACGCAAGATGTGGGCGCGACCGTGGGGTAGCGCGAACAGATCACCACTCGCGAGCGCCACTGGCTCGCCGGCGCCTTCGACCTCGAGCCAGGCGTTGCCCCGAAGCAGTACGTGGAAGGAAGCGGCGTCGCTCTCCGGCACTCGAATGCCCCACGGCGCCCCGAGTTCGACCCGGCCGTAACACACGGACGAGACCCGAACTGTTTGCAGCACGTCGGTCAGGACATCCACGGGCGCTGAACTCATCGGTCACCTCGAAACGCTCGAGCAAGAGGATGACCCATCTGATGCCCGGTCGTCCATCAGCTTCGGATTTCAGGTCACTAGTCGCCGTATTCGGTCTCGAGGGACGGGGCTGGGATCGAGGGCATTCCGAAGGCTTGCCCGAAGGCGATGAAGAGCGCTCCGGGAAATACCAAGCCCGAGCTGGTGACGGGGACGCCATAGTCGGCTCGAAACACCGTGCGCTCGGCCTGCGGAAAGACGGTGCGCAGACCGACGCCGACGGCGTGCTTGAGGCGCAGGTCGGAGATGCCGTCAAAGGCGTCCGCGGCGTCGTAGAACGCGGCGCCGCCGACCTGCACGCTCCAGATTTGCACTGGGCGGGTTCGAAATTCCAGGTTGCTGGCGACGACGTCCTTGCCGATGAACGCCTGGGGCGCATAGCCCCGAAGTCGGCCGTCGCCACCCACGGTCAGACGCTCGTTGAGGTAGTTCTCGTAGTGATTGACCAGGACGCCGTCGTACACGAAGCGACCGAAACCCACTCGCGGCGTCACCAGGCGGGCGCTGAGTTGCAAGGTCGCGTCGGTCGCAGCTCGAGTCGACTTTTCGATGGTGGACGAGGCGATCGCGCGGGCGATACCGCTCCCAAGGCGCACGCCGTAGCCGAGCGCGGCGTGCGTGCCCAGCATGTCGCGGGTGGACGCGACTTGGCGCGTAGCCGGGTACAAGCGCACCACGGCTTCGTGCCCCACCCGGAAATCTTCTTCGAGCCCCAACGTCTCGAAGTCGTGCACGCGGTGGTAGTCGGCAACGTAGCTCCTGAGCTGCACGAAGGGGCTCACGCGCGTGTCGGTCACGGGCAACTCGTTCGACTCGAAGTCGGCGACCGCGCTGGGCACGTACAGGTCACTGTCGCGCAATCGATAGTGGCGACGGTCGATCTCGAGGCCCGTGGAGACGTCGTGCTTGAAATGACTCCCGAACGAACGCGTGACCGAATAGGCAGAAAACCAGTGGGATGAGTCGTAGACGTAGGGGATCGCGTCATTGCTCTGGGTCGTCCCCGAGTCGAAGGTCCGCAGGTTCTTGCCGACGTAGTTCCGATAGATTTCGTCGTACCAGACCACCAGCGTCTTCCACGACCAATCTGAGTCGACGGAGTACTGAGGCTGACCATAGAAGAGCGTGCCGAATGACCCCTCGGGCGCGCCGGTTTCGCGGTTCACGATCAAATTACCGCTGACCACCGATTGAAGTCGGCTGCCTGCCACCCGGCGGTCGATGTATTGCCCACCAAACGAGTAGCTGTCGAGATCGAGGATGAACAAGCCGCCGACCATCTTGTGCGTCCCGAACATGTTCTCTTCGGCCGGCTGCAGCAGCAAGCGCAAGATGGTCCCCTGGTAAATCTGCACGTTGGTATTGAGGCGCAGGCTCCACACATCCTTGGTGATGACCAGCATCCGAATCTTGTCCGGCGTACTGCCGACGAGAGGCAGCATGAGCACGACCGAGAGCTGGCGACGCTTACGCAGGTTGCGCGCCGATTCTTCGACCAGACGCGTCTGGTATTTCTGGCCTTCGCTGAAGAGCAACTCGCTCCGGATGACGCCCTTTCGCGTCGTCGCGTGGAACGTGTTGAAGAAGCCCGGAACTGGGTCGCGATCTTCGATGACCTCGAGCGTGATGATCTCGATGCTCTCGATTTGCTTGCCGTCGGGCTTTGGCTCCACGCGTCCGCCCACCTGGTCGAGGGCGGCGTCGATGGTCTCGCGCTCGTAGGCCGAGTGGCTGGGGTGGTCGGCGGCCGCGGGCTTGGCCGCGACGGCCAGCACGGCCGCGACGGCCAGCACGGCCGCGGCGCGACGCCCGCGGCTCAAATCCACGTCCGTTCCGCCCGGGCCGCCGACCGATCGCGGTCGCAGGAGTGCTCGTTCACGGGATCAACTGCCGTCCGGAAGCCAGACATGGAAGAGCGTCGGTTTTAGCAGAGTCGCGGCCTCCACTGTTGTGCGATCATTGCGCCGGAGTTCATGTCCAGCGCACGCGGAACGACCACGGCGATCGTCATCGGCGCGTGCGCGGGGACGTTGGCGGCGTTCATGGCAGGCGGGCCCCATCAGGTTCGCGTGATCGACGACCCCAGACCGCTGGCGCGGGCACCCGAGTCGCCGTCCCCGAATCGAGAACCCGCTGTGCCGTCGGCACCGTCGGCGGCGGCGGCGACCGCGACAGTTGCCGCGCCCAGCGCGACCGCAGCGCCGCTCGCGCCGCGCTCCGGCTCGAACGAACTCGATCAGCTCCCGGTGGCCGAGCTGGAGAAGCGTTGCGCGTATCGCCAACCCGCTTCTTGTTCAGCCAGCGCCCGCGCGTTTGCTAGCGGGCGTGGAGCGCCGGCAGACGCTGCGAAGGCACGGGTGTACCGAGCGCTGGCCGTGACCTTGCTCGACGAACGCTGCCTCGCGCGCGACGCCGAGTCGTGCCACGACCTCGCCGTCCTCTACGAGCAGGGCACGGGCGTCGAGCAGAACGCCGACACAGCCGCTGCCCTCCTCCAACGGGCGCGTCAGCTATGCACCGGCAAGACCTCGTCGTTTTGCGACCGGCTCGGAGCCTCGCTCAAGTAGGCTCTCCCTCGTGCACCTTCACCCGACCCGCACCGCCGTCAATCTCGCCGTCGCCGGCGTGCTCGCGGTCGGCGTGGGCCTGGTGGCGCGCGAGGCGGCGGTGGTCGCTTGGGGCGGAGCGCTCTTGGTCGGGCTCGCGGTCGCTCGAGCCGTGACCGCGCTGGGCGTGTCGCGGGTGCGTGCAGCAGGCTTCGAGATGCTCTGGCGCAGCGAACCCCGCACCCGTCGTGTCGCCCGCGGCGAGACCATCGAGCTCGAAGCCGAGGTGCGCAACCGGGACACCCGAGCGGCTCGCTACGTGGGGCTCCGGGTGGTCGCCTCCCCCAACCTCGAACTCTCGGTCGAGCCCACCGAAGGCGAGGTGCCCGCCGGTGGTCGCTTGCGCGCCATCGTGAAGGTGAAGACGCCGCGCGTTGGACGGCACGGCCTGCACGGGCTCTCGCTCGAAGTGCGAGGCAGCCCGGGCCTGTACGAGGTGCCGCTGACCTTCTCCAATCCGTTCGGGATCGAGGTTCTGCCGCGAGCCTTCGCGCTGTCGATGCGATCGCCCCGCGGCGGGCGCAGTCGGATGGTGGCAAACGAGGGGCGTCCGGGTCCGTTCTCGGGCGACGGCATGGAGCTGCGCGAACTGCGCGAGCATCGCCCCGGCGACCCCCTCAAGCGCGTTGCTTGGAAGGCATCGGCACGCCGCGGTCAACTCATGGTGCGCGACTACGAACGCGAAGAGCGAGACGTTGTCTGGCTCTTGCTCGATGCTTCGGTGGAGCTCTGGTCGGGCGAGATCGGGCTGTCGCCGCTCGATCTCGCCATCGACGAGGTCGCCGCGGTGGCCATGCGCCACCTCGGACGCGGTGATCGCGTCGGGCTCGGCATCCTGGGCGCACGTCGGCTGGCGTGGCTCACTCCGGCGCGTGGTCCAGCGCACGGCACCGAGCTGATGATCGCGCTGGCCAACGCCACCGGCACCTACGATTCGGACCGCAGCGACCTCGACGAGGTGGACGTGGCCATGCGGGTGATCGAGCACATGCGGCCCCTCGATCCCGCGGCTGCCGCCCGGGTTCGTCCGAATGATCTCGACCGGGTGGCCCGTCGGGTGGACCGCGTGAAGGCCCGTGCGCCCTTCCCCACCGCCGCGGTCTGGGCAGAAGCCGCGCGCGATCGCGCCCTCCGGAGCTACCTGGCTGCGTTTGGCATGTCGTCGCCGCCCAGGCTCGAGGCGGAGCGCCCACGCACCGATGCCCGCCTCGCCGCGGCGCTCGAACGCGTGACCCGCGACAAGCCGAAGGCCAGCGTCGTCTACGTGTGGTCCGTCGCGCCCGACGTGGCGGCGCGCCCCGAAATCGGCGCTGCCCTCGCGCGATTTCCCCGACGCAACATCGACTTGCGCTGGCTCTCGATGCGACTCGAGCCTGGCATCCCAAAGACCGGCTCCGAGACCATGGCGGCGGTCGGCGACGCAGTCTCCATCCGCGCCCTGGTGGCCCAGGAGCGAGGCGAGCACGAGCTCCGTCGGCAGGGCATCCGCGTCGAGCGAGCGACCTTGCGCTCGGCCTCGCTGCCGGCTCCACCCGAGTCCACGCGAGAGCCGCCCGATCCCACACATCGCTAAGTGCTTCTCGATGCCACAAAGGTGACATTAGAGGCGGGGGCCGATAGGTCCGTGCAGTGATGACCGAACGGGAGCACAGCCCGAAAGCCCAACTGGCCGAGCGGGGGCTCCACGCAAAGAAGCACTTCGGTCAAAACTTCCTGACCGACCCGAGCCTGGCAAGGCGCATCGCCGAGCTGGCAAGCACGCCGCCCGGCGGCACCGTCGTCGAGCTGGGCGCGGGCCTTGGCGCCCTCACTGGCCCCTTGCTGGAGCGCGCAGCCCACGTCGTCGCCATCGAGCGCGATCGGGATCTCATTCCGATGCTCGAAGCACGCTTCGCTCGAAGCGTGGCCGAGGGCAAGCTCCAGATCATCGAGGCGGATGCCAAGGGCATCGACCCCGTCGAGCTGTGCGGGGCACACCCTCGTCCTCACGTGTTGGCGGGCAACCTACCCTACAATCTCACCGGTCCCCTGTTGACCCTCGCGACCTCCGTCGCGCAAAGGCTCGAGCGCGTCGTGTACTTGGTGCAGCTCGAGGTCGCCGATCGGGTTGCCGCCCGCCCAGGCACCGACGCTTACGGCGCTCTGAGCGTGTTCGTCCAGGCGCAGTTCGCACCCCGGCGCGCGTTGGTCGTGCGGCGCGGCGCGTTTTATCCGCAACCGAACGTCGACTCGGCGGTGCTGGTCCTCGAGCCGCTGCCCACGCCGGTGACCGCCGAGACCGAGGCCTTCCGCGCGGTGGTGCGCGCCGCCTTCGCCCAACGGCGAAAGAAGCTGACCAACGCTTGGCGTGGGGTCCTGGGACAGAGCGCTGCGGCCGTCGGTGCCGCCGCCGAGCGCGCCCACATCGATCTCAACCTGCGAGGAGAAGTCCTGGCGGTCACCGACTTCGCGACCATGGCGCGGGAGCTGGTCCAATGATCGCCAGCCGGCGCGCGCTTTTCACCTGGCTCGTATGCGTCGGCGCAGCTGCGGCGTGCAACCAACCCGAAGCACCCCGCGGCCCTGTGGCCCGAGCCGAGCTCGGCGTCTTCTTCGGTGGCCAGGTGCAGGAACGCAAAGAGATCCCCTTCACCCTCGACCGCACCAAGCAGACCCAAGGCTTCCGCCTGACCTTCCACGAAGCGCTCCGAGCACCCGTCGCGGTGCGCTGGGAGATCGATCGACCTGCGCCGCGTGGACGGGGCAGAGCCGTGGAGCTCGGAGACGCCCAGGCGCGCGTCGGCATGCGGGTCTTCGACCAAGAGCTGATGATGAAACCCGGAGACCCTCCCGGCGCCTGGTCGGTCCGTGTGTTCGTCGGAGATGAAGTCGTCGTCGAACGCAGGGTCGAGATCTACGATCCTCGCACGCGGAGGCGCGACCCCGTGCTGAGCAAACGCGCGCGGCCGTAGTGCCGCGCGGCTGAAGTTCGAGTGGATTCGCCCCTGAGACCCGCGCTCATTTGGGCTCTCACAGGAAGGGCGGAAGAGCGGAAGGAATTGGGGGGTCAGGCGTGAGCCTCCGCAGGCCATTTCTGAGCGCGGTCACGTTGAAGTTGACGAGCAGGCCGACAGGCAACTGTGAAAGGCGCAGATAGGTGATGACCTGCGCTTCGTGAATCGGGAGCAGCCGCTCGACCGCCTCGAGCTCCAGGAGGATATGATCTGGAAGCGACCAGGTCGAGGCGATAGGCGCAGTCAAGGTGCACGCCTTTGTAGCGGATTGGTAGCGGTCGCTGCCGCTCGAACTCGAGCCGTCGTTCGGACAGCTCGGCAGACAGACAGGCCTCGTATGCGGATTCCATCAGCCCTGGACCGAGATGCCGATGCACCTCGATCAGCGCACCGATCACCTCGTCCGTCCCATCCCCAAATCTTCCGAGCTTTCGCCCTTCCTGTGCCATCCCCGTGTGTGAAGCCGAACGGCTTGCCGCGGCGGACATCGAGCCCTCCCATCCAGCAGAGTGTGCCATGGCGGACGTACTCGAATTCGCGGCGGACGGGCTGTCCGCGCAGCCGCTCAGGAGCAGACGCGGTTCCTGCCGCTCTTCTTCGCCCGGTACATGTGCTCGTCTGCGCGACGAAACAAGTCGGGCGCGGTCGAGTCCGATTCCATCGCCTCGGCGCAGCCCACGCTCACCGAGACCGCAATGGTGGTGTTCTGAAAGACGAAGCTGTGGGCGGCGATGCGAGCCCGAAGGTTCTCGGCCAAGGACACTGCGCCTTCGAGCGTGGTCTCGGGCAAGAGCACCACGAACTCTTCACCGCCGTAGCGGGCCACCGTTTCGTCGCGCCGCACCCGCCCCTGCACCAAGCCAGCCAACTCGCGCAGCACGTGGTCCCCGGCGAGATGTCCGTACTGATCATTGATCTTCTTGAAGTAGTCGATGTCCATCACCAGCAGCGCCAGCGGCCGGGTGTGACGGCGAGCGCGCAGGTACTCGCGCTCCAGAGTCTCGTCGAAATGCCGACGGTTGTTCACCTGCGTGAGCCCGTCGGTGATGGTGAGCTTGAAGACCTCCTCGAAGTAGGCGCTCTCGGCGTCTGCACCGGTCAGGTACTTGAAGATTGTCGATCCGACCTTGATGCGGTCCCCGTGACCTAGCGCTGCTTCGCGGTCGAGCTCGCCCTCGTTGTGCAGCGTCCCGTTGCGCGAGCCGACGTCGACGACGTACCAAATGTCGGCCCGCTGCTCGACTTGAGCGTGACGCCGCGACACTGCGTCGTCGTCGAGCACGACGTCGCTGTCCTGGATGCGGCCGATGGTGAGCGGGCTCTTCTCGAGCTTGAAGCGCTTGCCACGCATCGCTTCTTCTTTGGCGTAGATCACCACCAGCGAGTCGTTGCCCGGCGCCGCTGGCGGCGGGCGCTGGCCCATTTCCGTGATGACGGTCTCTTGATCGAAGTTCGCCACGCCGGTGCCGCTACTTGCGAGTACCCTCGAAGCGATAGTGGAGGCTACCGCTGATCGCGGCCTCGGTGCCTCCACCAACCTGGATCTCGAAGTCGGCATCGACCACCAGCTTCTTGTCCTCGAAGGTCGCGGTGCCGCGGGTGAGGGTGCCACTCATGCCGGCCCCATCGGCGCCCCAGCACTTCTGGCCAGCGCTGAAGGTCGCGGTCTTGCCGGCGGACTTGGCCTTGAGCGTGCAGATGTCCTTGCCGGTGCCGCTGTCCACGAAGATCACGGAGATCTCGGGGCCGCCGCCTTCGACGCGCGTGCGCGCCTTGTCGTCGTTCTCGGCGCGCTCCATGCCGTCCATCTTGTAGGTCGAAGTGTCGCTGCCGATGTACTCGCCGGCGTACACCACGACCGCCGCTGGTTTGGCCCCGGGCGTCTTGGGAACGGGCGCGCCGGGCTTCGCAGCCTCGGCGGTGGTCGCCGCCGGAGGCGGCTCCGTCGCAGGACGCGGCCCCGATGGCTTCGGAGCTTGCCCGCCGACACTCGCCTTGGGCGCGGCCTTGGCCTCGGCGGCGAGGACCTGTTCGCGCTTCGCCCGTGCCAGCGCCTCGGCCTTGAACAGCGGGCCTTCGCCGAGGGGCCTGGCACTCGGCAGCGGCGCCGCGCAGGCCAGCGCAAGCCACGGGACGAGCCAGAGCGATGCCGTGCGCATACCGGACCTAAACCACGGGTCGGGGCCCGGAGCAAATCCGGAAACGGTCAGCCTTCGCGCTCGTGCTTCGCGTCCGCGGCCGCTTCTTCGTCCACGATGGCGTCGGCCAGCGGGATGCTCTCGTCCAGGTAGCTCTGGTGCGGAACGAGCTGGAACTCTTGAAAGGTGCGGATGGTGGCTGCCGGGGGATCTCCGTACAACTCCAGCTGCACGGCTGCCCAGAGCTCTTTGGTGATGAGAGCGGCATGCTCGGGAGTGCCCGGCTCCCCCGAGTACTGATCCAGCTCCTCGTCGGCCTCTTTGAGCTCGAGCCGCGCCCGCACCGGATCGACGTCTTGCTTGCGAATGAAACGATCGGTGAGCAGTACCGCGCGATCGTCCGCAACGTCGATGAAACCCGAGCCGACCGCCACCCAGTGCTCTTCACCTTCGCGGTGGTAGCTGACGATCCCGGTCTTGAGTGCCGCCAAGAGCGGCCGGTGAGCTGGGAGCACCCCGAACTCGCCTTCGACGCTGGGCGCCGTGAGATCGTGGACCTCTTCGCTGAGAGCCACGCCCTCGGGCGTGACGATTTCTAGGGAAATGGTGTGAGCTGCCATGACGCCCGCGTGGATCAGGAAACGGCCCGGAGCTTCTGGGCCTTGGCCTTGGCTTCTTCGAGGTTGCCGACCATGTAGAACGCCTGCTCGGGCAGATCGTCCAGGGCGCCGGAGAGGATCTCCTTGAACGCCGCGACGGTCTCCTTCAGCGGGACGTACTTGCCGACCATGCCGGTGAACTGAGCGGCGACGAAGAAAGGCTGCGACAAGAAGCGCTGGATACGACGCGCACGCGCCACGGTCATCTTGTCGTCCTCGCTGAGCTCGTCCATACCCAAGATGGCGATGATGTCCTGAAGGTCCTTGTACTTCTGCAGCGTCTGCTGCACGCCGCGCGCCACCTGGTAGTGCTCGTCGCCGATGACCTGCGGGTCGAGCATGGTGCTGGTCGAGTCGAGGGGATCGACCGCGGGGTAGATGCCGAGCTCGGCGATGCCGCGCGAGAGCACGGTGGTGGCATCGAGGTGAGCAAAGGCCGTGGCCGGCGCGGGATCGGTGAGATCGTCAGCGGGCACGTAGATGGCCTGCACGCTGGTGATGGATCCCTTGGTGGTCGACGTGATGCGCTCTTGCAGCGCGCCCATCTCGGTGGCGAGCGTGGGCTGATAGCCCACGGCGCTCGGCATGCGGCCAAGGAGCGCGCTCACTTCCGAGCCGGCCTGGGTGAAGCGGAAAATGTTGTCGATGAAGAGCAGCACGTCTTGGCCTTCTTCGTCGCGGAAGTACTCGGCGGCCGTGAGGGCCGAGAGGGCCACTCGGGCGCGGGCCCCCGGCGGCTCGTTCATCTGGCCGAAGACCAGCGCCGTCTTCGAGAGCACCGGCTCTCCCGTCTCGAGCTTCGACTCCTGCATTTCGAGGTAGAGGTCGTTGCCCTCGCGGGTGCGCTCTCCCACGCCGGCGAAGCAGCTCACGCCACCGTGCGCCTTGGCGACGTTGTTGATCAGCTCCTGGATGAGCACCGTCTTGCCGACACCGGCGCCGCCGAAGAGGCCGATCTTCCCGCCCTTGCGGTAGGGCGCGAGCAGGTCGATGACCTTGATTCCGGTCTCGAAGACCTCGACCGTCGTGCTCTGATCGACGAAGGCCGGCGCGGGACGGTGGATGGGCCACCGCAGCTTGGTCTCGACGGGGCCCTTCTCGTCGACGGGCTTGCCGACCACGTTCATGATGCGACCGAGGGTCGCGGGACCAACGGGCATCATGATCGGGCTCCCGGTGTCGAGCACCTCGGCGCCACGGACGAGCCCTTCGGAGAGGTCCATCGCGACGGCGCGCACGACGCCTTCGCCCAGGTGCTGCGCGACCTCCAGCACCAAGTTGTGCTTCTCGGCGGAGATGTTCGGGTTGGTGACGGTCAGAGCGTTCAAGATCCTCGGCAGCTTGCCCGCCGGGAACTCGACGTCCACGACCGGTCCGATGACCTGAGTGATCTTGCCCTTGATTCCCTGGGTGCTCTCCATGGCTCGCCTTTTGTTTTCGGGCCCGAGAGTGCCGCTTGCCGCCAGGGCAGGACCTCTTCGGACGAGCGCGCGTCTACCATGCCGCACCGCGTCTGCCAACGGCAATTGCTCGGGTTTTTTCCGGCCGAGGGATCCGCAGAGTCCGGCGATCTCACAATCGCGCAGCGACGGTCGCGGTTCGACCCGCTCCGACCACCGTGCTGCGGACCACCCGTTTGCCGTCCGGGCTGATGAACACGACGCTGTGGGCACCGGGTTTCACCTTGAGGCCCAGGACCGGGGTTTGCCCCACCGGTCGCCCGTCGACCAAGACGTTGGAGACGGGGATCGAGTTGACGTTGAGGCGCGCCCCGAGCGGCGCCGGACGGACGAGCGCGGCGCGAGGCGCCTCGGGCGCCACAGCTGCAGTCGCGTCGGGGGCCACCAGGGCCGGCGCAGGCGCCGCAGCGAGCGCCAGCGGCTGCGCGTGGACCGGCGCAGGCGCGGCAGCGACCCACGGTGCTCGGCGGACCGCGCTGCCCACCAGTTGGAAGATCACGTCGGTCGGTTCGTTCTCCCCCGAGTTGATCGATCGCGACGGCGGAGTCTCGAAGCCCGGCGCGCGCACCGTGACCCAGTGCACACCCGGTGTGAGCTCGAGCTCGCAGGGAGTGCCCTGGCACTCCGCACTCCCGTCGACGAAGACGACTCCGTCGGTGACCGCGCTGCCGTCGGGAGCGGATGCGCTGACGACGCGTGTGTGCGCTTGGCGCGAAGCCTCGGCCGCTCGAGAACCGAGTCCGACGATGGCAAACAGCACCATGGCCACCAGGCACACCGCCATCGAGATCGGCACCAATGGCGAGAGCCGCGACGGTGGCGGCTCTGGCGCCATCGCAAGGACGGGGATCGGTCGCGGCAGCGGCGTCGGTCGCCAGCCCGGAACGACCGGCAGCCCCAGCAACCGGCGCAGCGCCGGGACGGTCCGCTTCCAGGTACTGACCGTGCTCTCGGAGTCGAGGCTCACCCGGGGAAACCGCCGCGAGACTTCGGAGTGGGGGCGGGGCAGGCTCGGCGCCGGCCAGAACGGCTCCGGCGATTTGCTCGGAAATGATTCGGCTGACGCCGCCCGCTCGGTCGGCGACGGATACGCGCTGGACGGGACGGGAAGCGTTTCGGTGATCGCCTCGACGCGGAACGATGGGTGCACAATCACGTCGGTGACGTCGAGATCACCCGGCAGGTAGGTGCGCAGCGGCACGGTCAGGGTCAGGTCCTCGTCTTCCGTGCTCCAGCGCGGGCGGGTGGTCATGGCAGCCTCCAAGCTACACTATCCCACCTCGGATTACACAGCTCTAAATGCTTGGAACCAAAGAAGTTATACTGCCAGGCGGAAAGATTTCAGTCAGAGCGGCGTCAGAAGAAGAAGGGCCCAGGTTCCTCCGGCTCCTGGCCGATCGAGGGCTCGTCGTCGAACCACAGCCACGCTCGGAACCAATCGAGTTCGACCCAACCCGGTGAGGCCGCGAGGTTCCCCAGGGGCATGCCGATCAGCATCGAGTCTGGCGTGGCGCCGTTGAAGCTCAGCTCGGTGCCAAGCTCGGTGTAGTCGACGGCATCGCTCGAGTGCCAGGTGCGTGAAGCGTCGAAGCGGCGCGCGAGCCGAACGACCTGGGGAATGAGCTTCGAGCCCGACGTGGCCACCTCGACCGTGGCCCCGTCGGTGCTGAGCCGAAACGAGCTCGTGATGGCCGCCGAGCCGTTCACCGGCGCGATTGTCCGATTGCGCGCGCCCACTGCCTTCGACCCGCGGAGCATGAGCCCGCCGAGCTTCGCCCAGCCCGACGCGCTGCCGCCGGAGTCCGACACGCGCGCCTCCGCCACGAAGTTGCCCGCGACGGGGCGGTACACGAACAGGAAGTCGTCCCCGTTGTTCCAGATGTCGCCGGTCGCGCCTTCGATGCGCAGCACACCGCCACCGACGCTGAAAGTACCGGTCGCGCCGCCAATTGCCTCCGCATGCCACTCGGGCGACAGCAGCGAGCCCTCAAAGTCGTCGAAGATCGCGTACACCTTCCGCGGATCCTCAGGGGGACCCTGGGCGTCCATGTTGCCGTAGTAGAGGTAGTAGCTGCCGCCGAGCTGGTTGCCGATATTGGCCTGCACGCGAAACCAGATACTGGTGTCGGGTCGATCCCAGCCGGAGGCGACGTCGAGGACGCGATCGATCTCGTGGCTGGCAGCGCCGGGCTTCTGGAAGAACAGCCGCAAATCCTTGCCGTCGCTGCGCGCCTTGCCCTCGAGCACGAGCGCTTGGTGGTCGAAGCGAAGAACCAGCGAAGCCCCGAGCGGGACGCTGCTCGCCCCGGGCGTCACCGTCACCCGCCGTCGATAGGCGTAGGGCAGCGGGGTCGCCGCTTCGGCGCCACCGAAGCCAGCGTCGTAGAGGATGCTGCCACCCACACCCGTGTCCGTTCCTGCGTCGCCGACCGCCCCGGCGCCGCCGAGTGGCTCGAGCTCACACGCCGACAGGGCGGCAAGCGCGAGGCCAACCGCAAGCCAGACGGGATCGGTCGACGCCACTCGCAAGCTCCGCGCCGATCCTAGCAGCCGCCACGGCGGCGGTCCCGGGGGAGATGTTCGAGGCAGGGAGGCGACCGGCTCGCGCTCGTGATGTGACGCTGCGGTCAGATCCGTGAGAGCGTGTCGCCTCCCTGCCCGAGAGGAGAGTCAGCTCGGCTTGCGAGCGCCGGTCCTCCTGCGGAGAGCGAGCAAGCTCAGGCCGAGCAAGATTCCGAAGAAGGCGCCGCGCGAGTCGCGCTCGGAGCTGGGGACCCGGCAACCGCAGCCGCCATCGTCACCCGAGTCGTCCGCGCCGCTGCCGCCGCCGGTCGCGGCCAATCCGCCCGTGGCGCCGGTGCCACCGGTCGCGCCGCTGCCGCCGGCGCCGCCGGTGTTGGATTGGGTCGGCACGCAGGTCCCGATGCTGGAGTCTTTGCTGGTGCATTCGAGACCCGTCGGGCAACCGTTGCCGTCTTGGCCGCGGCAGCCTTCCATGCAGATCTGCGTCTGGAGCGTGTCGCAGACCTTGCCGCTGGTCAGGTTGCCGCAGTCGCTGTCCTTCTCGCAGCCGCAGAAGGTCTCGTTGCCGCCGCCCACACGACAGACTGGCCCGGCGGCGTTGCCCGTGCACTTGGAGTCATCGTCCGGCGCGCAGACCGCGCACTTGCCCGTGAAGGTGTTGCACGCGGACTTGCCGGTCGGGCAAAGCGATGTGTTGGTCTTGGAGCACTCACCGCAGGTGCCGTCGGCTTGACACGCGGGGTTGTTCGGATCGCTGCACTCTGCGTCGGTCTTGCAGGGCTGACAGGTCTTGGTCGTAGGGTCGCAGAAGGGCTTGCTCGCCGGACAGTTCTTGTCGCTGTCGCACTCTTGAATAGTGACCGTCGTCGCTTGCTGCCCGGGCGTGACGGGATCGCCGTCGGAGAGCCAGCTCTTCTTGGTGCCACCGGCCAGACCCGAAGCCTCGATCTTGCCCTGGTTTTCGATGCTGCCGCTCGCAGCGACGACCTTCACGCGGAACTTCACGCTCACCGTACTGCCCACCGGCACCGTGCCGCCCGTGGTGCCGTTGGCGCCAGCGCCAAGGCGAACGGTCAGCGTCTTGGTCGGCGCGTCGTACTCGCCCTGATCCGCGTCCTTGGCGTCGGTCTTGGTGCCCGCGTTGGGGCTGCTGACGACCTGGAGGCTGCCCGCGACATATTCGAAGCCGGCGTCGAGCACGTCGGTGAGCACACTGCCGACGGCGGTGTCATTCCCGCTGTTCTTGGCAGTGAGCGAAAACTCGACGACGTCCCCGGTGAGCAGCGCGCCGCCGTTCAGATCTGTCGCCTTCTTGTCGAACTCGAGAAAGTCGGGCGCTTTGTTGGTGAGCGACGTGACGAAGCCACCCAAGATGAAGATGTCGAGGCTCGACGCAGCGCCGACCTTGGCGGAGGTGTCCCCGGCCTTCACCAAGCTGGTCACGTTGGTGGTGTCGAGATCGAAACCAGCCATTGTGCCGGGCTTGCCCGAGAGCTTGGGCACGTCCGAGGCGCCGCTGACGGGGCTACCCAGGTAGCTCCGCGAGCTGTTGAAGAAGTTGTCGAGGGGGTTCTCGGTGTCCGCGAGCTTGGTGCCGTTGAAGGTGAAGAAGTCGCCAGTGTAGACCGTGTCTCCCTCGTAGGTGAACGCGGTCATCTTGGCGGTGAAGCCCGTCGGAACCAGGAAGCCCGAGAGCGTGACCTCGGCCTTTTCTTGCCCAGCAATGCCGGGATCGATGGAGGTGAAGCCGTCGAAGAGCGCGAGGTTCCGGAGCTCGTCCCCGAGCTTCTCGTAGAACACCACCATGCTCCACGCCGAAAAGGCGCGGTCGACCTCGACGCCCACGAGCGGAAGCGCTTCGACGCCGGTGACGCGGAAGTCCCCGCTGCCCCACTTGGCGACGTAGTCCGTCACGTCGGCGCTGGACTGGTAGTAGTACCAGTCCGGGTGACTCGCGAAACCGTATGACATGGACCAGCTGTCATCGGCGTTCACCGTCTGGATGGGGCCGCCCTTCCAGTCGAGCGCGACGTTCTTGTCCGCGGTCGCGCCGACCTTGAGCGCCGACCAGTAGAGCCGTGCGTAGGTGACCTTGGCGCCAGCGGGGATCGACAAGGTCGCGCCCGTGCGCGCCTGCTCCGGCGTGATGGTCGCGTTGGCGACGTTGTCGCGCCAGTAGAGATCCGGCGCGGTGTCGTCGATTAGCGTCTGGGTCGCGCACGAGGTGGTCGTGCCGGTGGGCGGCGCCGGGACCGAGGTCGAGCAATCGATCGCCAAGGTGCTGCCGAAGACGACGACGTCCCCCTGGGCGTCGGCCTGGTGGCGCAGCTTGGGCGGCGCCGCGAGGGCCAATGACGCGAGAAGTCCGGCGGAAAGGAAGGAAGCAGCGGCAGTCCGGTAGCGACTGGCAGGTGAGACCATGAAGGTACAATTACCACCCTTGCCTACATCTGACTACCGGAAAATTTGTCCGCTGTCCCTGGAACGGTGGGGGGTCGGGCGTCACGTCATTTCGGGCACTTAGAGCCCGAGGGCGTGCGTCACGAAGGGCGACATCATGGCCGCGACCAGGACGGCAAAGATCAGCGCCACCCAGGCGACCCGAGCCGTCGCCACCTCTTCATGCGCTGGCCAAGCGTCGAGCATGAAGCCGAAGACCACGCCGCGGCCGCTCGCGTGGGTGACGCTCCAGAACAGCCCGGCCGAGAGGTACAGGATGCTCGAGGCGAGCACGTTCGAGGCCCAGGTCGGCGGGTAGCGCCCATCGCGCAGCACGAGCCAACCGTCGTAGCACCAGCTCGCGGAGAACATCCACGCGGTCAACGCGACGTAGATCGAAGTTAGCCCCTCGCGCCGGCGAACCGCTCGATACAGGGTCCCGACGCTCCAGGGCGCGGTGAGATACGTGAGCACGCTCATCAGCGAGGCATCCACCGCGTCCCAGGTCGGATCACCGCTGTAAGGAGCGATCACCACGAAGAAGCCCGCCGCGAGCCCGAAGGTGACGAGCTTCCAGGGCCGTCCCAACCCGAGAGCGTAACCCCGCGACAGCAGCGACAGCGCCTTGCGCCGGCGAAACGCCACCACCACCGCGAGCAACGTAGCGAGCCCCCACAGCCCCATGTAGACGCGGAACGGCCAAGGCATGCCCGAGCAGGCTAGCCCGAAGCGGAGCGCGTCGGGAGCCATGGTAGCTTCTCGGCCGTGGGTCTCGACGACGAAATCGACGTCTCGGAGCTGGTGGACAGCCGCCGACCGGCAACGGAGATCATCGGCGCGCGCGGCCGACCCAGCGTGGTGCGCCGATTCCGTGTGGTCGGAGTGGCGGGCCCCGCCAGCGGCAAGGCCCTGGCATCGAGCAGCGACCGCTGCTCGATCGGCTCCCACGCTTCCAACGATCTGGTGCTCGATGACGGCGCGGTGTCGGGGTTTCACTGCGAGATCCGCGTCGATGCCCGGGGACCCTGGCTGGTCGATCAGGACAGCTCGAACGGCACCGAGCTCGACGGCGTGCCCGTGATCAAGGCGGGGCTGCGCGAAGGCAGCATCATCAAAATCGGCCACAGCACCCTGCGCTTTCACGTCGCAGCCGAACAGAACGTCCTGCCCATCTCGAATCGGACCGAGTTCGGAACGCTGGTGGGCACCAGCGTCGCGATGCGCGCTTCGTTCGCGCTGCTCGAACGGGCCGCCAACAGCGAGGCCACCGTCCTGATCGAGGGCGAGACGGGCACGGGCAAGGAGGGCGCCGCGGAATCCATCCACCGCGCCAGCGCCCGCGCCGAGGCGCCTCTCATCGTCGTCGACTGCAGCGCGATGCCCGCCGCGCTGCTCGAGAGCGAGCTCTTCGGCCACGAGAAGGGTGCATTCACCGGCGCCAGCGCCCGACGCATCGGCGCCTTCGAGGAGGCCGACGGCGGCAGCGTGTTCCTGGACGAGATCGGCGAGCTGCCCCCGGATCTGCAGCCGAAGCTCCTGCGCGTGCTCGAGCGGCGCGAGATCCGGCGGCTCGGGCAGAACCAGCACCGATCCGTGGACGTACGGGTGATCGCGGCCACGAACCGTGACCTCCGGGCGCAGGTCAACTCCGGAGCTTTCCGCGCCGACCTCTACTTCCGGCTGGCAGTGGTGAAGATCCCCCTGCCCTCGCTCCGCGAGCGCCTCGACGACGTGCCCGTGTTGGTCGAGCATTTCATCGGAGCCATGGGCCTCGATCCAACGGCCGCCGCGCCGCTGCGCGCAGCGGATTTCCTGCAGCAGCTGGGGCGTGCAGCCTGGCCGGGCAACGTCCGAGAGCTCAGAAACCACCTCGAACGCTGCGTGGTGTTGCAGCAGCCGCTCTCGGTCTCCGAGGCCGACGACGCGAACGACGGCGGCTTCTCCATCGATCCGCGGCGATCGTACAGCGAGGCCAAACGACTGGTGCTCACCGAGTTCGAGCGACGCTACCTGGAAGGGATCCTGGCGCTGCACGGCGGCAACGTCTCGAAGGCCGCCCGCGAAGCGGGAATGGACCGGGTCTACTTGTACAAGCTGCTCCACCGGCACGGGCTGAGGAGCTGAGTTCGGGCCGTGACCCCCGACGCGAGCGCCTCCCTCACCCCGGGCACCCAACTGGGGAAGTACCAGGTGGTCCGGCTGCTCGCCGCCGGCGGCATGGCGGAGATCTACCTGGCACGGTCCAGCGGCCTCGCGGGCTTCGAAAAAGCGGTGGTGCTCAAGCGCATCCGCCCGAGCCTGGCGGCCGATCCGAAATTCGTCGACATGTTCCTCGACGAAGCGCGGCTCACCGGCAGCCTGAACCACCCCAACGTGGTGCAGGTGTACGAGGTCGATCGCCTCGGCGACAGCTACTTCTTCACGATGGAGTTCGTGCACGGCCGGGACCTGACCAGCGTGCTGGCTGCTTGCGGGCAGAAGAAGCGCGGTTTCACGATGTCGCTGGCGCTGCACGTCGTGAAAGAGGTCGCCGCAGGCCTGCACTACGCCCACGACAAGAAGGGCCGCGACGGTCAACCCATCGGCGCCGTGCACCGCGACGTGTCTCCGAACAACGTCATGCTCACTTACGAAGGCGCGGTGAAGATCGTGGACTTCGGCATCGCCAAGGCCGCGGTGCGGGTGACCCAGACCGAAACCGGCGCGGTGAAGGGCACCGTCAACTACATGTCGCCCGAGCAGGCGCAGGGGCACGACGTCGACCGCAGGAGCGACGTGTTCAGTCTGGGCGTCTTGCTCTACGAGCTGACCACGGGGCGCCGGCCCTATTCGGCGCCCAACGATTTCGCCGTGCTCTTCAAGCTGGTCAACGAATCGCCGCCCTTGCCCAGCGAGCGTCGCGCGGGCTACCCGCCCGCCCTCGAGCAGATCGTGATGAAGGCGATGAGCAAGCGGCCCCAAGATCGCTTCGCCACGGCGGACGAGCTCAGGCAAGCCCTCGACGAGTTCGCACGGAACGAGCAGCTGGTGTCGTCGACGGCCAACCTCGCCGCGTTCATGCGCGAGCTCTTCGACGAGCGCCAAGACACAGCGGATCTATTCGCGCTCCCGGCGGCTCCCGAGGCGAACTCCACTGCATCGCCGAGAGCGGCCGGCGCGACCGTCCCCATCACGCCTGCGCGGCCGACGGCGGCGCACCCCGTGGTGACCACCCGCGTGACTCTGCCCATCGAGCGCCCGCGCGGGTGGATGATCGGCGTGGCGCTGGTCGTTATCGCCGGCGCCGCGCTCTCGTGGCGCGCGCTGTCGGAGTCCGAGGCGCCGGCAGCGACCGCGCCGACTGCAGCCGAAGCGCTGCCGACGCCGCCGACCTCGACCCCGGCGCCGAGCCCGAGCGGGGTGGCGACTCCTCCGAGCGCGACCTCCGCGGTCGTGCCCCCCGCGACCCCCGCCGAGGTCAGCGCGCGAAAGACCGCACCGCCACCACGCACAACGGCCTCGAGCCCACCGCCGTCGCCCTCCGCCGCGGCATCGACCAAGAAGTGGGATCTCGACTCACCGCTTCCGCCGTGACATGACCCGCGCGTGTCGCGACGAATGTGGCCAGCCCTGGTGCTCGCGGTCGTGTCCGCCGCGCCGACGGCGCGTGCCGCTGAGGGTGAGCTGAAGCCGGCAGCAAAGGCCCACCTCGATCGCGGCCTCGCGCTGTACGCCGAGAAGGACTACGAGGGCGCGATCCGCGAACTCTCGCAGGGCTACGCCATCGACCCCAAACCCGAGCTGCTGTACGCGCGCGCTCAAGCCGAGCGGCTCGGCGGCCACTGCGATCAGGCCATCGAGCACTACGAAGGATTCCTGGCGACGGACCCGGAGCCGGAGCGCGAAGCCGCAGCCCGCGCGAACCTCGCCAAGTGCAAGGACGAGCTCGCCGCCAAGCAGCCCGATCCCTCGCCCCTGCCGGCGCCGACGCCCGTTCCTGCTCCGACGGTCGCGCCGGCTCCCACGCCAGCGCCCGTCCGCACCGCCGCGCCGCCCCCCGTTCGCGAAGCGTCGCCCTGGTACGGCGACGTGTTCGGCGACGTGCTGCTCGGCAGCGGGATCCTGGCCACCGGAGTGGGCGGCTTCTTCGTGCTCACCTCCTACGCGAGCGAGTCCACGGCCAAGGCCGCTGGCACCGCGCCGAGCGGAGAGACCTACGAGGGCCACCAAACGCGCATCCAGCGTGCCGAGCGACAGCGGACCACGGGTGTGATCGTCGGAGGCGTCGGGCTCGCGCTGATCGGCGGAGCCCTGCTCCGCTATTCGCTGCGCGATCCGTCGCCACCGAAGGTGGGCCTCTGGGTCGGACCGGGGCAGGCCACCGTCAATTACGGGCGAGCGTTCTAATGCGCATTCGCGTCGGCCTCCTCGCGCTGTTGTGGTCCGTACCGGCCTGCAGCGTCGACGATCTGCCTTTTCGTTGTGACGCCGACGCTGCGTGCGTGCGTGGTGGTGACCCAGGCGTGTGCGAGGCCAACGGCTATTGCAGCTTTCAGGACTCCGACTGCGCCGACAGCAAGCGACGCTTTGGGGTCCACGCACCCGAAGGTGTCGCCGACCGCTGCGTGCCCGCCTGCGTGACGCAGCTGGCGCTGGGTCAGTTCCACTCGTGCGCGCTGCTGAAGGACGGCAGCATCCGCTGCTGGGGTGACGCCCGGGACGGGCAACTCGGCAACGGCAAGTCGGGCACGCAGAGCTACGCGACCCCCGTGGAGGTCGATCCGGCGGTTCAGCCCGCCGCCTACGTTTCGGCGGGAGAGGACCACACCTGTGCGGTGAAGAACCCGGAAGGGAGCGTGTGGTGTTGGGGCTCCAATCAAGGTCTTCAGCTGGGAGTTGGCAGCGCCAAAGAGCCGGGCCCCGTGCAGGTGACGATGGCGACACCGCAGCAGCAGCCCGCGGTCGCGGTGGCGGCAGGTCTGGTGCACTCGTGCGCGCTCGGCTCCTGGGGCGCGCGCTGTTGGGGCGGGTGCAAGGGCGGACAACTCGGGAGCAAGGTGGGCTGTCCCGCCATCGGCGTGCTTCCTCCGGTGGAGGTCGACTGGAAGGCCGACATCTTGGAGATCGGCGTCGGGCTCGCGCACACCTGCGCGCTGCCCGCCTTCGGCAAGCTGCGCTGTTGGGGAGTCAACAGCGTGGGCCAGCTCGGCACGCCTCTCGGAGTGAATCAAGCGTTCCCCACCGAGACTGGGGTCACCGCGCAGCACGTGTCCGTCGGCGCGGGGCACACCTGCGCAATGATGGACGGCACAGTCGCGTGCTGGGGGAACAACGAGCAGGGTCAGCTTGGCGTGCCCGGCCCTCCCTCGGCAAAACCAACGTTGATCAAGCTCGAGACCAACGCCAAGAGCGTGAGCGCGGGCTACGCGCACAACTGCGCCGTTCTCGTCGACGGTCGCCTGTCGTGCTGGGGCTCCAATCTGTATGGACAGATGGGTTCCGCGGCGGAGCCCGGCGTGAAGCCCTCGGCGCCGGTGATCGTCGATCTGCCCGAAGCGGTTGCCAGCGTCAGTTGTGGGCGCGAACACAACTGCGCGATCGCGACCAGCGGTCGAGTCTACTGCTGGGGTCGTAACGACTACGGCCAGCTCGGCAACGGCGACTCCGGCTCGACCGAGGCAAATCCGGCCCCCGATCCGACGGTGTGGAAGTCCCTCTGCCGATGAGGTGTAGGGGCCGAGCCAACACCCGGCGCTGCGCTGCGTCGGGCACGGGCCCACGGGGAACGGCAGAACTCTCGGTCATTTCGCGCCGTCCGCCTTGGCAGCCTTCCTGCATTGAGGTTCAGCGAGCCCGGACGAAACCCCGGACAACTCGAAAGGACGAACCAGCCATGAGCACGCGACGCATCACGAACACCTCGGCCCTCCTCCTCGGCGCCTTGGCGGCAGCCCTCGCCGTCGGTTGCGGGGCGGTCAACGACGAGCGCGACGAGAGCCCGGAGGCCGGCGAGATCGCAGAGGCGCTCGAGCTCGACAACGGCGGGATCGAGGCCAGCGACGAGGCCCCGATGTTCGCCCAGGCGGATATCTTCGCCGACGCGATCGATCCCGAGGCGCCGGTCGTCGATGAGCTGGAGGCGACCCCCACCGTGGTGGAACTGAAGCAGAAGCCCGACGCCGCCAAGATCGAGGTCGCGCTGATGTGGGGACAGCTCCCCGGCAGTCTGACCAACAAGACCCCCTACAACTGGAGCGGCAAGATCAGCGTGAGCCGAGGCGCCCTGCTCGTGCGCCGCACCATCCGCTTCGAGGACCCGGGCGACCAGCTGTTGCCGCGCAAGGACCCGCGGGAGGTCGCGTTCACGGGCGTGACCTTGCCGCACCACGACGGGTTGCGGCTCACGGTGCTCGACCCCGATCCGCTCGCGCCCGATCCGTTGGTCCTGACCTACGAGAACAAGGCCGGCATCGTCTACTCGGCCCCGATCGGCGAGCTGATGGGCAGCCCCGAGAGCGTGCCCGTGGACGACGCCGGCAATCGATTCGTCGGCGTCGCGATGGCCACACCGGTCGATGTCTGTCAGTTCGGCATGCTGGGCGGCAAGTGGCACCGGGTTGCCCCCGGCCGCGGACACCTGATCGGCCTGGTGACCAACCCGGTGGGCGATCCGATCGGGCACGCGAAGGGGATCTGGGGCGAGCGCAAGAGCGGCGAGCAGGTGTTCTTCGGCAAGTACATCGACAGCCAGGGTCACTTCCGCGGCATCTTCGCGGGCAAGTACGGCGAGGGTCACTACCAGGGCAAGTGGCTGCACGCCGCGGGCGAAGCAGGAGCGCTCGGCGGGCACTACTTCGACGCGCCCGGCAAGCCTGGCGGGAAGTTCATGGGCGGTTGGGCCGAGACGACCTGCAACATGAAGGTCGGTCCGGGGGCACCCCCGCCCCCACCGCCGCCCGCTCCCTGAAGCAGCCCAGCTTGGCGAACGAGACGCCCCTCCCCCGAGGGGCGTTTGGTTTTTGTGTGCGCTAAAGATCTCGTCGCTCGTGCCGTGCAAATTGTCGAGGCCCGGCATTGGGACCGGCCTCGGGAGGACCATGGGACGACGGCCCGACAGACGCCGACATCGGCGCGCTCGAATCGCAGCGACGGCGACGGCGTTCCTAGAGCACGAACGACTGGGAGACTACCTGGTCGAGAATGTCTCGGCGAGTGGCGCGCTGATCAGCTTGGGGCCTTTGCTGGCGGTGAGCGATGAGCTTCGAATCTCCCTCGCCCTGCGCAACGAACAGCCCCTCAGCATGGCAGCAACGGTCGTACGCAGCGCCCTCTTGCCCGGTGGTCGCCGCGGGCTCGGTCTCGAGTTTCGAAACGTGGACCCCGAGGTCCAGGATACCCTTCAACGAGCCGTGCTTCGAGAGCTCGAAGCGGCCACCGAACCGGCGGTGCTGGTGGTGGGCGAGCCCTGCGCTCTGGTCGTGACCTTGATCCGCGACGTCGTGCGTGCCGGTCGCGGCGTCCTGTATGCGTCCACGCCCCTCGAGGCCATCGGTCTGGTGGAGGTCGCCGCCGCAAAGGTTCAAGTCGTGCTCTGCCTGGCCGGCGGCAGCGTCGAGCGAACGTGCGCGCTGATCAGCGTGCTCGGCGGCGGGCTCCCGGAGGCGCGCTGCGTGGCAGTAGGATCGCCAAAATGCCAAAACTGCCCGTCGCTGGCGGTTCCCTGGGGGAGAGCTGCGCTCGCGAGCGCCGTGGCGCCGGGGCGCTGAGGCTCACAAGGCTCGGACCCAGCGCGTCCAATTGGCGTTGGCGACCGCTGGCGTCTCGCCGGTGACGGCCGTGAACGCCTGCTGCCCGCTCGGATCCGTTGCAAATGAGTCGCGCCATTGCTGGTAGAAGCGCCAGAGCAAGCCGCGCTGATCCATCCACTGGCAGAAGTAGCGCGCCGTGGCGTAGTTCAGGTCCTCGCGCGCGCCCCGGAACTCTTGGTCGCTCATGGCGAACAACGCCGGCAAAGTGGCGTGCTCCCGCTCGGCGCGCGAGCCCAGGGCAGCCGCGAGCCGGGGATGGCGCCAGTTCTTGCTGCCGCGGATCTCACCCGCACGCGGCAGGTGGAACTGCTCGAACAACGACGCGATGCCTTCGTTGATCCAATCTGGTGCGGAGGGAAAGTCGGTTTCGACCAACGGATGCACCAGCTCGTGGGTGAGCGTTCCGATGCCGGGACCGACGTTCATGATGATCTTGCGCTCGCTCGCCAGATAGAAGCCGTAAGGCGAGTGGCACTTCTCGCGCCACAGCTTCTTGCAGTAGGCATCGTAGGGGGCCGCGTTCGGAAACAGGTACACGCTGACGACTCGCTCCGGTCGCCGATGAAAGCGATCGTTGAAGTAGGCCGCGAGGGCTCGACGGGTCACGTCGATGGCTCCGGCGAGAGCAACTCGACCCGCCGGCGCGGCCACCAGGAACACGCCCTCGACCACTTCGGTGTCGGTCTTCGCGCCAAGCTCCTGCTTGGCGAGGGCGCGCTTGGCCTCCAGATCTGCCGCGAGATCATAGGCCGGCGGCGGCGGTGGGGACGGCGCGGGCGCCGGCGGCGGAACGCCCGAAGACGGCGCGGGAGGCCCGGCCATCCTCGCGATCCTGAGCGGAGGACGCTCGACGGGTGCCGCGCTCTCCGGCGAGCAGGCGGCGAGGATCAGGGCCAAACCGATGGCGGGCAAGCGCATGTTGGAGCCTCGCCGAGGCGACGCGGAGTGTGACCGACGCGCTACTGCGGCGGTTTGACTTGGAACTTGTCCCAGGCCGGCGTGTGGTTGTTTTCTTCGGCGACCTGCGCCGTCACGTACAGCGCCGGGTAGGTCTTCTCGATGCCGCCGGCGGCATCGGTCACCACGCCGGAGATGAAGAGCTGAGGATTCTTCGCGTCGCGCCGCGTGGAAGAAAAGACGATCCAGTAGTAGCTCTTGCCGTCGGACACCTCGGCCGCCGGCGCCCAGCGCGGCCACGAATTCGTGAGTCCGGGGCTGGTCACGCCGGTGCACGCCGCCGGATCGTTGGCCGCCAGCCGGGTGGCAGTTCCGCCCTTCGCCGGCACCACGAAGACCTCGCCCGTGGGCTCGTTGTAGCTGTCGGCCCACGACCCGTCGGACTCTTTGCGCGGCGCGCAGCGGTTGAACGCCAGCAGCGCGTCGCCCGGCGAGATGACCGGGTAGTACTCCCAGTACGCGGGATCGCTGGCCCCCGGCAGCGGCGTCGCGGTCCCACCCTTTCGCTCGTTGTAGGGCACCGTGTAGACGTCCATCGTGGGATCGGCGTCAGTAACCCGGGCGATCACGCCTTCGCCCGTCACGGGCGCGGACACGTAGGCGACGGTCGAGCTGTCGTGCCACCAGGTGGGTGACGCGACCGGTCGCGGATCGCCGGTCCGGGCCAGGATCCCCCAACCGGTTGCCGGCGAGCTGGCGTGCAAATCCGTCCACACCAGCTCGTCCTTGCCCGCGGTCGCCGCGGCCTCGTTGAAGACCGAGAGCGCCACCGCGTCAGTGGCCGAGTACCGAGCCTTCGAGGTGACGGGCGCGGACTGCTTCGTCCGGCCAAGCAGCGAGAGCGCGGTGGCCGAGACCACCGAGCCGGCCGGCGGAGTTCCGAGTCCGTCGACGCTGCGCACGTCCACACTTCGGGTCTGGTTGCCGTCCCGGGTGTAGAAGGTGTGCTTGCCGTCCGGCGACGAGACATGGCAGGCGACGCAGGTAGTGTCTCCACCGACGAGCGCGGGTGTGAGCACCGTCGTGACGGCGGTGTCGCCGATGGTAAAGGCCTTGAGCGCGGTCTTTCCGGTGCCCGGCGCCCCGCTCGTCCAGTACACGACGGATCCCGGCGCCGCGACGGGTGCGATGTGCACCGGGCCCTTTGTTCCGGTGAAAGGACCCGCCGTGAGCTTGCCGCTTTCGAGTTTGGCCCCGCGCAGGCTGACCTCGATGTCGTTGCCCGCGCTGTGCTGCGTGAGCGACTTCCACTGGCTCGCGGCCATCGAGTAGGACTTCTGTGTGGTGTAGACCACCAGGTCGTTTACCTGGTTATTCACGTGCAGCCGCAGTTCGAACACGTTTTGATCGGCGGGCGCCGACCACTCGAAACGGAGCGGCGTCCAGTTCTTCGGCACCAGCGCGCCGGTGGGTGGTTCGCTCGCGCACGGGCCGCCGCTGCCTTGCCCCGCCGCGGAGAACTGGCTCGACAAATCCGAGGGCAGTGACGCCTCGATCTCCGGCTCCTTTGGGAAATCCGAGAAGGGGCCTTGGGGGCCGCCACCGATGCCACCACTGCCGCCGCTGCCGCCGCCGCTGCCTCCCCCGCCCCGGATCCGGAGCTCGCGCCGGTTCCGGTGACGGCCCCGGTGCCGCCCGCCACCCCGGCATCGTCCGACGAGCAGCTGAACCCGAGCGCTCCGGCCAGGACCACGAAACCAACCAGGACACGCACACGAGCCATGCCCAGAAGATACTCGGCAATGCCGCCGCTTGCACGGTCACCTGGTTGATTCTCGGACCGCCCGCTATAGTCGCGCCGTCGTGCGACGAGCCGCGCGGCACCGGAAACTTTGGCGGCCGACGACGATCCTGACGACTTGGCAGCGACGATCGCTGCACCTGCCACGTCTGCCGAAGCAGCGGGAGGGTCGGACCCGGCTGCCAGCATCGGGCGCGAGCCCCTGATCGCGGGGCGCTACCGCATCACGCGGCTGGTCGGACGTGGCGGTATGGGCGCGGTCTACCTCGCCCGCGACACCGAGCTCGATGAGGACGTCGCGCTCAAGGTGCTCTCCGACGATCTCGCGACCAGCCCAGTCCTCATCGATCGGTTTCGCCGCGAGGTGAAGCTCGCCCGCCGCGTCACCCACGAGAACGTGGCGCGCATGTTCGACATCGGCGAGCACGAGGGCGCGCGCTTCCTCACCATGGAGTTCGTCGACGGCGAGTCGCTCGCGGAGCTGCTTGGCCGAACGGGGCGGCTGCCCGTCGCCAAGGTGCTGGATCTGGCCCGGGCGATCTGCGCGGGACTTGGCGCGGCGCATCGCGCCGGAGTGGTGCACCGGGATCTCAAACCCGACAACGTGATGTTGGGCCGCAATGGCCGAGTGCTGATCACCGACTTTGGCATCGCGCGGGACCCGGTCACGTCGCAGGTCGGCGCCACGGCCGGCATGGTCGTCGGCACTCCAGCCTACATGGCCCCCGAGCAGGTGGAGGCCCGAGCCGACATCGACGCGCGGGCCGACATCTATGCGCTCGGCGTCATGCTCTTCGAGCTCTTCACCGGGGAGCTGCCCTGGCGCGGCAGCTCGCCCATGGCCGTCGCCGCGGCCCGCCTCTACGCGGACCCGCCGGATCCGCGCGCTGTGGTCCCGGAGCTCCCGCCCGGGCTCGCGGCGGTGGTGATTCGCTGCATGGCGCGGGACCCGGCGGCGCGCCCCGCGAGCGCCGACGCGGTCCGGGACGCGCTGTCGGGCTCGAGCCCGACGCTGCCCGAAGGCGTGAGCCCGAGCTTGCCCCCGGCCCTGACCGCCCCGCCCGCGCAGCCCGCGCAGGTCAACGCGGTTGCTGTGTTGCCGTTCCGAAACCTCGGAGCCCCAGAGGACGCCTACGTCGCCGAAGGAGTCACGGAGGACTTGATCGACACCCTCAGCATGACGCCGGGGTTGCGCGTCCGTCCGCGCGGCGCGGTGTTGCGCTACGCCAACTCAGCGCTCGATCCCCGGGACGTGGGTCGTGAGCTGGGCGTCGACGTGGTGGTCGAAGGCTCGGTGCGCCGGGCGCCGAACACGGTACGCCTCAACGCCAGGTTGATCAGCGTCGACGACGGGTTCCAGCTCTGGGCGCAGCGCTTCGACCGACCTGCCAACGATCTGCTGGTGGTGAGCGACGAGACCGCGCGCAGCGTCGCCGAGGCGCTGACCGTGCACGCGGCGGGGCGGCATCGCGTCGCGCCCTCCGACCCCGCCGCTATCGACCTCTACCTCAAGGCGCGGGCGGAGCTCAGGCGCGTGTGGCCGCAGTTCATCCGCAATGCCGTCGCTCTCCTCGAACAGGCCCACCAGCGGGCCCCCAACAATCCGACCATCTTGGCAGCTTACGCGCGTGCCTGTGCGCGCCTCTGGTACTTTGGTGAGGGCGACGCCGCACGTTGGGGCACGGCTGCACGCGCGCTGTCGGAGCGCGCCATCGCAACCGCGCCGAACGACGTCGAGGCCCTGCTTGCCCGAGCGGCGGTGCTGCTCTTCGAGTCCGATCCCCGAGGCACGGCCGAGCTGGCGGCGCGCGCGCTGGCCGTGGCTCCCGAGAATCCAGATGCGCTCGAACTGCGGGCCCGACTGGTATTGGAGGTGGGCCGCCCCCGCGAAGCGCTGGAGTTTCTCACTCAGGTGCTCGCCATCGAACCCGGCATGGCCAACGCTCGCCAAGACATCGTGCGCGCGCACGCCTTGCTCGGCGACTTCGATCGCGTCCTGGCGCTGCTGCCCGCCGCCACCGAGGCCAACCCCACGCAGAGCGACGTGGTCCTTCGGCTGCGGCTCGCCACTTGGAGCCCCAAGCTCCTGGCAACCATCGATGGCATGACGATCCCGGACGATCCGAACTTCAACATCGCGCACATGATGAAGTTCATCCTCTCGGGCAGCGCGGATTCGTCGGAGCTCGACGCGTTTCGGGAGTTCACCACACGCGCGGGCGCCAACCCGCGCTTCGCCTCGCTGATGCACCAGATCGTCGCCGAAACGCTGTGTTTTTTCGGCAACGCGCCCAGCGCGATGGATGAGCTCGAGCGGTCCGTCGGAGCTGGGCTCTTCGATCTGTCGTGGGTCGATTTCTGTCCGGCGCTCGCCCCGCTCCGCGCGGAGCCACGCTTCGCCACCGCTCGCGCCACGGTGGCCGAGCGTGCCCGCACGGTGCTCGATGCGCTTCGGCTCTAGCGCGCCGGCGTTCTTGGCCTGGCTGATCGCCGGCTGCGAGTGCGAGGGTCGCCCACCGACTGAAGGCGTGGCCAAACCGTTGCGGCTCGGCTCGTCGACTGCACTGGGCTCGGCGCCGGCGCCGGATGCGGGGGCGGTGCGGCCGAGATCAGCCGGCTGCGTGCCGGGCGCTCACCGCTGCGTCGGCAACGAGCTCGAAGAGTGCGAAGGCAGCGCCGGTGGCTTCGTGCGGGTCAACATTTGTCAGACCAGCGCACACTGCAACGCCAAGCTGAAGCAGTGCCTGGTCGACCCTTGCATCCTGGGCGAGTACCAGTGCCACGGCGCCGATCTCGAGCAGTGCCACGCCAACGGTTGGACGCGCGCGCGTCAGTGCGACTCGGCCGCGGCATGCGACGCGGAGCGCGGGCGTTGCGATTGACCGCTCAGAGCTCCTCGAAGGCCTGCAGCGGGCGGAAGGCGCGTTTCGCCCACGCGCCTTCGTTGTGCGGTGCGCCGTCCTCCCACCAGTGCCAGAGCTCTTGGTCGAAGACGTAGCCCTGGGACCCGAGCAACTCCCGGAGCTGGATCGTCTCGCAGTAGTTGTCCGAGGCAGTCGGCGAGTCATCGTCGGTGCCGTCGCCGTCGGAGTCGACGCAACCTGAGCCAGCGCCGCCGCCCGAGTCGAGGTAGAGCTTGGTGGCCTGCTTTCCTTGCTTGCCGTAGCGGCCAATGAGCGTCTCGTTCTTGGCCCCGATGGAACCCCAGCCGAAGGTCCCGGACATCGAGGCCGCAAAGTCCCAGGCTCCCGGGTGACGCTGCGCCTGATGGAACGCGATCAGCCCACCGAGCGACGAGCCCATCACGCCGACGCGTAGGGGCTTGCCGTAGGCGGCTTCGATCAGCGGGCGCACCTCGTCTTTGACGTAGTCGGCGTAGGCGTCGCCCTTGCCGCCGGTGGTCTGGCCGGAGATCACGTCGCTGACGTGCGTGTACTCGTCCATGCGCAGCGCTCCGGCGTTGTCGATCCCGACGATGAGCGTCGCGGGCCCCGCCGACTCGTCGAGCTTCCAGCTGCCGAAGGCGGCGTCTGGATCGAAGAGATTCTGACCGTCATGCACGTACAGATGATGCGTCGACGGTTGGCCCGGCACCCGAACCCGAAGCGTCCGCGGCGGAATGCCCGCGCCTCCAACCTCGAGCCAGCGTTCGAGGTGCGCCGCGCTGCGCCGAACCGACGAGTACTCTCCGTACTGGTCGTAACCGAAGCGCCGCGCGAGCGGATCTGCCAGGAGCGCGCTCTTGCCGTCTTCGATCTTGTACTTCTTGCCGTCGGGGCTCGGCACCGCGGCCACCAGCCAGTACATGCCGGCCTCGGCCTTCATCGACGCCGGCTGCCAGGCGTTGTGATCGCCCGAGAGCGCGTAGGGACCAGCACCGTCGTCGATGTGCACGAACAGGAAACCGCCGGGGGCCGCCACTGGGAACCCTCCGCTCCGCGCGATCTTCGCCAGGCCGGTCGGTGCGTCGATCTGGCCTTTCAAGATCGCCTGGAACAGCTCCCAATCGTCGACTGCACCAGCGTCGGTTCCTCCGGTGCCTGCGGCGCCGCCGCTCGGAGCGCCGGCGTTGCCACCGAAGCCGCCACCACCACTCGTGCTGCCGCCGGCACCCCCTCCGCTCGCACCGCCGGTCGACGAGTGCACTGGCGCCTCTGCATCGTCGGAGCACGAAGCCAAGAGCAGACACAGGACCAGGGAACAGGCGCGGCGCATCACGGCGGCCTCATAGCACCGACGGACGCCCTGGCTCATCGGAAGCAGCGCAGGGTGCTCAGAAACTCCCCGCCGTAGGCCGCGAGCTTCTTGGGACCCACGCCCGGCACCGCCAAGAGTTGCGCCTCGCTCTCGGGTCGGCGCGCGATCATCTCGAGCAGCGTGGCGTCGCTGAACACCTGGTAGGCCGGCACGCTGCGCTCCCGCGCCAGCTCCTTTCTCAGGACTTTCAAGGCGTCGAGCAAGGCCTGCTGATCGCTCTTGGGTGCCTCCACGGCCCGTGCCCGCGCGCGTGGGCGGCGTCGGTCGAAGGCCCCCAGCACGTCGATGCCTCCGCACTGGTCACAGGAACTCCCGCAGGGCGGCACGTGCTCACCGAAGTAACCGACGATGTCTTGGTGACGACAAGTGGACGACTCTGCGAGCCGGTACATCTGCCGCGCCATCTCCGACTGACGAGCTGCGACTTCGGCCGGCGCGTCGGTCGCGAAGCGATCGTAGGTCAGCACGTCAGCCCAGGAGTAGAAGAGCACGCAGTCACTGGCAACACCGTCGCGCCCGGCACGGCCAATCTCTTGGTAGTAGCCCTCGATCGAACGCGGCATGTCTCGGTGAATGACGAAGCGCACGTTGGATTTGTCAATGCCCATGCCGAAGGCGATGGTGGCCACGACCACGTCCACGTCGTCCTTCTGAAACGCGTCTTGCACCTTCGTGCGTCGCTCGGCTTCCATGCCGGCGTGGTACGCCAGAGCCGAGATGCCAGCGTCTCGCAGCATTTCTGCTGTGGTCTCGGTAGATTTGCGCGACAGGCAGTACACGATGCCGCTCTCGCCGCGGCGCTCCTGCACCAAGCGCACGATGGCCTCGCCCACCGCGGGCAGGCGCCGCCCTTCCGCGCCGGCGCCACCCTTCTTGAGCACGGCGACGCGGAGGTTCGGGCGAAAGAACGAGCCCCGGAACATCCCGGGATCGCGCATCGCGAGCTGCTCCACGATGTCGCGCGTCACCGCGGCGGTGGCGGTGGCCGTGAGCGCCAAGATGGGCACCCCGCCGAATCGTCGCTTCAACTCACGCAGCTCGCGGTACGCGGGGCGGAAGTCGTGGCCCCATTGGCTGATGCAGTGCGCTTCGTCGACCGCGATCAGGGACAAACGGGCGCCGGTGAGGGCTCGGCCGGCAGACGCAGACAAGCCCTCGGGCGCCGCGTAAACAACCTCGTAGTGCCCGGCAGCGACAGCCCGGACTCGCGCTGCGCGTTCGTCGGCGGGCACACTCGAGTTGAGGAACGTCGCGCGAAGGCCCACCTCGGTGAGCGCATCGACCTGGTCTTTCATGAGCGCGATCAAGGGCGAGACGACCAGCGTGACTCCGCCCATGACGCGCGCGGGGATCTGAAATGTGAGGGACTTGCCGGCGCCGGTCGGCATGATGCCCACGCAGTCCCGGCCGGCGAGCACTGTCTCGATGATCTCGGCCTGACCGGGCCGGAAGCTGGGGTAGCCAAAGACGTGTTCGAGCACCGATTGAGGCTTGGGGCGGGCGGCTGCGACCGCGGACGCGACGTCGCGGAGCAGGGAAAGGACGTCCGCCGGAAAGGATCCGCGGTCCCGGCGGTAGAGCGCGCGCAGGGCATCGAGCCGGCCCGCGAGCTCAGACTGCAATGGGGGGCCCTCGGACGTCGCCACGGAATGTAGCTCGGTGGCAAGACGACGAAGCTCTTCCGGAGACACGAGGGGCGCATGGTAGCCTCGAATCGTCAGTTTTCGGCAGCCCTGCTCCGGAGTATTCCGACGACGCGCTCGGGAGCGACGGATTCGGGTCGAAACCGAGACGCAAGAAGTGGACGACGACGTGCAGCGGGACGCGGAGGACGAGAGCCGGCATCGGCGCAGCGCTGGGAGCCCCGGAGTCGACCCGTGACTGGCGTGCGGGCTTTCCTGGTTCTGGTCGCCCTGCTCGCGATGGCGCCGCTGGGCGCTTGCCATCACGACCGCCCAGAGCGCGTGCCGGGTGAGACCGACGTCACGGTGTCGAAGGTGACGCTGCGCGCTCCGGGCGGAGCGCCACCGACGTTGGCGCACGGAGAGCTGTTCATGCTGCTGGGCCTGCGCCCCGGGAGCACGATCGTCACGCACCGCTACTTCAACGAGTTCCGCCTGGCAGAGGACCGCCGACGGCTGGTCTCGTGGTGGCAGACCTACGGCTACTTCGACGTCAAGGTGGCCGAGCCCGAGCTCGAGTGGTCCCAAGACCACCGCTCGGTGGCCGTCACGTGGACGGTCCGCGAAGGCCGCCCCTACCACGTCGGGTCGGTGGCAGTGCGTGACGCCCCCGACGCCCCCGACGCCCAGGCCGTCGCGCTGGCTCGATTGGTGCCCTTCCGGGTCGGCGACCGCATCGACCTCGAGAAGTTCCGGATGGGGCGGCACGAGATGGCGTGGCACCTGCAACGGCAAGGCTTCGGCCACGCCGGGGTCTACAGCCGGGCCTACGTCGATCGCGACAAAAAGCTCGTGCACTGGGTCTACTTCGTGGACCAGGGGCCCCAGACCCGCATCGGCAAGGTGACGGTCGAGGGCAACCACAAGATCCCGGTCGAGAAGATCCTTTGGCGCTCCGACGTGCGCCCCGACGATGCCTACAGCCTGGAGCTCAAGGAGAGCATCGAGCGGGATCTGCTCGACACGGGATCGTTTGCGTCCGTGGTGGTCAAGCCCCTGAACGCCGACGTCGAGCGAGTATTGCCCGGGGAGCGCCCCGATCCGGGCGGCCTGCTCACCCACGAACAAGTCGACGCCGACGGCAACCTCGTGCCACGCCGCCTGGGTGACCGCATCGATTTTCGGTTGGTGGTGGTCGAGGCCCCGTCTCGACAGCTGCGCCTGAGGGCCGGCGCGGAGGCAGATCCGACGCGCGGCGATCTGTATTCGGGCGGCAACGTCTGGCTCCGTAACTTCTTCGGCGCCTACCAGCACCTGGTGCTCGAAGGACGCCTGGGCTACGGCGTGCTCTGGAGCGGTGACGACGACGAGTCGAGCGGGGCCTACGGCGATGCGCTCTTGCGCTCTGTGCACGGCGGGCTCTTCGCTCGGATGGTGGACGGACGACTGAGCGCACGCTTTCGCGATCGCCTGTACCCCGGCTTTCGCACCCGAGAGTTTGCGGCAGGGCCCGGGCTGCACACGCGCTTCGGAAAAAACGTCTTCTTCGATTTCGATCTCCTCTATCGCTTCGAGAAGGACGTCGGCTTCGGCCCCTTCACAGCAGCGACCCGCGACGCGCGCGATCTTCCGAACGGCGACACGTCGCGGGGTCCAACCGCCGAGCTGTCGCTGGTCTGGGATGCTCGCAACGATCGCGTCGAGCCGACCGGCGGCCACTTCCTCGGACTGTCCAGCCAGGCTCTTCCCGGCGGCAAGCTTGGCACGCACCAAGCGCTACTCGTCCAGCCCGACGCGCGCCTCTTCTTTCCGCTGGGCGAGAGCACCTCGCTCGCGCTGCGCTCGACCTTCGGCTTCGTGCTCGGCGCGAGCAGCGCGGGAGTCCCGCCGGGCACGCGGCTCTTCGGCGGCGGCGCCTACGGCATGCGCGGCTTCGGGCGCGATCGACTGAGCCCGAGCGCTGCCTGTGATCCGACCGCCAACAAGTGCGACGACGAACTCACCGGCGCGCTCAGCCTGATGGAGAGTCAGGCGGAGTTTCGCTTCTTGCCCTTCCGGGCGCCTTTCGGCTTCGTGGGCTTCGTGGATGCCGGGGCGGCGGGGCCCGCTCAGAATCCCTTCGCCGACGGCCTGAGCCTCGCCGTGGGTCTGGGTCCGCGCTTGCGACTCTGGTACCTGCCCATCGCCCTGGACCTGTCGTACCGCGTCCTGCGCGAGGACCAGTTCGAGAACGGCAAGCCCTTCGCGCCGTACTTCGCCTTCGTGCGGATCGGAGAGGCGTTTTGACCGCGGCCGCGCCATGCCTGCGCGCCCGCATTCGCACGCACACCGCGTGCCGAGAAGCGCGCGGCGCTCTGCCGTCGCGCTGGGCTGGCCGATGCACTATGTAAGGGCGCTGGCAATGCAACCCCGTCCCGTCGTTCGCACCCTGATCGCCTTCGCGCTCTCGATGGCGCTGGCGCCCAGAGCTCTGGCCGAGGCGCCGGACGACGACTCGGATCACGAAGTGTTCGTCGAGCCGGGCGAGGGCTGGTGGATGGATCGTCACGGCGTCTTCCACCCCTTCGAGCGCACCTACTCGGACTGGTCACCCTCACGCTACGAGGCCCGGCCGGGGCGCGCCGCGCTGGAGATGCTCGGTCTCCTGGGGATCGGCGCAGCCTGGTATTGGATCAAGAGCGAGCAGAACAAAGAAGATTGGGAGTTCCCTCCCCTCGAGCAGCGGCTGCTCACCTTCGACGCGGTGCGCTTCGACAACAACCTGTTCGTGACCAACCACATCCTGCACCCACTCGCCGGCGCGGCGTACTACAGCTTCTCCCGCGTCAACGGCCTCGGCCCCTTTCCTTCGATCGGCTACTCGGTGGCGTCGGCCGTGGTCTGGGAGTGGGGCCTCGAGCTGATCGAAAAGGTGAGCATCAACGATCTCGTCTACACGCCCTTCGGCGGGTGGGCCTTCGGCGAGTGGGCCGTCCAACTCGGTGACTACCTGAACAGCGCACCGGGAGGCGGCAGTTGGGCCAATCGCCTGGCGTCGTACACCCTGGGCGCCCCGCGCTACTTGCACGATCGCTGGGACGACGCGCCGCCACCGCCCTCGCTGCCCGTCGACAATCTGGGCTTCTCGACCGCGTTTTGGCATCGCTTTGGAGTGATGTACGGGCTCTCCGGTCTCGACAACGACAGCAAGAAGAGCGGCATCGTGCACGACGCGGTGCTCGAAGCGGAGGTCATCCGCATGCCGGGCCTGCTGCGCCCAGGACACATCGAGCGCGGCTTCGGCGAAGGCAACTTCGTCGACATGCGCAGCCGCATGAGCTTCGACGAGACCGGCGTCGCCGAGGTGGACCTCTGGTTTTCGGCCGACGTCGCCGGCTACTTCCATCAGGATCTCGAGCCGGCCTCCGGCGGCGTCCGCGGTCAAGCGTGGTCGGGTGCGCTGAACGTGGCGGGCCGCTTCGTCGATCGCTGGCTACTGCGCGAGCGCGACGCCTGGGCTCTGGCCCACCTGCCGGGCCCAGCGCTGAAGGGCTGGATCGCCGAGGGGCCGTTGCTGTTCCGAGTTTCGGCCGCCGCGCACCTCGACTTCGCTGCCGTGCACTCCCTCGCCTACGAGGCATGGACCGAAGAGCAGGGCGGATCCACTGGCGCCAAGACGGTGCTTCAGAAGCACTCCTACTATTTCGCGCACGGGGCGTCCGCGACGGCCCAGGCGACCGTCGCCTATCACGGGACGGAACTGGGGCTTCGTTCCAGCTTCGGGCACTACGAATCCATCGAGGGCCTCGATCGCTATCAGCCGACGGTGCTTCTCGACGTTCACAACTCCGACGAAATCTTGGAGGGCGCGGTCTGGCTGGGGCACACCACCCCGGGGGCGCCGCTTCAGGTGCGGGTGGCGCTCGAAGGCACGCGCCGAACGAGCGCGATGACTCCGCTGAGCGAACTGCGCTGGGATCGCCGGGCGTCGGTCAACGTGGGGCTCGGGTTTTAGCCGCGCGCCTCGGCAGGATCAGCGCGTCTCGAGCCGAGAGCGCGACCCACGCCACGCCGGCCGCCACGACCCACAACATGGCAAAGGGCAGGTCGCCCAGCAGCCGAAAGCCAGTCCAGTAGCTGTTGCCCGCCACCAGGAACATCGCGGACACCACGACCATGCGGGCGAGGAACGCGAGGAACGCGACTCGCAGCACGTCCGCCGCGAGCTTCGAGCCCAGCTCGGAGACGAAGGCCCCGAGCACGAGCCACAATCCGAGCAGGTACTTGAGCCCGAGCGCGCCGCCGACGACCCAAGCCGGCACGTGAGGATCACCGAAGCCCGCGACTCCGAAGTCCATGGCGCCGAAGTCGAGGGCACCCTGGATGCCGATGCGCTGAACGAAGGCCATGCCAAAGACGAAACACGCGATCAGCGCGAGTTGCCCGGGCTCGAGGGCCGCGTCTGCAGCGCCGCTGCGCGCGCGGTGGCGAGCAAAGGCGGCACCCACACCGTCCGCGACCAGCACCGACGCCGTGAGCGCGATCAGCTCGGCGTCCCTCGACACCCACGAGTAAGTGGCGAAGCCCATGAGCAGCGCGGCGAGGCGCTGGCGACGCAGAGCGAAGAGCAGGGCGAGCCCGCCGGAAAGCACGATCAGCGCCCGACCCGGCAGGGCCGGGACGAAGCGGCGCGCGATCAGCGCGCCGATGGTCAGCACGCACAACCCGAGCGCTATCTGAAAGCGTCGTCGGTGCCCCGCGCGGGCGCCGAGCACAGCGCCAGCGACCCCGATCAGCGAGATGGCCGTGCTGAGGACCAGGCCCGGATCCCGGCGAAACCAGGCGGGGTAGATGTCGCTGGTGCGAGTGCCGCCGAAGAACAACGCGATTAGACCCACGGCGATCAAGCCGGCGTGGGCTGGGTGCACCGTGAGGGCAGCAGCGCGGAGCGTGGGCCGCCCGGAGTCGAGGCCGCCGAGCAACACCATCAGCAGACTGCTGACGGCGACCGCGACGTAGGCCTCGGGTTGGGCGTTGGTGGTGTAGGTCGCGATCAGAAACCCAGGCAGCGCGACGACCGCAAGCCAGGGCGCGCGCCGCGCAAGCCGAGCGACGCGGCCCGGGATCAGCAGCGCGAGCAAGGCGGGCAGGTTGCCGATCACGAACAAGACGATGCGCGTGGTGCGCGGCGACGATCCCGGAAGGCGCTCGACGCCCCAGGTGAGCACCACCCCCAGGCTCAGGACGGCGAGGGCCGCGCCGATCTCACGGCCATGCTTCTTGCCCGCAGCGACAAACGCCGCAGCGAGACCCAGCAGCACCGCGAGCGCGGTGAGCCATGGCACCGCCGGCGACGCGAGACCGGTACTGACCTCGACATGCCGATCGATGCTGGCCACGATCTCGCGCGCCGCGTCGAGAGGGGCCCGACTGGTCTCGCACTCTGCTGGGGAAGGAGCGAGCCCCGAGGCTTCGGCAAACGCACGCGCCCGGGCGGCGTCGGTGCAGGCGAGCTCTACCTTTCGCTCGGGAGGCAGGTCGAGCAGATCGAGGCGCAGGTGACCGCGCGAGTGCGCCGGCGTGGGCAGGCCCAGGAGCGCGGCGAAGGTACCGGCCATGTCGATTTGATCGATGACGCCCGCCTTCGCCGCCGGTGCGATGCCGGGCCCGTAGGCGAAGAGCACGCTCTTGCGCTGGATGGGGACGTCGGCGCCGTGCGTGCCGCTGTCCGCAGCGCCGTGATCGCCGGCCACCACCACGGTCCACTCGGGGTCGTTCTCTTTCAAGAATCGAAACAGATCGGCGTCGAAGCCGCGAATGTGCGCGGCGTAGCGCTGGCTCGTCACGGTGTAGGCGTGCGCTTGATGGTCCGGGGTGACGAAGTGCACGAGCAGCAGATCGGGACTTCGCCCGCGCAACTCCCGAGCGTCGCTAAAGGTGGTGGGATTGAAGTCCACGTCGATGGCAACTCCCGCCGGATCTAGGCGACGCTCGCTGAACGCGCGACCGTACATCTGCCCCCAGGCGGGATCGCCGACGCTCATCAAGACCATTCCGGCGGCACGCGCCGCCAAGAACCAGGAATCGAAGGGCGGCGGGCTAGCGTCGAGATTGCGGACGATCTGCTCGAAACCACCGCGCTGACCCGTGCCCATGGCGAGCACGGCGCTCGTGGTCATCGAGACACGTCCCGCCCAGAGTTCACCGCTGGCTTCCCGCCGCATGGCCGCCGAGAAGTTCGGCATCCGCACCGGATCGGTCGCGACGTCGTAGCGGAGCCCGTCGACGATCACGATCATGAGGCGCGAGGCGAGCCGCGGGTGCGCCGCTGCGGGCGCTTGAAACGCTGCGGGCGCGCGTGCCGGCAGAACCACCCCGAGCACTGTCGCGAGCACGACCGCGACGAGCAGGGCGGCGATCGCGAGAGAGAACAGCGGGCGTCGACGCGCGGGCACGGCGACGATTACCACGTTCGATGCGCGAGCTCACGGGTATACTGGCCCAGCGCTTTGGCCACCGTCCTCTTCGATCTGACCATCCTCGCAACCGACACCCGCGTGCGAGGCATCGGGCGTTACCTCGTGGAGTTGGCGACGGCGCTCGAGCGTGCGATCGATCCGTCGCAGGGGCTCGAGCTGAGCTTCCTCGAGCGCGTTGAATTCACCGGACACAGCGCCGCGTCGGACGACGCCCGCTCGGCAATCGCACGCATCACCGCTGCGCCCGCCATTCCTTCGCTCCGCTGGTCATGGAGCGAGCGCATGGGCATCGGTCGCGCGCTACGGGATCGGCGCCCCGCGCTGTTTCACCAGGGAGTGCCCTACCCGACTCCGCTCGAGCGCGCGCCTTGCCCGCGCGTGGTCACCTGTCACGACTTGGTCCCGCTGGCGTTTCCCGCCGAGTACCGCCGCTGGCAGTCGGGCGGCGACCGCGGGCGGCGTTGGCTCGATGCGCGGCGATACAGATCCGCGGATCACCTGATCGCCATCAGCCAAGCCACGGCCGACGATCTGATGCGCCTACTTGGCATCAGCGCCCATCGCATCAGCGTGGTCCACAATGGCATCGATCTCACGACCTGGACCCCGTCGGAGTCACCTGGCGATAGCGCCGTGCTCGCCCGACTCGGGCTCGAACCCGCTTCGTACCTCGCGTACGCCGGCGACGCGGATTGGCGCAAGAACCGCGACGGCATGCTGAAGGCCCTCGCGTTGGCGCGCGGGCACGACTCCGCGAAACGGCTGCGCTTGGTCTGGGCGGGCTCACTCTCGGCCGAGCGTCGCGATCAGTTGCTCGCTCTGGCGCGGGAGCTCGGCGTGCACGACGCGCTAATGCTCACCGGCTGGATCCCGGACGACGATCTGCGCGCGCTCTACCGCAACGCGCTGGGACTGCTCTTCGTCTCGCGCGCCGAGGGCTTCGGCTTTCCGGTCGTGGAGGCCATGGCTTGCGGCTGCCCGGTGATCACCAGCAATCGCTCGAGCATGGCGGAGCTGGCCCAGGGTGCGGCGCTGCTGGTGGATCCCGAGCGCCCTGCGGAAATCGCGGACGCCATCACACGCCTCGGCGAGAGCGGAGGCCTGCGCGTCGAACTGTCGGAGGCGGGGCGAGCGCGCTCGGCCGGCTTCACGCTGGAGCGACAGGCCGAGGGCACGCTCGCGGTCTACGCGGCGACAATCGCCAGCCAGCGGGCGTGATTCCCCAGCGCCACGAACTCGCGAGCATCTCCGCGGGCAGCCGCCAGAGCTACTTCGTCTGGCAAGAGCAGGTCGGGCTCACTACGGAACGGTCTGCGAGCGCACCAGGGAATTGGCGGGCACCAGGCGGTCCTTCTGCCCCCGCCAGGTGCCGTTTCCGTTTTCGTAATTCACTTCGATGAGTTCACGCGGCGAATATCTCGGGAAGTCGACTTCTCCGTGGCGAGTCACGTCGTCGCGATAGGGGTTCTTCCAAACGATCTCCGGCCGGGTGACCTTGATCAGCTTCCAGGTGTCGAACTTGTCGCGCCAGGTTTCGCGCGGATGCTCGACAATCAGCGACATCGCGACGATGACGCCGTGCTTCTTCGCGTGCCGACAGGTATCGACGATCTGTTCGACCTGGATCTGCTTATTGTAGAAGTCGAGCATTCGCTGACTGCCGCTTTCGGCGCCCACGTAGATGCCCTTGCACCCGGCTCGCGCCATCAGCTCGATGAAGCTCTCCTCAGACCCGAGGTCCACTCGCGTCTCACAGGCCCACTTGATCTTGATATTTCGCTTCAAGATCAGCTCGCAGATCTCGACCACGCGCTTCTTGTTGGCGGTGAAGATGTCCTCACGGAAGTAGACCCCCGCAGGGTTGTGAGTGCGCACGAGGTACTCGATGTCATCGACGACACGCTCCGCTCCTTGGGAGGTCCAGAGCACGCCCCAGATGTCACGTACGGTGCAGAACGAGCAGGTATAAGGACAGCTGCGCGACGTGTTCATCAGGAAGATCGGCTTGTAATCGGTGAACGGGATCTCCCAGGTGTAGTCACGCGGTTTGTCGAGGAAGAGGTCGTAGTCCGCCCGCGGCAGCGCATCGAGATTCTCGATGCGTTGAGTGCGCAGCAAGGTGCCTTTCGGGAAGCGACCTTCGACCAAATCGTTGATGATGTACTCGGCCTCACCCTGGACCGCGTAGTCCACGCGCGGAGGGACCGTGGTGGGAAAAGTCGTGGTGTGGGGCCCGCCGAAGGCGACCGGTCCCTTGAAATCACGGAGCAATTCCACGACGGCCAGCGCGTCGTCGTAACAGGGAGTGCTGGTGTAAACGCCCGCGAAATCGAAGCGGTTGACGTCGTCGGTCCACGCTCCGCGATCAGCGAAGCGATCCACCAGCTCTACGCGATGGCCGTGTTGCTTCAGCACTGCGGACAGGTAGCCGAGGCCAATCGGGAAGCGACGCTCATTGGTGGCGAAAGCAGCGTTGCTCTCACCGTTGTTCACTAGCAGGACGTTCATGACGTTTCTCTCTGTCCCGAGGCAAGATGCATTCCTATAGCGTCGGGGGTTGGGTCGGTCAAGGTGGCGGCGGGTGCTGCGCGGCACTCGGATCGAGGGGCCTGTGCCGAATTTGCGACAGTGGTCGTGCCCGCGTCGTTGGCAGCGCACAGTGACGCAGACGGTATCGTCGAGTCGCTATCGACCACGGCTTTCGATTCGTCGAGGCAGCTTCACGACCAGCGTTCCCCGCTTGACCCGCGGCGCGGTGGGCATCTTACTTCGGGCGTGTTGCTCCGTCGCATCCGCGAGCTCGGCGAACGCCGACTGAAGCGAAAAACGTTGGCTCGCTGGATGCGTGATCCAGAGTTCGCGAAGCGCATCGATGCCGTACTGAGCTCGACACCCGAGTCCTTGGGCATCAGCGCGAGCGCGAAGGACGAGCGCGGATTGCCTGGCGCGGCCGAGTTCCGCCAGAGCGGCTGGTGGGAGCACATGCTCCTGCGCTACCTGCTGGCGCTGGACGCCGCCCGGGACAAGCTCGTGCTCGACAGCTGCTCGGGGCTCGGCTGGGGCTCGCATTTGTTGGCCGGCGTGGCCGCCGGCGTCGTCGGAGTCGACCTCGACGAGAACGCCGTCGGGATCAGCCGCAGGAACTGGGGCGACCCGAACGCGAGCTTCGTTCAAGGCAGCGTTCTCGACCTGCCCTTCGAAGACCAGAGCTTCGACGTGGTCTTGTGCATGGAAGCCATCGAACACTTCGGACGAAGCGACGGAAGACGCTTTCTGCGGGAGCTCGCGCGGGTCACGCGCCCAGGCGGGTTGCTGTTCGGGAGTTCGGCATTTCCGGAAACCCGCCGCGGGGCCGACGAGCTCTGCTCCAAGAACGAACACCACCTGCATATCTACACTCGGGCTGAGATGGCGGAGCTGCTGCAGGAGGCGTTCGGCCGGCCCCTGCGACTCACCCATCACTACTTCGCCGCCGAGAAGGCCCCGCGCTGATCACGGGATCCGCGCGGACACCTCAACCTCGTTCCAGCGAGACCAGCCTCGAGTAGCGCGGCAGCGCCCGGATCCTCTTCTCGCATCCGAGCTGGTGCTCGCGCTTGGCGGAGATCAGCGAGCCTGGGTGCTCGTTGTACACGTAGGTGATGCGCCGAACGTGGCGCGCGTGCTCACCCGCCAGCTCGAGCATGGGAAAGTAGTGCGACATGTCCACCGCGGCAGTCCAATAGTCACCGGTCTCCGGATCCTTCAGGCCATCTTCTTCGACGTGGTCGAAGAGCTCGCGTCGGAAAGTGTGCAGGTGCGACGAGATCCACGAGTGATCGCGGAACGAGTTCTGCTCGACGACACGGCGCGGGATCGGATCGCTGTTGAGCGAACGACGACCGTCGGGGAAGACCCAGCTGTTGTAGGTCATCCATAGATCTGGGTCGTGATAGAGCATGTCGAGATAGGCGAGCACCCGCGGCTCGGGCAGCCAGTCGTCGGCGTCGACCTGGAGCACGATGCTGCCCGCCGGCGCCTCGCGGAACGCCCGGGTGAGGTTCGCGCAGCCGCCGCGCCGCAGGTCGTTGTGCACGCGCCGCAGGCCGGATCCGCCGCGGGCCAGGATGCGACGGTCGACGAGGTCGCCGGTGCCGTCCGTCGAGGCGTCGTCGATGATCAGGTGCTGAACGAGCGCCGGGTCGTAGTCCTGCGCCTCGATGGAGTCCATGTGGCGGTCGACGAACTTCGCCACGTTGTGCCCCGCGGACACGATCCAGAAAGTGTGGGGCGAACGAGGTCGAAACAGCGCCAGTCGAAGCTCGCCCGCCCTGCGCGCCGCGGCGTCCACGAGGCGCCTGGCGAGACTCACCGGGTGACCTCGAACTCGACCGGGACGAAGTTCTTGCCGGTCGCGTGATCGACGCCCGAGACCTCCACCGGGATGCGCCACCAGAACAGCTGCTCGGCGCGGTCTTTGGCCCAGATGGCCACCGCCACGGTGCCCATCGTGCCGTTCATCTGCAGGTTCTTGAGCCGGAGCGTGAATCGCCCTTCGCCGGCTTCGAGGTCGATGCGCCGATCGTAGGCTTGGTTCGTGGCCTGGAAGTAGAACTCGGGATCGCGCGCGTCGTAGATGGCCACGTCCACCTCGACGTCCTCGTAGGCCTGCGACGCGACGTAGCGCATGGTGATCGAGAAGTCGTCACCGGGGGCGAACTCGCGGGCGCTGAGTTCGACCGCGTCGAACTCGACGTGATTGCCCCGGGAGACCAGGCGCTCGATGGCCTCTTCGCCGGCCCCGAGGAAGAGCCGCGTGTAAGCGCGGATGCCCTCGAACACCCGGTCGTAGCGGGTCATGTTGCCTTTGTTGACCAGCGCCACCCAGTCGCAGAAACCCGCGACGGTGTGCATGTTGTGGCTGACCACCACGAAGGTGGTGCCGCCATCGCGCAGATCGCCCATCTTCTTGAAGCAACGGGTCTGGAAGCCGCGATCGCCCACGGCGAGCACTTCGTCGACCAGCATGATGTCCGGATCCGAGTGGGCGGCGACCGCGAATCCAAGTCGTACGAACATGCCGCTCGAGTAGTGCTTCACCGGCGTGTCGATGAAGTCTCCGACCTCGGCGAACTCGACGATGGCGTCGAAGTTCTTCTCGACCTCTGCCTTGCCCATGCCGAGAATGGCTCCGTTGACGAAGATGTTCTCGCGGCCGGTGAGCAGCGGGTGGAAGCCGGCGCCGACGGCGATCAGCGCTCCGACCCGCCCGCGCACCTGGATGCGGCCGCGGTCCGGCCAGAAGATGCCGTTGATCATCTTGAGCAGCGTGGTCTTGCCCGACCCGTTGGGCCCGATGAGCCCGATGCTGTCGCCCCGCTCGACCGAAAACGAGACATCGCTGACCGCCCAGAACTCGTCCGTCCGAAGCTCCTCGGAGTTCGAACGCATGCCCATGGCGTTGCGACTCAGATCCGTCAATCCGTAGAGCATCGAGCGCCGCAGCGACTTGCAGTACTTCTTTGAAACCCCCTCCACGGAGATCGAGTGTGAATCGTCCATCGGCCTAGATGCGCTCGGCTATGCGCGTCTCGGTCAGGTGAAACCCGACGATGGACACGAGGAACAACAAGACCGACGCCCCGCTCGAGATCAGGAAGGGAGCCAGCTCGGTCACGGTGCCGGTGAAGAGCAGCTCTCTCGGGGCCGCGACCAGGTAATACAGCGGGTTATACTCCGTGATCGAGTCGAGCAGCCGGGCCATGTCGGCGGCGCCGGGCTCGAGCCGCGGGCGCTCATAGAGCACCGGCGTCAGGAGCATCAGGAAGGTGAGCACCATGCCGAGCATGGTGCCGACGTCTCGGACCACGCCGTTGATGAGCGCCAGGTAAAAGCTCAGACCCATGGTGATGAACACCATGGGCAAGAGCGCGAGCGGCACCAGCAGCAGCGTCGGCGCCAGCGGCAGCGCGTAGCCCTGCGTCGCGTAGTAGCCGAGCAGCAACGCAAAGAGGATCACCACCACGACGAAGGAGACAACGGATCGCCCCATGGACGCGATGATCAGCGACTTCTTCGAGAAGTTGATGCGCGTGATCATCTCGCCGCCCGCCACCAGGGAGTTGGCGCCGGAGATCAGGCCTTGGGAGAAGAGTTGCCAGATGCCGATGCCGACCGCCGCGTAGACCGGATAGGGCGCGTCGACGGTGCCCACGGCCACCACCCCCGATCCCTTCAGCACGATGAAGGTGCCCACGGTGACCAGCGGCACGAAGACCACCCAGAACGCACCGAGCAGCGACTGCTTGTAGAACGCGAACAGATCGCGGCGGAACAGCTGGTAGGTCAGCCAGCGCGTCGAATTGAGCTCGCGGACGATGTCGCCGAGCAGCGACCAGTACCCGTTCCGGAGCGAGTTGTCCGGCAGGTACGTGGTCACCTTGCGGGACTCGCGTTCGCGCTCCAGTGTGGGCACGCCCGCCAATTAGCACAACTCGTGCCGAAACCGGCAGCGCTCGCCGAGCCGTCTCGCTCCGGTCCGGATTTCTGCAGCGGTGCAGCCGCGACTCGCTGGGCGGCGGGCCCCGGATGTGTAGCTCGTAGCGCACGCTCGGGGTGAGCCTGGCGCCAGGGGTCGCGTAGCAGCTCCGCGGAGCGGGCGACTAGCCCGCCGCCACCACCCTCGCCAGGCGCATGAAGCGCTCGGTGACGACGGGCCAGGAATACTGCGCGCGCACGTAAGCCACGCCGGCGTCGACCGACCGCGCGCGCGCCTCGGGGTCGGCGAGCAACGCTTCGAGCGCATCTGAGAAGCTCAGCTCGGGCCCGAAGAGGAGCCCTGCGCCCGAGCGCTGGGTGTGCCCGCGCTTCACCGGGCAGTCGGCCGAGGACACCGTCGGCACACCGAGGGCCCACGCCTCGAGCAGCGAGAGCGAGAGGCTGTCGAGCTTGCCTGGGATCACCACGGCCTCGCAACCGGCGAGCAGCGCGGCTCGCCGCTGGTCGGATACGAAGCCGGGCCAGTGAATGGCCGGATCGCCATTGGGCTGCAGATCGCCGATGCGACCGGCGAGTACGAGCTCCACCTCCTTGCCTTGGCGCCGGCCCATGGACGTCTCGAACCACCGATCGGCGTGTTGGCGACGGAACGCGCGAAAGCCTGCGAGCAGCTCGGGCACGCCTTTGGCGGACTCGACCCGTCCCAGATAGAGCAAGTACGGACGCTTGCGCCGCTCGGGGGACACCGTCGGCGGATCGAGCTCGACGCCGCAGCCCACAATCTCGGATCGCACGCGGTCGAGATCGATCCGTGACGCCACCAGCTCGCGCTCCTCTTGGGTGTTGAAGGCGATGGCGCGCGTGCGACGGAAGGCCCGGAGCGCGAGTTCGAGGCGGAGGGCAGGCTCATCGTGGGCCGTCGGCACGAACAACGATCGCTCGGCCACGATTGGCAGGCCGAAGACCGTCGGGAAGTAGAGGTAGGTGAAGAAGACGAAGACGTCGAAGTCACGGCGTTGCTGGCGCAGGCCGGCGAGAAGCCCAGGCGCCAGGGGTCCCTGCGCCAGGAACCACGGGGGCTCGAAGGCACGACGCAACGGCCCGTGACGGGTCAAGGGTCCGAAGAGGCTCTGCAGCACCGGGCGCCGCTCGGTCAACACGCGGAAGCGCTCGACCTCGATGCCCTCGAGCGTGCTCGTGCCCGGCGCGTAGTGATTGGCCCAGGTCGAGTGATCGCGGGCGCAGGTCGTGAGCACCTTCACCTGCTGCACGTCGGCGCGGGCAGCGACGCGCTCGGCGAGCTGCCGGCAGTGGAGCTCCGCGCCGCCGTTCACCTCGACGCCGTAACGTTGAACGACAAACGCGATGCGCATCGCGGCGGAGTCTAGCGCGTCGCCACCCGCCGACTTCACTTCACTCTCCGAATGCTCGACCATGGCCAACAGCGCCGCGCGTAACCGGTCATGAAGCTCGAGAGCAGCGCCGCTTCGGGCATCAAGGTCGGCGTCACGCCGCGGGCACTTTCGACGTCGAACACCGGCTTCGCGGGCTCGTCGGGATCGACCATCGCGCCGGCCTCGGTGATCCGGAACAGTCGCGACGCCGCGTCAACGCCGATCACAACCGTGTCGGGCGCGGACGCCACTCGAAAGTGGGGGCTGAGGGTCTGACCGCCGAGCGTGTGCCAACGTTCGGTCTCGGGCAGAGTCGAGAGGGCCGCGCCGCGGGCGAGCAACGCGAGGATCAGCCGCGGCACGTCGTTCTGGGAGGTGGGCCGATCACCGAGCAGGGTATTCAGATCGGAGATCAGGGAGTGGACCCGGGCCGGGTTGGCGCACGACTTCACCAGCGCCTCGGGAAACACGACCAAGAACGGGATGTGCGACAGCGCGTGCTGGCGCTCGGCTCCGCTGAGCGTGGCGCCGCCTCGCCACAGGAAGTAGTCGGCGGTGGCGTGATCGCCGCCGATCACCAGCAGCGAGTCCGCGGCCGCCGCCGACGCTTCGAGCTTGGCAATCATCTCGCCGAGCGCGAAGTCGGAGTACGAGAGCGTGTCGAGTCGCTTCAGGTGATCCGCGCCGACGCTCTGCCCCGAGGCGGCCGCTATCTTGCGCACCCGCTCCCCGACCTCGGCCGGAAGGTCCTCGGGGCGATCGAAGGGGTGGTGATGCGAGAGCGTCATCAGCAGGTTGTATTGGGACTCGCCCTGGGGTCGCGCGTCGCTCGCGGCCAGGGCCTGCGAGAGCACGATGCGATCAGGCACCGCCCAGCCACGGTGAGGTGTGTCTTCGACGTAGTCGCGCTCGGTCATCAGGTGATCGAAGCCGTGGTAGTGCAGAAAGCTCTGCATGTTGTCGAAGGCAGGGTTCGACCCGTAGTAGAAGTGGAGCGAGAAGCCGGCGTCCTTGAGCACGTCGGGCAAGCACCTGAGCGGCGGCAGCCCGAGGTCACGCGCGGATGACAGGCCCCAGGGCATGGTGCCAGTGCCGCAGACCAATGCAGCCAGACCTTGGGACGTGCGAACGCCGGCCTGATGCATGCGCCGCGCGGCGATCACCCGGGGCTCCGGCATCGCCGCTGCGGTGTGCAGCCCGTCGAGAGTGGGGGTCAGACCGGCAGGCACCTTGGGATTGAGCGCGGCAATGTCGTCGGCGCGCATGCTCTCGAGCCCGACGTGCCAGACGCGCACTCGCTTCCTGTCGGCGAAGAGCTCCCGTGAGAGTTCGTCCACGACCGAGCCCACGCGGGAGGCAAACTCGTGATTGCTGCCCGCCCCCGCGTCGCGGGTCGGAACGGAGAAGGGCTCGGCCAGGGGGTGAGGGCTGCAATCGGCGACGTCCGCGACGCGTCGACCCGCGTCGGGCGGCAGGCCGAGCATTGCGGCGCCCGGGGCGCGATCGGCCTCGGGCGAGCCGATGTGTTCGACCAGGGCGATGTAGCCGAAACGAATGTTCTCGTGACTGGTGCCGAGGCTGCGGAAGAAGACCGGGAAGGGCGACTCCACCACGCGCCAGTTGGCGAAGTTGCTCGAGAGGTGCGGGCTCGCTCGGTGCAGCCCGAAACCCAAGAGCGCCACGGCACCGAGCACGAAAGCGGTGAGCACGGCCTCAGGCACGGGCCGCCGCGGTGCAGGCTGGTCCGCGGCCCGGAGAAAGCCCCACGACAGCAGGACGAAACCCGCCAGCGCCAGCACCCAGCCCCACAGGAAGCGAGAGAGGAAAAACGTGCCGAGGGCCGAGCGCACATAGGCGCGATCCGCCAGGCCCATGCTGAGATCGAAGGAGGTCGGGTAGAGCCCGCGCTCGACCTTGAACTCGCTGGCGCTGATGGTGCCCCACAGCACGAACAGAAATCCCGCTGCCGTTGCCACTACAGCGGCGATGCGCAGAGCACGCGGACTCGGAAGCCGGCGCGCGATGCCCCAGGCGATCGCCGCACCGACCACGTTCACCAGGGCGTAGGTCGCGACGACGAAGGGACTGTCGGCCGCCATTCCGACGACGACGAGTTCCCAGGCGCGACCCGCAAACTGCGCCTGGTGTGACGCGAGGGCGATGCGCGCAGGCAGGAGCGCGAACACGAGGGCGACCACGAGATATCCCGCCCAGGCCAGCCCAAGACCGACGGCTCGCGGCAGCGCGTCACGCGACTCGCTCACGCCGGCCACCTGGCATGAGGGGTCGAGCGGTGTCAAGGGCGCCGTCCGCGTCTTTCGGCGGCAGAAGCACTGTTCAGGCCGCCGGAGCGAGCGCAAGATACCGCGAGTCGTGTCGGCCCTCGAGCTCAGCGTCGTGATCTGCACCTACAACCGGCGGGCGCTCGTCGAGCGCGCGGTGCGCTCACTCATGACCCAGACCCGATCGCCAGCGTCGTTCGAGGTGATCCTCGTCGACAACAACTCGTCGGACGACACATTGGCCTGGGCCGAGGCCTTCAGCCGCGAGTTCTCGCAGCTCCGGCCAGTCCACGAGCGGCGCCAGGGGCTCTCCTTCGCGCGCAACCGCGGCGCGCTGGAGGCGAGCGCGCCCATCCTCGCGTTCCTCGACGACGACGCCGTCGCGGTTCCGGGCTGGGTCGACGCAATGCTGAAGGCGTTCTCGTCGGGACGCCCGCGCACGGTGGCCGTGGGCGGCCGCATCGAACTCGAGTGGGCGAAGCCGCGCCCCACGTGGCTGCCCGACTCGGCTCGGGGGTGGCTCGGGTACTTCACCCTGCCGGAGGACTGCCGCGATCTGCGGCCCGGCAAGGACAACCTTCGCGGCGGCAACATGGCCGTCGAGCGGGCGGCGTTGCTCGACGTCGGCTCATTCGATACTCGCCTCGGCCGTTCCAAGTCGGGGCTCATGGGAAACGAGGAGGTCGAGTTCCAGCGGCGACTCGAGCAACTCGGCAGGCCCATGGCCTACTCGCACGACGCGCTCATCTATCACTTGGTGCACCCCGAGCGACTGACTGCGCGCTGGATGTTCCGGCGCGCGTACGATCAGGGCCGCTCGGACGTGCACCTCGCAGAAGCGATGGCGCTGTCCCAGAGTTCGGCCGGCTTCGTCCGCCCAGCATCGAACGCCCTGTACAACGGCACCCGGGCGCTGCTGGCTCCTCGCACGTCGCGACGGATCCACTTCGCCCTGCGCGCTACCAGCGCCGTCGGCGCGGTCGTCGAAGGTGCCCGCCGCCGCGGCGCAGCTCCGGAGGGCTGAGTGGGTGACTCGCAGCTTCCCCCGCGACGCAGACGCCGACTGATCGTGCGGTTGGCGCGCGGCGCGGGGCTGGCGCTGGCCGGGCTCCTGCTGCTCGTCGTGGCGGTGGTCGGCGCCCTGCACAGCGCGAGCGGGCAGGAGTTTATTCGCAAACGCTTCGAAGCGCGCCTGAGCGAGCGCATGCAGGGCAGCGCCAAGATCGGTCGGCTCGGGCTGAAGCTCTTCGGATCCATCGAGCTGGGCGGGGTCGTGCTGTCGGACGCGGGCGGCAAGCCGGTGGTCGAACTCGACTCGCTGCGCGTAGTGCCTGCGTGGCGCCAGCTGTCGGGCGGACACATCGTCATCGACCGGGTCGCGGTATCGGGCGTCCGCGTATCGATGCAGCAGGACGCTGACGGCGGCTCCAACTTGAAGCGATTGTTCAAGCCAAGTCCTCCGACTCCGCCCGACCCGAACCCGAAGCGCCGACGGATTGAGGTGAGGGAGCTGGCGCTGTCGCAGATTGGGTTCTCGCTCGAAAAACCCGACGGCAGCAAGCTCGCGGTCGACGACCTCGAGCTCGACGCGCGCATCGACGCGACCCCCGTCGACAAGACCGTCGAGCTGCGAGTCACCCGCCTCGCGCTCGGGCTCGAGCGACAGGGCGAGAAGGGCGCGAAGCTCGCGCTGAGAGAGCTCTCCACCCGGCTCGACGTCGCCCTGATCCAGGGCAAGGGCAAGATCGCGCTCGGGCCCCTGTCGGCAAAGCTCGATCTGACGCGTCCCGGAGTCGCGCCCTTCGCCACGCCCATCGCGCTCGGCGCCGTCGAGGTCGCCGTCGGTCCCGACGCGCTCGGTGCGACGCTGAAGAAGCTCGAGGCCGGGCTCGCGCTGCTCGAGAGCCTGGAGCTCTCCGGCAAGAAGGGCGACGCGGGGCTCGAAGGGCCGCAGAAGGCGGTGATTGTCGGCCTCAGGCTCGACGCCAAGCGACTGAACGAACTCTTGGGCAAGGACCTGCTCGCGAACAACGTGGATCTGAACGCAGCGATCGCCGGCGAGCCCGACGCGCTCGGCACCGACCTCGCGATCGACTCTGGCGGTGGCAAGCTCAGCGTCAGCGGCAAGCTCGACGTGTCGAAGCTCGACCGTCCCGGCTACGATCTGACGCTGCTGATCTCCAACCTCGCGACGAAGAAGTTGCTCGCGAGCCCCACCGCGCCGGACATCGAGGCCGAGAAGATCACGCTGGCCATCAAGGGCAGCGGCGCCAAGAAGGAGCTGATCGAGGCCGAGGTGCGACTGGACTCGGGCCCGGTGCGGATCGGCAAGATCCAGGTGGACGACATCACGCTGCGCGGGAAACTCTCGCGCGGTGTGGTGACGGTGAACGAGCTCAGGCTCCACGCCCTCGCCCAGACCCTGAACGCTCACGGCACCTTCACGCTCGCGGACAAGTCCCTCGATCTGAAGGTCGAGCTCGCGGGCGACATCGGTCGGGCCCTCGCCGCGGCAAAACGCGCGGGGGTGGCGCTGAAGTCGACTATCCCGCCCGGCGCCATCGCGATTCAGAAGGGCGAGTTCCAGCTCGAAGTGAAGGGCAAACTCGACGAAGGGCTGACGGTCAGCTTGGCGCGGGCAACGCTGAGAGTGGCGGGGGGCAGCGTCGCGCTCGATGGCAACGTGACGCTGATCCGGGGTGAGCCCGATCCGGAGGGCAAGCGCGCCCTCGGGCTCGACCTGCTGAACACGGACATCGAGCTGCGCAACGTGCGGCTGTCTCGTCTGGCGGCCCTGCGGGGCAAGAAGCTACCGGGCATCGACGGATCGTTGAACGGTTCGATCTCGCTGCGCGGCACCAAGCGGTCACCCAAAGCCGACGTGGACCTCACTATCCGCGCCCGGCGCAGCGACGACGCCAGCGCACCGAACCTCGTGGTCGACCTGAAAGCGCAGGGCGATGCGCGCAATCTCGACGCGAGCGTGAGCATCGACCGGGTCGGCAAGGACGGTTCGCGGAACCTGGCCAAGCTCGACGCCCGCCTGCCCATCACGCTCTCGGGACGGCGCGGACTCGCCGCGGGTCGGCGCATGGCGGTGAAGCTCGACCTGCACCGCATCGCGCTCAGGGATCTGCTCCCGCTGTTGCCGCCGGAAATCGCAGCCAAGCTGCAAGCACCGCGGGAGACCGAGCTCGAGGCCCACGTGGAGCTCGGGGGTACGACCAGCGCGCCTCAGGGGGAAGTGAAGCTCGACGCGACCACCAAGCTCCCGCTGGTGGACGTTCGGCCTCGCTTGAACCTCGACCTTTCGATCGCGCCAGAGGGCCGGGGCAGTCGCGTCATCGCCAAGGCCCGGGCCTTCTTGGATCGTCGCGGGCCGGCAACGCTCACCCTCGACGCCGACGCGCGCCTCGGCGGTTCGCCGCTGCTGCCGCGCGGCGCCGAGCAGGTGGACTGGAAGCTCGCCGGGCGCCTTTCACCCCCGCCCCTCGACCGGCTTCCATTGGGACGCGACCTCTCGGGCAACACGGCCCTCGCCTTCGATTTGCACGGCACTCGCCACGACGCCGGGGGCCAGCTGGAGCTCACGCTCGCGGGCGTGAGGAAGGGCGAGACCGGGCCCATCGACGGCAAGCTCACGGTGGATCTCGAGGCCGAACGCACTCGGCTCGCGCTGGACCTGAAGGTCGCGGGGCTCGAAGCGCTGCGCGCGCGGGGCAAGATCGGACTCGCGGGGCGCGGGCTGATCGCGACGTTGCGCGACAAGAAGGCCGGCGACGCGGATCTGGACGTGTTGGTCGAACTGCCCAAGCACCGCCTCGCCGAGTGGGCCGTTGTACGCCCCAAGTTGGAGAAGTATCTCGGAAGCTTCGGCGGTGCGCTTCACCTGGCTGGCAAGCTGAACGCACCGACCGCCAAGGGCGAGATCGCGCTCGACGACTTCACCACCGCGTCCGGTGAGGCGGGCCGCGCGGCGCTGCTGCTCGATGCGGGCGCCGAGCAGATCGATGTCGACCTGCGTCTCGGACCCGTCAGCGATCAGGATCCGGTGGCGATCCGCGTGCACACGGCGCGCGCCGCCCTGATCGATCTGCTGCGAAAGAAGGAAGGCGACGCCAGCGCGGCGGTGAAGATCGAGGCCCGCGCCCACCGGAAACCCGTCGCTTCGGTGGTGCCGAAGCTCACCCGCGATTTCCCCGACACGGGCGCCCAAGGCACCTTCGACTGGGACATGCAGGGGGAGCTCGTGCTGGCCTCGACCGACGGCGTGCGGCGCCTGGCAGACGCGACGCTGCTCGGCGACTTGTCGATCACGAAAGGCAGCGTCCCGATCCCCGAAAGCAAGCGACGCTTCCACGGCGTCGAACTCGCGATCCGAGCGACACGGGACGCGCTACGCATCGACAAACTCGAGGTCCACGAGTCCGATCGCGAGAAGAAGGACCGGCGCGTTTTCGTCACCGGACAGCTGCCGTGGAGCCGCTTGCGCCCCGAACGCGTCGAGCTGGCGATCGACGCCCAGGACTTCTTGCTCTTCGGCACTGATACGCTCGGCATGCCGGACGCGCCCCGCGGCGCCCTCAGCGCGAAGCTGGAGGTGAGCGGCGACCTCTCTCGGCCCCGCCGCCGCATCGACGCCACCGTGCATGCGCTGAATCTCTCGATGCCCGATCGCCTCGACAAGGCGCACTGGCCCGAGAAATCGAACCTGGGCGACGTGCTCTACCTGAGCAAGAAGGGCGTCGCGGTGGGCAAGCTGCCACGGCCCGAAGCAAAGGCGAGCCCACCGCCGGCGCCGTCCGCGCCGTCCGCGCCGCTGCCAGATGCGCCCGGAGCCGCAGGAACCGACGTCTACCTGCACATCCCAAGGCCCATCAAGGTGCAGAAGATGCCCTTCGAGCTGGTTGCCAAGGGAGAGCTCGAGGTGAGGCTGCGCGCCGGGAAGAAACCGGCCATCACGGGGGAGCTCGTGGTCGTCGACGGCTACATGTCCCTTGGTGGCCGAAACCACGGCATGGATCCGCGGCATCGAAGCCGGATCTTCTTCGACGCCGAGCACCCCGGCGGCGAGCTGGATCTCTGGGTGCGTCGTGCGCCCCACCCGGTCGTGCTCGCGGACGTGTCGCTGGTCTCGAGCGGCGGCGACGACGTGCGGCTCCACCTGACCGGTCCGATCTCGAAGCCCTTTTCGACGGTAAACGGGGTCGGCAACGCCGACCTCTGGGACATCTTGCCCGTGCACAACGCGGGTCGGGTCAAGTTCATGTCGGAGCCCGACTTGCCCGCGACGGCGGCCGTGCAGCTCCCGCGCGAGTACGACGTCGTATTGCTCTCGTACATGGCGGTGAATCTCCCGCACAACCTGTTCCTGAGCCGTCTCAACGCCTGGGCGGATCCCCACGATGACCGCGGCGCCTACGGCCGCGTCCGCCACCTCGAAGCAGACCGCTACTCGGCGACCGGCAAGACTCGGATCCGCGCCGCGGCTCGTCCGACGACCATGGGTCAGAGCAGCGCCGAGCTCGAGATCGGTCACCTGTTCGTGAACGAACCCCATACCAAGGTCGGCGCGGCCATCGTCGCGGGCAGCCGGATCGGCGGTGGTCCGGCGCTGTTCTTCGAGTGGGCGAGCGACGATTGATCTGCCTGCCGGCTGGTCTCCGGCGGCGTTGCCAGCCCAGGCCGCAGCTCGCTTTTGACCGCGCGGCGCGACGCGCAGAACCCGGTCGACAATCCCGCACGCCCCTCTACACTCTAGATCGTGCCTCGCTCACCCGCCCTACTGCTCGCGGTACTCGCCTTGGCGGGTTGCGCCGACGTCGCCCCGTGGCAGCGCTCCAAGCTCGCGCACCCGAGCATGGCGGCGCCGGAAGTGAGCCCCAGCCGCGCGCACCTGCAAGCGCTCCAAGAGGGCGCGACCGGTGGCGATGCGACGGTATCGGCCGGTTGCGGCTGCAACTGAGGCGTCACTTCCTGATGCCCCCGGCGGCGATGACCAAGTGCGGTTCGAGCGCCGCGGCGACCCCCCGAAACCGCGACGCGAGCTCCTGACTCGCCTGATCGGCTCCACCCGGCCCCGCGCTACCGCGAGAGAAAGCTCGAAAAACTCCGGGCGCGGGCCGCTTGGCCCTTCCCGCCGCCCTCTGCACGACGGCACCGCGCTGCGGGCTGTCCGCGCTGGCCAGCAGCCTGTGTTCAGCTCGAGCGGCACCGCTCTTGCAAGTGAGGCTTTCGCACAAAGGGGTTGGTTTCCCTTGGATCGCAGCTGAATTGGAGTATGCCTCCCGCCGTGATCGCGCAGGAGACCATCGAGCGCGTCCGCGCCCACACGGCGATTGTGGCCGTCGTCGGCGAGACAGTGAAGCTGCAGAAGCGAGGCCGGTCCCATCAGGGTCTGTGCCCCTTCCACAAAGAGAAGACCCCGAGCTTTCACGTCAACGAAGAGCGAGGCTTCTACCACTGCTTCGGCTGCGGCGCCCACGGGGACGCCTTCCGATTCCTGATGGATCTCGAGGGGCTGAGCTTCGTCGAAGCGATTCGGCGTCTGGCCGAACGCGCGGGCATCACCATCGTCGAACACCACGACGAAGCGCAGAAGCGCGAAGAACTCGAGGCGCGCCGCCGGCAAGACGAGCTGTACTCCGTGGGCAGTGTGGCTGCGGAGTTCTTCGAACGAATGCTGCGCGAGCACTCCCTCGGACGCCACGCCGAGCGCGAACTCGACAAGCGCGGACTGCGCAGCGACGACGCCACCGGACCCATCGCGGATGCGTTGCAGGCGTTTCGCATTGGCTACGCCCCCTATTCGTGGGACGCGCTCGCGGAACACCTGCGCGACGCTGGGATCAGCCATCGCGCGGCGGAGCAGGTCGGACTGCTCGTTCCACGCAAGAGCGGAAGCGGTCACTACGATCGCTTCCGCCATCGCCTGATGTTCGCGGTGCTCGACCTCCAAGGGCGCGTCATCGCGTTCAGCGGACGAGCGCTGGACGATCCCACCGACGCCGAGCTGTCTTCGCTCGGGGTCGAGCGCGTTGGCAGCAGCACGCCCGGTGAGGCGCCGGCCAAGTACGTGAACTCGCCGGAGTCGCCCATCTACAAGAAACGTGAGGCGGTCTTCGGCCTCTACCAAGCCCGGAGCGCTGTCCGCGACTCCGGCGTCGCGGTGTTGGTCGAAGGGAACTTCGACGTGGTCAGCCTGCACGCCCAGGGGATCAAGAACGTGGTGGCGCCCCTCGGAACCGCGTTCACGCCCGAGCAAGCACGGCTGGTGAAGCGATTCGCCCCGAGCGTGACGCTCTTGTTCGACGGCGACTCCGCGGGCCGACGCGCGGTCGTCGCGTCCCGAGAGTCGTGCAAACAGTCAGGACTATCCGCCAAAGTCGCGACGCTGCCCCAAGGCACCGATCCCGACGAGCTGTGTCGAACCCAGGGCGCCGAGGCGATTCGGCGCGTGGTGGGCGCGGCCCGAGGTCTGCTCGAGTACCTGATCGAAACTTCACTCGACGCCCTCGCCGGGACCGATGCCCAGGCCCGCGCCGCCAAGCTCAAAGAAGTGACCGAGCTCCTGGCGGCGGAGGACGATCCGGCGGTTCGGGCCCTGGCCGAGCAGCACGCCGACCGCATCGCCGGCCGCCTGGGCATGGGGGACGAACGCACCTTTCGCGCGCTTCGGAGCTCCGTGTTGGCGCGCATGACCGACGCCAGTCCCCGACGTGGCGCGGCCCAGAGCCCCGAGCGCGCTCGGTCCAGCTCCGGTCGAAGCGAAGTCGAGCAGGTCGTTTTCGGCGCCTTATTGGACTATCCGGAGCTTCTCGGCGATGACGAGGTGCTCGCGGGGGTCGACCTGATCGAGGGCGATGTGGCCGGGGCAATTGCCGCACTGCGTCAGGCTTGCTTGAGTGGATCGTTGCAGAACCCTGAAGTTGTCCTTGCGAAGCTCGCTCCTTCGATCCATCCATTCGCCTCCGCTCGGCTGGCCGCGCCCCGACACGACCGTGTCGAAGACGCAAGAGGCGAGCTTTTGCAGAATATCGCGAAGTTGAAACGACTCGAGCTCAAGCGACAGCGAAGCGAAGTGATGCGAGAGCTTCAGCAAGCTGCGAGCGTTGGGGATGTCGATCAGGAAATGGCTCTGCTGCGTGAGCACATGCGCCGAACGCGTGAGCGTCACGGGCTTTGAATCGAGGTAGCTGTGGTTGCAAAGAAAACGACGCCGGCGAAGAAGACCAGCCTGCCAAAGAAGGCGCTCCCCACGAAGGCGAAGACGCCTGCGAAGGTGGCGGCCAAACCCGCGGCGAAGGCCGCGGTCAAGCCAGCTCCGGCAAAGGCCGTAGCGAAGGCGCCGATCAAGCCGGCCAAGGTCGTGGCCAAAGAGAAGGAGAAGCCTTCTCGAGAGAAGGCCAAGGCTTCCGCGCAGAAGCTGAACGGCGCCGCCGGTGCGAAGGACAGGTCGCGCCGCGACGATGACGACGACGCGCCGGATTCGAGCCGAAGCACCTCGAGCTTTCCGCCGCCCGCGGCCAAGACCAAGGGCAACGGCAAGAGCAAGCAAGGCGTCGCCGAACTGATCAGCCTCGGCAAGAAGAAGGGGTTCCTCACCTACGACGACGTCAACGAGGCGCTGCCGCCGGACGCGGTCCAACCGGACCAGATCGACGACGTGCTGTCGACGCTCGACGACGAGGACATCGAGGTCGTCGACGACGCGACCAACCTCAAGATCCAGGCCCGCCACATCACGGACGAAGAACTCGCTCCCGGGAAGCCCCAGGCCAAGGGCGAGGAAGAGGCCGAGCCGGCCCAGCCGGCGGCGAAGGCCGGGGAGGAGGACTACTACAAGTCCAACGACCCGGTGCGCATGTACCTGCGCAAGATGGGCTCCGTCTCGCTGCTCACCCGCGAGGGCGAGGTCGAGATCGCCAAGCGCATCGAGGAGGGCGAGAACGAGGTGCTCGGCGTCGATCCTCAACTCGCCCGGTCGCCGTGCGCGAGATCATCGAGCTCGGCGAGCGACTGCAAGCAGCACAAGATCCGCGTCAAGGACATCGTACGCGACGCCGAGGACGAAGAGCACGAGTTCGACGAGGAAGAGGCGGACCGCCGCATCATCCGCCTGATCGAACAAGGTCAAGCGCCTCGACAAGAAGCACCACGACGCTGACCGAGGAGCGCAAGACCGCCAACGACGTGCGCACGAAGAAGCAGATCGACAAGGAGCTCGTCCGACAACAAGCAGGAGCTGGTCGAGACCCTGCAGGAGATGCGTCTCAACAAGAAGACCGATCGACAAGATCGTCGGCAAGCTCAAGAGCATGATCGAGAAGGTGCGAACGCGCCGAGTCGAAGGCCACTCGAGCTCGAGAAGCAGCACGCGGCGCCAGCAAGAGCGAGCTCGCAGAGGATGCTGCGCGAAGCCAAGGACGATCGCCGACGCCGAGCGCAGCTCTGGCCGAGAAGCTCGGCATCGAGCGCCGACGAGCTCGAGCGACGTCGACGAGGCGCTCGAAGAGCGCCCAGAAGGGCGTCAAGAAGGTCGAGGAAGAGCTCGAAGGTCGACGTCAACGAGCTGCTGCACGACCTACGAGGCGATCACGACGGCGAGCGCATGGCCGAGCGCGCCAAGGCCGAGCTGGTCGAGGCCAACCTGCGCCTCGTGGTCTCGCATCGCCAAGAAGTACACCAACCGCGGCCTGCAGTTCCTCGACCTGATCCAGGAGGGCAACATCGGCCTGATGAAGGCCGTCGACAAGTTCGAGTACAAGCGCGGCTACAAGTTCTCGACCTACGCCACCTGGTGGATCCGCCAGGCCATCACCCGCGCCATCGCCGACCAGGCGCGCACCATCCGCATCCCGGTGCACATGATCGAGACGATCAACAAGCTGATCCGCACCTCCCGCTACCTCGTGCAGGAGCTCGGCCGCGAGCCGACGCCCGAGGAGATCGCCGAGAAGATGGAGCTGCCGCTCGACAAGGTGCGCAAGGTCCTCAAGATCGCCAAGGAGCCCATCTCGCCTCGAGACGCCGATCGGCGAGGAGGAGGACATCGCACCTCGGCGACTTCATCGAGGACAAGAGCGTCGATCATCGCCCGCCGACGCGGTCATCAACATGAACCTCGCGGAGCAGACCCGCAAGGTGCTCACGACGCTGACGCCGCGCGAGGAGAAGGTGCTGCGCATGCGCTTCGGCATCGGCGAGAAGAGCGACCACACGCTCGAGGAGGTCGGCCAGGACTTCGAGGTCACCCGCGAGCGCATCCGCCAGATCGAGGCCAAGGCGCTGCGCAAGCTGCGCCACCCGAGCCGCAGCAAGCAGCTCAAGAGCTTCATCGAGAACTGAGCTCGCTCACTGAGCGACGGCAAACGGCGTGGGCGACCGCGCCGTTTTGCTTTTGTGAGAGTGCTGGCCGACGCGCGCAACTTCGCGTGGGCCAGCGGGGGCCCTCGTCACGGACACTCGCAGTACGGATCTCGCTCGGCTTCGGACGCGCAGATCCAGTCCCACTTGCCGGTGTCCGAACAGCAATCGGAGTCCCGCTCACATACGGCAGCGGCACACGTGCTGCAGCTCTCGTTCAGCGCGGCCCCCTCAGTGCACTCGTCGTGGGCGCACGCGCTCACTCCGTCCGCGCACACGCCGCGGCAAATGCCGACCGTCTTCTTTGCCTCGGCCACACACTCTTCGGTCCAGCCTTTGGCCTCGAGGTCCCAGAGCGCGTGACCAATCTCGTGCCCCGCGATTCGAGCCACGTCTGGGTTCGCCGCGAAGATCCCGATGCGGACCTGGGCTGACGCCGTGCCCGCCCATTCGCTCGTGTTGGCGGGCATGAGCACCACGTCCGAGTGCGTCTCGGTGCGCGCGGCGTCGAGCTTTGCCAGCGTTTCTGCGGGCAGGTCGTCGCGCATCCAGATCTGGCGGTGCATGGCCGGATCGTTCGGGTCGTGGGCGTGTTCGACGCGGAACGCCGTGTCTCTCACGGTCCCGGTCGCCGCATCGGAGAGCCCCGAGTCCACGGACGTGAAGAACTTCCGATACACGGCGACGTACTTCCAGTTCTCCGCGAAGCCCGGGATGGCCTCCAGCTTGGCGAGCATCGCCTGGGCGTCGGCGTCGAACCTGGACTCCTCGCTCTTGGTGTAGCCCTCGGCGACCAATAAGAAGGTGTAGGCCGTGCAGGGCTGGCTCGGCTCGACCACCTGGACGCTGGGGCCGGCATCAGCGCCCCCGCTTCCGCCCACGTAGACCGCGCGCCGCGGGCCAATTGGCGATCGCTGACGAGCGCTCGGCACGCGGGTTCGGGCTGCTCACCAGCGCTTCATGCAACGACATCCCGTCTTCCGGCAACCCGAACCCGATGCACCTCGCTGAGGATGGATGCCACGCGGCGGAGCCAACCCCAAAAGGTCAGACACCAGGCGATGAGCGCGACGATCACGAAACGTCGGGCCACCGCCGTGAGCTCGGGCACGCCAACGACCGTCGCCACCTGGAAGGTACACGCGGTGTACATGCCCAATGGGAAGACGGCGCCCCAATACAGCGGGTCGTAGGTGACCGGGAAGCGCTTCACTGCGTGCCGCCAGACGGCCAAGATCACCAGCATGGGGATCCACCAGGTGGCAGTGGCCCAGTACCAGAGCGTGAAGCCTTTGAGGAAAGGCAGCAGCGAGACCAGCAGAGGCGAGGCGTCCGCGTGCTTGATCAGCGTGGTGCCGGCCAGCGTCGAGATCGCCATCGCTCCCATGTTGATCCAGTAGGGCGGCATCAGATCGCTGGGGAGAAATCGAAAGAACGTATAGCGGTAGAAGATCAGCGAGATGGTCCAGATGTAGAGCATCCCGCCGCACAGCCAAAAGGAGAGCATCACGAAGAGGGCGAAGACCCGATGGGGACCGAAGGTGCTCGAGATGTTGGTGCCGAGCACGCACAGCGACTGTGTGGCGACCACCGCCACCAGCCATCCACCGTTGATGCCGTTGGGCAGCGTAGGCTTGGCGTCGCGGACCGTCAGCGCGGTGAAGATGGCGTACATGCAGCCGCACCACAGCGCGAGGCCCACCCACCACAGCCCTCGCCCGAGCCCCAATGCCGAGCGCAGCGTGACGTGCTGCGTTCCCACCACGCAGGTGCTCGCCACGATGGTGAAGAACCCGACGCCGCGCTGGTGATCGCTCCAGTCCGCCAGGAAGGCGCGAGGAAAGCGCACCAGCCTGAGCAGGTTCAACCCGATGAGCATGGCGAAGAGCGGCACGGTCAGCCACAGCAGCACCTTCGCGAAGGTGCCATAGCCGAGGAGCTGGCAGGCAATGGACACGATGCCCGTGGACATCACCATGGCGAAGTACGCCGGATGCAGGTTCTTCAGGCGTTCGTCGGTGACGTGAGCGATCGCGGCGCCGAGCCTCAGTCCGGACGCGCGCGCAGGGGGCAGGTCCGACTTCAGAGCCTCAGTGGCTTGCTGCACGGGCCCTGGCGAGCCTCTCGATGGTGGCCATCGTGCGCGCCGACTTGTGCACTGGCTCGCCGCACTCGAAAGCGTCGAAGCGCTCCCGAGAGTCATCCCAGCGGAGCTTGACCGGCGTCAGCCAGCCCCCGCGCTGACACGCCGGACAGGCCTCGAACTCGACGCCGACCCGTGCCTTCGTCGCCGCGTCGGCTGGCGGGGCTTGGTCCAAGAAGCTGAGCAGCTGCAGGTCGCCAGCTTCGATCGACTCCAAGAGCTCTGCGTGGGTGTCCTCGCGCAGCATCAGCGTGCGCGTTTGCAGCGGTTCACGGCAGGTGGCGCAGGCTTGCACTCCCGAGACGAAGAGCAGCATGGCGCCCGCGATGATCGCGCCGAAGGCGCACACCCCAGAGAGGATCTCGCCCGCGGTACCGAACGCACTGGCCGCGGCAAACGAGAGCGCCATGAGCGCTGCTGTGCCGCCAAAGATTGACAGCAAACCTGCCGCCACCAAACCCCATGAGAGCCTGACGGATGTGCCGTTGACGTCGGTCTCCGGGCCCGGCGGGATGACCTGTGTCGCGGTGGACGAAACGTAGGAAGTAGCCATCGGTCAGCTCCTCAGTTGGATGTTCGGAACCACTCCCAAATGGTGAAGGATTCGGGAAAGCCCGACAATCGGCCGCGCCTCACGCAGCTGTCAGCGAACGCCTACGCGAGCGTAGGCCGTCGTCAGTCGATGAGGCCGTGCTGCAACGCGTAGCGAGTGAGGTCCGCGTTGGTCCGGAGCTGGAGCTTCTCCAAGATCCTCGTGCGATAGGTGCTGACCGTCTTCGCGCTGATCTGCAGATCGCTTGCCACCTCGCTCACGCTGCGGCCAGCTGCCAACGCGACGAGTACGGAGAATTCCCGAGCAGAAAGCGCCTCGTGGGGGGCGACGCTCTGCCCGGTGGCGCGTTCCTGAGCCAGCTTCTCGGCGAGCACCTCGGACACGTACAGGCGCTTGTTGAGGACTTTGTTGATGGCCTGAACGAGCTCTTCGGGGGCGCGCTCTTTGGTGATGTAGCCCGCCGCACCGGCCCGCAGAGCGCGGATCGCGAACTGCTCTTCGGAATGCATGCTCACCACCAGCACCGGCAGATTGGGCCGCAAAGCCTTGATATTGCCGAGCACTTCCATCCCGGTCTGACCGGGCATGGTGATGTCCAGGAGCACTGCGTCCCAGTCGTGCTGGCTGACCATGGCCAGAGTCTGCTCGGCGCTGGCCGCTTCGCCCAAGCGCACCGGACCCAGCTGCTCTGCGACGATCTTGCAGATCCCTGCCCGCACCATGGCGTGGTCGTCAGCGACGAGGATCTTCAGCACGATTCGGCTCCTCCCGCAGCGCGCGTGGGCACTACTAGGCTGACCCGTGTGCCCGCGCCGGGGGCGCTCGTCAAGTCGATGGTGCCGCCGATCAGCCGCGCGCGTTCGCGCATGCCCAGCAGGCCCAGCGATGTGGAGTCGTCGGCCACGCCCTCCGGCAGTCCCTTGCCGTCGTCGATGACTTCGAGCGTGAGCGCTTCGGCGGTCTGTGTCAGCGACGCTCGCACGTGGGTCGCCTCGGCGTGGCGCGTCACGTTGGTCAGGGCCTCTTGGAAGACCCGGAAGATAGCCGTCGCCTGAGTGGGGTCGACCGCCAGGATTGGGGCGGCGATCTCCAGCTCGCAGTGGATCCCGCCATGCCGCTCGAACTCGCCGGCTTGCCACTCGAGGGCGGCTTCGAGGCCCAGCTGATCGAGGACCCCGGGACGCAGGGCGGTGGAAATGTCCCGCACCAGCTGGACCATTTCGTCCACGCGCCCCCCCAGCTCCCCCAGCGAAACGCTGGAGTCAGGCGCCTTGCGGGCGACGGCGGCGATGTCCAGCTTCAGCGCGGTGAGGGACTGCCCGAGTTGGTCGTGCAATTCTCGGGCGATGCGCGCGCTCTCTTCTTCTCGCGCGGACTGCAGTCCCTGCGAGAGCGCGCGGAGCTGGCGCTCGCTGGCGCGCAGCTCCGCCGCGTGCTCTTCGGCTTCGCGCTGTCGCCGCTCGAGCACGTCCGCCATCGAGTTGAAGGTTCGTGCCAGCACCGCGATCTCGCTCTCGGGCAAGCGCTCCGGCGCGCGGGCGTGGGGGTCGCCCTCCGCCAAGCGTTGCGTTGCGCTCACCAGCGCGCGGATGCCGCGCAGCACGAAGACCTCGGTTCCAAGGAGGCCCACGGCGGCCGCGAACAGCGTGAGGGCGACCAGGGCAGCGATCTGTTGCCAGAGCGCGCGGTCCGCCGGCGCAAAGGCGAGCGTGCTCGGCACGCCGACCAACGCGTAGACGTCTTCCATGCTGGCCAAGGGGGCGATGGACAGCAGCCTCGAGACGCCGTCGATGTCGACGGCGCTGCCGACGTACCGGCCTCGACGTGGCGCCGCGAGCACTGCCGCGATACCGGTGTGGGTCGATCCCACCCAGCGTTCGGAGTCCGCCGAACGGGCCAGGATCCTCCCCTGCCGGTCGACCAGGGTCAGCACCGTCTGGGCGGGCAGCTCGGCCTGCTCCGCGAGCTTGCCGAACCACCCGAGTTCGAGAGCGACGAAGAGGACCCGCTGGACGCCGCCGGAGGCGTCACGCACCGCGTACGCGAGCACCAGCACCGGGCGCTGCACGATCAGTCCGATTTGATAGTCGCCGCTCTCGACGGTCTGCGAGTGCACCGCGCGCTGAAACGCCGGCGTCTGGGACATGTCGACCGGGTGCGGAACCGGTGCGACCGAGCAAGTGACGCGACCGGTATCGGTCAGGATGCCGAGGTTCGCGAAGTGGGGAAACCCGCGCAGCAAGGGCGAGAAAAAGGCGGGGCACTTTCCTGCGGAGTCCTCGGCGGCCCCGGGAATGCTGCCCAGGCTCGCCAGCAACTCGCGTCCGGCTGAAATCTCCCGGGCATGCTCGCGCGACGCGAGTCGCGCGACGCGAAGTGAGTCGGCTTCCACGGCGCGCATGGTGGCGTTGCGCTGCCCGGCCGCCGTGAGCAGAATCATGGCCAGCGCTGGCACGGTGACGATTCCGATCAGCACCAAGAACCTCGCCCGAAGCGTGAAACGAAGCGCCCCCCTCGCGGACATGGCAGTGGCGCTGTGCCGGACGGGCATGCGACACAATAAATGACCGGTCGCGATTGTCGAACGCGGACCGGGGCGAGGAGTTTGGAGTTGCCCCCCCACGCCCGGGCGCGGCTACGCCTCGCGCGGGCTTCCCCCCCAAATCGGCCGCTCCGCGGCCTCAGGGGGGGAATTGAGGTCATCCCGCAGCTCGCAACGCCCGCAGCTCGCAATGCCTAGGCGAACAACGATGCCTCTGCGGCTAGACTTCGCAAAACCCGAATTTGGTCGCGCTGCAGCAGTTGACCGCCGAATTCTGAACACACCACGGGAGGCTTGGGGGGCAGGTTCCGCAGACGGTGTTGCCCCCGCAACCGTTGGGCCGCGTGCCGCACTCGTCGAGCTGGTCGCAGGCGTTCGGATCGGGCGTGCAACAGCTCGCGTTGTAACAAAGCGCGGTGCCCGTACAGCCGCAATCCGCCGGACAAGTCGAGCAATTCTCCGGAGCGGCGCAGGTGCCATCACCGCAGCCAACGCACTTGCCGCTGCCGTTGCAGGTCAACGTGCCGGAGCAGGTGCCACAGCTGCCGCCACAAGCGTTGCTACCACACTGCTTGCCGCTGCACTGCGGCGTGCAGCAACTCGAGTTGTAGCAAGTGGCCGAGCCGCTGCATGAGCAGTCAGCCGGACAGTTCCCGCAGTTCTCACCGGCTTGGCAGCTACCGTTGCCACACGCTACGTCCTGCACGCAATTCGAGGTCTGGCACGAGAACCCCGACTGGCAGGTGCCGCAACTGCCGCCGCAGCCGTTCGAGCCGCAGGTCTTGCCAGCGCACTGCGGCGTACAGCAGCTGCCAGCGGAGGTGCAGGACTGCCCGCCGCTGCAGGGACAGTCACTGGCGCAGTTCGCGCAGTTCTCTCCGGTCTGGCAGGTGCCGTTGCCGCAGACCAGGTCCAGCACACAGTTGCCGCCCGTGCACGTCGAGCCGCTGGTGCAGCTACCACATACCCCGCCGCAACCGTCGGACCCGCAGCTCTTGCCGGCGCAGTTCTTGGTGCAGCAAGCCCCGGCCACGCAGCTCCCGCCAGTGCATGCGCAGTCGGCGCAGTTCGCGCAGGTCTCACCCGCGGCAAGCTCACAGCTGCCGTTGCCACAGGTCGTCGAGGTCACGCAGGCGCCGTTCTGACAGATGCTGCCCGTAGCACACTGGGAGCAGACACCGCCGCAGCCGTCGTCGCCGCACTTCCCAGCGGGGCAACTGGGCGTGCAGCACGCTCCGCCCAAGCACACCCCGTCCTTGCAACCGCAATCCAAGGCGCAGCTTTCGCAGCTCTCCGTGGGATCGCAGAGCTTGTTGCCGCAGGAAACCTGAGCGACGCACTTGCCCCCCACGCACAGCTCGCCCGACGGGCACCCCAGGCAGTCGATGGCGTAGCCGCAGCCATCGTTGCTGATGCCACACTCGATGCCGAGGAATCGGCGCAGGTGCTCGAGACACACCCCGTACCACAACGATTCGGGCCACCCCCGCCACAGACCTGGCCGCTCGGGCAGCCGCCACAATCCAGGACTTTGCCGCAGCCGTCGATGAGTTTGCCGCAGTCGTCCGCAGTACAGACCGCGGGCACACACGCGGCCGCATCAACCCCGCCGTCTTGGGCTCCGCCCGCGTCGGCGGGGTCGCCCTTCAAATCGTCGAGAGACGATGCCAACGAACAGGCGCCGAACAGCGCGAGTCCCATCGCGACCGGGAACAGCCTGAAGAAAGCCCGCAGCATCTGGCTCGGAATCATGGCACGGAGTGGCGCCACTTGCATCCGCGCCACCGTGCTCCGGCGCGCCGGAGGCGGAACCACAGCGTGTGCCGCTCGACGGGCAGCTTGCTCAGGGCAGGCAGCTGGAAGCTGGCGTCTCGTCGAAGTCACACTTCGCGGTGGTGAGGCCCGGAGAGCACTGGGCGACTTGTTCTTCGCCGCTCGGGCACGGGCCCGTGGCGCCGCAGTAGCAAGCACCTCGAGAGTCGTCCGTGACCTTGCAGCAGACCGGCCCCGTGCACGTGTCGGCGCCCGACGAAGGCGCTGTGTTGAACTCACACCCGCAGCTCTGCCCGACCATTTCGCACTTCCAACTCGTGCAACTGCAGATCTCGGGGCCGTCGCAGCAAGCGATTGGGAGGTTGGTGTAGCTCGGCCCCTGTTCGCAGGCATCGACGGCAGTCGCGCCCGAGGGGAGCGGCTCACCACAGGCGCACTTGCCCAAGTCGACGTAACACTTGGCGGTGGGTTTCGTTGCGCCGCCGTCCGAGCTCCCACACGACAGCAGCAAGACCGACCCCAAGAGCACGTGGACCAGCGACATGACCTTCATGGAAACCCCTCGCAGACTCTAGCGCACATCGCCTGGAGGGAAGCACCCATCACAGCGGGCGACCGGGCAAGAGCCCGAAGGTTCGGGCTCCGGGAGTTCCTGCGAATTCGCGCACGCGACACGGCCCGTCGCTGCTCGCAGGCGCGGACGCCGTGGAGGGGAAACCGGGTCTTGGGGGCTTCGCAGCAGGGTCCAGTTTGACATCGCGACGACTGATCGCGAGTGTGTCCGTGGTGGTGGACCGGACGAACGCAGATCCCGCGCCGGGAGTGCTGCGACGCGCGTGGCCTGCAGTCCAAGCCCGCCTCGGCGGACCCCTGCTCGAAGCGCTGTTGGCACGCGGGAGCCTGCGACGGCGACTGGCGCGCAGTCGCAGCGAGGCAGTGGAGGGCCAGTTCGTCGACGAGCATCTTGCCGCGATGCTCCGCATCGACGACCTCAGCGGCGACTCGCTGGTCGAGCGAAGGACTCCGGAGGAGGCGCGTCGCGCACTGCGGGTGAGCGTTGCGTCGGTCGACGCTCCTCCTCGCACCCAAGTCCACTGGCGTGAGCTGTGGTGGAGCGGTCCGGGCGGGAGCCAGCGCGCGCGGCTCTACACGCCACCGGGGCTCGACACACCCTCGCCAGCAGTCGTGTACTTCCACGGCGGCGGGTGGGTCGTTGGCAATCTCGAATCGCACGACTTCCTGTGCCGACGACTCGCGGTCAGCGGCCACGTGCGCGTGGTGGCCATCGACTACCGCCTCGCCCCGGAACACTTCTTTCCGGCCGCGGCCGAGGACGCGGTCGCGGCGTTTCGCTGGTGCGTCGATCACGCGCGGGAGCTGGAGATCGATCCGGCGCGCGTCGCGGTGGCCGGAGACAGCGCCGGCGGGAACCTGAGCGCGGTGGTTTCGCTGCACTCCAGATCGCACGCGGCGAAACCAGCGCTCGCCGTGCTGCTCTACCCGGGCCTGGACGCCACGCGCAGCCAGCCTTCGCACCGGACCTTCGGCGACCGCTGGATGCTCACCGAGGCCTCCATCGCCTGGTACCACCACAACTACTACGGCGATTCCGCAGAAGTTCACCGGCATCCCGACGCATCGCCGGTGTTCGCGACCGAGTTCGCCGGGGTCTGCCCGACGTGGATCTACGCCTGCCACTTCGACCCGCTGCGGGACGAAGCCGTCCACTATGCCGACCTCCTGCGCAATGCCGGCGTGGACGTGAAGCTGAGCGTCTTGCCCACCATGATCCACGGCTTCGCCCTGATGACGCGGGCTTGCCCGGCGGCCCGGGAAATCACCGAGCGCATCGCGGCTGATTTGGGCGCCGCGCTGCGCGCTGGCGCTGGCTGGCGCGGACTTTCTCCCTGAAACCCCACTCCGCTTGGCACCCTAGTGCCGCGCGGCCGAAGTTCGAGTGGATTCGCCCCTGAGACCTGCGCTCATTTGGGCTCTCACAGGAAGGGCGGAAGAGCGGAAGGATTTGGGGTGGTCAGGCGTTAGCCTCCGCAGGCCATTTCTGAGCGCGGTCACGTTGAAGTTGACGAGCAGGCCGACGGGCAACCGCGAAAGGCGCAGATAGGTGATGACCTGCGCTTCGTAAATCGGGAGCAGCCGCTCGACCGCCTCGAGCTCCAGGAGGATACGATCTGGAAGCGACCAGGTCGAGGCGATAGGCGCAGTCAAGGTGTACGCCTTTGAAGCGGATTGGTAGCGGTCGCTGCCGCTCGAACTTGAGCCGTCGTTCGGACAGCTCGGCAGATAGACAGGCCTCATATGCGGATTCCATCAGCCCTGGACCGAGATGCCGATGCACCTCGATCAGCGCACCGATCACCTCGTCCGTCCCATCCCCAAATCTTCCGAGCTTTCGCCCTTCCTGTGCCATCCCCGTGTGGTCGGGCCTCACTCCGAAACAGTTGCGGCTTTCTTCGCAGAAAGTGAGGGGATTTTTCTGGATTCGGCCCACGACTTGGGGCGGTACGACCAGCGAAAGGGTCGGTCGGTCCGCAGATACCACGCGACGTACGCGTCGATCCTCGCCGCGAGGTCGTCGGTGCTTCTACTCGAGCCGCTACGGTGTCCGAGAGAGAGAGGGCGGCCGTCCCGAGCGCGGGGCGTCCGCCAGTCTCTCGCTAGGTGCCGCGCAGTCGAAGCGCTTGCGCCAGTCGTCCACCGTGCGCACGTGCACCCCGAGGAGCCGGGCGATGTCCGTCGCAGGCACTCCGTCCGCCATCATCAACACGGCCTGCGCCCGACGAACCAGCCGCTGCTCCGCCCTGGCGGGTCGCAACGCCTCCTCGATCCGCGCGCGCTCTTCAGCCCTCAGCGCGAGCGGAACCGTCGGACGACCACCGTGCGCTCGACCCGCGAACGCGCTGTAGTCGATCATGTCACCCCACTACACCGACGACACGCACACGGAAAAGAAACCAGCGAAACTTCTGCCGCGCGGCACTAGCCGATCCCGCCCCTGCGCACGCCCGCCCCTCGAGTCACGGACCTGCTGCCTGCGCGGCGAAGAAGTCGAAGACCACCTTGCTGGCGTCGATGTCTCGACTCACTCGACCCACGACACGCTCGGGCAGGTACTGACGCCCACCGGGCCAGGTGTGTCCTCCGCCCTCCACTCGGTAGAGCGCGACGCGGGTCCCGTCTGCGCAACCGTCTCGCTCCTCGAAGTGAACTCGGGTGCCGTCGGCGGGATCCACGTCGGGCAGTGCCAGCGGCGCTGCCCGACGCGTGCAAGCGCCGAACTTCGCCCACCACTCCAGGGTCGCGTCGGTGGAGAGGACCTCGCCGCGGTCCCGTCCCAACACCCGAATTTGCCCGCCGGCGTAGGGCACCACCGGGTCAGCGGTGCCGTTCACCATCAGCACGGAGATGCGACGCTTCGGAGTGGCGTGCTGGTGGACGGCGGGCAGGCTCATGGTGACCGGCGCCACGGCGCGGATCCGGTCGGACAGCTCGACGGCGAGCCTGAAAGACATGCCTCCCCCGTTGGAGATCCCGGTGACGAACACCCGCTGCCGATCGATCCCGTACTCCGAGTGCGCGTGATCGATCAGGGCCGAGATGAAACCCACATCGTCGACGCCTGCCCGCGCCCGCGCGCCGCGGTCGTCCAGGGGACGACCGTCGTTCCATCCGTTGGCGATGCCCTGCGGCAAGAGCAGCACCCAGCCCCGCGCGTCTGCCTGAGCGGTCAGTGAGAACTTGGTGGCGCTGTTGAGGTTGGCAGCAACTCCACCTCCGCCGTGCAGGGCGATGACCAACGGCACTGGACCCCGAGTCGCGTGCCCCGGCGGCAAGTGTAGGAAGAACGTCCGCTTGCGACCTTGGAACTCGAGCGTGTGCTCGGAGAGGCCTCGCCGAGCTCGCAAGCGGCACGCCAGCAGCCCCACCAGCACCGCGCCCAGCGCGAGGCAGGCGGTGACGACGAGTCGCTTCGTTCTCCGGTTCACGGGGGCCTCGACTTCGATGGCCCGGCCCGGAACCGCTCGCGGATCCAATCCACGGCGCTGGACAGCTTCGCCGCCGGTCCTCGCTCCTTCGCCGCGCAGGCGTCGAAGGCCGCCGCGAGCGCGTCGGACGCGAGCCCGTCGCGATCACCGATGAACACGATCAGGGTTTCTCGGGCGCGGTCGCCCCAAGCTCCGCCGAGCTCGATGCGGGCGCGGCGACCGACGACCTGCAAGACCGTGCGATGATCGGGACGGGCGTCGAGATATACGAAACCTTTCGCGCGAAATACGCTGCTGGGCAGCTCCGTGCATGTGGTCCGAAGGGCCTCGAGCGACAACATCTTCGGCGTCCGGTAGGTGAAGGTCGAAAACCCGTGGCTACGCTCGTGCTCGGTTTCGGCTGGGCGCAAGCGGGCGTGATCGGGATCCATGCCCAGGCCAAGGCAGAGTTCCAGCGGCACCTCACCGAGCACCGTATCGACCACACGCGCCGTCGGCACCCAGGCCACAATGCGACGGCGAAGCTCGGCGACACGCTCGGGCGAGACGAGATCGGTCTTGTTGACCAGCACTACGTCCGCGAGGACCAGTTGCTCGCGCGCGAGCAGGTAGTGCTCGTCGTCGGCTTCCGGGAAGTGCTCCGCGTCCACCAGCGCGATCACGCCATCGACGAACAGGGGCCAACGCTTCTCCATCAGCGCAAAGGTCCTGAGCACGCTGCCCGGATCGGCGACGCCCGAGAGTTCGACGACCAAGTGTTCGGGGGGCGGTTCGCGACGCAGGAGATCACGAGCCGCCGCCACTAGGTCGTCGCGGATGGTGCAGCAGACGCATCCGTTGGCCAGCGTGATGGTGGTTTCATCCGCAGCGATGATCAGCTCTCGATCGACGCTGACATCGCCAAAGTCGTTGACCAGCACCGCGATCCGCCGGCCGTGCTCGCCGGCCAGGATGCGATTCAGAAAGGTGGTCTTGCCCGCTCCCAAGAAACCCGCGACCAACGTCACCGGTACCGGCGCGTGGCGTCGCGGCTCCATCAATCCAACTGGCCGAGCACGCGGCCCACGGTTCGTTCGACGTCTTCGGGGGACACGCCCAGCCGGGCGGCGACCTTCATGGCAACGTCGAGCTCTGCGCGCGCGAGGTGGCGATCGGCGAGCGCTACCACGATCAGATCTTCGACCAGTTTCTTGCGACCCAAGCGGGGAAAGATGACTCGAGAGGCTCTGGGCCAACGACGCCATGCGCGCGTCGTGGTCCTCGGGCGACAGCGCCAAGAGATCAGCCGCGGAGTCGACCACGCCTCGCTTGCCCACTAGACTGCCCAGCGCCTCGCGCTCGCCTCGGGTGACCTGCCCATCGGCCAGCGCGATGGCCATGCCCGCGAGGGCAAGCAGCTCCCGGGTCGCTACCGCGACGTCGAGCTCGTCGGAGAGAAAGCTCGGGTCCATCATGCGCATCAGCGCGCCGACCTCTCGCTCCAGCTCCGCCTTGGCCAACAGCACGCCGCTCTTGCCGAGGAAGCGGTGGAAGCGCGCCTCGGCCGGGCTTCGGCCCATGATGCCGTGAAAGGCGTCGGAGCGAGCGAAGAGATCGAGCGCCTTCACACGCAACGGGCTGTAGGGATGCGTCGAGAGCCAATCGGCTTCGCTGCTCTCGATCTCGTCGCTGGCAACTGCAGCGAGCTGCTCGGCGTGCTCGCGGGCGTGGTTCAGGTAGGCCGGTTGGCTGAGCCCGCTCGTGAGCTTGAAGAAGGCACGCACAGCCGCGTCGAAGTCGTCGCAGCACAGGAGCCCGACGCGGTCGGCCGAGAGCTCGGCGTAGCGCATCCAGGCGCACAGTCGCACCAGCTGAATCGGAGCGACCTCTTCGTCGCCCACCAGGTCGCTCACTGACAGGTTGAAGTGACCGAAGAGGACGTGCCCCAGCTCGTGCCCCAGCACGAAGCGGAGCTCCGCCGGATCGAGGCGTTCGAGCGCTTCGCTGGTGAAGCCGACGAGCAGCACGCCGTCTGCCTGCCGGGGAGGCACGACGAAGGCGTTGATGCGGGATTCGGAGACGCAATAAAGCTCGAGCGGACCTTCGAGACCGAGCGTCTGGTTGACGTCGGCGAGGGCGGCAAAGGGCTCTTTGGCCATGCTCGGCGACAAGCGGAGCGCGTTCAGGAGGAGCCGGCGGCGAGCGGACATGCTGGCCGCATCCGCGTCTCGCGCCGCCAGAATGCGAGCGAAGCGCTTGTCCCGGGTGAGCGCCTGATGGAGATCGCGATCACCTTCGAAGATGACTCGATCGAGATCGAGCTTGCAGGCCCGACGCGACCCGAGGCTCAGTTGCCGTCCCACGGCTTGCCCATTTGGGCGAGGATCTTCTTGGCCTCGCCTCGGTACGGGTTGTCGGTGGGACCGAGTCGAAGGAAGGCTTCCCAATGCGGGATCGCATCGCGATTCTCGCCCATGGCGCGAGCCAGAACGTGGTGCGCCTCCCACTGCCATCGCGGCTTTGGGTCCAACTTGGCCGCGAGCTCGAGAGCTTGCGCTCAACTGAGTCTCGGCCTCCGCGTTGCGCCCGTTGGCGGCCAGGAGCTTGCCGTAGCGATAGCGCCAAGTGGCGTTGTCCGGCTGGCCCTCGACCGCGCTCTGGTACTGAGTGATTGCCTCAGTCTCTCTTCCGAGATCGTAGAGGCTGTCACCCAGCGCGGCACGCGCCTCGATTCGATGGGGGTTGAGCTCGAGTGCCTTGTTCAGATCCTTGACGGCGTCCCGAACGGCTCCCTGCTTCTGCCGGAGCACGCCGCGCTGCCAATAGGCGTCGCCCAAGCGCTGATCGAGCTCGAGGGCCTTCTGCACGGCTATCTCGGCACGCTGGGGGCGGCCGGCTTCGTTCGCCGCCCAGGCGACGTACAGGTGATATTCGGCGCGATTCGGATCGAGATCGACGGCCTTCTCGAGCATCCTCAGAGACTCGGCCATGTTGGTGCCCTCGGTCAGCAGCGCCTTGCCCTTACAGTGATGAGCCTCCGCCGAACTCGGGCGTTTCTCGAGGACCTTCGTGAGCATCTCGGAGGCCTGCTTCGCAGCCTGCGTTCCGGCCTTCCCGCAGGCCACGCGCAGCATCAGATCCGGATCGTTGGGCGCCTTCGCTAGCGCATCTTCGTAGGCCTTGAGGGCCTCGGCGCCGCGACCCGAGGCTTCGAACAGAAGCCCTCGCTCGAGGGCTAGCCCGGGGTATTCCTTGTCCACCGCCGCAACCTCGTCGAAGGCCTTGCCGGCCAGGTCGAAGCTCTTGTCACGCCGATAGGCGATGGCGAGCTTGAACTTGGCGCCGACGTCACCTGGATCGACCTTCAGAGCCGACTGGTAGTCGCTCACCGCGTCGGCGGTCTTGCCTCGGCCAAGCGCGATGTCCCCCAGGGCGATGCGCACCTGCGCAGAGTCCGGCAGCGCCTTTTGGGCGGCGGCAAGGACGCCTTGAGCTTCATCGTGCTTGCCCTGCGCAGTGAGGAGCTGCGCCAACCCGATGTGGATGTACACGAGATCGGGATCGACCACGCCCGCCGCGATCACCTGGCGGTAGGCGGCCTCCGCCTCTTTGCGCGAGCCGGCCGCTTCTTGCACCTTGCAGCCCCAGTAGGCCACGAGCACGCTCTTGGGGAACTCGCCCTTCAGCTTCTCGATGGCCGTGGCCGCGTCTTCGAGGCGTTCGAGCGCAAGCGCAGTCTTGGCGACCCCGACCCGCGCGGTCACCTCCCTGGCGTCGGATTGTGCGGCCGCTTCGAAGCGCGCGAGGGCTTCGGAGTACCTGCCCGCTCGGTAGAGCGCGTCCCCGAGACCGACCAGCGCACGCGCGGACTTGGGATCGATCTTGAGCGCCTCGGAGAACGCCTTCTCTGCGTGAGTCACCCGCGAGCGGGCCAGGTGAACCTCGCCCAAGAGCGTGTGCGCCTCCACCAACTCACCCGAGCTCGAGCCCGCGGTGTCCGCCGTGACCTCCTCGAGCAGCTTGGTTGCCTGGGCCTCTTTCCCGTGATTCCAGGTTGCTCGCGCCGTGAGAATGCGCGCGCCGACGTGGCTGGGATTCCTGGTCAACGTGAGCGTGGCGAGCTCTTCGGCCTGCTTGCGATCCCCGGCGAGGAACTTGCGCTCGCGCGAGGCCATATGCGGTCCGCGCGCTCTTCTCCACGACCTCGGCCTTCTCCCAGGCCGCCGAAGCCGCTTGCGGCTCACGCGCTCGAAGCTCGGTTTCCCCCAAGAGGCTCAGCACGTCGATGTCATTCGGGCGCGTCGATGCCATGGCTTCGAGCATTCCGCGCGCAGCCGGTGAGCGCGTGGCCGCCGCGTGCGCAGCGCGTGCCAGATCGAGATTGCGCACTTCTTTGACGTTCTCCGACCCGAGCTCCTCGAGCAGCACCGAGGCGCGCGCGCTCACCTCCGGGTCGGCACCGAAACGGAGCTCTTGACCGTAGGCGACGTAGACCGCGTAAGCAGCTAGCGCCTTCTGCCGCTTGTTCGTGGAACGCGCGGCGTCAGCGGCCTGGTACGCTCTCTTGGCTTCCGGGTGGGTGTCTTTGGCGAGCGCGTCGCGAACCGTCTTCGACGTGTCAGCGAGTACGCGCTGGTATTCACCGGCCTTCATCTTGTCGTAGGCCCACAGCAGGCCGAAGGGTCCGACGTTGGGCACGAGCGCCAACGCGCCACCGGCCAAAACAAACACCACGCCCACCGCCGCGATGGCTCGCAGGCTCTTCTTCTTGGGCGGCGGCTCGAGCTCATCTTCTGCCGCCACGCGCGGAACCGGCGCCCGGACCTGAAGCTGCCCACCCTGCGGCGCCAGCTGCCCTTCCTGCGGCAGCCCCCCAAACTCCATCTCGTCGCGGGCGGAGTCGATGCTGCCTCCCGGCTGGCCGGCGTCGAGGTTGACCTCGCCGAACGAGACTCCGCCGCCTGACTGCCGAACCACGCCGGGGTCGCCCTGCTGCGATGACGCGCCCAGATCGATCTCGCCGAACGCTCCCATCGGAGTCGGCAAGCCCGCTGCGTTCATCGGCATGCCCGCCGCGTTCATCGGCATGCCTGCCGCGTTCATCGGCAGGCCCGCCGCGTTCATCGGCATGCCCGCCGCGTTCATCGGCAGGCCCGCCGCGTTCATCGGCAGGCCCGCCGCCGTCTGAGGGAGCCCCGCCGCCGCCTGAGGGAGCCCCGCCGCCATTTGAGGGAGCCCCGCGGCAGGCGACGGCAGTCCTGCCGCCGGGACCGGCAACCCGGCCTGCACGGAGGGCAGATCGCCGGCGATAGAAGGAAGATCGGAGCCCAACGCGGGCAGATCGAGCTCACCGAAGCCTCCCCCGGTCGGAGCTGGCAGGCCGGCGGATGGCAGCGGGAGATCCACCTCGCCGAATCCGGCGGGACGCTGGGGCACCGACGCGGGAAGATCTAGGTCATCCAGCTGCGGCGCAGCGCGTCTGCCGCCCACCACTGGAAGGTCGAGCTCCTCCGCTTCGGGCGCGAAAGCCGCCAGCGCGCCGGCGACGGGCGACGGCAGATCGATCTCGCCGAAGCCCTGGCTCGGCGCGGGGTGCTTGGGCGCGACCGGGGCGGGCAGGTCGACGTCGTCGACTTCGATGGGCCCTGGAAACGGTCCGGCTGTCAGCGGACGCGGCGGGGGAGGCTTGGGCGGCGACGCCCTAGGGGCGGCGGGCGCAGGCAAGTCCAGCCCGATATCGCCAAAATTCGCGAACTCGCCGCCACCGCCCGGCTCCGGGACCGGGGCGAGGGGCTGGGTCAGGCCAGGCCGGGCCGGCGGCTTGGCGGCGGGCGCAGCGAGCCCGCTCGGCGGTGGCGTGCCCAATAGGGTCTGCTTCGGCGCGGGCCGCGGCGGCGCCGCGGCGGCCCCAGGGCCCGCAACCCCGAGCATTGTCTGCTTCCGAATGGGGGGTAGACCCGGCTTTGCGGGACCTGTCCCGGCGGATCCCGCCAAAAGTGGACTGGGTCCAGTCGCGCGGGGGTCAGGTGGTGGCTCGACCTGGAAAGAGTTTCCGCACTTCGGGCATCGCATCTTCAGGCCGGTCGAAGGCACGCGGCGTTCGTCGACCTGATACGGAGCGTTGCAGTCGGGGCACTCGACCTTGAACACAGGATTCCTGTGCTCTTGTTTAGCAGGATGTCGGCGGAGTTGTCGCGCTTTCTGAGGCCCGCGGGCCCCGAGCCGTGCTACTCGCTGTCACCGCAATGCAACGCTGGAAGTCGGTGGTCGCCGGGCTAATCTCGTCGGCTGCGCTCGTCGCCGTCATGTACAAGGCCGGGACGCCTGCTTCGCGGGGCACGACCCCGCTCCCGAGCGCCTCAGCCTCCGGGGGCGCCGCAGCGGAGATCCCGCCCGCCCCGAGCGGGAGCGCCGGGAGCGAAGAGCCAGCGGGCCCGGCCTTGGGCGTGCCGTCGGAGGAGACGGCCGACGACGGCGGAACGGCGCTTCCGAGCGGAGCGCCGGGGACGGTGTCGTTCGGGGTGGTACTCTTTACCTATCAGGGAGTGCAGTTCGCGCCACCCGGCGCTAGAACCAAGGCCGAAGCCCTGGAGAAAGCCAAAGCGGCGGTCGCGGACGCCCAGACCGACTTCGCCGAAGCCGTGAAGAAGGGCGATCGTGGCTCCACGGCGGATGCCGGCCGGATCCCCCGGGGTGTGCTGGAAGCGGATCTGGAATTCGTGGTCTTCAGTCTAGCCAAAGGCGCCGTGCACCCGGAGCCCATCGACACGCCCCGCGGCTTCTGGGTGGTCCGGCGCGTGGACTGACGAGCCACGGCGCGCCGGGCGAAGCGCGAGTGATTTCAACGTGCAGCGACAACCCTGCGTAAGGTAAGAGTTACTCGATCGCCAGTCGTCGATGTCCAGCCAGCCACAACCCGATTCACTGTCTCGGCTCGACAGCGAGCTGAACCGGCTGCGTGCCGAGCACGACGAGGCCGAGAGCGACGTCACCCGCGCAATCCTCATGCACGAGATCGCCGTGCTCGAAGAGCGTAGCGGCGACAGCGCCGCCGCTGCTCGCGATCAACTCGACGCGGTGAACTCCGAGCCGGAATTTCACGAGCCCCTCGAACGCCTGATCCAGATCATTCAAAAGAGCGGTTCCAGCAAGAACCTGGGCAAGCTGCTCGAGCGATCGGCCGAAGTCGCCGAAGGCGCAGAAGAGCGCGTCCGCGCACTGATGGAACACGCGGCCCACGTCGCCGACGTCGAGGTCTCCCCCGACGCCGCCCGAGCGGTCCTCGAGGAGGCTGCGGGGGAGAAGCCGGACGACGCTGGCAGTCTTTCTCGCGCTCGAGCTACTCGCCGCCAAGACGGGCGACACGGAGCTCCGCGAGCGCGCGCTCGCGACGCGAGCCGAATACTGCGAGCACCCGGCCTGGCGGTCGCTCTTGTTGCTCGGCGCAGCCGAGCTGGCGCTGACGAGCGGCGACACCGAGGACGCGCTCGAACGCGTCGAGCGCGCAATAGAACAGAAGGGCGAAGCGACCTACGCTGCGCTTCGTGCCCTGGAGCATGTGGGACGAAGCACGGATCGCTTCGACGTCGTCGCCCGCTCGCTGGAAGCACAGGCAGCGCTGATCCTGCGGGGCACCACCGACGCCGCGACAGCCGACGCGCTGGGCGTTCCGCGTCATGCCCGCAGCGCCGCGCACGCCGCGGATGCGTGGCTGCGCGCTGCGGATGCGCATCGCCGGCGCGGTGAAGTTGGAGACGCTTCCGCCCTGCTCGACCAGGCCCTCGCGCGCATCGAAAACGAGCCCGCGCTGACCCACGCTCGCTTGATCACCGCAGAGATCACGGGCGACACGCAGAAGAGCGCCGATCTGGCCAAGGTCGCCCTCGCGGCGGGCGCCAAGGGCGGTGTGGCCGCGGCGCTCTGGTTGAGGGTGGCCGAAGCAACCGCATCGGAGGGCGATCGCGCGGCTGCGCTCGACGCGGTCCGTCACGCTCTGGCCGAGGACGCCGGGAGCATCCCGTCTCGCGTGCTCGAGCTCGATCTCCTCGACGCCGGAGCAGACCCGCAAGCGCTGGCAGCGTCCCTCGAAGCCGCCGCAGAGTTGATGGGGAGTGACGGCGCCAAGGCGCGGTACTTCTTGCTCGCGGCGGACACCTGGGCGCGTCTCGCCGGGGACGTCGCCGGTGCAAAGGCGGCGCTCTCGCAGGCCGGAATGTACGGCGCTTCTCCGCTGACGATCGCGCGCGTCGCCCGGATGCTCGCCGCGCTGGGCGGCGACGCTGCCTGGTACGAAGAATCGACGCGCCGGCTAGTGACCGCACATCCCGGAGACGACGAGACCGCGCATGCGTGGTTCGAACTCGGCCGGCTCCGGCTGCTCCGCGGGGAGTTCGATCAAGCTCGCGCGGCGCTCTCGACGCTCTGCGAGAGCGACCATGGCCGGTGGGTGGGCGCTGCGCTTCGCGCCTACGCCCTACCGCTCGTTTCCGGCAGCTCCGGGGGCGACGACGAGGCCGCGCTCGCGGTGCTCGCATCCCTCGCCCCCGACTCGATCACGGCAAGCAGCATCCGCACCGCCATGGCGGTCCGCGCTCTACTGAGCGGCCGTGACGCCGACGCGCTCGAGCAACTGGGCGCGCTGCACGCGGAGAACCCCGGGAACCCGAGCGCGACGGCCGCGCTCGCGGCCTTGGCTCGCAAGCAGGGCAACCCCGTCCGGGCGGCGGAGACGCTTTGGGCTGCCGCCGCGGAGCACCAAGACGCCGAGCTCGGGGCGAGCTTCGATCTCGAAGCGGGCATCCTGTACTGGCAGGGCGGCGAGCGCGCCCGCGCCGTGGAAGCATTCGCCCGGGCCGCAGAGCGCTCTCCGGTGGCCGGCGGCCCAATCCTCGGGTGGGCGCTGAGAGCCGCCGAGCCGGACTCCCTCGAAGCGCGCCGCCGAGCGCTCGCGGCCAGCGAGGACTCCGAGAGCGGAGCGCTCGCGCTGGAACGCTTCGGGGTCGAAATGGCGCCGGGCGGCGACGCGGACACGGCGCGGGAAGCGCTCGACTTGGTCTCGGCGGCGGACGAGCGCGCTCTCAGGGATGCCGGACTCTTGGCCCGCGCGCTGACGGCCGCTCCAGCCGAAAGGAGCGAGCTGCTCGACGCCGTTTCGGCTTTCGGGAGCGAGGCCGAGGCGGTGGCTGCGGCTGCCGCGCACGTGGCGGAGCTCGAACGCGGCGACGTCGATGCGACGCGACGGCTTCAGTCGGCAGCCCGATGGGCAGACAGCGACGCGCACGTCAGCTCCGCGCTCGAGTGGCTCGGCGCCTCCCTCTTGGCCAACGACTCGCCAGCAGAAGTCGCGGCCCGGCGAGCGCTCGCCGAGCGCCTGCCGGGCGCGACCGCGTGCGCTCATGCACGCGAGCGCAGCGCTCGTGTCGGCCTTGAGCGGCGCGGGTGGCGAGCCACTGCTCGAAGGTGACTCCGAGTGCACCCGCCTCGCGAACCTCGAGCTCGCGCCTCCGGGTTGCGATCCGCGTCGCCGTGCCCGGGCGCTCGCGGGAGTCGAGGCCGCGCTCGGCGATGACGGCTCGGCGCTGAGCCGTGCGCTGGCCGGCTGGAATCTGCTGGTGTCCGGCGACGCCGACGCCGCACTCGCAGCGTTCAGAGTCGTGACCGAGGCCTACCCCGAAGAGGTCATCGGTTGGGAGGGCCTGCGCGTCACCGGGGATTTGCTCGGAGAACGCGGCGTCGTTGCCGAAGCATGCGCGTGTCTCGGCGACGCCGTCCACGACGATGCGCGCGGAGCCGAGCTGTGGGAGCAATCGGCATTCATCCTCATCGACGAGCTCGGGGACGAAGCTCGCGGAGAGTTCGCCCTTTCGCGCTGCATCGCACGCGATATCTGTCGAGGGAAAGCCTTCGACAAACTGTTCCGACTCGTGCGCGCGCGCAAAGACGGCGGCCGTCTGCTCGAGCTCATCGGCCTTCGCCTCGAGGTGGCGGAGGAGCCCGACGAGATCGCCAAGCTCTACTGGGAACGCGCTCGCGTCTTGCGGGAGGCCGGCGACCGCGACGGCGCGCTCACCGCCCTCGAAAACGTCACCTTGCTCGAGCCCGATCACGTCGGCGCGCTCGCGCTCTCTGGTGAGATCTACCTCACGAGCGGCAAGCTGCCAGAAGCGGCCGAGAAGCTCGCTCGGCTGTCGACCTTGTCCGACGCGCCCGTCAAGCAGCGGTTGATGAGCGGCGTCGCAGCCGTGGACATCTACGAGAACAAGCTGAAGGAGGTCGACAAGGCCCTCGAGGTCCTCGATGGCCTCTACCGCGCCGGGCTGTCGACATTGCCGGTGCGCGAGCGACTCGCGCGCGCCGCCGCCAAGACCCAGTCCTGGCAGAAGGCCACCGAAGTGCTCGAGCAGCTGATGGCCGAACGCGACACGAAGGAGGGCCGAATCGAGGCCGCGCGTCTGGCCATGGTGATCCACCGCGACCGACTCGATGAGCCGAGCGGTGCGGGCGACGCCGCCGCGCGGCTCCTCCTCGAGGCGCCCGACGACGGTGAAGCCCTCGATCTGGTGCTCTCCGGCGCGCTCCCCCAGGTCGAAGCACCGCTGCTCCGAGCGGGGCAAGACGCGCTGGTCGAAGCGCTGATGCGCGATCCTCTGGACGCAGAGCGCGTGGACCGCCTCGCGAGGATAGCCGCGCACATCAACAACGCTCCGCTCCGGCAAGCCGCACTGGGATCGCTGGTGGCCCTGGGAGAGGGCTCCGCCGAGATCGATCGCGAGCTTTCGATTCTGGACCAGCGCGTCGCGCACGTTCCGCAGATCGTGATCGATCCTCGAGCGCTGCCCGACCTGTGTGATGCCGAAGACGCTGGACCCATTGCCGAGTTGGTCCTCGCCATGGCCACCACCTTCTCGGAGGCGCTCGGGCCTAACCTGTCCAGCTTCGGCGTTGGCCGGAAAGAGCGCGTAGACCCCCGGGCAGGCCTTCCGGTGCGCAACGAGATCGCCGCCTGGACGGGTGCGCTCGGTATTGGCGATTTCGAGGTCTACATCGGCGGCCCAGACGACCAGGGCATCTTCGGCGTGGGCGCCGAGGTCGCAGCGTTGGTCGTGGGCCGCGCAGTTCAGGCTCCTCTTTCGCCACTGCACCGCCAAGCCGTGGCGCGCGAGCTCTTTGCGCTGGTGCGAGGCACGACGATCCTTCGACACCGCGACCCGACGGACGTCGCCGCGTTGATCGTGGCGGCTTGCCGCATCGGCGGTTTCGAAATGCCCTCCCCACAGTACGCGATGCTCGGCGAATTCACCCGCGTGCTGACCAAGGAAGTGTCGCGCAAGGTCAAGAAGAGCTTGCCGGATCTCGCGGCTCGAGCAGCCGGCTGCGGTCAAGATCCACTGGCCTGGGTGCGGGCGGCCACGTCGAGCCTCGACCGGCTCGCGGCCATCGCCGCGGGGGACGTGTCCTGGGTGTTGAGCGGCTCCGAACAGCTTCGCGGCCAGGTCGGAGCGTCGCTCGAAGCGCAGGAAGAATCCTCGCATCTCTTGTCCTTCGTCGTTTCCCCCACCTACCTCGGCTTGCGCGAAAAGCTCGGGATGACGGTCCGATGAGCAACCCCGAAGACCCGAAGCCGAAGGCCAAGCCACCGACTCCGGGAAGCACCGGTCGCAGCGCGAGCGCTCGCAGCATCGGCGAGGAGCTGGGCGATCTCGACTTCGAGCCCGACGCGCTCCTCGACTCGCTGCTCTCGGACGACCCGCATCAGAAGCCCGAACCCGCTCCGCCCGGCGCGGTCGACGCGCCTCCCGCGGACTCCGGCAAGCTCTTCGAGCCCGAGACGCGCGAGTGGGATTCCGAAGGCGTCACCCTGGCGGGCAAGCTCGAACACACGGCGCCCGGACCCCGCACGGGGGATTCCGTGGACGACTTGCTCGCCAATGCGATCGTTGCTCCTCCCACACCCGCCCCACAACCACCGCCGGCGGCGCCACCGCGGCCCGCCGCACCGCCGCGACCTGCCGGCCCGCCGCGGCCGGCCCCGACACGACCGGCCCTACCGCCACGCCCCGTCGCGCCTCGAGCTCCGCTGACTCCCGAGGCGCCGGCGCCCAACCCTCCCGCGTCGGCTGCCGACGAGGCGAGCAACATCGAAGCTCTCGGTCTCGACGAGTTCACTGAGGTGCCTCCTTCGATCTCCAGCTCGGACGCGGACATCGACGCGTTGGTCGGTGGGCTCGAGCCCGCCGACGGTGCGCTCGATGTCGAGGCGAAGCCCGGAGACTCGCCGCAATCGCTCGCTCCCGACGATGTGGTCGCCGACGATGTGGTCGCCGACGATGTGGTCGCCGACGATGTGGCCACCGACGATGTGGCCACCGACGATGTGGCCACCGACGATGTGGCCACCGACGATGTGGCCACCGACGATGTGGCCACCGACGATGTGGTCGCCGACGATGACGGCGACTCTATGGTCGAGCCGAAGCTTGGAGCCGAGCCACTCTGGACGCCCGCGAACTGGGAGCAGGATCGCCCCGCAGCGGTGCACCTGGCCGAGCAAGAAGGACTCGAAGCGTGCCTCGCGCGGGCGGCCTGGTTCGAGACGGAGGCGCGGTCGGCCGAGGACGCGGGCGCGAAGGCGCGAGCGTTGCTGGTCGCGAGCGAGCTCTTCGCGCTCGCGGGCGACGCCAAACGCGCCCGGAGCCTCGCCAACGAATCGCTCGCGCTCGCTCCAACCGCGCCGTTGATGCAGCGGCAAGCGCGCCTGTTGGCAGCGCAAGACGAAGACTTCAAGACGGTGCTGGCGGCCCTCGACAACGAGGCAAAAAGCAGCGCAAACCCCGCGGTCCGGAGCCACGCCGTGTACGTGGGCGCGGAGGTCGCGCGCTGCGCGCTGAAGGACTCGGCCCAGGGAGATCGGCGCCTGGACGTCCTGCACAAGCTCGACGCACGCGACCCACGCCAGCCCGTGATGAAGCTGGCGCGGCAGCTCGCTGCGAGCACCAGTGCGCCGGTGGCGCCCCCGGGCCTGGTCGGTGATCTAGCCGTGCTCGGCCGCGCGGTATTGGACTTGGGGAGCCTCCGCGCAGACGGCGAGCCGGCGGCGGACAGCCCTCTGCGCGCCGTCCACTTCGAACGTGCGCGGCGCGCGCTCGCCCGCCACGAAATATCCCAGGCGGGCGAGGCCATCGCTGCGCTCGCGACGCTTCCCGGGCTCGAGCTCGGCGCGCGTTGGCTCGCGGCGTCGCTGCTCGCGATCGACTCGAGCACGAGGCCCAAGGCCATCGAGTTGCTACGAAGCCTCATCGAAGAAACGCAGTCGCCCTCAGCGCGACGCGCGTTGGCAGCTCGCTCCTTGGAGCAGGGAGATCCGTCGGGACTGTCGGAACTGCTCCAAGGCCAGGACTCTGCGGACCTCTCCGCTGCGGATCGCGTCTCGCTCGCCGCCCTCACGGGGGCCGCGCACGAGCTGGTGGACCGTTGGCTCGCTCGCATCGAAGCAGATCCGCGCCTGACACCGCTGGCGGCCGCCGCGGCGTCGGCCAGTCGTTCGCCCGAAGCGCCCCTCGAACTCGTCTGTGGTGATGGCGCGGCTCGCACTGCAACCATCCTCGGGCGGGCGATCGTGGCCGGCCGAGCAGAGGGCGCTGATGCCGGAATGCTGCGCGCAGCGCTCGAAGCTCATTCGATGGCCCAGGGCGACGATCCGCTCGTCAGCGCCCTCGAGGCGGAGCTCGCCTTGTCCGCGGGCGCGGCCGTCCGAATCGCCCAGGTCATCTCGAGCGGGCCCAGCGCCGAAGACCCGAAGGCCGCCCGCGACAAACACCTGGTCGCGGGGCTCCTGCTCGAGATCGGCCGCGACCCCGACGCCGCCGCGCGGCAGTACTCGAGCGCGCTCGGTGCGGATCCAACGGCCGAACCCGCCGCGCGCGCCATGCTCGCCGCTGCCACCCCCGCGGGGGCCGCTGAGCTGCTGATCGGCTTGGCCGACTCGGCCGCCGACGACGCGCACAAGTCGCTACTCTTGCTGGAGGCTGCGCTGCGGCTGGGCATGGAGTCAGCTGAATTCCCCGCGCTGATCCAGCGTGCCGTCGATGCAGATCCGACCCAGCCCTTCGCGCACCGCCTCGGCAAACAGCACGCCCGGGTGCGCGGCGACGCCGACGCCTTGCTCGCGCGGCTGCGACGTCGGCGCGCAACCGCGGACGATCCCGTGGAGGGCGCCCTCGACGCCGTCCGCGAGGCGCTCTTGATCGCCGACACCGAGCGCGAAGCCGCCGCCGAGCTCCTGGAGACCGCCAGCGCGGCACGTCCCGCCGACGTCGCGCTGCACGAGCTGCGGGAGCGCCTCTCGCCCGCCGGCGGAGGTTCCCGCGGCGCATGGCGCGAGGCGGTTGCTGCCTCCGCAGAGGGGCCCGCGAAGCTGCTGTTGCTCGTGGAGTCCGCGCTCGAATACGAACGAGCAGACGACCTCCCGTCAGCCGCGCGTGTCGCGCAGGACGCCGTCGCCGCGGGGGGCAGTGAGTTCGCAACGGTCACCGCCGAACGCTTGGCTCCCTTCGGCTCGGGCGGTGCCGCGCTGGCCGAGCGCCTCCTCGCCGAGGCGAAGGCCGCGACGGATCCCGTCGCGCAGTGCGAGCTCTACGAGCGGCTGAGCGAGTTGGACCGCGTCCGCGGTGACACCTCGAGCGCGCTGCTCTGGCAAAGTGCCATTCTCGAGGCCGACCCCAAGAACCTCCGGGCCCTCCGCACCCTCGAGCACGCGTACATCAGGGACGGGCGCCTCGAAGACCTCGAACCCATCGCCGCGGCCCTGGCAGGGCTCCTCGATCGCAACGAAGCAACGGCCCACGCCGTGCTCGCTGCGCGCCTATCACCAAGGCAAGCCACCACGGAGAGGACCCGCCAGCTCGCGGAGCTCACGCTCACCCACGAGCCTCCGTCGCTGTGGGCGCTGAGGACGCTCAGCACGGTCGCGCGGGATTCCGGCGACGATGAGCTGGCCCTGCGAATGGACAAGGAGCTGAGCCAGAGAGTCGCGCGCGCCATCGACTCGGCAACACTCGCGCTCCGCGCCGGTGAAGCCGCCATTCGCGTCGGCAAGCTCGACGAAGCCAAGGCTCTGCTCGACCGCGCAGTCGAGCTCGTCCCCGACCACCTGGTGGCACTCGCCAGGCAGGCAGAGACCCTCGAGGCACAGGGAAACGCCCAAGGCGCAGCGGAGGCCCTGGAGGCCCTCGCCGCGAGCAGCAAGGTCGCGGCCCATCAGACCGACGCCTGGCACCACGCGGGTCGCCTGTGGTTGGACTCGGTCGGCGACGACGCTCGCGGCCGCGCGGCGTTGGAGACCGTCGCGGACATCGACCTCACCCACGCTGACACGTTCACGCGGCTGCGCGCTTTGTACGTCAAACACGAGGAGCGCGAGAAGCTGGCCGCGTTGCTCGAACGCCGCATCGAGCTGACCGACGATCCGGAAGAGCGGGTCTCACTGGAGGTCACCCGGGGCAAAGCGCTCGCGGAGATCGGCGACACCAGCGCCGCAAAAGAAGCCCTGGCAGCGGCTCTGGATGCCGATCCCGATCACGGCGACGCCCTCGATGCGTTCGCCGAGCTGTGTGTTCACGAGGGAGAGTGGGAGGGCGCGGAGCAGTCCTGGATCCGACTCGCCCGGCACTCGACGGATCCGGAACAGCAGGCCGAGATCTACCGGAAGCTCGGCGCACTGTACGACACCCAGATGCCGAACCCTCAACGCGCCGAACTCTCGTACCGTGAAGTGCTCAAGCGACTGCCCAACGACGTGGGGGCAATGGAGAGCTTGGTGCACGTCTACGGTCGGTTGGGCGACACCACCAAAGCGCTGGAGCTCCAGAACGATCTCTTGAATCGTGCCGGCACTCCGGAGGAGAAGCGCGATCGCACCATCGAGCTCGCGCGCGTCCAAGAGGAGTTCCTGAAAGACCGGCGCAAGGCCGAAGGCACCCTGGACAAAGCGCGCAAGACCTGGCCCCAAGATGGGGCCGTGCTTCGAGCCTTGGCGGAGTTCTACCGGCGTGGCGGTGAAACGACGGCCCTGAACGTGCTGCTCGACCGCGCTGCAAACGACTCGCGACGCGCGCTCGGGACGGGCCGCTTCGACGCCGCGCTCTTCGAATCTCTAGCGACGGTTGCCGAGCTCCGCGGCGGCACCGACGCTGCGCGGGTCGCCAACGCCACGCTGTCCGCCCTGACCGGCGCGGACGCTTCGATCGAGGGCGCCGGTCTGGCAGCCGCCGACGCGCGACTCGACGACTTGCTGGCGCCCGAACTGCTCACGCTCCCCTTGCGCGCCCTGCTCAAGAAGGCCGGCGACGCGCTGGACGGCGCGTATCCGATGGACCTGCGCACCATCCGCGCCACTCCGCTGCCGTCGGAGTCGGGTGCTTTCGCCCAGCAGCTCCAGCAGATGGCCACCGCCTTCGGCATCAACAACCTCGAGGCCTACGTGTCGACCACGCTCGGTCCAAGCTGCGTTCCTGCCAGCGCCGCGCCGCCGCGCTTGGTCTTCGGCTCGGTGCTGCTCGACAAAGATGTGGACGAGAACGCGCGCACCTTTTTGGTGCTGCGAAGCCTGAAGCTGCTCCAGTCGCGCTCGGCGGCGCTTTCTCGAGCGGCGCCCATCGATCTGTGGCCCATGGTCGCGGGCATGCTCAGTGTGTTTGCTCCCAGCTGGCAGGCGCCCGGCGTCGACGCCAAGAAGGTGGCCGAGCACCAACAACGCCTCAAGACCGCCCTCGTCCGCGAGCTCGACGGCGACGTGCCCGTCCTGGCCATGGAGGTGATCGGATCCATCGGCAACCGCGCGTCGCAGCTCGGCACGGCGGTCAATCAGTGGGGCAACCGGACCGCGCTCCTGGCCATGGGCTCTCCCGCCACCGCGCTGCGCGGCATCGCGCTGGGCACCGGACACCCGGAGGGTCCGCCGGAAGACGCCGCGGAGCGCCTCAAATGGATCGTTCGCAATCCCGAGGCGCGCGACATCGCCGTCTTCAGCGTGAGCGAGCAGTACTCCGACGCGCGACGCCGCCTGACCCTCGGGTAGTTGCTCCAGCGAACGAAGAGGCGGGCTCGACCCGCGTTGGCACGCCTCGTGCTGTTGCCCGGTCGTGTTTCGAAAACCAATCAGTCATCGTCCCCGCCGAGGAGACCTTCAGGTCGCGTTACTCTCCGCGAATGGCGAGACCCTGGGCGGGCTCCAGAGGTACCTGACTCGCGCCGGGGTGAAGGTCCGCAGCGTGCTTCTGCCCGCGGCGCTGCTCGAACACACACCCGGCGTTCACGCGGTCGTGGCCTTTCCGGACGACCTCGACCCGAACGAAACCGCCGACGTCCTCTCCGAGCTCCAGCATCGGGACCAGGACCTTGCCCTGGTGCTGGTCACTGCCAAGCCGGCGTGGTTCTCCGGAATCGGAGCGACGGATTTGGGCCGGCGTGTCGTGGTCTTGCCTCGCCCCGCGTGGGGCTGGACGATTCTCGACGCGCTCAGGGGCCTACTACGCGAGGGTCTGGCCGGGACTGCTTAGGTCCAGACGCTTCGATCACGGGAGCTCCGGGAGGTAGCGCTGAATGGTGCGCACGCTGATGCCGAGGCGCTCCGCGGCGCGCATTCGGTTTCCTGCTTCGGCGTCGAGGGCGCCGCGCACGATCGCCAGGATAGATTCTTTTAGGGGACGATCCAGCTGGATCTCGATGGATTTCGGGGCGGAGGGGACACGACTGCGGGTCACGAGGAGTATCCGCTCGGGCAGGTCGCGTGGCCGGACTTTCTTGCCACTTCGCATCAAGACCAGAAGCTCCAGGGTGTTCTTCAGCTCCCGGATGTTGCCCGGCCACGGATAGATCTTGAGCGTACGCAGGATGGACCGGCCGAGCTTGGGCGGCTCGACGCTGTGTTTGGCCGACAGCTGCCGAATGAAATGCTCCACGAGCAACGACACGTCGGCCGGCCTCTCGCGCAACGGGGGCACAGCGAGCGTGATGCCCTGGATGCGATAGAAGAGATCAGGGCGGAATCGGCCCGCGCCAACTTCGTCCTGCAAGGGCTTGGACGTCGCGCAAACCAGTCGGGTGTCCACGCCGATCTTGGCGGTACCCCCGACCCGCATGAATCGTTGGTTCTCGAGGAAGCGGAGCAGCTTCGCCTGCATGGCGACCGGCATCTCACCAATCTCGTCCAGGAAGAGCGTGCCACCATCCGCGGCTTCGAGCTTGCCTCGCGCTCGCTCCGACGCTCCGGTGAACGCGCCCTTCTCGTGACCGAAGAGCTCGCTTTCGAACAGTGACTCGGGGATCGCCGCGCAGTTGATCGGAACGAACGGGGCGATCCGACGCGGCGAGAGGTCGTGAATGCGTCGCGCCGCCACCTCCTTGCCGCTGCCGCTCTCGCCCAGGAGGAGGATGGGAACCTCCTTCGGAGCGATGCAAAGCAGGACGCGATCGAGTTCACGCATGGCGCGCGATCGCGTGGCCGGAGTGAAAACCACGTCAGTTTGTCGTTTTTGTATCATTCCGTTGAGTTCTGTAGGCCACCTTTGGTGCCCGAACCAGTGGCCTGGGCCACAGCCTCGCGATCGGCCCCCCAGCGCGGTCGGCACGACCCATGCACAGGGCGACTTTGCCTTCTGTGAGGCGCGGGTGAGAGCCGCGAGCCCGGGGGGTCGACCGGCGCTTTCTCGTCGCTATGCGTTCTCCGAAGAAACCCAACAAGCCGCGGCGCGGGACGGCTGGTCCACTCCCCGAGCTTTTCGAGCGACCTCGACGATGCCCATCGCCCTGATTCACGCCGGTCTCCGCAGCGGTGCCGATGTGCCCGACGTGCTCTTCGACGCGATGTATTCCGCGAAGTGGCGAAGGGCGTCGCCGCAGTTCTGGAGTCCCGTGTGCGTCGCGCAGGTGGCGGCGCGATGGCTCACCGAGGGCGGCGCGACACGAATCTTGGACGTCGGTTGCGGCCCCGGGAAGCTCTGCGTCATCGGGGCCTTGACGACGCCCGCGTCGTTCGTCGGTGTGGAGCAGCGTGGCGAGCTGGTCGCAGAAGCTCGCGAGGCTGCCCGTCGTCTCGGGGTCGCCCACCGGGTTGCGATCGTGCACGGGGTGATCCAAGACCTGAGCTTCTCGGACTTCGAAGCTCTCTACTTCTACAACCCCCTCGGCGAGAACCTGCATGGCACCGAGGAGTGTCTCGACCGCACAGTCGAGTTGGGTGCTCGGCGGTTCCAGCGAGACATGAACACCGTGGAGGCAGAGTTGGACCGCCTGCCCATCGACGCTCGCCTAGTGACGTACCATGGCCTCGGTGGTCGCATCCCGGACAGCTTCTCGCTCGAGCGAATCGAGCCCGCCGGAACCGACGTGCTGCGGCTTTGGATAAAATGCCGCGCCGAGAAGACCGGCTACCACGTGGAGAGCTACCACGGTGCGCGATCCGTGCGGACCGCGGCGTCGGCGTGAGGCGGCGCTAGCAGGGGCACACCGCGAGCCCACCGAGCGCGGCTGACACGGCAATTTCCTGCTTCGGCGTGGGGCCTCGGGCCGGAGGTCACTCCACCACGAAGCGCACCGGCGCGCTGGCGCGGCCACCCGCGGTCTCGACATGCAGGCGATGCTCACCAGTCGCGAGGGGCCAGCTTAGCGAATACGGCGGTCCGCTGCTCCCGACCCGCCTGCCGTCGACGAAGTAGCTCATGCTCCCGGCTCCTGCTGACGCGCGCACGCGGAACACGACGGCCTGAGCCGCGGCAACGACCCCGGGATCTCGCAGGAAGCGCGCACCCTCGAAGGGATACTCCACGCGGGGAGCACTCTCGTCCCTCGGATCCGTCCCGGGGCAGCGCGGCGACCACGCCTCGGGGATCACGGGGCGCCCCGCGGTGCGCGCCCACGCCGCGTAGCGATCAGCGTAGTGCTCGCGGATCTCGGGTCTTGCCCCGGTACAGCCCGGACCCGCTCGCAAGCCGGTCGATGCGTCGATGGCGACGCTCACGTGCATCGAACAGGTCGTGCTCGGCGCTCGTCCCGCCGCGAAGCGTTCCCGGGAACGATGTCGGCAGTGTGGGCCGGGACGCTCGCCGGAAAGCGGGCAAATCTCGACGTCGATGAGGGTGCTCGACTCGCGAAGGGGGGCCGGCGAACGCTTGCGCATGGCCGCCATCATGACGTCACGGAATAGCGGCGCCGCGCCGGTGACCCCGCTCGAGCCGCGCATCGGCCGGCCGTCGAAGTTGCCGACCCACACGCCCACGCTCACCTCGCGGGTGTAGCCAACCGTCCAGTTGTCGCGATAGCCCTTCGATGTCCCGGTCTTCGCTGCGGTCGGAAAGTCGAGTTCCAACACGCTGCCACGGCCGAAGGCGGCGGCGCGCGCGTTTGGATCGGCGAGCACGTCGGTCAGCAGAGCGGCGACGTCGCGCGAAAGCACGCTAGTTGTCTCGATGGGCGGCAGCGCGATGGACCCGCCGCCCGCAAGGCGCGCCTGCTTCACCGCGCGTAGGGGCCGGTGCTCTCCGTCGCGCGCCAAGGTGGCGTAGGCGTTGGTGAGCTCAGCGAGCGTGACCTCGCCGTCGCCCAGGGCGATGGCCGCGCCGTAGTGATCGGCCGCGCGATCGAGAGACGCAAATCCGACTCGGTGCAGCAGCTCGAGCACGTTCGCGGGACCCGCCTCTTGGGCCACGGCCACCGCCGGCACGTTGTATGAGTTGCCGAGCGCCTCGCGCAGGCGCACCGGGCCGTGATAGCGACCGTCGTAGTTGCGCGGTGAGTAGTCGCCGCCGGCCGTGCTCAAGTGCAGCTCGACGTCGGGCAGCAAGCTGGCCACGTGCAGCCCGAGCCGAGCCATGCCCACGGCGTAGACGAAGGGCTTCAGCGTGGATCCGGGCTGGCGACGTGCGATCACGCCGTCGTTTTGGCCCTGACCCCGGTGGTCGAAGAAGTCCGGGGCGCCGACGTACGCGAGCACGTCGCCGGTCGCATTGTCGACGACGATCACGGACGCCGCCGAAGCATCGACAGACGCCAGTCGGTCGCGCGCCTGTCGGACGAGCTCGCTCACCTCCCGCTGCATGTCCGCGTCGAGCGTGGTCTCGACATCTATCAGCTCTCGGCCCGCGAGCTCCCTCTGGAGGGCTCCCGAAAGCACGGCTCTCACGAAATGCTGCGCGCCGCCTTCGACCTGACCGGGCCGGACCAGGATGGGCTCGGCCTTCGCACGTTCAACCGCGTCCGCGCTGGCGAAACCGCTGTCGAGCATCCGATCGAGGACGCGGTTTCGCCGACGCTCGAGGCGCTCGGTGCCGCGTCGGGGATCGTAGAGCGTGGGCCCACGCGGCATGGACGCGAGCGCCGCGGCTTCGGACAGGCTCAGCTTGTTCGCGGGCTTGTCGAAGTAGAGCCGGCTCGCGGCCTCGATGCCGCGCACGTTCGGCCCGAACTCCACTCGGTTCAGGTACTGCTCGAGGATGGTGCGCTTGTCGAGGGCCGCGTCGACGCGGACGGCGATGGCCATCTCACGCAGCTTGCCGCGCACGGTGCGGGGGCGTGCGACAACGTTCTTGACCAGCTGCTGCGTGATGGTGCTGGCCCCGGAGACGATGCGTCGGTGCCAGAGCGCTTGCCCAAAGGCACGAGCCATGGCCAGCGGATCGAGGCCAAAATGCGCAAAAAACCGCGCATCTTCCGCAGCCAAGAGCGCCAACGGCACCTCCGGGGGCAGCTCGGAGAGCGTCACTGGTGCGGCGAGGACTCCGCCATCGGCGCGGACCTCGCGCAGCAGTCGTCCGTGCGTGTCGTACACACGAACGCTCCCGGGCTCGACGCCGGCGCCGCCCGCCACCAGGGCCGCGGGCACCGGCTCGAGCAGCGCTGCCACCGCGAGACACACAATCGGCGCGAGCAGGGTGCCCAAGACCGCGCGCACCCAAGCCGTGCGCAGGACGCGGAGCAGAGGCGCCTTCACCGAACCTCCACCAGCGTCGCTCCGGTACGGCCGAAGGTCTCTGGCGTGTACATCTCTTCCGCCTTGGTCGGCGGAACGACGAACTTCCCGAGCGTCGTCGCGCGCGCCAGGTAGCGGTAGTGGTACATGCCCGCCGCCATCTGGTCGACGAAGAAGAGCACACGGTCGTCTCGCAATTCGCGCCGGTACCAGCTCTCCAGGAAGGCTCCGCCGTGGGCCTGCCAATCGTCTTCGTCTTCGTCGCAGTCGTAGCAGTCGTCATCACCCCCCTCCCCCCCGGAGTCGGGGATGCGGAGCCAGGCGGCGGTGTTCGAAAGGTTGGCGTCCACGGCCTCGAGGCCCGCAGGCAGCGGATCGTCGATGGCCACGAAGTGGCGAGGGCTCGGCGTGACGACGACCACGTCCACCATCACCAGATCCCCACCCGCGAGCGCTCGGAGGCTGACGTCGGGCACGGTCTTCATGGCGTCGGCCAGGGTCTCGGGAGTGACCTTGCGCAGGGTCTTCTGCACGAAAAACCCGCGATCCAGGGGCGCCGCCGGCAGCGTCGTGCGGGCGTACCTGAGCCGTGCCTCGTAAAATAGCGTGCCCGAGCCCTGCTTCTCGAACACCAGGGTGCCGCCCGCCCCGAGCTTGGCAGTCGGGATCTGGTGGCTGACCGCCGCGACCGACCGGCCGCGCATCTCGGCCTGCGCGAGCTCAGTTCCCGAGAGCCAGATGCGCGCGAGGTAGTCCGGGACGACCTTCTCTTCAGAGCGCCGGTACTGGTCGAGCGCCACCAGCGCGAAGGCCGCCTCTTGGGTCGTGCGCCACGCACCGCCCTTGCGCACCGCGACCAGCCCACGCGCCAGCTTGGACGCCATCGGGTGCCCGGGTCGGGCGGCGACCAACGCTCGCAGGACCAGCGCACTCGTGCGCGCCGACGAGTCCATCAGTACTGCGTAGTCGTCGCCGAGGTTCTCGTTGGCAAAGGCCATGTTCGCGTCGAGGTGCAGCTGGCCTTCGACTTCGCCCGCGAGCAGATCAATCATCTCGCGCTTCTGCTTCGACACCGAGAGCGCGTGCAAGAGCAGCGCTTGACCGAAGAGCGGCATCTTCTTCCGACGCTCGTAGAGCCGGCTCATGTAGCCGGTGTCCGGAGCGCCGACCTCGGCCAGAACATCGACGATGAACGCCGCACTCACCAACCACAGCTCGTCCTCGCGCGCCTGCTCGAGGTAGCGGCGCACGTAGCCCTTTGCCTGATCGATCGCCCGCGCGGGCACGGCAGCGCCCCGCGCCTTGGCCTGGTACAGCGTCCAGAGCGCGTAAGTGCTGACCCAAGACGAACTCTCCGGGGAGTCCGGCCACATGCCGAAGCCGCCATCGCCACGCTGTCGCGCCAAGATATCGGCGACGGTCTTGTCGACGACCGCGCCAACGTTCTTCGGCAAAGGGAAGTTGAAGTCCTTGGCCAGCTCGCGCAACGGCACCAAGGGCAGCAGGCGGCTCGCGAGCTGCTCCGTGCAGCCGTAGGGGTACTCGATCAGCTGCTCGACTCCAGCGTCGAGACCCACCAAGGCGGTGCTGGCCATCGACACGTGGAGCGAGCCCACGTCCCGGCGGATCGCGCTCAAATCGCCGATTTTCTCGCCGCTGGCCTGATCGGTCTCACCGTAGAGCGCCACGGCCTCCATCACTGTCGGGACCTGCACCTCGCGTTCGACCTCGACCGCGTCGTGCTCGCCTTCGGCCTTCGCGTCGAAGCGCAGCTTGGCCCGCCCGGCGCTCTTGGCCAGCATCGGGAAGCGCACCTCGACGGACTCGTCGCGCCCGAGCTTCACGACGCGCTGGGCATCGCCGCCAAGTTCGAGTCCATCGACCTTGGCCGTCACGGTCACGTCGGCTGGTCCGAAGCCCTTCGACGTGACGACCACGCCGGCGTCGAGCTTGTCCCCGGCGCGCACGAAGCGCGGCAACGCGGGGCGCGCCATCAGCCGACGGCTGGTCACCACGCGGGACTCGCCGTAGCCGTAGCGATCGTCGATGCTGGTCGCCACCGCCATCAAGCGGTAGGTAGTCAGGCTCTCGGGGATCTTGAAGCTGACCTTGGCGAAGCCCTTGTCGTCGGTGGTCAGCGTTGGGTTGAAATAGGCACTCTGACGGAAGTCACGCCGCGCCGAGCGCCCGCTTCCGCCGCCGTCTCCGCCTTCCTGGCCCTTCTCCAGACCGAGGGTCGCGCCCAGATCGAGGCCGAGCTTCGCCAGCGAGTCCCGCGATTCGACGGTGGCCACTTGCAGGGGCCGCGACGCGGTGAACACCGGCAGCGGGTCCGGGGTCTTGTAGCCAATCAGGCTGAGCACGCCCTCGTCGACGGCGTACAGCGTCACCTCGGCGCTCTTGGGTTTTCCGGCAGCGTCGCGCACCGACACCTCCACTTCGGCCGTCGCGCCGGGTCGAAGCTCCTTCTGCTTGGGGCGAACGTCGACCTTGAGCCGCCTCGCTTCCGGATCGATGACCAGCTCTGCGTAGCCGACGCGATACTGCGGAGCCCCGACGTCGGGCTTGCTGCGATCGCTCGGCGCTTCCTTCTTGCGCCCGCGGATCAGATGCACCGAGACGAAGGCATTGGGCCTGAATTCGTCGCTGATCGGTACCTCGATGGTCGGCGTGGGCCCCAGGAGCTTCCTGCGCTCCGATCGGTAGACGCCGGCGCGTTCGATGGTGACCAGCGCTTCGGCGTCCGGGTACGGTGACTTCACGAGCACCCGCGCGGTTTCGCCGACGCGGTACGATTTCTTGTTGAGCGCGAGCTCGAGGCTCATGCGATCGCTGTCGCGCCAGGTGGCCCCGCCGGGACCGATCCCGAAGAAGCCCTGGGCGGCTTGGACCGGGTTCTTGCGCTCGTCGACGGAGCGCGCCCGCAAGAGATAGTAGCCTCCCTCGCTCACGTCGAGCGAACAGCTCGCCGGGGCGGCTCCCGTGACCACCGAGCAGGAGCCGGCGACCGTGTCGACGGCCTTCGACTCCGAGTGGTAGCGCCCTCCGCCGATCTCCTGCCGGGCGAGGGTCCACTTGCGTCGCACCAGCTCGACATCGACCTTCTTGCCGCCGACCTTCTCGCCCTTTGGCGAGAGAGCCACCACGGCCGCGGTGACCTTGCCAGGCGCGTTGACGAAGTAGTCGTCGAGCTGACGCAGACCCAGGTAGTACGTCGCCGGATGCACCACCGCGCTGGTGCTTCCGCCGAGCGCTTGCCGCGACACGTCAGTGACCTCCGCGTCCAGCGTCACCAGCTCCGGTCCGCGCTGTCCAGGCAGGGCGAGGCTGGCTTCGACCGTGGTCTTGCCCTGCTCATCGAGCTTGCCCGCCTTGCTCTCGAGCTGAGCCGCGCCGCGGTCGGCGTTTTCGGCATCGGCGAAGTAGTCGCCGCCATCAGTGACAAAGCCCTCGCTGCCGGGCGGCGAGAAATACGACTGGCTGCGGGTGACCGTGGTGCGGACGCTGGCCTTGCCCATCGGGGAGCCGAACAAGTAGTCGCCGCGCGCGGTCCAGCGGGCGCGATCCCCTCGCACGTACTCCGGTCGATCACTCTCGGCGCTCACCTTGAACTCCGCCGGGCGGTACTCCGCGACCTCGAAGTACTGACTCACCGCGTCTTCACGGCCGAGGCCGTCGACGCGGAGCTGCCAGCTGCCGAGCGCCCCCGTGCGCGGCACTTTGACCGTTGCGTGGAAGGTCCCGAAGCGGGTCGCCGTGACCTTCTGCCGCGAGACCTTCTCGCCATCCGGAGAGCGCAGCTCGACTTCGAGGGCGAGGCCCTTGGGGATCGAGTTTCCGGTCGGGATCTCGGTGCGCACAATGCCCTTGACCTGCACCGAGTCACCGGGGCGGTAGATCCCGCGCTCGGTGAACATCATGCCGTAGCTGCGCTGCTCGCCGGACAAATCGGTGGAGACACCGAAGCGCCAGGCGTCCAAGTGATCGGCCGCGTAGCGGAACGCCCAGTCGTCCCCGCTCTTGGCGATGATGACCGCGCGCGCGGCCGGTTCGTCTTTGTCGAAATTGGGCTGGTAGTCCGCCGCGGGGATCAACGCGATGCCCCGAGCGTCGGCCTCGTAGGTCTTGGCGGCGCCACCCGGGCGGTGCAACTCCACCTTGGCCCCGCCCACTGGCGCTCCGTCGGAGAGCCGCGTGACCCAAACCAGGGACCCGTGACGCGAGAGTTTGGCGCTGATGGCGAGATCGGTCACCTGCAGGAGTCGCACGTCGGTACCGACACGCTCACCCTCGGGTCGCACGCCCTTCTTGGCTTGGCGCTCGACCCAGCGGATGCCGACGGCCATGGGACCTCGGTGAGCGCCGGGCAAAACACCAGCGGGATCGACTCGCTCCTTGGCGAGCGTGTTGATGGCCGTCGTGGGCCTCACGGTTCGCGGCTTCGCACCCGACACCTTGCCGAGAGCGGCAAAGCGAGTCTCGATACGCTGATGCTCGGCGAGAGCCAGCAGATCCGCCGGCGCCAGCGCCGCGGTGATCAGCTCGTATCGATCGACGTTCACCGCCCCGATCGTCAGCGGTCGCATGGCCTTGGGTTCGAGCACGTCTCCCGCAATGCCGATTTCAACGGTGGGCCAGAGGTTGTCTACGATGACCTTCTCGACGTGGGCCTTGGCCATGCGCTGACCGTAGCGATCGCTGAGATCACCGCTGACGCGCAGGGTATAGGTCGTGCCTGGGCGCAGCTTCACCGACAGGCTCGAGTAAGTGGTCTGCGAGTTGTCCTCGCGCCAGCTCTCCCACTCGAGCCCCGCGGCGGGCGTGATGCTCAGCGCTCTCCGCAGGGCCTTGAACGCCACCGGATTGGTCAGCTCGATACCGAGACCTGAGCCGGCCATGCAGTGCCCGTTCGGCGTGTCGCGGTTGCAGGTCAGGCGCTGTACTGCCAGTGGTCCGTAGGTCTCGAAAGTGATCGGCTCGGGCGTGCCTGCGGGCAACGGTCCTTCTTCGCCGATCAGAGCCGCTCCGATAGTGAACGTAAAGCTCGAGTGGATCGGCAACGGAGCAGCGGGGATCACCTCGAGCCGCTTGGGCTGCTGGGGATCGGGTCGCTTCACGCTGAACTTTAGCGGCCGCGCCTTGCCCGCGGTGGTCGCCACCAGTGAACTCACACGCGTCAAGACCTCGGGGTCGACTGGCTGATTGAACCTGAACGAGAGCGTGGTCTTGGGTTCGAGGCCGGTCGCGCCCGAACGCGGAGTCGAACGCACCAGGCGCGGCGGCGGCGTCTTCAGCGTGAAGCGGTGCAGGGCACCCAGCGTGGATCCGTCGAGCGCCCGGGTTGCCGCCGGAACTTCGACCGTGATCGGAGTGGCGCCGGGCAAGCGACCCGTCTTTGGCACGAAGACCAGAGCCCGCGTTCCCACCCACTGCCATCGCCCATCCAGCTTCGGCGTCAGTTCGATGGGCGGCGGCGCTTCGTCACCGGCGAGATCGAGGGCGCGCAGTGGCCGGCTGAAGACCACGCTCAGCTCCGCGCCCACGGTGGCGTCGCCCTGGGGGCCCGAGAACACCACGCGGAATGGCCCGTCGCCCGAGCGCCCCCCGCCGCCCTTGTCCAGCGACAGGGTGCGCGAAGGAGAGACGACGGGCATCGTCGCGCCGCCGGGCACACAAGCTACCGCCACCAGCAAAAGCAGCGTCTGCAACAGGCGAAATCGCCGAAACCAAGACCGTTGCCCCGCGGGGCGAGCGTCGCGCATCCGAGTCGTTCCTCCGGTGCCGCCCGTTCAGCAATGGGCGTGCCGCGGCTATACCCCGTCTTTCGCCGGACGTGGGCCCGGTGTCCGCCGGACTCCGTGGGCCTCCGGACCCACCCTGAGGCGATGGGCCCACAGCCCGCACGGCGACTCCGCCCCCCCGGATTCTCTCCGCCGCCACCCCTTCGAACCTGACCCGGAGCCCCACGAACCGAGAGAGCGGTACACGCAGCGGATTCGAGCAAGCGCTTCGCCCGCCGAGCGCGAGCGCCCCCCGCCTCACCGCGTTGGCATCGCGACACGCATGCTGCGCGAAGTCGCGGGGCGAGGCGAGCGGGGGTGACCGAAGTGCGTTAGACTGCCGCATCTTCTCCGCTCTGCGCGTCTCCATTCCGGTCGCTCTCCTGCTGCTCTCTGGACGATCCGTCGCTACCCCCACGGCGAAGTTCCCAGAGCCGGTCGCGGCGGAGCCGGCGCCTCGATCGGCACCACCCAAGGCCGTCACCGCGCAACGTGAGCCCTGGGGTCGCGGCGCCGCCCGGGAGCACGTCCGGCGCGCGCGCGAACACACGCGTCGGGCCGACGCAGCCTTGGCCCTCGCGGAGCTGAACGAAGCCATCCGCTTCGATCCGAGCTTCGGCGACGCCTTCCTCGAGCTCGCTCTGCTGCGCGAGCGCATGGGTGATCTCGCTGAAGCCGAGCGCGTCTACGATCAGGCGGCACGCTTACCTGCCGTGCGAGCCGAGGCGCTCTTCGGACGCGCCCGCGTGGTCAAAGCGCGCGGGCACGACGACGAGGCGTTTCGCGATCTCGAAGCATCGGTGGAGCTTCAGCCTCAACGCCGGAGCCTCGCGCTGTTGGCCGAGTGGTACGTGCAGCGGCGGGCCTGGCCCGCCGCGCTGGTAGCCTGGCGCCGCGTGCTGGCGAGCTACGACGGCGAACCGGGCCCCGATCGTGACCGGGTTCGCGTGCGTGTCCAGGCGCTCGTCCTGCTCGCCGCCGAGTCCGATCCGGTCGTCGGCGGCGCGGCGCACTCGCCCGGATGGGTGCGGCGGTCGCTGGCCCGAATGGCCAAGAAGCCCCGCTGATCAGCCCACTAGATGCGCCTGAGCGACCCCGCGCACGTCGTCGGGCATCGGGCAGCTCTTCATCAAAGCCAGATCCGTGGTGACCACCGTGTGGTGCAGCTCCGCGGCGATCACGCGATCGCTCGCGCGGACGAAGTCGTAGCGCAGGGTCAGGCTACGGTTGCCGAGGCGCGAGACGCAGGTCTCGACGACCGTCGTGTCACCGTAACGCAGGGGCGCCCGGAAGTCGGTGTGCAGCGAGACCGCGGGCAGCCCGATGCGACGTTCGGTCACCAGGCGACAGTAGCCGCCCTCGAGCGGATCGAATAGCCGCTCCATGGCCTCGTGGGCGTAGGTGAGGAAGTGGGGGAAGAAGAGCAGCCCCGCAGGATCGACCTCGTGAAAGCGCACGATACGTTCGTAGGGAAACACGCTCGGAGGTAGCACGACTGCCGCGACCCACGAAAGCGCCGCGACTCGGCACCAGGCCAGCGAGGCCAGCCCGGCCAGCCCGGCCAGCCAGGCCAGCCAGACGCGTCCACCGTCCACCGGCGCCCTTGCCGCTTGGGGGGTTTTGCCGGACACTTCTGATCCATGCGCAGCCTATCTTCCGCCCTGACCTTGTCGTTCGTCCTTGCCGGTGCGTTCGCGGCTTGCAGCGCCGATAGCGAAGGAGGCGGCGGCACCAGCAGCGGCGGTACCAGCAGCGGCGGTACCAGCAGCGGCGGCACCAGCAGCGGCGGCACCAGCAGCGGCGGCACCAGCAGCGGCGGCAGCGGCGGCACCAGCAGCGGCGGCAGCAGCGGCAGCGGCGGTACCAGCAGCGGTGGCAGCAGCGGCAGCGGCGGCAGCGCGGGCACCGATGGATCGGCCGGCGACGCTGGCATCGCAGACGTGTCCTTCACCTACGACGGACCGGTCGGCGACGACGGCAGCATCGGGGACGCTTGCGCGGCCACCACGGTGAAGGCCGATCCGGCGCCGCTCGACATGTTCATCATGCTCGACAACTCCGGGAGCATGGGCGCCGACTGCAACATTGGCCAAGGCACCACCAGCAAGTGGTGCTACTCGATCAACGCGCTGTCGCAGTTCTTCACGGCTGCCCCCACCGGGACCGGGGTCGCGATGCAGTACTTCCCCAAATGTGCGCCGTCGGCCTCGGCCTCGGACTGCACGACGGGTGGTGGCTGCGCCACCGCCGAGGTTCCGCTGGGATTGCTCCCAGGAAACCTGGCCGCGCTGAATGCCTCGCTCGACGGGACAACCCCGAACGGCGGCACGCCCATGGAAGCCGCGCTGAACGGCCTGACCAAATACACGCAGCAGAACAAGCAGGCCGGGCGCGTCATGATCGGCGTGTTCATCACTGACGGCGTGCCCGAGGGTTGCACCACCAACCCGAACACCCTGGCGGGCATCGTGCAAAACCACCTCACGACCAACGGCATCAAGACCTTCATGATCGGGATGGATGGTGCGAACTTCGGCACGCTCGATTCCATCGCTGCCCCCGGCGGCGCGTCCCCGCACACGCAGTACTGCGGCGGCAGCAGCCCCTGCTACTCGTACGACGTCGACAACGGCAACCCGGCGGCCTTCAACGCGGTGCTGGCGGCGATTCAGAAGAGCGCCGTCGCCTGCCAGTACGCCATGCCCACCACCGACGGCGGCATCATCGATCTGAACAAGGTCGAGGTGCAGTACTTCCCGGCGGGCAACCCGCCCTCCCAGAAGCTGCCCAAGGTCGCCAACGCCGCGGCCTGCGCCGGTGGCGGCTGGTTCTTCGACAGCGCCGCGAACCCCAAGTCGATCCTGCTGTGTCCTTCGAGCTGCACTGTCGTGCAGCTGGATACCAAGGCAAAGATCGAGGTCTCGCTGGGCTGCCTCGGGTCCTGAGCCGCGTTCACTTGCGAGCGACGGTGGCGGGCACGGGCTCAGGGCTGCGCCAGCTCGCGCCGAGGTCGTCGGACACGAGCACGGAGTAGCTCTGCTCGGGCTTGGCGGCGGCACCGTAGAGGAACACACGCTTGCCCACCGCGAGGAGCCGGCTCGGGACCCGGGCCTCGACCCGCGGCTCGAGGTGCGCGGAGTCGTCGTAGGCCACGGTGAAGGGCGTCCAGAGCTGCCCGTCGTCTCGAGTCGAGGCGACGCGGACGATGCCGCCCATGGGAACCGAAACGATGGTCGCGCCGTCGACTCGGGCCAGATCGAGGGCCGCGCCCAGCGTCCCTCCCACGCCCGCGAAGGTCGGGGCCGGCATCGCGACGCAGCGCGCGCGGTGGCCACAGATCGAGAGCCGAACCGACTTGTCGCTCTCGCTCCGGTGGGCGACCACGAGCGCCTTCTGATCGCAGGCCACGGAGACGAGCTCGCTCGAACCGGGGCCAAGCGCCGTGGGGAAGGGCGGCGCGTCCGGCGCGTGGGACACCACCAGCAGGGACGACGAGTCCTCGCTCAGCGCGAAGGTGTACGCACGTGGACCCGCGGGACAGCGTTCAGCGAAGCCCTCGCTGCCGCGGACGGGCGACGGGCGCCAGTTGAGCCCCCCGTCGCTGCTCTGGTGCACGCTCAGGTTCGCCGCCTTGCCGAAGGCCACGGTGAGCGCCCCGCCCACCTCGCCCACCGCGCGATACCCGGCGCGCCACGCCGGAAGACCGCGGCCGACGGCGGGCCTGGCCGTCTCGACGGGATGCACGGCCTCGTGCTGCGACATGCTCGGCCTTACGAGCTTGACGTATCCGCCGCGCACGAAGGGCCACGCGCTGCGCGCGAGCTCGGCGAGTCGATGGCCGGTGACGCCGAGATCCGACAGCCGCGCCTCGGCGGCTCCGGGCCCACCGTATTCGGCGAACGACCAGGCCTGTACCTTGTGAGCGCGCTCGGCGGCGGACGAGCCCGTCAGCTCCAGGGCCAGGTTCGCGCAGTCCTGGAACGGGCGATCCGCGGCCTCGGCGCTGATCAGGCGACGGCGGACCAGGGACGCGAACTCGGGTGAGTTGTCGCGGAGCAGCGCTGGCCCCGTCGGACCCACCATGCAGAGGCCGTAGTTCGCCAGCTGAGTCGCCGTCGAGTGCAGCTTCCAGGTCGCCTGCGCGCGCGGGTGGAGAAACCACGCTGCGCCCAAGACAATGGCGAGCAGCAGCACGGTGCGCAGCCGGATGAAGGGACCGGACTCTGCTTCGGGCGGCGGTGCGCTCTCGAGGGCCGGAGCTGGCGGCACCGGCCCCTTGGGGATCGCGACGTTGCGGGGCAATGACCCCGGCGGGCGGCTCGAGAAGGGCGAGCTCGGCAGCTCGGCACGAGCCCAGGCCGCGCTGCCCGGCGCGATACGGTGGTTGGAGCGCGGGGCGGGGCCGGCCATCTTCGGCTCGCAACCTAGGGCACGAGCACGAGGTTGGCCTAGATTTCGAAGCTCAAAATGCGGCCTCGAGATCGGACCAGAGGTCCTCGACGTCTTCGATCCCGACGCTGAGCCGAACGAGCCCGTCTCCAATGCCCGCTCGAGCTCGCAGCTCCGGGGGCATGGTCGAGGCCGTGGTCGAGGCGGGATGCGTCGCGAGCGAGCGGACGTCGCCTAGGCTCACCGCGTGGCTCACGATCCGTACCGCGTCGAGCAAGCGGCGGCCCGCGTCCAGACCGGCAACGAGCTCGAACGCGAGCAGCGATCCGAATGCTCGCATCTGCCGCCGTGCGACCTCGTGGCCCGGGTGGCTCTCGAGCCCCGGGTAGTGGACCCGCGCGATGGCGGGGTGCTCCGCCAAGCGCTGGGCAAGGATCAGGGCCGATGCACAGGCACGCTCCTGCCGGAGCGCGAGGCTGCGAATGCCCCGGGAAATCAGGAACGCGTTGAAGGGCGCAAGCACGCCGCCGAGGCCCTTGACCACCAGGTCGCGCACCGGCTCGGTCATCGCCCGAGATCCGACGACCACCCCGCCAATGGCGTCACCGTGCCCGCCCAGCGCCTTGGTCATGCTGTGCACCACGAGATCGGCGCCAATACCGAGCGGGTTTTGGCAGTAGGGCGTCGCGAAGGTGTTGTCGACCACGAGGCAGATGCCCCGACCGTGGGCCGCCTGGGCGAGCGACTCGAGATCCGTGATGCCGAGGGTCGGGTTGGCGGGCGTCTCGGCGTAGACGATCTTGGTCGAGGGCCGCAGCGCGGCGACATAGGCATCTACTGAAGTGGCGTCCACGAAGGTCGTCTCGATGCCGAAGCGCGGCAGTCGCTCGCGCATCAGGCGCGCGGTCTCACCGTAGAAAGCCAGAGGCGCGACCACGTGATCGCCTGCCACGAGGCGCGAGAGCAACGCGCCGGTCACCGCCGTCATGCCGCTCGCCGTCGCCACCGCGCCTTCACCGCCTTCGAGGGCCGCGACCTTCGCTTCGAGCTCGTCGACGGTGGGGTTGCCCCAGCGCCCGTAGATGTAGTGGTCGCCCTCGCCGCGGAACGCCGCTGCAGCCTCATCGGCGCTGCTGAAGGCAAAAGCGCTCGACAGCACCAGCGGCGCTTCGAGCGCTTGGTTCGCGTCACGCCTTTCGCCGGCGTGGACGCTGAGGGTGGACGGACCGCGACGGGGCTCGGCCAAGGCTCCGCCCCTGCTCCCGCTCTCTAGAGCTTGACGTCGTCCGTGCGCAGGCGCTTGCGACGACGGCGAGCGGCCTCGCTCATCTTCTTGCGGCGCTTGACCGACGGCTTCATGTAGTGGCGACGGCGCTTGAGCTCACGAAGGATGCCTTCGGCGGCCATCTTGCGCTTGAGATGTTTGATCGCGCGCTCGATGCCTTTGTCACCGACCACGACCTCGAGGGGTTTGCACTGAACGGCTTCGCTGGGGGTAGTCACGGGAGCGCGGGATATGGCAGACGGAGAGAGGATTTTCAAGCGCGATGCCTACTGATCCGACAATCTCACCCACGGCCGTCCGGGCTCCCCACGGGGCCAGCGTCTTCGAAGTGGCCTGGGCGGACGGCCGGACTCAGCGCTATCCACATAGAATCCTTAGGGGTTTTTGCCCGTGTGCGTCCTGCCAGGGGCACTCGGGCCGGATCGGCTTCCTCGAGCCACCGAACACCGAGCTGCGCCACCTGAGCCAGGTGGGCAACTACGCGCTGGCCCTGGTCTGGGGGGACGGCCACGACTCGGGCATCTACTCGTTCCGGTTTCTGAGAAGGCTGGGCGACCTGCTCGAGGCACATGGGGCGCCGGGGCTCGAGGCCATCGGGGAGCTGCCGCGCTCCGTGATCCCCGACGGGGGGCCGAGGACGTGAAGCCCGAACACATCGCAATCGTCACGACCTCGTTCCCCGAACGCGCCGGCGATCCTGCGGGGCACTTCGTCGCGACCGAGGCGGTGATGCTGGCCAAGGCCGGGCACCGCGTGACTGTGATCGCGCCAGGATCGAACCGGGAGTTCGACGGGCTCAGGGTGATCGGCGTCGGTGCGGGCTCGAGCTTCGGGTGGCCGGGAGCCCTGACCATCATGCGCTCACGACCCCATCGCGCGCTCGGCGCCGCCGCCTTCGTCGCCCGAGCCCGCCGAGAGCTCCGCAGCCTGCCCTGCGACCGGGTGATTGCCCACTGGCTCGTGCCGTCGGGCTGGCCCATCGCTACTGCGGCGTCCATTCCCCTCGAGGTCGTGGCGCATGGCAGCGACGTGCGCCTGCTCTGCCGGCTGCCAACGGCGCTTCGTCACCACGTCGTCTCCCGGCTCTTGGCACGACGCGCCCGCGTGCGCTGCGTGTCGGACGAGCTTCGCGACGAGCTCGTCGCCTGTGATGCGCGCCTCGCTGGGCAGATCAGCGTCGATCCCGCGCCCATTGACACCAGCCACGCGCCCGATCGCCCGCGCGCGCGGCGCCTGCTCGGGCTGCCGAAGGCGGCGCGCCTGATCGTGATCGCCGGCCGGCTGGTGCTCTCCAAGCGCGTGCACGTCGCGCTCACGGCCGCTGAGCTGATCCCGAACGCCATCGTAGTCGTGATCGGTGACGGTCCGGAGGCCTCGACGCTCGCGGAGAGCCACCCGGACGCGCACTTCCCCGGGCTGGTCCCCCGGGACCACGCCCTGACCTGGATCGCCGCTGCGGATCTGGTGCTTTCCGCGTCGCGCACCGAAGGCGCGCCCACGGTGCTGCGCGAGGCGCGCGCTTTGGGCGTGCCCGTCGTCAGCACCGCCGCGGGTGATCTCGAGCGCTGGGCGCGATCCGATGGCGAAATCTGGGTCGTGGACTGAATCAGAAGCGTGCGCCCGCGCCCAGCTCTGCTCCGCCGCGCCACACCGGGCGCGTTGCGCTCCCGCGCTTCACCCCCAACGCTCCGGCGCTCGCCGAGAGCTCCAAGAACAGGACCTCAGCCACGCCGTAGCGCGCCGAAGCCACCGCAGCGCCCCCCAACGCGAGGGCGCGGTACTCGTCCTCGACGTCGAATCCGAGCGGCTCCAGATCGGCGGCGTCCTTGCGCCGCACGACCTCGCGTAGCCAAAGGACGCTCGGGCCCAGCCCCGCACGCAGCTCGGCGCGCCCGAGATCGAACACGTACTCGAGAGTCGCCGTCGCATCGAGCGATTGGACCTCGACGTCGTTCGCACCGGGCGCATGGCGGCCGGCGGCGCCCCCGAGGCGCAAGGTCATTCCAAGATCGGACAGCCGCGTCGATGCGCCCAACTCGAGGCGGGGCACGAGCGGATGAACGTTGGCCGTGGTCAGCCCCGCGGCGACGAATACTGCATGAGGTCGCAGCACGAGCGTGCCGCCCTTCGCAGCAAGCTCTTCGACCTCCACGGGACGAAACTGTGACGCCGTCAGTTCGCGACGCTCACCTCGAGCCAGGGTCAGCGTCACCGCCCCGGCGCCGCCAGCACCCCGCCGCTGGAGCAGGTACTGCCCGGGCGGCAGCGCGATCTCGGTCGTGCCTTTCGGCGTGGCCCAGACCTCGGCTTGCACGGTCTTCGAGCCCGTCGCGTACGCCAAGTAGTGGGTGTCTCGGGCCGCCGGCAGGCTCAGATGCGCGGCGCCCGCATCTCTATAGGTGAGCACCAACGGCGTGCTCTCGTGCAGTCGATACTCGGCCTCCGGCCGCTGAACCACGCCCGACCCGCGCGCCGTCCGGTACAGGGTCTGATGGTAGGCGTAGGTCCACGCCTCACTGAGCGTCACCTGCTGGTCGCGATTGCGATCGGCGCTGCCTCTCAGCCCGCTCACCAAGAAGTGAGTGAACACGGCGCCCTGAAGCTTGTCGGATTCCTGCGCCGCTTCACCGTCTGCCGATGCGTGCAACCAGACCGATCCCGAGGCCTGAGGGGCGTCCACGTTCAACGAGAACGCCGGCGTCTCGCGCACGCCCTTGGCTCGGGTCGCTTCGGTGGTGCGGCACGCATCGGTGATCACCAAGCGGAGCCCGGCGCGAACCGAGTCGATGCGCTGGCGGAGATCCGCGAGCGTGACGCTCTTGCCGGCCAGCAGCAGGCGAGTACGGTCGCCGTGCGCGCTGACGTAGACGATCAACGTCACCTGGTCTTTGGCTTGCTTCGCGGCGATTGCCGCCGCTTTCGACAGGGCGGCGTTCAGCTTGTCCTCGGTGGCGTCGGTAACCACGATAGCGTTCTCAGGCTTCACGCGGCCTTGCTTGATGAACACTTCGGCAACGCGCTTTGCGTCGCGGTCCGCGTGTCTCAGCACGGCCTGCTCGGGCAGACCCCGCCGTTGCCCCGCACTGACCAGGACGCGAATCGGCTCCGCCCAACTCTGAGACGTCCAGAGCAGACACACGAGGACGAGCCAGACCCTCACGGATCCACCAGGTAGCTGAACGGGATCGCGGTGACGCCGGTCGGGACACGGTCTTGGCGGGCCTTCGCGACGGCGTCCGGATGACCCACGATGATCCAACCGCGGCTCCGCTCGGCGTCGAAGGTCGCAGCGCGCTCCGAGAAGTGCGTGCCTGCGTCGAGCTCCGCGGCAAGCAAGAGCGGCACGTACTCGCCGGTCGACGTGAGCACGCCCGCGGCGACGGGCGTGGGCTCGGCCAGGCTCACCTCGACGCGGATCTGATCTCCCGGCACGACCCCGAGTTCACCGGTCACGCGCTGCTGACGGCCCGCGCGCTCGACGATCACGAATACCTGCGCGGCGCCCTTGAAACGCGTGTCAGGACCGATGGGCCCGGCGGTCGGGCTGTGGGTGGGATCCGGGCCGGAGGGCGCGGCCACCTTCGGCAACCGACCCAGGTAGAAGATGAGGCCCGCCGCGACCAAGAGCGGCGGCCCGAAGTAAGGCGCCAGCCGCAGCACCTTCGCGCCGCGCGAGAGGGGATCAGCCAGGGCCGCATCGAGCGACTTGCGATCGGCGCCGTCCTGGCGATACGCCGCCAGCTCTCGCTCGAGCGCTGCAACGTACTCGCGACAGGCCGCGCACTCGGCGAGGTGGCCCGTCGCTTCCGGATCCGAGTCGCCGGCGACCACGGCTTCGAGGCGATAGCTGGGCATGTGCTCATCCATGGGTCGATGCCTCGGGGTTCGAGTCGAGCAGTCGGCGAGCGTGGTCGCGGATGCGTTGCAGTCGCTTGTTGACCGTAACGCGCGAGACTCCCAGCGCTTCGGCGGCCTGCGCCTGGCTCATGCCGTCGATCAGCGTGCAAATTGCCAGCTCTTGGTCCTCCTTCGGGAGGTCACCCAGTGCCCTGCAAACCGCGTTGCGCGCCTCGAGATCCACGCCGGGAGGCGCCGCGAGGTCCGAGGCCGCGTCATCGACGTCGTCGGCCTGCCGCAAGCGGCGCCCCCGCCGCAGCTGATCGAGGGCGGAGCGGTCCACCACCTGGTGCAGCCACCGGAGCGGGTGTTCCGCCGCGCGGTAGGCCGCACCCTTACGAAGCAGCTTCAGCAGTGTCTCCTGCACGACGTCGTCAGCCAGGGCGACGTCGCGCGTGATGAGCAAGGCGCGACGTCGCATGAAGAACCCGTACCGTTGGTACACGGCGGCTACTTCCTCACGGCTGAGTCCCTCGGTCACCGTTCGCTGCTCTAACACGACGCGGACGGCGCGACGGCCTCGGAGCGACCCTCAGTTGGCAGGACACGGCCAGCCCGCCGGCGGCGTGGCCTCGGCGTGCGTGTAGATAGTGGTCTCGATCGAATGCTCCTGATAGCAAGGGCCGTCGTAGACGACGGTGTCGATGGAGTAGCCGTACTGATTGTCACCCACTTCGCAGGACAGATTGGGATCGCTCGCGCTGGGGTACTCTCCGTCCGGACCCTTCACCCCCGGCGCGGCTTGGGTGGTGCTCCCCGATCCGGTGCCCATCGTGCCGTCGACGCACATCAGGCTCTGCGCGTCGTCGGAAGCGTCTTCCGTCAACACCAGCTTGGTGCTGAGTGGAACCCATGCGAACTCGTCGCCTTGCTTCGAGATTGACGCGATGTTGAAGCCCGGCTGGGGTTTGGCGCCGGTCGGGTCGGTGAGGTCCGGAGGCGGCGCTCCATCGAGGTAGACCAAGAGCCGGTCGGCGTCGCGCGCCACGATCTTGTCGATGGCCTTGGTCGAAGACACATCCAGGAGATCGAGCTTGCCGTTGCCGTTGAGATCCTCGTATGCGACCAACATCGCCCACGCGCCCTTGGTACTCTTCGGGTCGTCGTCATCGAGAGGCCCCATGAACGCCTTCGGAGGCGGCTGGGTGACGGCCAACGAAAAACCGTTGAGTGACGCCGACTCGGGTGCGATCTCGGCTGCCACTGCGTGACTGAGGGACGAGTACCAGAGCAGCGCCACGCCCACCTTGCCGCTGCCGAGCGACCCGCTCGTACTGCTGACAGCGCCATTGAGCGTGACCAGCGTCGACGGGTCACCCTCGTCTTCGGGCAGGCTGCCGCACGCCAAGCCGGTGGTCGCAAGCAGCAAAGATCCAATCAAAAGCCGTTTCATTACATCTCTCCCAGGTTCACCGCCGGCGTCGGTCGCCAGCGTCGTTCACCCTCGGGACGCAGCTCCCCCCGAGAAGTGTAAAGGCGGCCGCTGATTTTTTCGCGTCCCTCCCCTCACCCCCGCGCGGCCCCGGTCACCCGCGGCAGAATTTCCACGAAATTGCAGGGACGCGTCCGGGCGTCGAGCTGCGGCAGGAGGATCTTCTCGAGGGCCAGACGACAGGCCCCGGTCGAGCCGGGCAGCGTGAACACCAGAGTGGTCCCGCACAGCGCCGCCTCGCTGCGCGACTGGATGGTCGAGGCGCCGATCTCGGCGTAGCTGAGCCAACGGAACAGCTCACCGAAGCCCGGCAGGGATTTGGTCACCAGCGGCGCGAGCGCGTCCGGGGTGACGTCCCGGGCGGTGATGCCGGTGCCTCCGGTGGCCACGACCACGTCGACGTCCGGAGACGCAATGAAGCCCTGAAGCTCCGAGCGAATCGCGTCGAGATCGTCGGTGACGATGCGCCGCGCGGCGATGGCGTGACCCGCACCACCAAGATCCGTCGCGAGCAATCCTCCGCTGGTATCCGTCTCGAGCGTCCGCGTATCACTCACGGTGAGCACGGCGATCCTGAGGGGCACGAAAACACGTTCCGACATGCCGACCACCGTAGCGCAGGTGCCCCCGGTCGTCCGGTACCGCCTCGAGATGGTATAAGCTGCCCCCCCATGCAGCCCCCCTGGCAACCCCAGCTCCCGCAGGCAGCCCCCGCCGAGTACTTATCCCCGGGGCCTTCCCACGAAGCCGGCGTCAGCGCGCTGCGGGCGGTCAAGGCGGTTTTCGCCGATCAGAACATCAAGAACAACCTGCTGATCGGCATCGTCTTCATGCTGATCCCCATCGTGGGGCCCCTGGCGATGTCGGGTTGGATGTGCGAAGCGCACCAGCGCCTGCTCCGGCGTCACCCGAATCCGATGCCGAAGATCGACTTTGGCGATTTCGGGGATTACATCAAGCGCGGCCTGCCGGTGTTCTTGTCGTCGCTGATCATCACGCTGCCGGTAATCTTCATCGCGTACGTGGTCATGGGTGGCGCCGCCTTCGCGACCTTCGCGGCGGTGGCGGCGACCGGAGAGCCGCTGGTGGGCATCTTGGTCGGCGCCATCTCGGGCATCGTCGCTCTGCTCGTGCTGTTTGCGCTGGGCGTCGTGATCAACGCCGCACACACGCGCGCCGAGCTCACCGAAGATCTGGGCGAAGCGCTGAAGCTGGGACAGATCATGAGCTACTCGAAGGCGACCTTTGGCCAAGTGCTGCTCAAGAACATCACCTTCGGCTTCATCGCCTTCTGCCTGATCTTGGTCGGCATTTTGCTCTGCTACCTGGGCTTGTACCCAGCCATCGTGGTCGTTCAGATCGCCGCCATGCACCTCAGGTATCAAATCTACTCGGACTACCTGGCCAGGGGCGGCGAGCCCATCACGCTCAAACCCCCGCAGACGCTGCCTTCGGAAGCGCGCGCCGCCGGATATTGAGCCTTGGCCGAGTCGGTTCCGCCGGACGAGGAGCTGTCGAGGCCAGCGCCCCTTGGCGTGCCCGATCGCCTTGCGCCGGGGCCAGCCGAGACCCGAAGCGCGAAGGTCAGCGAGGCGCTCAGCTTCGCCTTCGACGACAAGCGGAGCTTGCTGGTCGGCGGGCTCTGGCTCTTGGTTCCCATCGCCGGGTTTCTCGCCATCCAAGGCTGGGCCGCCGAGGCGCAACACCGGCTGCTGATGAACCACCCGGATCCGGTGCCGCGGCTCAGCTTCCGTGACTTCGCCCACTATGCGCGCCGCGGTGGTCCCGCCGCCTTGATCGAAGCGGTGGGGTTCGGCGTGTTCTGGGCCCTCGCCGTGGGGCTCTTCGGTCTCCTGAACGCGAGCCTCCTGGCCGCGGGGCTGGTGGCAGGCTCCGTGGTGGTGCCCCTTGCGGTACTGTGCGCGGGCCTCGCCGTCGCGCTGACTCTGCTGGGAATGGTCACCGTCGTGTTCAACGCCATGCTCACCCGGGCGGAGCTGACCGAGCGGCTCGCCGACGCCGCGGCGCTGGGCGAAGCGTGGCGCGAAGCGCGCCCGATGCGTCGCAAGACCTTCGTCACCTACCTGCTGTACGTGCCGGTCACGCTGGCGCTCCTGATTTTCGGTAGCGCCTTGTGTGGTGTCGGCGTCCTACCAGCCCTGGTGGCGGTCAAGCTCACCGGCGCGCACCTTCGCTTCCAGCTCTACCAACAGCGCTTGGCGCGGGGCGGCTCGGCGTTGCCGGCCTGTGCGCCGCGGGCCCTGCCCTCGGAGCGACACCTGGTGCCGGTCCTGCAAATCGGCAGCGCGGAGAAGAAGCGATGAGGGCGGCAGGCGTGGCACTAGTTGCCGTGATGAGCTGCACGCCGAACCCGAATGGCGCGCCCAGCGAAGGAGCCGCGACCCGCACCTCAGCCACGACCGCGCCGGCGGCGCCGTCGAGCCCGCTGACGGTGTCGGCGTCGGCGTCGGCGTCGGCGTCGGCCGCCCCGCCGCCCGCCCCCGAGACCCTCGAATCTCGGCCCGACGCCCATTTTGAAACCCGGCGGAGCGAAGACCGTGCGCGGCACGAACGGGATCGTCGTCGCCGTCGATCCCGAGGCGTCACGCATCGGTGCACGCGTGCTCGAAGACGGCGGCAACGCGGTGGACGCGACCGTCGCCGTGGCCTTCGTCCTCGCCGTCACCCACCCGAGCGCGGGCAACCTGGGGGGCGGTGGGTTCATGCTGGTTCGACCCAAGGACGGTCCAACCCAGGCCATCGACTTCCGCGAAACCGCGCCAGCGAGCCTGCCGCGGGCGACCTTCGACGAAATGATCGCCAAGGACGGCAGCGGGCCGGTCTCCGTCGGCGTCCCCGGGACGGTCCGCGGACTCGCCCTCGCGCACGAGAAGTTCGGCAAGCTGCCCTGGGCCAAGCTGGTCGAGCCCGCGCGACGCTTGGCCGAGCAGGGTCACCGCATCCGAAGCCGGGAAGCGCAGACCATCGCGTGGAGCTGGTCCAAGCTGAAGAAGGATCCGGCGGCGCGCGCCGAGTTCGGCGATGGGGGCAAGCCGCGCAAAGAGAAGGACACGCTGGTCCGCAAGGATCTCGCCAAGACCCTGGCGCGCATCGCGAGAGACGGCGCTGCCGGCTTCTACGAAGGCGAGACGGCGAAAGCCATCTCCTCGACGCTGCAGCAACGCGGCGGCACGCTGAGCATGCAAGATCTCGCGAACTACGCGGCCAAGCTGCGCTCGCCCCTCGAGATCGACTATCGCGGCCTCCGGGTGGAGACCATGCCGCCGCCCTCCGCAGGTGGCGTCGCGCTGCTCCAGCTCTTGGGAATTCTCCAGCACGAACGCGCGTACACCCGAAGCGCTGGCTCGGTCGAGGACGCCCACCTGTTCCTGGAGGCTTCGCGCCGCGCGCAGGCCGCCAGGCGCTTCGGTGTCGTCGATCCGGACTCCCTTGCACCCGAAGAACTGGCCGAGCGGATCACTCGCTTCCGCGACGTGCACGCGCTGTTGACCCGCCTGCCCATCGATCTCGACCGCCCCACACCGTCGGAGAAGGTCCATCCGCTGTACCGCGAGGCGATGCGTGAGCTGGAGCACACCACGCATTTTTCAGTTATTGACCAGGGCGGCATGGCGGTGAGCTGCACCACGACTCTGTCGGCGGGGTTCGGGTCGAAGATCGTCGTGCCGAAGACCGGCATCGTGCTCAACAACGCCGTGGCGTCCTTCGGCAGCTTCGGCGAAAACCAGCCCGTCGGCGGCAGGCGCACGGTGAGCAGCATGGCGCCCACGCTGGTCACCCGGAACGGCGAGCTCGTGCTCGTGCTCGGCTCCCCCGGTGGCGACACGATCCCGAGCACGGTCGCCCAGGTCTTTCACAACCTGGTGGATCACGGCATGACGCTGGATCGAGCGGTGGAGTCCGGCCGCCTGCACCACGGTTTCGTCCCGGACGAGATCCGCTACGAACGAGCCCGCCCACCATCGAAGCAAGCGCTCGATGGGCTGAAGAAGCTGGGCCACGTGATCAGCAAGAAGACCATCCCGATGGGAGACGCCAACAACATCTCGATCGTCGATGGCGTGGCCTACGGGATGGCCGATCCGCGCGAGGGCGGGCAGGCCGTCGCCGCCCGCGCCCAGCGGCGCTGACTCGCCGCGCTCAGCCCAAGTGTTCGGCGTAGAACCTTCGACGCCACTCGAAGAAGCGCGCGTACTTCGCCGCGTCGGCGAAACCCGGAACGCCGATGCCCTCCCATTCCGGCAGCGCAGAGTGACGGGTCTTGGGGAACTCCAGGTGAAACGCCAGCCCCGCGGCGGCGACGTCGGCGAGAGACGGCTCGTCGCCGCAGAGGTAGCGGTGCTTCTCGAGCCGCTCGCAGAGTTCCCCGAGCAGAATGTGAGTCCGCTCCACGGATTTCTCGACGAGGCGCTTGGCCTTGCCCAGACGCATCAGCGGGTGCACCGCCCGCGCCGCCAAGCGTCCGCGACCGAGGCCCCAGACCTCGACCTCGAGCAGGCGCTCCACGTCTCGGGGGCGCTCGCGCACGATCCAATCGAACCAAGCCACCGGCGCGTAGCTGCCCATCCAGTGATCGATCCGATCTTCGAGCGCCATCACTTCTCGGCGAGCATCGGGGCTCGACGGCAAGAGGCGCGGTTCGGGGGTCCGGTCCTCCAGATAGAGCGCGATCTCGGTGGAGTCCGCCACGATGCGCCCGCCGTCGTCGATCACCGGTGCTTTGCGTTGACCACTGAGCCGATACAGCCCGACCTGCGGCAGCCCGAGCCGACGCTCCTCGATGCGAAATTGGAGCTTCTTGAACTCGAGCAGCGCTCGTCCCTTTTCGGAGAAGTGACTGAGTGGAAACCGGTAGAGCACGATGGCCATGGGCCGCTCTGCTAGCACGGGCGCGCGCAGGCGCGGATCGCGTGTAGAGTGGGCGCCCATGTGGGACGACCGTTACAGCGAGCCGGGCTACGCCTACGGCTCTGAGCCCAATGACTTCCTGGTCAGCGTCGTCGAACGCATTCCACCGGGACCTGTGCTGTGTCTGGCCGAGGGAGAGGGTCGCAACGCCGTCTTTCTGGCGGGCCGCGGCCATGCGGTCACCGCCGTCGATGCCTCGGCGATCGGACTCGGAAAGGCCCGGTCGCTGGCAGCGGAGCGAAAGGTCACCATCGAGACGGTGTGCTCGGATCTTGCCGACTACACCATCACGCCCGATCACTGGGCGGGCATCGTCTGCATCTGGTGCCACCTGCCCGGCGCGCTCCGCGAAAGAGTGCACCGGGCGGCGGCCGCGGGCCTTCGCTCTGGCGGCGTGATCGTGCTCGAAGCCTACACGCCGGCGCAGCTGGCTCTGGGAACCGGCGGCCCGAAGGTCAGCGAACTGCTCTACACACGCGAGCTTCTGGAGCGCGACTTCGAAGGCCTCGAGTGGATCATCGCCCGCGAAACCGAACGCGAGATCCACGAGGGCAAGTACCACGGCGGCCGGAGCGCGGTCGTGCAGCTCGTGGGGCGCAAGCCATAGCGGAGCCGTCGCGAGTGCCGCGATTGCCGCGAGTGCCGTGCGGTGACCCTTGACGCCGACGACCGTCGCACCCCTACTTCCGGCATGCCACTCCGAGATCTCGACGTCGCAAAGACCACGCGCATCTTGAACACGATCATCGAGTACGAGCTCGCGGGCGTCGTGCGCTACACCCACTATGCGCTGATGGTTGCCGGGCCGAACCGCATCCCGATCGTCGCGTTCTTGACGGCGCAGGCTCAAGAGTCACTGCTGCACGCCCAGCAGGCCGGCGAAGTCCTCACCGGCCTCGAGGGGCACCCCTCGATGCGCATCGCGCCCCTCGAAGAGACGAATCAGCACTCGATCCAGGCGCTGCTGCAAGAGAGCCTGAATCACGAGCTCGAGGCCGTGAAGCACTACAAGGCGCTGCTCGAGGCCGTGGAGAACGCGAGCATCTACCTGGAGGAGTTCGCGCGGACCATGATCGGCGCCGAAGAGCGCCACCAGCTCGAGCTGAAGAAGATGCTCCGCGACTTCAGCTGAGCCCGGGCCCAGCTCGGGCTCACTTCTTGGTGTAGGGGTTGTCGGCGAAGCCGCCGCCCGCCGTGGGCCCTGGTTTGGGCCCTGGTCTCAGCCCCGGGCCAGAGGTCGGCCGCTTGGCAAACTCGATCACGAGCTCGTCCGAGCTCGATGGGATCATGCTGCGCTTCGTCCGCCCATCCGCCGCCACGGCGTCGACGAGGGCGCCGGACGCGGGACGCGCCGGCAACCCGACCTCCGGCGACGCCGGAGTGATCTTGATGATCTCTTTGCCGATCGTCAGCTTGGCGATGTCGGCGTTGGCCCGAACCATGAAGGGTTGGGGCTTGGCCTCGTTCGGGGTGGGCGCAGGCGCAGGCGCAGGCGTGGCCGTGGCCGTGGCCGTCGCCGTGCGGGGCGGCTGAGCAGCGCCGACGGCCGACGCCGACGCCGACGCCGACGCCAAAGCATCCGCGGCCGCACCTCGCCCCATCAACGACACGCTGATCACGCCGAGGAGCACGAATGCGATGCCGGCCCCGCTCGCCACGCCGATGATCGCGGCGCGGTTGCGGCGGTCCGCGAGGGCGGTCGAGATGGTGCGCTGAACCGAGTCGGTGACTCCGCTGGTCCCCGGCGCGCGGCCACTACCGCCCTGTTCTCTCCAAGCGATGGTGGCGCCGGTGGTGTCGTCACGGGTCCGCGGTGGATCCGTCTGGGGCTCGAGTTCCTCCTCGGCGGTCATCAGCGACGGCTCGCGATCCCCCGAGAACGACGGCGACGGCTGGCGCGCAGCCTCGTGCAGTGCGCCGGCGAGCTCCCCCGCGCGGCCCCGCAGGCGGCGGATCTCCTCGACCTTCTTCCGGCGATCAGCGAGCTTGGGGCCGACCACACGGCGCACGAACTCCGCCACGTCGGTGGTGTCCGCGACGGGATGCGCGGCCAGGAGCCTTCGTCGCAGGGCGTCCGCGCTGGGACAGCGCTCCGCGAGCTCTCGGGTCAGCGCCCAGTCCAGCGCGTCGTCGAGCTCCTCGGGCAGTTCGGGCCGAACGCTACGCAGGCGAGGCGGGTCTTCGTTGACGATCTTGAGCAGCGCACCGATCTCGTCCTCGGTGTCGTAGAGGCGATCCCCAACGATGGCCTCCCAGGCCACAGCGCCGGCTGCCCAGACATCGCAGCGCTGGTCCACCTTCGCGCCCCGAGCCTGCTCCGGAGCCATGTAGGCGATCTTGCCTTTGATCTTCCCGGTGCGTGTGTGCCCGGCGGTGTAGGCCATCTTCGCGATGCCAAAGTCCGTGAGGCGGCTCACCCCGTCGGTCCCCACCAGGATGTTGTGCGGTGAGAAGTCGCGGTGCACAACGCCCAGGCTCTCGCCGTGCTTGCCCTTGAGCTCGTGGGCGGCGAAGAGCCCCGCCAGCGCGTCCGTCACGATCCGGAGCCCGATGGGCGTCGGGATACGCTCACCGAGCCGCTTCATCGTGCGCCTCAGCCCGGCCAAGGTGTCGCCCTCCACGTACTCCATCACCAGAAAGAGACCATTTGGATCCTCCCCGACGTCGATCACCGGAACCACGTTGGGGTGGCAGATCTTCGCCGCGAGCTTGGCTTCTTTCAGCAGGTCGTTCGCGAGGTGGGAGTCCGAGTCGGCGGTGCCGTGGATCATCTTCACGGCGACTTGGCGTTGAAACCCGCCATCGCGTGCGGCGATGCCCAGATACACGGTGGCCATGCCGCCGGCGCCGATGGGCGCCAGCAGCTCGTACCAACCCACGCGCTCCGGGAATGGAGCCGAGATCTTGGACACCACGAAAACTATACCCGACCGCCCTGGCCGCTGCTCCGCCGAACCGGTGCGCCACCCCAGCGGGCGGCTCAGCGCCGAGCTATACTGCTGTGCGTCCCTCAGAAAACGCCGTGAAATACCGCACAACCCGCCAAATCGCCGCCGTGGCTCTGGCCGCGGTGGCGCCCGCCTGCCTCGGGATCGCGGAGGTGGAGCCGGACGGAAGCGGGGGAGCCACCGGGAGCGGCGGCTCCAGCGTCGACGCGAGCGGCGAGTTCCCCACCAGCTCGGGAGCCACCGGCGGGGCACTCTCCGACGCGGCGAGCGGCGGATCCGGCGGCTCCGGAGGCAGCGGGGGGTCCGGAGGCAGCGGGGGGTCCGGCAGCGGCGGCACCGGCGGCACCGGCGGCGGATCCGGTGGCGGCGGCTCGCTGATCTTGAAGCCCGGGCCGGGGCTCAGCGGCGACGGCTTTCTGGCGTTGCTCTCCCTGTGTGGCGAGAAGGTCCACGACTCGTACCAGCAGGCGAACTACAAAGCGATCCACGTCGGACGCGACCTGCCCTGCGGGAGCAAGGCCACTTACCGCGCGTTTCTGCGCTTCGGCCTCTCGGCAGTGCCGGCGCCGGTGAAGAAGGCGACGCTGAAGATTTATTACGCCCAGAAGAAAGATCCGACGGCGGGCGTGTCGCTGCTCGCCATCAGCGACTTCCAGCAGCTCGTCAGCGCGAGCTGGGACGCTGCGGTGCTGACCGACTTGGGCACGATGATCAACCCGGGCACCGCTCCGGGGTGGATCGCGACCGACGTATCGGGCCCCGTCCAGGCCGCTCAGGCCTCGGGCGCCGCGGCCTTCGAGCTGCGCTACCAGGACGAAGGCCAGGACCCGGCAGGGAAATCCCGCTGGTACGGCGTGGTCGCGACCGAAAATGGCTCTCTGGGCCCCGAGCTAGCAGTCGAATACTGACGCCCTTTGTGCTCCAATCTCCCGAGGAGGAGATGGGCATGCCTCGCATCGCCGTGCTGACATCCGGCGGAGACGCACCGGGAATGAACGCTGCGCTCCGCACCATCGCCAAGGTCGCTGCCGTCCACGGGGTCGAGGTGATCGGGTTCGAGGACGGCTACGACGGACTGATTGACGGTCGCGTGCGTGCGCTCACGCACCGAAGTGCAGAGGGGCTCACCACGACGCAGGAGGTCGGCCTCGCCGGCAACCTCGGAGGAACCTTCCTGGGCAGCTCGCGCTCGGCGCGCTTCATGACACCGGAGGGGCGCGCCGGTGCGGCGATTCGCCTGGACGGCTTCACTGGCCTGATCGTCATCGGCGGCAATGGCTCCCTCACCGGCGCCCACAAGCTCGCCCAAGAGACCGGCGTCAAAGTCATGGGCGTGCCGGCTTCCATCGACAACGACGTGGGCTGCACCTCCACGGCCATCGGGGTCGACAGCGCGCTCAACGTGATCGTCGAGGCCTGCGACCGCATCAGCGACACTGCCCGATCGCACCACCGCGCCTTCATCATCGAGGTGATGGGGCGCCACTCGGGCTACCTGGCCATGGCCTCCGCGATCGCCGTCGGCGCCGACGGGATCTTGTTCCGCGAGCAATCCAGAAACGAGGCCGAGCTGGTCAGCCGGGTCGCCGATCTCTTGCGACGCGGCTTCGCCGATCGCACCGACAAGCGTCGGGTGTTGGTGATCAAGTCCGAGGGCGTGGAGATCCCGTGCACGCGCCTCGTGCGTTTGGTGCAAGACGAGCTCGCAACGGATCTCCCTGAGGTGGAGGTGCGCGCGACGGTGCTCGGGCACCTGGTCCGCGGCGGTAGTCCGTCCTACCAAGACCGCATGGTCGCCGGCCGCCTGGGCCTCGCGGCGCTCGACGCGCTGATGGCGGGCGAGACGGATCAGATGGTGGCGTGGCTGCCGCAGCAGGTCGAGGGCGGCGTGCCGACCTCGGACCCCGCGGTGCAGCGTTTCACTCTGACGCAGGTGCTCGACGAGACCCGCGCCTTGCTCGACGGCACCAGCGCCGTGACGCGGTGGCGCGTCGGCATGCTCGAAAAGCTGGAAGGCGCCCTCGGGTTGTGACCTTCGGCCCCTCGGGGAGCCGCCGACGATGACCAACAAAGCCGACCGGATACGCTCGTCGCGGCCCGAACCCCGCTACTGGACGGGATCGTCGAGCTGGGGTTCCGAAGAATAGGGAATCGTTACCGTTGTGCGAAGGAGAGGACTTGAACCTCCATGGGAGTTACCCCGCTAGCACCTCAAGCTAGTGCGTCTGCCAGTTCCGCCACCTTCGCGGGTGTCCGGAGTGGCAATCGAATGGTACCGATTGCCACTTGGGAGGCCCGGATCTAGCCCAGGGATGGGGCTGACGGCAACCCGTTTCCGCGGGGCTCCGCGAAGCTCGCCGATCGCCCCATCCAGCGGCCCAGCGGCCCAGCGGCCCAGCGGCAGGACATCGCCGAGATTCACCTCGGCCATTCGCCGGTTGCCAGTCCCGGTGAAAGTGGTGGGCGCGAACGACCTGACGATAGGCTGAGATGTGCCTGCCGGCGCCCCAGTGCCGCGAGTCCAGGGTGCCGACTTCCGCAGCGGGATCGGGGTGCCGGGGGGTTACGCCCAGTCTCGACCCTTCGCGCCGCCTTGCGCACGAAAGCGTCGCGGGGCAAGGTGGTCAGGCTGAATCCTCGGCGTCGCCCCGCATCGAATTCGGGGAGTCGATCCCTTGGACCCCACAAACATGCCTGAACGCGCCGACGTCCTCGACTCGCTCCTGCGAGTATTTCACGAACCTCGGCGTGCGAGTTCCGTCGCGGCGGTGATCTACCTGATGTTCACCGTGCTCTGGCTGATGCAGCTCGCGAGTCCGGGCGCGCTCCAGCGCATCGCTGGGCAGCCGCTGGGGGCCGCGTTGTTGGGAGCGATGTGCGGGCTCATCGCGCTCTGCGCGGTCTTCATCGCTGGCGCCGTCCTGATTTGGAAACAGCAGAGCAGTCGCGCCCCGGGCATTGGCGACGCGCTGTTGCACGCCTCGGTAGCTGCCCTCGGGCTGGGACTGCTCTTCGGGAAAGGCCTGCTCTCGGAGCAAGCGCTGGCCCTCTCGGCGGGTGGCGCGGGCCTGCTCCTGATTGGGGCAGGACTCCTGCAAGGCGTGGTGGCGCTCCGCCGCGCAGAGCAAGGTGGACTGAGAAGTTGCGCCGTGCGCGGAGCCATCTTCAGCACCGTCGGAGCGCTGGGCTTCGTGACTGCGAGTCGAGATTTCGGTGCGTCGCTCGTCGATGTTCAAGCCGGTCCCATCGGTATCGCCGTGGTCAGCTTGGGAGCGCTCACGTTCGCGAGCTACGCGGCGCACTCTCTGTGGTACGTCGGCGAGCAAGCTCCGCTCTGGCACGAAAGCTAGATTGGGCTAGTCCGTCGGCCGCCGACGAAAGCCGGGGCTTGGGGACTCATGAGCAGCGGTGCGCCGACCTCGCGGGTCGGGGGCATCGCGGGTCGGAAACATCGTCCCGCTGCTACCACCGCGCTCGCGTTGTGCCCTGCCCCATCTGCGCTGAGTCGCGGGACCAGCGGTGCATCTCGTCTGCTATGCTCGCAAGGTGCCGACGGTGAACACACCGAGCCCCTTCGAGCTGGCGGATCGCTACGTCGACGAGAGCGCGGAGCATGATCCAGCGCATGCGACGTCGTTGGGTATCGCGGGTTTCGATCACGCTTGGGGACAGGCGTTTGGCCTGGAAGGACACGCGGCCCGCATGGATCTGGTGCGGCGCTACCGCGCAGCGTTCGCCGCGCACGCGGCGCATCCCGACCCGAAGCAGAAGCTCGCCGCCCGCGTGATGCTCGGCTCGCTGGACGAGGAACTCGCGGCCGACGCTGCGGGTGAGCAGTTCCGCGATCTCGCCCACATGGTGTCGAGCTTCCAGCGCGTCGGGTCGACCTTCGACTTGATGAAGAAGCACGACGAAGAAGCTTGGCGCGCCGTGTGTGCTCGGCTCGAGTCCGTCGACCAGCCCTACACCCAGCTGCGCGAGCGGCTGCACGTCGGGCGTGAGCGCGGCTACCAGGTTGCCGCCAGGCAGGTGCGTTCGGTGGCCGATCAAGCGCGCCGTTTCAGTGCGCCCGACTCCGCCTTCGATCGTCTGGCGCGTCAGGGTGCTGCGGCGTTTCCGGAGTTGGCTGTTCGGCTCGAAGCGGCCGTGCTGCACGCAAAGTCGACTGCGCACGCGTTTGCCGAGCACCTCGAGCGCGACGTCCTGCCCGGCGCACCGACCGAAGACGGCGTGGGCCTCGAGCGCTACCGGCCCGCGCTCGACCGCGCCATGGGGCTCGATCTCGACCCGATGGAGGCCTACGCCTGGGGTTGGGAAGAGCTGTTTCGCCTCGTCTCCGAGATGAAGCGGCTCGGTGAGCAGATCCTGCCCGGCGCTTCTTTGGAGGAAGTCACCCACCTACTCGAGACCGATCCCGCTCGCGCCGCGCACTCGCCGGAGGCCTTTCTGGAGCGCATTCGCGAGCGCCTGACTGACGCGCGGGAGCGCTTGAGCGGCGTGCACTTCGACGTCGATCCCCGCATCGTCGAGCTGAGCGTCGAGTTGGCGCCGGTCGGAACGCCGTCCAGTGCGTATTACCAGCCGCCGTCGGAGGACTTCTCGCGTCCCGGCGGGGTGCGCTACGCGTTCGGCGACCAGACCTTCTTCCCGCTCTACCAACAGATCTCGACCGCGTATCACGAGGGCTTTCCGGGTCACCACCTGCAGATCGGCACCGCGATGACGCGCGCCGACAGCCTCAGCCGCGCCCATCGCCTCCTGGTTTGGTACTCGGGGTACGGTGAGGGCTGGGCGATGTACACCGAGTGTCTGATGGGGGAGCTCGGCTTCTTCGAGAAGCCCGAGTACGAGCTTGGCATGCTGGCCAAGCAGCTCTATCGCGCCGCGCGCGTCGTCGTGGACATTGGCCTTCATCTCGGCCTTCGCATTGATTCGGCTTCCGCCCTCGACCCCGGCGAGGCGTGGACCTTCGAGCGAGCGGCCAACTTCATGCGCGTGTACGGGCATCGCACGCCCGCGCAGGCCGACAGCGAAGTCATGCGCTACCTGGGCTGGCCCGGCCAGGCGCCGACCTACAAACTCGGCGAGCGCGAGATCGTGCAATTGCGGAATGAAGCCCGCTCGCGGGTCGGCAACGCCTTTTCACTGCGCGACTTCCACGCGCGCGTGATCGGCAACGGCGCACTTCGCATCGATCTGTTGCGCGAGCTCGTGCTCGCGTGACCTGAGGGCCGGCCTTCGGCCGGAGGACGTTTCTCCGAGGCTTTCAGCCATCCGCGAGCAGCGCCCGCAACACCGCGATCACCTCGCCCATTTCGAAGGGCTTGCGGATCCAGGTACAAACCTCGTCGTGGCCCAGGTCCGGCGCTCCCGTGGGCGACCCGCTGATGAGCACGACAGGGACGTGCCCGGCTCGCTGACGCAAGAGCGCGATGGCGCCGCGCGGGTCTTCGGCGATGGGCGAGAGATCGAACAGCACGGCGGACAGCCCCGTGCCCAGGTCGAACGAGGCGATGTCGTGCGAGTTCGTGATGGAGATCACGACCGCCCCGCGAGCTTCGAGCGCAAGCTCGATCAATCCCAGCACGGCGGGATCGTCCTCGAGGACCAGCACCCGCGCACCATCGAGTCGAACCGGCTCCGATGGCGGCCTCGCGTCGGCTCGCCCCGGGCGCTTGGGCCAAAAGAGCTCGAAACAGGCACCGGGTCCGGGTCGGGCCAACCTGAGCTCACCCCCCCGCTCGCGGGCGGCGGCAGACGAGTGCACCAGACCGATCCCGGTGCCGCCGGTCCGCGTCGATTCGGGTGCGACGAAGAGCGTCGACGCGCGCTCGGGATCGACCCCAGGCCCTTCGTCGATCACGCGAAACGCCATCCCGCCGCCGTCCTCGCGCAAGGTCAGCGTGACGACGCCTCCGGCCGGCGAGAAGGCCACGGCGTTGAGCAGCAGGTTCAGCAGGATCTGCGCGACGGCGTCGGCGTCGGCCACCCAGTCGTCGAGGCTCGTCGTCGACTCGAAGCGCAGGTGGACGCCCTTGCGTTCGGCGGCCGGGGTGATGCCGAGGACGGCGGCGCGGGCGAGCGTCGCGGCGCTGCGCTCCGCTGCGAAGCCGCCAACACCGTCGCCGTCGCCGCCGCCGTCGCCGATGGCGCGGCGCGCCACACCGTGCCCGAGCCGCGCGTAGCTGAGCGCAACCTCGAGCGCGTCTCGGGCCGGGCCGGCCTGCACACGACTACCGACGATGTCGAGCCAGCCGAGCACTACGGTCAGGGCGTTGGAGACCTCGTGCAGCGCCGCGGCCAGCTCTGCCGGTGACGCGCTCGCGGATGGGCGTTTCACGATCTGCAGGCTATTACGGTCACCGCCTCAGAACCAGCTTCGGGCGCGAGCGAGGCGAGCTCAGTTCAAGTTGGCCGGCAAGAACAAGCGGAACGCGCCGGTCTCGTCCGCCCGCGCCTCGGCGAGTTGCACCGCCGTGGTCGCTCCAGAGCGGTCGCCGGTGTAGCCCTCGCCGTTGAGGTAGATGAAGGCGCGGATCAGGGCTCCGGGGACCGGCAGCGGCGCCTCGGCACCCGGCACGCTGACCTTGCCTTCATAGACGACGGGCAGCGGGAGCTTCATCGGTCCAAGATCGTGCACGCCGCTCTGAACTTCGACGCCCGGCCGGACCAGCCATGCGAACCCGGTGCCGTCGGGCGGACGCACCGAGAAATCGAAGACGCCAGGGTCGACCTCGAAGGAGAAAGCTCCCTCTTTTCCAACCATGCCCGACATCGCCTTCGGCGAGAAGGGAGTGATGCCCACGGCGATTTCGAGGGGCGTGGGCGAGACCGCGGCGGCGACCGCTTGCACGCTGGCCCCCGTCGCAGCCTTCGCGCCACCGGGGACGAGCACGCTGCCACCGACGTCGGACACGAGCTCGAGCGTCACGCTCTTGCCACCCTGTTTGGCGGTGCCGGACGACACCGTGAGCTTGGTCTTGGTGGTCGCGAAGCCCGAGTTGGCCGGTGGGGCCACAAACACTTCGTATTGCCCCGGCAAGAGCTGCACGTTGGTCGCCACGCCGTCGACGATCTCCACCTTCTTCTCGAAGAAGGCCAGCCCGATCTGATCGCCTCCGCTGCTGTCGAGCTCGAGCTTCGTGGACACGAAGCGAGCCGTCGCTGCGTCCATGAAGGGTGCACCGTTGGTGCCGAACAGGCTGATTTGATCGAGCGTGACCGCCTCCGGCCAGAGCTGCTTCTGCGCTTCGATCTTGACCGGACCGGTGGTGAACAGGCCAAGGTGCGCGCGCTCGATGACCACCGTCGGTTTGTCGGCCCCGGCCGGCGGCCGGAGCCGCACTAGCTCCATGCCCGGCGCGACCTTCTGGCCGGTCGCCTCCGAGAACTCGACGGCAGCGACGTAGTGTTGGTTCTTGGCGTCGGTCGGGTCGTCCACCAGCTCGAGCTTCGCCGGGATCGAGAGTCGGAGCCCCGAGGTCGGGTCGATGACGTCGATCTCCCAGCCAACCAAGGGGGTCTTCTCGGCGACCGACACCGCATCCACCGAGAGCAGCACCTCGATCTCGAGCAGGCTCGGCGCCTGGAGCGGGATCGACGCCTCGACGTCACCCGCTTCGACATGCACGCCGCGAACGAGCTGCGGCACGATGCTGCACGACAGGGCGTTCTGGTCTTCGGTGAGCGGCTCCACGTAGACGTCGTAGTCGTCCGGCGGCAGCCAGGCCTCGAATTCGTAGCGGTTCTCGGCCTTGTTGAAGCTGGTCTTGGCGGTGAAGCGAGGTGCGGGCAGGCCCAGAAGCTTCATGGTCGACGTGAACGTCACCTTGACGGGCGGCGTTGAGCTCTCGTTCCCCGCGCCGTAGGCGATCATGCAGTTGCCTTGGTGCGCGGCCTTCTGGGGCTTCACCGTGCCGGTGACCTTGCTGACCACGCCCAGCGCGACGTCCAGCGATCCACCGCCGACCGAGATCTCTTGGGGCACCAGGAAGGACAGCCCACCGTAGCGGTCGGCGTCCGTCGGCGGGGTGATCTCGAACAGCACCGTCGAGAACAAACCCTGCTCGGCGTGACACATCCCGAGCGCTTGATCGCACTTGCCGGCCCCGCAGTCCGCGTCGCTCGAGCACTGGTTCTTGGTCGGCTCGAGCGCGGTGTCTTCGAGTGCCTGCACCGAGCAGCCCGACGCGAAGACGATCGCAGCGAGGGCGAGCAGCGCGCGCATCAGTTCACTCCTCCGCTGGGTGGGCAGTCGCCGAGCAGCGTGGTGCCGTCGTCTTCGACGTTGAGCCACCAGTTGAGAATGGCGGTGTCCGAGCTGAGCGTGGGTTCGTTGTTGTCGTTGAAGTTGGTGCGATGAGAGACGACCAAGCTGAGCGAGTGGCAACCCGCTACCTGGATCTCCGCGGGCATGCCGATGGCGCGCTTGTCGTCCTCGAGCTTGCCGGGGGGGACGTCGCGGAAATTGAGCAAGGTCTTCTTCCCGATCACGCCTCGATCGAGCCACAGAAACGCCCTCAGCTCCTCGCCGACGTCCTCCGAGCTGAACGGCACGTTGACCAAGATGGTGTCCCCCAGGGCGAGGTCGTAGGTGTGCAGAACGTTCGGAGTAGCCTTGTTTGCGTCCAGAAAGGGCGGAGTCTGCTTGGCCACGCCGTACTCGGCCGGCTCCGAAACGATGCAAGACACGGGGGCCACCAACCCCAGCAGTAGCGACAGGCGTGCCAACCCCACAATGCGCACAGATCCCTGCGATCCCGCGGTGTTCGGGTGTGACAGTGGTGTCGCGCTGGGGGGCCGCCGATTCATCTGCGCGTCAACCATAGCCTGGCTTTCCACGGCTGGCTCAGCAACTCGCGAGCGCCGGGGTCAGCTGTGGGCAGGCGGCCGCGTGCCGCGCTGGGTCTGCCAACGGGCGGCCGAGTACTCCGAGCTGGTGGCGAGACGCACCAGGTCGGCAAACGCTGCATGCTCCGCCACGAGCTTGGCCAGGGTCGACGGCGACGCCACGACCTCCGGCGCGATGCCCTCCTGCCGGCAGGTTTGCCGGAGGGCGACGCCCAGATCACCCGAAACGAACAGGCCCGCTCGCCGTGCGGCCCGGCGCGCGTGCGCCATCCCGGTCTCGAAGTCGATCCCGCTGGGCTCGTGGCAGAGCTCGCGCAAGCGCCGCTGCGAGCTCGCGGGGATGCGCTCCCACAGCACCTCGGCCAGGCTCGCCGCGCTGGCGAGATCGGCCTTGTGCTCGGCGGGCGGGCCGAACGCGAGCAGCATGCTCTTCAGGATGGATTGGGCCTGCTCCTCGCTGGAGCCAAACAGGAGCACGTGCTCGGGCAAGGACGCGACCAGCATGGCCCCGACGTGATAGCTGAGCTCAGGGGTTTCTCGCGCCACCTCGCCGGCGGCGATGAGCGCCGGCGGGCTGAGCAACGCGACCCCGAGCGAGATCGGGCCCGCCGTGCGAGGGTGGAAGAGCGGCGTTCGCGTCAGGCCGAGCACGCGGGCCGCCGCCGCGTAAGTCCGCGCGAGGGGGGTCGGCGCTTGGATCGAGATCCGCGCCGCACCGGCCACCCCGTAGCTGGCCGGGTCTCGCCGGAACACGTGGCTCGCCCCCTCCCAGACCAGCGAAAGCGCTTCGCAGACCGGGCTCTGAAGTTCCCGAAACAAGAGCGCTCTCAGCCGTGCCGGATCTTCGGGCTGCTCCGCCAGCCCCGGTGGCGCGGCTGCTTCGGCGCTCGGATCGAACAACGCCAGCGCGTGCTCGACGGCCCGAGCGTAGACATGGTTCTTGTCGGCGAGAGCCGCGACGTAGAGCTGGCGCAACAGGTCGCGGTCACCTGGAGCGTGGCTGACCATGGCGCGGCACACCGCCACCAGATCGTAGGCGCGGCTACGCCGGTTCTCGAGCTGGCGCACGAGCTCGAACCCCGCGTCGAGTGATCCTTCGGCCAGCTGCGTCAAGAGATCGGCCTCCATGGAGCTCGCCGCCGCAAACGTTCCCGACACGCGCCGCAGTGACGCCGGCATGGCGACCTTGGCTTCGATCTGCGAATGCGGCTCGGGATCAGTGCCTCGCTCGCGGATGACCGGGGCGGGCGGTGCGCTGTGCTGTTTGGGAGGCGGCTCCGAGGGCTGCCGGATTTGCTCGGGTGGAGCCGTGGAGTGGTACGTGGTGCTCGGACGGTGCGCCGCCGGTGGCTTCGACGCCAGACGTGGCGGCGGGGAAGAGTCGCGCGGTCCCACGAACGCTGGAACCGGCTCGGCGCGTGGCAGCCCGGGCTCGGTATCCGTGCGGCGCACGGGCGCGACGTCCCGACGCGCCGACGCCTGTTCGCGTGCCACCTCGCCGGCCAGCTCCTCAGCCCTCAGCTGAGCGCCCAGCGCCGAGGCGGCGTCGCGTGTGATGGGCTCCGTCGCGGCAATGTTCACAAATCCAAGGGCACGCCCGAAGTCCCCGGTCTCGCGAGCGGCATCCGCCGCCATGATGGCGACGCGCCCGCGATGGCGAACGCCGCGCAGATCTCCGGACAGCGCCAGGTCGAACAGGCTCAGCGACTGGCCGTGCTCTCCGCCTTCCGTCAGGCGCTCACCGATGCCCAGCGCGACCAACGGCACATTGCCCAGTTCGGCGGACAACTTCATCAGCTCGCGCATGCCTGCGCCGGTGCCCACCGCGCTGTCGAGCGCCTCGGCGATCAAGAAGCCGCGCACCTCCGCCTCTTCGGGCGTCAGCGCTTCGTCGATTCCCCGGAGAGCTGCCACGACCAAGCGCGCGTGCTCCCGCGTCGTGGGGCCGCGCACACGGTACTCGAGCCAGCGAGCGAAAATCTGGGGGGCGGCCGCCGCCGGAGCGATCTCCGACGCGCGCTCGGCCAGCGCCAAGGCGTCGGCAGGTTGACCCGCTACGTCGTAAGCCCGAGCCGCTTCGACCAAGAGCGCGACGTGGCGTTCGACGGGGTGACCGCCTGCGCCCACGAGATCTTCGAGCGCCTGCCCCAGGGCGCGAGCGTCCCCACTGCGGCGCTCCACCGCGACCGCGAGCTCGAGCAACTCCGGCGACTGCAGCCACGCGCCCAGGCCCTCGATGACACGGCGCGCGGCATCGACGTCGCCGCCGGCAAGATAGGCCTCGCAGGCGCGCTTCGACAGATCCGCGGCTTCGTCGCGGTTGGTGGTGACCGCGCTCGCTCGCATCCAGAGCGGAGCGGCCCGGAGCGGCGCGCCCAGGCGTTGATGGAGATCCGCGAGCACGCGAAGCACCGAGAGGTGATCGCCGGTGGCCGCGAGGAGCGCTTCGAGCTCGGTCCGTGCTTCGTCTGCCCGACCGAGGCGCTCTTCGAGCAGCGTCGCGCGCCTCAGGCGGATGCGCCGCACGTCGTCCACGCGCGACGCCAAGCTCGCGCGACGCCCGAGGAGAGACAGGGCTCGCTCCCAGTCGCCGCGTTTTTCGGCGGCGAGCTCCATCGCGGCCAGCGCATTGAGGTCGTCGGGATCCATGGCGGACAACTCCGCGAAGCGGCTGCTCGCGCCGGCATCGTCCCCGAGCTCTGCCAAGAGCGGCGCGAGCTCGCGCAAGAAGCGCAGCTTGGCGCGGTCGTCGACCCGATCGATCAAGTGGCCAAGGGCGGCAGCCCGGCGCCCGCCGTCCCGCGCCTGATGTGCGAGCGTGACCATGTCCTCGAGCAAGGCGATGTCACCGGGCGCATTGCGCAACGCCTCGTCGAGCACTGCCAGCGCGCGATCGGGTTTGCCTCGGGTCGCCAACAGCGCCGCGAGATCACGACCTGCCCGAGCCAGCGCGGCCCCGACGAGGTCACCGCTCGTGAGCTCGGACTCGATCAGAGTCTCGAGCTTGTCGTGGTGGCCAACCTGTCCGTAGAGTTCGCGCAGCCGAAGTCGCGCGCGCCGACGGTCGTCGGGGACGACCGCTGGATCCTCCGCGACACGCTCGAACGCCTCGATGGCCAAGAGCGGATCGCCGCTTCGCTCGGCCTGGGCGGCGGACCGCAGCATCGTACCGATCCGCTCGGCGGTGGGCACGGTGCTCGCGACGCGACCGAGGAGCGCTGGGTCCCCGCTGAGCTGCGCTGCCAAGGCCGCGCGCGCCGCAAGCGGCGCATCGTCGGGGTCGCGCTCGGCAGCGGCCACGACCAAGGCGCCCGCGCTGGCACCGTCGTCGAGAGCCCGAGCGATTTGTGCCGCCAGCTCCAAGAGCTGGCGCCCGACGTTTCCGTACTTGTCGGCGACGGCAGCATTGACGCTGCCCACCAACGCTCGCGCTCGATCGGACTCGGCTGCGAGCGCCGGAGCACGACTGCTCAGCTCCGAGTACCACTCGACTGCCGCATCGCACTGCGCCGCCCGTTCGAGGGCCGAGATGGCAAGTCCAGCGAGCGAGAGGTCGAGGGCCACGCCAGCCGCCGCGATGCCGGTCCGGGCACCTTCTGCACCCTCCAGCCGCGGCAAAAGCGACTCGAGGGCATGCTCGAACCTCAGCGCGCCGATTTCACGGTGCTCGTTCGACACCTTCCCGAGCTCCGCCAGAGCCTTGCCGAGCGAGACCAAGACCGCCGGCTCGGGCCGCACCGAGAGCGCTCGCAACAGCACGTCCACGCGCAAACGGTTGCTGTCTTCGTCCGAGCCGCCGAAGAGCGCCGCGCGCTTGAGCCAAGTCGAGCGCTGCTGGGGCTGGTGTGCGGCCTCGGCGACCTCCGTCAGGGTGCGGACCACATCGGCTCCACGCCCGACTCGCTCGGCCAGACGCCCCATGAGCACGAAGGTGATGCCCTCGGCCGGGACCGCGCAGAACGCTCGGATGGCGTGGTCGAGCGCGCGGGAGTCTTCTCCTCGGCGCTCGAGGTAACGAGCGGCGCGATAGTGAACGGCGCGCTCACCGAAGGTGCCGAGAGCAGCCCGCGACAGCTTCTCGTAAATCGATTCGAGGGTCATGACGTCGTCCGCGCCGGCGGCACGCTCGGCGATGGCGATCATGTCCGTATGCGAGGGATCGAGGTCCAGCGCGGCCACCGCGATGCGCAGCGCCTCGGCGCTCTCTCCGGCGCCGAGCGCCACGGTAGCTGCCATGCCGAGGAGCCGGGATGCGTCCTCCGGGTGGCCCTGCCGCGCCGCATACCTCTCGAGCTGTTCCAGCGCCGCCGCGGCGCCCGCAAATGAGACCAGGTCCCGCGCCAGGCGATTGACGCCATGAACCGGATCGAGTTCAGCGGCCCGTTGCCAGGCCTGGACAGCACCATCTGGATCGCCGGCGAGATCCCAGAGCGCCGCGCCAAGCTCACGAAAGGCCCGGCCCCGCGCCTCGGCGTCCGCCTGCGCGTGCTCCGCGAGGGCCTCGGCGCGGGCCGTCAGCAAGGAGATCTCGCCATCCGAGCTGCGCGCAGGCAGCGCATCCGCCAGCTCGTTGAGGATTCGATCGGCGGCCGCGCCCTCGGCCTTGGCCCGCGCCAGCGCCCGCGCCACCCCGTCGGCATCGCCGGCTGCACGGCGTCGGGTCGCAATGCTGAGGAGCAACTCGACGCGCCCCTCGGCGCGGTCGGACACCGCGAGGGTACGTTCGAGCAGCGCCAACGCGAGCCCCGGCTCGTCGCCGGAGTCGGCGACCGCCAACACCGTTTCACGCAGCTCTTCGGAGCGCGGTCCGAGCACGTCGAGCGCCCGTCGCGCCATCGCCGTTCCGCGTGCGGGCTCGATTTCCGCGAGCCGGAGCAGCGCCGCCGAAAGCGGCGACGCGAGATCCGAGAGCGGCTGCGGCTGCGACAAGAGCCACGACAGCGCGTCCCCGATACGCTGTCCGTCGCCAGCTTCGGTGACGCGGCCGAGTAGCGTCCGGGCTGCGCGCACGTCGCCGGGCCGTAGCGCGAGCCAGCGCTGAGTCCAGACCAGCGCGAGGCTCGGATCGCCCAGTGCGTCGTGCGCGTCGGCGAGCGCTTCACACAGCGCCGCGCGGGGCACGATGAAGCCCATGGCACGTTCCAGCGCGTCGGCGACCGAACGATCTGGCGCGCGCGCCAGGGCGATGGTCGCGAGCACCGCCACCGGGCGTGCCTGGGACGGATCGGCACGGCTCGCTTGCTCGGCGACGCTCCGCGCCTCGTCGACGTCGCCCGCCGAGAGCAGCGCCTCGGCGGAGGCCGCCAGCAATACGGCGCGAAATTCCGATGAAAGCGGGGCCGCGAGGCGAAGCAGCGCGCGAGCCCAGAGCCGCGCTTCGCTGAGCCTGGCCGCGAGCACCAGCGCCATGCCAGAGGCCGCCGGATGGGCCGCCGGCGTGAACAAGAGCGGGGTCACCACCCGCAACGCGGAGGCCTCTTCCCCCCGTGCGCGCAAGCACAGCGCCAGCGCCAGCGCGACGCGCTCGTAATCCGCACCCGGGTCGCGAGTCAGCGCACGCTCGAGGGCGCCGACGAGCTCGTCGACGCGGTCCTCTCTGACCAAGACCCGCTCGAGCAATCGTTGCCAGCCGCGGTGCTCACCGGGAACTTCGAGCAACGCGCGTAGCACCGCTAGATATTCGTCGACGTGATCGGGACGACTACGTAGCAGTCCTGCGAGTTCTGCGAGGGACTCAGGCTGGCCGCGCAGCTCCTCGATGCGCGACTCTTCGTCCCTCGCCGCGGGTTCGGACTGCGCGACGAGCTCGGCGAGATCGTCGTCGGGCTCCATGGCCATTGCCGCACGGCCCGCCCACACCACCAGGCCCGGCATCGACACTCGAGTCGACGCGAGCTTCGCCAGATCGACCAGCGCGGCACGACGTGACGGGCCACCGCCCCGCGCGACGCGCAAGAGGGCCCCGATGAGCGGAGTCGGATCCCCGGTGGCTCCCAGCTCACCGAGTAAGCCCTCGCGCGCCTCGACCGAAGCCGGATCGAGCGCGAGGCACTCGATCCAGGCCTCGACCGCGCGCTCCGGGGACGCGAGGGGCCCCGAATAAAGTCGCGCGAGCGCGAGCCTCATCGACGCGCGCTCGGTCGTGTGCAAATCGAGCAACGCGAGCTCCCAACGCGCCGCACGGAGTTCGTGCAGGCCCGCCTGCTCGGCGAGGGGATCGAGGCCGGAGGCGCCTTTTCCCGGCCCGTCATCGAGATCGGCCTCGAGGTGCGCGTCCAGCGCCGCCCCCAGGGCGCGCGGCGGATCTCCCGCGGAGATTGCCTCGCGCAAGCGCCGCAGATGCACGGCTCGCTCACGACTGCCGCTTGCCCGCGCATGCTCCCGGAGCACCTCGTCCGAAGCGCCCACACGCCCGCGTACGGCGAGCGCGCCGGCGAGCCGCTCCGCCGGCAGTGGCTCACCAGGCGCCATCTCGAATGCCCTGAGCAAGTCTTCGAAGGCAGCCGCGCGATCACCTGCTGCTTCGTGTCGTCGAAACCCCTCGAGGTAACCCTCGGCAGCCCGCTCCGCCGAGACTGCGCTCTCGGCCCACGCGCCGATGCCGGCCTGAAGCTCCGGAGCGACAGCGTCCGTCGGGTCTTCGCGGGCGGCGTCGAAGAGCGCGTCCGCCGCACCAGCGGCGTCCCCCAATCGGCCGAGCAGCACGCCAATGCGCGTCAGGATGCGCGCCGCGTCGGCGCCCGACGCGTCGGCCACCAAGGGACGCAGGGTGGCGGCCGCTGGCCCCGGTTCGCCGAGCGCCGCAAACCATCCCGCGAGCTCCTCGCGCAAGCCCGGGTCGTGTCCGAGCAGGAGCGCTCGCCGTCCGAGCTCGATGGCGGTGTCGAGGCCGGCACCGCGGGTCACCAGCGCGCGGGCGAGCGCCGTCGCGTTGCTCCGCTCGGACTCGGTGTCTCCCGCGCGCTCGCTGGCTCCCATCCGCGCGGCCAGCGACGCGAGCTCGGCGCGGGGCCCCGTCCGTCGGGAGACGGCCGGGTCGGCCAGTTGCGCCTCGAAGGTCAGGGACGCCGGCGAGCGTGGACCCTGCGGGCGGTCGTTCCATTCCGGCGGCCGCAGGGTGCTGACGGGCTTTTTCCCCGGCTCCCGCCCTGATCCGTTGTCCGAAGGTGTGCTCATGAACGCCCGGGCCCCGCCGCTGTCCCTACCTCTACCGCGACCGCCGGCCTTTTCCGAGATGGATCGAGCGGGCTTGTCCTCGAAATCTTCCGGGTCTAGCCTCCGTCGGGCTGCGGCAATGGCCGTCGCGGCGCCGGAGGCACGAACATGGCACGCACGAATTCCGCTTCGTTTTCGAAGGCTCTCGCCCTGATCGTGGCGGGCACTCTCGCGAGTTCGAGCGCCTTGCCCCTGGCGATGGCTCAGGGCAAGGGCGCCGCCGCGGTTCCCGACGCGAAGAAGCGCGACGCCGCGCGCAAGGCCTACCAGGGCGGCGAGAAGGACTACAAGGCCGGCAAATACGCCGAAGCCTACGATGGCTTCAAGAAGGCCAACGAGATCCTACCTTCGCCCCACGCCGAGTACTGGATGGCGATGGCGCTCGACAAACAAGGCAAGTCCGACGACGCGGCCGCTGCCTACGAGAAGCTCCTCGCGCACGCCGAAGTGAGCAAGCTCGGCGACGAGAAGACCGGGCAGGTCAAGAGCCGCCTCTCGGAGCTGAAGGGCAAGCAGACGGGCGAGGTGAACATCGCCACGAACCCCGTGGGGGCGTCGGTCACCGTGGATGGGACGGCGCAGCCCGGCGAGACGCCGATGATCATCAAGCTGGCGCCCGGCGCTCACACCATCACGATCACCAACCCTGGCTACGAAAAACAAGAGCTCTCGATCGACGTGACCGCCGGCCAGCGCGTGGAAAAGAGCGTCGAGCTCAAGGCCGCGGAGCTCGGCCCCGCCGCCGCGCCGGCCGACACGCCGGCTCCCGCGGAGCCCGAAGAGAAAGCCGAGCCCGCGCCACCGGCGGAGGCCAAGAGCAAGGTCCCCGCGTATGTGACGCTGGGGATCGCCGGCGCAGCCACCGTGGTGGGCGCCTTCTTCGGGGTAAAGGCCCTCGGAGCCAAAGGCGACTTCAACGACGATCCGACGACTGACAACGCAGACTCGGTGGAGCGCAACGCGCTGATCGCGGACATGGCCTTCGGCGTCGCCATCACCCTGGGGGTGACTGGCGTCGTGCTGCTCACGAGCGGCAGCTCGGAGCCCGCAAAAGAGAAGGCGGCCAAGCGCAAGGCGCTGCCGAAGAAGGCGCGCTTCAACGTCGCTCCCTATGCGACGCCCACCGGCGGCGGCGCGGCCGCTCGCTTCGTGTTCTGAGTCGGGCGAAACCCGGGGCGCGCTCAGGCCGTAGTGCCTGAGAATGCGCCCCCTCGCTTCCGCCACCGCCCTCGCAGCGCTATGCGTCGCGGGAGGTTGCATGTCGAACAAGACTGCTGACGTAGAGCAGGTGACGCCCGCCCCCGGCTCCCAGACCGAAACCGCCGTGCTCGCGGGCGGCTGTTTCTGGGGAATGGAGGAGATCCTGCGCAAGGTCCCGGGCGTGATCGACACCGAGGTCGGCTACGCCGGCGGCACTTCCGTCAGTCCGACCTACGAGGCGGTGAAGGCCGGCACGACGGGACACGCGGAGTCGGTGCGCATCGTCTTCGACCCGAAGCGCCTCAGCTATGAAGACCTGCTCGAGAAGTGGTTCTTCCGGATGCACGACCCCACCACCAAGAACCGCCAGGGCAACGACATCGGCAGCCAGTATCGCTCGGCGATCTTCGTCGCTTCTCCCGAACAACGTCGGGCCGCGGAGGCCGTCAAGGAGCGCGTGAGCGCCAGCGGCAAGTGGCAGTCGCCCGTGGTCACCGAGATCGTCGACGCGGGTCCCTTCACCCCCGGCGAGGGCTATCACCAGGACTACCTGGAGAAGAACCCAGGCGGCTACACCTGCCACTGGCTGCGCGACTGAGAGGCCGGGCCTGGCCCCTCGCTTCAGTACGTGACGACGGTCCGGATCGACTTGCCCGCATGCATCAGGTCGAAGGCTTCGTTGATCCGGTCGAGGGGCAGCGTGTGGGTGATCAGGCTGTCGATGTCGATCTTGCCGTCCATGTACCAGTCGACGATCTTGGGCACGTCGCTGCGACCGCGAGCGCCGCCGAAAGCCGAGCCGCGCCATGATCTCCCGGTGACGAGCTGGAAGGGCCGGGTGGCGATCTCCGCCCCTGCCGGCGCGACGCCGATGATGATCGACTCGCCCCAGCCCTTGTGACAGCACTCGAGCGCCTGGCGCATCAGCGTCACGTTTCCGATGCACTCGAAGCTGTAGTCGGCGCCGCCGCCGGTCAGCCCGACCAGGTGAGCCACCAGATCGCCGTCGACCTCCTTCGGATTGACGAAGTGGGTCATGCCGAACTTCTCGCCAATGGCCCGGCGATCGGGGTTCAGATCGACGCCGACGATCATGTCTGCCCCGACCAGGCGCGCCCCCTGGAGCACGTTCAGCCCAATGCCGCCGAGGCCGAACACCACGACCTTGGAGCCGGGCTCGACCTTGGCGGTGTTGATGACCGCGCCGATGCCGGTGGTCACGCCGCAACCGATGTAGCAGACCTTGTCGAAGGGCGCGTCTTTGCGGATCTTCGCCACGGCGATCTCCGGCAACACCGTGTAGCTCGCGAAGGTGCTCGTGCCCATGTAGTGGAAAATGGGCTTGCCTCCCGACGAGAAGCGGCTGGTGCCATCGGGCATCAGTCCTCGACCCTGGGTCGCGCGGATCGCTTGGCACAGGTTGGTCTTCGGGTTCAGGCAGTACTCACACTGGCGACACTCCGGCGTGTAGAGCGGGATCACGTGATCGCCCTTGGCGACGCTCGTGACGCCCGGTCCCACGTCCACCACCACGCCTGCGCCCTCGTGTCCGAGGATGCTCGGAAAGATGCCCTCGGAGTCCTGGCCGCTCAGCGTGTACTGGTCGGTGTGACACACACCCGTCGCCCGAAGTTCGACCAGGACCTCCCCTGCCCGGGGTCCCTCCAGCTGTACCGTCTCGATGCTGAGCGGTTTTCCGGCCTCGCGGGCCACGGCGGCGCGAACGTCCATGTCGGGTTCCTCCTCGGGTGAGGCAGGGATTTAACGCGTCGCGCCGACGGCGCCCAGCCTCGCCGAGCCGGGCTAGAAAATCGCGAGGATCCGCGGCACCCCCTCGGCAAGCGGCCGAGCTGCGTCTATTGGCAACACACCGTGACCGGACCCGCGGGCGCTGCGCTTCCGACCGGCGCGCCGCCACCGGCGACGCACGAGGGAGTGGTGGTCGTGACCTTCACCGAGCGCTGCGCCGTAGGACCGTCGACCTCGAGGCAGCTGCCGCCCTTGGGGATGGTGCTTTGAGTGCCTGCGCACCCGCTGGAGTCGAAGTCGTCCACGCTGACGGCGCATGGTCCTGAATTGTCACAGGTGCACGCGGTACAACCACGGGAGTCGTCGGCTCCCGCGTGGAGGCTGAAGGTCTGGGGGTAAGCAGCTGGGCAGCCGACGATGCCCTTCTGGAATACGCAGCGCTTCGAGTAGCTCGCGTCGACCTTGGGAGCACAAACCCCGGCTCCGCACCCGGCGCCCGGACTCGACGGAAAACACAGCACGTGCCGCGCGCTCCAGCTGAGCGGTGGCACGGCGGGTTTGCTCGACGCCATCGGCAGGCAGCTGAGGTTGCCAGAGACTCCGATCACGAAGTTGGCGAACGCGGGACCGCCCACCGAGATGTCGGTGCAGCCGGCGCCGATGGGCGTGTAGGTTCCATTCACCGTACAGCCGCCGCTGACGTACTTCACCAGCGCCACGCAGCTCGCCGCACCGACCGTGGTGCACTGGCAGCCCACCGCGCCGCAGTTGGCAGGCGCGGCGCTCAGCCCCGCAAAGAGCTCGAGCCGCCCGAGATCTGGCGCCCCGCAGGGCGGTGGCTTCTGCGTGCCCGTCCCCGACCACATCACCGCCGGACCCGTGAAGCCGGCGGGCGCCGCAGCCTCGCAGTCGAAGGCGACTTGGCAATCGGGATCCGCGCAGTCCACCTGCGAGTCGTCGTCGTCGTCGATTCCGTTCAGGCAGTCCTCAGCGCCCGTGAGCCCACTGCCGCCGCTGCCACCGACCGCAGCGTCCCCGCCCGAGGCTCCCCCGGAGCCGCCCGTCGCACCGGATCCACTCGGCTCGTCCTGATAGTCCCCGTCGATGCCGAGGATGGACGCGCAGCCCAGCGAGGCCACCCCCAAGGCCAGCTGTGAGTACCGAAGCATGAACGACCGCACGGCCATGCACCTCAAGAGAAGCGCGCGGTGATGGCGTCGACCACCTGCCCGTAGTCCGGCTTCAATGTCACCGCCGGGTTCGCCAGGCTGCTCGCGACGCCGGGGACTTGCCCGTCGTGGTAGCGCACCTTGAACTCGGTGAACTTGAGCGCGTTGGCGGTCGAAACGCAGACCACGCGATCCTTTCGATTGATCTCGCCGCGCGCGACCAGCTTCTCGATCACGGCCAGCGCGACGGCCGTATGCGGGCAGGTGTACATGCCCGTTCGGTCGGCGCGCGCTGCCGCGTCGGCCAGCTCTTGCTCGCTCGCCTGCTCGACCAGGCCGTTCATCGCGTCGAGCGCTCGCATGGCCCGCGGGGCGCTCACCGGGTTGCCGATCTGAATCGCCGTTGCCTGGGTCGCCTGGGCCTTGATGGGCGCCACCTCGCGCCGTCCCTGGGACCAGGCTCGATAGAGCGGGTTGGCGTTCTCGGCCTGCGCCATCACCAGCCGTGGAAATCGCGTGATGAGCCCGAGCTCTCGCATCAGCTCGAATCCGGCGTGCAGTGCGCTGGCGTTGCCCAGGTTGCCGCTGGGCAGCACGATGACGTCGGGGATCTGCCAGTCGAGCTGCTGCACCACCTCGACCGCGACGGTCTTCTGCCCCTCGATGCGCAGCGCGTTCATGCTGTTGGCCAGATACACCACGCCTTCTTGGGCGAGTCGCTCGACGATGGCCATGCAACCGTCGAAGTCGGTGTCGAGCCCCAGTACCAGGGCGCCGTGGGCCAGTGGCTGCACCAGCTGACCCGTCGAGATCTTGCCCCGGGGCAGCAGCACGACCACCGGCAGACCGGCGGCGGCTCCATACGCGGCGAGGGCGGCGCTGGTGTCACCCGTCGAGGCGCAGGCCACGGCCTTCACCTGGAGGCCGTCGCGCATCGCCCAGCGCAGCACGCTGACCAGCACGGTCATGCCGAGATCCTTGAAGCTGCCGCTGTGGCTGTTGCCACAGAGCTTGACCCAGAGCTCGTCGAGGCCAATCTGCTTACCGTAGCGCTCGGCCCAAAACAGGTTGCTGCCTCCCTCGTACATGCTGACGATGAGGTCGTCCGGCATCTCGGGCATCACCCACTCGCGCTTGCCCCAGACTCCCGAGCCGTAAGGCCATTCGCTGCGCATGTAGCGATCGTCGAAAAGCTTCATCCACTCGGCGGCGCTCGTGGTCTTCAGCGCCGCGAGGTCGTGGCTGACCTCGAGCAGCCCCTGGCATTTGGGGCAGCGATAGATGGCCTGGGTGACGGGCCAGGACCCGTCGCAACCCGCGATGCACCGGAACACCGATCTGGGGCTCATGACAGCGGCCAAGTATGGTCGCGAAGGGCCCCGAACGCGAGCGGGCATGAGTGAAGCTTCGAGTCGCGGGGCGAGTTCGACACAGATCCGCACGCGCACCTGGAGCTCGGAAAGCCCCGCGAGCTGCGGCCGCTCGACCGGGATCCGCGCGCGGTCTGCCCACGGCGGCGGCCGGTCGAAAACCCTGGCTCCGGCATTCGACGCGGCACCGCGTGCGGCAACGCGATGCCTCATTTGCGCGTGACGACCACCGGGCCGCGGTCGGGCACGGCGGCGACAAGGGCGTAGGGCTTGCCCGCGGGCTGCACGATCTTCACGCTGACGGGCTTACCGCTCTGCGTGGCGCTCGCTCCGGTCCACGCCGCGCTGAGACCGATCTTGACCGTCAACGGGAAGTCGAACGACCCGTCGCTCCGACTTGCGATCACGAGTGCCGCTCCCCCACCCCCGTTGACGCCTGCCGGCAGCCGCGTGTATTCGCTGGATGATGCGCCTGACGACCCCTCTCCTGTGTGCGCTCGTGATGACCGCCGGCTGCGGTGACGACGGCTCGAGCGGTGGCGGCGGCGGCTCCAACGCTGGCGGCGCCGCCGGCAACGACGCCGGCGCCACGGGCGGGGCCGCGGGCGCAGGGGCGACCGGCGGAGCGGCGGGCAGTGGCGGAATCGCTGGCTCGGGCGGCAGCGCGGGCAGCGGCGGCAGCGGCGGCAGCGGCGGTAGCGGCGGTAGCGGCGGTAGCGGCGGTAGCGGCGGTAGCGGCGGTAGCACCCTCAGCTGCATGCAGGAGCTCGACAAGCGCGGCGTCGGCTACACCACGACCACTGCCAAGGGGGTGGTCGACGCAGTGAAGCTCAGCGGGCAACTCAACGGCGTGTTGATCGCGAAGACCAACACGAATCAGGTCGCTACCGATCCCATGGCCTGCGAGTTTGTCCTGTACCTGTGGGAAATGGCCGAGGTGCTCAAGGCCCACGGCATTCACAAGATCGGAACCCTCGGTTCGTATTGTTATCGCTGCTGCTGCGCGTGGTCGCAAACCAACTTCTGCCGCGGCCCGAGCGATCCCGAGCCCGACTGCAGCGTGGCGCCCTACAAAGGCTACTCGAACCACTCCTGGGGCCGCGCCGTCGACATCCGTTACCTCTACAAGGACTCGGGACAGATTTACGACATCGAAAACCCAGCCCACTGGGTCGAGTGGCCAACCGCGTCCGAGACTTGTACCAAGGGCCTGGCGGCGCAGACGGGCATCAGCAAAGAGCTGTACTCGCTGGCATGCGAGCTGTCTGCCAAGCACGTCTTCGGCTCGATCCTCACGCCAAACTACAACTCGGCGCATCGGAACCACTTCCACTGCGACATCGGCCAGAAGGGCGCCCCAACTGGCTGGAACGTGCTGTCGAGCGAGGCCAGCGTGGACGTGGGGCCGGGCGACGAATAGCGCGATCTCTTGGTTGGTCCCCAGTCACGACGATCGCCCCACCCTCGCCTGAGGCAGCGCAGGGCGATCGGATCGTTACCGACCGATCGCCCCACACCGGAGCCATGTGCGCCCTCAGGGCGTGAGGCCGAATAGACCGAATAGCGCCAGGCCGATCAGGACGGCGGGGATCACCACCCACAGCAGGGTGGCGATCTTCGAGTCCTGCGCCTGAACGGGCGCGGGTCGGGGTGCAGTGCTCATCTTGAGCCTCCGTGGTTTTCGAGAATCAGCGATTCACTACGTTTCGCCGCTGAACGACGATGCGGATCGCATCGCGACGCGCTCATCCCTTCGGAGAGCTGGGTCGCGCGCGGAGATGAAACCCTGCGCACTTCAGACGCGAGCGGAGGCGGCTGGCAGCTCCGGCGGAGCGGTGCGTCGACAGGAGCGGCGGATCGACGCTCGCCGATCGCGCAGCCACACGCGGGGCGCGAACGCGACAGCAGCGCCGTCGCTCAGCTCCGGGCGCGGCGACCAGAGCTTGGTCGACGTCGATGGCGCGCCGAGTTCGAGCCGGAACTGCGACGGCTCAACGGCCAGCGGGGCGGCAGTCTGAGCCGCGCGGATCTCGGTGTCGTGGCCGATCGGATCGGAGATCGTGCTGGTGGCCCAGAGCGACTCGAACCACTCGGGCAGGCGCGGCGGGGCGGCGGTCGCTGCGACCAGCACCAGGAGCAACAGGGACGCGACCCAGCGACGCACGACGGAGATCTGCGCCAGCCCCAAGGAGCTGTCAAACTGGGCGGCCATTGGGCCACGTGGTGCGCGGTCCTCCGCGCCTATCCGCCTGGTCGAGCCAGCTGGTCGCTCAGCGCTCGTCTTCCAGGGGCGCGAGCAGGCTCTCGACGTCGTCGGGCAAAAGGCGGACCGTGCCGACCTCCTTGCCGAACAGCATGTCCGCCAGCGCACGCTTCTTCTGTTGCAGCTCGAGCATGCGCTCTTCCACACTGCCCGCAACGACCAGATTGTGAACGAACACGGGCTGGGTCTGCCCGATGCGGTGCGCGCGGTCCGTGGCCTGCAGCTGCGCGGCGGCGTTCCACCACGGGTCGTAGTGGATCACCGTGTCGGCCCGGGTCAGCGTGAGCCCGGTGCCGCCCGCCTTGAGGCTGATCAAGAACACGTCGACTTCGCCCTCCTGAAAAGAATCGACGAGCTTGTGCCGCTCTTCCGAGGCGCCGGTGAGGGTGACGTGCTTGACGCCGCGTGCCCGGAGCTCGTCGGACAGGAGGGCGAGCATGCGGGCGAACTGCGAGAACACCAGCACGCGTCGACCGCGGCCGAGCTCTTCGGAGAGAAATGAGTGGAAGGCCTCGGCCTTGGCGCTGGTCTTCACCTCGCGCGCCGCGTCGACCTTGACCAAGCGAGGATCGCAGCAGACCTGCCGCAGCTTGGTGAGCGCGTCGAGGATCATCAGGCTCGAGGCCTCGAAGCCCTGCTGCCGGATCGCCGACCGGACCTCGGCGTGGGCTGCCACGCGGATGCTCTCGTACAGATCGCGCTGCTCTTGGCCGAAGCTGACGTAGCGCGTCAGCTCGGTCTTGGGGGGCAAATCCCGGGCGACGGTCTCCTTGAGCCGCCGAAGCACGAAGGGCGAGACGCGTGAGCGGAGCGCGAGCAGGCGAGTCTCGTTGCCCTCGCGCTCGATCGGGTAGCGGAAACCCGTGCGGAAGCGCTGCGCGTTGCCGAGCAGGCCCGGCATCACGAACTCGAACAGGCTCCAGAGCTCGTCGAGGTTGTTCTCGACGGGCGTACCGGTCAGCGCGAGACGGTGACGTGCGCGCAGCGTGCGCACGGCCTGACTGGCCTGGCTCCGCGCGTTCTTGATGGCCTGTGCCTCGTCGAGGATCACGTAGTGGAACTCGTGCTCGTGAAAGCGCGAGAGATCCCGCGAGAGCACCGAGTAGGTCGTGAGCACGACGTCAGTGGCAGCGACTTTGTGGAACTCGGCGTGGCGCTTGCCTCCGTGCAACACCAGCACCCGCAGGTGCGGCGCGAACTGCGCGATCTGCCGGCGCCAGCCCTCGATCAGGCTGGTCGGCACGATCACCAGTGCGGGCAGGTCCATGCGCCGCTGCTCCTTCTCGATGGCGAGCAGCGCGATGGTCTGCAGCGTCTTACCGAGCCCCATGTCGTCAGCGAGCACACCGCCAACGCCGTGATCGCGGAGGTGGCACAGCCAGGTGAGCCCGTCTTGTTGGTAGGGCCTGAGCTCGGCGTGCAGCACCACGGGGCGCTCGGCGCCGGCGGGCCCGCGCACCAGCATCTTTCCTCGCTCGACGGCGTCGGCGCGGCCAGTCCAGTGCAAGACCCGCCCGTCGCCCTCGAGGGCCTGCTCCAGTCGGCCGACCGCCGCCAGGTTCGCCTCGTGCAAGCGCAGCTTGCGCCCCGTGCCGTCGTACAGCTCGGCCAAGACCGAGAGCACCGGCTCGAGCCGCTCCCAAGGAATGGCCACGTAGCGGCCCTTGGCCAGCGGGACCGCGCGGCAGCGCGCCACCTGACGGGAGAGCGAAGACAGCCGCGCGCCCTTCGGTGCTTCCTCCAGCAGCTTGATCAGCGACGGCACGAGATCGACCACCTCGCCGTCGACCTCGAGGCCGAGCTCGAGCTGGAACCATTCGGCCTTGTCCCGCACGTCACCGAGACGCGCCACCCAGCGCTCGGAGCTGCCCACGACCTGGAACTGGAACTCGGAGTCGATCTCCACGCTCCAGCCCAGCGCGCGCAGCTCCTCGGCCGCCAGGCCCGAGAACGAGCAGATGGCGTGCACGTTGTCATCCACGTTGATCACGTAGTCGGCCCGTACTCCTACCGGGGCGACCATGCCTTCGATGTGGTCGAGCTCGACGGCGCCGTAGCGCTCGATTCGGGCCTGCGCGGCCCGCTCCCCTCGCAAATCGCGCTCCAGAGTCGGCTCGGCGACCTCGGGTTCGTCCCAGTCGTCGTCGCGCAGCGGCCCGACGCAGACGCCCCCGTAGTCGAAGCTGAGGGAAAGCACCGCGCATTCGCGCTCCCGCCAGCGCCCGTCCGGCCCCTCGACGAGCAGACGCTCGGAGAAGACGCGGAGCGCCACCTCGAATGATTTTCCACCTGCCGGGTGAACGGCCCCCGCCGCCTGATCGATGTGTTGGGCTTGCACGCTATGCGCTCGAACTCGTTTCTACTCGCGCATGCGTTAGATCAAAAAAAAACGATCTTGTCGATCCTCCATCTGAAAAAAGATCCCCGATCGGCCGGCCGATCTTCTGCAATGGAACCTACATGGACTCACACGCGGTCGCCGCGAGCGTCACGGCGCGGGGACCTTGCCCTTCGGATCGTCCATCAAGTTGCGCACGAAGCCCGCCGCCTGGGCCATGGCCGCGGGGATGTCGTAGATCACGAAGTGGCCATCGCTGGCGTCAGAGGCCTTCCACTGCACGAGCACGCCGCTGGCGGCGCCGCCGGCGAGGTTTCCCGAGAGCCCCCCGGCGGGGATGGTCACCGGCGTGAGATCCGACCACTCGAGCTCTTCGATGGGGTGGATCAACGGAGCCTGCGGCGGCAGCCCCAGGGCCACGGCTTGGACCTCCATGCCGTGCGGCGGGGTGTAGTTGTCTCCCGATCCGTCGGCGTTGACGCCCTCGGTCATCATCGTCGATTTCGGCGCAAAGCCGGCGCGGGGGCGCCGCACGATCATGGGCACGTAGTGGATCGGATCGGTCGGATCCACGATGCTCTGCGCCAGTGAGATGGCCGGGTGCAGCAGGTTCAGCTCCTCGACCTCGTCGCCCAAGAGGCCGACGAACACGAGCTTGACCAGACCGGCGATGTCCACGGGCTTGGTCTTCTCGAGCAGCGCGATGCTGATCATGCTGCCCGAGCCGCTGAGCATGCCGCCCCGCGCTTGATCGTCGACGGCCAGAAACATGGGACCGTTGATGCCGCCCTGCGAGTGCCCGAAGAACGCCAGCTTGTCGGGGTCGAAGCGGATCTCGGAGCCGCCGGTCACCGCCGCCGGGATCACGATCTTGGTCTCGGTGAACAGGCGCGCCTGCTGCACCACGTCAATGGCGGACTGCGGGCCGTTGGCGCGCGCAGCAATCGGGTTCTGGATGTTGAAGAACAAGATCTCGGGAGAACCCGCCGTCGCCCCAGGGCGATCGCCGTGGAAGATTTGGTCGATGCCCATGGTCGCAACGCAGCGCGTCGCCAGGGCCGGACCCTCGTCGGCAGGACCGATGAAGCTCCGGTAGTTGCCGCCGGTGCCGTGGGCGTAAACGACGATGGGGTAGCCACTGGCTGGCATCGGGCAGGCGGCAGCGAGCGGCACCGTAATGGCAAAACGCAGGTCGAACTCGCTCTGCAGCTCGGGCTGCCCGTTCGCGTCGAAGGCGAGCATGCCGCCGTCACCATATTTCACGAAGGGCAGCTTTCCCTTCTGGTAGTTCGGCGACGGGCCGTAGCGCCCCTCGTAGGTCTCGTAGCCGCTGGTCTGATCCGTCTTCTTCAGCGTGCCGTCGATGATCTTGGGCGCGGCGGTGCTCTTCAGCACATGATCGCGGATCTTCGCGGTCTCGCCCACCGGATCGTTGGTGGTGAACACCGTGAGGTGCACGATGGACCTCTTGGCGATGCCCGCCGTCTCGAGCTCGGTGATGGCGTCGGCCCAGGCGGCCTTCGCCGACGACGTCGGACCGCTGGCGCCGCCGGTGCCGAGCACGGCCCGCAGAGCCTTCGCCGGAGCGAGACTCGCCCCGCTCTCGGCCCGCACGCGATCGGTCACGACCAGCGCGTAGCGGGTGTTCGGCCGGAGTGGGAAGCCGAGCGCCGGCATGAACGCCAGGGTGTTCGGTCGCCAGTAGGCGCCCTCTTCGGCGCGGAAGAAGGTCGTGACGCGCTGGCGAGCGCCGTGGTCGGGCGAAGCAGGATCGACGTCGATGAGCTGCACGCTCGCGTCCGTCTCCAGCGATCCCTTCGGCGTGGGCAAGCTGGTCGGATCGAGGCCGACGGTGAAGCGCAGAAAGCCCGACGCGGCCGGCGAGAAGCCGGTCAACACGCCTTTCATCGAATTGATGTAGTCGATGAGGATCGGCTTCTCTCTCGGGTTCGGGTAGCCCTCGAAGCGTACGGTGCCATCGCTCTCTTTGCGCAGATCGCTGGGCCACGGCTGATCGAAGAAGGTCTCCTCCGAGAGTTCGGAGAGATCCGCAGGCACGACGAAGATGCTCTGGCCACCCGCTGACGAGCCTCCCTCGTCCGTCGAGCCACACCCCAAGGTCAACACGAGCCCCAGCGTCCACCAGCACCCACGCATGGCGGCGTTCTATCATCATGCGAGGAACGCCGCGAGGACGGCCGCCGCAAAACCGGCTAGAAGCTCCCCGTGAGCTGGGTGCTCGTGCTCGACCCTCCCCCAGGAGACGCCGCTCGGAAGGTCGGCGGCCTCGCGCTCGCGCTGCGCCTCGCTCTGGACGCCCAAGCCGGCGGCGCCAGCGCCGTCGTGGTCGCCTCCGAACTCGCCCCGCTCGTGCCCGTGCTGCAAGACTCCCGCCTGAAGATCCCGGTGGTCTCCGAAGCTCCCGCAGACGCCCGGCGAGTGAGGGTCCCAGCGAGCTTCGTGCTGCACCGTCAGCTCTTCAAGCTGCTCGCGAGCACCCTCGACTCAGATCGCGATCTCGCTCGCGACCCCTTCCCCATCGACGCGCCCTTCGGCTTCGAGCCCATCGACGTGGTCGACGCTCCCAGCGCCCGCCGCGCCGAGCGCGCGCTGTTCCGCGCGCTGCGCAAGCCTCAAGACGGCTGGACCAGCCGCTGGCTCAACCGCTACCTGAGCCTCACCCTCTCGCGACTTCTCGTGAAGACTCCGCTCCGACCCAATCAACTGTCGGTGGGCATCTTGGCCGTCGGTCTGATCGGGGCATGGCTCGCGTCTCGCGGCGACTGGGCGTCGATGGCCGCGGGCGCTTTCCTGTTCCAAATGCAGAGCATCCTCGACGGCTGCGACGGCGAGATGAGCCGCATTACCCACCGCGGCTCGCTGATGGGCCAGTGGCTCGACACCGTCGGGGACGATCTGACCAACTACAGCTTCTTCGGCGCCACGGGTTGGGGGCTGTACGCCGCGACCGGCAGCTGGGTGTATCTGATCGCCGGCATCGTGACCGTGGTGTGCGGACTCATCACCAGCGGCATCGAGTATCGGTACCTGATCAGGATCGGCTCCGGAGATCTGCTCGCGTATCCGCTCAGCGCGCCGGGCTCCGAGGCCAAGGGTGGGTGGTTCGACGCCATCCAGCCGCTGTTCAAGCGCGACACCTTCGTCTTTCTCACCCTGCTGGCCGCCCTCGCCGGGCTGCTCGGACCGATGCTGGTGGTGTTCTCCCTCGGGGGCGTCGGCATCTTGCTGTCGGTCATCGGCGCCGAGCTGCGCATGGCACGGGAGCGCCGGCAGGCCGCGACGCGCTGACCCCGGTCACTCGCAAGCGCACTGCGACGACCACTGGTCCTGAAAGACGTCGCTGCACGATCCGGTCTTCACCGGCTTCGCGGGCAGGCAGGCGTCGAAGCTCGACTGCGCCGCCCGGTGGGAGCAGCCCGCGAATCCGAACACGCAACACACTTCGGCGCAGGTGACCCCGGCGGCGGGAGCGACCTGCCCGAGGTGCTTGCCGTCCGGGCACGGCAGGAAGTGCGCCTTGATCAGCGATTCGTCGACGCCGCCACAGGTCGAGAGCGGGCAGCCCGTCTTGACCGGGACCTTCGACGACTCGCTGGTGCCGTTGCCGAGTTGGCCCTTCGAGTTCGCGCCCCAGCACACGAGCCCTTGGGATTGGCTCAGGGCACAGGTGTGTTCTCCGCCCGCCGACACGCGCGTCGCGTCCGCGATGCCGACCACCGTGACGGGCGCGTTGTGGTCCACGGTCGTGCCGTCACCGAGTTGGCCAGAGTAGTTGCGCCCCCAACAGCTCAGCGTGCCGCCCTTGCGCACGACGCAGACGTGGCTCTGGCCACCGCTGATCCAGATCGCATCGAAGATCCCCTCCACGGGGGCGGGCAGCGGGGAATTTTCTACGTTCGAACCGATCCCGAGCTGTCCCGACCCGTTGTACCCCCAGCACTGCACGGCGCCGCTGGCCAATCGGGCGCACGCGTAGTGATTGCCTGCGACGACTTGCACGGCGTTCGACACACCGCTCACGTTCACGGGCTTGGCGTAGATCTGTGCATCGAGGTTGCCGATGCCGAGCGCTCCGCTCGCGTTCCAGCCCCAACACTTCACCTTGCCGTTCCACTCCACGGCGCATGAGAAGATGTAGCCGACGCTCACGGCGACGGCGTCTTCGAGCCCGATCACCTGCTTCGGCGTGAGGCTCGGCGACGTGTCGCCGGTGCCCAACTCGCCCTGGGAATTCTGGCCCCAACAGGTCACCGCGCCATTCGCGTGCACGGCGCACGCATGCGAGAGGACCATGCCCTGCGAGATGGCCACCGCGTCGCCTGGGCCTTTGACCGCAGACGGCACGGCTTGATCGACGGTGGTGCCATCGCCCAGCACTCCGAGCGGATTGTGTCCCCACCCCAGGATGTCACCGCTGCCGCGAATGCCCGACGAGTGGTACTCCCCGGCACCGAGCGCCACGAAGTCGCCCGGGCCCGCGACGGGCTGTGGCGTCGTCGCGCTCTTGCCCGGCTTTCCGTTGCCCAGTTGGCCGAACTGGTTCGACCCGAAACACAGCACCGCCCCGCTCGAATCGAGGGCGCAGGTGTGATTGCCTCCGAGCACCACGTCCGAGTAGGCGCAGGTCAGCGATCCGCCGACCCCGCCGCTGCCCGCCAGGCCGCCCGCTCCACCGCCCACGGTGCCGCCGCTGCCGGTGCCGCCGCCACCGAGACCGCCGCCACCGAGACCGCCCGCGCCCGCGCCGGATCCCGGCTCGAGCAGCCGCGATCGCGAACCGCACGCGAGGATCGTGCTCGCAACTGCGACCGCGAACACCCAACGCAACATCCCGGCGATGATACGCGACAAGCCTCGAGTCGGCGATCGTCCTCGCGTTCGTTGGGGTATCCTGCCGCCAGTGCCCCGCCGCCGCCTCTTCTCAATTGGTGCTTGGCTCGCTCTGCTCACCAGCGCCTCGGTGGCCCGCGCGGCTGGACCGCTGGGACCGGAGGGGTCGCCGATCGCCACCAGCAACTACCGCATCGATCTGACCCAAGGCGTCGTGCTCGCGGGGACCCGGGTGCTCGGGCTCGCCGGCGCCTACGTCGCCATCGCCGAAGGGGTCGACGGCAACTCCGCGAACCCGGTGGCGCCGGCCATGCGCTCCCCACACTCGCTCGACAACTTCGACTACGACGTCGGCTTTGGGTTCACTCTGCCCGCGGCCGTCGGCGGCACCGACCTGTTCAACAGCGGAGACCGCACCGACGTATCGACCTCCCAAGATGCCGCGCTCTTCCTCGATCTGGCAGGGAACCTACAGTTCGGCCGCTGGGGAACGGGCGTCTCGCTGCACTACACCACCTTCGAAGTCGCGGATCCCAGCGGCCAGAGCCTCGGACTCAACGCGCGCTTCGGCGGCATTCGACTGCAGGTCGCCCGCGCCTGGCTCGATGGCCAGTTCGTCCTGGGGCTCGGCAGCCGCGGGACCGGCCTGGTCATTCAGAACAAAGATCCCGAACCGGGCGAGCCGGCTCAGCTCTTCGACATCGCGGGTGCGGCCGCGGAGATTGGCGCGCTCGTGCGTCCCAACGGAGCGCCCTACCGTATCGGAGTGGCGGTGCGCTCGGCGGTGGTGACCAACGCCCTCTCGAGTGACGTCGCGGCCAACGCCGACGGCGACCTCGTCATCTCGCGCAACGGCACCGACCTCTACCTTCCCAACGAGGTGACGCTGCCGTGGGACATCGACCTGGGACTGGCAGTTCAGCTCGGTCCGCGTCCGCTCAATCCGCGGTGGGTCGATCCCGACGAGGCTATCCGGCGCCTCGACCGCTACTTGGCTTGGAAGGCCCGCGAGCGCCGACGCCGCGCAAGCGCAATCTCGCGGGGAGCGACGCCCGCCCGCAACGCAGCCCTCGAGGCCGAACGCGTGGGCGACGAGGCGCTCGACCAAATCCACCGCGAGCGTTCCGCCCGCGCGATCCGCACCGAACTCAAACGGCGAGCGCGGCAGCTCGAGCGCTTCTACGTGCTCGTCTCCAGCTCGCTTCAGCTCACCGGTCCGGTCGACAACAGCGTCGGCGTCGAGTCGTTCATCGAGCGCCGGGTCCAGCGCTCCGGCCGCAAGGCGACCTACACGCCGCGGCTCGGTGCCGAGACCGAGCTCGTGCCCAGTTGGGTGCGATTCCGCGCGGGAACCTACCTGGAGCCCACCCGCTTCGAGTCCCAAGGCGCGAGAGCGCGCTTGCACGGCACGGTGGGTTTCGACCAAAAGCTATTCCCGTGGACAGTATTCGGTATCTTCGACGAAGGCACGGAGTGGAAGTTGTCGGCCGCGCTCGACGGCGCACGGCACTACCTGAGCTGGGGCGCCAGCGTGGGGATCTGGCGATGAAGCTCTGGTGGCTCGCCCTGCTGCTCACCGTCTGCTCGTGCTCCAAGAAGGAGCCCGCGCAGGTCGAGCGCACCGAGCCCTGGCTCGCCAACCCGCCCGACGCCACCACTGCCTTGCGCGCAAAGTTCGTCGTCACCGACCGGTGTGAAGCGAACCTGCTTCTCAAGGCAAAGGAGGGCTCACTGCGCGGCGTAGCGCGCGTCTGTAGAGGCGAGCTCGATCTGAACCTGAGCGATCTGAGCGACAGCCGCGGCACCCTCTCGGTGGACATCGCGAGCATCGAAATGCGCGGTGACGGCGACGCGGGGCGCGGCGAAGAGCAAACTCGGGAGGCGCAGAACTGGCTCGACGTCGGCGCGAGCCGACCCGAGGCCGAGCGGGAGCGACTGCGCTGGGCGACGTTCACCATCACCGGGATCACGAACACGAGCCACCCGAACGCAAACGCGGGCCGACGTGAGCGGGTCGAGCCGGAGGCCGAAGAGCCGCCGTCCCTGCCCGACGACGACGCCGACGGCGCAGCGCCGAACCCCCGCGAGCGCCGCTCCGTGACCATGACCGCACGCGGGCACATGGTGCTGCACAAGGTGCGCGTGGACGTCGAGGTCCCCCTCCGCGCAACCTTCCACTACCGCGGCCGCGCCACCGACGACTCGACCCCGAACAAAGTGCAAATCACCACCCGTCGGCCCTTCTTGGTCTCCCTCGCGGCTCACGACATCAAGCCGCGAGACGCCGCGGGGGTGTTTCAGGCGCAGGGCATGAAACTCATGGGCACCACGGTGGGAGCCGACGCACGGGTCAGCCTGTCGGCCAGCGCGGTGCTGCAGCAACCCTGAGAGGTCTGGTTAGGGGCTTCGATCGGGGTATCCTTTGACCAGATGCCTCCCGCCCAGCGTCGATTCCGCCTGGCGCCCATGTCCCGCGTGTTCTGGGTGATCACGCTGCTCGTCATCGGTCTGTTGCCGTTGTTCGTGATCTTGTCGCTCTGGGGCGCGCCGCTCTGGACCGGCGCGGCGATCGTCGCCGCGACCTGCGTGGGCACCTGGTTCTGCATGCGGCCCACTGGTTTCGTGGTCGCCCACGACTCCATCGAAATCGTCTGGCCACTCCGGCGCTGGCAGATCCAGAAAAGCGCACTGTCCAGCGTGCGCCTGGTTGGATCACCGGAACTCAAGTCGATCTTGGGGCTGGCGCTGCGCGTGGGCGTTGGCGGCCTGTGGGGCACCTTCGGCCTGCTCTGGACCAGCAAACGCGGCTGGGTCTCCTGCTACGTCTCGCGGGTCGACGACCTGGTTTGGATCGAGCGGCGCGGCGCCCGTCCGCTGCTGCTCTCGCCGGAGAATCCCCGGGAAGTCGTGCGTTTGCTTTGGCCCTCGGCGGAGTAGGATTGCGGGGTCGGCTCACTTGACCGACTGCGCGAGCTTCGCGAGGGCCGCGTTGAGCGCGGCCTGCGAGTCCACGTTGGTGTCGTTCCAGCTCGCGACCAAGTCCAGGCTCTTGATGAAGACCGCCACGCGCTTGCCCCAGTGACCCGACGCCAGCACGGTGTCCTTCGGCGCGTCCTTCCAGTTCAGCTGACCGCTCTTGTCGGCGCCGTTGGTCCACCACAAGAAGCTGTAGCTGCCAAAGTGATCGCTTTGATCATCAGGGATTTGCGTGGATCCGATGCTGCGTTGCCCGGGCAACATGTTCGCCTTCACGGCTTTCGTGCGGGGGATCGAGTTGGGCAGCGGGCTCTCGGTGATGGTCTTCGCGACGGCAGCGGGCAACAGCGCGTTGCCGTTCCAAGTGCCGTCGTTGCGGAACAGCCAGGCGAAGCGCGCGAAATCCCGCGGCGAGATCGCCACCCGACCGGCGCGGTCTCCGGCCCCGAAGGCGAGAAAGGTCGGCTGATCCTCGCAACCGATGGCGTCGCACAAGCCCACTTTCATCGTGTCGGCATCCACCGTCCCCAGGGTCGACCCGTAGACCTTCAGGAACAGTGAGTCCCAGAACAAGGCCATCTGGAAATCGTTGTAGTCGAAGGCAGATCCAGGGGCCTCCGACACGCCATAGCAAGAGGTCTGCGTCGCCAGGTGGCGCCAAGCGATCTTGGCGTCTTTGTTGCCAAGGCTCGGGTTGAGGGTGGCGAGGCCCGGCACGACGCTGACGACCAAGTCGTCGATGCTGCCGAGCTTCTTCTGCTGCACGGCGCGGAACAAGAAGTACGAGTAGAGCGGCTTGGCAGCGGAAGCGACGTCGCCGCGCTTGGCGATATCGCCCCAGCTGTACGCCAAATGCCCGCCGCGCACGATCACGCCGCGGCCTCCGATGCTCTTCGAGAGCGCGTCGAGCGCCGTCGCGTCGAGTCCTACGTCGGCCGGAGTCTTCTTGGTCCAGCTCGCGCCCGGGAAGACCGCTCCGGCAGCGGCGCTGCCGCCCGCGCCGCCGACTTGTCCGCCCGCGCCGCCGACTTGTCCGCCCGCGCCGCCGACTTGTCCGCCCGCGCCGCCGACTTGTCCGCCCGCGCCCGAGCCGGCTTGTCCACCGGCTCCGCCCATCGCCGCGCTGCCACCGCTACCTGCAGAGCCGCCGGTAGCGCTGCTGCCAGCGGGATCGTCTTCACCGCCGCACGAAGTGACCCAGAGCGCCAGCACGACGACGACGGTTCCGCGCATGGCGAACACTATTCACCGGCAGGCGCCGGGGCGCGACGGCTTTACTCCAGCGAGCGCCTGCGAAACCATGACTCAATGACGTTTCGGCGAGCGGCTGGGGTGATGATCGCGTGCGGCCTGCTGTGTTTTGCCTGTGGGGGCGAGGACGAAAGCCGGGGCAACGGTGGCGCGGGAGGCAGCGGCGGAAGCGGCGGAAGCGTCACCGGAGGAAGTGCCGGAGTTGGAAGCGGCGGGCAGAGCGGCGGAAACGGAGGCGGCGCAGGAGCGGGCGGCAGCGCCGGCAGCAGTGCTACCGGGGGCAGCGGCGGAAGCGGCGGAAGCGGTGGAAGCGGTGGCGGCACAGCTGGCAAGGGCAGCCTGATCGTGAGCCCGAAGTCTGCGGCGTGGTTTGCGCACTCGGGCGGCGCGCGGCACTTCTTGTGCGCTGCAGGAGATCCCGAAGGCTTCTTGTACCGCGGCACGCGCCAGCCCGACGGATCACGCGACGGCGATCAATCGGCGTTGATCCAGAAGCTGGCCCCCACCGGAGCCAACGGCATCTACCTCATGGCCGTGCGCTCCCATGGCGGCGATGGTGGTCCGAGCGAAAACCCTTTCGTCGACTCCGATCCGGCCAAGGGACTCGACAACGACATCCTCGACCAATGGGAAACCTGGTTTTCGGCCATGGATGCCGCCGGCATCGTCATCTACTTCTTCTTCTACGACGACTCGGCCAGCATCTGGGGCGGCAATCAGGTCCAAGGGCCCGAAAAGGCCTTCGTCGAAGCGCTGGTCAACCGCTACGAGCACCACGACCACCTGGTCTGGGTGGTGGCCGAGGAGTACAGCGAGAAGCTCTCGAAGGCGCGCGTCAGCTCCTTGGCGGCAACGATCCGCGCAGCCGATGCCAAGCAGCACCCGATCGGTGTGCACCAGCTCAACGGGCTCGTCTTCGACTTCTCCGGCGACCCCAACGTCGATCAGTTCACGATCCAGCACAACGTGGGGACCGCAGGCGCGTTGCACTCGGGCATGGTGCAGACCTTCCAAGCCGCGGCCGGCAAATACAACCTGAACATGAGCGAAGCGGCGGGCTACGGCGCCGGCACCACTGCCCGACGCAAGAGTTGGGCAACGGCCCTCGGCGGCGCCTACGTGATGATTCTGGGAATGGACATCGCCAGCACCGCCGTCAGCGATCTCCAAGACTGCGGACGCCTGCGCGGCTTCATGGAGAAGACCCGCTTCGACGAGATGTCGCCTCACGACGAGCTGGCGCATGCCGGCAGCCAATACGTGCTCGCGAAGCCGGGCGAGGCGTACATCGCCTACAGCGCAAGCGCCGGTGGCGCCCTCGGATTGAAGGCGTTGCCCGCAGGCAAGTACGATCTGACTTGGCTGGACGCGGCGACGGGCACCGAGGTCGTCGAGAGCGGCAAGACGTTGCCCGGAGGCGACTCCGCCTTGCCGAAACCGAGCGGCATCGGCGCTGAAGCTGTCATGTACGTCGAGAAGAAGTGATCCATCGGCTCTGTGCCACCAAGACAGCGCCGGGCGCACCCAGACAGGATCCCGGCCACGCCCAGATCGTGCCCGCGATGGGCTGCCGCGAGCTATAGTGACCGTCGGCATGAACAGACAATTGGCCGTGGCCGTGGCGCTGTTCGCCCTGGGTTGCGGAGAAGATCCGGAAGACGTCGAGCTGCTCCCACCCAAGCCGCTCAACGTGATGACCTTCAACGTGCTCTGCTCGGTGTGCAACCCGAGCGAGTACGATCCCTGGGACGAACGCCTCAGCTACTTCGCGGACATCTTCCAGCGACACGATCCCGATCTGATCGGCGTCCAAGAGCTGACTCCGCTAGCCGGCGAGGTCGACTCGCTGCTCGCCGCGGCCCCGGGGCATGGCGCGCTGTTCTTCCAGCAAGAAGAGTGGCCGCCCTATCCGGACGCCACGATCTTCTATCGGAAGTCGCGCTTCCGTGTGCTCGAGCAGGGCGAGTACTGGCTGAGCCCAACGCCCGACGTGCCACGTTCGACCGGCTTCGCCCAGCCGCAGCTGCCCCGCCTGGTGGTCTGGGCGCGCCTGCTCGACAAGGCGGGAGATCGCGAGATGTTCTTCGCCAGCACGCACTTCGACAACAACGCACCCAGCCAAGCGCTGAGCGCACCGCTGGTGCTGGAGCGAACCGCGCCCTTCGCGGCGGCGCTGCCAGTGGTGTTCGTCGGCGACTTCAACTCACGACCCAACTCCGAGGCTTACAAGACCCTCTCCACGGACGCCTCCCACGGCTTCGTCTTCCAGAACGCCTACGATCTGGCGCCAAACCCCGGTGTTATCGAAAACCAAGACCCCGATCCCGTCTACGATCCGGCGGATCGCATCGACCACGTGCTTGTCGCCGGCGCCGGCGTGAGCTGGAGCGCAACGAGCTGGGCCGCAGATCTCAAGGTCTACGGCAGCAAGAACCGCTATCCGTCGGATCACTTCGCGATCGCGACCACGCTGGACCGACCCTGACCGCGGGGCCCTGGCGCGATCACTCTTCCGCCTTCTTCCACTCGGCTTGGTAGCTCATGCCGAGGGTCAGCAGTCGCTGCAACAGGTGCGAATAGCGGATCCCCGCGAACTCGGCGCTCTCGGCAAAGTCCTCACCGTACTTCACCTCGGGGTTCGGGTTGGCCTCCAAGACGAAGACGCGCCCGTCCTCGCGCAGCCGCAGGTCCATGCGCGCGTAGCCGCTGAGCCCGAGCGCGCGGTAGACGCGCTTGGCGATGTGCGCGATCTCTTTCTCCTGAGCCTCGCCCAGGTCCTTCGCGCGACGGGTCCGGATCTTGTACTTCTGCTGGTAGTCGATGTCCCACTTCAGCTTGGCGGTGGCAATGTGGTGGGTGCCCTCGGGGAGTTTGTCGAAGGGCAGCTCCCAGACCGGAAGCGTCTGAAGCCGTTGGTTGCCGAGCACGCCGACGTAGAGTTCACGACCCTCGATGAACTCCTCGGCGATGGCGTCCACGCCGAAGGTCTCGTGCATGAAGGTCACACGCTCCACGAGCTTTTCGTCGGTGGTCACCACCGAGGCCTGAGAAATGCCCAGGCTCGCCTCCTCATTCACGCTCTTGACGAGCAGCGGGTAGGCCAGGCGTCGGGGCTTGCGCGGGCGGCGACCCCGGGGAAATACGTGGAACTTCGGCGCCCGGATCCGGTGCGCCGCCATGATCTGCTTCGACAGCGCTTTGTCGCGCGCCAGCATCATGCCGCGCGGGTTGCAGCCGGTGTAGGGCCTGCGCAACAGCTCCAGGTAGCTGACGACGTGCATGTCGTAGACAGCGACTCCGTGAAAGTGCACGAGCAGGTTGAAGGTGACGTGCGGGTCGTGCTGGGTGATGGCCGCGCGGATCACGCCGAGATCACTGCCCACCCCCAAGGTGATCACCTCGTGACCGAGCTCTTCGAGCCCGGCCAAGACGTCGTACTCGGTGGCCCACTTTGCGATCTCCTTGTCGGAGTAGCCCTCCACGGTCTCGGGCGGCACGAGATCGTCGTGCATCAAAACGAGGACGCGGAGCTTCTTCATCGCACGAGCCGGTGGTGACCCTCGTGCAGATAGTTCATCGTCTGCACGGTCAACAAGACTAGTGCATCTTGCTTGGCAATGTCTTCCGTTCGATCCGTGCGCATGTCCAACTCCTCGCAGCGGAAGATCATTTCTTCGAGCACTTGATCGATCGTGTACTGGTACTCGCCGGTCCAGCGGGCGACCATGCGACGGATCTCCGGCCGCACCTTGCGCAAGAAGGCCGCGGCGCTCTTTCCCCGCACTCCTTCCGGCAGAGGCGGAAACAGTCGCCTCAGGTCGGCATCGTAAAAGTTTGGGTGATCGAGCCCGTAGCGCTTCTTCTTCGCGGCGTAGTGCTCTCCGAGGGTGATTTTGAGCCCGCTGAGCACCTCGATGCGCGCTCGGGAGCGCAGCACCGGCTTGGCGTCGGCGACGTCTCGCATCAGCTCATCGACGAGCTCGAGCTTCTTCAAAGCGGGCCAACCGAGGTAGCGCTTGCGCCAGCGCGAGTTGGGGTCGAGCCACACCGCGAAGCTCTCGGCCCAGTCCTCTGCCGGGTGGCTCTGGGCGTACCACATGTCCAAGTGCTGGACGTAGCTGCGGCTGTAGGGCTTCGGCTTGTAGAATCTGGAGTACGGCGCCGCGAAGCTCCCGAAGGTGTCACGCCAACCTTTTCGGTAGTGCAAGCGGTACGCTGTGTCGATGGCGTGGGCGGCCTCGTGCCGAAGGAGCCGCATGCACCAGCGCGGCGTGCCGCCCTCCACGTCGAGGATCTGCCGCTGCTCGAGCTCCATCAGGCGCGGGTGCGCCAGATAGAAAGGGATGGCGATGCCCGGGACGCCATCTGGCGAAAACCACTCGGTCGACAGCCAGACGTGCGGTCGAAACCCGAGGCCCCGAGCTTCGAGATCGGCGTACAGGCGCTCGACGCGTTCCTCGATCACGGTCCCCTCGATCTCGATGGGCAAATCGCAGAGGCGCATCTCGAGCAATTTGTCGTCGGCAAGGTCCTTCCAGCGTGACGCTCGGCGTGCCGGTCCCTTGCGACCCGGCGCGGGCGCCGATCGCGAGTTCGTGCGAGGCGAAGGCATCTGGCCACGCTACCACGGCGCTCGGACGCTCCGAGGGCGCGCCAGGCCGACGCGCGGGCTCGGTCGCCGCGCCGGCGTGGCGTGGCTTGGCGGTGCTGCCTGGACTCGCCGAAAGCTCCGCGCCATAAGCCGGGCAGACCACTGGGGGCCCAATGTTTTCCGAAAAGAACCCTGCCGATCTCTCCCCGCTCTCGAGGGTCGAAGCGACCAACCTCGAAGAGCTGTCCCGCATCGTCGCTGCTGCCCGGGAGGCGCAGACCGAGTGGGCCGAGCGCTCGGTGGACTCCCGAGCTCGGGCGTTGCTCTCGCTCGCGCGGACCCTCCTGGAGCGACGGGCGGAGGTCTTGCCGATCTTGTCCGAGGAGACCGGGCGCAGCGAGACCGAGTGCCTGATGAGCGAGCTCGCGGGCGCCGTCGAGTTCTTCAAGCAAGCAATTCGCGCGGGCAAGAAGGCCCTCACCCCCGAGAAGATCAAGAATCTCCGCCCTGGACTATCCGGGCAAGAAGGCCGTCGTCGAGCTGCTGCCGCGAGGAGTCGTCGGCATCATCGCTCCTTGGAACTACCCCCTCGGCAACTTCATGAAGGCGCTGGTCCCCGCGCTCTTGAGCGGCAACGCCGTCGTGCTCAAGCCCAGCGAGCAGACGCCGCGCACCGGGGCCTGGCTCGCCAAGGTCGCCGGCGACGTGTTGCCCAAGAACTTGGTCGGCCTGGTGCAGGGCGCCGGGGACGTCGGCCAGGCGCTGCTCGATGCTCCCATCGACGCCATCGTCTTCACCGGCTCGGTCACGACCGGCAAGCGCGTCGCGGTGCGCGCCGCTGAGAGACTGATGCCGTACTCGGTGGAGCTGGGAGGCAAGGACGCCGCCATCGTGCTGGCGGACTGCGATCTGGATCGCACCGTCGCGGGCATCGCCCAGTGGGGAATGCACAACTCGGGGCAGAACTGCTCGGGTATCGAGCGGGTCTACGTCGAAGCGTCCATCGCCGATGCCTTCATCGAGAAGCTGGGACGCTTCGTGGCCTCGCTGCGCGTCTCGCCGCAGACCGCGGCGAGCGATCTCGGACCGCTGCAGAACGAGCCGCAACTGCGCATCGTCGAGCGCCACGTGAGCGACGCGAAGGAGCGCGGCGCTAGGGTGGTGTGCGGCGGCGAACCGACGGGCAAGGGCTTCGGGTATCGCCCCACCGTGCTCGACCGCTGCACGCACGAGATGACGGTGATGCGCGAGGAGACCTTCGGTCCGGTGCTGGCCGTGATGCGCGTCGAGGACGCCGAAGAAGCGTTGAAGCTCGCCAACGACTCGAGCTACGGCCTCAACGGCTCGGTCTGGACGCGGGACATCGCGCGCGGAGCCGCCCTCGCGCGGCGCCTCTCGGTCGGCGTGGCCCTGGTGAACAACCACTCGATCACCGGCATCCTGCCCGAGACCCCGTGGACGGGAGTCAAGGACACCGGACCTGGCATTGCGTCGAGCCGTCACGCCTACCTGACCTTCACGCGCCCACGCACGGTGTTCGTGGACACATCGAGCAAGCCGGACCCATGGTGGATGCCCGCGGACGACAACCTGCGCGCGTTCGGCGAAGCGCTGATCGAGCGCCAGCTGCACGGCGGATTCGGGGTCCTCCTGCGACTCGGCGGCCTGGTCGGCAAGCGCGTGAAGGCCATACAGGCGGCCGTGAACGCACCGGCGCCGAAGGCGCTGCCGGCTCCGAAAGATAGGGTGGACTGAAGCGGGTTTGTCCCGATCCGAAACCATCCGCGCGCCTGGACGTAGCTATCTGGGCGACTATTGGTCCAGAATCGTACATAGGAGGTCCCCGGACATGCCCCACAAGCTCAGCTTCGCCACCATTGCAGCCACTCTCGCCGCTCTCAGCACCGCGGCCTGCGGTGGCACGAACGCACCCGCGGAAGCACCCGTCGCTGGGCGAGAAATCCCGGCGGCGTCCGAGTCGGCGCCCGAAGCAGCCGCAGCTGAAGACCAAGCCACCCCCACCCCGGCCACGGACGCGACCGCGGACCCACCCGCGGCGGGAACTGCGGACGCCAATCCCACGGATCCTGCGGGCGCCGCGACGGTCGCCCCTCCCCCCGCTCCGGTGGTGAAGAAGGTCACCCCCAAGAAGGTCACCCCAAAGAAGGCTGCCGGAGCCAAAGCCGCCTGCGGCGCTGGGACCTGCGGCTGAACCGGGGCCGCATGTCGCGCGAGGGGCGTGAACTGGACGGAGTAGGGCTCGGCCTGCGCTGGGAATTCCTCGAGGCGGTGCTCGACGGACCAGAATTGGACGTCGCATTCTGGGAGGTCTGTCCCGAGAACTACATGCACCGCGGCGGCTACTACCCGGACGCGCTCGCTCGCATCGCCGAGCGCACGCCGGTGGTGACCCACGGCCTGTCGCTCTCCGTCGGCGCGAGCGATCCCGCGCCGATGGACTACCTGACCGAACTCCGAACGGAAACCCAGCGCCTCGGCACGCCGTGGCACAGCGATCACCTATGCCTCTCGAGCGCAGGCCCGCTCATGTTGCACGAGCTCATCCCGCTGAAGCAGAGCAGCGCGAACGCGATTCGCGCCGCCGAGCGGGTTCGCCGCGCGCGCGACGTGCTGGGACTCCCGATGTTGGTGGAGAATATCACCTGGTACGCGCACCCAGGCCGGCGCGAGATCCCCGAGGCCGATTTCATCACTGAGGTCGTCGAGCGCGCCGACGCGAGCCTGCTCCTGGACGTCAACAACGTGTGGGTCAACTCCCAGAACCACGGCTTCGATCCGCGAGCTTTCATCGCGGCGCTGCCCCTCGGTCGCGTGCGACAGATCCACGTCGCCGGCCATACCAAGACCGACTCCGGCTTGATCCTGGACACCCACGGAGCGCCCGTGGTCGACCCGGTGGTCGATTTGCTCGAGTGGACGCTGGAGCGGACCGGTCCAATGCCCGTCCTGCTCGAACGTGATCATCAGGTTCCCGAGCTGTCTGAGCTGCTCGCGGAAGTGCGCCGGCTCACCGAGGCTTACAACCGCGCGCTTGCGCGCCGCAAGGAGGCACCGCTTGCCCGAAGCGCTTGAGGTCGCCATGGCCAAGCTGGCGTTCGGCCCGGAGATCGCCGCGGACGACCCGGAAGCCGTGCGCGCCTGGCTCACCGAGAGTCAGGTGAGCGATGACGACGCACGAGCCATGCTGGAAGAGGGCGTCGAGCGGCTGTTCGTCTATCGCGGGTTGATCCGCTCGACGCTCCGCGAAGCCCTCCGGAGCGCCATCCCACGGACGATGGAGCGCTTGGGCGAGGTCTTCGACGAGTGCTTCGCTCGCTACCTGCGCGAGGCCGGTCCGCGCTCGCGCTACCTGCGCGACGTCACCACCGAGTTCCTGGACTTCTGCGCTCCGCTGTGGGCAATCGATCCCCGCGTGCCGGCCTGGGCCATGGACCTCGCGCGGCACGAGGCAGTGCAGATCGTGGTGGCCTCCGAGCGCGCGCGTCTGCCCACGCGCGAACCGGGCGAGCTCGCGCTCGCCTCCGCCGTCCGCTTCATCGAGGCGACTCGCCTCATGCGCTATGACTACGCGGTGCACCGCCTGAGCGACGCGCTCGCCGACCGAACTCCGCCCGCAGCAGAGGCGACGGCCCTCTTCGTGTACCGCAGCCCCGAGCACGAGGTGCGCTACCTCGAATTGAGCCCGCTGGCTGCGGCCATCCTCGAGCGGCTGATCGCAGAAACGCCGCTCGAGAGCGCCATTGTCGGCGCCTGCGACCAACTGGGCGTGGTCCTCGACGACGAGGGCGTGCGAGGCACGGCGGCCTTGCTCGCCGATCTCGCCGAGCGCGGCGCGCTGCTCGGCGCTCTCGAACCCAGCTAAGGTGACGACATGACGGCCCCGAGTTCCCGCGTCCGCGACTCCCTTGGAATTGCCGGTCTGACCATCGATGGCAAGTACCTGATCGAGCGCGCGGTGGGCGAGGGCGGCTTCGCCATCGTGTACCGGGCCGAGCACGTGATCTGGAAGCAGCCGGTCGCCATCAAGTTCTTCAGCGAGCTGTCCAGCGTTCACGTCGACCAACGCGACGAGATGCAAAGGGCGTTCATCGAGGAAGGTCGGCTGCTCACCCAGCTCTCGAGCCAGACCGCGGCGATCGTCCAGGCGCGTGACGTCGGGACCTACACCACGCCCGAAGGCCGCTGGATGCCCTTCATGGTGCTCGAGTGGCTCGAGGGCCGATCCCTCGAAGACCTGATCGTGACGGAGTCCACGGCGGGACGCTCGCGCTTCACCATGGGAGAGGTGTTGAGGCTGCTCGGCCCGGTCGCGGCAGCCCTCGACGTCGCCCACAGCCAGGGCATCGCGCACCGAGACGTCAAGCCGCCGAACATCTTCGTGTTGGGCGAAGAACCCCGGCACGGCGTCGTCACCATCAAGGTGCTCGACTTCGGCGTGGCCAAGCTGATCACCGACAACACCCAGATGAAGGCCGCAATGGCCAAGACGGGGACGAACGTCACGTCGTTCACCCCCCAGTACGGCGCCCCCGAGCAGTTCAGCCGAACCTACGGCGCCACCGGGCCGTGGACCGACGTGTTCGCCCTGGCCCTGGTGGCCGTCGAGATGCTCTCGGGTCGACCCGCGCTGGACGGGGACGACGTCGTCCAGCTGGCCTTCGCCGCAGGCAATCCCGAGACGCGGCCGACGCCGCGATCCTTCGGGATCGAGCTCGGCGACGCCGTCGAGCAGGTGCTGCGCAAGGCGCTGTCGGTACAGCCCGCCGCGCGCTACGCCCGCGCGGCCGAGTTCTGGGCTGCGTTCGAGCTGGCCGCGGGCGGCAGCCGGGCCACCGCCGCGGAGGCCCTCAACGCGACAATGGTGATGCCCGATTCACTGCGTTCGGCCATCACGCCCGTGCGACCCGCGGGGACCGAGGCCCCGCGTGCCGCGGTCACCGTCGACGCCGCGACCATGACGCCGCGGTCCGCCGCACCGAGCCGCAAAGGGCTGGCGCTTGCCATCGCTGGGATCTGCGCCGCGGCCATCGCCGCCGGTGCGTTCTTCGCGCTGAGGGGCTCGGGACCGAACTCAGATCCCGCCGGGCCTCCTTCCTCATCCGCCGCGTCGGCAGCCAGCGTCGCGGCCCCGCTGGGGAGCGCCGAGTCGGCAGCCCCCGCCGCCAAGTGTCCCGACGGCATGTTCACGATCCCTGCCGGACAGTTCTACATGGGCACCGACGACTCGGCAGCGGCGGACAACCAGAAGCCCGCTCACAACGTCACGCTCGACGCTTTCTGCATGGACGCGACCGAAGTCACCGTCGCCGCCTACCTCGAGTGCAGCCAGTCGGGCGCTTGCCGGCGTCTGAAGCCCGAAGTGGACTACGCCGGCATGAAGGCGGCCGAAGAGAAGGCCTTCATGCCGCTGTGCAACGTCGAGGCCAGCGACCGCGGCGATCATCCCATGAACTGCGTCTCGTGGCGGGACGCGGAGACTTACTGTCGCAAGACGGATAGGCGTTTGCCGACAGAGGCCGAGTGGGAGTACGCCACGCGCGGCCCCGACGGGCGTGTGTTCCCGTGGGGCGACGAGAAACCGACGGTGGCGCACCTCAACGCCTGCGACGCCGAGTGTCTGAAGTGGTCGAAGCGTGCCGACGTCGGCGTGCTGGTGCTCTTCGAGAAAGAGAGCGACGGCTACTCGGGCACCTCGCCGGTCGGGAAGTTCCCGGCGGGCAATTCGCGCTTCGGCCCACGCGACGTGGTCGGCAACGTGTGGGAGTGGGTCGCGGATTTCGAAGGCAACTACGCCGCAACCGAGGCCAAGAACCCCAGCGGCCCGGCTAGCGGCGAGAAGCGAGTGCTGCGCGGGGGCGCGTGGAACGGCGCCCGCGAAGAGTGGTTGCACCCGAGCTTCCGCTTCGCCGCCGAACCCGACCGCCGCCACCCGGCCATCGGTTTTCGCTGCGCCAAGGGCCTCTAGCTGGGGCTTGGGCCGAGCGCCTTCTGTCCTGTAGACTCCGCGGTTCATGGGCCGAAGCCCCCTCGACCACCCGCGGCTATCCATCATCGATCGCAAGCTCGACGAAGGAGAGCTCGAGGAGGCACAGCACCTGCTCGCGCAACTGGGCGACAACTACTTCTTTCGGCACGCCACGACGTACCTGGCGTCGCGCCTGCTGTACTTGCGCGGCACGCTGGACCAGGACGGCTTGGTCGAGCGTTTGGTCCGAGTCCTCAACGAGACGCACGAATTCCCCGAGGCCGAGGCGCTGCTCGCGCTCGCGCGGAGCGGAACGCTGGAGCGAACCTCGCACCCGCCGCGAAGCTCGCGCCCTCCCCCGGCGAAGATGACCAGTCAGCCTCCGGGCGCCGAGGTCGAGCTGGCGTTCTCGGGACGCGTCACCGCCGAAGATCGCAAGCACCTCGTGGCGCCCGAGTTTCCCCGCGCCGGACGCCTTCCGGATCTGGCGGTAGCTCGGGCATCGGATCCGATCCCTGATCTCGAAGTTCCCGGCTCGGTGCCGCCACCTCCACTCAGTGACGAGCAGCCGGCGCCGCGATCCGCACCGCGACCGGACCGGATGACGCCCGCAGCGCGACCGGACCGGATGACGCCCGCAGCCCAACCGGACCGGGTGACGCCCGCAGCGCGACCAGACCGGATGACGCCGGCACACCGACCCAACGACCTGACGCTGGAGCTGCACGAACGCAAGGTCCACTCCAAGCGGTCGCAGCCGAACCCCGACGCGAGATATTCGTCACCGACCGGTCTCGAAGAACGCATCCAGCTCACCCGTAAGCCGCAGGCGAACTCACCTGCGTTCGCGCGACCCGACGCCCGATGCCACACGGAACCGTTGGTCGGCAGCGGAGGGCCGGCGAAGGTCGAGGCCCGCGCCAGTCTGTTCGAAATCGCCACGTTGCTCGACGCGGGACGAGCCGACGCAGCCCTCGAGGCTTTGTCGGGCCGCTCGGACGCCGACGAGCCGGACCACGCGCTGCTCAGAGCCCGAGCGCTGGCGCGTCAGGGGCAGACGTTGGAAGCGCTCGCGCTGGCGCGGCGCCTCGGACACGCTCCACTACTGGACCCGACGGTGCGAGCCGGGGTCGCGCGCCTGGCCATCGAGCTCGACGAGATCGAGCTGGGCCTGGAGCAAGCAGTGCTCGCCCACGAGGATGATCCGACTCAGCCCACCATCAGCCTGACCTACGCCTGGGCCGCGCTGAGACGCGCCCGACGAACCGCTGATCCGGAGCTGGTCGCGCGCGCCTCGATGGCCCTGCGCGAGCTGGTCGGAGACGGGGGTCCCCACGAGGGGCTCCTGCTGGCTCTGCGCGCCTGCGCCGAAGCCCACGCCGGCGATCCGACGCGCGCCCTGAGCTTGGCCGAGCGATCCATCGAGAGCGAGCCGAGCGCCGACGGACACGCGGCGCTGGCCATGGCTGCCGCGCGCCTCGGCCGACCCAACGACGTGAAGCGAGCGACCGGATGGTTGAAGGCCAATTGCCCCAAAGAAGCGGCGGCGCTGCAGAAGAGCCTCGACGCTTACGGCGAGCGCTTGTTCGATCTGAGTTCAGCGCCTCATTCGATCCACGCACCGGCGATCAACGCCGATCTCGAGGCGTCGATCCTGTGGGGACCGCTCGAACTCGCGGTGTGCGATGGAGACTGGCATCGAGTCTGGGAGACCTTCGCGCAGCTAGCGGCTGACACCTTCGAACAGATCTCCACGGCGGCCCGCCACGAACCTCCAGCGCTGGCGGCGGTGGCAGCGAGCTTCCTGACCGTCGCGCCGGTCTCCCGCGACCTGGCCCCCTATGACCAAACCCCGTGGAGCCTCCGACGCGTCGCGGACCTGCTCGCGCTCTTGGCGCGGGGCGCGTCCGGCGTGCGAGCCACACACCCGCTGGCGCTCCTGCTGGGCGCCTACGTGGGCGAGACGCTGCGCATGAGCGTGGACGGCCATTGGCAGGGACCGACGAGTGACCCGGTCTCGAGGGAAATCATGGGCTCGACTGGGGTCTGGCGTCCCTGCTCGCTGGTCGCCGAGTCGCTCGCGGGCAAGAGCGATCTCGCCGCGGCCGCCGCCGTGGCCGAGCTCGAGGGCAACCTGCACTCGCTGGCGGCTCATCTGCCCGCGGTGACGCCTATCTGCCCCTGGGATCCGGCGCAATGGCCCGCGCCATCCCGGTTGCCCCACTACGCGAAGGCCCTGGAGCAATCGGTGATCTCGGTCCTCTGTGCCGGGCGATCGGGGCACCGCCTCGACGGCTCTGTCGCCAGCCTGCTCGCCATCGACGAGCACCTCGAGCGAATCTGCCCACGAGCGGCCCCTCCCCAGCCCGACGCGCGATGGTCCCGCCGCGCGACCGTGCTCATCGGTGCCTATCTGGGCGAGACGCTGCGCCGCGAGACCCCCGGCGAGTGGTCCCGACGCGACGGCCTGGATCTCGGCCCGTCGAGCTACCGGCTCGTGCTGTCGACGGGCCGCGAACTGCGACCCGTCGAGCACGTCTTCGAACGCCTGAACGCCGGCGCGGATCCGCTTCACGAGTACGCGCTGCGTTCGCTCGGCTGACCCCACACTACGTCTGGCAACAACTCCGGCACGCACCCGGATGGCAGTACTGGTTCTTGCAGCACGAAAACCCCGAACCACAGGTGGTGTTTCCGCACTTCGCGGTACCGGCATCGACGGTGATGCCAGCGTCAGGCTGCTGGCACCACCGAGAGACAGCATCACGGATGGATGTGAACCAGCGTGCCTTGCCGGAGACTCATGGCGCCGTGCCAGCCGCGAGGCACGGGCGGATCGGTCCAGTGGAACAACCAGCGCGCATCACCGGGTGAGAGGTTCACGCACCCGTGGCTCTTCGGTCGCCCGAAGGAGTCGTGCCAGTAGGCCGCGTGGAAAGCGTACCCTTCCTGGAAGTACTGCACGTAGGGCACGTCGCGAAGATCGAACTGGTCGCCGATCTCGTCGCCGCTCATGGTCGCCGTCACGTGTTTCGTATGGATTAGAAACTGCCCGCGGGGAGTCGAGTGCGTCTCCTTCGGATCGCCGAGGCCATCCGCTCCCGTGGACACCAAGGTCACGTAGGCCGGCTTCTGCCCCTCGTAGGCCACCAGGGTCTGCCTCAAGATCGACACATCGACCCAGGTGCGCCCATCGGTTGCCCACCCCGGTCGTTGGCGCATGGGCTCGACGCGGACGAGTGACTCCTCTTTGAGCCAGTCCCCGCCGGTGGTCTGAGCGTAGCCGACTCCATTGCGACGAACGCGGATCGCCGTGACCGGCAAGACTTCTCGAAAGGCCAGCGGTCGCAGCGACGCGAGGCCGGTCGTCCGCGGATCCCCCGAATAGAGGTGCGCCCCTTTGGACATTACGAACACCACCGGCAGCGTGGTTTCGGCGTCCAGCGACAGCCCGCGGAACGCGCTCGGAGCGACGCGACGCATGCGGTCGAGGGGGATCACGTCGAGATCCACGCTGAGCCCGAACCTGCGCCCCTCGTGCTCGAAGAAGTCCAAGAACGCGAACCCGCTCTTGGGCACGGCGCGGCCGATATACAGGCTGCCCGGCGAGTGCCGTACGCCGTTCCAGTTCATCACCTGACGACCCTCGCCGATCATCTCCGGGATGGCCTCGAAGGGAACGTCGTCCCAGGCCGGATCGGGCGTCTTGCGAGCGTGGTGAACCAGGTCCTGCTCGACGCGCCGCTGCTCGGCAGGGCTGGGCACCTTGGTGTACAGCGGCGGCGACGGAAATGCGGACATGCCGTAGGCGTAGGGCATGGAGTTCTGGCGATCCGGACGCCGGCGCGATGCCGTAACCAACGGATGCGTGACGTCCAAGGTCGCGTTCTTTCCCACGCAGACGAAGCCCTGCGGCGCGATGCGATACCAGCCACCGGCGCAGCCGACGTTGCCTACCGGCTCCGGAGAACGCTGAACCACGCCGCCACCCCGGAGGTATCCGATCTTCTTCGCGCGCCAGCTCGGGGACGCGTAGACGAAGGTCTCCTTGGCGGTCGCGGCCAGCGCAAGCTCGGAGTCAACGGACGTTTCGGAGTCCGCTATCGGGGCGTCCCCGGGACCCTCCGCCTCCGAACCACCCGCGAGCACGTCGCCGGTCTGATAGCTCGCCGGCTCCGTCTCCGGCTGGGTCGGCTCCTCGACGATCGGCGCTGGCTCGGCTCGAACGCGGGCCGCAGCGTCTTGCACCAAAACCCGCGCGTGGGCCGATGGCCGGCGTAGGCGGCGCGGCGGTCCGAGCTCGTCCCCCACGAGGCAGCTCGCGAACGACAGCCCGAGCAGGGCCAGCGCGAGCGTGGCGAAGCGGCGGCCAAAACCCATGATCACCCCCCGTCGCTAGCGTCCCCGACGGCAATTGGCCCACTTTCCGGCGGGGGCTCCCCTCGCCCGGATGCCGTGATAAACCGCCGCGCATGGCCACCGACCCGATGCCCCTGGATGTCCTCAGCGCCCTCGACGCCCACCTCAGCGAGGACGAGATCATGGTGCGCGACGCCGTACGCCGCTTCGTGCGCGAGCGGTACCTGCCGCGCGCGGCGCAGCTCTTCGAGGACGAGCAGTTCCCCATGGACCTGATCCCCGAGATCGCGGAGATGGGCCTGCTCGGGGCGGGCCTGGAGGGCTACGGCTGCGCCGGCATGAGCCCCGTCCAGTACGGCCTCATCTTGCAGGAGCTCGAGTACGGCGACAGCGGTCTGCGCAGCTTCGCCAGTGTGCAGGGCTCCCTCGCGATGTACTCGATCTGGGCCTACGGCAACGAGGCGCAGAAACAGAAGTACTTACCGAAGATGGCCAAGGGCGAGTTGATCGGCTGCTTCGGCTTGACCGAGCCGGACAGCGGCTCGGATCCGGGATCGATGACCACCCGCGCGCGACGCGACGGCACTGGCTGGGTGATCAGCGGCACCAAGATGTGGATCACCAACTCGCCGCTGTCGCACCTCGCGGTGGTGTGGGCCAAGGTGGACGACGGCGGCGCCGAGTCGATCCGGGGATTCATCGTGGAGCGCGGCACCAAGGGCTTCGAGACGCCGACCATCCACGGCAAGATGAGCCTTCGCGCCAGCTCCACCGGCGAGATCGTGCTCGACGAGTGCCGCGTCGCCGAAGACGCGATGCTACCGAACGGCGTATCGCTCAAGGCCCCGCTCGGCTGCCTCACCCAGGCGCGCTTCGGCATCGCCTGGGGCGCCCTCGGCGCCGCCAAGGCCTGCTTCGACTCGACGGTGGACTACGCGCGCAACCGCGTGCAGTTCGGCGTTCCGATCGCCTCGAAGCAGCTCATCCAAGAGCAGTTCGCCGAGATGGGCAGCGAGATCGTCAAAGGCGACATCATGGCCCTGCACTTCGGCCGCATGAAGCAGAAGCACGGCAAGATCCGCCCTGAGCAGGTCTCGCTCTGCAAGCGCAACAACGTGCGCGTGGCCCTCCAGGTCGCCCGCGCCTGCCGCGGCATCCTGGGCGGCAACGGCATCCTGCTCGAGTACCCCGCCATCCGCCACATGCTCAACCTCGAGAGCGTCTACACCTACGAAGGCACGCACGAGATCCACACCTTGGTCCTGGGCAAGGCGTTCACGGGCATCAACGCGTTCTGACGCGAGGCGCTGGACCGAGAGACGCGAAGCACGCGGAGCACGCGGAGCACGCGGGGAGAATTTTCGGGTTCGGAGGTGAGCTGCGACGCGAGCTCGAGTCCGACGGCGCGGGTTCAGCGCGAGACGGTCGAGCTGTCACAGGACCCGCCTGGCCCACGGCGCCTACTTGGGCGCAACGAGGTTGCTGCATACCCGCGACGCGTACTCGGCACTCTTCCTGTGGATCGTGATGATGCGGCAGCTGAGCCAGGCCTTCGGTGCGCAAGGAATGCTGCGATCGACGAAGTAGTACTTCCTTCCCTGCCTGTCGAAGTCTCCTTCGAGCGCGTAGCCGTCGTCGGGGAGTTTCTCGTCGACAGTGAATCGAAGGTTCTCGGCGGAGGGCTCGATCGACTTGTCGTAGATGCTCACGATCCCGTTCACGACGAGCACGCTGGGATCGGTCATCGCACGGCCTCCCTTCACCTTGACGGTGAAGCCTCCCTTGCTCGCGTCCACCACCTCCGAATCGCTCGGAATGGTGACGGGGCACTGCGCGAACGGAACGGAGATCGGCGCCGACAGCGCCTGCGTCGAGGCGGAACGCTCGGTGGTGGCGGTCGGCGCGCCATCGGCCTTGCTACAGGCCATGGGGGCGGAGGCCACGAGCACGATCAGGGCTGCGCGAACAACCATCGCACCGCGGTAGCTGGCTGCCACCTGCCCGTCAAACACGGCGCGGGAGCATGGCCCCGAAACGGGGAAGTTGGCTCCGACGCTGGGCGCGCTCACTTCTTCTCCGCGATCTCGCAGGAGACGATCCAATTCGCGGTGCGCAGGGTGCCCTTGAACGTCACCTTGGTCTTGGCCTTGATCTGGGTCGGCTCCTTCAGCATGCACTGGATGGAGTTGGTCTTGTTTTCGTCGTCGGCAACGTAGGCGTTGTGCTGCTTCTCGCCGTTGAGCGTGACAGATTCGAAGTGGTACATGACGCCCTCGCCGGCCACTTGCTTGCCCATCAGCGCGCTGAAGCTCTGCTTGATCGCTCCGGGCGTCAGGTCGGTGGTCTTGACCTCCGGCTTGGCGGTCGCCGTCGCAGCGGGGGGCGCCTCCGCAGCCGCGCGAACCGTGGCGGATGTTGCCGAGGAGGACGAGGTGGCGTCCAGCTTACTGCAGCCAAAGACGCAGAGAATGCACGCCGCCGAAATGGAAACCAGAGTTTGTCGATGGATCATGGGTGCGTGATACGACGCACGACACGAGTTCTTCCCCGGCAGCAAGGGCCCGCTCCGGTTCCTCGGCGGCAGCGTCGTGTGGCCGCCCGAGGTCGGCCTGCGCCGGCAGGGATTGCAGGCCCGCGGCTGCACCGCGTGAGCGCCTGCACACCGGCGTGGACGCCCTGGCACGGGTCGCGTGCAATGCCGTCTTGCCGTCGCAGCCATGGATCCCCAACGATGAGCACGCATTCCAAAGGCAGCTTCGAAGATCTGGAAGCGATCCTCCGCCACCTGGTCCTCCTCCGCGAGCTACGCGCCGACGCGATGCAGATCGAGTCCGACGTGCAGCGCGCCGGTCGGCTGTGGCCCGAGGTGGCCTCGGAGCCTGATGCGCTCGAGCGCCAGTGGCCGCCCGAGCTCGTGTCGGCCGCCGAGGAGCTCGGCATCCTGGTCGCGGAGCGGAGCGGAGCGGGAGCGGCCCCCCGGCAGCGCGCCTTGGCGCGAGCCCCAGCGCGCTCGCGGACGGGGACGCCGGAGCAGCGGCGCAGCGCCAGGCGGGCTATGAGGCCACCGACTACGCGGCTCTGTTCGAAGGCGCGGGGCCGTTCCTGGTCACCGTCGCCCCCGGCCGCTTCGCCCTCCGACCGGCAGCGGAGGTCAGCGCAGTCGGCCACCTTCGTGTCAGGCAGGACCGCCTGTGTACCTTCGACCCCCTGGACTCGGCGCACCGCGACCGGACGGTGATGTCACTGGACCGCGACGTGCCGGCAGGCGAGCACCCCGTGCACGTGGCCCGCGTCGGCGGCGCTCTGGCGGCGGCCCTGGTGCTTTTTGGCGACGCTCCGGTCCACGCGTGGGCGCCCGTGCGATTCGACGCGGAGCAAAACCCAATGCCGATCCCGCCCGTCCTGCCGATGGCGCAGGTGCGGTACTCCCTGGGCCTGGGCGATGCGGCCACCATCGAGGAGCTGGTCGCGGACGCCACCCGGCCGTGGAGCCACGCGCAGGAGAACATTCTGCGCGCGGCGATGGGGGAGGAGCTGCTCGCGGCCGACGACGTCGCGCCCGACGCGGTGGTCGACGAGATCCCCGACCTGCTGGCTGCCCTGGTCGACGAACTGCGGGGGTCTCAGATCGCCGTGGTAGGCGGCGTGTTCGGGGCGCCGGTGGAGGGCCCCGCTCCGGCGAGCTGGGGGCTCGATGAGAGCGGCGCGGTGGCGGCCGTGGCTGCCATCCGGCCCGGCGCTGTTTCACTGGGGTTCCGACAAGAGGCGCTGGAGCGCGCCTCCCGGTGAGTGGACTCTCGTCCGGCTGCGCTACCCGGCCCCGAGCCGCGCTGGTGTGCTCTTGGAACGGCGGAGCTTGGCGCGGCGGCTCTGGCAGCAGCAGTCTGCGCCCGATTCGCCCTGGGATCTCGCCGGGCGCCCGAGATCCAGGGCACCGTGATCTACGAGCTCCACCACCCGAAGCTGTCGTTCTCGCAGGACCTGACCCGAGTCGAGGCGACTTGGTCGAGCCACACCGACACGTCGAGCTGAGGCCGCGGCGTCGGTCTGGCGGCTCGTCGCCGCGGGGATCGGCGCCCTCGCGGGGCAGCTACGGGTCCTTCAAGAAGGATCGGAGCACCGTCTTGGTCCCAACCTCCGGGAACATCACTTCGACCTTGTCACCTTCGACGGTGCGCTCAATGGTCCCGAGTCCGAACTTGGGGTGGCGTACCATGACCTTCGGTCCGGGGGGCGGTGGGCGGTCATCGACGACTCTGACCAAGAAGTCGTCGGCAATTGGCCTGGTATCGGCCTGCGCCGCGGCGAGGGCCTCCAGCCAGTGGATTCCGTGGGTGGAGTAGCGGCGCGAGAGGCGTCGCTCCAGGAAGGCGGAGAGCATTTCCGGTGAAGTGGTCTCGGTGCTGTCTCGCGTGCGTACCGCGACATCCGTCGTCCGATCGTGAGTTCCTTCTGCAACGCAGAGCAGGGAGTCCACTCCCCAGAACGCTGGCGGAGCGTCGTCCTGCATCGAGTGCTCGCCGAACGACGCCACGGCGATCCACCCGCGAGGCGCCCCGAAGGATCCGGCGCAATCTCGCACCACATTCGCGATCTTTGCCACGCTCAATCCCGTGGCGCGCAACAAGGCGGGAATGCGAAGCACTGCCGTCGCCCAAATGTCATTCGGCAACGTGGCTCCGATCGCGGCCTCGGTGCTCTCGATGAACGCGACCCCTACTTCTCGCCCGGTCGGCTGAAACTCCTCGGCCTGCGCTGGCAGGTGTTCTCGTAGAGCGCGTAGCAGGTGCAGCGTCTCATGGAACGCCTTGCTCGTTGGAAGGACTCCGGTCTCGAGCTCGCCCACGGGGTCAAGTGTGCCGTCGACTTGCCGATCATCGCAAGCGCCGCGCCCACTCTGGCTCAGGCTGCGGACCTCAGCACGAGAGCTCCCAGACAAGGACCAACGATGTCCTCGCAGCAGCGGCGCGCCAGGGCGCGCAGGGTCGGCGTGCTGGGCACGCCGAAACGCTCGAGCCTGCTGCTCGATTCGGCCTCGAGGCTTGGCAACTTGTAGATCAACCCGGCAAAGGCCTGCTGCAACGCTGGCAGCACCCCCGGGTCCCGGGCCACGCAAAACGCGAGGACTCGGCACGCCAGCTCGGCGTGGCGCAGTTCGTCAGCGGCGATCCGCCGCAGCATGCGGCGCAAGGCCCGCGTCTCCGCCACGTTCGCCAGGTGGTCTGCCATTGGGGGGCAGGATGCACCCTAGGGGTGTCTTCACTTGCCCGGCGGCACGCAGGCGCCGGTGTTCGGGTGCTTCGTATACCCGTCCGTGCACACCCGGCACTTGCCCGAGTTGTCGTACGCAGTGCCCTTCGGACACGCGTCGAGGCATTTGTCGATGACCAGGACCTTGCCGGCGGGGCACGTCACCGGCGGCACGCAGGCGCCGGTCTTCGGGTGCTTCGTGTACCCGTCCGTGCACAGCGTGCACCTGCCCGTGTTGTCGTGCGCTGTGCCCTTCGGACACGCGTCGAAGCACTTGTCGATGATCAGAACCTTGCCGGCGGGGCACGTCACCGGCGGCACGCAGGCGCCGGTCTTCGGGTGCTTCGTGTACCCGTCCGTGCACAGCGTGCACTTGCCCGTGTTGTCGTGCGCTGTGCCCTTCGGACACGCGTCGAAGCACTTGCCGACGACCAGGACCTTGCCGGCGGGGCACGTCACCGGCGGCACGCAGGCGCCGGTCTTCGGGTGCTTCGTGTACCCGTCCGTGCACAGCGTGCACTTGCCCGTGTTGTCGTGCGCTGTGCCCTTCGGACACGCGTCGAAGCACTTGCCGACGACCAGGACCTTGCCGGCGGGGCACGTCGGTGGCGCCACGCACTGGCCCTTCCCGTTGGGCACGGTCCCATCCGCACAAGGGGGTCCCGCGTACGCCACGAGCGCCACCAGGGAAGTCAGCACGGCGATGATCAGTAGGCGCAGAGGTCGTCGGTTCAAGGTATCGCTCCCGGTAGAGTGGGTAAGACGGAGTCCCCGGCCAGGGCATGCAGCGGAGCGCCCGCGGACCGGAAGGTGGCGACTCTAGCTCAGCGCGGGGCGCCGTGTCAGGACTGAGCCGAGATCCGAAGCGGGATGCCGCCCTGATCGCGCTGCCTCTACGGCGATCGCTCGAGCTTGCTGCCCACCAAGAACACCTCGGAACTCACCGAGCGCGTCCCCGACGGACGGATGGTCTGCTCCTTCTGGTAGGCGGCCTTCAGCGCGGCACGCGCAGCCTGAAAATCGCTGCTCATGAACAGCTTGCCGACGAACGCGCTGCCCGGCTTGCCGAGCGCGACGGCGACCTCGAGGGCACGCATGAACAGCTCGAAGGAGAGCGTCTGATCGCGTGCCTTGGTGCCGCTGGTGTTCGGCGCCATGTCGCTCAACACCACGTCGTAGGGAGCAAACTTCGCGAGATCTTCGTTCGCGAGATCGAGAGCGTCGCCGCGGATCACGCTGACGTTGTCGGGAAACACCTGGTCGATGGGCGAGAGGTCGACGGCCAGCACGCGCCCCCGGGGACCAACCTTCTGCGCCGCGTACAGCGTCCAGCTGCCGGGCGCCGAACCCAGGTCGAGCACGCTCTGTCCCGGGGCGAGCAGGCGCACTCGGCGGTCGATCTCTTCGAGTTTGAACACGCTGCGCGCGGGGTATCCCCTCGCCTTCGCCTCGAGGGTCCGCGCGTCGGGGCGCGCGTACGGGTTCCTGCGCCCTTTCACGGCGTGGACCAGACGTAGCCCGTGATTCCCTCGTCCTTGTAACCGAGCGCGCTGACAGCGTTGTTCTTCTCGGCCAGGCTCGTCGTATAGAAGTGGCTGCTCGTGGGGTGACTGGTGCGATACAGGGGCACCGCACCGCAAACCGCGCTCGGGGCCAGGTAGCCCATGACGCCCTCGAGCGTGCTGCCCGCCGCGCCCTCGCAGCTCGCGCTCGGCGTGTAGAATCGCTTGCCGTTTGCCAGCAAGCAACGGTGAAAGGGCACGAGCCCGGCAGTCGACGCGACGTAGAGATAGTAGAAGTTCTGGTACTCGACGGTGAACCCGCAGCAGCCGGCCTCGGTGAGGTTGGTCGTGTAGAAGTGCTGGCCCGCTTTGGACGAGCGGTGCACGCCGACGCGACAATTCGCAAAGTCGTCGCAGTTGTTGTCGCAGTTGTCGTCCTTGAGGTTGCAAGTCTCCGCAGGCGCCGTGGGGCAGGTGCACTGCGACTCGTTCTTGCACGTCGAGTAGTTCATGCAGGTCTTCGGTTGCGGCGCGCTGCACGTTCCCCAAACGCCCGCCGCGCAGGTCTGGCTGCCCGAGCCGCACGCAGTGCTGCACGACTGCGAGAGGCCGTCGTCCACGGACCCGTTGCAGTCGTCGTCCTTGTTGTTGCACGTCTCGGGACCGCACTTGCCGCCGCTGCCGCCGCTGCCGCCGCCGCTGCCGCCGACGCCGCCGCTGCCGCCGCTGCCGCCGCTGCCGCCCATCGCGCCGCTGCCGCCGCTGCCGCCGCTGCCGCCCATCGCGCCGCTGCCGCCGCTGCCGCCGCTGCCGCCCGTCGCGCCGCTGCCACCGACACCGCCCGTCGCGCCGCTGCCGCCCGTCGCGCCGCCGCCGTCCGGCCAATCGCCGCCGTCCGGGTCGATGAACGTGCCGCCGGATCCGCCCTTGGCCCCTCCAGAACCCGACCCTCCCCCATTGCCGTCATCAGACGTCGTGGCGGAGCACGCGACGACCGAGCAGCCGACGAATCCGATCACCGCGCTCAGCGCGCGGCCTACGTGCGCGACCATATTTCGAAGCGTACCTCAGCGTCACCGGTCACGCGAGGGTGACCAGAACGCTCTTCATGGGCTCCGGGCCGTCCGGACCGTCAGGGCAATCGAGCGGCGTCGGCAGGTCCTTCATCTGGCGGACACGGACGCCGGCTGCTCGGCCTGCTTCGTGCAATGTGCGGCGCAGGCGCTCCCGACTCGTCTTCCGATGGTTGGTCACTGCCAGGAGGCGACCGCCGGGCGAGAGCAGCGCCAAGGCGTCCGCAGCCACGGCGCCGTAGTCGCGATCGATGTCGAAGGTCGCGCGCTTGCCGCGCGTGCCGAAGCTCGGGGGGTCCAAGATCACCAGCTCGTAGCGCTCGCCTCGGCGGCGCGCGCGCCGGAGCCACTGCACGCAGTCCTCCCGGTAGAAGCGATGCTGCGCAGGATCGAGCCCGTTCGCCTCGAAGGCCGCGCGGCCGCGGGCGAGGGCCGGCTCCGCGAGGTCGACGCTGACCACCTCGCGGGCCCCACTGCACGCCGCCGCGACGCTGAACGAGCAGGTGTAGGCGAACAGGTTCAGCGTGCGCGTGCCGCCGGCGAGGCGGCTCACCAGATTTCGGTTGTCACGCTGATCGACGAACAGCCCAGTCGAAGGGCCGTCCCCGAGCCTCACCGGGAACCGCAGGCCGCCTTCGGACACCAGCAGCTCGGGCGCTGCGGGTTCGCCAGCGATGGGCAGAGGGGGCGCGTTCTTGTCGCGGTCGATGCGGCGTTGATCGGCTCGCTCGCGCAGCTTGAAGTAGACGCCCCGGCTGCCACGCGAGAGCAGAGCCTCGGCGATCTCCTGCGCTCGCTCTGCTGCTTCGTCGCTGGAGACGGCGAGCACCGAGTAGTCTCCGTAGCGGTCGACGACCACTCCGGGCAGCTCGTCCCCCGCGCCGTTGATCAACCGGAATGCCGAAGCGACCTCGAAGAGCGGGGCCCGGAGGCAATGCGCATCCGCGACCCTGCGCACGAGCTCGCCCGGAGAAGGCAGGCCCGCGTCGCCACCATCGAGCCAACTCGACAGCGACTCCGGCACCGGACACTCGAAGCGCCGGCCGAGCGACGGCAGCTCGAGCGCCCGCGCGTGCAACATCAACCGAGGCGCGCGCGGCCCACCGTACAGGCGGTCGCCCGCAATCGGCGCGCGCACCGCGGCGAGCTGCGCGCGGAGCTGGTGAGTTCGCCCCGTCTCCGGCGAGAGCTCGACCAGCGCACGACCCTGGCGCCGCTCCATGACTCGATAGCGAGCGACGGCGTGCTGGCCGCCTCGGCTCACCACCCGCGTGATGCCGCCCTTTTCGTGGACCAGGCGATGCTCCAGCACACCCTCCCGAGCCAAGCCCGAGTCCGCGACCGCAGCCACGTAGGTGCGGCGTGCGCGGTGCCCTTCCATGTCGCCGGCAACTGCCGCGTTCAGCCCCTTGTTTCGCGTGAAGAGCAGGATCCCCGAGGCGTCTTTGTCGAGGCGCTGATGCACACCTAGATACGCCGGCTGGCCGCGAGCCTGGAGCCAGGCGCCGAGACGGCTAACCAGGTCATCGCCACGAGCCTCGTCGCCGCCGTGCACGACGATGCCGCGCGCTTTGTCGACGACCAGCAGGTCGTCGTCGAGCACGACCACACGATCGTCGAGCCAGGTGATCGCCGAAAGCGACATGCCGCTCTCGGTGGCACGCGACTCGCGTCAGCCCGACTTCTTGTTGCCGCCGTCGCGCTTGACGGCGCCACGCACGAAGACAAGGCAGTTCTTCGCGCCCGGGATGCCGCCTTCGACGAACAACAAGCTGTCGTCCGCAGCGACCTTCACCACGCGCTGGTTGTGCACGGTGACCTTCGCGTTGCCGTGCTGGCCCGGCATGCCCACGCCTTTGAGCACGCGACCCGGAGTCATGTTCGTGCCGATGGATCCGCCGTGTCGCTTGTACTCGTGGGTACCGTGGGTCTGCACCTGGCCGGCGAAGTTGTGGCGACGCATCACGCCCGTGAAGCCACGACCGCGGCTCATGCCCTGCACGTCGACGAACTGGCCTTCCTGAAAGACGCTGTCGAGCTTGACCTCGGCACCGAGCTCGAGCCCCGCGGCGAACTCGGCCTCGCAGCGCAGCTCGCGAAGCCAGCGCTTCGGGCTCACGCTCGCCTTTTTGTACATGCCGGCTTGGGCCTTCGCGGTGTGCTTGTCTTTGCGCTCGGCCAAACCGAGCACCACCGCGTCGTAGCCGTCCTTCTCCTTCGTTCGCTTGCCAACGACGACGGGACGGGCCTCCACCACGGTGCACGGAATGACGGTGCCGTCGCTGGTGAAGACCTGGGTCATGCCGAGCTTGCGCCCGATGACACCCGGATGCGTGTTCATTGTCGGTCTCTCTTTCGTCGTCGCAGGGCGGGCCTGGGCCCGCAGAAAATAGGCTCGCCGAAGTAGTGTATTTCCGAGCCTCGCGCAAGCCGGGCGATGAAGTCCCTCAAGCATTGACGGAGACCCAGGCGCGTGCATAATCCCCGCCCCCAAGCCGGTCGGAGCCTGCCATGTCGATGATTCATCCCAAGATCGAAGCCCACGAGAACAGCGCTCTCCGCTCGGATCTGCCGAATTTCCGCGTCGGTGACACCCTCGCCGTGCACTACAAGATCGTCGAGGGCGACAAGCTGCGCACGCAGGTCTTCAAGGGCACGGTGATCAAGCGCCACCGGGCCGGCGCCCGCAGCACTTTCACCGTGCGGAAGGTCAGCTTCAGCGTCGGGGTCGAGCGCGTCTTCGTGCTGAATTCACCTCGAATCGAGCGGATTGAGCTGGTCTCCCAAGGCGTCGTGCGCCGCGCGCGCCTGGGCTACCTGCGGAACCTCCAGGGCAAAGCCGCGCGCATCCGAGACGTCAAGGACGTCTGACCCCTCCTGGGGTCGGAAACTATCCTGCTACTCCGCTGCGAGCGGACCGAGTATGCTCGGTGCCGCCCACGAACGGCCGGGTTCCTACGGCATTCCCGGGTTTTGGAGGACGCCTCGATGATCTCGTGCCCGCGCTGCGGCATTTCCAATCAGCCCACGAGCAAGTTCTGCGCTTCCTGTGGCGCACCGCTGCCGGCCTCTGGAGTCGGCGCTCAGGCGGCCACCTTCCCCGGGCCAGGCGGAGCACGCCCGCCCGCTTCGCCGCCAGGATGGGGCTCGCCGCCAGGCGCACCGTCGCCAGCCGCGCCGCCACCAGCCTACGGAGCGCCCGGCGCACCGCCGGCCGGTCCAGGTGCGCCGCCGCCCGGTTGGGGCGCGCCACCACCGCAATACCCCGCACCCGGAGCTCCGCCGCCAGGCGCACCCGGCGCGTCGCCCTATGGACCACCGCCTGGTTCGCCGGGCTACGGACCACCACCGGGATCACCCGGCTACGGACCACCGCAGGGCTCACCGGGCTACGGACCACCACCGGGATCACCAGGCTACGGACCAGCGCAAGGCTACGGACCGCCGCAGGGCGCGCCGGGTCAAGGGCCTCCACCGGGCCTTGGCGCACCCCCACCTCCGGGATGGGGCGCCCCGCCCGGCGCTCCCCCGCCGGCAGGGCCCTTCGGCGCGTTCTCACCCGCCGACGAGCGCCACCGAGTCGGCTCACCGGAGGGGCTGAACCCATTCGGCGCCACCATGGCGCCGGAGTTGGGCGGTGTTCCGCCGCCGGCGCAGCCGCCGCCTCCTCAGCCGCCGCTTGAAGCCGCGAAGCCGGCGCCGGGTTGGAACGATCCCGCCGCGTTTGCCGCCACGGCGCCACCGCCCACGGCCGACGAGCACGAAACCGCGAAGCGCGCCGCGCCCCCCGCGGCCCATCCAACTTCTGCGGCTCCGCCCGCACCGGCGGCTCCGCCCGCACCGGCGGTTCCGTCCGCATCGGCGGCTCCGTCCGCATCGGCGGCTCCGTCCGCATCGGCGGCTCCGCCCCCCGCGCCTTCGGCGCACCCGCCGGCAGAGCCTGAGCGCCCGAGTGCCCCTCCGCCAACGGGCGTCTCGCGGACGGCTGCGCAGGTCGCCGTCGACCCAATGGAGCTCGCCCCCGATGCACCACGCACGCTCGCGGGCTTCCTGGTCAGCTTCGAAGGCAACGACCGCGGTACGTTCTGGCCGCTATATCAAGGCAAGAACGTGGTCGGGCGCAAGGCCGCAATGGATGGCCTCGACATCGAAATCGATCACCCGACGACGTCGTCGCGGCACGCCGTCATCCACGCCGCGGCCCGCCCCGGCGCCCTCAAGTTGGACGACCCGGGCAGCACCAATGGGACCTACTTGAACGAAGAACGCGTGGCCAAGGGCACGCCGGTCGAGCTCCGTGACGGCGACGCGCTGCGTTTCGGCGGCTACGCAACGACGGTGAAGATCGTTTGAGCGCGCTCTGGGCGCCTGCGCAATCGAGATCGAGGGACATGAAAGTTTCGAAACTGAAACTCGCGCAACACTCGCCGAGCCGTCGCGCTCTGGCGTGGGTCGTTACCGCTCTGGTTGGGGTGCTCGCGCTCGCGAGTTCGACAGCCCACGCGGCACCCGAGGCCCACATCCTCCGGATCGATCCCCGCACCGGGCAAGAGAACGGCGCGCCGGTCCTGACCACCGTCATCGAGCTGGTGCAGACCAAGCGCATCAGCGACGCAACGGTCAACTGCACTGACGACCGCGGCAGCAGCTACTACCGCTGTTTGAGCGACTCACTCGAGAAGCCGCTGGCGCTGTACCAGCCCTTCGGCGCAGCAGGCGCGAACTTCCCCCACGAGAACGCCCTGTTCACGGTCAAAGTGGAAGGCAGCGACCAACCCGCGAAGTACGTCAGCCACACCAAGTGGGGCGCCAGCCTCGCCCAGCCCGGCGTGGGCACCGCCTGGCTCATCATGGTGGACGCCGACGCGCGGATCAAAGACGGCTTCGGCGACGCCAAGCAGGTCGCCAGTGCCTTCATCGGCAGCATGAGCGGGAGCGACATCGTCAACGTGATGTTCTTCAACGACCGCCAGGTCGTGCGAGACAGCAAGTGGATGAGCGCTGCCAAGAAGGGGCAAGCGCAGCAGTTCGTGAACTCGGTTACGGGCACCTGGGCCTCGCAGGGCCGCAACCGTTCGCTCGGGACCATCATCAAAGAGGCAGCCACCGACGGCTTCAAGTCCCTCGGCAACGTCGGCGAAGGCGTGAACGTCCCGCTGCATCAAGCCATGGTCGTCATCTCGACCGGCTACGGCGGCGCCGACGCGCTCACCACCGGCCCCGGCGGCATGCAGATCGCCAAGTACATGACTGGGGGGCGCTTCCCTGAAGAGAACACCGCGCTGCCGAAGGCGCCGGTGCCCGTCATCAGCATCTTCTTCCCGCCCAAGGTGTACGACGAGTATCGCCAGAACTCCCTCGAGTTCATGCGCGGCATGGCCAATACCGAGATCGGTGGGTTCTTCACCGTCGTTCAGAGCGGTGAAGGCGCACGCGGGAACGCGATCGTGAGCACGGTGCGCCAGCGCTTCTCGAACATGCACATCGTCAAGTGGCGGGTATCGTGCATCGAGGCCGGCGTGACCCAGACCTTCGGTCTGGTCTTCAAAGAAGTGAACCCGCCCATCCTCGGCGACAACACCTTCAAGGACGTGCCGGTGGGCATCGACCCCACCACCTGGCCCATCGACGTGGACACTCAGTACACGCAGGACATGGCCAAGCGGCAGGGCGGCGTCTATCCGAACGGCACCTTCAAGGTCTACGGGAACTTCTGCTGGGGCGGCGAAAAAGGGCGGGCGGAGGTCTATTTTCTCCCCGCCGGCCAGCAGGCCCCCGCGGCGCTCTCCGGCGCAGACGTCGACAAGGCCAAGCGCACGCAGCAACAGCTGATCGCGATGGGAATGAAGGGACGCGCCGTCGAGGTCAGCGACACCTACGCGGAGTTCGAGGCGCCAGAGAAAGAGAAGATCCTGCACGGCTCCGGCGAGCAGGCCGTCGTGAGGTTGGTCCTCTACGACAACAAGGCGCGCCGCACCAGCGGCGTGACTGCAGACAGCATCGTGCAGCTGAAGGGCACCACGCAGCCGTTTCCGATCCTCTGGGTGCTCGGCGGACTGTTCGGCGTGGTCATCCTGCTGCTGCTGATCGTGGTCATCGTGCGAGGTGGCGGGAAGAAAGGCGGAGCGGCGCCGCCGCCCGCGCCCATGCCGCCCTACGGTGGCGGCTATGGCGGAGCACCGAGCCCCTACGGAGCCGCGCCCGCGCCGAGCCCCTACGGAGCCGCGCCGAGCCCCTACGGAGCCGCGCCCGCGCCGAGCCCCTACGGAGCCGCGCCCGCGCCGAGCCCCTACGGAGCCGCGCCCGCACCCAACCCCTACGCGGCGCCACCTGCGCCGGCGCCCGCAGCGCCGAGCCCCGAGTTCATGTACGGCAACCAACCGGCACCGGCGGCAGCGCCCTTGCCCGCGGCGGCAGCGCCGCCCAACCCCTACGGTGGATCTCCCGCGGCGGTCTCTCGCGCCACCCTGCAAGGGGCCGCGGGCGTGTTCACAGTGGTGCCCGGCGTCGAGATGCGCGCGGGGCGCGACGGAGCCCAGTGCGGCATCTTGCTGACCGAACCGCGGGTCTCCGGCGTGCACGCGACCGTGCGACTCGACGGCGCACAGCTGCTGATTCGCGATGAGACCAGCAACAACGGGACCCACGTCAATGGCACGCGACTGACCGGAGGCGTGTGGTCGCCAGCGCCAAATGGCTCACTGGTCCGCTTCGGCCCAGTCGAGTTCACGGTTCGTCTGGAGTAACGAGGTGCTCGGCTCCGCACACGGCTTGGTCGTCGACTTCGCCGAGCTGAGCGACCCCGGTCGCGATCCGTCGAAGCAGGTCAACGAAGACGCTTCGGGGTACGCGGAAACCCCCATCGGCCACCTGGCGGTCGTCTGCGACGGCATGGGCGGTCACGAGTCCGGACGCGAGGCGAGCCAGACAGCGGTGCGCTGCATCATCGACGCGGCGCGCGCCCAAGCGGCCGACGTCTTACCGGGCCTGGTGCTGAAACAGGCCCTCGAGCGGGCCGGGCGCGCGGTCTACGCCCTCGGGGAAAGCGCCGCGACGGCCCATCGCCCGGGCTCCACCTGTGTCGCGCTCCTGCTGCACCCCGGCGGCGCTGAAGTGGCCCATGCGGGCGACTCGCGTGCCTACCTGCTGCGCGCTGGCCAAATCGAGCGCCTGACGCGCGACCACTCGATGGTGCAGGAGCTGGTGGACTCCGGCAGGCTCGCGCCCGAGCACGCGCACGCGCATCCCGACGCCAACCAGATCACCCGTGCCTTGGGCATCGATCCAGAGGTGGCCGTCGAGGTGCGACCGGAACCATTGGCGCTGACCCCCGGTGACGTACTCGTGCTCGCGACGGACGGACTCACGGATCTGGTCGCGGATGCGGAGATCGCCGACATCGTGAGGCGGCGCCTTCAAAACGGAACCGCGGTGGTCTGCCAAGACCTCGTCGCACTGGCCAACTCGCGCGGCGGACACGACAACATTACCGCGCTGGTGCTCTCGGTGCTCGAGCTGCCCCAGGTGACCTCTGCGCGGAGCACGGTGATCGACCGACCGAGTGGGACGCTACTGACCCAACCCCAAGGCACGGTGCTCGACTCCGACGGCGCGCCGGCACCGACCTTGTTCGACGACGGCAGTCCGCGACCCACCTTGCCCGGCCTCACGCAACTCGACGACGGCGCGCGTCGGACCGAGCCGGGACTATCGACCCAGACGCCCAGCTTTCCGCACGGCGATCGTGATGACTCTGCGCACCCCCTGGCGCGCCCGGTGAGCTCGTCGCGACTCTTGTTTTGGCTCGCGATCGTGCTCGTGGGCAGCGCGCTCGCGGCGGTCGCAGCCTGGGCGCTCCGCCAGTCGAGGCATCGAGGCCGCGACCTACAAGAAGAGATGGTGCCCCCTCCTGCCGTCAAAGCCCCGGTCGAGCGCGAAGCGGCGGCGCCCCCCGAGGACGCAGAAAACCCCGCGAACACCGAGCCCAACGACGTCGACGCGGGCTCGTGATTGAGAAGCCAGGTCGGCTTTGTTAGAGCTTCTTCTCGATTCAAGGCAGGCGCAATGATCCCCGGGTTCGGCAAGCAGAGCATCACCATCGGTAGCGGCCCGCATTGCGAGATCCACGTCGGCGGCCCCGGCGTCGCCGCCGAACACGCGCGAGTCGTGCACCAGGGCGGCGGGCAACTGGTCTTCGTCGACGGCGGCACCGGGCAGACCTTTGCCAACGGCCAGCCCATCGCGCCCGGCTCGACGCAGCCCTTCGACTTCCGCACCCAGTTCATGGTCGGCCAGACACCAGTGCCCAACGCGCACCCGGCGCTGGCCCTGATGTTGATGCAGCAGGGCGCTCTTCCCGCGACGCCCGGTCAGATCGTATTCGGAAGAGAGCCCGCACGCGCCCACGTGGTGATCCAGCACTCGAGTGTGTCCGGGCAACACGCGACGGTTTCGCTCAGCCCGCTCTCCATCACCGACCACGGCTCGACCAGCGGCACTTGGATCGCGGGCAATCGCCTGGCCGCCAATCAAGCCACCGCCCTGGACCAGAACGCGCTGGTGGCCATCGGTCCGGTGCCGCTCCCGGTACCGCTGGCGCTTCAGCTCGCCCACGCGCTCGGCGGAGGTGCCGCCGCCGCGTCGCCGCAAGCCGCGGCGCCTGCCGGAGGGCAAGGCGTCGCTCGCCCGAAGCACAAGACGGTGATCGGCCAAGTGGCCATCGGCGGTCCCGGCCAGCCGACGTTCAAGAGCATCGGTCGAACTCCCGACAACGACATCGTGCTGCCGCACCCGCAGGTCTCCAGCAAGCACGCCTTCCTGCACAAGATCGGGCCGCAACTCTTCCTCGAAGACCGCGGCGCCGGCAACGGCACCTACGTGCGCGGCCAGCGCATCCCGCCTGGGCAGAAGGTGCCGGTCCAGAACGGCGAAAAGGTCTTCATCGGACCGATGCCGCTGCTGATCCAGGTCGACGCGGAAGAGGTCGCCGTCATCGTCGAAGACGTCGCGCAGTGGGCGGGTCGCCCGCTGTACGAGATCGAGGCCTGGGATCTGGTGATGCAGGTCAACGACCGGGACAACCCCGGCCAGATGAAGACCCTGCTCGATCACATCAGCTTCAAGGCGATGCCGGGCGATCTGATCGCCCTGATGGGGCCCTCCGGCGCCGGCAAGACCACCCTGCTGCTCGCGCTGAACGGCTACTTGCCGCCCACCGGCGGGCAGGTGCGGATCAACGGCGAGGATCTGTACGCCATCTACGACGCCCTGCGCGGCAGCATCGGCTACGTCCCGCAGGACGACATCGTCCACCCCGAGCTGACGGTCTACGAGGCGGTGCGCTACTCCGCCAAGTTCCGCCTGCCCTCGGACTACAGCGAAGAAGAGATCAACCGCCGCGTACAAACCACGCTCGCCCAGCTCGGGCTCGAATCTGTCTCGCACCTTCAGATTGGCAAGCCCGAAAAGAAGATCCTCTCGGGCGGACAGCGCAAGCGCGTCAACATCGCCATGGAGCTGGTGACCGATCCGGTCATCATGTTCTTGGACGAACCCACCTCGGGTCTGGCCGCCGACGACACCACCGCGCTGGTCGAGTTGCTCGCCGGCCTCGCGCGCACCACCGGCAAGACGATCATCTGCACCATTCACCAGCCCGCGAAGGACGAGTACGAGAAGTTCAACCTCGCGCTGGTGCTGGGCCACGGCGGCATGCCCATTTATTACGGCCCCACCAAGGACGGCTACAAGTTCTTCGGCAGCTTCCTGGAGCGCATCGGCAAGACGAACACGGTCGACAACCCGCGCGACATGTTCGACATGCTCAACCAGCGCGAGCGCCCGGTCTGGGACGCTTTGCGCGCGCAGAATCCCCATACGACTCGCTACGCCGCGCGGCAGGCCGCTGCCCGGGAGTGGAACGCGGAGTTCTTCAACCCGCACAACCCCATCTTCCAGAAGATGTTCAGCGGCGTGCGTGCGGTCGGCGCCGGCAGCCACCAGCCCGGCGTGCAACGCGGCCGGGGGCGCACCGGCGGGCAGTTTTTCCTGCTCTTCTCCCGCTACTTCAAGACCAAGGCGCGCGACGTCAGCGGCACCGTGATCATGCTGGCGCAAGCGCCGATCATCGGCATCTTGCTGGCCCTGGTCTTCGGCGGGCAGAAAGAGGCCATCCCCTACTGGTGTCTCGGCGCGCTGCAAGAACTCGGGCGACGTTCCGGCGGGCTCGGCGCCGGCTCGAACGAGCTGCTCTCCGGCATGCAGGTGACGACGGACCACTCAGGCGCCGCCTTCTTCTGTGTGGTCGCGGCCGTCTGGTTCGGCACCAGCAACGCCGCCCGCGAGATCGTCGCCGAGCGCGCCATCTACATGCGCGAGCGCATGGTGAACCTCAAGCTCTTCAACTACGTGTTCAGCAAGTTCCTGCTGCTCACCTTCATCTGCATCATCCAGTGCACCGTGCTCTTGGGCATCGTGTTCTTCGCCCTGGGCTTCCACGGGGGGCCCGTCGCGTTCGCCATCGAGCTCGGCACGCTGATCGTCACCTCGATGAACAGCGTGGCCATCGGCCTGCTCCTGAGCACCATCGTGACGAGCAGCGAAGCCGCGATGGCGCTGACGCCCATCGCCCTCATCCCCCAGGTGGTGCTGGGCGGCATCATGGTCCCGATGACCACGAACTCGCTGCTCGAGTGGCCGATGTACCTGGTCCCGGCTCGCTGGGGCTTTCAGGGCGTCGTGGCTCAAGAGCGCATCGCCATTGCTGCGGATGCGGCCTGGGTCATGGACTTGAAACGGCCCGACACCAACAGCATCGACAACTTCGTCAGCCAAGGGAAGTTCCGCTGCGCCGAGGCCCAGATCGCCAGCATGGACTTCAACGGCGCCTGGGGCTTCAAGGACTACGAGCTGTTCTGGCTGCCGCCCGCGGTGCTCTCCGCGATGATGTTCGCCATCTTGATTTGGATCCTGATCGCGCTCAAGCGGCGCGACTCGATCTGATGCGCTAGCGAACCACGACCTTCACGCCGTCGGCGATGCGATCGCTGGGGTGCAGGACCACGCGTGCTCCGGGCTCGAGACCCTCGGTCACCTCGACGCGGCGCTGGGTTCGAAGGCCAATCTGCACGAGCACGAGCCGCGCCAGCGGACCGTCCACGCGGAAAACCGCCCACCCCGAGTCGCGCCGGAAGACGGCGCTCGCCGGGACCTGTAGGGCGTCCGCCTTCTCGTGCGTCACGATCTCCGCCTTCACCCGGTAGCCGTCGCCCAAGTTCGCCCACGCCTGCGACGGGCCCTTGGGGTCCAGCACCACGTTGACCCGTTGTTCCTCCACTCCTAGGGCCGAGAGCCGCGTGAAGGCCGAGGGCTCGATGATGCGCACGCTGGCGGCCAGCGCGCTCCCTCCCCACTCGGTGATGCGCGCCTCGGAGCCCGGTCGCACGTGAACCGCGTCGCTGGTCAGCACGTCCACCACGATCTCGAGCGCCGCGGGATCACCGACCTCCACCAGTGGTGTGCCCGCCTGAACCACGCCTTCGCTCTTGTGCAGCACCTTGAGCACGCGGCCGGCGACGGGCGACACCACCAGGAGCTGCTCTTCGGAGCCCGGCTTCACCTTGCGGCCGAGGCGCCCTAGGGCGGCGCGGGCCACCTCCACTTCGTAGTCGGCGACCTTGGCTCCGAACTTGGAGGACTCGAAATCCGCGTTCGCGGTCCGCTCCGCGAGCACCGCGCGGTCGACGCTCTCGCGGGCGGCGATCCCCTTGTCGGCCAGCTCGCGCTGGCGCTCGATGTCCTTCTTCACGAAGTCTTGGTTGGCCTTTGCGCGCTGGACCTGAGAGGTGGACTGCCGCTGCGCCGCCAGCGCCGCCGCCACGCGCGCCTCGGCGCTCTTCTTGCTGCGCTCGTCGAGCAGCGGGGGAGCGAGAGGAACCAGCCGCGCCACGAGCTCGCCCTGCTTGACGGTATCGCCGGGATCGAGCTCGAGCCGGGCCAGGCTCCCATTCAGGGGCGCGGAGACCATGTAGCGGTCCTTCACCCGCGTCGTGCCGTCTTCATCCACGCTGACGCTGAGCGCGCCCGTCTCCGCCACCGCGACGTCCACCGCCACGGGCTTGGGCATCAGAGCCAAGACCATCATGACCACCAGCGTGCCCACCATGGCGAGGGCGAGGCCCCGCTTGACCCAACGTGCAATGCTGCGGCGCCGTTTCTTCGATTCTCGGTCGTTCATCGATCACTCTCGCGTCTTGAGCACTCCAATCAAATCGAGCTTGTCGAGCCGACGACGCACCAGCAGGCCCGAGATCGCCGCTGAGATCAGCGCGACCAAGAGCGCGATGGCGTAGCTCCGCACCGTGATCACCACAGGCATGCGCCACTGCTCGGGATCGACGCTCGCCGCCACCCCCTCGACGAGCAGGCGACCGAAGACCAAGCCGAGAGGCAGGGCCAAGAGCACCTGCAGGGCCATCTCGCCCAGCAAAATGCCGGAGATCTCGCCGCGGGTGAAGCCCAGGACTCTGAGGCTCGCGAGGTCACGCGCACGAACTGAGAGCGCAACACGCGCGTTGTTGTAGACGACCCCGACGGTGATGGTAGCCGCGAAGAGCATGATGATGGCCGCCATGGTCGTGATCATGTTGGCGCTCTGGCTCTCGAAGCGCGCCAAGAGGTCGGCGCGGCGTGTGACGCTCACGACGTAGGGCATGTCCTTGAGCCGGGCATCGAGCACCTCGGACTGAGAGGGATCGACGCGCAAGAGCGCCATGTTCACTTTGGGCGTCTCATTCATGAAGCGCGCCAGCGCCTCCGCGGGCATGTGCCCCAAGAGCCCCATGGCATCGTCCACAGTGCCGCTGACCACCAGCTGTCGCTTGCCGCGCTGTCCCTCGTGGATGTCCACTTCGATCCGATCCCCGGGGCGCACCCGCAGGATGTCCGCCAGCACGTCGGTCAGCACCACGCCGTCGGGCGGCATGGGCGCGAGCTTTGCGTAGCGATCGCGCAGCTGCCGCAGGTCTCCTCCCTCGGGATAACCGAGGATCGCGGCGTCGCGGTGGGAGTGACCGGAGCGAAACCGCACGGGCACGCTCCTGAGCCCCTCCACACTGAGCACGCCCGGGGTGTGTTGCAAATCGGACAGCGCCCGGGCGGGACGCGCCTCGATGAAGGTGACGGTGACGTCCTCGCGCATGACCTCGTGGAACTGCGTGTGAACGAGCTCGCGCACGCCATCGTAGTACCAGCCCCCGATCACCATCAGCCCGACGGAGACCGCGATGGCCAGCGCAGAAAAAACGGTGCGGAACGGGCGGCGCTGAAGCTCCCGCACGATCATGTGCAGCGACGGCCCGACCACCCGGGCGAGCCCCAAGATGTCGATCACGGATCGCCGGTAGCGAGCCGGAGCCGGCGGGCGCATGGCCTCGGCCGGGGGTAGCGCCACGACCCCCCGCACAGCGCCGAAGGCTCCCACCAGCGCGGAGAAGACACTCACCAGGACCGCGGCGCTCGCGCTCTTTCCATCGAATGTGAACGCGAGGTTCGGAAATTTGAAGTACGTCGAGTACAGGTCGACCATCACGTCGCCGAAATAGGCTCCCACTCCTACGCCGGTGCCCGCGCCGAGCACCAAGATCGCGAGCACGAGCTGGAAGAAGTGCAGCCCCACTTCCCAGTCCGAGTAGCCGAGGGCCTTCAAGGTGGCGATTTCGGGTCGCTGGAGGTGGACCAGCCGCGAGAGCACGACGTTGACCAGGAGCGCGGCGACCAAGAGGAAGATCACCGGCAGGATGGTCGAGAAACTCTCCAGCTGGGCAATCTCCCCGTCGATGGCCCAGTTCGACGGCTGTCGGCCCGCACCGTAGGCGCCGACGCAGCCGTAGGGCTCGAGCAAGCGGTCGAGCGCGTCGATCACCGCCCTCTCGCTGGCGCCGGGTTGCAGCTTCACCGACAGCGAGTTGAATGCGCCTTCCATACGGAAGGCGGCTGCCAGCGCTGCTTCGCCCATCCACATCACCGCGAAACGGGCGGGGTCGGGCGCGACCTCGCCGGCGGCGATGGCAAAGACGTACTCGGGGCTCATCACGATCCCGGCCACGCGCACGTCGCGCTTCTTGCCGTTCAAGACCACGGGCAGCTGATCGCCCGGCCGAACCTGGCGCGCGACCGCGAAAGACTCGAGCAGCAGCACTTCGTCGCTGCGCCCGGGCTCGAGCCAGCGACCGTCGCGAAGGTGGAGGCGATTGAGAGTCTGAAGCTCCTCGTCGCCCACTGAGATGACCAGCGCGCGCAGCGGTTCGGCCACTTCGGGCAGCGGCATCATCGCCGGCTCGACCACGCGCCCGTCCGCCCGGGACACTCCAGGGAGCTGTTCGATGCGAGAAAGCAGCGAGCTCGGCGCCCGCTCGAGGCCGGCGAACACGTCGCCGAAGCGCTGCCGCTCGTAGTACGCCGCCCGCGCCTCTTGGATCGACGTGTAGGTGCCGCGCAGGGTGACGAAGGCCGCGATGCCTGCCGCGACGACCAGCGCGATGGTCAGCATTTGGCCCTTGAGCCGCCAGAGATCACGCACGAGCTTGTGGTCCAGGGCCCTCACCAGCGGAGATCCTTGGCGCGCGCTCGCTTCTCGTTCCGCTCTTCGCTCCCCACAGACCCGTCGTGCAGGGTGACGACTCGGTCGGCCATGGCCGCCACCGGCGCGTTGTGGGTGATGACGGCGGTGGTGGTGCCGAGCTCTCGGTTCACCGATTCGATGACCTCGAGCACCACGATCCCGGTCTGGTAGTCGAGAGCGCCCGTGGGCTCGTCACACAGGAGCAGGTCAGGACGCTTGGCTACAGCCCGCGCGATGGCGACTCGCTGCTGCTCGCCCCCGGAGAGCTGAGCGGGAAAGTGATCCAGTCGCTGCCCGAGGCCGACCAGCTCGAGAGCTTCGGCCGGCGAGAGCGGATCGTCCGAGATCTCGGTGACCAGCGCCACGTTCTCCCGGGCCGTGAGGCTCGGGATCAGATTGTAGAACTGGAATACGAAGCCGACGTGCTCGCGCCGATACTGGGTCAGCTCCCTACCGCTCGCCGACGTCAGGTCGTGGTCCCGGTAGACGACTGTTCCACTCGTGGGCACGTCGAGGCCGCCCAAGATGTTGAGCAGCGTGCTCTTGCCGCTGCCGGAGGCGCCGAGCAAGACCACCAGCTCGCCGGGGTACAGGCTCAGATCCACGCCCCGCAGCGCGTGCACGTCGACGTCGCCCATGCGGTAGACCTTGGTCAGATTTCGGCCCGCCAGGACGGCGGCTTCACCGGACGTGGGAGCGGGGGGCGAAGCGGGTGCGGCCACCGGCCCAGCATACCGGGCCGGAGTGCAGCGGCCAGCACCCAGGCGTGAACAACGCCCGAAAATGCTGCGTTGCGGGGATCACCGGCCGTGGATGTGGCGACGTGCCGGTCGCGGTCGAATGCGCTCCGAGGCCTCGGGCAGTTCGAGCACGAAGGGGTAGACGACCGACCAGTGTTCCGGCTTGCCATCGTGGAGCGAAGTGAGAGCAGGAAACTGCCCACGCGAGAACGCACGGACGAGGCAGGACTCGGCGGCCCGCCCCAAGGGCGCTGCGCTTCGCTCCAGCGTCACCTCGCGAGCCTTGCGGTCGAAGATCGCCAGCTTCACGGCGTAACGACCCGCAGGCAGCGCGAAGCGATCCGCGCAGCTTCGAACGGCCGGCGAAGCCCGACGCAGGACGCGCAACAGCGGCTCTTTGGCGATGCTCGATGCGCCGACAGGAGCCACCCAGAGCGGCACTGTGAGCACCAGGAGGAACGCCGAGACACGCACTCTCTGAGGGACAACCGGGAAGCGGCAGAGTTCCTCGAGCTAGTGTGGCGGGGTCAGCGGCGGCGCCCGGCGCGGCAATACGACGCGGAACACCGACCCCTCCCCCAGCCGGCTCGCAACCTCGATTCGGCCTCCGTGGGCGGTCACGATCTGACGCGTGATGTACAGGCCCAAGCCCAGGCCGCTCCGACCGCGGCCGGAAGCCCCACGCTCGAACTGCTCGAAGATGCGCGAAAGATCCGCTGGGTGGATCCCGATCCCGTGATCCTCGACGCGCAAATCGACCGCATCGTCGCCCTCGCACACCGCGACCTCGATGGGCTTGCCTGCGCCGTATTTGAGCGCGTTCGAAACCAGGTTCTCCACGACCTGCTCGAGCCGCATGCCGTCCCAGGTTCCAACGAGGTCGCCTTCGGTGACGAACTCGAAGACCTGGTTGGTCGCGGCGGAGCCCTCGCGAGCGCGCTCCAGCACCTCTCCCGTCAGCTCGCCCAACGACACCGGGCTGCGGTCGAGCACCAGGTGCCCTTCCCTGATGCGAGAGGCGTCCAGCAGATGGTCGATCAGGCGCTCCAAGCGCTGGGTCTGGCGCACCGCACCATCCAGCTTGCGCCGGACATGCTCCTCGGGAGGGGCCGACTGCGAGAGGCTCTCGAGCCGAAGCTTGAGCGCGGTCAGCGGCGTCCGGAGCTCATGAGACGCGATGGAGAGGAACTCGTCCCGCGCACGGATCGCCTGCTTCAGGTCCTCCGAATCGGAGTAAGTGCAGAGCCAGCCCACGATGGTCCCGCTGGCATCGCGCTCGGGGAGCGCGCGGCAGGTATGCCAGCGCATCGCGCCGTCGAAGCCGCGCATCAGCCTGCATTCGATTTCGAACGCCTCCCCCGAGGCAACGGCCCGCTCCCAGGCGCGGACGAAGCGCCGCTTGTCCTCCGGATGCAGAGCGGCGACGAAACCCCGGCCACGCGATCGCTCGAAGCTCAGCCCCGTGTACTCGAGCCAACGACGGTTGCAGTACTCGAGGGCACCCTCCGGGTCGAGGGTCATCACCGCTTCGGTGATGGCTTGGGTGAGGTTTTCGTAGCGCTTCTCCGCGACCGCGCCGCTCTCTGCAGCCCGTGCGTGTTGCACCTTCCGGGTTGCGTCTCGGATGATAGCCGCCTGCTGTTCGAGTTGCAGTTCGCTCCGCCGGAGGCCGGCGTTGAGGCGCACCTTCGCTCGAAGCACCGTAGGGTCCACGGGCTTCACCACGTGATCGATGGGAAAGGCCGCGGCGCCGCGGTACAGCTCGCCGAGGACCACTTCGCGTCCGACCAAGCAGATGGTCGGTACCAAGCTGCGACGCCGACGAAGGCCCAGCTGGAGCTCGCGGAGCTCAGAGTGCTGCGCGTCCACGACGATCACCGAACATGGGCGCTCGGCCAGGCGTTTCAAGCCGTCTTTTGCCGTGCGCGAGAACACCGTCCGGTGGCGCGGCGCACCCAGGTGCTCGCCGAGCACCTGCTGATCTCGGCTCCGAGCCGCCACGATCAAGACGTCGATACGCTCGATCGCAGTGCGCAACGCCCTCGCCCGACGCCCTCTCTCCCCATGCATGCGTTCCCCCGCCGATGCCGCTGAGCCGCCAGACCTGACCGCTCCCCCTTGGCCCAACGCCCAGCATACCCCGGGTCAGCGGCCGGGCGGAAGTGCTGCATGTCTCGGTTTGCATCGCTCCGAGCACGCCGCGCACCGAACAAACCCCGGTCCGCGGACCGGCATGCCGCTTGCTCTTGTTTCGAAGCATGCTGCGCGTACTCGACGTGATGACGACGTGGCCGGTCGCGGTGGACGTCAGTCTCGGCGTGATCGACGCCCTCCGCTTGGCTGAATCGTGGGGGGTGCATCACCTGCTGGTGACCTCCGATCAAGAGCTCGTGGGCGTGGTCTGCCGCTGCGACTTGGCCGAGGCCGGCGACTCCGAGCTCGTTTCCCGACGAATGACCTCGCCTTTTGTCTTCGTGAATCCCCGCGCGAGCATCGAAGCAGCGGCGGAAACCATGGTTGCCCAAGGGGTGGGCTGCCTACCGGTCCTCGACGACCTGGGGCAGCTCGTGGGGGTGGTCACCCGCCGCGATCTCAGGGTCGTGGGCGCGCTGCCCGGCTCGCCGGGGTTCGACGCTTGCGCCGCCTGCGGCGAGATGCACAGCCTGCGACGCCCGGCTCGGGGTGGCTGTGTGGTGTTCTGCGGCGAGTGCCTCGACCGGTCGCTGCCGCGGGACGATCACGCGGTGACTACGCTGGGCGGAAACGGCTGAGGGCCCGACCCCCTCCCTTGACATCAGGCCCCCGGGACGCGATGTCTGGTCGTTGGAGGGGTGCGGTCCGACGGACCGCCGCCGAGGCATGGCCATTTCACTGCTCTTGTTCGACGAAGGCAACCAGGTGGCGCCCGCGGTGTTGAAGGCGCTGATGAGACGCTTCGAGCTGCATCACGCCTCGAGCCTGGACGGCGTCTCGGGCGTATTCAACGTCGCGGTGGTCGGTCCCGGTGTGCGCGATGCGAGCGAGGCGTGTCGCCGGATCCGGCAATCCGGACTCGCTGCCCTCGTGGTCGTGCTCTCGGTGGGCGCGAGCCTGAAAGACGCGCTGGGCGCGATGCGGGCTCGAGCTACGGATTTCGTGCCGGATGGAGACGATCCCGAGAGCGTGATCGAGCGGATTGCTTCCTGCGTCGAGGACCGCGAGCTCACCCGAGAGCTCTCGCGCCTGCGGGCCGTGCCCGGGGGCGAGGTGTTGACCACCGACCTCATCGGCGAGAGCCCGTCCATGCGCCAACTGAAGAAACGACTCGACCGCGTGGTCAACTCGGACGTCACGGTGCTGGTCACGGGCGAGAGCGGTACCGGCAAGGAGGTCGTCGCGCGCGCTCTGCACAACCGCGGGCCTCGCCGGGATCACCCCTTCGTGGCCGTCAATTGCAGCTGCATTCCGCCACACCTCCTGGAGAGTGAGTTCTTCGGTCACGCGAAGGGTGCTTTCACGGACGCCACGCGGGATCACACCGGGCTCTTGCTGCAGGCTTCCAGCGGCACGCTCTTTCTGGACGAGATCGGCGACATGCCGCTCGAGCTGCAACCCAAGCTCTTGCGTGCGTTGCAGGAGCGCAGGGTGCGACCTCTGGGACACTCTCGCGAAGTCCCCTTCGATGCCCGGGTGATCGCCGCAACCAGCAAGAGCCTCGAGCGCGAGGTCATGGCCAAGCGCTTCCGGGAAGACCTCTACTTCCGCCTGAACGTACTCCAGGTCCGCGTGCCGCCCCTGCGCGAGCGCGGGCTGGACGTACTGCTCTTCGCGCAGCATTGCATCCACCGCGCGTCGAGCAGCTCACGTCCCATCGTTGGGCTCACTCCCGGCGCGGCTCGAGCCCTGCTCGCGCACTCCTGGCCTGGCAACGTGCGCGAACTCGAGCACTGCATCGTCTCGGCCATCGCCCACGCGACGACGGACCACATCCGAGCCGCAGACCTGCCAGCAGACCTTCAGCCGGGCCGATCCGAGGCGGATCCGGGCGAGTGCGAGCTCTTGCCGCTCTCCGACGTCGAGCGCGGCTACATCCTGTCGGTGCTCAAGTCGGTCGGCGGCAATCGCGCCCGGGCCTCCCAGCTCTTGGGGGTCGATCGAAGCACGCTGTACCGCAAGCTCAAGCAGTACGGTGCCGAGGACGAGGGGCGCCCCGAACCGGACACCCGCACCCACGCCCGCGTCTGAGTCAGCGCCGCTCGCGCTCGAGATCGAGTCGTTCCAGCTTTCGGTAGAGGGTCGCGCGATCAATCCCCAGCTTGCGCGCAGCTTGCACCTTGTTGCCGCCGACCGCTCGGAGCACCACCGCGATGTGTCGCCGCTCGACCTCTTGCAACGACGTCACGTCGATGAGCTCGATCTGACCGCTCTTCCTGGGAGATCGCACGCTGGTGGGGAGCTCGTCGAAGCCGATGCGTCCGCCGTTGGCCAGCGCCACCGCAGCACCTATCGTGTTCTCGAGCTCACGCACGTTGCCGGGCCAGTGATACGCCGTGATCAGGCGCTCTGCCTCGTCGCTCAAGCGATGGCAGGTGCCGTCCGGATTCGAAAGAAAATGCCGTGCCAACGCCAAGATATCTTCTGCACCGCGCTCTCGGAGCGCCGGCAGATGCACGTGCAGCACGTTGATGCGAAAGTAGAGGTCCTCGCGGAACTGTCCGACGCGCATCGCGTGCTGGAGGTTCTTGTTGGTCGCAGCCACCACACGCACATCGCACTCACTCTCGTGGGCCGAACCCACCGGGCGAATTTTTCGCTCCTCGATGGCGCGTAGGATTTTGGGCTGTAATTCCATCGGCATGTCACCGATCTCGTCCAGCATGAGGGTGCCGCCGTGCGCCTGCTGGAACAGCCCGACTCGCGCTTCGGACGCGCCGGTGAACGCGCCGCGCGCGTGGCCAAAGAGCTCCGACTCGACCAACTCCCGAGGAACCGCGGCGCAGCTGAATGCCACCAGTGGCGCGTCGCGCCGGTCGCTGCCCAGGTGGATCGCGCGCGTGGCGAGCTCCTTGCCGGTGCCGCTTTCTCCGGTGACCAGCACCGTGGAGTTGGTCGCTGCCACCCGTGCCAGCTGAGCCCGCACCCCGGCCATGAGCTTGCTGGGACCGATCAGGCCGTGCAGAGCTCCCTCGACGGGTTCGAGGGGTTGCAGCCTCACGGGAGGCGAACTCACCCGGTCCCGCCCAAGGGTCTTGTTCACGACCTCCGAGAGCTGATCCAGGCCCACCGGTTTGGTGATGAAGTCAAAGGCTCCCGCTCGGAGCGCGGCCACCGCCGACTCGACGTCGCCGAACGCTGTCATCACGACCACGGGAACGTCCGGGCGGTCCCCCGCCAGCGTGCGGCACAGTTCGATGCCGTTCATGCCCGGCATCTTGATGTCGGTCAGCACCAGGTCGAGCTCTGCGCGATCGCTCTCGCGGAGGGCGCTCTCGCCGTCGACCATGGGTACCGGGAGGTAGCCCAAATCGACGAGGGCGTCGCAGAGCGCGAGGCGCGTGTCCTCGTCGTCATCCACCACCAAGATGGTGGCCCCTCCAGCGGCGCCCGGAACGTGTTGCGTCTCGGGAATCACCGCCGAAACATCGAACGCCAACAATGCAAATGCAACTCCTGTCGCATTCTGCCCCACACGCGTGTTGCTCACGCGGAGCCGGCGGCGTGGGCGAGGAGCGCGAGCAGCGATTGAAGCGCCACGGGCTTGCTCAACGCGCCGGCGATGCGCTCGGGCAGCGCGACACCGGTCGTCGCTGCGGTCAGCACCACTACCGGGATCCTCTCGAGCTCCGGATCCGCCAGCAGCGCGCTCCGAAGATCCCAACCGTCCATCCGAGGCATCCACAGATCGAGGATGATGACGTGGGGCCGGTGACCGCGCCGGAGATAGCTCAGCGCCTCCTCACCGCCAGGTCGCGTGACGACCAAGTAGCCCTCGTCGCCCAGCACCTCCGCTAGGGCATCACGAATTTCGAGGTCGTCGTCGATGACCAGCAGCGTCAGTTGCAGCGCTGTCACTCGGCGCCCCGGTCCCCGGCCACGAGGAGACGACGATCCGTGCACTGCTCTTGCCGATTGCATTACGCCACGTCGATGTCGAGTTCCGCGGGACACAACCTCAACGCGACGATCCCGGGGCGCGCGCCGGAGACGAAGCCGAGCGTCCCTGACTTCCAGCGGGTGAGTTCGTGCAAGCGCTCGGTCATCTGGCCGCGAATTTCCCCAAAAACCGTGCGTGCGCTCGCAACGCCCATATCCACCAAAGCCTCTCCCACGCTGCAGTCCCAGCGGGCCGCGCGCTCGACGGCGAGCTCGATCGCGGGTCCAGTCGCATGCCCCAAGCGCACCAAGCGTTCGCCGAGCAACTCGCGTTCGTCGTTCGCTGCCACGAATACCGGCGCGCCGTCATCGAAGAACACCCTCATCTCGCGCTTGCCCGAGCGAGCGATCAGCAGGCCCGACGCTCGACGGTGCGTGAGCCGCCGCAACAAGTCGCGGGTCGCCGCCGGTGAGAGCGGGGCGCACTGGGGCAGCGAGGCCGGCTCACCGAATCGATAGCCTGGCAGTCCGCGCCTGCGTTCGATGCTCGACGGCAGGGCTGGGTCGGCCTCGATCGACGCGCCAATGGCCACCGCCCGGGCAGCCCGCGCGACCCGGGTGGCGAATCGGGACTCGAGGCCGGCGCCCGCGGGCAATGCCGCTCGGACCGGAGCAGGTCGACCTCGCGCTCGCGTGATCGAGCGCACGGTCGAACGAAGCCCCGGTTGGAACGATTCTTCGTAGTCGCGCAACAGCTTCGCCAGCTGCACCCGACCTGCCGACACGCCGAGCTCTTTGCTCGCGCGCCCCAGCGCTCGGGCGAAGGCGTGAGCCGACGGATAGCGCTCCTCGCGGCGCTGTGCCAAGGCCCTTCGAAGCACGGCTACCAGGGCGCCCGGCACGCCGGCGTCGATGCCCCGCGCGTACCCGCCGTAGTTGGCGGCGAGTGTCGCGAGCTCGTGGTCCCGAGCGAAGGCCCGACGCCCGGACAGGAGTTCGAGCAGCACCACGCCCGCGGCGAACAGGTCCGCGCGCGCGTCCACCGGTCTGCCAGCGAGCTGCTCCGGGGCCATGTACCCGACCTTGCCCTGGAGGGCCTTGGGCGACGGTGCAGGGGCGCCGCGGGTGATGCGCGCGATGCCGAAGTCCCCGAGCATCGCGTCGCCGTCGGGCGTGAGCAGGATGTTGTTGGGACTGACGTCCCGATGCACCACTCCGAGGGCAGCGCCGTCGTCATCGCAGAGCTCATGCACCGCCGACAGACCGTCGAGCAACTGCTCGACGATGTGCACGGCAGCGGCAGGTCCCAGGGGAGTCGTCGAGCGATTGAGCAGATCGGAAACCGACGGCCCGGCGACGTATTCCATCACCAAGAAGGGTTCGCCGTCGAAGACGTCGAGCGCCAAGGTGTGGATCAGTCGCGGGTGCCGCAGCCGCATGCCCAGCAGCGCCTCGTCCGAGAACATCAGGACGGTCTGCGGATTGGCGGCGAGCACGGGCAACATGCGCTTGAGCGCGACTTCCGTTCCGTCGGGCGCCGTGGCGTGCCAAACAGTGGCCATCCCGCCCCGCGCGATGATGCCGTGGAGCGAGTAGCCAGCGTAGCGTTCGATTCGCTGTCGTCGCGACTCCACCGGCACCGACTCGCTGTCCGGCGGCGGCGGCTCGACGACGCGCAGCGGCGCCAGGCGACGAACTTGGTTTCCCCCAGCTGACATCTAGTCCCCCGGTCTTGTCGAGGAGTCGGTATTGGCGACTCCAGCTCTCTGGCGCACACTGCGCGCGATCCAGGTCAGGACGGCTCCCGACGTCACGACCCCAACCAAGCGCCCGCTCGAGCTGACTACCGCGGCGCGCGCACAACCCGCGCTGGCCATGGCTGCACACGCCTGAGCGATGGTCGCACCAGCTGCGACCTGGGCGCGGATCGGCACCGTGAGTTCGTCGATTCGTGAGGGCGTGGGGACCGGCAGCGGCCAGCCTTCCGGATCGCTCTGTTCACCCGGCTCGGCGGTCCGAACAGCCCGCCGACCCTCGGGACACCACTCCGCTGCGACCCGCTCGCCAGCGAAGACGCCCACGGGCCGGCGCCGTGAGTCCACGACGAGGAGTTCGTCGCCTCCGGTGTCGCTCAGCTCGCGGAGCGCGGCGCGGATCCCAATACCGGTCGGGACAGTGACGGGACGCGTCATCACCCGGTCCACCGGGAGGCCCGGATCGAGCCAAAACTCGGGAGCAGTCGAGGGTGACACCCCCGCACATCAAGCAGCCTCCGTGCCAGCGAGGCGAGCGAACTTCGTTGGCCAGATCCACGCGTCAGCTCCCGTTGCGAGCGAGGCAATGCGCGTCACTGCGGCGGGCTGCCACGACCAGCGCCAGCCGGCGCGCCGGACAATCGCGTGGACTCGACTGGAACGCCTCTTGCTCTCCGTATTCTTTCGTAACCGCCACTCGCACGCTGAAAAACACGAGGAGGGAAAATGATCCACAAAGCCGATTTCGTCCCGCGGGCTTCGGATAGCCTGATCGCAAGCCTACCCGCCGGGGCTGAAGAACCCGCGGCGTCGATCCTGGTGACCAGCATCACCCGGTTCCCGACGGTGGTGAGCGCCAAGACCCCGCTGACCCGCGCCGCCGAGCTGCTCGTGCGCCCGGGCTGCGGAGTTCTCGTCGTCGTCGACGAACGGCGACGCCCGCTCGGCGTCGTGACGGCGGCCGATGCGCTGGCCCTGGCGCGACGCCTCAGCCCCGCGCGCTTCGACTTCGCGACCGCACTGGACGCCGCGAGCTCCGGAGGACGCTTCGTTCCCGAGTCGTCGACTCTGACCGCGGTACACGCTTCACTGCTGGACGAAAATCGCGAGTTCTTCGTGGTGGTGGATCGGGACGGGCGTCTCAGCGGAATCATCACCGCGATGGACGTGCTCGAGGCCCTGGCTGAAGCCCCGCCCGTCTCTGGGGTCCGATACGCCGCGCCGATTCAACGCTGCGGTTGAGTGGGCGCGAGCTCAAGCGGGGACACCCCAGATGTCTCGCGCGTACCCCCGCAGCGTTCGGTCCGACGAGAAGAATCCCATGCGCGCCACGTTGAGGATCGACTTCCGGGTCCATGCCGCCTGATCCAGGTAGGTGCGCTCGAGTACCTCCTGGGCGCGGGAGTAGCTACGGAAGTCCGCCAGCGTGAAGTACCGGTCTCCGTCCGAGAGCAGCGTGTCCACTACGGGACGAAAGCAACCCGGGTCCTCCGGAGAGAACATGCCGCTGTTGATGGCGTCGAGGGCTTCGCGAAGATCGGGATCGGCGTGGTAGATCGGGTAGGGGTCGTAGTCGTGGCGGCGCGCTTCGACCTCTTCGGCGGTGAGGCCGAAGATGAAGATGTTCTCGTCCCCGACCGCGTCCTTGATTTCGATGTTGGCGCCATCGAGCGTGCCGATGGTCAAGGCGCCGTTGAGCGCGAACTTCATGTTGCCGGTGCCCGAAGCCTCCATGCCGGCCGTCGAGATCTGCTCCGACACGTCACTGGCGGGAATGATCAGCTCGGCTGCGCTGACGGAGTAGTTGGGCACGAACAACACGCGCAAGAAATGCCGTGAGTGCTCGTCGGAGTTCAGCCTGGCCGCGACCGCGTTGATCAAGTGGACGATGCGCTTGGCCATGGCGTAGCCGGGCGGCGCCTTGCCTCCAAACACGAAGGTGCGAGGCACCGCGGCCATCTCCCGCGGCCGCCGATGGCGCAGGTAGAGGGAGACAACGTGCAGCACGTTGAGCAGCTGACGTTTGTACTCGTGGATGCGCTTGACCTGCGAGTCGACGAGATGGGTCGGATCGAGTTCGAGGCCGTGGGCGCGACGGAGCCAGCGCGCCAAGCGCTCCTTGTTGCGCTGCTTGATGCCCCTCCACTCGGCTTGCAGCTCCGGATCATCCGCATGCTCCGAGAGGCGCTCGAGCTGATCGAGGTCCGTAGTCCAACCGGGGCCGATGCGACGGGTGATCAACGCGGAGAGGTCGGGATTGCACTTCATCAACCAGCGACGAGGCGTCACACCGTTGGTTTGATTGACGAACTTGTCCGGCGTGAGGTCCGAGAAGTCTCGGAACAAGGTCTCGCGGAGAAGCCGAGAGTGCAGCGCGGAGACGCCGTTGACCTTGTGGCTGCCGACGATGGCCAGATGTGCCATGCGCACCTGCGCCTCGCTGCCCTCTTGGATCAAGCTCATGCGTTGCACGCGCGCCTCGTCTCGGGGAAACGCCCGGCGAACCTGCTCGAGAAAGCGCGCGTTGATCTCGTAGATGATCTGAAGATGTCGCGGCAAGAGCCGCTCCAAGAGCCACACCGGCCACCGTTCGAGGGCCTCGGGCATGAGCGTGTGGTTGGTGTAGGCGAAGCACTGGCGCGTCACTTCCCAGGCCTGATCCCAGCTCAGACCGTGGCGGTCGACCATCAGGCGCATCATCTCCGCCACGGCCAGCGCCGGGTGGGTGTCATTGAGTTGGAAGATCGCGGAGTGGTGCAGATCGCTCAGGTCCTCGTGACGCGTGAGGTGACGAGCGACGGCGTCCTGGAGCGTCGCGGAGACCAGGAAGTACTCCTGCTTGAGTCGAAGCTCCTTGCCGGCGAGCTGAGCGTCGTTCGGGTAGAGCACACGCGAAATGGTCTCGGTCGCTGCCTTGTCCTCGACCGCTCGGATGTAGTCGCCCTGATTGAAATAGGAGATATCGAAGGCGCGCGTGGCCTTGGCGGACCAGAGGCGCAAGGTGTTGACCACGCCGTTCCGGTAGCCCGGCACCGGCGTGTCGTAAGCGACCGCAAGCACCTGATGAGTGTCGACCCACTCATGCACGCGGCGGCCGCGATATCCGGTGTACTGGATCACGCGCCCGCCGAAGTGCACGGCGTAGCGGCGCTCCGGCCGCTCGAACTCCCAAGGGTTGCCGTAGCGAAGCCAGGGATCGGGTCGCTCGAATTGCTCCCCGCGCACGATGTCCTGAAGGAAGATCCCGTACTCGTAGCGGATGCCGTAGCCCACGCCCGGAATGCCCAAGGTCGCCATGGAGTCGATGAAACACGCGGCGAGCCGACCGAGCCCTCCGTTGCCCAGACCCGCGTCATGCTCCTGGTCCGCAGCCTCGGAGAGCGCGACGCCGCACTCGAGCAGCCCTCGATCGGCGGAGTCGAGGCAGCCGAGGTTCAAGAGGCCGTCTTCGAGCAAGCGACCGAGCAGGAACTCCATCGACAGGTAGTACACACGCTTGGGTTGTTCGCTGGCGTAGCGCAGCGAGGTGCGGGTCCAGCGGTCGGCCATGCGGTCCCGCGCCGCGTGTGCAACGGCCATGAAATGATCCAGCTGGGTCGCAACCCTCGGGTCCTTGCCCTGCGTGTGCCGGACGTGCTTCAAGAAGCTGCGCCGGAGCGATTCGGCGTCCAGCGGCAGATCCTCGGGGTGTCCGACGTCGGGATTCCTCTCGGGCATTGACGGCGGACGCTATCAGACCTCGTCGATCTTTCGATTGGATTTTCCGTGGCTTGCCGCTACAGCTTGGGAACAGCGAACCCTCGTCGAGCGTTCTCGGCTCCAACTGTCTTGCATGCCCAGTCGAACCTTCCTCGTTGCCGCCACGCTCTCGGTCGTGCTCTCCGCGTGCGAACGACGTGCGGACATCGAGGGCGCCGCCACTGCCGCGCCAGCAGCCGCCGCGAGCCCCGCCCAAACCACGGCGCAGCGCGTCCGGGCGGTGGGTCAGCTTGGACCCGGTCGAGGCACGCTGGTGATTTCCCTCGCGCCGCCGAAGAGCGGCAAGCTCACGGAGGGCGCACCGCTCAGCGTCGAAGCGCGCGGGGCTCACCTGAGTTTTCCTGCTGCAATCCGGGAGAACCTCGACTCCAAGCGCTTGCCGCTCCGACTCCCCATCGACGTCACGGACGGCGCCATGGGCCCCGCCGAGGTCAATCTGTCGTACTACTGGTGCGGTCACGAAGAAGGCGCCGCGTGTCGCCCGGAGCGAGTGAAGCTCGTCGTCGAGTTGGACACGACCGGCGACGCTCCGGGCGGCGAGGCCCACCTCACGCACGTCGCCGCGGGCACTTGACCCGGCGGCGCCGAGCCGCGCCGATGTTATTCGGGGCGGCGAGGGCGTTTTCTAGGTAAGATCACCGCGATGCCCAGACTCGGCGACAGCGATCCCGACTCCGACACGTCGGGCAGCTGGGTTCCCGAGCCCGGCACCGTCCTCGCGGGTCGGTACCGGGTCGAGGGGTTGCTCGGTGCGGGCGGCATGGCCGCGGTCGTCAGCGCGATCCAGACCGATCTCGGTCGGAGGGTCGCCATCAAGCTGTTGCCCCCCCGCGCGGCGAAGAGCGCCCTGGGAATCGAACGCTTCCTGCGGGAGGCCCGCGCGGCAAGCGCCATCGACAGCGATCACGTAGTCAAGGTTTTCGAGGTGGGACGCCTCGAAGACGGGACGCCGTTCATGGTGATGGAGTTCATCGTCGGGGCGCCGCTATCCCGTGTGGTCGAACAGCGTGGAGCATTGCCGGTTCAGGAGGCCCTCGACTACGTCTTGCAGGCCGCCGTGGCCGTCGCACATTGCCACGCCATCGGCGTGGTGCACCGGGATCTGAAGCCCGAGAACATCATGGTGCTCGAGAACCCCGGGCAACGCGGCCACGTGAAGGTACTCGACTTCGGCATTTCAAAGGCCGACTGGTTCGAGCAAGACCACACGCCGAGCCTGACGGGAACGAGCGAGGTCTTCGGCACCCCGACCCACATGTCTCCGGAACAGGTCCGAAGCGCGAGAAACGTGGACCACCGCACCGACATTTGGTCGCTGGGCGTGGTGCTGTACGAGGTCATGACCGGCAAAGAGCCGTTCATCGCCGAGTCACTGCCGGCGCTCTCGGCCATGATCGTGAGCGACGAGCCGGTGCCGCCCTCCCACCTGCGCCCCGATCTTCCTGCCGAAGTCGAGCGCCTGATCCTGCGCTGCCTCGCCAAACGCCCCGATCAACGCCCGCAGAGCGTTCACGACCTCGCGCAAGAGGTCGCGCCCTTCACTTCGCCGACCTCCCGAGTTCATCTGGATCGGATCTTCGCCATCGCGCTGGCCAAACACCTCTCGATGAGCACCGGCGCCGCTGGCGTCTCCGGGCCATATCCGTCGCAACGCAATACGTCGAACGCTTGGGGAACGACGCACCAGCGCCGGCTGAAGACCCGCAACGGGATCGCCGTCGGCGTCGGTCTCGGCCTGGTGCTCTTCTCCGCGATAAGCGTGGCGATCATCGCAACAGCCTGGTTCCGCGAGCGCCCGCTCCCCCCGGAGGTCGAGGCGACGCCCGCGTCGGAGGGCGCAGCTCACTTGCCTGCGCCAACCGCTGCGCCTGCGGCGAAGCCCAGCGCCGTAGCCCACGCGCCCGATCTGCCCGAAGCCGGGGCTCTGCCCGACGCGGCCGCGGCGTCACCCAAGTCCCGGCCCCAGAGTGCCGCCCCGGACCCGCTGGGCGGACGGATGTGATGCCGGTGATCCGATCGATCGCTCGAGCGCTTTTCTGCTTCATCGTCGCGTTTCCGTGGGCAGCCCTAGGCGATTCGACGCCGTCGGATCGGGCCGCCGCGGAGGCCCTGTTCCGGGACGCCAAGAAATTCTTCGCGAAGAAGCAGTACGCGGAGGCCTGTCGCAAGCTCGAAGAGAGCCAGCGGCTCGACCCTCAGGGCGGGACGCTGCTGAACCTCGCCGTGTGCCACGCACGCGAGGGACGCACCGCGAGCGCCTGGGTCGAGTTCCAGGAGGCGATGGAGCTGGCCAAACAAGCCAAACGCACGGACCGCATTCGCCTGGCCAAGCGTGAGATCGCGAAGCTGGAGAAGAACCTCGCGCGACTCACCATCGACGTCCCCGCAGAAGCGCGGGTCAGCGGGCTTTCGATCCAGCGGGGCGGCGAACGCGTCGGCGAAGGAGCCTGGGGGACCGCGGTGCCGGTCGACCCAGGCATCACGCTCACCATCTCCGCCAGCGCCGAGGGCCATCGGAGCTGGCGCACGGAGGTGAGTGTCTCTCCCGCGGAGCAGAAGACCCTGATCGTGCCGAGGCTCGAGAAATCACCCCCACGACCGCCCGAGGCGCCGACCGCGAAGCCTGGGCCGGACACCGGCGGCGAGCAGCGCGACGGTTCGTCGCGCATCGCTGCCTACATCGCCGGTGGCGTCGGCGTCGTCGCCATCGGAGTCGGGACCTACTTCGGAGTGCGCGCGCTCTCGAAGAAGAACTCGGCGGAGAAGCACTGCAACGGCAGCTTGTGCAACCAAGAAGGCCTCGACCTGAACGACGATGCCGGCCAAGCCGCCACGGTGAGCAACATCGGCTTCGGGGTGGGCATCCTCGCCATCGGAGTCGGGACTTACTTCTTCCTCACCTCGGAGCCCGCGCCGGCTGAGAAGCCGCCGGCCGCGAAAAGCGCGGGAGTTCGCCTGGTGCCTTCGATCGGAGCCCGAACTTCGGGTATCCTCGTGACCGGTCGATGGTGAGCCACTCCCGCCTCGCTGCGCTTGGGCCGGCTGCGCTCGCCGTCGCTGTCTCGTGCCAGGTCGTGCTGGGCATCGAGGACAAAGAGCTCGACCCCAAGCTGGGCTCCGGCGGGACCGCCGGGAGCGGGGGCGCCCCCCCCGATGCGAGCGTGGGGCCCAAGGGCTCGGATGCCGTTCCCCCAGCCCGACCCGACGGCGACCCGGTCCCCAAAGGCGGTGCGACTCGCTGGTTCGCCGCAAAGACCATCTTCCTCGGCACGCACGATCCCGAAACCAAGCAGCCGGACAAGACCGCGTGGAAACGCATTGGCCACGACATCGACGGCGAGTGCACGACGCTGGAAATCTCGAAGAGCAATTCATCCGCGAGCTGCAAGCAGCCGAGCGGCGCGTCGGTGGACTCCCTCGAGGACGGCGATGACTGCCGCGACAACGCCGCGGGACGCCTGGTGGCAGTGGGAACTCAGGTGGTATCCATCAATTTCGAGCCAGAGCTCCACGCAGGCCTGCTCACCGCCGAAACCGCAACCTACATCCTGCGATTGGACGACCTGTCCGGCGACGCGGACGATCCCTACGTGCGCGGTGCGCTCTACGTCAGCGTGCCACGCAACCCGCAGTTCGAGAAGCCGCCGAGCTGGGACGGCGCGGACCAGTTCGCCGTCGATGTCCTGTCGGTCGATGCACCCGGTCCGAGCGACGCCGGCGATTCGGGCGCCAGCGACGGCGGTGCCAGCGACGCGGGGAACGACGGCAGCGCCGTCGAGGCGAGCGCGCCATCGCCCTTCATCGACAAGCCCCTGTTCGTCTTCGACAAGGGCTACTTGTCGAAGAACGTCTGGGTCAGCGGCGAACTCGGCAAATCCCCGACGCGCCTGCCGCTCTTCGTCTTCGACCGCTTGGCGGTCGTCGACACCCTGAGCGTCACGCTGGCCGTCGAGCTCACGCCCAAACACGACCAAACGGTGAGCTCACAGCTGTCGGCGGTGGTGGGCACGCCCGAGCTGGAAAAGTACTTTCGCCCCATCGCGCTCGAGCTCGTGGGGTGCATCCCGGCGCTGGGCGGCCTGCTCATGGACAGCTACGTGCTGCCGGCTCGAGACCTCGGCGCTGGGCCAACGCTGATCACGCCAGCCAGTCCGTGTGACTCTCAGAGCCTCGCCTTCGCCTTCGAATGGAAGCCGGTGAAGCCTCCGGTCACGGTGGCCCTGGGCCCCCAGAAGCCGCCGAAGTGCTGAGTCAGGCCGCGCTGGCGTTGATCGGCACGATCACCGTCAGCCCCGCGTGTTCACAGTCGACGACGAGCTGTCGGGCGCTGAGCGTGAACCGCATGCCGACGTAGCGCGCGATTTCGTCCGCAGCGACTCGGAGTTCGGCAGCCGTCGGCACGGCGTTCGGCACCGGCTGCACGCGACACCGAGCGCGCGCGAGGCGGTAAGCAGCGATCGCCAGCCCCCCGGTGCTGTCGAGCAGCTGCCGATACAGTCCACGGTTTTCTGCCAAGCGCCGCAGCCATTCGGTGGGGCGTTCCAGCTCGTCGGTCGAAATCCTCATGGCGCGCGCTCCTGTGGAAATGCCCCTCGACCCGCGGGAAGGACCCACGGCTCGCCGACACGGGGCCCCACCCGTCCCGCGCAAGCGGCGCGAATCGGGCCCTCTCGTGATGGTCCTGGGCATGCCACAGCCCGAGCCGGAAGGACAAGTTTTGCTCGCGTGCGCCCCGGCGCGCCCCGATTAAAGGGGCGCGTTCGTCCGCGCGATTGACTGCGCGAGCCGTCGCCTGAAAAATGGGTGCCAATGTGGTCGCCCACCTGGGTCGGAGAACGCCTTCGCGCCGAAGGCCTCATCACGGCCGCGCAGCTCTCCGCCACGGTGCAGGCCATGCAGCTCTACAACGAGCGCATGGAGGAGTCGCTGCTGCGCATCGGCGCCATCGACGAGGACCGGCTGCTCCGCTTCGCGGCCGAGCGGTGTCGCACGCAGTTCGTATCGACGGCAAAGCTCGCTCGTCTTCAGGTTACTGACCAAGCGATGCGCCTCGTACCCGAGCGCGTGGCGGACAAGCTGCTGGTGTTTCCGGTCCGCTACGAACCCGACACCGACACTCTCAGCGTGGTCTCCCCCGACGCCGGAGATCTCGAATACAAGAAACAGCTGTCGATCGCGATCCGCGTGCGCGAGATCAAGTCTTACATCGCGCGCCCGGCGGCCGTGAAGGCAGCCATCGCCAAATGGTACCGCGGCGAGACCAACCCCTTCGGCACGCTGGGCTCCGACGCCTACATGCTGGGCAACGCCTTCGAGGAGCCTCGCGCGCCCGCCCGCGCCGAGCCTGCAGGGCGGCACGAAGCGCCGGCGGCCCCGGCGCGGGACGAGTACTTCACGACCCCGGTGCCGGCTGCGGCCTCGCCGCGCGCCACTCGCCCTCGCGACGAGTACCTTTCTCCCCCCTCACGAGCCGTGTCGCCGCGGGGCCTCGAAGTCCCGCCGCCGCCACCACCCATGCTCGAGCTGGGCACGCAGCGGACCGAGGCAATGCGGCCACAGACCGCGCGCCCGGCGGCTCCGCCCTTCGGAGCGCCACCGAAGAACCTCACGCCACCGCCCAACCCCTTCGAAGCGCCGCGACCCGCCAGCACTTTCCCCGAGGCAGAGCCGCGCCGACCGACACGAGAGCCCCCGGCCCCGAGCGCGCCCCCGTCGGTGCCACCCCCGAACCGCCCTCGATCCTCGCTGTTTCCGGGACCACAGTCCGAGCCCGGCGATCGACGCCTGACGGACCTGGCCGAGTTGCTCAACGTGCTCGTCACGCTCAACGAGAACACCCGCGACGAGTTCCGCGGCCACTCGGCCTCGGTCTCGCGGCTGAGCAAGACGATGACCGAGCGCATGGGGCTCGACGAAACCGAGCAGCTGAATGCCACGATCGCGGCGAACCTGCACGACCTCGGCAAGCCGATCTCTTATCACCTGACCGGGCTCAACGTCGCGCAGTACGACACACACCGTCGCGCCGCGCTCAAGCTCGCGTACACGCCGCAGCGACTGGTCGAAAGCGTCGGTCTCCCCATCGACGCCACCGCTGCCGTGGGCGCGATGTACGAACGTTTCGACGGGGCGGGCTTTCCCGGGCGCGTCGCCGGCAAGCAGATCCCGCTCGGCGCTCGCGTGCTGTCCCTCTGCGATACCTACTCGGATCTCACGCTCAACCCGCGCAACCTGTACCGAAAGGAACTCTCTCACGAAGAGGCGAACAAGGTCCTGACCGAACACGCAGGCACGTTGTTCGACCCAGACCTGGTGGAGCTCTTGGCTCAGTTGGTCGTGGGTGAAGATCTGCGGCGCCGGCTCGGCGATGACAAACCGCTGGTGCTGATCGTCGAGCCGGACGCGGAGGAGGCGACGATCCTCGAGCTGCGCCTGACGGCCCAGGGGTTCGACGTGAAGGTCACGCGCACGGCGGATCAGGCCGTCAAGGCCGCCGAGGCGGGCAACGTTCGCTTCGTGCTCTCCGAGGTCGAGCTTCAGCCCTTCGACGGCTTCGCTCTGCTGCAGCGACTCCGGCGAGCCGAACAGACCCAAGCGGTGCCCTTCATCTTCGTCGCGAAGAACTCCGACGCCGCGGCAGTCGATCGGGCCTTCTCCTTGGGCGCGCAGGACTACGTCGTGAAGCCGACCACGGGCGACGTGCTCGCCGGAAAGCTGCGACGGCTGCAATCGGCCCCCCGCAAGAACAGCTCCGCAAACGTCGCCACCGGGGTCGCGGGCTCGCTCCGTGATCTGGCGCTTCCCGACCTCATGCAAATCCTCTTCCACGGGAGAAAGAGCGGCAGAGTCAGCGTGAAGGCGTCGGGGCGCGCCGGTGAGCTGCATTTCCAGGAGGGACGCATGGTGCACGCCCTACTCGACGAGCTCGCTGGAGAAGAGGCGGTCTACGAGATGCTGACCTTCGACGAAGGAAGCTTCGCTCTCGACCCGGCGTTTCAGGCGACGACGACGACGATCCAGGCCAGCCCGGAGATGGTCATCCTCGAGGGATTGCGGCGCTTGGACGAGAAGAACCGAGACGCTTGAGCGACCGGATCAGCGCGTCCCCTGCATGATGCGCATCAGCGCGGTGAAGATGCCGGCGATGACGAGGGGCCCTGCGACCCAGAGCGGTCGCACGTCACCAACTGCGAATAGCTCCCCGCTGTACTGCGAGTAGCCGAAGTCCGCCGCCATGATGGCGATGCCCAGGGCAACGAGCTTCAGCGGGCCACGCAGGCGTTCTCTGAGGCGCGCGGTGCTCGCTCCGGGGACGGCGTCCCTGGCCCCGTAGCGCGACGGAGCCATCCGAACGGGAAGCGCCTGCGGCGACAGCCCGACGCCGTCCATCCGGTTCAGGTTGGGGTTCGACACCATGCGGTCGGGCGGACCGATGTCATCGTCGAGATCCAAGCTCTTGCCAAAGGCCGAGCCGCCGCGAGCCGGCGCTGACCCCGATTCGGCCCGCATGAGCGTGATCTTCTCCGGCTGCTGCTCAGCGCGGGGCGCCGCAGGCTTCCTCGCACCCGGGACGGCCAGCTCGAGGTCGGGAACCGCGGAGGGAGTCGCCGCCGCAAACGCTGCGACCTTGGTCGCTGCGATGGGGTCCGACGCCACCGACACCAGCAGCTCCTGATCGCCAAAGGGGCCCGGCGGCGGCGCGATTGTGGCGGCTCCTTCGCGGATCCCGGCTGCGCGGTGCAGGTCCGTCCAGAACTGCCCGACGTCCTGGTAGCGGTCTCGCGGATCGATCGCGACGGCTTTGACGAAGACGCTCTCCACCGCGTCGGACACTTCCACACCCTCGGCGCGCGGGGTGGGCCGTCGGCCCGGATCGATGGCCGACCCCAGAAGGGCCGCCTGATCACCCTCGAAGGGCGCCCGACCCGTGATGGCGTTGAGCAGCGTGAGCGCCAGCCCCCAGACGTCCGTCCACGAACCGGTTTGACCGAAGCGCTTGGGCAACCACTGCTCGGGCGAACCGAAGGTCGGCGTGAAGGCGACCAGGCCGTCGCCGTGGGTGGATTGGTGTCCCACCATCTGAGTCGCAACGCTCTTCACCTTGCCGATCCCAAAGTCGAGGATCTTGGCGACGCGCTCGCCATGCTGTTCGGCGATGAAGACGTTCTCGGGCTTCATGTCGCGGTGCAGGATGCAGACCTCGCCACTCGTGCCGGGGAAGTGATGCGCGCGTTCGAGGGCGCGAGCCACCGGCGTCAAGAGGCGCAGCGTCTCTTTCAGGCTCATCGGCGGCTCGAAACGCCGACTGCGCTCTTCGATCAACCCGTCGAGAGTCTGGCCTTCGAGCCATTCGAGGGCGATGAAGGGCACGAATCGACTCGTGCCCTCGAGGGTGCCGACGTGGAGCGGTCGCACCACGGCCGGCGTCGAGCTCGAGAGTCGAAATAGCAGCTCGCCCTCCTCACGGAAGCGCTCGAGGAACTCCTCGTGGTGTTGCGCTCCGAGCGAGTCGGGAACCTTGAGGCATTTGAGGGCAACCTGGGCGCGGAACGCGCTGTGGTACGCGCGATAGACCACGGCGAATCCGCCTTCCGCGACCACCTCCTGGACTTGATACGCCCCCGCCTGGGTCGTACCGACGATGCCGAATACGTCCACGGCGGCCATCACCGGCCGAAGATAGTGGAGTCGTCCCGGACTGAGAAGCGCGGAGCGCGAAAAAACGCCTCGATGGCGGCGCCCACGGCTACCATCGCGCCATGTTCGAACTGCCTCCGACCCGAATTCGCGGTCGCGCCCTCCGGGCCTTGGTCGCGCTCGTGCGCAACACGCCGGCGAAGCACGCGACCGCCCGGGTCTTGCGCCAGCAACTGGGAATCGACGCACTGCGCAGCCTCGGCCCCGAGGCCCGAGGCGACCTACCCTTCAGCCTGGAGCCTCGCGTGGCGCGAGCGGATCACCGACGCGAGTCCCAACGCCTCGGCACTCCGACCGTGGGAGACTGGCCGCGAAGCGTAGACGCCTGCCGCCGCGCACTCTCCGCCCAGCGCGTGACCTCCGAAGAGCTCGTGACGCGCGCCTACGCGGCGGCGACCAGCCTCGCTGCGAGGACGCCCAGCCTGGGCCCGCTGCTCGACCGGGACGAAGCGCGAGCCCTCGAGGCCGCGCGCGAGAGCGACGCGCGCATCGCAAGAGGCGAAGTGCGCGGACCGCTCGAGGGCATCCCCATCGCGATCAAGGAGGAGGTCGACGTCGTCGGCCTTCCGACGCGCGTCGGGACCGGGTTCCTGGCGCGCACGCCCGCCGGCCAAGACTCGGTTCCGGTTCGCCGACTGCGCGAAGCAGGCGCGGTGGTGCTCGGAACCACGCCCATGACCGAATTCGGCATGTCCCCGCTCGGCGGCAACGTGCACCGCGTCATGCCTCGCAATGCTCATCGAGACGATCGCCTCCCGGGCGGTAGTTCGAGCGGCTCTGGCGTCGCGGTCGCTTGCGGCGTGGTGCCCATCGCCCTCGGCGCCGACGGGGGCGGCTCGATCCGAATTCCGGCGGCCTACAACGGCGTGTTCGGCATCAAGCCCACCTTCGGTCGGGTGCCGGTCGTCGGCCACGGCTTGCCCGGCGGCTCGAGCGTGGTCCATCTCGGCCCCATCGGCGCATCGAGCCACGACCTGGCGGTGTTCCTCGAGGCAGCGAGCGGTCCCGATCCCAGGGACGCTTCCAGCGAGCGTCAGCCCGTGTTCGAGCAGAACGAGTTGGCAGAGGCCATCGGACGCGGCGTTCGCGGATTGCGCATTGGGGTGGACGAAGACGAGTGGGCCGCTGCCAGCCCGGTGGTTCGCGCCAAGGGTCGCGACGCGCTCGACGCCCTGGAGAAAGAGGGCGCCGTCTTGGTGCCGGTGAGCATGCTGCTGGCGAAACACGCCTCCGCCATCGGCTATTTGACGATCGGAATCGAGGTCGCGACGAACCTCGCGACCGTTCGCCGCGATCACTTCGACGAGCTCGGGCTCGATTTGCAGCTCTTGCTCGCAAACCTGGAGACCTTCCCGCCGGACGGCTACCTCGATGCCCAGCGTCTGCGCGCGGAGCTTCGCCGCGAAGTGGCTGCGCTGCTCGCCAGTGTGGACGTCTTGGCACTGCCGACCACCGCGAACACGGCACCTGCCACCACCGATGCCGATCTGACGGAAGGCTTCGTCGATCCCTTGGCGCTGGACGCCGCCTGCCGCTACGCGTTCATCGGAAACCTCACCGGGTGCCCGGCGGGGACGGCGCCGGTCGGCCTCGATGAGAGCGGTCTGCCCATCGGTCTGCAAATCATCGGCGACGCCTGGGACGAAGCAGCGGTGCTCCAGGTCCTCGGTCACCTCGAGCGAATCGGAGCCGCGCGTGTCGAGCGGCCGCGCGCCGGGATCGACCTCTTCGGGTGACCCGGATCAGATCTGGCCGTTCTTGGCCTTCTCGATCCACTTCTTGATTTCTTCTTCTATGAGACCAATGGCCTTGCCCTTGAAGGGACGGAGCAAGAACGGAACGTCGAGATCCAACTCGATGTCACGTTCGTTGACCTCGATCACACCAGCCAGGGAGACCCCCTTCACCTTGAAGGTGATGTCCGCGTGCTTCTCGGTCGTCCAGCGTGCCTCCGGCTGATACTGAGAAAAGCGCTCTTGGTAGCTGGCGAAGGCAGCGTCGGCGACCTTCCGGGCCGTGTCGAATCCCAAACCGTGGTGCACGACGTGCTTCATGAGCGGCTGACCTAGAGCATTTTCCCGATCGCTTCAACCTGATCCTGGCTCGCCCGCCTCGCTCCCTGCGTGCGGTTGCCACAGTCCGAGTACGCCAGGGCGGCAACGCGCCTCCAGCGATCGAAAGCCTAGTGCCGCGCGGCCGAAGTTCGAGTAGATTCGCCCCTGAGACCTGCGCTCATTTGGGCTCTCACAGGAAGGGCGGAAGAGCGGAAGGATTTGGGGTGGTCAGGCGTTAGCCTCCGCAGGCCATTTCTGAGCGCGGTCACGTTGAAGTTGACGAGCAGGCCGACGGGCAACCGCGAAAGACGCAGATAGGTGATGACCTGCGCTTCGTAAATCGGGAGCAGCCGCTCGACCGCCTCGAGCTCCAGGAGGATACGATCTGGAAGCGACCAGGTCGAGGCGATAGGCGCAGTCAAGGTGTACGCCTTTGTAGCGGATTGGTAGCGGTCGCTGCCGCTCGAACTTGAGCCGTCGTTCGGACAGCTCGGCAGATAGACAGGCCTCATATGCGGATTCCATCAGCCCTGGACCGAGATGCCGATGCACCTCGATCAGCGCACCGATCACCTCGTCCGTCCCATCCCCAAATCTTCCGAGCTTTCGCCCTTCCTGTGCCATCCCCGTGTGGTCGGGCCTCACTCCGAAACAGTTGCGGCTTTCTTCGCAGCTACACCGACGACACGCACACGGAAAAGAAACCAGCGAAACTTCTGCCGCGCGGCACTAGCCCGGCCCTTCTCCGGCCTAGGGCGGCCTGAAAACCGGGCTAGCGCGGACCGCCGAAGATTTCGGGAACCTCTGCCGCCGGGGGGCTGTCACTCCCAGCATTCGGCCGCTTCGCGCGGCGATGCGGGTGCCCGGGGCCCCATGGAAGGAGCAGGCAGATGAGTCGGCGTGCAGTGGCGTTCGTATTGGGTCTTGGTGTGTTCGGGGCAGCATGGGCGCCGCTCGGAGGAGCCATGGGCGTCCCGGGACTGCCCATCGCCGTGGCGCAGGCCGAGGAGACGGCCGAGAGTTGCCTCGCGTTTCGCAAGGGCAATCTCGAGAAGGGCCTCAGCTTCGACATCGAGTCGAGCTGTGGCATGAAGCTCGCGTGCAAGCTGAGCTGGGTCGTTCAGTGCACTGACAACGACGGCAAGCTGGAGTCAAAGAGCGCCAAGACCGAGCGCTTCGGCCTCGCTGCGAGCGAGAGCCACTCCGTCACCATGTCGGCCGAGAGCTGCAAGCAGAGCTGGCGCGTGGACGACGTGAAGTGGGGCTGCGATCCGGTGAAGTAGACCGGAAAGCGGGCTAGGAAGCGCGCGGCCGTTCGCGCGCTGCGCTGCGCTGCGCTAAGTTGTGTCGCGCTCGTGAATCGGCATCGTCTTTCTGGAAAACTCCTCGCGGTCCTCGGGCTGTCGAGCAGCCTGTCGTCGGCCCAGTCGTTGCGTGGCGAGACGGGTGGGGAGGTCGCCGTCTACGGCGACAGTGACAACGTGTGGGTGTTGACGCCCACGGCGCGCGGCAGCGTGCGCGGCGCCGATCTGGGCGCCAGCGCGACCTACACGGTGGACATCGTCTCTGCGGCCTCCGTGGACATCGTCTCGACGGCGAGCCCGCGCTGGACCGAGGTGCGACACGCCGGCTCGCTGGCCGCGGGATACCAGCCCGGCAACTTCGGAGCGTCGGGCTTCCTGGCAACCTCCATCGAGCCGGACTTCGTCTCGACGAAGATCGGCGCCTCGGCGAGCGCCGACCTCGCACGTAAGAACCTGTCGCTGTCCCTCGGCTACGCCTACGAGCACGATGTCGCCGGCCGCACCGGCACGCCCTACTCGGTCTACGCGCTGCGGCTGGATCGGCACGAGATCTCCGCTACCGCGCTGGTCGTGGTGGGGCGCGCCACCACGTTGACCTCGGTCCTCGACCTCTCCTTCGAGTCCGGCCGTCAAGAGAAGCCCTACCGCTTCTTGCCCCTGTTCGACGCGGCCGTGGCCGCGGGCGTGCCCGTGGGAGCATCCGTCGACGAGGTGAATCGGCTGCGCCTGCCCGGCAAGATCGCAGAGCGCCTGCCCGACACGCGGCAGCGCGCGGCGGCCAGCCTCCGGCTCATGCATCGCCTCGAGGGTTCGACGCTGACAGTCTTGGATCGCGTCTACTTTGACGGATGGGGACAACTTGCCAACACCACCGACTTGAAGTGGGTCTTCGAGCTGTCCCGCCGCTGGTCGCTCTGGCCTCACCTGCGCTTTCACGAGCAGTCGGCGGCCTCGTTCTGGCGGCGTGCCTACGTCGGTCGAGTCGTGCCCGGGCAGGTCGTCGCGCCCGAGTACCGCAGCGGCGACCGGGAGCTCGGGCCGCTCCGGACGCTGACCGCGGGCCCCGGCGCGGCCTTCGATTTCGGATCGCCGGACCCCCGCCGGCTCAGTGTCACTCTCGAAGTAGAAGGCAGCGCTACCGACTTCCGCGACGCGCTGTACATCGATCGTCGCTGGGCCGGCCTGGTCGTGGCAGGCTTCACCGCGAGGTTCGAGTGAAACGGCTACTGGTGATCCTCGGGCTCGCGCTCGCCGTCGGCGGATGTCGCGATCCGGTTTTGGAGGCCAAGGCCGATGCGCTGGGGCCGGATCCGGGACCCTACGACAACGGCCCGCTGCATCGCGCGGGTTTCCCCTGCACCTACTGTCACGCCAAGGGCGGACGCGCCAGCCCAGAATTCGATCTCGCTGGGACCATCTACGCCGATCAGAATGCCACGGAGGGTCTCGCCGGCGTGACGGTGCGGCTCTTCGAAACGAGCGGGCGACAGCAGACCGCGACGACCAACGAGGTCGGCACCTTCTTGCTCGAGGCGGGCGCGCTCGAACTCGACTTTCCGCTGTGGGTACGCATCGAATTCGGTGACGAAGTGCGCTCCATGCAGACCCCAATCTTCCGCGAGCGGTCGTGCGCGGCGTGTCACCGGAGCCCCACCGGACCCGATCGGCGTTGGCCGGTCTTCCTGCGAGACTTGCCATGAAGCGCCTGGGTGCACTGCTGGTGGTCGCCGCCTGCTCGGTCGCGAGCGAAGACCGTTCGTTCGACGCGCCCTCGCCGGACGACTTCCGATACGTGAGCGACATGCTCGCCAAGCGCTGCGGCTCCCTCGACTGTCACGGTCAAGTCGGTCGCGCGCTGCGGCTCTATGGAAGGTTCGGGCTTCGACTCGACCCGACTCACATCCCAGGCGGGCACATGGACACCCAAGAGGAGGTCGACGCGAACTACGCCTCAGTGCTCACTCTGGAGCCGGAGATCCTCTCGGCGGTACGTCGTGATCGGGGAGGCGAGGCGGAACGGCTGACGCTCGTGCGAAAGGCGCGCGGCCAGTTGGGCCACAAAGGCGGCGTGGCGATCGACGCCGCCGGAACCCTGTGTTTTTCGTCGTGGCTCGCCGGAGAAGTGGACAAGAAGACCTGTTTTGAATCGGCAGAACTGCCGAAGCCGGCAGGCTTCTCCCACGGCAGTGGCGGCAGCGGCGGCAGTGGCGGAGCCGGCGGCAGCGGCGGCACAATCAGCGGCGGAGCCGGCGGCAGCGGCGGCACAATCAGCGGTGGAGCCGGCGGCAGCGTTACGGGCGGCACCGGCGGCACACCGAGCGGTGGCAGCGGCGGGACGACGACGGGAGGCACCACGGGGACCGGGGGCGAGGCCGGCTGCGGCGGCGCGGGCGGTAGCTGTATCGACTTCTGGACTGACTTCTACGATCCGAAGTGCGTGGCCAAGCCGACGCCGGTCGATCACCTCGCCTACACGCATACCGATTGTCAGCCCTGCCACGGGCCAACGGGATCAGCGACGCAGTTCTTCATCGCCGGCATGATCTGGGATTGGGGCGCCAAGAAGGGCGCCGCAAAGATCGAAGTCGGCCTGCGCGACGACAAGACCTTCGTCTACACCTGCACCGACTCGGCCGGGTTCTTCTCGGTACCCGCGGCCGGCTCCCCCGCCGTGAACTGGCTCACGGTGGAGACCCGCATGCGCGGCGAGCTCGGCGAGAAGACCATGCCCGCCGAGAAGGAGCACAAGCCAGGCTGCAACGACACCAAGTGCCACGGGCACGCCGAACATCAGCTGTGGGCACCCTGAGGCTTGTCCGCTAAGATCCCAGCGTGGAGACCGAGTCTGTGAAGCCGATGGCAGGGTTTGGGCTGGGCCTCGGGGTGGCACGCACGACCGGCTTCATCGGAGCGGCGGCTTGGGCGCTCTTCGTCGCATCGGCACCCTGACCCGTCTCCATGGTCGTCTTCGAGTCCATCGTCAAACCGCTGCACTTCCTGCACCTGCTGGCGGGCCTCTCGAGCGTCGCGTCGTGCGTCCACTTGTTGCTGCGTCTGTTCTCCAAGCGCCACGACCCTCGCCTGCGGACTCACGCCACGGTGCTGGGGGTCACCTACGCTGCAACTTACTTGCTGGGCGCGATGATCTACCCGACCTTCCGGGTCCGGGTGCGCGCCGCCCTTCTCGACACCCACTATCCGTGGGCCACTGGATTGTTCGAAATCAAGGAGCACGCGGCCAGCCTGGTGTTCATCCCGGTCTTGGCCATCGTGGTGCTGTCGCGGATCCTCGATCCCAATCAGGCGCTCGACCGGCGGCACCTGCTGCTCACGCGCGCGTTGACGGCCCTCGTACTGGTCGTGCTCGTCTTCAACGCGAGCGCCGGCTGGTACCTCGGCACGATCCGGAGCGTGTGAGGTGCGCCGTCAAGAAGCCCTGGTGATCGGCCTGAGCGCGAGCGTCGTCGTGGCGGCGGCGCTTTACCTGGCGCGCCCGCCGGCTCCGGTCTACTACCCAATCGAACACGCGCTGCGCTGGGAGGTGACCCCGGGCATCGCCATGCATTGGTACGGCCGGTCGCTCATGGCCATCGGCGGCGGCGTCGCCACCCTGCTCGTCGCCCGGCTGCTCCTGCCCCGCTTTGCTCAGAAATGGGACACAGAGCCGCCACCGTGGCTGCCCAGAGCGCTCGCGGTGATCACCCTGGCGACCCTCGTGTTTGCGCTCGGTCACACAGTGGTGCACGAGTACCGCGACTGGATGACGAGGTGACGGAGTGCGGGGCCGGCGGGACGTTGCCGAAGGCGGACAGCGAGGCGCTTTGGTAAGCTCGCAGGCCATGACGCGTTGGTTCGGAGCGATCGCGATCGTGGCAGCGGCTGGCTGCCGCTCGCCCAGCACGGCCGGGTCGGATGCAACCGCGCCGCCGGCGGTCTCGGCAGCACCGGCTGCGTCCGCGAGCGCAGCGCCTAGCACGGGCTCTCACCCGCTCGCGCTCGCCCTGCTCCCAGCTGCGGCGCCGCTCGAGCTCGACGACGGCTGGACCTGGCAGAGCCCGCTGCCTCAGGGCAACGTTCTCGCAGCGGTCTGGGGTGCCGGCGATCGCGTGTGGGCGGTTGGCAAGTCGGGCACCATCGTGATGCACGACGGCAAAGGCTGGTCGATGCAAGCCAGCGGCACCGACCGGAGCTTGAACGCCGTCTCGGGCACGGGCCCCGAAGACGTGTGGGCCGCGGGCGACGGCGGCACGGTGGTGCACTTCGACGGCAAACGCTGGCAGCCCAAGCAGACCGGCGTCGACTTCGGCATCAACGGGCTCTGGGCCCTCGATCCGAAGCGCGTCGTCGCCGTCGGCAAAGACGGCCGCGCGGCGCACTACGACGGCAAGATCTGGCGCCAGGAAGCCACCGGCCTGAGCCAAGAACTGAAAGGCGTCTGGGGCAGCGGCAAGACCGTGATCGCGGTCGGACGAGATGGTGCGGTCACCCGCAACGACGGCAGCGGATGGAAACCGGAGCCTATCGCCTCGACCCCGTATCTCCGCGCCGTGTGGGGGAGTTCCCTCGATCAGGTCTTTGCCGTCGGCACACCCGGCGATCCCGTCTACCGCCACGACGGCAAGAGCTGGATGCCGATGCCCGCCGGCACCCTCGAGAGCCGCCGGGCGCTATTCGGGAACTCCGACAAGTCGATATTCGCGGTTGGCGACTACGGACAACTCACGCGCTTCGACGGAACGCGCTGGACCCCGGAGGGTCGGCTGCCGGTGGGCGAAGCCGGAGGACTCTGGGTCTCGCCGCAAAGCGAGGTCGTCGCGGTCGGCCCGGGCGGGCGCACGTTCCATGGCGTTGGCGAAGTGTGGAAGGGCTATGCGAGCCCGACCTACCAACGCCTGGTGGGCATCTGGGGGAGCGGTGCCAGCGACACCTGGGTGGTCGGTGATCGGGGCACGATCCTGCACCACGACGGATCGAGCTGGACCGCGACGACCTCAGGGACCACCGAATACCTGACGGACGTCGCGGGCCGAAGCCCCACCGACGTCTTCGCGGTCGGGGTCAAGGGCGTCATCCTACACTACGACGGTAAGAGCTGGGCGTCGCAGCAGAGCGGCGTGACTGACGTTCTCGGCGGAGTGTGGTGCGGGAGCACCTCGACCATCGCGGTCGGACGCAACGGCATCATCCTGCGTCGCGACGGCGACGCCTGGAAGCGCGAACAGAGCGGCACGACCAGGTTCCTCAATGCCGTCTGGGGCTCCGCCCCGGACCGCGTATTCGCCGTTGGTGAATACGGAACCGTGCTGCTGTACGACGGCAAGAGCTGGCAGCCCGCCGCGAGCGCAACCAGCGCGACCCTCAACGCCGTTTGGGGAACGGGTCCAACCGACGTATTTGCGGTGGGGAACGACGGCACGGCCGTTCACTTCGACGGCACGCGCTGGCGGTCCATCGGCAAGGGGCTCGAGGCCTACGCTGCCAAGAAGGAGCTGCTGCACGACGTGTGGGCTACGAGCAAGAAGGACGTGTGGGCGGTGGGCGCCGGAGGCAAGATCTTTCACTACGACGGGCGCGTTTGGACGCAATCCACGAATCGCGGCGGTCTGGTCCTCACGGGCGTCTGGGGCAGCTCGGCGAGTAGTCTCTACGCGATCGGGTGGGATGGAACCATCCTGCACCGAAGGACCGGGAAGTAGCCGGCACCCCTCCGAGGACCCGCGCGCGACCGCCCTTCGTGTATCCTCGGCCCCCAGCATGTTCGACTGGGGCAGCGATCCCCGAGCACCCGAGCAGATCCCGGGAGTCCTCGGGCGCTACGAAATCCTCCTGCCCATAGCCAGCGGGGGCGTGGCGACAGTGTACCTCGCGAGCTCGACCGGCGCCGTTGGCTTCGAGCGTGACGTGGCCATCAAGCTGACGCACCGCCACTTGCGCGACAGCCCCGAGTTCTTCACGCAACTGGTGGACGAGGCGCGTTTGGCCGGGAAGATCCACCACCCGAACGTGGTCGGAGTGCACGACGTGGGCTTCGCGGATCGCAGAGCCTTCATCGTCATGGACTATGTAGAGGGCGAATCACTCTCGGTCGTCCAGCAGGTGCTCAGACACCGTGACGCGCGCATGCCGCTGGGCATCGCGCTGAAGATCCTCCACGACGTGCTGTCGGGCCTGCACGCCGCGCACGAACTCCGCGGCGACGACGGCACGCCGCTCTGCGTGGTGCACCGAGACGTGACCCCTCACAACATTCTGGTCGGTGTGGACGGGGTCTCGCGCTTGACGGACTTCGGGGTGGCCAAGGCTCACGCGCGCCTCACCAAGACGAGCCCGGGGCTGGTGAAGGGGAAGGTCGCGTACATGTCCCCCGAACAGGCGCAAGGCAAGGCCCTCGATCGCCGAGTGGACGTATGGGCCGTCGGCGTGGTGGCTTGGGAGCTATTCAGCGGATCTCGATTGCACGACGCCACGAATGACCCGGTGCTGATGCTGAAGATCGCACGCGAACCGCCGATGCGCCTGCGCCACGTTCGACCCGACCTGCCGCGAGAGTTCGATGCGGTGCTCGCTGGTGCGCTCTCGATGGACCCGCGCTCGCGCCCGTCGACGGCCGAGGCCTTCGCGGACGCGCTTCGCGAAGCGGCGGAGCAGGCCGGCGTCAAAACCGCAGACGCGCGCGAGGTCCGGGACTTCGTGCTCGATCTCGTGGGCCCCGAGCTCGAGGCCCGTCGGGACAAAGTGGCCGAAATCCGCGCCCTCCGCCAGCGCTGGGTGGAGCTCGGCGGCCCCTCGGAGAGCGCGGCGGCCGACCGCCCACGGGCCGACGCGGCGCCGCGCCCGCCCCTCGTCGAGCAACTCGAAGCGACCGTCGCCCACGGGCCGGTGCTGCCTGCGCGCGCCCCGCGGCGCGCCTCCAGGCTCGGCGCGCTGCTGACGGTGATCCTCACCGCCCCGCTCCTGTCTCGTGCGTGGGTGGTGGCGTCGATCCTTCCCGCCGTCGCCCTGGCGCTCGCCTACGTGGTCGCGAGCGACGGGACGCCCAAGGTAACGCGAGCGGTCTCGATGCCCGCGACGACTTCGAGCGCGAGCGCGCCGCCGGCAACGCCGAGCGCGAGCGCGCCGTCGACAGCACCGAGCGAACGCGTGCTCACACCGGCAGATCTGGCCGAGATCCCCCCGGCGGATGCGGCGCTCGACGTCGACGGGGTGATCACTCCCTTCGAGCTGGGCATCGAGCCGCCCCACGATGCCCCGACCCCAGGCGCTCCAGGACGGCCACGACCGAGAACTCGCTGATGGCGGAGACCCCTTACCTCTCCGCGCTTTCGTCCGGGCTCGGGCGGCTCGAACGAGTGCTCCTGCGGGTATGGCAGCTGCTCAGCGTGCTCGGAATCGCAACCGGGCTCGCCTATGGCGTGCTGGTGTCGCGACCGCTCGGGTTCGCGTGCGCGTTGGGCTCGTCGCTGTTCCTGATCTGGTTCGTCGTCGCCGGGCACCTCGCCGATCGCGGCGAGGCCCCCCGATCGCTGACCAGCATCAACGCCGCAGTGGAGGCCCTCGTCCCCTGGGCCTTCATGCTGGCGATCAGCGTGAGCAAGGGCGCCGAATACGCCCTGGCCTCGTGGGTGCCGCCGTTCCTGTTCTGCAGCTGCATCGTGACCCATGTGGCGCGACTCCGACTCTGGGCGCCGGCAGTCCTCGGGCTCTCGGGGGCGCTTGCTTACCCGCTGCTCTACTGGTCGTTCATCGTGGCGCGACTGCCGCCAAGTGCGCACGACTTCCTGATCAATCAGCCCTCGACGCAGCATGCTCGAACGGTGACGCTCGCCGTCTCCGGTCTGGTGGGCACCCTCCTGGTGATGGGGCTCCACGCGGTGGTGACTGGCGCCGAAAAAGCCGCGCGTGAGCGCGAGCTCGGGGGAAGGTACCGTATCGTCCGCGATCACTCGTCCGGCGCCACCGGCGCGGTCTACGAAGGAGAATACTGCCCGGAAGGAGGCTTCACTCGTCGAGTCGCCATCCGCCGCTTTCACAGCCACGTCGCAGAGCACGCAGACTTGATGCATGGCTTTTGCACGGCCGCCGAAGAGACCGCACGGCTGGTGCACCCAAACATCGTGCAGGTGCTGGATTTCCTGCGCGCCGCTGGCTCACATTTCTTGGTCCTCGAGTGGGTCGATGGCGTCTCGCTGGACGCTTTGACGCGCAGCGCGCGGGCGACGCGGCAAGGGTTCGACCCGGAGCTGGTGGCCTACGTGGGCCTCGAGATGCTCGCCGGCCTCGCCCACGCCCACGCTGGAGTGCTCGGCGGCGACGGTGACCCCGTCTGCGTCTTGCACAGGGATCTGAGCCCCGATGCCGTGCTGGTATCGACCAACGGCGAGGTGAAGCTCGGCGGCTTCGCGGTCGCCTCGGCGTTGCGTGAATTCAACCGCCAGAGCGAAGGGCACGTCGGCACCATGGCGCCGGAGTGCAGCGGCGGCGCCCCGGACGTCCGGAGCGATCTGTACTCCGGCGGCGCCATCCTCTGGGAAATGCTGCTCGGGCGCCGACGAGCGCCGGGGGAGAGCGTTTGCGTCACTGCCTCTCGCGCGGATCTCGCTCCCGAGTGGGACGCCTTCTTCGCTCGGGCCGTCGCCGACGACCCCGAAGCCCGGGCCGGGAGCGCAATGGAGCTCATGAGTCTGCTCGCGGCGGTCCCCCGGCGGGAAGCGAGCACGACGCGCAAACACCTCGCCAGCCTGGTGACACAGCTGCGCGCGAGTCATGCGGCTCGCACCGGGGTCTTCGATGGGCTCAGCGCCGACGGTAGGGCCGTGGGTCGAGATTGAGACGGCGAATCGCTTCGTAGAGCGCCGATCGCCCCATGCCCAGCAGCGCCGCGGCCGCGGCCACGTCTCCCGACGTCTGCTCGAGCGCCTCAGCCACGCGAGCGTGCTCGAGCTCCGTCGCGCTGATGGCCGACCGTCGCGGTGCCGGCAGCACCAGCAATGCGACGACGTCTTCGTCTCCGATCTCGGTGCGCCCCTTGCGGCGCGCGACCTCCACGGCTGCTGCGACCACGTTTCGAAGCTCGCGCACGTTGCCCGGCCAGGGGTGAAGCATCAGGCGCTCGAGCGCGGCGTGAGACACCTCGGCGCCAGCAGACGCCGCGAACGCCAGCGCCAGCAGCGGAACGTCCTCGCGCCGGTCGCGAAGCGGAGGCAGCCGAACCCGGAGGCCCGCCAGGCGGTGCAACAGGTCACCGCGGAATGCCCCGGACTCGATCAGCTCATCAACGTCGCGGTTCGTGGCAGCCACCACCCGCGTGTCGACCATCAGCGGTTGGTCATCGCCCACCGGACGAACTTCGCCGGTCTCGAGGGTCCTGAGCAGCTTGGCCTGCACCGGGGCAGGCATCTCGCCGATTTCGTCGAGGAAGAGCGTTCCGCCATGCGCCGTCCGAAAAAGACCGGTGCGCTCCCGCGTGGCACCCGAGAACGCCCCCCGGGCGTGGCCGAACAGCTCCGCGTCCACCAGCTCGCCAGGCACGGCGGCGCAGTTCAGCGCCACGAAGGGACCCGGCCGCTCACTCGTCTCGTGCACGAGACGGGCAATGACCTCCTTGCCCGTGCCGGTCTGCCCGAGCACGAGCACCGGGCTCCGCGTAGGACCGATGGTGAGCACTGCGTCCCGCGCCTCGTCGAGGGACGCCCCGCCGATGAGACCCCGCAATTCCTCGGGTCGAGGCCTGAAGTAGGGGGCCACGTCGGCGACGACGAACAGGGCTCGGCCAACCCGCAGGACTGCCTGTCGACCCGCCAGCGCGGCGGACTTTCCGACCCGGACTCCGTCAACCCAAGTCCCGTTACGGCTGCCCAGATCCGTGACCAGCACCCCGTCGCCGCGTCGCTCGACGCGGGCGTGCTGTCGCGACGACCCCGGATCGTCCAATCGCAGATCGGCGGACTCGTCGCGACCCATGCTGACGGGTCGTGAAAGGTCGACCGGCCTGAGCCCGACTCCGGTGCTTCCCGGGGCCATCAGCAGGCCAGTCACCGCCGGATCGCCGAAGCCGGAGACCGCGGCGAGGACATGTTCGGTGACGGTGCGCTCGGTCACGGCCGCCATTGTACTCGATGCGCGCCTGCCCCGCTCAGAGCCCGAGCCCCTTGGCGATGATCTCGTTCATGATCTCGGTCGTGCCGCCGCCGATGGGCAAGAGGCGGGCGTCGCGGCTCAAGCGCTCCACCCGCGTCTCGCGCATGAAGCCCATGCCGCCGAAGATCTGCACGGCCTCGTAGCAGACGCGCTGAGCCACCTCGGCGGCAAAGTTCTTCGCCATGCTCACCTCGGTGACCAAGTACTCACCGTCTCGAACTCTGAGGGCGCACGAGTAGTCCAGGGTTCGTGCGGCTTCGACCTCGGTGGCCATGCGCGCGAGCTTGTGGCGCGTGACTTGAAAGCCCACCAGCGGTCGACCAAAGGCCTGCCGCTCCTTGGCGTAAGCGATGGCATCTTCGAGGGCGATGGCCGCCGTGGCGTGGCCGTAAAAGGCCAAGGCCAGTCGCTCGTGCTGGAAATTCTTCATCAGCGCGACGAAGCCCGAGCCTTCTTCCCCGATGCGATTTGCTTCCGGGACTCGCACCTCGTCGAAGGCGAGCTCGGCCGTGTCGCTCGCACGCCAGCCAGTCTTCTTCAGGGCGCGTGAGACGGCAAAGCCCGGCATGCCCTTCTCGATCACGAAGAAGGTCAGTCCGCCGTGTTTGTCGGCGCCCGTGCGGGCCAGCACGCTCACTGTGTCGGCCCGGGCCCCGCTGGTGATGAACAGCTTGGAGCCGCTGATCAGGTAGTCACTGCCGTCTCGCACCGCACGCGTCGAGATGCCAGCCACGTCGCTGCCTGTGCCGGGCTCGGTGATGGCGAGCGCGGCGACTTTCTCTCCCGCGAGCACCGGCGACACGAAGCGTCGCTTCTGCTCTTCGGAGCCCAACACCAAGATCGGGGGCAGCGCGATCCCCAGGCTGCCGAGGCCCGCCACGACGCCGCTCGAGCCGCCGGTGAGCAAGGCTTCGACACCGATCAGGCCGTGAAGCATGTCGCCGCCGCCGCCGCCGTACTCTTCCGGATAGGCCGCCGCGAGCACACCGGCCGCTGCGGCCTCCCGGTACAGCTCCAGAGGAAAGAGCTCGGCCTCTTCCCACTCATCGGCGAAGGGGGCGATCTTCTCCTTGGCGAAGCGCAGGCAGGTCTGGCGGTAGAGCTCGTAGTGGTCGTCGAGCTTCATGCGGTCGGAGCTCCTGCCTAGTGACAGTTTTCGAAGGTCATGCTGGCGACGACGGTATTGCCACCGCCGGTACAATTCGCGGTGACGGAGCCCTTGATGTTCTTCACGCCGTTCACTTCGCTGTTCTGCAGCTCCATGACCATGCTGCCGCACCCCTCACCCAACATGTCGGTGAAGGTGCTGCCCGGCGGGAAGAAGTAGACTTGCACTTTGCCGTCCGGCTGCTGAAGGAAGCGCACACGTCGCCCGCCGCTGTCGAGGAAGTCCACGCCGCTGAACTTCGGCATATTCGCCTGTCCAGACCGACAGGTGTCCACCGCGAATGGCGCGCCGTTCACCGTGATGGTGCCGCTCGACTTGGACTTGCATGCCAGCAATGAGGCGACCACGAGAATCCCAAACGCGAGAGTTTGCCGCATGACCACCGGAACTAGCATCCGTGAGGAGCGGCTGCAACGGCGGCGCCGAGCGCGTCGATGAGGAGTGCGTTGACCTGCGCCGGGTCTTCTTGGTGAGCGAAGTGGCCGGTGTTCGGCAGCACGTGCAGCGCAAGTTGGGGTGCGATCCGGTGGTGCTCGGCTGCGAGCTCGGGCACGAAGCAGGCGTCGTCTTCGGCCCAGATCAAGGTCACGGGTCGCTCGACCCGCGGCAACTCGGGAGGCACGAACAAATGCCGCAACCCAGCGCGAATAGCTGTGCGGTAGTACGCGAGGGGCGCGCGCAGCGACGCGACGCGACCCACGGCTCCGCGCGCCGTGGCGATGAGCTCGGCGGGGGCGCGCTCGGCGCCGGGCGTCTCTCGGAACATGCGCCCGAGGTTCGCTGCGCCCCGCCGCGAGAGCCAGAGCTCGGGAACGACCGGCAGTTGGAAGAAGATCATGTACCAGCTCTTGGCGAGCTGTCTCGGGTTCGAGGCGAGGGCGATCTGCATCAGCACCGGATGCGCGCACGCAATCACCACCGCGCGCTCCACCAGCTCCGGATGCTGGCCGGCCAACAGCCAGGCAATGGCGCCACCCCAGTCGTGCCCGACGACCCGCATCGGTGTGTCGCTCACCTCCCGGCACAGCCCCGCGACGTCCTGGACCAACGTGTCGAGATCGTACCCACCGCTCGGCCGGGCGCTCTCACCGTAGCCCCGCAGATCCGGCGCGATCACGCGGAGGCCGGCGGCGACCAAGGCGCCCATCTGCAGATCCCACGAGCGGTGGGTCTCCGGAAATCCGTGCAGCAGTACCACGGCTGGCCCGCTGCCTGCCTCCACGTAGTGCAGGCGGATGCCGTTCACCTTGGTGAAGTGATGGATCAGCTCCATGCGCTCGAGCCTAGGGCAGTCACGGCATTGGGTGCGCGATGAAGAACTGCATCACGGCCTCGCCCCACTTGAAGGGTGAGGACTGATCGCACTTGAAGGAGAACACCTGGCCCGGCTGCCCGCTGGGGTCGGTGCTGCCCGGATAGCAGTGCCCTCCGATCAGCGCCGCGCCGGTGTAGTCGTGTTGCAACATCTCGAACACGGTGCCCTTGGCGTTGGTGTAGCGATCCCAGACGTGCATGGCGTCCTGTGAAACGGGCGTGCCCTTGTTCATGCCCAGGACCTTGATCACGGCGTCGCGGCTGGTTTGTGCCGTGGAGAACGCGACCAGTGCGTCTTTGGTGCCGTGCATGTAGAGCATGGGCATCTCTCGCTTGGGAGCCTTGCCCTTGGCGTAGCAGTTCTCCTGCACCGACTGTCCGAAGGCGGCCGGAGCCGCGCTCGCGATCACGTCCGAGTGGTCGCAGATGAATCGCCAGGTCATGTCGCCCCCCTGGGAGAAGCCGGTGAAGTGGATCCGCTTTTCGTCGACGTGGAAGGCCGCGCGAGTGCGCTGCATGAAGTCGAAGACCTTGGTGTCGTCTTCGGCCGCAGCCCAACTCGACAGCGGCGGCGCGGGATCGGCGTTGGGGTTGACGACGATGTATCCGTGCTGCGCGCCGAGAGCGACGAGCTTGGTGTTCGCGTCCTCCATCTTGCCGCTCATCGAAAAACCGTGCACGTCGAAGATCAGCCCGCAGGCTTTCGTCAGACAGGCAGCGGGAACCGACACGTTCCACTTCAGGCCGCTGCAATCGAAGACGTGATCGGCCTTCGCGCTCACGTCCTTGATGCAGTCGTCGGCGACCGGTGGAGGAAACGCGCCTCCGCCCGAGCCCCCGCTGCCCGATGCGCCGCCGCTGGACACACCGCCCACGCCTGCGCCGCCACCGGTCGACGCTCCACCGGAGCTGGACGCTCCGCCCGTCGCCTTCGCTCCGCCATCGTCATCGTCGGAGCCGCACCCGCTGGTCAACGCGAAGACCGCTGCCAGGACCCACCACTTTGCCCGCATGAGGGTCACAGTAGCGCGTTTTCTCCGCCCCACGACCCGCGCTAGACTCTCGACGTCATGCGAGGCGCTCTCGGACTTGGGCTCGGGCTGGTGATTGGTGCCGCCTTCGCGGGCGCCGCCTGCGGCTCGGACGAGCCCGCCGATACGGGCTTCAGCGCGGGGAACGACGCCTCGGTGGACGTGTTCCTGGGCAGCGACGCCTCCATCTGGCCCGACGTGGATCCGACCCCCGACGCCGGACCCGGACCGAGCCCCGGCTTCGACGCCGCGGATACCGGCCCTCCGATCGTGAGCTGCACGGGGAAGGCGGGCAAGAAGGGCAGCGCGATCTCCATCAGCGTCCAGAGCGGCGGGCGCAAACGCAGCAGCCTCTTGCACATTCCCGACAAGTACGACCCCGCCTCGGGCGCGATGTTGGTCTTGAATTTCCATGGCTTCACGTCCGCGGGCTGGCAGCAGGCGCTGCTCTCGCGCATGAGCCAAGAGAGCGATCAACGCGGCTTCATCGTGGCCTATCCCGAAGGCGTGTCCATGAGTTGGAACGCCGGCGACTGCTGCGGCGTCGCCTGGACCGACGGCGTCGACGACCTGAAGTTCGTGCGCGATCTGCTCGACGCCATCGAAGCCGAGTGGTGCATCGACAAGAAGCGGATCTTCGCCACTGGCATGTCCAATGGGGGCTTCTTCGCCCACCGCCTGGCGTGCTCGCTGAGCGATCGAATCGCGGCGGTGGCGCCGGTGGCCGGCGTGCTCGGTATCGAACCCAACACCTGCACGCCCTATCGGCCGATGCCGATCCTGGACATTCACGGCAGCTCCGACGGCATCGTGCCCTACGGCGGCGGCACGCCCCTCGTGCCCCAGCTCGGCGTCGGCTTGGTGTTCCGGTCCGTCCCCGAGACCATCGAGTTCTGGCGCAAGAAGAACGGTTGTTCGACCTTCGAGCAGGAGATCTTCGCCAAGGGCGACGCGCGTTGCGTCCGCTATCCGGACTGTCAGGCCGGCGTCGGCACCGTGCACTGCCGCATCGACGGCGGCGGGCACACCTGGCCCGGCGGGCTCGCCATTCCAGCGGGCAAGACCTCCAGCGACCTCAGCGCGACGACGACGATGCTGGACTTCTTCGAGGCGAACTCCCTGCCCTGAGCGGCGTTTTCTGGGTATTTTCGGGTTCTCTCCTGAACACATTCGTAGTACTGCCAAGGACGTCACTCGAGGTCCCCGACCTGGGACGTGAGTGAGACTGAGCGGGCAGAGTCCCCGCAGGGCATCATGCAGGCCGCGAGGCACCTCTCCATCGTCCGCGCCGTCGGAGCGCCAAGGCACCAGATGAAGCTCGCTGCGATCGACATTGGGAGCAACTCCGTCCACATGATCGTGGCCGGCACACGCGACAACCATTCCTTCGAGATCCTGGATCGCGAAAAGGAGATGGTCTTCCTGGGCAAGAGCGTATTCGACCAGGGTCGCCTCAGCGAAGAGGCCGCCGCTCGTGGCTTGAGCGCCATCCTCAAGTTCCACAAGCTCGCGCTGCGCCACGGGGTCAGCGACATCCGAGCGGTGGCCACCTCCGCTGTGCGAGAGGCCGACAACGGCGGCGAGTTCTTGTACGCCATCGCCGAGCAGACCGGCATCGTGCCGCAGGTCATCACCGGCGCTGAAGAGGCGCGCTACATCTACCTCTCGGTCCGCAACGCCATCGATCTCTCCAACCGCGGAGCGCTGATCCTCGACATCGGCGGCGGCAGCGTCGAGACTATTGTCGGCGACGCGCGATCGATGTGGCTCGGACGCAGCCTCAAGCTCGGCGTGCAGCGACTGCGTGCCGAGTTCGGCGGCGGCGCCGCCCTGGGCAAACGCGAGAAGAAAGAGCTCGAAGACCACGTGGGCAAGGTGGCCGAGAAAGCCTTGCTCGAGGCCCGGGCCGCAAAGTTCGATTTGGCCATTGGCACCAGCGGCACCATCCTGGCGCTGGGGCAGGCCGCCCACCGACTGAAGGGCGGCGAGCCCTGGACCAACGCCACCGGTCACGTCGTCAGCCTCGAAGACCTGAGAGCGCTCGCCGAGCGACTGATCAACGTGAGCCCGGCAGAGCGCGCGCTGATCGGCGGCATCGACGCCAACCGCGCGGACTCGATCCACGTCGGCGCCGTGCTGCTCTGCACCTTGCTCGAGCTGTCCAAGCAGGATCGCATCACCCTCTGCGAAGCCGCGCTGCGCGAGGGGCTGGTGCTCGACTACCTCGAGAACAGCGCCGACACCATCCGCCAGTTCGACGTCGTCAAGGACATCCGTCGGCACAGCGTGATGGAGCTGGCACGCCGTTGCGGCCAATCGGGACCGCACCCCGAGCACGTGGCCGCCCTGGCGCTCTCGATCTTCGACCAGACCCGGCACCTGCACCGTCTCGGTGACGACCAGCGCAGCTTGCTCGAGTACGCGGGCATCTTGCACGACGTCGGGCAACACATCGGCTACGAACGCCACGAGCACCACGCGGCCTACATCATCAGGAACGGCGAGCTCCGCGGCTTCTCCGACCGGGAGCGCGAGCTGATCGCGATGCTCGCGCGCTACCACCGAAAATCGCGCCCCAAGCGCCGGGATGCCGACTACGCGGCGCTTCCCTCGCGACAGCGCCGGACCGTGCGGGTGCTCTCGGGCATCCTCCGCCTCGCGGACGGCCTCGACCGCAGCCACCACCAGTTCGTCACGGGTGTGGTCATCGACGAGCGCGACGGCGCGCTACACTTCGACGTCGTCACCCAAGGCGACGCCGAGCTCGAGGTGTGGGGAGCGCGTCGCAAAGGCAACCTGCTCGAACGCGAGCTCGGCCGCTCCTTCGAGCTCTGTATGACGACCCCCACCAAGGCCGCGAGCGCGTGAGAATCGGCGTCGACTTCGGCGGCACGCGGATCAAAGCCGGCCGGGTGGAAGGCGCATCGATTGTTGCCTCCGAGGCCGTGCCCACGCTCGCCGGCGGCCCACCCGGCGCTGTCCTGGATCAGATCGCCGAAGTCGTGCTCCGCCTGGCCGATGCGCCGTCGCAGGTCGGCGTCGCCATCCCCGGAGAGGTCGACGCCGCCGGACGCTGCTACCGCCTGCCCAACGTCCCGGGCTTCGAGGGCGTGAACATCCAGAGCGAGCTCCGGAGCCGGCTCGGTGTCCCCGTCTCCGTAGAAAACGACGCGACCTCGGCCGCGCTCGGCGAGTTGTTGTTCGGCCACGGCCGCGCGCACCGGAGCTTCCTGGTGGCAACGCTGGGCACCGGCGTCGGCGGCGGATTGGTCATCGACGGCGCGCTACGCCGCGGCGCCCACGGCTTCGCCGGGGAGATCGGGCACCTGCTGGTCGACAGCGCGCCGACCGCCGCCATGTGCGCCTGCGGGCTGCGCGGCTGCATGGAGGTCACCGCGGGCACGCGCGGCCTCATGGCGCGCTACGCGGAGCTCGGCGGGGTCGCGGACCAGCCGGCCCGCGTGGCTGCGCGCGCGCGCAGCGGTGATCCGAACGCGCTCCTGGCCTATTCCGACATGGGCCGGGCCCTGGGCATCGGCCTCGCACAAATCCAGAAGGTCCTCGACCTTGACGCATTGGTGTTCGGGGGCGGTATCAGCGCCTCATTCGACCTGATCGAGCCCTCGCTCCGCGCCAGCCTGCGCTCCGCGGTGTTCGGTCCGCCGACGGCCGAAGTGCCGCTGCTCGTCAGCGAACTGGGCGACGCCGCGGGAGTGCTGGGCGCGGCGCACTTGCCCTGAACTCCCGCCAGCCCCCGAACGCGCGCTTCCTCGTCCATCAGCGCCGGCTCGACCACGCGGTCCATCGGGCGCGAGCCTGCCCGTTTGCTAAAAACTAGACAGCCATTCAGTGCTGGCTGTATGAACAGTGTCATGAACCTCGACACCTCGGAAACCCTCGTTTTGGTTGGACTTCTAGATCTGGCTCAGGCCGACCGCGCGGCAACGGTCCTCCGGCTGGCGGCGGAGACGGATCTGCCCCGCGACTCGGTGGAGGGCTGCCTCGAGCGGCTCGACCAGGCGGGGCTGGCGGACTGCGAACGGCTCCGCCTCACCCTCACCGGCCTCGCCATCGCCTTGGCCGTGGCCCCCCGCGCCCGGCGCCTCCGGATGCGAGTGGTCGCGGCCTGAGAGCACGATCGACTGCCCACGCCCATCGCGCTAGCGATGTCGCCATGAAGGCCATCGTCATTCGGGAGCCCGGCGGTCCCGAAGTGCTCTCACTCGAAGAGGTCCCCGAGCCGAGCCTCGGCGCCGGCCAGATCGCCATCGACGTGAAGGCCACGGCGCTCAACCGCGCCGACCTGCTCCAACGCCGCGGGATCTACCCGCCGCCCAAGGGCGAGAGCGAGATCCTGGGCCTCGAATGCGCAGGGGTGGTCGCCGCCCACGGGCCCGGCGCCGGCGGACCGCCGATCGGCTCGCGCGTGATGGCGCTGCTCGCAGGCGGCGGATACGCCGAACGCGTGGTGATCCCCGAACGCATGGCGCTGCCCATTCCCGACGGGCTGTCGTTCGAGCAGGCTGCGGCGATCCCCGAGGCCTTCCTCACCGCGCAGGAGGCGCTCTTCACCCTAGGCCGCCTGGCTCCGGGTCAGACCGCCTTGGTGCACGCCTCCGCCGGGGGCGTGGGCTCCGCCGCCGTGCAGCTCGCGCACGAACATGGCGCCCGCGTCGTGGCCACCGCGGGCAGCAGCGACAAGCTCGAGCGAGTGCGCGCCCTGGGCGCCGATGTGCTCATCGACTACAAGACCCAGAGCTTCGCCGACGTCGTTCGCGACGTCACCGAAGGCCGGGGTGCCGACGTGGTGCTCGACTTCGTCGGCGGCGCCTACTTCGACCAGCACACCAGCTGCCTCGCGGTCGGCGGGCGGCTGATCGTGATCGGCGTACTCGGTGGCGCCACCGCGCAGCTGAACCTCGCGCAGCTCCTGATGCGTCGCTACCAGATCTTGGGCCTGGTGATGCGCTCGCGATCCGTCACGGACAAAGTCGCCATCAGCCAGACCTTCGCGCGGGACTGGCTGCCCCGCTTCGGCAGCGGCAAGCTGACGCCGGTGGTGGACTCGGTGATGGCGCTCGCCGATGCGCGGCGGGCCCACGAGCGCATGGAAGCCAACGCCAACGTGGGCAAGATCGTGCTCAGAGTCGGCTGACGCCGTGCCGCGGTTTTGACGGAGGTGCGGCAGCACCGAGCGGCGTGCGTTGGCATCGGTGCTACGTCAGCGAAACCGCGCCACCATGCCGGCGCTTGCCGACCAGCTCACCGCCGGCACTTCGTGCACGACGACCTCGGGCTTCTCGAACACGAATTCGTGTCGAGTCAGGGGGAAGCCCATCGCGCCTTCGACACCAAAGGAGAGGCCCGGGTCGGGAGAGAGTTCCATGCGGCCGAGCGCATGGGCCGCGAACCACGGCTCCCGCGCGCTCTTCGGCCGAACGATGCGATCGCTCTCCTTGCCCGCCGCGCGCACGAATCCCCCTTCGAGCCCAGCGCAGGGGACCAACGCGAAGCCCTCGCTCGCGGCCAACCGCCAGGGGCAGCCGGAGAGTCGCAGCGCGACCAACGCGAACTCGGCGCTGCCGGCGTCGATCGTCGCAGGTCCAGTGTCGGAGTAGAACAACGACACCCGCGCGGCGCGCTGACGGTGGAGCACCTCGCCCACCGCGGCCACTGCCGGGGCGATCTTCGGGGCAAAGCTCCGTTCGATACCCACGGAAGCGCCGAAGCCGAACACCGTCGCTGGCTCCGCGCGGGCACCTGGCGGCGGCGGCGGCGATTCGGGCGGCGGCGGCGGCGGCGTCACGCTCTGCGGTTCCTTGGGCAGCGGCTTCGCAGCGACTCCCTCTCGCGCGACGCGCGCTTCGATGGCGAGGGCCGTGATGAGCGCCATCGCATTGACTGCTTCGTCGCAGCTCGCGGAGGTCACCTCGCGCGTGGCGTGGGATCCGTCGTGATCCGTGAATTCGAGCGTGACGCGCAGGCCGCCAGCTGTCGGCTCGGCGGTGACGCGATAAGTGCGCGCCAAGTCCGCCGACCCCGCGATGCGGCCGCGATCGAGGCGCGTTTCGACTTCGCGCTGAAACGCCGCGGCGCTGGGACAACCTTCGGGCCCGCTGTAGTCGAGCCGTACCGACACGTCCTGGGCCCTGGCGATCCTCGCCGCTCCCATCGTAATCCCGAGCACGGCGAGCAGGGCCAAGCCACGCATCGGCGCGAGGCTCGCACCGGAAGAGCGCGGTCGCAACCGGTGCTATACGCGGGCGGTCATGTCCCCAGTCGTCGAGGCCGCTGCCCTCGAGAAGCGCTACGCGGACTTCGTCGCAGTGGCGGGCGTCGACTTTCGCATCGAGAAGGGCGAGTGCTTCGGCTTCCTGGGACCCAACGGCGCGGGCAAGACCAGCACCATGCGCATGCTCCAGTCCGTGGCGCTGCCCAGCGCGGGGCGCCTGTCGGTGCTCGGCATGGACCCGCACCGCGACGGCAAACGGATCCGCTCGCGCCTCGGCGTCTGCCCGCAGGCGGACAACCTCGATCCCGACCTGCCCGTGATCGACAACCTCTTGGTCTACGGCAGCTACTTTCCCCAGCCTCGAGAGCTCACGGCGCGTCGGGCCGACGAACTGCTCGACTTCGTCGCGCTGCGCGACAAGCGTGACCGCGCCATCGCCGAACTCTCCGGTGGCATGAAGCGGCGCCTGGTGATCGCCCGGGCGCTGATCAATGAGCCCGAGCTGCTGCTCTTGGACGAGCCCACCACGGGCCTCGACCCCCAAGCGCGCCACTTGATCTGGACCAAGCTCCGCGAGCTCCGTGCGCGCGGCGTGACGATGGTGCTCACGACCCACTACATGGATGAAGCCGAGCGGCTCTGCGATCGGCTGGTGATCATGGACTCCGGCAAGGTCCTCGCCGAAGGCGCGCCGCGCACGCTGATCGAGACGCACGTCGGGCAAGAGGTCTTCGAACTGGGCTCTACCGCCGCCGAGGCTCGGGCTTTCTTGGACGGTTTCGATCTCAGCGGCACCGAGCACGAGCACTCGGGGGACGTGTTTGCGGTCTTCTTGCGAGAAAAGGCCGAGCTTTCCCAGCGCTTGGTCGCGCGGGCGCGCCAGCTCGGCGCGCGGTACTTGCTGCGCAACGCCTCCCTCGAAGACGTGTTCTTGAAGCTCACGGGACGGGAGCTCGACGAGTGAGCGGGGCCACCAGCTTCTGGCACGGCGCCTCGCGGGTCGCCGGGCGAAACCTCAGCGTGTGGCGACGCTACGCCGCCGCGAGCGCTCTCGGCAATTTCGGTGAGCCATTGCTCTATCTAGTTGCGCTGGGCTACGGCCTCGGACGCGTGGTGCCGCCCATCGACGGCCTCAGCTACGCGGAATTTCTCGCGCCCGCGTTGATCGTCTCGACGGTGATGTACACCGCGACCTTCGAGGGCACCTTCGGCGCCTACACCCGCCTGACGACCCAGGGGACCTTCGAAGCCATCCTCGCGACGCCCGTGACCATCGCCGAGGTGGTGGCGGGCGAAATCTTGTGGGGCGGGATCAAGAGCACCTTCGGCGCGGCGGTGGTGCTCGGCGTCGTGACGGCTTTCGGACTCGTTCCGTCCTGGCTCGCCCTCGGAGTGCTGCCGCTCGGTTTCGTGGCGGGGGCGATGTTCTTCGCCATGGCGATGTGCATGACGGCCATCTCGAAGAGTTACGAGTTCTTCAACTACTACTTCACGCTCTTGGTGGCGCCGATGTTCCTCTTCAGCGGAGTGTTCTTCCCGCTGGAGAACGCGCCGCGCTGGGCGCTGGCGCTGGCCCAGCTCCTGCCGCTCACCCACGTGGTCGCAGTGTCTCGAGGGCTGGTCCGGGGGACGCCGACGCTCGGCACCTTGGGGCACGCCGCGGTCCTGGTCGTCTGCGCCGCCCTGGCCTTTGCGGGGGCGGCTCGGCTGCTCCGCCGTCGGCTTCAGATCTGATTGTTTTCCAACACTTGCGTCGTTGCGTGATCAATCTCTTCGGGCTCGGGGATTAGACTCCGAAGTGCAGTCCGTGGTGAGCCCCATCGAGCGACCTCGAGCGTCGGAGCCCGCGCTGCCGATGGCCTCCCCCAACGAGCGTGTCGGCACCGCGGCGGAACCCGCGCGGTTGCGGGGTTTGGTCGAGCGAGAGCTCACCCCGGTGTGGCGGCTGCTGCGTCGGGTCGGACTCTCGGAGCCCGAGGCTGATGACGCCACTCAACAGGTCTTCATCGTCGCAGCGCGACGCTTGTCCGAGATCGACCCGGCGCGAGAGCGGGCGTTCCTGTTCTCGACCGCGCTAAACATCGGACGCCGAGCGCAGCGCACGCTCATTCGTCGCCGGGAGGACGACGATGCCACGCTGGGCAGCCTGCGCGACTCGGTGCCCGGCCTCGACGAGCTTCTAGATCAAGAACGCGCTCGAGCGATGCTCGACGAGTTGCTCGGGGCGATGTCCGATGATCTTCGGGTCGTGTTCGTGCTGTACGAGATCGAAGAGCTGACCATGGCCGAAATCGCCCAGGTTCTCGACCTCCCGCCGGGCACAGTTGCGTCGCGGCTTCGACGTGCACGCGGCGAGTTCCAGGGCGGGGTCACCCGCATCGACAAGCCGACAGGAGGACTGCGATGACCGATCCGGAGCGATTGCTGCAAGCCGAGGGCGGCGGTCTGTCGTCTGCTTTGCTCCGCGCGGGGCGAGCCGAAGGGCCGTCCGAGAAGCTGCTGGGAGATACCCTGTTGGCAGTGGGAGTCGGCGCGGCGGGCGTCGCTGCCGGCGCCCTCGCCGCCGGGTCTGGCAGCGCAGTCCTGAAGGCGGGCGGCACCACCGGCCTGACAACCCTCGCGATCAAGTGGCTGGGCATCGGCGCGGTCAGCGGCGTGGTGACGGTGGGCGCCACCATCGGCGTGGTTCAGGGCCTGAACCCTGCGCCAAAACCCCAGGCGGCGGTGGCCGCGCCCGCCCTCGTCGTCGCAGCGCCGGCGCCGATCCGGGCCTCCCCCGGCGTCGCGCCGGAGGCGCCCGCGCCCGTCGAGGCGATCAGCGCTCCCCCCAGACGGTCGACCGTCGCGCCGGCGCTCGAAGCGCCACTGCCTTCCATCACGGACGAGACCCGCGCCGTCGATCAGGCACGTCGCGAGCTGCGTGAGGGCAACCTTGGCCAGGCGCTGGCGACCTTGGATAGGTACGATCGGCTCCCCGGTCCGCACCGGTTGCAGCAAGAAGCCCTCTTGCTGCGCATGGACGCGCTCGTGCGCTCGGGAAACCCGCACGCAGCGCGCGTCGTCGCCAAGAGGTTGCTCGACCAAAGCCCCAGTGGCCCCCACGCGGCGCGCGCGCGGCAGGTGCTCGGTGACAAAGATTGATCAAACTCCCCGCCTGCGGGGATGAACTGAATGAGGTGGCCCCGAGCCGCCCGACGAGGAGGATCTTCATGCTTCGAACCGTGCTTGCATTCACCGCGGTGGCGTTGATCGCCGCCGCCTGCGGCTCCCGGCAATCTCTGGGCAGCGGCGACGATAACCTGAACACCGGTGGTACCTCCGGCAGCGGCGGAGGAAATACCGGCGGCGGCGGCAACTCGGTCGGCTGGGATCCGTGCTCAGGCCTGCCCTGCGGCGCGGAGTGCACGGTCTGCGATCCGAAAGATCCGGACTGCAACGAGACCACCGTTCTGAAATTCTGCGCAAGCGACGGCAGCTGCGGCCAGGCCTATCCCGAGTGCGGCCCGCCGTCGGTGTGCAAAGTCGACAACGACTGCCCGGGCATCGGAGCGCCGTGCCAAGAGTGCCCCGAAGGCGGCTACGCCTGTCCCTGGACCAAATGCGAAAACGGACAGTGCACCGGCGGTTTCGACAGCTGTCAGGGGCAGATGTGCAAAGACGACGGCGACTGCCCCGCGATCCTCGCGCCCTGTCAGCCCTGCCCCGATGGTTCCGTCTCGTGCCCGTGGACCAAATGCGAAAACGGACAGTGCACCGGCGGTTTCGACGGCTGTAAGGGCTACGACCCCTGCGGCGGCAAGGGCTGCGGGGACAGCTGCACCGTCTGCCCGCCCAACGATCCGAGCTGCAGCGAGACGGCGGTGCTCAAGTACTGCGACGGCGGTGGCAACTGCGCGCCGAGCTATCCGAAGTGCGAACCGACGAACCAGTGCAAGGTGAAGGGCGACTGCATCATGCCGGCGGTTTGCAAGATGTGCCCCGACGGTCAGTGCGCCGAAGGTGCCTGCGTCAACGGCTCGTGTGGCTGGCAGTGTCCGCCCCCACCAAAGCCCGAATGCAAGGTCACGGGAGACTGCGTCTTCCCCGAGATCTGCAAGCAGTGCCCGAACGGCAAGTGCGCCCAAGGTGCCTGCTTGAACGGAAGCTGCCAGCTGGTCTGCAGCGGCTGAGCTCGGGTCGGGTCGCGCGGTGGTCGTTGACCCCGGCCGCCGCGCGCTCAGGTCCCGACGGGCCGAAGCCGAATCAGGCCCGGCTCACCGCGGATCCGAGCCTGACAGGCCAAGCGATTGTTCGCGGGCCCAGCCAGCAGGTCGAGCAGCTCGCGCTCGAGTTCACTCGGTGCCTCCAAGAGCACGGCGCCCTCGAGCACCTCGACTTGACAGGTTCCGCAGCTCGCTGAACGGCACGAGAACGGGATTGGCGCGAGGAGCTCGTCGCACAAATCCACGAGCTCGGCGCCGGCCGAAGCCTCGACTCGCTTCTCTCGACCCAGAGCGTTGCCCTCGAACACGACCGTCGGCACGGAAGCATTGTTGGACGCGTCGGCGACTCGCGCCAGTGCTAAGCTGCCGCCGGTGCTCGCCTTGCCCGCCTTGCTCTCCGAAGATCTGCCGCGCCGGGTCCGCGGCCGCCTGAATGCGCTCGTCGAAGGACCGTCATGACGACGCCGGACGGCCTCGTGGTTCAGGCCAATCTGACGATCCCCGAGCGCGACCTGAGCATGCGCGCCACTCGCGCGAGCGGTCCTGGGGGTCAAAACGTGAACCGGGTCGCGACCAAGGTCGAGCTCAGCTTCGATCTGCGCGGCTCGACCGCTCTCGACGAGCCGACAAAGGCTCGCCTGCGCCGGCTCGCAAAAAATCGCCTAGACGCCGCGGGCAACCTGGTGATCACCAGCCAGGTCACGCGATCGCAGGCGCAGAACCTGGACGACGCTCGAGAGAAACTGGCAGCGCTGGTCCGGGCCGCGCTGGTCGTGCCGAAACGCCGCCGGGCGACCCGACCCACGCGTGCTTCCAAGGAGCGGCGGCTCGATTCGAAACGGCGCCAGTCTCAGAAGAAGCAAGCGCGGGACACCAGCGGCGACTGAGCCTCATTTGGACTCTTCGCGACAGATCTCGGCTTGGTCCTTGGGGCAAGAGACACGCACGTGAAAGTGATCGTCGTGGGGACTCGAGTCTTCGGGCTGCTTCAGGAGCCCCGCGACCTCAGTCACGTACCTCTGGAACGCCGGCTGCTTGGCCGCATAGCCGAGCAGGCGCAGCCGTAAGCCGCGGGAGACGAAGATGTGGGAGAGCCCGGCGCGGTCGTCCCGAACCCACGACTGCACCAAGAGCCAGTTCCGACGATCGTCGAAGGTGAGGCCGCTGCCGTCCGTGGCCTTGCCGTCGGTCGTGAAGCTCACGAACTTGTCGGGCGTCACCGGCTTTCCGTTGGGGCCCAGCGCGTAGAACCCGACGTCGGCGTCCCGGCCGCTCTGGTGCGACCGGTGCCCAGGCAGCGATCCACCGTGCTTGCTCGAGAGATCCCCGACCAGCATCCGAGTTCCGGGCGCGACCTTCGCGATCTCCTTGGCGCTGCGCCGAAGCATCAGCACCAGGGCGGGGTGGCCGTAGGTATTGCTGTCGCTGCCCACCTTGATGGCCAGGACCTTGCTCTTCTTGATGCGCTTCGCGCGAACGTGCCAGCCCGCGTTCGGGTGCCCGATCGTGAGCGACATCAGCGAATACGGCGCCCGAGTGAAGCGCTGCGGCAATGCGCGACCAGGCGCACTGAAGGCGGCGATGGGTACGAGCATCGCGACGCAGAGCCAGCACCAGGCGAGCCGAAAACGCACGGCGGAAACCTAGCTCAAAACCCGACGGGCGGGGACCGCGAGTCCGAGGCCGGGTCCCGGTCGCTTTACACCGCCCGACCGATCTGGTTTGAAACACGCGAGATGAAGACGGTCGTCGTGTTCGGCGCCACCGGTTACACCGGCCGGCTGGTGGTCGATGCGCTGCTGGCACAAGGCGTGCACGATATCGTGCTCGGTGGACGCAGCGAAGAACGCCTGCGCGAGCTTTCGAAGCGTCACTCCGGTCTGCCGTGGCGCGTGGCGGACGCGCTCGACCCCGCTACGCTGGGACCGCTCGTCGCCGGCAGCCACGTGGTGATCAGCACGGCGGGTCCGTTCACGCTCTACGGCGAGCCCGTCGTGCGAGCCGCGCTCGCCGCCGGCGCGCACTTCCTCGATACCACGGGGGAGCAGGGCTACATGGCGACGATCCTGGAGCGGTACCACGGCGCGGCCTGCGACAAACGCTTGGCGGTGGTCAACTCTCAGGCCTTCGAGTTTGCGCTCGGCTGCTGCGCCGCTGCATTGCTTGCAGAGTGGGATCCGGCGCTGCACACCATCGACGTCTTCAACCGCGTCTACGGCTTCGGCGCGACGCGGGGGACCCAGCAGTCGGCGCTGCGGCAGGCGGTGGCGGACGCCTTGATCCGCAGAGACGGGCGCCTCGTCCGGCGGGGTCTCTCGCCGCTGCCCGAGTGGGTCACCTGGCCCGACTCGGGAAAGCGTGAGCCGGCTGCTCCCTTCCCGGGCGGCGAAGCGCTGCACCTCGTCCGGACACATCCCGAAGTCCGGAACGTCACCACCAACCTCGCAATGCCTGCGCGGGTGGCGCTGCCGCTGATGCTCGGGTGGAGCGCGCGCCCGCTCCTGCGCGTCGCGGCCAAGGCCGGGCTGCTCGAGCCATTGCGCCGAAAGATCCAGACCGGCACCGAGGGGCCCAGCGGCGAGTCACGGGACAGGAGCGGGTTCAAGGTGCTCGCCCGGGGTCGAAGCGACGTCGCCACCCGCGGGGTGTTGGTGAAGGGGCACGACGCCTACGGCACTACCGGCGTCATCGCGGCGCTTGGCGCCAAAATGCTCTGCGAAGGGGACCCCAACGCCGTGGGCGTGATCTCGACGGATCAGGCCTTCGGCGCCGGACGCTTTTCGAAAGCGCTCGAGCCCTTTGGCGTGACGGTGAGCCGTCACGAGATGTGAGCGGTCTCGATCAGCGCACGCAGTTCCTGCCCGCGTGCTTGGCTTCGTACAGGCGTGCATCGGCCGCCGCGATCAGCGGCAACAGCTCAGCCCCGTCTGCCGGAAACTCGGCCACGCCCGCCGAGACGGTGAAGCGAGGCAGCGCGTCGCGCTCGCGACCGATGTGCTCACGCACCTCTTCGACCACGCCCAGGGCGGCGGACCTGGGTGTCTCGGGCAGCAGCAGGACGAACTCCTCGCCACCCCAGCGCCCCACGCAGTCGGTCTTGCGCACGCGTTTTGAAATGTCGTCAGCAAACGCCCGAAGCACCTCGTCCCCGGTCTGATGACCATGCCGGTCGTTGATGCCTTTGAAGTGGTCGAGATCGAGCATGGCGACGGAGAATGGCCGGGCGCTACGGCGGGCGCGGTCGATCTCGTCGCAGAACCGCTGTTGCATGAAACGCCGGTTGAAGAGGCCCGTCAGCGCATCCCGGCTGGCGAGTTCTCGCAGGCGTTCTTCGCTCGCCCGCAGCTGGGCCTCGACTCGCCGGGTCTGAGTCACGTCGCGGTAGCTCCACACTCGCCCGCTGACCTCACCCCCGACCCACTGCGGTCGGCTCGATCGTTCTATCCAGCGACCGTCGCGGAGCTCGAACAGATCCACGTGGTCGCCGTCGGTGCTCTGCGCCGCGAGTTGCTCGGTTCGGGCGACGAAGTCATCGGGGGCCGAGCACTGGTCCGCCAGGTAAGCAATGCGCGCGCCCACGTCGCTCTCTGCTTCGAGCAGCTCCTTGGGCACCCCCCAAATCTCGACGAAGCGTTGATTGTGGGCGATCACTCGCCCACGCCCATCGACCGCCAGGATGCCCTCGCCGGTGGCGTCAAAGGCCGCCCGCAAGAGGGAGAACGACTGGGCCAACTGCCTCTCGCTCTGAATGCGGCGAGCGTGCTCGAGCGAGAGCGATACCAGGCTCGCGAGGTACCGGGCCGTGTTCTGCTCGTCGACGGGGAACTCGCGTTGTCCACCCACGTGCTCGTGACACAAGACGCCCACGTTCCTGCCGCCGAGGCGGATCGGCGCGTCGAGCATCGCACCAATTCCCAGCGGCGCGAGGTACGCCCGGGTGAACTCGGAGGTGCGGGGATCGCTTCGGGCGTCGAACGCTGCGATGACTTCCTCGGAGCGCAGTGCCGCAAAATAGCGCGGGTAATCCACCGCCAAGAGCTCGGTCCCGCGGCTATGCCGCGCAGGCGTCCGCTCGAACAAGTCCTCGCACACGATCTTGGTGCGGTCGGCGGCGAAGAGCCAGACACTCACGCGCTCGACGTCGACGGCGGCGACGGCGGTCTCGGTGATCACACGGACGGCTCCCTCGGGATCCGCCTCGTAGTTTCGCCAGTTCGAGCCGATGGCAAGCAGCGCAGCCTGCTGGCGCTGGACACGGCTGGGCAACGATTCCGGCGGAGCTGTCACCCGCAGCAGCCTACCACGGGGCTGGTTTCGCCTCGTGGAGTTCGGCGCACGTGCATCCGACCCGGGGCTGTCCCGCCTCGGGAGTTGACGGCGAGCATGAGCGAAGCCTGGCCCCTCGGCCCCTTGACGGTCGCCGCGTCTCGCGCAGCCGCCGCTGACGCGGCTCGCTCTTGTCGAGTCACCACCAGAGCTCGGCGCTGCCGTAGTACCGGCGGCCCGGCAGCGGCATGCCCACGCTGTCGAACTGCTCGCTGTCGAGCAGGTTCTCCGCGGCAAGGCGCAGCGCCAGCCGCCGATCGACGAGCAGCACGGCCAGATCCGAGTTCAGGGTCCACTGCTCTTCGATCACCACCAGGCCTGCCGGATCGGCCACGCGTGACGATCGATGCTGCGCGCTCGCGCCGACCGCCACCCGATCGATCCGGCCCAGGCCATCGGCAAAGAGTTCGAGCCGCGCGCTGCCGACCAAGCGCGCTTGAAATGGCAACAGGGTGTTCTCGATCTGTCGGCCTTCGCTCAGGTCGCGGGGGTCGAGCAGAGTGAGCGCGACGTCCAGACGTGCGTGATCGAAGGCGAGCGCATTGCTGCTGAATTCGAGCCCCAAAAACCGCGCACGCCCCACGTTGTAGGGACGCACCGCGCCGAAGCTGGCGCGTCGATACGCGACGAGATCGTCGGCGACCCGCGCAAATGCAAACACATCCCCCCAAGCGAGACGTCGTCGCCGCGCAGGGCCGCGCGTGCCCCGAGGTCGACGGAATGCCCGGTCTCCGAGACCAGCGCCGGGTTGCCGCGCACGATGGCGCTCACTCCGTAGAGCTCACCGAGGGTGGGGACTCGCGTGCTGCGCACCGCGTTAGCCAGCAGCGAGACGTGCTCGCCGAGACGAAGCTCGGCGCCCGCTCGCACTGCGGGAGCCAGCACCTCGCTGTGGTCGCTGCCGCCCAGGGTCGCGTGTCGTTCGAGGGCGCCGACGAGGGCGAGGGACAGATCTCGGTCGATCTCGACGCGGGCACTGGCGTCGATGCGCGAGGCGTCGCGGCGAGCCCGGAGCCCCGGATCAATCCGCAAGATCTCCAGCTCCTCGCTGCCGCCCAGGCGAAGCCGCAGCGTATCCAGTGGATCCCAGATCAGGTGAGCGGTCTGCCCCGCGCGCGTGCCGCGACTGGTGAGCTCCGCGGCGCCCACGCCGAGCTCGCCGCGCGGATCGCTCAGGCGGTGACTGCCGAGCAGCGCGCTAGTGGTGAGCTCGAGGCGGCACCCGGCGGCGCAAGGCACGCTCGAACGCACACCGACCAGGGTCCGCTGGACGCGCGCACGCGCGTGCCGGGCCGGGATCACGCCGAGTCCGGTCACGCCCTGTTCACGCGAAAAGCCGTTCAGCAGCGTGGTCAGGCGGGCGTCGCGCCCGAGGCGGGTGCGTCCGATCGCCCACACGTCCCACGATCTCGCGTCCGCGTTTGGGCGACGCACGACGCGGTCATCGGCGCTGGTCGCCGTCGTACCGGCGTCGTCGACGTACTCGTAGTCGTTGTCGGCTCGCTCGTAGCGCAGACCCACCAGCGCACCGGCACCGGCCCGCGCACTGGCGCCGCCCACCAAGATCGAGCGATGACCAAAGCTGCCGGCCTCGATGCCGGCGCCCAGGGTCGGCCGCCGAGGAAAGCGCGGCTCGAGCAAGACCGCACCGCCCATGCCCATGCGATCGACGCCTTCGGGGGCCGTCCCGCGAAACACCTCGACCCGCTCCAACATCCAGAGCGGCGCCTGCGAGAGATCCGCGGCCCCGATCAGATCGTCGTTGAGCCGAATGCCAGCGAGGTAGACCGGGGTCTGGGCGCTGGTCGCGCCGCGCAGTGACGCCGTCGAGAAGTCCGAGCTGCTCCCGCTCCGCTGGACCTGAGTGCCCGGCACGCGCTGGAGAACGTCGCCGAGATCTGCGCCGGGCGCTTCGAGCTCGGCCCGTGGGATCTGCGTCGACGCCGCCGTCCGCTCCCGCTTCGAGCTCCGGTCGAGCCGGTCCTCATGGACCACCACCTCGACGGGCTTCTCTTCGGCCCGAGCAACGCCTACCGAGAGGGCGACCGCGATCAGCAGCCGTCTTCGACTCAAGGACACGCTGCGTTCACGAGACCGACCGCGTCCAAGTCGAAGACACCGTTCATGCCCTGGAGATCGACGCGATCGGTGATGCGAACCCAACGCGCTTCGACGAGGCCCACGTCGGCGAGATCGAAGGCATCGCCGCCCGCGACTGCAGGGTCGAGGGGATCGATCGCGTTGTCGTCGACGTTTGCGTGGACCGGATGCCAACCGGCGCAGGAACCATAGGGCGCGGCACTGGCCGAGCACTCGAAGGCCGCCCAGTTCTCACCGTCAGCGCTGACCTCGACGGCTCCAAGCTCGGCGAAGGGCAACTCGGGATCGCCCCCGATGAAGAACGCGTTCTCGAACACGATGAAGTCGGGGCCCGGCCCGTCCACGATCCGGGTCTGACCGAAGGCGAGCGTCACCTGGCCGCCGTTGCCGAGCGAGACGACGTCCAAGGAGCCCTGCTTCGTCCCTCCGCCGCGGGGCGGTCCCAAGAGCGGCGTCGGAAACGTGCTCTGACCGGCGTTCTGACCGGGACCGAAGGCGTGGTCGACCACGCTCGCCGCGAAGCGCGGGCAGGTCTCCGCTCCCGCGGCGCCGCCGACGGCGCTGACGCTTCCATGCCCACCGCTACCCGACGCCGGCGCTCCGGCCGAGTCGTCGGCCCCGCACCCCGCAGCGGAGGTCATCAATAGAAGAACTGGGAGCCAGTCTCGCGTCGTCATCTGACCTCCGGGCGATGCGCGCGCCCTTCTGGTGAATCACCTCCTCGGAGCCCACGCCGCCAAAATGGCGACGCTTCCGAGGTACCGGCGTTCAGGTCTTCTGACTTCTCGTTGTGTCCGGTCGCCTTCCCAGCGCTGGGCCAGTGGCTTAATTGACCGGACCGTCCCGAGTTACAGCGGCGGCTCCGTGCCGGATTCTCACCGGCTTCCCTTGGTGTCGGTACTGGTCCGGGTATCACGGCCCAGGTCACCACGCAATCACCTCGGCTCTTCCACGGGCTCTCCCTCCGCTGAGCACCTTGCAGGCGTTGGATCCGAGCGAGAGGTGAAGATGTTCCATGAGCCACCGCCGCTTCCGCCCCAGATGTCCGAGCCGCCGAGGTTGGATCCCGGCCCAAGCCCTCCGCCCCGCTCGCGCCATGCGCTCCTGCTCAATCCATTTTACCCGAAAGACCGCTACTCGAGCTTCGGCAAACACGTGCTCACGCCGAGCCTCGCCCTCACCACCATCGCTGCGTCGACCCCGCCGGACTGGACGCTGGACTACTGGGACGAGAACCTCCTCCAAGGGCCGCCGCCGCTCGACCCCTTCCCCAGCGTGGTGGGCATCACCGTTCACCTCACCTTCGCCAAGCGCGCCTACGAGCTGGCACGCTACTACCGATCGCGCGGGGCCCGAGTCGTGCTCGGTGGTCTTCACGTGCAGTCGTGTCCGGACGAAGCGGCGCCCCACGCCGACGCCCTCGCGCTCGGTGAGGGCGTCCAACTCTGGGCGAAAATCCTCGCCGACGCGCAGCGTGGCGCCCTCGAGCCGCGTTACCACGGCAGCTACTCCGCGCCCTTTCGCGAGGATCCACCGCCCCGCCGCGGGATCCTGCCCAAGGGCCACTTCCTCACCGCGACGAGCCTGATGGCCACCCGCGGTTGCCACAACCGGTGCAGCTTCTGCTACCTGGCCACCGACGGCCTACGCATGCCCTATCAAATGCGCGATCCCGGTCAGGTCGCCGCCGAGTGGCGCGCCGAGGGCGCTCCCTACGCGGTGTTCCTCGACAACAACTTGAGCTCGAACCGAGCCTACCTCCGGCGCTTGTGCCGCGAGTTGGCGCCTCTCGACAAGATCTGGAGCGCGGCGGTGAGCATCGACGTGACTGACGATCCGGATCTGGTGCGACAGATGGCGCTCGCGGGGTGCACAGCGGTGTTCGTCGGATTCGAGTCCCTCACCGGCGAGAACCTGACGGAAGCACGCAAAAAGACGCCTCGACCCGAAGACTACGCACGAAGAGTGCAGATCTTCCACGACGTGGGCATCGCCGTGAACGGTAGCTTCGTGCTCGGCTTCGACCACGACGGCCCGGACGTGTTCGACCGGACCGTCACGTGGATCGAGGCAGCGCGGCTCGCTTGCGCCACCTTCCACATCCTGACGCCATATCCGGGCACGCCCTTGTTCAACCGCTTGAATGCCGAGGGGCGTCTGCTCCACCAAGACTGGGATCGCTACGACACCGCGCACGCCGTGTTCCGTCCGCGGCGCATGAGCGCGGGCGAGCTCGAACGCGGCTACGCGGAGTGCTACGCGCGGGTCTTCTCTGCCGCTTCGATCTGGCGTCGACGGCCCCAGCGCAGCAGCGAGCTCCCGAGCTATCTGGCGATGGCGGCGCTCTACAAACGCAGCAACGCGCTTTGGCCGCGGCTCATCGAGCGAGGGCTCACCGGGCGCGCGTGGTATCCCTTCGTCGAAGCCGCCCGACGCCGTCACCTCTCATTTCGCCGGCAGCTGGCTCGCGCGGGCTTTCGTTCCGGCTACTTGGCTCCGGTCTACGCTGGAGTCTGAGCGACGAGGCGCACCTGCATCCTCCAAGGCGCTTGAATGTCGCTCGCGGATCGAGCTACTGACCGCCCACGATGACCGCGTCCCCCAACGTCAAGCCCGAAGCCGAGCTCGAGGACACTTGGTTCGCCGAGCCCGAGCCGATCTCCACCGAGCGACCGGTGCTCGTCGATGCAGAGCTCGACGGCGATTGGTTCGCGCGGGGACGTCCGCTGTCGAGCCGTCCGCCGCCGCCCGACGCCTCGGCGTGACCTGTACCCTCACTCGATGTCGAGTGAGAAGCTGACCGCCTTGTCCTTCTCGAAGCCCAGGCTGTTGTAGAAGTTCAGCACGGTGGTGTCAGCCTTGACCAGGGGGGTCACCTTGACCCGCGTGGGCGTCTTGCTGAGGCCTTCGCGGACCCTGCCGACGAGCGTCTTGCCGATGCCGCGGCTCTGGTAGTCCGGGTGCACCATCAGCTCTTGGATGTACAGGACTACGCCGAACTCGCGTTCGAAGGTGTAAGCCAAGATGGCGCCACCGATGCGGCCGTCCTCCAGCGCGACCATGCACGACGCCGGCTCGAATCGGTAGAATTTCTCGATGTAGGCCCGGGCGCTCGGGATCGACCAGCTCGCGCGATAGGCCGCGATGTAGAGCCCGGCTACGGGATGCCAGATCGCCGTCCTTCATGCTTCGGATATCCATGCGCGCCTCTTAGCACCGCGAGCGGGGTCGCGTCAGCACCCAGCCCGCGCGAAATCTGCTTCGCAGCCCTCACTCCTCCTTCGGCGCGGAGGTGCTGAGCCGAAGCGGGTTGCGCGCCGGGACGCCGGACCAGACATTCTTGCCACAGTAGGCGGTGAGGGAGCCCGAGACCCGGCGCGCTGTGCCCCGCCGGTGCAGCGCGAGCGCGAGGGAGACCGGCTCGGCGCCGCAAGGGCCCCCCGCTACCGGCGGGCCCGCGAACTTGGCGGTGAAGAGCGCGACGTCCGCCTCCGGAAAGCGCTCGAGCTTGCCGTTGCCAGCCAAGGTGACGGAGTCCTTGGCCACCCCGAACCCTCGGCTGAGCGTCAGGCGCAACCGGAGCTCCGCTCCGCGACTCTCGACGTGCAGCTGAGCGCTCTCGCGAATGTCCACGTCCAGCTCGAAGCTCTCGCTTCGGACAGGATCGGCACCCTCTTCGCCATCATGGCAACCGATCAGGCCGAGGGCCGCGCACAGAAGCATCGCGCGCCTCATCGCGACAGCCTCCGCGTCACGTTCACGGCCCGGGCCGCGGCCAGCGCCCGTTCCGGCGACCCGTCGATCACGTGGAAGACCCAAGTCGCGCCCTCACCATCCGGCAGGGTTTCGTCTCGGATCTCGACCTCGCCGCTCTCGCGGGTGACCTTGGCCGCCAGGTGTACCCGCGCCTGGTCCTTGATCAGGAAGCGCTGCTTGCCCAGGCTGACCAGACCCGTGGGCAAGGCGAGCTGGAAGCTCTCGAAGCCGAAGTCGCTGCGACGGTACTTGGCCAGGGCGTCATCCGCGAGCGCCCGCGTCGTGATCAGCTCGTCCTCGAGATCACCCGGAAACGACACGCTGACTTTGGTGGCGGTGCCGACTCCGAAGCTGATCTGCACGCGGTGGTGACCGGGCTCCACCAGCTCCCACTCCACCCCGCTCTCGCGGTCCCCGCCATCGATGACGAGGTCAAAGGCGGCCTCCGACGCCACGCCCCGGAGTTCGGGCGCCGACCCGCCGGTCATGTTGCCGAGCTCGGGATCGATGCTCACGCTCTGCTCGCCGACTTCGGCCTTGGCCCGCACGATGACGTCCCGGGCGATCCGCAGCGCCTCGGTGCAGTGCGCGATGCCGTACTCGACCTCGCCCCGGAAGGGGTTGATGCCCGACGCGTCGGTGACCTGTCCCAGGGCAAGCAGGCGCCAGGCCGCGTCGAGCTCGAATCGCGCGTCGAGCCCGGCGCTCTTGGCCGCAGTCTCCGCCGCGACCAGTTCGCGTTGGGCCAGCGCACCGACCGATCGAACCTCGTTGTCGCGCTCGCCGGGCCAGATCCCCTTGCCGCCGAGCCAGCGCAAGACGCCCGTAGTGCTCTTGGGCTGCCAGGTCCCGTCGAAGAGCGGCGGCACGGGCGCGTGCGGCACTACGTCCTTCACGGCGTCCACGTACTTGTCCACCGTGACGATGGCGTAACCCTGAGCTTCCAGGGCGAAGAGCTGGTCCTCGTACTTCTTCACCGCCTCGGGCTTGTGGCGGAAGATGTCGGGGAAGTACGGGTTCAGATCGCCGGTCGCCAGGAGCTCGCCGTCGTCCATGAAGGTCCAGGTGATCTCGACGCCGCTACCGCTCGCGCCGCGGCCACCCTGCACCAAGAAGATGTCGCCGAACGCGTACAGCGGCTCGGCCGGCTCGTCTCCGTGTTGGTAGCTCCAGAGATTCTTGGGCCAGATCAGGTTGCGGTAGCCGAGCTCGTTCATGCGAGGGGCCAGCGCCTCGCCCGCCTGACCTTCTTGGCAGAACACCGTGCGCGACAGCGGGATGTCGTACTTGGTGAAAGTCGCCTGGGTCAGCGCCTGCGAGCGACGCCAGCTCTCCGCGGGGTAGGCGATGAAGAGCTGATCGGAGTAGTGAAAGCTCACGACGTCGATCTGCCCGCTCTTGGCCAGCTTGCGCAGCTTGGCCAGCACCGTCGGGTGCCGGGCGGCGAGAGCGTCCAAGAAGTAGCCCTGAAGCTCGATGTCCACGCCCCAGCTCGGATGCTTCTCGTACAGATCGATCACCGGAGCAAAGCTCTCGGTGATGATCAGGTCTTCCATGGCGTCGTTGTCGAGGTCGAGCTCGGCGTTGGCAATGGCCCAGAACCCGAGCATGCCCCCGGCGACGTATTGCAAGTTGTAGTGGAAGACCCCCAGCGCGTATTTCTGTTGAGCCGCGCTCGGGCTGCAGACCAAGGCCAGCACCAGGCAGATCGCGAAGGCCAGGGCGCGCTTCATGGCTCAGGCCTTCTGGAATGGCGGCCAGCCCAGCGGCCGTCCACCGACGACGTGCAGGTGGACGTGGAACACGCTCTGCCCCGCCTCCGCCCCGCAGTTCATCACCGCGCGGTAGCCGCGCTCGGTCAGTCCCTCGAGCCGGGCGACTTCGGCGGCCACCAGCAGCAGGTGCCCCATGTCGGCCTCGTGCTCGGGCAAGACGTCGTTGATGGTCGACACATGCACCCGCGGGATCACCAATACGTGAGTCGGCGCGACGGGATTGATGTCACGAAACGCCAAGGCTCGGTCGTCTTCGTAGACGACCGTCGAGGGGATTTCCTTTTTCGCGATCTTGCAAAACAAGCAGCCTTCCATCCGGACACCTCCCGTGCGGACGCGATGCTAGAGCATCTCGCCGCCGGATGGATCGGCCGCGCGACCGCGAGTCGACGGAAGGTGGCGGCTCAAAACGTCTTCTTGGTATCGACCAAGATGGTGATCGGCCCGCTGTTTTCCAGCGCCACCAGCATATCAGCGCGAAAGCGGCCCGTCGCGACCGTGACGCCGGCGCTGCGGCTCTTGTCGCAGTAGCGCTCGAACAGCTCGTTGGCTCGCCCTGGCTCCATGGCCTCGACGAAGCTGGGACGGCGGCCCTTGCGAGTGTCGCCCAAGAGCGTGAACTGCGAGACCGCGAGGAGCGCGCCGCCGGTTTCTTGCAGGCTCCGGTTCATCTTGCCCTCGTTGTCCTCGAAAATGCGCAGGCCCAGCACCTTGTCGGCGAGGGCGTCGGCGTCGGCCTCAGCGTCGTCGCGTGAGACGCCGACCAGCACGCAGAGCCCAGGCCCAATCGCGCCCACGATTTCGCCCTCGACCCGGACGCTCGCGCTCCGGACAGCGTTGAACCACTGCTCGCATGCACGACCGAGCTACCACGGCGCAGGGGTTGATCCCAAGGCTCGGATCGGGCCTTGATCGCCCGTGATCAAACGAGCACCGCCTCCCCTCCCCGAATGGCTCGAGCAGATGCTGCCCTTCGAGCGTTACACCGCCCTGGCCGACGGGCACTCGCTTCACGTGATGGAGGCCGGGCAAGGGCGCCCCGTGCTCTGCGTGCACGGCAACCCGACTTGGGGCTTCTTGTATCGCAAGGTGGCCGCGGCCCTCGGCGCCGGTTCGCATCGCGTCGTGATGCCAGATCTGGTCGGCCTCGGCCTCTCGGACAAGCCGAGATCCGCGCGGGCGCACACTCTAGAAAACCACATCCGCTGGTTGGGCGCGTTGGTCGACGAGCTCGATCTGCGAGACGTCATCCTGGTCGTGCAAGACTGGGGCGGTCCCATCGGCCTCGGCGCCTTCGCCGAGCGCGAGAATCGCCTCGCCGGACTCGTGATCCTGAACACCGTGGTCGGACCTCCCCGCCCCGGCTTTCGACCCACGGCGTTTCACCGCTTCGCGCGCGCGCCTTTGATCTCCGATCTCGCCTTCCGCGCCCTCGGCTTCCCGCAAGTGGCCCTGCACCGGGCCCAAGGCGATCCGCAGAGCATCAGCGGCGAGGTCGCGCGCGCTTATCGCTGGCCGCTGCGGCGGTTTTCCGACCGCATGGCTCCCCTCGCGCTCGCCCGCATGGTCCCGGACTCGCTCGGGCACCCGAGCATCCCGGCGCTCGAGCGCTGCCAAGACTTGGTGCAACGCTTCCGCGGACCGACCGCCATCGTCTGGGGCGATCGCGATCCGGTGCTGGGTCGGGTGCGCCGCCACGTGGAGAAGCTGCTGCCCGAAGCCGCGGTGACGGTGACCGAAGCAGGCCATTTCCTGCAAGAAGAGGTGCCCGACGAGATCGCGCGAGCCGTCATTTCGGTCGGCGCGCGGGCGCGTTGAGCATCGGGTATGCTGGCGCCGATGCGTCAGCCAGTGCCGAGTGGGGCGCGCACGCCGTTCACGGGGATGACCTTTGCGTCCGACCTGCACCCCGGCGTGCGGTATCGGCTCGAGCACGTGCTCGGGCAGGGAGGCACCGCCGTCGCGTATTTCGCCACCCGCCTCGCCAGCGACGGTGAGTCGCCGGCCGTCGTCAAGATCATCCAACCGCGCATCGCCGTCGAATCCAGCGACATCGCCCTCACCATCATCAAGAAAGAGGCTGTGGCGCTCGGGCGCCTGAACGAGCAGGTTCCGCCGACACCGCACGTGGTTCGGCTGATGGATACCGGCACCACCGACTACGAGTACTTCGCGCGCCAGGTCAGCCTGCCGTGGATCGCCCTGGAGTACGTGCACGGAGGCGGCGAAGGCACCACCCTCGAGGAGCGCGTCGACTACGCGGTGAAGCACACGGGCTACGCCTTCGATCCAGCCCGCGCCGCCCGCGCCATCGACAGCCTGGCCCGCGGTCTGGCCGAGATCCACTCGGTGGGCGTCGTGCACCGCGATCTGACGCCCGGCAACGTGCTGTGCTGCGGCGCCGGCGAGACCGAGCTCTACAAGATCAGTGACTTCGGGATCGCGCGTCCCAGCGGCCTCGCCGCCACCTTCGGAGATGCCATCGTGGGAACTCCGGGATACGTCGCCCCCGAGCAGCTTGGAGGCAACAGCCCGCTGAGCATCCAGAGCGACATCTTCAGCTTCGCGGCCATCGTCTATTACCTGCTGACCGGTCAGCGCTACTTCGACGTGAGCTCTCCGACTCAGGCCATCATCGCCGTCGGAACTCCGGAGCGGCGATCGCTGCTCGAAGCCGCCACACTCTCTCCCGAGCTGCGCGAGCGCGAGGCAGCATGCCAAGCCATCGACTTGGCGCTCGCTCGCGCCACCGCGCCAAATCCGCCCGAGCGCCCGGGATCGGCGGCGCTGTTTTCCCAGAGCCTGTTGCCGTGGTTGGCCCAAGACTCGGCGGGAGTGAAGCCGAGCCGGCGCTGGGTCACCAGCATGGATCTGCTGCGAAGCGAGCCGGAAGTCAGCTCGAGTTGGGTCGTGCGCCATCCGCCCGGCAACGACCGCCTGCTCACCAGCGTGGCGTGGAACGGCAGCGGCCACTGCCTGGCTGCGTCGACCCGCGGCCTGGTCTACTGGGACGGAACGCACTGGGCCGTGGTCCCGACCGAAGGCCTGGGCGATTTGGGGCGCGTGCAGTTCGTGCGTCGACTGACGGCGACGAGTTGGCTCTTGGGCAGCGAGCGAGGAGCATTGATCGAGTATTCGCGCGGGGGCTTGCGCGAACTCGCGCGTCTGCCCGATCCGGCACTCTCGATCGTGGACGCTCACGGCGAGCTGGGCGATCTCGCGGTCATCGCCGCCGAAGACGCGTCACGCCGACCCTACCTGATCGGACACGCCGCCCGACGCTTCATGCGCCCGCTGCCCGTCGAGGGCGCGGCGAGCGTGTCTGCCGTCGCGCGCATCGACGACGCGAGTTGGTTGGTGATCGGACGCAGCGTCGAAGGAAAGTCCTACGCCGCGCGCTACCTCCCCCTCGAGTGGACCCTGTCCCCCATTGCCACGCCTGAAGGGCGTGCCCTGGTCGCGGCGGCGAGCCGACCGGAACGCGGCTTGGCGGTCGCAGTCGGTTCGGACGGAGGCATCGTGCGGGTCGAGCGCGACAAGTGCGCGGCGATCAACGTCGAGGGGCGTCCAGATCTCGCCGCTGTTGCCATCGATGTGGTGGGCAATGAATGGGCAGCAGGCGCCGGCTGCATCTGGGCAAACCGCGCTCAGCGCGGCTGGAAGCGGGTCTGGGACAACACCACCTGGCGTCCGCCGTTCATCAGTCTGCTGGCCGAGTCAGGCATGGTCGTGGCCGTGACGGTGGACAGCGGCGTGCTCGAATCTCGATCGCTTGCGACGGACAAGACGCGGCCCGCATGAATCCTCCAGAGGACTTCCTTCGGTCGCCCGGAGCGCCCTCTTGCGGCGCTCCAGGCCGGACGACCGTCACTTGAGGCAGGCCGCGCCAATCGCAGCGCAATGCGCGTCGCTTGCCTTCACAGCGCCGTAGCAGTTCATGCACTTGCCGATGGTGATCATGCCGTAGCACTCTGGGGTCTTGGTCACCGGATACCCGAGAAGCTCGGCCTGCACCGTCGCGCACTGCGTCTGGAGCGAGGTCGCTACCGGCTGGTACTGGCAGAGATCTGCGCAGGAAGTCACCGGCCAGGGCAATCCAGGCGCGCCGCCGCCACCGGGGGAACCGCCGCCACCGGGGGAACCGCCGCCACCGGGGGAACCGCCGCCGCCGGGGGAACCGCCGCCGCCGGGGGAACCGCCGCCGCCGGGGGAACCGCCGCCACCGGGGGAACCGCCGCCACCGGGGGAACCGCCGCCGCCCGTGCCCTGACCCGCGCCGCCGCCCGTGCCCTGACCCGCGCTGCCGCCCGTGTTGGACTGGCCACCGCCGCCGGACTGGCCACCGGTGCCTTGGTCTCCGTTTTCATTGGCCTCGACGTAGCAGGCGTTGGTGAGGCCAAGGGCAGCGAGCAGCGCGATGGATTTCGGAATGCGAAGCTGTGAGCGTTTCATGGTCAATCTCTCCGCGCCCGGGGGAAGGACCGCGCGCACCAGGGCCTACAGCAACCCCGATGCCAGCGGCGCAAGGCGGGCAATCGAGGGATTTTCCCGATTCGCGGTGGCGAAAGTGCAGGTCCCTCCCGGCCAATGGAGGGCTCGACCCGACCGCGCGAAGTCACGAGTGATAGAGCATGAAGTACACCGCGACGCCGCTCACCGAGACGAACAGCCAGATCGGAAGCGTGACGCGGGCGATGCGCTTGTGCTGCGCTCTCTGATCCCGTAGCGCGCGCACCAAGGTCACGACCACCAGCGGCGCGAGCGCCGCGGCCAAGAGCACGTGAGGCAGCAAGATGCCAAAGTACAAGCTGCGGATGGCTCCAGTCCCTTGAAAGGGAACCGAACCCACTCGGGCGTGGTGAATCACGTACGAAACCAAGAATGCCACGGACAGCGCGCTGGCCGAGAGCATGAAGCCCCGATGGCGCTGGCGATCGCCGCGACGAATCGCTACGAATCCCGCGACCAAGCACAGCGCCGCGGCGGTGTTGAGCACCGCGTTCAAGGTCGCGAGGGAGCTCGGCATGACTCGGGGCCCTCCTAACACGGACGGCGCCGGCAGGTAGCCCGAGCCAAACCCGCGAGTCTTTCGCGAACGGAGCGGCACCGACTGGGGCTAGACTCCCCCCTCACCGTGAGTGTCCGCCACCTATCCGTCGTCGCCCTGACCCTGCTCACCCTGACCGCGGTGCTCCTCTCCGGGTGTCCGGGCGCACTAGAGGATCCAGATCGCTTCGACGACCCCGACGCTTCGACCTCGGACGCCGGGAGTGACAGTTGATGCGATGGCTCTGGACGCTGCTTGCGGCGGTGGTCGCGGTGGTGTGCACACCAACCGCTGCGCACGCCGGTGACGCCGTCCGGGTCGTGGTGCGGGACGTGTCCGGCGACGGAGCGCCCAGCGCGCGCAACGCTTTGGTGCGCATGCTGGCCGCGGAGGCCGATGTGCACGTCGTGAGCCGCGCGTACTTCTCGAAGGTGGCTGCTCGCCTGGACCTATCGCCGAAGGACGCGAGCGCACAGAAGCGTCTCCAGCGGGCCCTCAGTGTGGCGGCGGTGATCCACGGCGACGTGACGGAGTCCGACGCCGGCGTCACGCTCAGCGTGAAGTTTCGCGGCGCCGGCACCGACGTGGTCGAGTCTCAGGAGATCTCGGCAACGACCCGCCGCGAGCTCGCGAAGAAAATCGAGGCCGAGGGCTGGGAGCTGCTCGGTCCCTCCATCCGCGACGCCGCGGTGCCCAAGCCGACGCAGAAGCGCCTGGTCCTACTCGAGGTCTCCGGCGCCAAGTCCGGCGCCGTCCGCGCCGCCATCGAGAAGGCCTTCGAGAAGAGCGAATCCCTGCTGCTCGTGCCGGAGTCGGAGGCGGCCGATGCCAAGCCCTCCGAGGCCCGAAAACCCAAGGAGCGCGCCCTGGTGGCGGCGGCGTTGGGAGCCACTGCGCTTCTGAGCGCGGAAGTCCAAGGCGCTCGCCCGATGAAGCTCAAGGTGGTCGTGCTGAACGGCAAGAACGCCGACGAACTCGGGGACCTCGAGCTGAAGGGCGCGACGGCGGCGTTGCTCGCGCGCTCTATTTCGGCGCAGCTCGCGAAGATGGTCGGCCCCATCGTCGAGGGGGCCGAGCCACCGATCCCGCCGCGAGAAGAGCCGGAGGACGAGCCCGAGGACGAAGCGCCACCTGCCGCCAAGCCCAGCTCGCGCCCCTCACCGCTCGAGGCGACGCTCGCCTTCGGCATCGGCACCCGGAACTACCGCTACAGCGACGATCTCTTCAGCGCCCTGCGCGCGTACAAGATGGGACCGACGCCGCTGGCATCCCTCGCCACGCGTTGGTATCCGGCCGCCCATTTCACGGGGGGAGCCGCCGCTCACGTCGGCATCGCGGCCTCATTCGAACAGGCGTTCTTGATCGAAAGCCGAGCCAACGGCGAGAGCTACGACACCAGCGCGCGGCAGTGGCTCTTGGGCCTGCACGGTCGCCTGCCCCTCGACTCCCTCGAGCTCGGCGCCGACATCGGGCTCGGCAATCACAGCTTCGAGGTGGACGACGATCCGGCTCGGCCCTTGGTCCCGGACGTGTCGTACCAGTTCGTGCGCCTTGGCATCGACGCGCGCTACCGCACGTCGAGCTGGCTCCTGGCGGGCGCCATCGGCTACCGCCACGTCACCGACGCCGGAGCGATCTCCACCGACGAGTGGTTCCCTCGCCTGAGCGTCGCAGGCCTCGACGCCGGCGCGCACGTCGGGTTGGGGGTCAGCGAAGGCTTGCACCTGCTCGTCGGAGTTCTCTATCGACGCTACGGGTTCAGCATGAACCCCGAGCCCGGCGATCCTCATGTCGCCGGCGGCGCCCTCGACAGCTACATCAGCGGCTGGGCCGGCGTCGGTGGGGAGCTCCCGGGCAAAGGGCCGTGAGCCACCCGCAGACGAGCTCCGGCCGCGGTCGGGCCTTGGTGATCCTCGCGGCCCTGTGTTTCTCCACCGGCGGCGCCGCCATCAAGGCCACGGCGCTCTCGAGCTTTCAGGTGGCGAGCTTCCGCTCGGGAGTGGCCGCTCTGGCGATGCTCCTGCTCGTGCCCGCCGCGCGCGCACGCTGGACCTGGCGAGCGCTGGCCGTCGGGCTCGCCTACGCGACCACGATGGTGCTCTTCGTGAGCGCCAACAAATTGACCACTGCAGCGAACACCATCTTCCTGCAGTCGTCGGCGCCGCTCTACGTGCTCCTGCTCTCCGTGCTCGTGCTGCGCGAGGGGGTCGGCCGCAAAGATCTCCTGTACATGTTGGTCCTCGCCGGCGGACTCGCGCTCTTCTTCGTGGGCGTGCGTGCGCCGGACGAGCTGGCGCCCAATCCCCTGCTCGGCAACGTGCTGGCCACGACGGCCGGCGTGTCTTGGGCACTGACCGTGTTCGGGCTGCGTTGGATCGAGCAGCGGGAACCAGAGCGCGGCGGCTCCCGCGCTGTGTTGGCCGGCAACCTGATCGCGTTCACGGCGTGTCTGCCTTGGGCGCTGCCCGTCGGCTCCGCCACGCCGAAGGACTTCTGGGTCATCGTTTACCTGGGCTTGATCCAGATTGGGCTCGCCTACGTGCTCTTGATGCGCGCAGTGCAGACCGTTCCCGCGCTCGAAGCGTCGCTGCTGCTCTTGGTCGAGCCGGTCCTCTCGCCGATTTGGGCCTGGCTAGCGCACGGCGAGATCCCCGGTGTCTGGGCCATGGTCGGCGGCGCGGTGATCCTCGGAGCCACGACGGCGCGCACCACCGTCGATTTCCTGGGCGCACGGCGCCTGCGCCGAATCGCGCGCGGCTCTCACCAGGCATAGGTCGCCGAGAGGGTCACCGGCATGACCCAGCGCGAGTAGGACTCGGGCTTTTCCTCGCCGGAACCCTCGTAGCCGTACCACTTGGGCTTCACGGAATAGAATGGTGCGTCGGCGCGCAGCCCGACGATCATGCGGGACGAGTGCAGGCGCATGAGCTCGACGCCGACCTCCCCGAAGACGCCGAGCCCCGACCCCGACATCGATGCCCCACTCGAGTCGTCGTCTGTCTCGATCTCGATGTAGCCGATCCCGAGCCCACCGCCCACGAAGAGCGAGGTGTCGGTGGGCGAGAGGAAGTACCGCCCACCGACGTTGGCGCTGGCGGTCCGCACGGACTTCTCGCCGGCTTCGAAGCTGCTGCGCAGCGAGAACCCGAAGCCGTAGCTCGGAGTCTCGTAGTAGCCCATGAACTCGACTCCGGGGCTCATCCAGCGCTTCTCGGTGGGGGCGCTGGCACCCAGGATGCCGAGGCCCCACAAGAACTCGCCCTGCTTCTTCTCATATTTGCGCGTCTCCTCCCCGATCAGGTTGTCGACCTGCTGCGTGCTCTCCAGCGATTGATCGAGGACGATGGCGCGGGCGATGCGCGGCGCGATGACGGTCACCTGCTCGACGCCGTTCACGGTGATGCGGCGTGATCGCTTCACGGTGCCCAAGGGCGCTTCGAAGGTGATCCGTACGACGAGCTGCGAACCGAGCCGGTCGAAGTGCACGCGGTACGCATTTGCGCTGGGCGTACCGGCGCTGACCAGCGCGACGCCCTGAGCTCGGATCTCGTCGCACACGATCTGACCAGCCGTTGCCGCGGAAGCCGCGTCGAGCCCGTTGTTGAAGGTGAGGCAGGTCGTGCCGCTGACCCCGGCGGGTGGAGTGGGTGGAGTCGATGGAACCGCCGCGGCTGCGGGCTCGGCAGACGGCGCGGGCTCGGCAGACGGCGCGGGCTCGGCAGACGGCGCGGGCTCGGCAGACGGAGTCGAGTCGGCGTCGTCGGCGAGCGCGCCGGCGGAGAGCGCGGTGGCGGCAAGGAAGAGCGTCGCAAGAATCGAAATGCGATGGGCGTCGGAGGGCTTCATGAGCACCCCAAGAGCACCCGGCGTGCCGCAGTTCCTGCGAAGGGCGCGACACGCAGCCAGCCCAGCAGTTCCTCAGAGGTTCAACCTCTTTCTGGCGGATGGCTCCGTAAATGCCGCACGCAGCTGTGAATATGGCGCCACATTCCCTGTAGTGGTTCAACCACTCAAGTGTGCTCTGCGACCACGTCGGGGCCCCCTCGAGCCCGCGCCACCTCCGTCGGGGAGCGGGCACCCCCGTCGGACCTCTCTGACCTCAGAGGCTGCGGATCTTCGAGATCGCGGCCGCGACGGCTTGATGGGTGGCGCCCGCGCTCCCGTCCTCGAGCGCCGCCGAAAGCAGGCGCGTCAGCTGCTGGGTCGTTCCATCGTGCTCGTACTTCACGGTGACCTCGTAGTCCCCGTACGCAGTGATGGGCTCTTCGAAGTCCGGGATGCGCGCCGGAACGGTGCGGACCGACCGATGGTAGGTCGGGTGCAAGAGGTAGGTCACCCGCTGAACGCCCTTGGGGATTTCGGTCAGCTTCAACGCGATCGAGAAGTGCTCGACGCTGCCGTCCGAAATGCTCAGCGGCTTCCCCTGCTCATCTGCGTTGAATTCGGCGACGAATTTCATCCCGGTCCCCCGCTGTCGCTGCGTCCAATCTCATCCCGCCACAAGTCTTTGAAGCGAGCCACGAGCGCCTTGGCTTGCGCCTTGGCCTCCAAGTGAATGTCAGGGCCGTTCGGGTTCACGAAGAAACCGCCTCGATGCAACCGCAGCGCTTCTTCGATACGCGGCCCCAGAGCAACCAGCGCTCTGGGCGGGTATTCGTCCTGGCGCAAGATCCCGTGCAACTCGTCTTCGAACGAGCGAAAGGCAACCGAGCACGACTCGCCAAGCGTCATGCGTTCCGCAACCTTGTACTTCTTCATGCACACGACGAAGAGCGTCCACGCCAGAGCCAACGCAATGGTCGTGACGTCGGTCGTGGTCCACACGGCCTCCTTGCCGGATATCTGGAGAAAGAGGCTGTTCGTCGTGATGCCCCAAGCCACGGCCACCGACGCCAACTCGGCCACGAAGAAATGCGTCGTGGCCGCCACTCGCCAGATCTTGGGCGCGGGCTTCTTCGACGCGAGAATGCTCGGCAGCAGCCTCAGCAGCTGCCTATGAACTTCCTTTTCGACGAGCGTACTCATGGCCAGCCCCCGGGTTGTGCTTGGCGGCGCGAGACTACGGATCCTCGCGCCCCCATTCAAGCACCCCAGTCGCGCCCCCCGCTCGGTGATCGGAAGCACCCGCAGGCGGCGAGGCCGTCCGCGCGCCGCATCACACCAAGAACACCAAGAACCAATCCAGAGCCAGCTTCGAGACTTGAACTCGAGACCTGCGGTTTACGAAACCGCTGCTCTACCACTGAGCTAAGCTGGCGACCCTTTCGGGGCGCGGGACAAAACACCACGCTTCCGGTCGAGTCAAGAGCACCCCATGACGCCGCCCCTCGGGTTTCGTTTCGCCGCCGTTTCCGCCGGGATCCGCAAGGACGGCCGCATCGACCTCGCGCTGGCGACGAGCGATGGTCCCGCGGTCGCGGCGGGTGTCTTCACACGAAACCTGGTCAAGGCCGCACCGGTCGAGATCGCCGCGCAGCGAGTCGCGACGGGCACGGCGCGCGCGATCCTGGTCAACGCCGGCTGCGCCAACGCTTGCACCGGGCAAGCAGGCGACGCAGCGACCGTCGCTTCGACGGCGGCCGTCGCGGACGCGCTGGGCGTCCCCATGGATACAGTGTTGCCAGCGTCCACCGGCGTGATCGGCGCGCTCTTGCCCGCGGACAAGATCGTGCGGCAGTCCCGAGCGCTCGTCGACGGCCTCGCAGTGGATGGCTGGGATGCGTTCTCCCGAGCCATCCTCACCACGGATCGCTGGCCGAAAGTAGCGAGCGCCGCGCTGACGGGCGGGGCGTCGGTGCTCGGCATTGCCAAGGGCGCGGGCATGATCCACCCGGATCTCGGCCCGCCGCAGGCGACCATGCTCGCATTTCTGTTCACCGACGCCGTCGTCGATCGCGCGGCGCTCGAGCGAGCGCTCGGCGCGGCCGTGGACGAAAGCTTCAACTCGGCGACCGTCGACGGGGACACCAGCACCAACGACACCGTGATCGCGCTGGCCTCCGGCAAGAGCGGTCAGCGCGTGACCGAGTCCGACCTGACCGGTGCGCTAACCGAGGTCTGCGTCGCGTTGGCGCGTTCCATGGTCTCCGACGGCGAAGGCGCCAACCACATCGCGGAGATCGTGGTCACCGGCTTGCCGGACCACGCGGGCGCGCGGACCGTGGCGCGGACCGTCGCGACCTCGCTCCTGGTCAAGACCGCGCTCTTCGGTCGGGACGCCAACTGGGGTCGGATCTTGGCGGCGGCCGGGCGCGCCGGCGTTCCCTTCGATCCAAGGCGCGCGGCGATCCGGGTGAACGACGTCGAGATCGTTCGTGGCGGAATCACGTTGGGCCCGGAGGCCGAAGCCCGCGCAGCAAGGATTTTCGCGGAGCCGAGCTACACCGTCTTCCTGGACCTCGGCGACGGCGTCGGGCGCGCGCGCTACTTCACCTCGGATCTCGGTCACGGCTACGTCGACGTGAACGCCGGCTACCGCTCGTGACTCGCATCCCCGCCTTCCTCCGCGCATCTGCATCTGCATCTGCATCTGCATCTGCATCTGCACTCACATTCACATTTGCATTCGCATTCGCACTCGCCTTGCTGGGCGCATTCGCGCTCACCGCCGTCGGCTGCGCCGCGACCCAAGGCACGGTCGGCGCAGTGCTCGCGCAGCAGACCGACGGGCGCCTGATCGTGCACGAAGTGCCCCAGGGGCTGGCCGCTGCCAAGGCAGGCCTGCAGCCGGGCGACGAGATCTTGCTTGTCGACGGCATCGACGTCCGGCGCCTCGACGACAAGTCGCTGCACCGCACTCTCGCCGGCGAGGTCGGCTCGCCCGTGAAGCTGACGGTGGTACGTGGCGAAGAGGTGCTTCACGTCACGCTGAAGCGCACCCCCGCAAAGAAGCGCCCCCGCCCCACGTCGCCCTGACGCCCACACCCAACCTCGACCCAAAGGCGCAGAGCGCGCAGAGCACGCGGAGCACGCAGAGGTTTTCTTGCTCGGAAGTCAGAGGCAGAACACCCACCCGCACCCGACCCCGACCCCGACCCCAAAGGCGCGGAGAACGCAGAGAACGCAGAGAACGCGGGGATTTTCTTGCTCGGATTCAGCCCTCCAACCCCTACCGAATGAGCCCCGTGAGCAGCGCGACGACGCGATTCCCAATCGCGACGCACCTCGCGGCATCCTCCGCCGAGGCATCGCCGGTCAGCGCCGCGATCTCGACGGCAGCGACGGCCTCCACCGCCTCGCCCCGCGCGATGGCAAACGCCCGCGCCTTGTCTCGACGGGTGACCCGACCTGCGCCCTCAGCGCAGTTGAGGCAAGTGCTCTTCGCAGCGCGGGTCGCCTCGTCGCGCAGCTTCGCGTCGCGCACGTCGGCCGTTCGCACGGCGAGCAGAATCTCGACCGCGACCTGGTAGGCGACGAGTTTGTGATGGGGCAGTAGGAAGCGGGGCGGAGTGTTGCGGTCGGTCATGCCCCCCTCCGCGCAGGAAGCGTGACGCCGCGCTCCGCGGCGGCGCGTTTCGTGCGCGTTCTCCGCAGGACCGGCCGCAACGCGCAGCCCCCCGCACGCCACTCACACTCGCACTCGCACTCGCACTCGCACTCGCACTCGCACCCGACCCCGCACCCGCACCCGACCCCGACCCCGACCCCGCACCCGACCCCAACCCCGACCCCGACCCCGACCCCGACCCCGCACCCGCACCCGACCCCGACCCCGACCTCGACCCCGACCCCGACCCCGCACCCGCACCCGACCCCGACCCCGCACCCGACCCTCAAGGCAGCGCGCTCAAGAACCGATCGATCCGCTTGGTGATCTCGCCCAGGTGCAACGGAAAGGTCATGTGCCCCCCTTCGATCCACAGCACGTGCGGCTCGCCCCACGCTCGCCACTGCGCTTCGGCCAGCTTCGCGTCGATGTAAACGTCCTCGCGAGCCTGAATCCACAGCTGGCGCTCCGGTGCGAGCACCGGCTGATAGCTCGACATCCCGAGGCGGCGGAAGAGATCCTTGCGCTGCTGGGCGTCCACACCCCAATTCTCCAGATCTTGCCTCATGCGCCACAGAATGGGCGCCTGCTCCACGGCGGACTCGAGCTCGAGGTGCGAGATGATGGGGACGATGAAATCCGGTAGCGGAGACAGACACGCGAGCAGCATGGTGATAGCGCCACCCAAGCTGATGCCCGTCACGCCAATCCGCGAGTAGCCCTGTCCTCTGAGCCACGCCATGACGGAGCGCGTGTCGCAGACGGCTTGCCGGACACCTTCCATCGAGCGCACGAGATCGGCGGTCCAGAAAAACTCTCCGCTGAAGAGGGCATCCCGCGGCTTGCGCGAACCGTGGAAGGGCAGCGCCACGTGCACGATGTCGGTGTCGAGATCCCTGGCCCACTTGCGAAACAGCGTGGTCTCTTCGGCCCACGACCCGGGTTCGAGCCAGCCGTGAACGTAGAGGAGGCAAGTCTTGCGCGGCGCACCAGCCGGGCGGATCCAGCGCGCGTGGGCCGCAAGGTTGACGGCGTACTCGTTCAGATGACGCTCACGATAGCGAGGGCAAATGACTTCGTGGGTGCTCGTCCACGAAAGCGACGACGTGCGCATCGCGCGATCGACAATCGAGCGCCGCATGCTCAAGTCTCGAATCGGCCCAGGTTCGGGGAACAGCTGGGAGGGCGGCAAGTCGAGGTAGGGCTGTAGGTAGCCGATGGTGTTCAGTTTGGCTCCACGAACGTGGAGCAGGCGGGAGAGGGCACCCGCCACGCGGTCAGCGTTCTTTCCGTAACCCATCGGGTCCGGGAGTATATCGGCGGCCGGACCAGGAGTGCTAGCGTGCGTGCACCGTGAGCGCGGAGTCAGCCGAGATCTACGAGCTGTTTCTGGCACTCTCGCCAGCCCGCATCGGCGCGGCTCGCGCCGCCCTCGACCTGGGCGACCCCAAGCAACGAGCCCTCGAGCTCGGCGCAGCGCTGATTCCTTTCGCCGTCGATGCGGCGCTGCTCGGGGTGGACGGCCTGAGCGCGTTGGCCCGCGCCGCAGCGCAGGCCGGGGCGGCGCCCCGCGCCACTGTCTCGCGCACCCTCGACACCCTCGAATCGAGCATCGACGCCCTGGGGCACGGCGACGAGTCGGGCGCCCGAGTCGACGAGGCGGCACTGCTCGAGCAGGCGGTCGAGCTGCGCGCCGCCGCGGGGGAGTCGGATCCTCGCGAGCCCGAGCGGGGCCCCGCGCCACCAGAAGCGCCCTCCAGCGACGACGACGTGCACTGGGTTCCGGCGTTGGCGGAGGACATGATCGCTGCGTTCCTCGACGAGTGCGGGGAGCGTCTCGACGGTCTCGCCGAGCGCTTGCTCGTGCTCGAGGAGCGGAGCGACGACAAGGAGCTCGTCAGCGAGGTGTTCCGAGACCTGCACACCCTCAAAGGTGGTAGCGCCTTCGCTGGGCTCAAGAAGCTCAACCGCGTCGCCCACCTGGCTGAGGATCTGATCGGAGAGCTGCGGGACGGTAAGCGGACTTGCGATCGCGCGCTCGTCGATCTCTTGCTGGAGACCCTCGACGTGCTGCGCGCCATCGTCGACCGCGCCCGGGCGCAGGCGCCCATCGACGTCGACGTGAGCGATCTCATGCGGCGCCTGAAGGACCCGCACGCCACGAAGACGACGCCCGCTGCCGCCTCCACCGCGGACAAGCCGCGCGAAACGCCCGCCGCCGCGCCCGCCGCGGCGGCGGCGAGCACCCTGCGCATCGAGTTCGAGAAGGTCGACCAGCTGCTCAATCTGGTGGGAGAAGTGGTCTTGGCCCGCGGCCGGCTCACGACGGCCGCGGAGGTGCAGGGGGCGTTGTTGCGGGAAATGGTCCAGCTGCGCAAGAAGCTGGCCGCCCTCGCCTCGCCGGACGACGCGCAGCCGGGAACCGCCGGCGCCCTGGACGATCTGCAACGCACCGAGCGCGTGCTACGCGAAACCTGGGGCGACCTCGACTCGGGTCTCGGCGGGCTCGGCCTCGCCGTCGGGCAGCTCCGCGACAACGTGATGAAGCTCCGCATGGTGCCCATCGCGCGACTCTTCACCAAGTACCAACGCACCGTGCGCGAGCTGGGCGCCAAGCTGGGCAAAGAGGTGCGCGTCGAGCTCGAAGGTGCGGAGACCGAGCTCGACAAGGTGTTGGTCGAACGGCTGGAAGATCCGCTGCTCCACTTGGTGCGAAACGCAGTGGACCACGGCGTCGAAGGCCCGGACCTGCGCCAGAGCCGCGGCAAGCCGCGGGCGGGGTTGGTCCAACTGGCCGCACATCAACGGGGCGGACAGATCGTCGTGACCATCAGCGACGACGGCGGCGGCATGGACCCCGCCGTGCTGCGCCAGAAGGCCATCGAGAAGGGCGTGCTCAGCGTGGAAGAGGCAGCAGCGCTCGACGACCGCGCGAGCTTCGACCTGATCTTTCGCGCCGGCTTCTCGACGGCTGCGGAGGTCTCCGATGTCTCGGGGCGCGGAGTCGGCATGGACGTAGTGCGGGACGCCATCGCCAAGCTCAAAGGCAGCATCGTGATCTCGTCGGAGCTCGGTCGGGGCACGCGCATGGAGCTGCGGCTGCCCCTCACCCTGGCCATCACCCAGGTGCTGGCAGCTCGGGCCGGCGGCGAGCTGGTGGCCATTCCCCTCGACGCCGTCGTCAGCGGCGAGACGCTCCGGCCGAACGATCTCGAGAGCGTCGCCGACGGCTTCTGCTTGCGCGTGAACGATCGCCTCGTCCCGGTCGTCGATCTCGCCGACGTGCTCGGGCTACCGAAGGATGCGTCTCTAGCGGACGCCGGCGAAGCCGCTGTCGTGATCGTGGACGTCGGCTCCGATCGCTTGGGCCTGTGCGTGCAACAGCTCCTCGGCCGTCACGAAGTCGTGATCAAGTCGCTCGGGCCGCTGCTGGCCGGGGCGAGTTGCGCCGCCGGAGCAACCCTGATTGGTGATCGCGTGCTGCTGGTCGTGGATCTGCTCGAGGTGGCGCGGCGCGCCCGCGACCCAGCCGGCATCTCGGCGGCGAGGCAGCGGCCGGCAGTTCGGGCCAAGGCCCGTGCCCGCATTTTGGTGGCCGAGGACAGCGACGTCATCCGGGAGGCCATCCGGCGCGAGCTGACCCGTGCGGGGTTCGAAGTGGTGGCCGCCGAGGACGGCGCCGTGGCTCTGGAGCGAGCGCGAGCCGAGCTCTTCGACGCGGTGAGCACCGACGTGATGATGCCCAAGCTCGACGGCTACGAGCTCACGCGCGCCCTGCGCCAAGACCCGCGCTACGAAAACGTGCCGATCGTGATGGTGACCAGCAAGGACGCCCGCATCGACACGCTCCGCGGCATGGATGCAGGCGCCGACCTGTATCTGACCAAGCCGGCCGACGCGACCGAGCTGGTGCGCGCGCTCGATTCGCTGCTCGCGAAGCGCAAGAACGGCTAACCCGCCGGTTTTTCGGAGATCGCGGTTTTGCCGCGCACACCCCCACATCCGGTGCTAGGGTGCCCCGCCTTTCGCGGCCCTTCGGGCACTTCCGACCGCCGCCAAATGCGAATACGCGCTAACGCATCACACGAGAGCCACCATGAGTCGTTACCTGTTCACCTCCGAGTCCGTCAGCGAAGGCCATCCCGACAAGCTCTGCGATCAGATCTCGGACGCAGTCCTCGACGCGTGTCTGAAGCGCGATCCCCGCAGCCGCGTGGCCTGCGAGACGCTCTGCAAGACCGGCTTCGTCGTCGTGGCTGGTGAAATCACGACCACCGCCGATCTCGACTTCGGCAAGCTCGCTCGCGGCGTGATCCGCGACATCGGCTACACCAACTCGGACATGGGCTTCGACGCCGAGACCTGCGGCATCCTCGCCGCCATCGAGCCGCAGTCCCCGGACATCACCCAGGGCGTGACCGAGGGCGAGGGCATGCACAAGGAGCAGGGCGCCGGCGACCAGGGCCTGATGTTCGGCTACGCCTGCGACGAGACCCCGGAGCTGATGCCGGCCCCGATCATGTACGCGCACCAGCTGGTCAAGAAGCTGGCGGACGTGCGCAAGGCCGGCAAGGTCGACTTCTTGCGCCCGGACAGCAAGAGCCAGGTGACTGTCGAATACGAAGACGACCGCCCCAAGCGCATCGACGCGGTGGTGGTCTCGACGCAGCACAGCGCCGACGTCAAATACAAGACGCTCAAAGAGGCCGTGATGGAGCTCTGCGTCAAGAAGAGCTTGCCGTCGAAGCTGCTCGACAAGAACACCAAGTACTTCATCAACCCGACGGGCCGCTTCGTCATCGGTGGACCCTTCGGGGACGCGGGCCTCACTGGCCGCAAGATCATCGTCGACACCTACGGTGGCATGGGTCGACACGGCGGCGGCGCCTTCAGCGGCAAGGATCCGAGTAAGGTCGATCGCTCGGCCTGCTACTACGCACGCTACGTGGCCAAGAACATCGTCGCGGCCAAGCTCGCTCGCAAGGTCGAGGTCCAGGTCGCATACGCCATCGGCGTCGCGCGACCCGTCGGCGTGTACGTGCACACCTTTGGCACCGGCGTGCTCCCGGACGAGGCGCTGCAGAAGTACGTGGCCGAGAAGTTCGACATGCGCCCGAAGGCGCTGATCGAGGAGCTCGATCTGCTCCGCCCGATCTACACCCAGACCGCCGCCTACGGACACTTCGGCCGGAAAGAGTTCACCTGGGAGAGCACTGACCGCGCGAAGGCGATGGCAGACGATCTGCTCGGGGGCAAGGTCAAAGGCGATCGCAAAGCGACCGGCAATGGCTCGAACGGCCACGACAAGAAGAAGCCGCCGCGCGCCAAGAGCGCCAAGAGCGCCAAGAGCGCCGGCCGCGGTGGCAAGGGCTCCGCGCACGCCCGTTCCTAAAGCTCCTCCCGCGGAGCGCCGTCCGCCCTCCCCGAAAAATTCCGTTCGCGCTGACAGCGCCCCGCGCGACGCCTGTGCGTCCATGTGGGGTCGTGCGTGACAGGTGCTGCCTCGCCAGCTACCTTGCCAGTGCGGTGGAGCCTGAACCTCGCAGGGCCAACCGCAGCGTGCTTCGGCACGCACGGCGGATGACCATGCAGCTCGCACCTCATCGCACGGCTCCAGCTTCGCACCGCCCAATCGGCAGCGCGCGGCGTGGGGTCGCGCTTCGGCAAAGCAGCGCTCCGCCAGTGGTGCTCTGAGTCTTTCTTTCTCGCAACCTTCAACTGTGTGGATGGGCAAATGGCACGTTCGAATCTGACTCTGCTTGGGACCCTGAGCTCGGTGATCGTCGCCGCAGCAGCGTTTGGTTGCTCCAGCGCTGGCAGCAGCGGGGGAGGCACGGGCGCCGGCACCTTCGGCGGCAATGGCGGCGGCGGATCGGGCGGCGGCGGTGGCCTGAACCTCGGCGGCAACGGGGCCGGAGGCGGCAGCGGGGGGACCCCCGGCTGGACCTGCACCCCGGGCCAGCCTGAGCCGGGCGCCATGGACATCCCGGGCAACGGCAAGGACGACGACTGCGACGGCACGGTGGACAACGGTGCGCCGCTGAACTGCGACTCGGCGATCACCGTAATCGCCGACAACGATCCCATGCATGCAGCAATGGCCATCGGGCTGTGTCAGGTATCCGATGGAGTGAAGTGGGGCGTGCTCGAAGCGAAATACGTAAAGGCCGACGGCGCGCCCGCGGAAAGCGCTCCGCCAGTGGACCCGCGGCAGCATGGGTTGCTCCCGAAATTCGGCGCGAATGTGAACGTCCAAGAGGGTGGGCGGATGCTGGCAATCTCCAGCGGAACGGCCCGACAGCCAGGCGACGCGGGCTACGAGGAAGTCAGCGGCTGGGACGCCATCTCGATGGGCACGGCTCCGGCTGGATTCCCCATCGACTCCCCCTCGTGCCCGAACGTGCAGACTGCCAACGACACCAAAGCCTGGAACCCCGTCGCCCTCGAGCTGAAGATCAAGGCGCCGCTCAACGCCAAGAGCTTCAAGTTCAACTTCAATTTCTACACCTACGAATGGCCTGGATACGTCTGCACCAAGTTCAACGACTTCTTCGTCGCGCTCCAGAGCCCCGCACCGCCGAGCGCGTTGCAAGGGAACATCTCCTTCGACACCAAGAGCAACCCGGTCAGCGTCAACAACGGCTTCCTCGACGTCTGCGACCCGACCACCGGCGCGACGAACCCCGGTGGAAAGAACTTCCCCTGCGCGCTGGGCACCCCGCAGCTTCAAGGCACCGGCTTTGAAACCGGGGCGGCCACGGGCTGGCTCGAGACCGTCTCGCCGGTGTCGGGCGGCAGCGAGTTCACCCTGCGCTTCGCGGTCTGGGACATGGGCGATCCGGTCCTGGACTCGAGCGTCTTGATCGACAACTTCACGTGGTCGACCGAAGGTGGAGACATCCCGGTGACCAAGCCGGTACCCGTTCCCAAGTGATGTGTCGCGGCGCACGTGCGCCGCGAGATCCGTAGTCGACCAAGGTCGACGTGCAGCGTTCGTCAGGTAAACTGTGGTCGATAACGCGGAGCGCGCGGGCTCCGTTCATGAGGTGCGACATGATTCGTGAGAGCCTGGTGTTTTGTTCGGTCGTCGTCGTCGGTTTTGCCGTGAGCGCCTGCGGCAGCACGAGCGCGGGCGGCTCCGATGACTTGTTCACGGGTGGCACTTCGGCGGGCGGCACGTCGGGCGCCGGAGCCTCCGGCGGCATGGCGACTGGAGGCGGCACCAGCAGCGGCGGCGGCGGCGGCGGCCTCGTCATCGACTCGGGGCCAGGAACCGGGGGCGGCGGGACGAACTGCACCTCGGGTCCCACCGAAGACAAGGACCAAGACGGCTTTAGCGTTCAAGACGGCGACTGCAACGACTGCGACGCCAACGCCAACCCCGGCGCCTACGACGTCGCGGGCAACAACGTGGACGAGGACTGCAACGGCACCGCCGACGACTCCGCGATCGACTGCGACGGCGCCCTCACCGATCTGGCGGACAACGATCCGATGAACGGCGCTCGCTCCATGGGCCTTTGCCAGCAAGCCACCGCCGGTGACAAGAAGTGGGGCGTGCTCGAGGCCAAGTACGTCATGGCCGACGGCACCGCGGGCATGAACGATCTGAGCCACGGCCTCCTGACCGCCTTCGGTCCCAACGTCAACGTGCAGGAGGGCAAGCGCATGCTGGTGCTGTCGAGCGGTACCGCCAGGCAGCCAACGGATCCGGGCTACCAGAGCGTGGGCGGCGCCAACATGAACACGACCAGCCCGCCGCCGTCGCCGCAGTTCCCCATCGACACGCCGACCTGCCCGGGCGTGACCACGACCGGCAAGCCCGCCAACGATCCAGCCGCGCTCGAGCTCAAGATCCGCGTTCCCACCAACGCCAAGAGCTTCAGTTTCAACTTCAACTTCTACACCTACGAGTGGCCGGGCTTCGTGTGTTCGAGCTACAACGATTTCTTCGCGGCCCTGCAGACGCCGGCGCCGCCCAACGCAGCCCTCGGCAACATCTCCTTCGATACCCAAGGCAACCCGGTCAGCGTGAACAACGCCTTCCTGGAGGCCTGTGCGCTGCAGCAGCGGCCCGCCCTGTACGGCCAAGAGCAAGGTCTTCGCCTGCTCGCTCGGAACGACCCTCCTGGACGGCACCGGCTTCGGGGACCCCACCTACCCGCACGCCGCGACGGGCTGGCTCGAGACCAAGTCGCCGGTCACGCCCGGCAGCGAAGTCACCCTGCGCTTCGCCATCTGGGACGCCGGAGATCACGTGCTCGACTCGACGGTGCTGCTCGACAATTTCGAATTCAGCGCCGACGAAGCGTCTGGCGGTTCCACGACCAAGCCCGTCCCGACTCCGAAGTGAGCGCAGCCACCAACCCACCCAGGCCCCCCATGACCCAGTATCGAGCGATGCTCTATGTTGCCACCGGCGCGCTGGCGGCCATCACGGCCGCCGCATGTACGACGGCGAGCAGCAGCGGCGGCGACGACTTGTTCACGGGAGGCAGCGGCGGCGCCGGCAACGCCGGCGGCGGCGGGGGCTTCGGCGGCAGCGGCAACGGCACCAGCGGCGGCGCTGGCGGCGGCCTCGTCATCGACGGAGGGGGCGCGACCGGTGGCGGCACCACCAACTGCACTTCCGGACCCACGGAAGACCAAGACAAGGACGGCTTCAGCGTTCAAGACGGCGATTGCAACGACTGCGACGCCAACGCCAACCCCGGCGCCTACGACGTCGGGGGCAACAACGTCGACGAAGACTGCAACGGCACCGCCGACGACACCGCCGTCGATTGCGACTCGGTCATCACCGCCGTCGGCGACAACGATCCGATGAACGGAGCCCGGGCCATCGGCCTCTGCCAACCAGCCACGGCGGGCGACAAAAAGTGGGGGGTGCTCGAGGCCAAATGGGTCAAGGCCGACGGCTCACCCGGTATGAACGACCTCGCCCACGGGATGCTTCCGAAGTTCGGCCCCAACGTGAACTGTCAGGAGGGCAAGCGCATGCTCGGCCTGTCCAGCGGCACCGCCCGCGAGCCCACGGACTCGGACTACGCCGACGTGAGCGGCGAAGACATGACGACCACGAGCCCACCGCCCACCGGATTCCCGGTGGACTCACCGAGCTGCCCCGGCAACAACACGACGGGATCCGTGGCCAACGATCCGGCCGGCCTCGAGCTCAAGTTGCGAGTGCCCACCAACGCCAAGAGCTTCTCGTTCAACTTCAACTTCTACACCTACGAGTGGCCGGACTACGTCTGCTCCGACTACAACGACTCGTTCGTCGCGCTGCAGTCTCCGGCGCCGCCCAACGCGAAACTCGGCAACATCTCCTTCGACACTCAGGGCAACCCGGTCAGCGTGAACAACGGCTTCTTGGACGCCTGTGGCTGCTCCGGCGGCGCACCTTGCCAGGCGGGCGGCAAGACCTTCCCGTGCTCACTCGGCACCACCATCCTCCAGGGCACGGGCTTCGGCATCGACACGACGCAATACGACGACCACGGCGCCACCGGCTGGCTCGAGACCAAGTCGCCGGTGACCCCAGGCGGCGAGGTCACGCTGCGCTTCGCGATCTGGGACGCTGGCGACGAGGTGCTGGACTCCACCGTGTTGATCGACAACTTCGTATTCAGTGCCGATGAAGCCACCGGCACCACCACCAAGCCAGTGCCAACGCCGAAGTGACTCAGCGCACGCAGTTGCGTCCGGAGTTCTTTGCCGCGTAGAGCTGGGTGTCGGCACGCTCGTAGAGCGCCTCGGGAGCCTGGTCTGTGGCCAGGCGCTCGGCCACGCCAACGCTGACAGTGACCGGGATCCGGGTGCCGTCGGCCGTGAACGTCGATGCCTCCACGGCTCGACGGATGTGCTCGGCGAGATGCCAAGCGTTGGCCGCAGGCATGCCTGGACACAGGACCGCAAATTCCTCGCCGCCCGTGCGAGCGAACACCGCTCCCTGCGGCACGATCTGGGAGACGACCGACGAGGCCTGGCGGAGGACTGCGTCGCCCGCCGGGTGCCCGTGCGTGTCGTTGACGCTCTTGAAGTGGTCCAGATCGAAGGCGATGAGGCAAAGCGGAGCGCCATCGAAGCGAGCGCGCCACATCACGTTGTGCAGCGTCTCGTCGAAGTGGCTGCGGTTGTAGATGCCCGTGAGGCCGTCGTAGCGCATGAGGCGCTGGATTTCTTCATGATAAGCGGCTTCGACGTTGCCGCCCGACAGGTACTTGACCAGCACCTTGCCGATTCCGACACGATCACCGTCGTCGAGCGGCTGCTCCGAGACGCGGTTCTCGTTCACGTAGGTGCCGTTGGTCGAGCGCAGATCTTCGATGAAATGTCGCGTGCCGTCCCAGCGCACGCGCGCGTGCAGCCGGCTGACGCTGTCGAGGTCCAGCTGAAAGCCGCAGCCCACGCCGCGCCCGATGTCGAGGGTCTCCTCGCCGAGCAAGACGCGGTGGCCGAGCCGCGGGCCGGCGATGACGACCAGGAACGCCTGCCCCGGCGCGCTCTTACGCCAAGAGCGCGTGAAGTCACGCGTGATGGTGACCTCTACGGTGGTCTCGAACAGATCGTCAGCTGCCACTTCGGGAACACGAAGCGTATCACAGAACCCTCGACCCACACGGTGTAGGGCGGTGTGTGGCGGGAGCGGATCGGGCGCGAAGACCCCCGCGCCTTTCTCCGAGGGCCTGGCACACATGGCACCGGCACCGGCGCCGCCGCCGCCATCGAGAAGGCAGCAGGCCGGCGCCGTGATTGTTCGGTGGCGGAGGTCAGATGTCGTAGTAGAGGAAGTACTCGAGGGGCGTCGGGTGCAGCCGCGAGAGCTTCAGATCGTTCTCGCGTTTGTAGTCGAGCCACATGCTGATGACGTCCTTGGTGAAGACGTCGCCCTTGAGCAGGAACTGGTGGTCGCGCTCGAGAGCGTCGAGGCTCTCCTCGAGCGACGCGGGCATGTGCGGGACGTCCTTCAGCTCCTCCGGCGAGAGCGAGTAGATGTCCTTGTCCAGCGGATCGCCCGGGTCGATCTTGTTCTGGATGCCGTCGAGGCCCGCCATCATCATGGCCGCGAAGGTGATGTAGGGGTTGCCGGTCGGATCGGGGAAGCGCACCTCGATGCGTCGCGCCTTCGGCGACGGCGAGTAGGTCGAGATGCGGATCGCTGCCGAGCGGTTCCGGCTCGAGTAGGCCAGGTTGACCGGCGCTTCGTAGCCCGGCACCAGCCGCTTGTAGCTGTTGGTGGTCGGGTTGGTCAGCGCCGCCAGGCTCTTGGCGTGCTTGAGGATGCCGCCGATGTAGAAGAGGGCCATGTCGGACATGCCCGCGTAGCCGTCGCCGGCGAAGAGCGGCTTGCCGTCGGTCCACAGCGACTGGTGGCAGTGCATGCCGTTGCCGTTGTCGCCGAACATCGGCTTGGGCATGAAGGTCGCGGTCTTGCGGTTCTGGTGCGCGACGTTCTTGACGATGTGCTTGAACCACATCAGCTTGTCCGCACTGCGCAGGAGCGTGTCGTACTTCATGTCGATCTCGCCCTGCCCCGCCGTCGCGACCTCGTGGTGGCTCACTTCCACTTCGATGCCGACCTGCTTCATGATCAGGCAGATGTCCGTGCGCAGGTCCATCTGCGTGTCTTGAGGCGAGACCGGGAAGTAGCCCTCCTTGTGGCGGATCTTGTGGCCCAGGTTGGGCCTCTCGTCGCGACCCGTGTTCCAGTCCGCCTCGATGGAGTCGATGTGGAAATAGGCCTCGTGTCCGCTGGCATCGAAGCGAACGTCGTCGAAGATGAAGAACTCCGCCTCCGGCCCGAAGTAACAGGTGTCGGCCAGGCCGGTGCTCTTCAGATAGGCCTCGGCCTTCCTGGCGATGTGACGCGGGTCCCGTGAGTAGTTCTGCCGGGTGATCGTGTCCTGCACCGTGCACAAGAGGCTCAAGGTCGGGTGCTTGGTGAAGGGATCCATGACGGCCGTGGCCGGGTCCGGGATCAGCAGCATGTCGCTCTGGTTGATGGGCTGAAAGCCACGGATCGACGAGCCGTCGAAGCCGAACCCGTCCTCGAAGCTGTCGGCCTCGAGGCGGTCGAAGGGAACCGAGGTGTGCTGCCACTTTCCGGGCAGGTCGATGAACTTGAGATCGACCATCACCGCGCTGTTCTTCTTGCCGAATTCGATGACATCCTTGGGGTTCATGGGCATGGTTTCTCCTCGGGATCGGGTCCCGTCAGCAATCGTCGATGCGGAGCTCGAGCTCCGACTCAAATGGCCTCTTCGCCGCGCTCTCCGGTGCGAATGCGCACGGCCTCGTCAATCGGCATCACGAAGATCTTTCCGTCGCCAATCCGGCCCGTCTTGGCGCTTTTCTCGATGGCGTCGATGACCTCTTTGACCATCGCTTCGGGGACGACGATCTCGAGCTTCACCTTCGGGACGAAGTCCACCACGTAGGCGGAGCCTCGGTACACTTCCTTCTTACCGCCGGTCCGGCCAAAGCCCTTGACCTCGGTCACCGTCATGCCCTGGATGCCGACCTCGGAGAGGGCGTCTTTCACTTCGTCGAGCTTGAACGGTTTGATGATGGCTTCGACCTTCTTCATGGCGGGGGCTCCGGCGCGCGGCTTGTCGAACGCGACGCCGTTCTCCCGTAGCCTTGGCAGTGTTTCGGGAGTGTTTCGGCCTCGCATCCGAATGCGCCCGTTGGTTCTCCACAGCCCCCCGCGTCAGTCGTCACGAATGAGGCGGGTCAACTCAGCCGATACGTGGAGCAGTTGCGCGCTCAGGCCGGACCCTTGAGCGCGCGGTATGGGCGCAGCGACGGCGGCGGCGGGACCAACGAAGGCTCAAAGGAATCCGGCTGTTCGTCGCCGAGGCAGATCGTGAGCTGCCGCGCGCTCGTGAGCACGTCGGAGTCGAGGGGCACCGTACGAATGCGCTGGATCCCTTCGGAAATGGGCACGAACTGGATCTGGCTGCCGCGCACTGCGACGAGCCCGCTCGTGTTCGTCTCTGCGATGAAACGCGTCGCTGCGCAGCCGAGGCGAAGCGCGAGCACGCGGTCGGTCATGACCGGGCTGCCGCCGCGCTGGAGGTGACCGAGCACGATGCTGCGGGTCTCCTTGCCGGTGCGCTCGTGCACTTCACGGGCGACATACTCGGCGATGCCGCCGAGCTGCCCGTGCTCCTTGAACTTGTCAGCGCCCTCTTTGAAGACGGCGGAGCCGCCCGCCGGCATGGCGCCTTCGGCGACGACGACGATGGCGAAGCGCCGGTTCATGATTTCACGCCAGCGGATCTTGTCGCACACGCGCTCCAGGTCGAAGGGGATCTCCGGGATGAGCACGATGTCGGCTCCGCCGGCCATGCCCGAATACAACGCGATCCACCCGGCATGACGCCCCATCACCTCGACCACCATCACGCGCTCGTGGGCCTGAGCCGTGGTGTGCAGCTTGTCGATGGCATCGGTCGCGGTGGCGACCGCGGTATCGAAGCCGAAGGTCAAATCCGTCCCGGCGAGGTCGTTGTCGATGGTCTTCGGAACCGCGATCACGCGGCGCAGTCCGCGTTCGAGGAGCTTGGCCGCGAGCCGGATCGAACCATCTCCACCGATGGCCACCAGCGCGTCCACACCGAGCTCCTCCAAACGCTGGATGACCTTGCCCGACACGTCGGTCGGCACGAGCTCGCCGCCCTTCATGACCGGGTAGTTGAAGGGATCGCCCCGATTGGTGCTGCCGAGGATGGTGCCGCCGCGGTGATGGATCCCGCGCACGCTGTTTCGATCGAGGCAGACGACGCCATCCGGATCGTCGAGCAGCCCGTGGTAGCCCTGGCGAATGCCCAGCACCTCCCAGCCGAGGCTCATGCCGCTGATGGCCACCGCCCGAATGACCGCGTTGAGGCCGGGTGCGTCGCCCCCACCAGTGTTGACCGCTATCCTTCGAATCATCGCGGCTCGCACTGTAGACTCGGACCCGTCGCCTGTCTCGTCCGGCGCGCCAGGCGCAGACGCACATTTTACATGAAGCCGCCGCCAGCCCCCCTGTCCCTCGGACGCTACCCCACGCCAGTGTTTCGCGCCGAAGCGCTCTCGAGGGCGGGCGCCGAGCTGTGGGTCAAGAACGACGGCGTTTCCGCCGAACCCTACGGCGGCAACAAGGTGCGTAAACTCGAGCTGGTGCTGGCGGACGCGGCGCGGCGCGGGGCTCGTCGCATCGTGACGACGGGCGCGGGGGGCAGCCACCACGTGCTCGCAACGGCGATCTACGCACGAGCGATCGGGGTCCCGGTGCTCGCGGTGCTGTGTCCGCAACCCTGGACCGCTCACGCTGAGGCCACGCTCCGCGCGTCACTCGGCCACGGCATCGACGTGCGCGTGGTCGGCTCGATGAGCGCCGTCCCCTTGGGGATCGCCGCCGCGCTGCGCCGAGGCGACTACTTCGTCCCCGCCGGAGGTTCGAGCAGACTGGGGACGCTGGGCTACGCCCGCGCGGTCGCCGAGCTCGCCGGGCAGATTCGAGGCGGTGAGCTGCCCGAGCCGGATCTCATCGTCGTGCCATTCGGCTCGGGGGGCACGGTCGCCGGTATCCTCGCCGGCGTGCTCCGCGAAGGGCTGCGCGCACGCGTGGTGGCGGTCTCGGTCGCCGTGTCGGCGACCCTGGGCCGGGCCGTCGTCTTGGCATTGGCTCGCGCAGCGACGCGGCTCGACGGCGGTGACGCCGGGCTGCTACGTCTGAGCCGGGCGCTCGAGGTGGACGCGGAGCACCTTGGGGCGGGCTACGGGCACCCCACCCCGGGTGGGGCGGCGGCTACCATCGCCGCGCGCAGCGTGGGGCTCACGCTGGACCCAACCTACACGGCAAAGACCTTCGCTCGAGCCCTCGAGGACGTGCGCGCGCCTGCCGCGCACCGCGTCAGGGTCCTCGTACTGGCACACGCTGTCAGCCGCCCCGCTCGCCCCGCTCCTCGCAAATGCTCCGGCCTTTGTCCCCCCGGCGCTGGAACGCCTCCTCCCCGGGCGCTGAGGCCGCGAGAATTCTTACAGTTCTTCGCCGAGACTTGGCGCGTGGTTTCTCGCGATCGTCGGGCACCCTTGCTAACGTGACGGCGTCGAGCGCCTCGGCGCCACCCGACCGCCGGCGCACGCAGATGGCTTCCCCCCCAGCAAGTCCCAGGTCCCGGTCGGGACCGTCCTGGAGGGGAAGTTCCGCATCACGCAAGGAGATCGGCCGCGGCGGCATGGCCGCGGTCTACGAGGCCGAGAACATCACGCTGGGCAAGCGCGTCGCGGTCAAGATCCTGGCCGCCGAGTTGGTGACCTCGCGCATCGTGCGCGAGCGCTTCCTGCGCGAGGCGCGCGCGGCAGCCGCGATCCGCAGCCCGAACATCTGCGACGTCTACGACTCGGGCATGTACGACGGGCGGCCGTTCCTGGTGATGGAGCTGCTCGAGGGCGAGAGCCTGTACGACATGATGACGCGCGTCCGTCGCATCGACGCCGACACGACGCTCGGCAGTCATCACGCAGACCGCCCGCGGCTTGCAGAAGGCCCACGACTCCACCGTCATCCACCGCGATCTGAAGCCCGAGAACATCTTCATCACCAAGACGCCGGAGGGCGAGATGGTGGTGAAGATCCTCGATTTCGGCCTGGCCAAGTTCTACGAGCAGACCGGCGATGCCGCCTCGCCGCGACTGACCCGCGAAGGAGCGCTTGTTCGGAACGCCCGCCTACATGAGCCCGGAGCAGGCCAAGGGCCAAGGCGAGGTCGACCTCGCGCCGGATCTGTGGGCCCTCGGGCTGCATCGTCTACGAGTGCCTGACCGGGACCACGGTTTGGAACGTCGAGCAGGGCGTGGCGATGATCCTCGCGCAGATCGCCGGGGCGCCCGATCCCGAAGCCCTCCAAGCTGCGCCCGGATCTGCCGCCGCAATTCGACTGCGTGGTTCGCCAAAGCGCTGGAGCGCGATCCCCGAAAGCGCTTCCAGACCGCGCGCGAGCTGGCAGAGACGCTGTCGGAGGCGCTGACTCCGGCGACCAGCATGCCGCCGCCCTCGTGGCGCCAGAGTTCCGCGCCCAGCGACGAAGAAGGCGCTCTGATCGACGAGCTCGTGGATCAGACCAGACCGGGGGCCCTCGCTCCGCCGCCGGCCCCGCGAATGCCAGCGCGCCGGGCGGGCGGCGCCGCCAGATCAGGTGCTCAACGCTCCGCAGCCCGCGCAAGAGCGGTCCGCTCGGCCTCGTCGGCGTGCTCTTGGGCGTGGCGGTGCTGGCCCTCGGCGGTTACGCGCTCTGGTTCTACGTGCTGCACCCACCGACGCCAGACCGCGCGACCCATGCCCAGCGCGTCGGGAGCCCCGAGCGCGAGCGCCACGCCCGCGGCGACCGCGGTCGGCACCGACTTACGACCTGCCGCTCGAGACGGAAGGCTACGCCCAGCACATCTCGCGAGGCGCAAGCGCTGCTCGAGCGCGGCAAGGGCGACGAGGCGCTCGCGGCGTTCAAGGAGGCGTTCAACAACGGCGGCTCCGGCGTCTCGCGCGGCTTGTTGAGCCATGCCGCGGTCGCGATCCCGAGCGCCGACGGCAAGTGCCGGGTGACCGGCCTCGGTCGCCCGCGCCCCTTCGAGCGCACGACGCCGAGCTCGCGCCCGGATCTGATCGTGCACCGCGGCTGGCGCGGTCGTGGTCTGGGTCGACAACCAGCAAGACGCGGCTCGCCGCCAGGCCTTCACCGCGTTGCTCGACGAGTGCGCTGCGCCGCGTCTCTCCGGCTCGGCTCGGTGACGCCGGAAGCGACCTCGGCGCGGCATACGCAGCTGATCGTCCGCCGGCGACAAGCTCGCGCTCTTGTTCTGGGAGGACGGCGGCACCGAGCCGGGCGTGTACGTCGCGAACGCTCGAGAGCCGACGGACGCATCGCGGGGCCGGCGCAGCGCGTGTCCGCCGTCAAGCGCGCAGGAGTACTCACCCGACCTTCGCTCGCGCGCCCAGACGGCTCGTACTGGGTGGTCTGGGAGGAGACCTTCGAGGACGGCGTCGACCTGGCGGCGCGCCACCTCTCGGCGGCGCTCGAGCCCGGTCGGCGAAGTCGACGCGACTGACGGCCTTCGGCTCCGGACGGGATGGACACGGCGCGATCGCCAGCCGACCCGAGCCTCGCCATCGCCGACGGGACGTCTGCTCATCGTCGTTCGCGCTCGAGCGCGACAAGAAGCGCCGCATCATGCTGCTCGACGTGCCGCTGAACGACGCCGCACTGGCGTCCGGGGTGAAGACCGAAGGCAAGAAGAAGCTCGAGGACCGCGTGGTGGGCAAGCTCGCTTCGGTGGCAGGCATCCGCGGACAGCGTGGCGAAGCACGGGTCGTGTGTGACAAGGCCGATTGTTTCGCTGGTCTGGGACGACGACAAGGGAGGAGCCTTCGCGGCGCTGTTCGACCGCTCCAAGCATCAGGTCATCTGGCACCGGGAGTTCGCGCGCGAGCGGCTCGGTACCCTCGATCTCGCTGGGGCCGTCCGGCGCCATGATCGCGTACTTCGATGCCAACCGTGTCAAGCTCGCGAGCATGACGCGCGACGGGGTCGAGACCGTCGGAAGCGTGGCCAAGGTCGGCGGAATCCAGCCCTACCCCGCCATCACACCGGGAACCAAACCTGGACACTGGTACATTTCGTGGCGCGACTACGAGTCTGGACACCTCGAAGCGTACGTCGCCGGGCCGAGTGCAAGTGACGCGCCGCAGCTCGTCTCCACCATCGACCCGCCTGGCGGCCCCAACCCACCAGATGCTGTCGATTCCGACTCGGGTCGGCCTCCGGCGGGCCCCCATCGAGACCCCGCGCCTGATCCTACTTCCCATCGAAGCGAGCGACGGTCAGGAGATCTGGGACGCCGTCGACGGCTCGCGCTGGCACCTCGAGCGCTGGCTGCCGTGGGTCCCTTTCAACAACACACCGGAGGCGAGCCAACGCTACGCCGACGCCTGCGCCGCGGACTGGGACGCGGGACGCGCGGTGCGTTTTGCGATTCGTGACCGCGCCAGCCGAGAGCTCTTGGGCGTCGTGGGGCTCGATTCGTGTGTGCACTTGCACCGCTCGTGCGAGCTCGGCTACTGGCTTCGCCGCGACGCCACCGGGCGCGGACTGATGACCGAGGCGACGCGCGCGTCCGTCGAATTCGCGTTCGACGCGCATGCGCGTCCACCGAATGCGGTGCGCCGCCGCCACCGACAACCACGCGAGCTTGCGCGTCATCGCGCGACTGGGCTTCCGCTTCGAGGGCATCGCGCGCCAGGCCGAGTTCGTCGGCTCGCGCTGGCTCGACCACGCCGTGTTCGCGCGGCTGGCGACGGACCCGTGAGATCGAGAACCGCCCTCGAGCGACGACGGCGGCTCAGCTTTCTTCCGCTCGCACCCGTGGCCGTCGTGCTGCTGGGCATCGCCGCCGCGGTCGTGGTGGCGTGGGTGGGGCTCGGGGAGCTCGAGCGCCAAGGTCGGGGCGCCGCGCGGGACTCGGCCAAGCTCCTGTGCTCGACTCTGGCCGCGCGACTTTCGGCGACGGATCCCCGGGTCCGGCGGCGGTCGTCGAGCGTGCCGCGGCGCGCTCTCGCCTCGACGTCACGCTGCTCGGCGCGGACGGCAGCGTCGTACTCCGACACGGTGCTGCGCCGACGCCCGCAGAACTCGAGGCCGCCGAGCGGGACCACGTCGATGCCAGCTGGGTCGTGGCGCCCTCCGCGGGCGGGCAGCTGGCAATCCGCATTCGTGCGGCAGCCGGCGCGCTCCGATCGCAGCTCGCTCCTGGCGTCGGTGGCCGCCCTGACCTGGATCCTGATCGGAGCCGCGGCGCTGGTCGCCTACGCCATCGCCCGGGACGCGCGCTCGGACGTCGCGTACGTGAAAGACCGCATCGAAGAGATGGCGAGTCTCGATCGCGAGCCCGCCGGCAAGCTCATCCCCGTGCGCAACTTCGATCAGGTGGGCCTCCTGACGGCAGCCTTCGATGGTCTGGTCGAGCGCTTCACCGCAGCGGAACGCGCTTACCGGCAGGACCTCGCCGGCGCCCTGGCCTACGATCGCGATCGCAGTGCGTTCTTGGCGGCGCTCTCCCACGAGCTGCGCACCCCCCTCAACGCCATCTTGGGGTTCGCCGACGTACTGCTGGCAGAAGTCGACGGACCGCTCAGCGCTGACGCTCGAGAGAACCTCGACGTGGTCCGCTCGAAAGGCGAGCATCTGCGAGAGCTCATCGATGACATCCTCGAGCTGTCGGCCCTCGAAAGCGGCGAGCTCGAGCTGTCGCGGGAGACGCTGGACCTATGGCCCATCGCCGAGGATGCCGTGCGCGAGGCCCGGATCAACGCCCGGGACAAGCCCATCGAGATCGTGCTGAAGGGTGGGTCGCTCACCACCTGGGCCGACGCCCGTCGCGTACGTCAAATCCTGGGCAACGTGGTGGGCAACGCGGTCAAGTTCACTCCCGAAGGACGGGTCGAGGTGGTCATCGAAGCCCAGTCCGAACGCTGGGCGCTGATCCGCGTCAGCGACACCGGGCCCGGCATCGCCCCCGAGGACCAAGCCAGCATCTTCGAAGAGTACCGCCAGGTCGGTGATCTCGCTGCCCGGCGCGCTGGCTCCGGTCTGGGCCTGGCGATCTCGCGTCGCTTGGTCCAGATGCACGACGGCACCATCGATCTAGAGAGCGCGCTTGGACAGGGGTCCGTGTTTCGCATCTTCTTGCCGCGGGACCCCGAGGTGCTGACGTGAGGCTGCCCGGCTCGGCGCTCGAGAGGCGAGTACTGGCTTGGCAGGCTGCCTTCGCCCTCGGCACTGCGTTCTTGGTGGCCCCGCTCGTGCCCCGATTGCTGCTCTTGTCAGGTCCGGTCCAAGAAGCGGTCACGCGCGTGCTCTTGTACTCGGTGGGAACCGGCGGAGCCGTCGCGCTGGTCCACAACGCGCTGGTCCTCGGTCGTCACCGAGCGCTGTTCGGTGCGCTGATCTCTGGACCGAACTCGGTGAAGGCTCGGGACCTGGCGGCCTTGGCCGAAGACAGCGGTCGCGTGGTGACCGGCTGGGTCGCTCCTCCCTTGGCCGGACTCGCGCTGACGGGAACACTGTTCCGACCAGCGCTGGTCGACCTGACGACCGGAGTCAGCGTCGCGCTCCTGGGCACGGTCTTCGTCGCCGCGGCGAGCCTCCCGCTCAGCGTGATGATCCGTGGGACCTTCGCCCAATGCTTCGAGGCTGCACCTCCGGACGTCATGCGTTCGGTGGTCGAATCGGAGGAGAAACGCGGAAACCTCAAGCGGCACCTCCCACGACGGCTCATGTTCGCCGTGGCCTTGCCCGTGGCCCTCGTCTCGGTGGGCGCCGCGCTGGTCACCAACGCCGTAGTGCGGCGCGCCGACCAACGCGATCGCCAGGAGACGGCGCGCTTGTTGGCCCGCGCCGCCTTCGACTCGACACCTGGCTCGCTCGAGGCAGCCGGGGTCGAGGAAGCCGTGATCGCTGCCGAACGCGCCGGCTACATCGTCACGCTCAATCGCCGCTTCGCTCCGCCGCACGTCGAGCACGAAGCGGAGGGAACCGTCGAGATCTCCGCGCCGCTGGAGCAAGGCACTGCCCACGTGCGCCTCGGCGCCTCGGAGCTCGGGGTCTTCAGCCCGGTGTCCATGGTGGTGTCGCTGCTCTCGGTGATGCTCGCGGCCTTGTTTGGCGCAGGTCTCGGGCGGGCGCTGAACGACGACGTGGCGACGGCGACACGAGGCGTGCGTCTGCTCGGGACAGACAGCGTGATCGGCGGCGGCACGCGGGTGATGCGCCCGGTTCGCTTCCGGCTGGTCGAGGATCTCGGCCTGGCCATCGAAGATCTCGCCGAGCGCTTCCGCGTCTTCGCACACGCTCAGGAGCGGGCGATCTCCGCGCGCGAGCGGGCCGCCCGGATGCGCGGGCTGTTCTTCGCCAGCGTGAGCCACGACCTCAAGAGCCCGCTCAACGCCATCCTCGGGTTCACCAACTTGGTTCGCGACACCGAAGAGCTCAGCCCCGGGCAGATCGAGAGCCTGGATCTGATCGCCAAGCGCGGGCTCGAGCTGTTGGCGCTGATCGAGACCATCCTCGACGCCTCGCGGGTCGAGGCGCGGCAGCTGACGCTGGTGCGCGAGAGCGTGCGCATCGAAGACCTCTTCGAGGAGGCGCTGAGCAAGGGCCGTGATCTGGGCGGCGACGAGCAGGTCGAGGTGGTCGCCGAGATCCTCGATGGTGTGCCCGACCTATCGGTGGATCGCCTGCGGCTCGCGCGAGCCCTCGCCACCATCATCGGTCATGCCCTCCGGTCCAGCGAGAAGGCCTACGTCCGCATGCGGGCAGCGCCGTCCCGGGCCGGCGGCGCGCGCATCGACGTCGAGGTGCCGAGCACCCGGGTGCCCGCCCGCGTCCTCGCCGGAATGCTCGACCCCAACCCCGACCCCGGCGAGCGGGAGCATCGCGGCCTCGCCTTGGGGCTCTCCCTCGCGCGCTCGGTCATCGAACTCCACGGCGGCACGGTCGCCGTGACCGATCGCGGCAGCAAGGGCAGCGTGTTCACGGTCAGGATCCCGGTCGGTCCCGCAGCCTGAGGCGACGGGGCTTGGTCCCAGGTCACGCCCTTCCTATAGTGGCGCCATGAGCGAGCTCGATCGACTGGATGCCACTGCTCTCGCCGAGCTGGTGCGAACGAAGAAGGCCTCCGCGCGTGAACTGGTGGAGCATTCCATCGCACGGATCGAGAAGTTGAACCCGACCTTGAACGCGGTGGTCACACCCATGTTCGAATCAGCGTTGGCGCGCGCCGATGCGCCGGTCGGCGACGGCCCCTTCGCCGGTGTCCCGTTCCTGGTGAAGGACATCCTCGCCTCGGTCGAGGGCGTGCGCTTCACCAGCGGTTCGCGCATGTTGGCGGACTTCGTGGCTCACGAAGACAGCGTCCTGATCGAACGCTTGCGCCGAGCGGGCTTCATCTTCGTGGGCAAGACCAACGTGCCGGAGTTCGGGTTCCTGCCCACCACCGAGCCTCGGCTCTTCGGTGCTTGCAAGAACCCTTGGGATCTCACGCGCACCACCGGCGGCTCCAGCGGTGGCTCGGCGGCGGCAGTCGCGGCCCGCATGGTGCCGGCAGCCCACGCCAACGACGGCGGCGGCTCGACTCGGATCCCGGCCTCATGCTGCGGGCTCTTCGGCCTGAAGCCCACCCGCGGCCGCATCACCTTGGCTCCGGCCCTCGGCGACGTGATGGGCGGCCTCGTAGCGGAGCACGTGGTGTCGATCTCGGTTCGCGACAGCGCGGCCATCCTCGACGCCACCCACGGACCTGCGCTCGGGGATCCCTACTACGCCGCGCCGCCCGTTCGGGCCTACGCCGAGGAGGTCAGGACCCCGCCGGGCAAGCTGCGCATCGGGATCTCGAGGACGCCCATCTCGGGCGTGGCGGTGCACGCGGACTGCATTGCGGCCCTCGAAGACGCCCGAAAACTGCTGACGGAGCTCGGTCACGAGGTCGTCGATCGCGAGGTATTCCTGCCCGGCGACATGTTCCTGGAGGCGTTCTCGGTGCTGTGGACCGCCGGCGCCGCCGCGACGCTCGACGGACTGGCGTTGCTCACGGGTCGCAAGGCCACCAGCGAGAACGTCGAGCCCATGAGCTTTGCACTCGCCGAAGCCGGACGACAGCGCAGCGCCGGAGAGGTCCTGATCTCGATGGCCATCTTGCAGCGCCTGGCGCGCGAGTGGGCGAAGCAGCGCGACGACCTCGACGTGCTGGTGACGCCGACGCTCGCCCAGCCGCCGGTGCCGCTCGGCAGCTTCGATCTGGCAGACAACCCCCTGGGGGGCCTGTTCTTGGCGGCTGAGTTCGCTCCCTTCACTCCCGTTCAGAACATGACGGGCGAGCCCGCGGCGAACGTGCCTTTGACCTGGAATGCCGACGGACTTCCGATCGGCGTTCAGCTCGTCGGCCGCTACGGGGACGAGGCCACGCTTTTCCGGTTGTCAGCCCAGCTCGAGCAGGCGCGCCCCTGGGCGGAGCGCATTCCACCGCCCGCACGCTGAAGCGCCTGGGACGCTCAGCGTGCGATCACCACGTAGGTGCCCGCGCCGTGCCGGCCGCCCGGGCCCGCGCCGCCCCAACCCGCGGGCACCGTCGGCGTCGTCCAGTCGTGGAGCCACTTGCCGTCGCGGGGTGAAACGTTGACGCAGCCGGCGCTCATCGGCTCGCCGAATTCTTCGTGCCAGTAGGCGGTGTGCAGGGCGAAGGGCGCGTTGAAGTACTGCGTGTAAGGCACGTCAGCGATCCAGAATTTGCGGTTCTCGCCGTACTCGGGGCTCATGGTCGTGGCCCCGTGTTTGAAGGTGACCCGGTACACGCCGAGCGGCGTCGTGCTCATCTTGATCGGATCCTTGCCCTTGATCGGCACGCCGCCGGCGCCCGGCGACGCCAGAGTCGCAAACACCGCTCGTTTGCCCTCGTAGGCGATGAGCGTGCCCTGGGTGATGCTGTGCATGAGCCACTTCGATCCCGCCGCTACCCCAATCGGCGGCTCCTTGCGCTCGCGGATCACGGTCGCGTCGTCCTCGCGCACCCAGATCACGTCCGCGCCCGCCGACTGCCGGGTCGCCAGGTAGCGCTTGCCGAAAACCTCCACGGCAGGCGCCGAGTCGTCGATTCCGATCCAGCTCCGTGCCCCGAAGCTCTCACCGGTGGGCTCGAATGCCTCGCCGACACGGCGGAATTTCGGTCGAGGCTTGGCGCGGAAAAAAGCGATGGGCAACGCGCCGTCTTTTCCGATTTCGACACCGCGAAATTCGCTCACTCGGAACGGTCGGACGCGATCGGCGGGCACCAGGGTGCCGTCGGAGCTGAGCAGATAGGTGCGGCCTTCGTGGCTGAACGAGCCTTGGTACGCCAACATCGAGCCGTGGGGGATCTGCCGGCGCAGCGTCTCGAGCGGGTTGGCGTCACCGGCGCTGCCTCCGTTGGCGAAGAACCAAGGCAGCGCGGTGCTCGCTTCGACCGCGCGCGCTTCGGCCAGCCGCTCGTGCCCGCGATTGCCCCACGACTGCGGCTTGAAGCTGCCCGCTTTTCCGAAAATCTTGCCCTCGCGCTCGACCTCGACGCTGCTGGGCAGGCGCCGGTACATCGGCGCGCCGTTCGACAGCGCAAAGTCGAAGGGCATCAGGCTGTTCCGAGGCGCCAACTCAGCCATGGCGCGCAGCCAGCGGCTGCTTCTCTCGATGCTCGCGCGGCGATCGAGACACACCCAGCCGTAGGGCTCGACCGGGTAGTACGAGCCGCTGCAACCCGTCCCCTTGACCGGCGCCTCGGATCGCAAGGCCACTGACTGACCTAGCCTGACATAGCCAAGGGGGTTCTTGCCGTTGCGCGGCTGCTCGTGGATCCAGGTCGTCTGGCCGCGACTCCAGATCCGCGTCGGGCCAGCCTCTGGCTTCGCTGCCGCGTTCGGCGCATCCGCGAGCGCTGGCGCGCCGAACGCGAGCACGACGAGAGCAGCTGCGGGCCGGGGAAGCATCGCCGCATCGTGTCCGAGAGCGGGCCGCTTGAAAAGGGCTACATGGAAACGGACCGCCCTCCAGAGTAGAGTCGCGCCCCCCATGGCGTCCCGCAAAAAGCAGGACGGCGCCCCGCCGGCGTCGACCGAAGACCGCGTGTTGACGCCAGCGGCGGTCGACGAAGACGAGCGTTTCGACCGCCTGTTCCGCCCCGAGTCCCTCGACGAGTTCATCGGTCAGGACAAACACAAGCAGAACCTCCAGGTCTTCGTGGCCGCGGCGCGGAAGCGCACCGAGCCCCTCGACCACATCTTGCTGTGCGGGCCACCGGGCCTCGGCAAGACGACCCTCGCTTACATCTTGGCCAAGGAAATGGGGGTGAACCTGGCATTGACCAGCGGCCCCGCCGTCGAGCACAAGGGCGCGCTCACGGGCGTCCTGACCAAACTCGGGCGCGGCGACGTGCTCTTCATCGACGAGATCCATCGTCTGAACGCCACCGTCGAAGAAGCGTTGTATCCGGCCATCGAAGACTTCCGAATGGACGTGATGATGGGTGAAGGGGCCTACGCGGAGAGCATCTCCATCGATCTCAGGCCGTTCACGCTCGTGGGCGCCACGACGCGCACGGGCCTGTTGAGCAAGCCGCTGCAAGAACGCTTCGGTGTCACCCTGCGCCTCGACTTCTACCCGGTCTCCGATCTCGAACGCATCGTCTCGCGGAGCGCGCGCTTGTTCGGCGTTCCCTGCACCGACGGCGGCGCCCGGGCCCTCGCCCAGCGCTCCCGCGGCACGCCGCGCGTCGCCAACCGACTGCTGCGGCGTGCTCGAGACTTTGCCGAGGTAGAGGGCAACGGGCAGATCGACGACCAGATCGTGCGCTTGACCTGCGACCGCCTGGAGATTGACGAAGCAGGGCTCGACGAAATGGATCGACGGCTGCTCAGTATCTTGATCGACCACTACGAAGGGGGACCGGTCGGGGTCGAGACGCTGGCGGCAGCCATGGCCGAGCCACGCGACACCATCGAGGACGTTTACGAGCCGTACCTCTTGCAACAGGGCTTCCTCGGCCGCACGCCCCGGGGTCGCGTAGCAACGAAGAAATCCTACGAGCACCTCGGCAAGCCCCTGGTCGATCGCGCACCGCAGGGCAAGCTGTTCTGAGCAACGCTGCCGCCCGGCGTTCCCCGACCTTCCCCCCACCAAGTCTTGCCCCCGCCTGAAAGCTCGCGCATTCTAGTGGGATGCGGCGAGTGTTGCTTCTCGGGGCGTGCGTTCTGGTGATGGCGTGCAGCAGCGACAGCGGTGACGACGCCGACACGGACGGAGGCGGCGGGACTGCGAGCGGCGGAACCAGCAGCGGCGGCGCGGCGGGGAGCGGTGGCTCCGCCGGAGCTCAGGTCGGAGGCAGCGCGGGTGCCGGCGCAGCGGGAGGCGCCGCAGGTGGCGGCAGCGGCGGAACCGGCGGCACGGCCACTGGCGGCACCAGCAACGGCGGCAGCGGCGGCACGGCCACTGGCGGAACCAGCAACGGCGGCAGCGGCGGAACCAGCAGCGGCGGAACCAGCAGCGGCGGAACCAGCAGCGGCGGAACCAGCAGCGGCGGAACCAGCAGCGGCGGAACTGGCGGTACGGCCACCGGCGGGACCGGGGGCGGGGCGGGCACCGTCTGCGCGCGTTGGAAAGCCGACCGCGCCGACATGGCGGAGGGCACCTGGAGCGGAAACGTCGCGGGCTGCGTGGCCGGGGACGTGAGCGCCAAGGGTCGGGCAAACGCCTTGAAGCTGGTCAACCTCTATCGCTTCATCGCTGGCCTGCCCGCGGTGACCAACAACGCCACCGCAGATCAGCAGGCGCAGGCGTGCGCCTTGATGATGCACGCGAACGGCAAGCTCTCGCACACCCCACCGACGAGTTGGAACTGCTACACGGCGACGGGGGCAGGCTCGGCAGGCAAGAGCAACATCGCGACGACGCCGGGCGTGAAGGGCGTGGACCTCTACATGGCGGATCCGGGCAACGCGACCACCATCGGCCATCGCCGGTGGATCTTGTCAAACTCCCTCGGACCCATCGGTCTGGGTACGACCAGCGGCTACTCGTGCATGCAGGTCATCGGCGGCAGCGGCAAGGCAGGCAAGCAGTACGTGGCCTTCCCACCGGGCGGGGAAGTACCGCTCCAGATGTTCACCGCGTCCTTTGCGTCCCTCGACTCCACTGGGTGGACCGTCCAGAGCGACACCATCAACCTGACCGGGGCCCAGGTGACGGTGAAGGACGCCGGCGCCACCAAACCGGTAACGGTCACTGCGCTTCAGGGCGGGTACGGCAGCAAATACGCCTTCCGCTTCAATCCCCAGGGCTGGAAGACCGAGGCGGGGCACACCTACTCGGTCAGCGTCACCGGCGCGGCGCAGCCCATCAGCTACGACGTGAAGGTCGTGAACTGCAACTGACCCAGGGAAATTCCCCGACAAATTCGCTCAGTTGTCGCAGAGAGCTGGCCCACGCCCCAGCCGGCTTGCCCCCTTTCGATGTGGCTGGGATAATCCCGAAAACTCGGGGAATCCACCACGACCACGACCACCAAAGCGCTGGGAAAGTACCGGCTGCTCGCCCGGCTCGGGCAGGGCGGCATGGCGGAGGTGTTCCTCGCGGCCGCGGCCGGTCCGGCTGGGTTCAACAAACTGCTGGTCGTGAAGCTGATGAAGCCGGAGCTGCTCGAGGAGCCCGAGCACAAGACGATGTTCCTCGACGAGGGCAAGCTCGCCGCCCGGCTGAACCACCCCCACATCGTTCAGACCCACGAAGTTCAGATCGACGGCGATCAGTACTTCATGGCGATGGAGTACCTGGATGGGCAGCCGCTGCATCGGATCCTGCGGCGCGCGCACAAGACCCAGACGTACCTACCCCTGCACTGGCACTTGCACTTCCTGTGCGAGGTCCTGTCCGCCCTCGAGTACGCCCACGAGCTCTGCGACTACGACGGGACTCCGCTCCGCCTCGTGCACCGGGACGTGACTCCTCACAACGTCTTCGTGACCTACGCCGGGCAGGTGAAGTTGTGTGACTTCGGGATAGCGAAGAGCATGGTCTCCTCGGTCGAGACCCGTGCGGGTGTCCTCCGCGGCAAGGTCGCCTACATGTCTCCCGAGCAAGTGCTCGGCGCGAAGCTCGACCACCGGGGCGACTTGTTCTCGGTGGGGGTGATGCTCTGGGAAGCCATCGCGGGCACTCGCATCTGGGACGGCTTCGCCGAAATCCAGATCATGCAGGGGCTCTGCCAAGGCGAAGTCCCGAGACTGAGGGATCGCGACCCCAACGTCGATCCCGAGCTGGAGGCCGTCGTGCAGCGAGCGCTCGCGCCACGCCCCGACGACCGGTTCCAGACCGCGCGAGAGTTTCGTCAAGCGCTCGAGAGTTTCCTGTTCAGCCACACCGCTCGAGTCGATCCGCGAGCGGTCGGTGATTTCATCGGCAAGCAGTTCGAAAAGGAGCGCTCCGGGCTGCAGTCCGTGATCCAGGAACAGCTGACGGGACCGCATCAATCGCCGGCGGCGCTCGACTCACGCCCGCCCCCGTTCTTGCGTCACGCGAGCGACTCGAGCCCCTCACGCTCGGCCCGCGCCGAATACGCCGCGTCGCAACCGTCCGCGGCGGGAAGTTCCGGGGGCAACATGCAGCTCGGTGGGGGCAGTCGCACCATCCCCTCGGTCGAGGTCCAAGCCTTCCGGCCGCGCCGCACCTTCGCTGCCGCGGTGGGCATCGCCGCGGCCTTGGGCGTGTTCTTGATCGTCGCCGTCGCTTTCTTGGTCGTGCGCATGACGAGCGACCCAAAAGCGCAAGTTCCGGACGTGGAGGCGGTCAGGCCAGCCACCCCCGGCGAGCCGATGCATCCCGCGGCATCGGCCTCACCTACCGCGCCACAGGTGGTGGAGATCCGCGTCACCGTGTCTCCTGCGTCCGCGAAGCTGTTCATGGACGGCACGGAGATGACCAACCGACCCTTCGTCGTGAGTCAGCTCGCCGACGCGAAAGACCACACCTTCCGCGGCGAAGCTGCCGGACACGATCCGGAGGAGCGAGTGCTGAAGTTCGACCAGAGCCGGGAGATCGCGCTGGTGCTGAAAAAGAGCTCTGGCGGGGGCTTCCGTGCTCCGGTGGTCACGCCGCCTCCGCCGAAGCCCGAGGAGCCGGAGATCACCAACAAGAAGAAGCCACCTTCGACGCAGCTCGATCCGGGCGATCCATGGAAGTGATGCGCCGCTTCGCGAGTGGGCTGGCGCTCGCAGCAGCTTGCCTCACGGTCTTGCCAGCAACGGTGAACGCCGCTGAACCCAAGGCCGAAGAACAGGCCGAAGCGCGATCTCGCTACAAGAAGGGGCTCGAACTCTACGACGAGGGCGCTTTCGACGCAGCGCTGATCGAGCTGCAGCGCGCCTACGATCTCTCCCCCTCGTACAAGATCCTCTACAACGTCGGGCTGGTCTACCTACAGCTGAACGACTTCGCGGGGTCGCTCCGCAATTTCAAGAAGTATCTGGACGACGGCGGGAAGAAGATCGATCAGCGGCGACGGGCGGAGGTCGAGAAAGAGATCGGCAAGCTCCAGGGCCGGGTCGCGAGCGTCGAGCTCAGCGTGAACGTGGACGGCGCCGAGGTGAGCGTCGACGACCTGGAAGTGGGCGAGACCCCCCTCGACAAGCCCCTGATCGTCAACGCCGGCAAGCGGAAGATCTCGGTGCAGAAGTCCGGCTACGCACGCGCAACCAAGGTCGTCGTGGTGGCCGGCGGGGACACCACGAAGCTCACCCTGACGCTCGAATCCGGCTCCTCCGCGGCGGCGCCACCGGGCAACGCGGACAAGCCTGGGGCGGCGGCGGCGGGCAAGTCGGCGAAGGGAAAGCCGGAGTCCGGGCCCAGCCGACCGATCCCGTGGCTGTGGTGGGGAGTGACGGGCGGGCTCGTCGCGGGAACCACCGTCGCCGGCGTGTTCACCCTCGGCGCGCAGTCGGACCTCGACGGAAAGAAGCAGCACCCGACGGGCAAGGCCGAGCTCGACGACGCGGCGTCGAAGACGCGAACGTTGGCCATCGTGACCGACGTGCTCTTGGTCGGAAGCCTGGCCGCCGGCGGGTACGCCACCTATCTGACCTTCTTCGCGAAGCCCGAAGACCCGAAGAAGGATCGGGCCGCAGGCCTCTCGATCGGCGTCGGTCCCGCCAGCGTGAGCGTAGCCGGCAGCTTCTGATCCCACCCCCACCGCGCACGCACGCGCCCCTCGCACGCGCACGTGCCCCTCGCACGCGCACGCGCGCCCGACCCCGACCCAAAGGCGCGGAGTACGCAGAGCACGCGGAGAACGCAGGGGTCTTCTTCCTCAGAGTCAGAGCCCACACTCGACCCCGACCCGTTGCCGGATCAGCCCGGTGAGCAGCGCCACCACGCGATTACCGAGCACGACGCATCTCGCGGCGTCCTCCGCCGACGCATCTCCGGTCAGCGCCGCGATCTCGACTGCAGCGACGGCTGGCGCCGCCTAGTGCCGCGCGGCAGAAGTTTCGCTGGTTTCTTTTCCGTGTGCGTGTCGTCGGTGTGGTGGGGTGACATGATCGACTACAGCGCGTTCGCGGGCCGAGCGCACGGTGGTCGTCCGACGGTTCCGCTCGCGCTGAGGGCTGAAGAGCGCGCGCGGATTGAGGAGGCGTTGCGACCCGCCAGGGCGGAGCAGCGGCTGGTTCGTCGGGCGCAGGCCGTGTTGATGATGGCGGACGGAGTGCCTGCGACGGACATCGCCCGGCTCCTCGGGGTGCACGTGCGCACGGTGGACGACTGGCGCAAGCGCTTCGACTGCGCGGCACCTAGCGAGAGACTGGCGGACGCCCCGCGCTCGGGACGGCCGCCCTCTCTCTCTCGGACACCGTAGCGGCTCGAGTAGAAGCAGAAGCGTGTCGACCGCCGAGCGACGTCGGCGTGCCCGTCACGCACTGGTCAGCGTCGTTGCTTGGCGTGCACGTTCGCGCGCAAGGAATTCAGATCAGCGACCGGTCGGTGGGCCGCATACTCAAGGATGCTGACCTGCAACCGCATCGGCAACAAATGTACCTGACTTCGCACGACGACGAGTTCAGGGGGAAGCGCGACGACGTGCTGCGCGTCTACTACGAGACGCCAAAGAAGGAGCACATCGTGTGCGTCGACGAGAAGACCGGCATCCAGGCGCTCGAACGCCGCTACGCTGACATTCCGATGGTGGCCGGACAGCCCGTCCGCCGCGAATTCGAGTACGTCCGCCATGGCACGCTCTGCTGGATGGGAGCGCTCGATGTCCGCCGCGGCAAGCCGTTCGGCTTCATCTCGGACGGGCACGACAGCGACACCTTCGTCGAGCTACTCGACGTCATCGAGGCGGTCTACCCGCCGGGTCGTGGCCACATCATCATGGACAATCTCTCCGCCCACGACACGCCCGACGTGAACGAGTGGTTTGACGAGCACCCACGCTGGACGCGCCACTTCACGCCGAAGCACGCGTCGTGGCTCAACCAGATCGAGTGCTGGTTCTCGATCCTCACGCGCCAACTTCTCGCACGAGGCTCGTTCACGTCAACCGACGACCTCGCGGCGAGGATCGACGCGTACGTCGCGTGGTATCTGCAGACCGACCGACCCTTTCGCTGGTCGTACCGCCCCGAGTCCTGGGCCGAATCCAGAAAAATCCCCTCACTTTCTGCGAAGAAAGCCGCAACTGTTTCGGAGTGAGGCCCGACCACACGGGGATGGCACAGGAAGGGCGAAAGCTCGGAAGATTTGGGGATGGGACGGACGAGGTGATCGGTGCGCTGATCGAGGTGCATCGGCATCTCGGTCCATGGCTGATGGAATCCGCATATGAGGCCTGTCTATCTGCCGAGCTGTCCGAACGACGGCTCAAGTTCGAGCGGCAGCGACCGCTACCAATCCGCTACAAAGGCGTACACCTTGACTGCGCCTATCGCCTCGACCTGGTCGCTTCCAGATCGTATCCTCCTGGAGCTCAAGGCGGTCGAGCGGCTGCTCCCGATTTACGAAGCGCAGGTCATCACCTATCTGCGCCTTTCGCGGTTGCCCGTCGGCCTGCTCGCCAACTTCAACGTGACCGCGCTCAGAAATGGCCTGCGGAGGCTAACGCCTGACCACCCCAAATCCTTCCGCTCTTCCGCCCTTCCTGTGAGAGCCCAAATGAGCGCAGGTCTCAGGGGCGAATCCACTCGAACTTCGGCCGCGCGGCACTAGTTACACTTCGTGCGCGCGCCTTCGACGGTGTTCGTGATCGAGTTGAAGAACTGACCACTCGAGGTGAATTTGCCAGTCGCATCGATGCACCAGACGTCCACGTCCGCGGGCGCCTCGCCCTTGGTCACGTCGAAGTCGAGGGGGCCGGACACACCATCGTAGTCGATCTTGCCGTCGGGCTCGAGCAGCGCGCTGAAGGCGGCGTTCACCTCACTCGGGCCAGCGGGGATCTTCGCTCCGCCCACGCTGCGGGACAGCCCCTGATTCATGGCCGCGCCGGTTGGACTCTGCTCGCTGGTGGCGACGAGCGCGTAGGCCGCGAGGTAGGTCGCGTCGTAGGCGTGCTCGGCGTAAGTGCCGGGGTCCTGGTTGGCGTTGAAGGCCTTGAAGCGCCCCTTGAACGCTTGGTATTGCGGCGTTTCGCGCCCCGGCGCCGTCCCGAACACGTTTGGCCGAAGCGTGCCCGCCGTGTCCAGCAACTGCTGGATCTTGCCGCCGTCGCTGAACAAATAGATGCGCTTGTCAGCGGCCGGATCCTGCTTCAAGCCCGCGAACAGCCCCGTCACTGTCTCCGTGGTGCCAACCAGGAGCACGATCTGCGGAGCGTGCGCCGCAATGGCCTCGACCGTGGTGACGAAGTCCGTGGTGTCCGGCTTGTAGTCGATGCGTAGGAAGTTGTCGCCGTTGCCGTTGGCCGGGAGACCGTTGAACTTGATCAGCGCGCTAGCGGCGTTGGCGAGCCCCGTGCCGTAGGCGTCGCCGAGCACCGTCATCGCGACTTTGATGGGCGTACCGTTGGCAATGGCCTGATCGATCCGGATTTGCTTCTCGAACTCGGAGACCAGCGCCGCCATCGGGATGGCCTGCAGCGCATCGCTGGGAGGAATGCGCCAAACCAGCCCGTTGTCACCGAGATCCGTGATGGCCGGGCTCGTGGCCGAGTACGAGAGCAAGAGCGATCCGGCCGGGATGGTGATCTTGGTCGCGATCTCGAGGGTGACGCTGCTGAAGGCCGGTCCGATCGACAGCGGGACCCGGACCTCTTGGGCCAGGTGTCTGGCGACCTTGCTCGGATCGGCGGAGTCGTCGCAAGCCAGGACTGCGATGCGACGGCGCTCGGTCGTACCCTTGACGGGGATGCCGACGGCGGTCTGCTCGAGCTCGTTGATCGCGAGCTGCACGCCTTGCCAGGCAGGGGTGCCGCTGGAGATGTCCGGCCCCGTGAGCGGCCCGATGAACCCGATCACGACCGTGTCGTCTTCGGCGAGCGCAGCGGCCGGGACCACCTCCGCGCACTCCGGGGTGGTGAGCTGCACACAGATCCGCCCCGGGCGCCGGCAGATGGCGGGGGCGCCGCCGAAGCGCGCGCTGCACTCTTGGTTGGTCTTGCAGTCGCCGAGGGCACACACCTTGTCGGCCGTGCACACCGCATCGGCAAACTCGGCACCTTTGGCGACGCAGTCTGCCGTCGTCTCGCACTGGGCGACATCGGTGTCGACCACCAGATTGCAGGAGCTGGAGGCACCACCGAACGCAAGGCCAAGGCCGGCGGCAAGGATGGCCCCACGCCATCGGATTCGTCGTTTGGTGCGCGGCATCCCCAGACGCTCGAACCGTAGCACGACTTCGCCGCCGGCCTAAACTCCGGGGGCGGCAGCGAGCGCTTGCGCGTCGAGCCCGAGCAAGCGCGCGGCGTTCTCGTGGAGCACCTTGGCGCGGAGCTCTTCGCGCCCCACCGTTGCGATCAGCAGCTTCGCCAGCGGAATGGCCTGGTGGTAGAAGGGCCAGTCGCTACCGAAGAGGACGCGGGACACGTCCGCGGTGTCCAGGATCTTGCGGACGTTGGTCAGCGACTGACTCGAGGTCTCGAGATAGACGTTGGGGTGACGCTTCGCGATCTCGAGGGCCAGGTCCATCTGCAGCGCGCCGGAGTGACCAAGTACGAAGGTCGTCTCCGGGTTCTTCTCGATGGGCCGGAAGTAGTGCCGCACCTGTGAGAGGCGCCGGCCGAGCCGCGTCTCGATGTCGACGGGGCCGCAGTGGAACAACACCGGTAGGCGGTATTTCGCGCAGAGCGCGTAGAGCTTCATCGCCCGCGAATCACCCGGCAACACAGTCTGCACGGCTGGATGCATCTTGATGCCCCGCGCGCCGAGGCCGATCTGGCGGATCAGCTCGCGCTCCATGTTCGGCCGGTAGGGGTGGACCGAGCCGAACACGATCAGGTCGTCGTGCCCCTTGGCCGCCGAGAGCCACTCTCCGGCGTTGTCGCTCAGCACCGGAAAGTCGATGGCAAGGAGCACGGAGCGCGCGACACGGAGCCCGCGCATCTCCCGCTCGAGGTTGGGAATGGTGTGCGTCTTGCGCATACCGCCCCCGGTCAGGCTGCCCAGGGCGAGGTCGCGACCGAGACGCTTCATATCCGCCTTGGAGAAGTTGCGGTTCGCGTACACGTCGAGGTCGAGCTGCCGCTCGACGGGCAAGTAGTGCTGGGTCTCGGCGTGCTCTTGCCCGAGGTCGACGCTCCGCCGCACCACGAAGGAGAGAGCCAAGTGCGTGTGTACGTCGATGGCTGGTCCCACGCTGTCGTCCACGAGCACGAGCTCCCGCCCGCGGCGCTCGAACCATGGCAGGCGGTCGAGGTCGAGAGTGCTGTCGAATCGGCTTGGGAATTCCGCCATTGGTTGAGGCTAGTCGCATCGACGGCGCGGTGCTAACCGAGCTTCATGTCCACCGAGATCGAGCGTGGCCGCGACGCGCTGCTCGCCTGGGAAGCGAGCAAGCCCACCAACTACTTTTCCTGGGACGGGAACCTCGCTCGCGTCCTCGAGTTGCGCTTGGGCGCAGATAGATTCCGGGAAGAGCGACAGCGGCTCAGCCAAGCAGGCGAGGCCGTGGCGACTCGCCTGCGCACCCTGGCCGTCGAGACGAATCACGACGCCAACCTGCCCAGGCTCGAGCGCTTCGACGGACTCGGCGTGCTCCGCGAGCAAGTGGTCTTTCACCCCAGCTACCACGACGCGGGACGGCTGATCTGGCAGACGGGCGTGCTCAGCGAGTACTCGAGGCCAGGCAACGAGACCCTGCAGATGGCCCTGCTCTACCTCTTCGCACAGGTGGGCGAGTCCGGGCACCTGTGCCCGCTGGCCTGTACCGCCGGCATGATCAAGAGCATCCAGGAGCTCGGCACCGACGAGCAGAAGAAGAAGTATCTGCCCGGGCTCTATGAGCGCGACTACGACCGCAGGATCCACGCTTCTCAGTTCTTGACGGAGATCCAGGGTGGCTCCGACGTCGGTCTCAACGCGGTGGTCGCGCGGGCCGAAGACGGGGGCTACCGCCTGTACGGCGAGAAGTGGTTCTGCAGCGTGATCGACGCTCGCCTCTTCTTGATGACTGCGCGACCCGAGGGCGCTCCCTCGGGCACCCGTGGACTGGGCTTGTTCATCGTGCCACGGGAGGTGGACGGCGCCGTCAATCGCTTCTCCGTTCGACGGCTCAAGCAGAAGCTCGGCACCCGCGCCATGGCCAGCGGCGAGGCCGATTTCGAAGGAGCATGGGCCGAGCCCATCGGCGCCCTCGATCGCGGCTTCAAGAACGTCGTATCGATCGTGCTGAACACCTCGCGGCTCTACAACGCGGTGTGCTGCTCGGGCGCCATCACGGGCGCGTACCGCGAGGCGGCCACCTTCGCCCGCCACCGGCGAGCCTTCGGCGAAGCCATCGCCAGCTTCCCCCTCGTGGGGCAGGCACTCGCCGAGCTCCGGGCCGAAGCTCTGGCGTCGCTCTCGGGCTGCCTGCGCATCGCGGCTCAGGCGGACCGGATGCTGGTCCAAGGCGCCAGCGACGAAGAGCGGCTCGCGTGGCGTATCGCCGTGAACGTGAACAAGTACTGGACAGCCGTGCGCAACACGCAGTCCGCACAGCGTGCCATCGAGGTCCTCGGCGGCAATGGCACCATCGAGACCTTCTCACCGCTGGTTCAGCTCTACCGCGACTCGATGGTGCTCGAGAGCTGGGAGGGCTCGCACAACGTGCTGGTGCAGCAGGTGCTCCGCGACTCCGCGCGCTACGGCGCACACCTCGCCTTCCAGAAGGAGCTGGGCGAGGCCCTGAAGAAGGCCGCGGTCGCGCCGGACGATCGCCCGTTGGTAGAGCGCGCCCAGCAAGGGCTGCTGGCGCTGGGTCGCGGATTCGAACGCCTGGGTGCGGGTGAGGGCGACCAGCGCTTCGGACGCCTGCTCGTGGACCAAGCCGCGGTGCTGATCCAGATCGTGGGCATGCTCGAGGAGTTGGCTGCCCACCCTGGGGACGCCCAGAAGCGGGCGGCCATCGCCCTCACGCAGGAGCGCTTCCTGAAGACCGAGCTCTGCCCGCCCGGCCCTCTCGCCGATGCGCTGCTCGGGCCGCCGGAACTCTGAGGCGAATCAGCCCTGATCATCGGTGCAGCAGCCCGGAAGCGGCCCCGGGACACGACCGGGGCTACGATGGGCGCCCATGAAGGTCCGCGCCACCGCGGTGGCAGCCGAACGCGCCAACGCCATTGGCACCGTCGAGCTCGAGTGCACTCCGCACGGGCTGTCGGTCGCCTATTTGGGCGTCGGCGCGTTCCAAGAGGACTACGCGCCCGCCGCCCTGACCACGGGCACGCGCATCACGGTGCCGTGGGCGAAGGTCGAAGCCGCGCGCGTCGAGGGTGACCAGGTCTTTCTCGCGGTCGACGCCGAGCTGACACCGCACTCGCGACTCGTGCTCACGAATTTCTCGACGGGCGACTACGCCCACCACCGCGAGGTGCACAAGCAGCGGCTGGTGATCTGGCTCGGTGCGGGGGCGGGCGCGATCGTCGTCTCCATGGTCTCGGCGCTGACGCTGCCGCGGCTCGCGCCGCAGACGGGCGCCGGCGCGGTGCTGGCCATCGGCGGTCTGGCCGCGCTGGCCATCGTCTGCGTCGGGCTGTTGGCCGATCGACAAATTGGTCGCTCGGGACTCGACGGGGACGCCGCTCGCGAGGCGTTTGCCGCCGAGCTCTCTCGGCACTTACCCCACTTGATCCGCCTGCCGACCCGCCCCGCCCCGCCCGAGCGGCCCTTCAAGTGGCCGGCGTTCGAGGGCTGGTTGCCACGCACGACCGCCGCCGTCGTGATCACGCTCACCGCCAGCTTGCTGGGCGCGGTGCTCACGGCGCGCTGGCTCCTCAGCCCATCCCGCGACTCTCGATCCCTCGTGGCCGCCTCGACCGCCGATCCGGAACCTCTAGCGCCACCGGCCGAAGAACCAAGGAACGTCGCGCCGCCATCGCTGCGCGAATCGGGAAGTCCGAGCGCCGGCCCCGATCGCGCCTCGGCCCCGAACACGAAGCTCGAGGGGCGCTGCAGTTGCACTCGAGCGAGCTCGCTGCTCTGGAACGCGCCGATCCCGAAGCTGGGTGTGCTCGTGCTCGGGCGCAAGCTGGTGACCGGACCCGTGCGCAAGCGCCTCGAAGTCGAGATCGCTGCGGTCAACAACGGGGAGCAGGAGCTGCGGGAAATCGCCATGTCTTTGACCTTCTTCGAGGTCGACCCGCCGCCCTCGAACAAGCGCTATCCCGTCGCCAATCGCGCGGTGTACTTCGAAGGCCCCTTGACGCCGGGACAGGCCATCAAGTGGAGCGTCGAAGCCCGTGGAAGCGCCTTCGAGGTCGACCGCCCGCTCCATGGCGACATCGGACCCGCGGGCGAGGGAGCCGCTCCCACCAACCTGATCGCCGAACTGTTGAACGCAAACCACCGCCCGGTGCGCCTTCACGGCGCCATGCTGCTCGGCTACCTCGGGGACCCGCGCGCCAAAGAGGCCACGCTCCGCCTGAAGGAATCGATGCGCGACGATGAGTCCACCTACCTCGACCGCCTACTTCGCACGCTGTCGGACGTGAAGACGTGTCACTTGCGCGTGACCGGTGACGGCCCGGAGCAATCCGTCGAGGCCTGCGTGTTCAACGCCGGAAACGAGCCTCGCGAGAAGCTCGCGATTCGGTTGCGCGCCCTCGATTCGGTGCCCAATCCCACGGAGCCGAGCGAGGCTCCGCCGAACGTCGTGTCGGAGGCGACCTTTGCGCTGGGCAGCGAGCTTCCCCCCCAGTCGGGAGTGACGGCGCGGGTGAAGCTCGACGTCTCGAAGGCCAGCAGCCAACCGGTGGCCTTCGAAGCCTTTGCCGATCGCGAAGACCTGCTGCCCTGACGCCCTCAGGGCCTGACCACCACCACCGTGCCTCGGTCCTTGTTCAGCACTCCGTGCCACTCGGCCGGTACGGAAGGATCGGTCCACTCGAAGAGCCATGCGCTGTCGATGGGCGAAAGGTTGACGCAGCCGTGGCTTCGGACCTTGCCGAACTCGTCGTGCCAGTAGGTGCCGTGCAGCGCGTAACCCTTGTGGAAGTACTGCACGAAGGGCACGTCGAGGAGCGCGAAGCTGTCGCTTTTGTCCTCTTCGCCGTCCATGGTCGCCGTGACGTGCTTCTGGTAAACCATGAAGGTCCCGCGCACGGTGGCGTGCACCTTCTCCGGATCTCCGAGCCCCCCGCGCCCAGTGCTGACCAGCGTCGCGTACACGGGCTTCGTGCCCATGTAGGCCACCAGGGACTGCGCGCGGATCGAGATGTCGACCCACTTGCGCGTGCCCGTGGCAAAGCTGGGAAAGGAGTCGCGGACCGGCAGGATCCTCGCGCCCTCGGCCGCCATCCAGAAGCCGTCCCGCGTCTCGTGGAAGGTGCCGCCGCCGCCGCGGGTCTGGCCCGTGAGCTTCACGCCTTCGCGGTGACGATAGCTGCCGTCCGCTGCGAGCTGACCTGCCCCGTTCAACTTGTAGCGCTGGGCGAAGTGACTCTCGATGAATGCCACAGGAAGGGTCTCCCCTTCCCCGAGCTCGACGCCACGAAAGGCGCTCGGGCGCACGACCTTGGTACGGTCGAGCGCGATGATGTCCAGCTCGGTGGTCAGCCCCCAGACGCGCCCCTCGTGACTGAACACGCGGGCCATGGCGAACCCCGAACCGGTCGACGCTCGGCCGGCGTGCACCGAGAAATGCAGCTTCCGCTCGACACCGTAGGGTTTCTCGAGCGGCCGACTCTCGCTCAAGAACTCCGGCGGAGGCCCGGGATCCCCGAGCACCTTGGACAACCCGTTGATCGACATCGCAGCGCGGTAGCGCGCGGCGGTCGCGAGGGCGCCGTCGCCTTCCACCTTCTCGATCTCGTCTTTCTTGGCGAGGCGGAAATAGAGCAGCGGCGGCTGCTCGGTGGACATCGAGTACACATAGGGAAGTCCGTGCCCTCGCACGGGGCGGGCGCTCGACGCAACGACGACCGAGTGCGTGAGGTCCTGCGTCGCGCCCTTGCCCACGCAGACGAAACCCCGAGGGTTGACGCGGTACCAACCGCCCTCGCAACCGTCGTTGACCAGAGCGGGAGCGCGGGCGTCGACCAACTGGCCCGCCCGCAGGTACCCGTAGCGCGTGCGATCTCGCCCGGTGTCCGTGTAGACCCAATTGCGCCAGGCAATGCTCGCGATCTTGGTGCCATCGGGGCTGAAGGGCAGGTTGTCTTCAATCGACCCCGGCGTCGGAATGTCCGGCCCCGGCCCCGGCCCCGCGCTGGCGCCCGGCGCTGCGCTCGAGGCCGCGCTGACCAGCGCCGACGAAGCCGCGGGCTCGGCGCTCGCCCCGGGGGGCTCCGCCCGCTTGGGACAGCCGGTGGCGAGCAACGCGCACGCGAGCGCGACGAGGGCCGAGGTTGAGGCACGAGAAGGCATGGCCGCGAGCGCCTCGCCTAGCATGAATCCGGACGAGTCGGTGAACTCGGCGCCTGGTCTCCGCGGTGGAAACGTGATTTCATCTTCGCGCGTGCGTATTCCGAGAGGCGTTTGGACCGTGGTCAAGGAGGTCGCGCGCCACGTCTTGCGCCGGCCGGTGACGGGGATCGCCGCCGCGGCGCGGACCGCGGACGGACGCTGGCTCTTGATCCGTCGCACGGACACCGGCGAGTGGGCGCTGCCGGGAGGCACACTGGAATGGGGCGAGCGCTTGCGCGACGCCATCGTTCGGGAGCTCGGGGAGGAGGCCGGCGTGGACGTCGTCGACCTCGGGCAGGTCGCAGGTGTGTACTCGGATCCCGATCGAGACTTGCGCTTCCACGCGGTGACCATCGTCGTCCATGCGCTCGTCACCGAACCGTCGCGCCCACCGATGAACCCGATGGAGGTGAGCGAGGTTGCGTTGTTCGAGACCGCCGATCTGCCGCAGTCACTGGCTCACGGCATGACGCGCATGCTCCAGGACGCCGCCGCCGGGGAGCCGACCTGGGAGTGACCTCGAGCCCCTACCCGCCGCGCTCGACCCGTGGCAGGGTTTCGTCCATGCCGCTCTGGCGCGCAATTTGGCCGTTGCTCATCCTCCCGCTCGCCGCGGGTTGCGGCCTGTTCAAACAGCTCGAGGTCGACTCGCCTGGCAACTGGGTTCAGAAGCCGAGCAACGTCGCCGTCGCCCTTTCCGTCAGCGACGGCGACACCCCCATCACGGATCTGACCGAACAGAGCTTCGCGATCTACGAGAACGAGCAGCTCGTCTCCACCGACGACTCCAAGCAGGTGTTGCTCGATCGCGAACTCGCGGCTCACTTCCGAACGCTGCTTCTGGTGGACATGTCGAGCGCCAAAGACGAGGCCACGCGCACTCGCGTCGCGCGCGGCGTTGCGAGTTTCGTCGAAGCAGTCCGCAAGACCCAGGCCGTGAGCGTCTACGCCTTCGACGGCTCCGCGGACCTCGCTGCCATCGGAGAGTTCGCAAGAGGCGAAGAGGGCCCAAAAGAGCTGCCGGCGCTGGCGGGCTACGCGAGCCGTGACCCCTCCCGCAATCTGAACGGCGCGGTGAAGCGCGGCCTCGATGAGCTGGGCGCGCGCCTGATGACCCAGCAGAAGTCGGTGCGCATCGGCACGCTGGTCGTCGTGACGGCTGGGCCCGACAAGGCCGGTCGTCAGAGCGCCGAGCAGCTCCAGCAAGCGGTCGATGGTTCGCCGTACCAAATCCTCGTCGTCGCGGTCGGGAACGAAAACGCCTACGACGTCAGCGCCATTTCCAAGTCCGGCACGCTCTGGGCGCCGTCCCTTGCCGGCTTGGGGCCGACCCTCGCCGATGCGGCCAGCAAGGTCGGGGACCTGATGGAGCGTCACTACCTGCTCTCGTACTGCTCGCCCGCGCGGGCGGGCGTGCGACGCGTTCGCATCGAGGTCACGCGCATCGGCACCGAGGGCGACGAACGCAAGGGCAACATCGAGTTCGAGATCGACTCCACCGGCTTCGGTCCCGGCTGTGATTCGTCGACGCCTCCGAAAGCGGGAGCTGCCGCGGGCGCAAAAGACGACCCGTCGGGGGGCGACGGCAAGAAGCCCGACGACAAGCCCAACGAAGCGACGGCCGGCGACAAGAAGAGCGGCGACAAGAAGAGCGGCGACAAGAAGGGCGACGGCAAGCAGGGCGGCGACGAGTTCGTCCCGCCGCCGAACAAACCCGGCTACGCGCCGACCCCGACCAAGTGACCGGTCCCGGGCCGCGCGTGCGCGTCGAGCTGTTCGAGAGCGAGACGATCGTCGGGCGCGGACGCAAACAGGTCACCTACCTGTTGCGCGTGAACGACGCCTGGATCTTGGCGAGTGAGCACCCGGGCGCCGTTTCCGAGCGGCTCTCGTCGGGCCCGGGAACGGTCTGGGAGCGTCGCCTCGAGCTCGATCTACCAGTCGGAGCGCGGCTCTGCCGGGTGGTGAGTACTCCGCTGTCGGAACCCAGCCGTGACGCCCTGGAGTACCTCACCGATGCTCGCCGCGGACCACGCCGAACCACCCGACGGCGCGAGCTCGTGGTGGATCGACGCGGGGCGCTGGTGGACGCTCCTCCGAGCCGGTGACCCGCGATACGCGCGGACTCCCCGTTGACCTGGTCGCCATCCCTTGCTCTGCTGCTTCGCGGAGGCTCTGGTGCGACGTGCGATCCCTATTCTCGCGACCCTGGTGACGCTCACGGCCGCGAGCGCTTCGCGCGCGTCGACGGCGCTCGAGTACCCCGACAACGGGGTGGCGCAGTTCTCCCGGGGCGGCGCCTGGCTGGCCACCGCCACCGATCCAATCGCGGGCTACTACAACCCCGCGGCTCTGGCGACGCAGGCCACGAGCTTCAGCATCGGGCTGAACCTCGCCTTCCAGAACGTCTGCTTCGAACGCAAGGGCCCGGACGGCACGGACATCGGTCCCAGCAAAGGCCTGACCGATCAGGGCATCACCTACGGGGAGGTCTGCAACTCGAACGCGGGGCATCCGAACCTCATCCCCAACGTCGCCTTCGTGTGGCGCGCCACCGAGCGCCTCGGGATCGGGCTCACCATCGTTCCGCCGTCGTCCTTTGGTCAGCTCGAGTGGCCCGACCTGGTGGCCATGCCCGAGAACCACTCGTCGGGCCGAACCGCGCCCACGCCCGCGCCGCAGCGCTACCTCTCGCTCTACACCAAGGGCACGATCCTGTTCCCAACCCTCTCGGTCGGCTACTCGGTCACCGATCGCTTCCACATCGGAGCCGGGTTCGTGGCCGGCATCGCCCTGCTCGAGTTCCGCTCGATGTCGATGGCAAACGTCGACTCGACAAACCCCTACGACCAATACACCCAGGACAGTCGCAGCCGCGTCCAAGCCCAGGACCTATTCGTGCCGGGTGTGGTCGCCAGCGCGTTGTTCGAGGCGACCGACCACCTCGACCTCGCCGCCTGGTATCGCTACAGCGACAAGATCCGCGCGAAGGGCGACCTCGAGGTGACGGCGCAGTATTACGACTCCGCCGGGCGTCGCAACCCAAAGGCCGAGGTCACCAAGAGCAAGGATCAGAAGGGTGCTGACGCCGCCAAGGTCGTGCTCACCCTGCCCATGGAAGCGCGCATCGGCGCTCGCTGGCACATGCCGCTCGCAGCGCCCACCGGCCTCGATGCGGAGCGCTTCCGGAAGGACCGCCACCGCGTACGCGATCCCCTTCGGGACGATCTCTACGATCTCGAACTCGATCTGACCTGGGCCAACAACGGCAGCGCCGAGGCCACCGAGATCCGCTTCCCGGAGGGCATCTTCGTGGCGAACCTCGGCACCGTTCCGACCAATGCCGATCGCCCGACAGGCTGGCGTGACTCCTTCGGCGCGCGCCTGGGCATGCAGTACAACGCGATCCGAAACCGGATGGGCCTGCGTACCGGAACCTGGGTCGAGAGCAACGCCACGAAGGAGGAATACCTCTCGGTGACGGGGGTACCGGCGCTCCGCGGCGGGGTCGCGGTCGGCATGGTCCTGCGCATCCAGGGTGTGGATCTCGAGACCGGCTACCAGCACATCTGGAACGCGGGGCTCGACAACGAGGGCAACGGGAAGCAACGCGCCATCGCCGCGAGCGGCTCGCCGGACAGCCGCTCGCACCACGCCGTCAACGGCGGGAGCGTGACGCAGCACGCGAACGTATTCTCGCTCGGCGCCGTCGCGCGCTTCTAGTCCGCGGCCGGTCACCGACCTCGCGGGCAAAGACGCGGGGGACGCGGGGAACCCAGGGAAGATCCTCCTGGTTCGGGCACGCTCTCCTGCCTCAGATCCGCAGGAAAAGGGCGCGAAGCACAAAATAAAACAAGGGCGATCTGGTCACCCAGATCGCCCTTGGGAAGTCACCGTTTACCGGTGGTGGGCGGGACACGCCCCGAGCATGTTTCAGCTTTTGCTATCACCGGTCTCCACTCCGCCGTTTGCATACGATCGGGGTGGCATCATCGCCTCAATGGGGGCTCCGCAAGACTCAGGCCCGTCGATTTCGCGGTCGCTTGGCCTGGTGCGGTGACAGGGTTGTTAGCCGCTGTCAGCTTCGGCGAAGAGTATTGTCGGCGCATCGCTCAGTCGGCCGGCTTTCGCCCACCGGAGCCTCGACGTGAACCGCGTTGTCGCGGTCACGGATGCTGACCCCCCGCGTCTCATCAACTGGAGGAGCCTTCACCAACGCATACCCTGCCTCTGATGTTCTCTGTCACCGCATGGGCACGGTCAGCAAGACCTCAGGCTCTCACTACCCGCTGGCTCGACCCGGCCGCCACTCGCTCGCGCGAGTACTCTTCCGAACCTGCATTGACCCTCACGGTCAGAACCGCGCTCGCGCCGAACGGTTTAAGAACAGCGCTGCACACGATCCAGAACACCTATCGTCGTATCTGCGACGCACGAGGTTTTACCCTCATGCTCAAAACCACCCGCTCAGTTGTTCACTTGAGCTGGTGACTCCGCGTACCCGTTCGCCCATCCGCTTTTCCGCGACGCTCCGTCAAGAGCACCTCGGTTCCGGTCGAGCTATGCCGATTGTGACTCGTGCCTTTCGGCAGCCGAGTCCATCAGGCCAGAGATACGTCCGATCGACGACTGCAATCCCACATTTCAAAAACGAGCACTCGTTGCTTCGCGTGGTTACCGAGTCGCTTTCCAGGGTTGCCCCTGGTGCGCTGCGATGAGTGAGGCGGTTCACGCCGCGTTCACTCGCTTCGGGCGGCGCTACCACCAGCGCAGCGAGTATTCTCCCCTCGCCGCTCCGTTGGAGCTCCGACTCCTCTGACGCTCCCGTCACCACCCAGACGTCACCGGCTCATTAGGCCAGCTTCACCCAGGCGACCGAGATCACTTCCACTGCCGCGATGCGTGAATTGCGACAGCTTTCGTGACCCGGAGCACCTTCCTCTGGCTAGGAGCCCTTCTCGGGCTCTTTGTTGGTCCCCGCGCTCGGCAGTGCCGAACGTCGACTCCAACTCACACCGTCCCTTCGCCCGCGGTGGAGATCATCCACCCTGAGCTAGGCCCCGTCCGCTCACCTCAGCCACAACCGAGGCTCGCCTCTCGAGCCAGACGCCGCTCACCAGATTCTGCAACATTTCAACGCGAAACCCGAGCACACCAACGAACGACGTTTCCTCACCCGACGAGCCGCTTTCGCACCCTTCGTTGCCCGACACCGACCGAAGTCGACCCGAGCTGTGAGCAGCGCAGCACCGGAGAGCCTTTCTCTCGAACGACCCTCTGGCTGGCACCCCGAAGGCGCCTGCCGCACCGGCCGAGACACGGGGAGTTGGCTATGCGTGCTGCGACGCAGAGGCCCACTCAGCCACGTCTCGAACACCCCGCTGTCGTTGACTCACCGCTGGTCGAGCCTGAAGAGGACTGGAGCAGTCAGCTGGCCAACCGAGGCCTCCAATCTCACCGCCCGCGCGAACGGGTGGGGTGGTCCTGAAAGCCGGGGTGCCTTCGAATCTCGAGAAAGCCAAGACAGAGGCGCTACTCCGTCTGGCCGGGATGCCCCAATTTCCGAAGAATAGCTGGCCACGCGAGGTGGGCAGCTTGGGGTCACCCTCACGCCTTTTTCACCAGTCGTCTCGGTAGGCCTTTGACGGGTCCACTCGAGGCGACGGGCGGCGGCGTCCATCCACAGGCAGGCTTGCGACCCGCACGGCAGACAGTGCGCCACGGCGCTTCTGAAATTCTCTACGAACCGGTCGTTCGCCGGCAGATGTGCCGCGAACTTCCAAGGACCATTAATGCTTCAGGTCGACTCTCTAAGCAACAAGAAAATCAGCGGAGATGCGATTTTATTATCCACACAGTCAGTCACAGGTAATCCACAGGCCCCCTTGCGGGGCCGAGCAGCATCTGATCGACGGCAGCTAACCGTTCGTATTCACGAAGTTATCCGGAGAGCAACGAGCTGGAAGCCCGCCCGGCGCGCACAAGAACATGCGTTGACTACTTCATTTGAATACCGATGCTATTCTCGTTTGAAATCCCGGGTCTCTTCTTCGACTGAAAGAGGGGGTAGGTGAATCCACTACCCAAGCGCCGCCCTCGGCCCGACGCCCCTTCGCGGGGCGCGGTCGCTCAGTCCGAGATCCCGGCGCACCCCAACCCACTTTGGTGACCGAGAGGCCGCGATTCGGTGGTACACCGCTGTTTCCGCGAGGAGGCTCCCTGGTGCCGCTGAACGTCGACACGCTGAAATCCGAGCGCGATAAGCTCAAAGAAGGTCTCCGCGAAATCGAAGCCGATCAGCGCAAGCTCGAGGCGGAGATCAAGGCGCTGCGCCAGCGCGAGCTCCAAGCCAAACGTGAGATCGAGGCGCTCAACGTGCTGCTCGAAATCCACGACGCCCGCGAGCCGAGCAAGAAGGCCCCGCCCAAGAAGCCGGAGGAGTGACGCCCGAGCTCACTCGGGCGCTGGCAGCGCGCGGCAAGTGGCCCTCGGTGATCCGAATCGAACCGAGGCGCGAGGCGGAACCGCCGGGAGCGAAGCTGTCGACGAGCGGAGCGAGCCCTTCGACGCCCAGCGCAGCCGGCGGCTGGAGCGCCGTCCCCGCCGCCGCCAGCGACTCGACGTGGAGCGTCTGCGTCGGAAACGCGAAGCGAACCCCGAGGCTCTCGGCCAAGCGCAGGACTTCGAGCAAGATGTCGTGTCGGGTGACCAGCTCGTCGGACCATTCCGCAGCCTCGACGTAGCAGTGAAGTGTGACGTCGAGGGACGAGTTGGCGAGCCGACTCAGGTGCACCTCGAACTTGTCTTTGCGGGTCCGCTCCGACGCCCAGACGATAGCGCGGATCCCCTCGACAAAGGCCTCGATGCGCTCGACCGGGGTGTCGTAGGTCACGGAAAAAGTCTCCAGTATTCGGCGGTGTCGCCGCGCGCCCATGTTCTCGATCTTCGCCTCCGCCAGCCGGGCGTTGGGCAAGGTGACCAACGAGTCACCCAGAGTCCGGATGCGCGACGAGCGGAAGCCCACCTCTTCCACACGCCCCTCGACGTCCTCGACCTTCACGAGGTCGCCAATGCGAAAGGGTCGGTCGATGAAGATCATGACGCTCGCGAAGAAGTTCGCGATGGTGTCCTTGGCGGCCAACGCCATGGCGAGACCACCAATCCCAAGCCCCGCCAACAGCGAGCCAACGTCCACGTTCAGGTTCTGGAGCAGGACCAGCACCCCGACGATAACCAAGACGATCTTCATTGAAGTGCGCACCAGCGGCACCATCTGGTCGTCGAGCCCCGATCCGGTCTGCTCGGCGCGCGTCGCCAGGTGTGCAGCCAACACGTCCACGAGTCGGTAGAGCGCGAGCACCAAGGCGACGATCACGCTGGCACGCAGCGCCGTCGAGAGCCCGAGTGCCACACCGAGCGGCAGCCCGAGCTGGGGATACGCGAGCCGCAACGTCAGCACTGCGAAGAGCATCGCACCGGGAGTCGCGAAAACCTTCACCAACTCTGCCGTCAGCCGCGCCCCTCGCCGCTCGGCGAAACCCGCCAGCCGGTGCTTCAGCACGAAGCGAATCAGCTGCCTGAGCACCAGCGCGACCAGCACGATCAGGGCCAAAGCCAGCCCCTGCCAGAGCTCCATGCCGAGCATTCGACCCCGGAGCCAGGGCGGCAAACGGCTCACGATGCCGTGCTTGCCCATCAGCAGTGAGTCTTCGTAGATCTCGTCTATGGCATCGAGGCTTGCCCGCGACCACCGCCACATGCCGTCGGCTTGCCTTTCAACCAAGATGTTGGGGAACGCCCCATGGGGCGCGATGGACGCTCGCCGCGTGTCGGGGTTCACCCAGCCCGGCTCGTCGCTAAAACGCGCGGTGTCGATCTTCAACGCGCGCGCTGCGTAGACGGTCTTGACGCGCTGCGCGCTCTCGCGGAGCTCGCTGGTCGAGCGTCCGGCGCGATCGAGACAGCGTGTGGCCTTGGCGGGGTTGTGGTGTTCCTCCGACAGCCAGCCGAACAACGAATCCACCGCGTCACGCGGAGACTTGCAGCTGGCTGGGGGCTCGGCAGACACGCTGAGCGGCGCAAGGACGGCTAGCAAAAACAGGACGAGACAATGGTGGATATGACGCACGAGACCTCCGGCGGCTGGCAGCTTTCCAGACCGCGGCGCGCGCGTCCAAGCGGCTCAGAGCTTGGTCTTGCCCAGGGCCAGAATGGCGGCAAGCTCAGGGTCCGAGACGGGCACGACCGAGAGCCGCCCGCGGCGAACCAGGCCGAATTCGGCGAAGCGCGCGTCGGCCTTGATGGCAGCGAGGGTCACCGGCTCGACGATGGGCCCGAGCGGGGCCAGGTCGATGGCAACCCAGGTGGTATCCCCCGGATCCGGGTACGCGGCCCGCGTGACCTTTGCCAACCCCACGACGCGACGCTCGTCGCCCGTATGGTAGACGAGGACGAGATCGCCTTTCTGGGTCGAACGCAGGTGGTTCTTCGCCGCGTGATTGCGGATGCCGTCCCAGACGGTCTTCTTGTCGCGCAGGAGATCGGCGAAGCAATATGTGCCCGGCTCGGTCTTGAGCAGCCAGGTTGCCATCAGCCGCCGTCCTTGGCTCCCGCGTCACCACCATCGGTGCCCCCATCGAGATTGCTGGGACACCCAGGCAGAATGACGGGAGGAGCTTCGACGCCGAAGCTCGCCTGGCGAGCGTCAAACCCGATGCCGACCGAGAGCGCGTCGCAGGCGGCGGACTCGGAGTTGGTGCCGTTGTAGAGCACGTCCGCGTTCAGCGCGAGCTGCCCTTTCATCAAGTTGTAGAGCGGGTGCCCGCTGCAGAGGCCTAGATCCTCGAAGGCTTGACCCAAATCGGTGAGGCGTGCGCGACCGGCGATGGTGCCGTCCTCCATGCGGTAGCTGCCCTCGAATTCGACGATCTTGGCCACCACGATGGCTCGCTGAAGTTTGAGCGGGTAGGCCCAGGCGGCGCTCTTGCCAGGAAACCAGAAGTTGGTGTTCTCCGGCAGCTGCCCGACGATGTATCCGTCGCGCACGTAGGCGCTGGGGTCGTTGAGCAGCGCGCTCGGCAGTTGTGCCGGCGTCACGCTGCCGTCGAAGGTTCCCTTCTGAATCGTCCACTTGTCCGCGGGTTTCCAGCAGGGGTTCGCCTTCCATGCGCCGTTCGACTTGAGCTCGCAGGCCCAAGATGGCTTCTTCTCGAGGCCCGGCGACGGGTAGAAGTCCAGGCGCACGTTCTCGTCGTTCGGGGTGCCGTTCCACTTGGAGAGACGGAAGACGAAGTTGTAGTCACCGCGGCACAGCGCACAGTTGAACGCGTCGTTGCTCAATCCAAAATCGGTACCCAAACCCTGCAGCGCGATGGCGTCCGATTCGAGGCGACCAAAGGTGTTGTCTCGACACTCACGACCATCGCCGGGCGCGGCCCCAACCGGGGTGCAGGGCATGGCTTTGGGCTCGACACTGCAGGTCTCGGAGTTCGTGCAGATCCCGTCCAGGTCGAAGCCGAGCGTCTTCCACGCGCCATCGGTCGCGTCACCATTGCGATCGAGCGAGCCGAGCGCCATCGAGTTGATGGCGAAGTGCAGATCGGGCACCGAGTCGGCGGGCGTGTTCTTCGGTCGGTGCCCAGGGGTGGGCACCCCGGCGGTCACGCAACCGTCCCCGCCCTTCTTGCTCCACCAGCCGACGCCGCTGCCCCACTGCTCGGGTGGAACCGAGCTCGCCGCGCTGCCTTCGAGCAGCGACTCGTCGTAGACCTTGCAGGAATGGAGCGCGACCAGGGCCGCCAGGCCGGCTCCCAATGCCTTGGCCGCTGTGCGGGATGTGTTCGCGCTGCTGCTCACGGTCCTGGTGGAGGATAGCCTCGCGGACGCCCTTCAGTCCAAGTCCCGATCGGCAACGTCGAGGAACAGCGGGCAGTGGTCGGACAACTCACGTTCCGCGGCGCCCGGACCGCCGGCGGGAGCCGCAGCGCACGCTGAATCGCCGCATCTGCCGGAGACCCGGGTCCGCGGCGCGGCGCCGAGCTCCGCGAAGGACGCCGAGGCGACGAAGTGGTCGAGCAGCGTACCGTGCCCGCGGTAGTACTCGGAACAGGTCGCGCTGGCGGGGATCCGGCGGTAACGCGTGGAGAGGGCGCCCAGCGCGCGGTCGGTGCTCGCGAGCTCGTCGGTGGCCGAGATCGCCGGCGAGCAGTCCTTGCAGCCCATGGTGTTGAAGTCGCCGGCCAGTAGCACGTCGGAGTCGCCCTCGACTCCGAGCAACGCGCGGTGCGCCGCGACGATGGCCGAGATCGATTTGTTGCGTAGGTCCAGCGAGCGACGGTCGCTGCCGCTCTTGCTGTGGATGGACACGAAGTGCAGATCGAGTCCGCCAGGCAGAGTCAGGTGCAGCGAGAAGCCCGGCCGCAGGCTGTCCTTGCACGCCTCGCCGTGGGGATTCATCGCCGCGACGGTGGTCGCGCCTTTGGCGGCGACGCGGCGCGCGTCGTAGATCACGCCCACGTGCTGGGCCGCGGTGTTGGGGCAGTCGTCGAAGGCTGCGGCCCACTTGCCTCGGGTATGACGATCGAGCGTGCCCAGCAACTCGGTCATGGCCAATCGTGCTCGCGCATTCGTCTTGAACTCCTGCACCGCGAGCGCGTCCACGTTCGACCAAGCGACGATGCACGCCAGCCAAGGCAGATCCGTCCCGCCGCCGTCCGCGCCCTTGCCGGGCTTGCCATCGGGGAACCAGCGGACGTTCCAGGTCCCAAAGCGCGCCGTGCCTTCCGGCTTTGGCAGCCGACGACCCTCGGAGAGCGCGCGCTCACAGGCCCCTCGAGAGGCCCACGGCGATTCGGCAGCTGACGAGGGACCGGCGTCCCGAGCCTCGATCGCCACCGGCGCTCCCGCGCCCGCCAGGTAGCGACGAGTGAGCCATCCCCGGGTGCCGTCTGCGGCGCGCACCTCGAGCCAACTCCCGTCGGGGCTCTTGGTGAGGACCTCGACCTCGCTGCCATCGGCGAGGCGGGCCGAAATCGCAGCTGCGCGTTCGGTCGGATGCAGGGGCACGCCGTCGGGTTTCGTGGCGCGCAGGCGGACCTTCTCGCCTGCGTGAGCTGCGCTCGCTGCCGGATTCGGGGGCGCGCTCGACGCTCCGGAGGGCGACGGGAGCGTCCGGCCGTCGCGACAACCGCTCGCGCACGACAAGAGCAAAGCGGCGAGCCACAGGCGCATCCGCGGCACGCTATCACGCCTCACTCGATGCTGATCTTGGCGTCGAAGCGGCGACCCGCAGCGTGGACGAAGTAGGCCCGACCGGGCACGCCGGGGCGCGGCGGGTCGAAGCCCATCGCCACGGTGTGACGCGGATCCTCGTAGTCTTCCTCGGGCTCGACCGACGATAGAGTGACCTCGATCCGCAACGTCTCGGATCCTGCCTTCGCCTCCGCCTTGCTGAGCGCGAAGCGACCTGTCTGCAGGAGCAAGAGCGTGCGATCGACCAGCCTCGAGATGTGCGCTGGCAACGCATCGCGCTTGCTCACCACACTTCGCTCGATGCGGCCTTCTCCGTCGATCACGATCACAACGCTCGCCGCGCCCGCCGCGCCGATCGGGAGGTCGTCCCAGGTCGGGTCTTTGTGTGTCGCGGCGGTGACCGCCTTGGCGAACGCCTTGGCCAAATTTGCGACGCTGGGCGCCGACCCGCTGGTCCCCGCGCTCGGGCTCCCGGCAGCATCGCCGGCAGGCGCGGAGGCCGCCGCAACGGAAGCAGCGCCGCTCGCGGATCCGGGCTCGGATCGCCGCGGGGCGGGGGCGGGAACGGTCGCGGGGGCGGTCGCGGGGGCGGTCGCGGCTCGCCTTCTGGGCGAAGCGCGCCGCGCGGGTGCAGGCGCAGGCGCAGCGGTCGCCGGATCGGGTGCAGGCGCAGGCGCAGCGGTCGCCGGATCGGGTGCGGGCGCTCGTGCCGTGGCTTCGGGCTCCCCGGCCGCAGCGGCGGCGCCGGGCGCCACGGGTGCCGCGGCGGCCACGCGCTTTTGGGCCTCGATGACCACGTCGATATCGAAGGTGTCACCGCTGACGCTGGCGCCGCTCTCTCCTCGACTAGTGCTGCTGGCGCCGCGAACCGTCATCAGCACCGCGAGCCCAAAGACGAGCGCGTGGACAAAGGCGGAGACCGCCAGGGCGGGACGGAGCGGCTCGACCATGGACGACGACACGGCGATTGTGACACCCGCGGGCGGCTCCGGGTTCCGAGGCAGGCATTGTCGGCGGAATCCGCTAGGGTGGCCTGGCGTTGGAGTGCATGAAATGGCGTGGACTCGCAGACTCTTGGGACTCGGACTTCTGGTCGTCGCCTGCCAAAGCCCACCGGTGGAGCGCTCCCCGAGTGCAGACACCGGCGCATCGAAGAACGCAGCGGGCTCGGCGGAGGCCCCGCTGTCAGCGAGTGCGGTCCCGCCCATCGTCCCCGCGAACAGCCTCAGCGAGGGTGAGTTCACCCGCCTGTTCCACGAGCTGTCCGAGCCCGACCGCTATTTCTTCAGCGACAACTTCGTCTCGAACGAGACGAGCTATCTGCAACCCATCGCCGAGCTCAGCGCCCGAGCAGCCAAGGGCGGGGCCTACCTGGGGGTCGGACCGGAGCAGAACTTCAGCTACCTCGCGCTGCTCGAGCCGAAGCTCGCGTTCATCGTGGACATCCGCCGCGCCAATGCCCTGGAGCACTTGCTCTACAAAGCGATCTTCGAAGAGGCCACATCGCGCTCCCACTTCGTGGCGTTGCTGCTCGCGCGCGACTACGACGCGGAGACAGATCCCGGCCCTTCAGCGCCGATCAAGGCGGTGCTCGCCCATGCCACGCGCAGCACGCCAGATCCAAAACGCTTCTTGGATCTGCACGCGATGCTCGTGAAGAAGCTCCAAAGCAAGGGTCTCTCTTTCGGAGCCGAGGACCAGAAGACGCTGACGGCGACTCACCGGGCATTCTTCGATCGGGGCCTCGAGCTTTCTTTCGAACTCCACGACAAGAACGGCCGCAAGTACCCGCGCTTGAGCGAGTTGCTCTCGGCGGAGGACTCCCGGGGCTCGACGGGCTTCTTGGGGACCGAGGCCGCGTTCCGCACCGTGCAACAGCTGCAGCGAGACAACCGCATCATCCCCGTGGTGGGCGACTTCGCAGGCGACCACGCGATCCTGCGCATCGCAGCAGAACTTCGTCGCCGGGCCCTCCCGGTGAGCGTCTTTTATACGTCGAACGTCGAGCAGTACCTGATGGAGCCGGACAAGTGGAAGGCCTGGACGCGCAATGTCGAAGCGCTCCCGTCCAACGAAAAGAGCCTGTTCTTACGCTGCTACCTCGATCAAGGCCGCCGCCACCCGCTTCAGCTCCAGGGGCATCGCACGGCGACCGTGGTGGCGTCGTTCGACCACTTCAAGTGGCGCAACAAGACCCGGGGCTACGGCAGCTTCTTTCAGTTGGTAACGGACGGGCTCGGCGCCGACGCCGGTCACTGAAGCTTGGGCAGCAGGGGCAGCGCGTCTTTCACCAGCACCGTCTCTGCGAGCTCGGCCGCGACGGCCTCCGCCTCTTTCTCATCATCGAAGAACGCGAGCTGGTGATCGAGCTTCTTCCGAGCGTGCGCGGTCCCGACGTTGAGCAGCGCGCCTCCGTAGCCGGAGCGGCCCTCTCCCGAACCGAGGCGCTCGGCGACGCGGGCGACTCCGCCGGCGCGGTGGATCGCCGTGCGGGTGCTCTCGGTGCGTGTCACCGCGTCATCCAGGGTCGTTCGCACCCCGGAGCTGCCCGGCACGATGGCCACCGCAAGCTTGAGGTAGTCCAGGTAGTCGCCGCTCCCGCGCCAGATGCGCATCACCTGCCGATAGATGTTCGAGGTCGGAAGCCCCGTCATCGCGTCGAGCACGGTGAGCAGCCGACCGAGGCTGTCTTCGGCTTCGAGCCGAGCACCGAGCCAGCTCCGGTAGTCCGAGCTCGCGGCCAGCTTCCGTTGCAGCGCGCGGCCCCGCTCGAGCTCGGGCAGGCGGTCTCGATCGCGCTCGGGATAGGCTGCTCCTACACCGGAATCGTCGTTGCTGTCGCGCACGACGCCGAGCAGCACCTTCCGCACATTGGACGACAGGCTCGCGGAGCCTGCATCGGTGGCGCGGGCGGTGAGCCCGACGGCGACGATGGCCACCTCGGTGCGACCCAGACGTTCGCGATCCGACTCGATGCGCGCCAGGACGAGCAGCAGCACCGAGTGGTAGTCCTGCCGGCCAACCTGGTACGGCAACGCAAAGGGCAAGGCTCCCCCCGAGTCGAGCGTGTCGAGCTGCCGAACCAGGCGATACTGCTCTTCGCGGCCTTCGTCGATGGCGCGCCGGACCCTCACCAACTGCGACAGCAACGAGCCGAGCGCAAAGTCCAGGCGGCGGATCTCGTCGTAGTCGGTGTGGACGTGATCGCGCGCGAGTTTCCAGCCGCGCGTGGCACGCTCCCGATCCGCGGCGGACATGTCAGCGGTGAAGGTCAGCCGTTCGGGCACGATGCGCTCGACTCGGAATCGCGAGTTGTCGTCGGCGACGCGCACGAAGAAGGCGACCTCGCGCTGCTGCAGGGCGTCGAGGGCGACGATGCCTTTTTGCGCAAGCACGCGGTAAGCGTCAAAGCTGCCAGCCCGCGCGCTTCTCTCCACCTTCAAATAGGCTTCGGCGTAGTGAGTGTAGGAGCCGGACACCCAGGCCTTGCCGTGCAGGTGTGCCAGCGGCGTTTCGGGCTGCCGAGGCGTACAGCCCAGCACGCCGACCACCAGGCTCTCGATGAGGAGCTCCCGGCGGGTCCACATCAGAGCACCGTGAGGTTCGAATAATTCTGAAACCGCTCGGCGGTCGCGCCCGGGCGCTTCGACGCCACGCCGGGGGGCCCCGCATTTCCCCTGGCGCCCGACGCGCCCTCGACTCCCTCATTTCCATCTGCCCCTGCCGGATGCGTCCCGGATCCGCTCCCGCCCCGGCCGACCGAGCCACCGCGTCCTCCCGCTCCACTCGCCCCGGCAGAGCCGCCGCCCACGTCGAGAGCGATGAGTCCGCCCAGCTCCGGGAATCGCTCGTCGAAGATCAGCTCGATGCGACCGCCCGGACCACCGCTGCCACCGTTGCCACCGTTCCCGCCTGGCCCTCCCGTGCCGCCGGCGCCGGGTGGACTGCCGCCGCCCCCGCTCCCACCGTCGCCCCCACGCCCACCGCCCGCGCCGCCACCACCCGCGCCGCCCCGCGCGACGATCACCAGTTTGCTTTCGGGATGAAAGAGCACGACATCGCTCACCGCGCCTTCGATCCGAACTGCAACGAGCTTGTCGTAGAACGCCGTCTTGACGAAGGTCGCCCGGACGACCAGCTCGGGTCCATTTCCGCCCTGGCCGCCGGGACCGCCGGGCGAACCCGGCGATCCGTCACGGCCGGATCCACCCGCGCTGCTGGATGAGCCCGAGGAACCGGACTCGCCGCTGCGCCCGCCCTCGCCCGCGCGACCCGTCGGTCCCATGGACCCCTCGGCTCCCGCCTCGCGAATGCAGCGGTAGTCCGGCTTGTAGGTGGTGGTGAAGGAGAACTTGTCGGGGCGCCGTCGGTACACGCTGGTGATGCTGATTTCCTGCGCGGCCGTCGCTAGCACGTCGGCCTTGGGCGTGAACCAGCCGCTCGCATCGAAACCGCCGTGCTCGCTGTGAAATGCGAAGTCGTCGAAGTCGAGCTTGCCGTTTCTGTTGGCCCCGGCCTCGCCGCCCCAAGTCTCGAGCTTCTCGACCTTTGCCTCGCCGGCAAGCACGACGTCCGCGAACACCGCCATTTGCACGCGCTCTCGCGGACAAATGGTCTTCTCGCGCTTTCGGATGTCGACGCTCATCGACTTCACGTCGGCGCCCTCCAGATCGACCGTGTTGGCTCCGGCCAGCGTGCGCAGGGCCCCGCAGCCGATCCCGACGGTGGCCAGCGAGATCAGCGCCGCGAGCCCGAGTCGCCTCAAGCCGTCCCCGTGGGGGGGTCGAAGAGCGCCACGATCCGATCGCGATCGAGGGTCTCGTCCTCCAGCAACGCATCGACCATGCGGTCGAGTTCGGCCCGCCGCTCGCCGATCAGCAGCTTTGCGCGCTCGACCGCCTCGCTCAAGAAAGTCCGCGTCTCTTCCTCGATGACGTGCACCGTCGCGTCACTCGTGCCTCCTTCGATGGCGAGCCGTTGACCCAAGAACGGATGCTCGGTTCGGTGCTCGTGATACACGGGGCCCACCCGCTCGCTCATGCCGAAGTGAGCCACCATTTTGAAGGCGATGTCGGTGGCCTTCTGCAGATCGTTGGCAGCTCCGCTCGAGACGTCACCGAAGACGACGCTCTCGGCGGCGTACCCCCCCATCAGCATGACCAGTCGCGCGGAGAGCTCGGCTCGCGTCATGATGTGGCGATCCGCGCCCGGGGTCTGTTGGGTCACGCCCAAGGCCATGCCGCGCGGGATGATGGTCACGCGCTCGAGGGGTTCGGAGTCTTTCGTGAAGTGCGCAACCACGGCGTGCCCAGCCTCGTGCACGGCCACTCGCTTCTTCTCGTGGGGGTCGAGCTTCGTCTCTCGCGGATCCCCGAGCACGATCTTGTCGTAGGCCGCCAAGAAGTCGCTCTGCTCGATGAAATCAGCGCCGCGTCGCGTCGCGCCGAGGGCCGCCTCGTTCACCAAATTTGCCAGATCGGCGCCGGAAAACCCCGGGGTGTTCCTGGCGACGGAGTCCAAGTTGATCTCGGGAGCCAGGGGTTTGTCCTTGGTGTGGACCACGAGGATGGCGCGGCGAGCCGCGCACTCGGGGCGATCCACCATCACGCGCCGATCGAAGCGCCCCGGTCGCAGGAGGGCCGAGTCGAGCACGTCGGGGCGATTGGTGGCCGCGAGCACGATGGTCAGATCGTTGCGCGAGAACCCGTCCATCTCGGACAAGAGCTGATTCAGGGTCTGCTCCCGCTCGTCATGGCCACCGCCCATGCCGGCGCCTCGCGAGCGCCCGACAGCGTCGATCTCGTCGATGAACAGGATGGCGGGCGCTACCTTCTTGGCTTCCTCGAACAGCTCGCGCACGCGCGCCGCCCCGACCCCGACGAAGAGCTCGATGAACTCGGAGCCGTTGATCGAGAAGAACGGAACCTTGGCTTCGCCCGCGACGGCGCGAGCCAGCAAGGTCTTGCCCGTTCCCGGCGGGCCCACCAGCAGGATGCCGCGCGGGACCTTGCCGCCGAGGCGCCGGAAGTGCTCCGGGTGGCGCAGGAACTCGACGACTTCGAGCAGATCTTGTTTGGCCGAGGCGAGGCCGGCGACGTCGTCGAAGGTGACGTTCACCTGACCTTCGCGCTCGAAGCGGTGCTTTCGGCTCTTGAGCATGCCGCCCGCGCCGAAGGGCCCGCCCGACCCCATCATGCGAGAAGCGCGCCGCGAGAACCAGACCCAAAGCCCGATGATCAAGGCAAAGGGGATCAAATTCACCAAGAGCTGGAGCGCAAAGGGCTGCTCTTCGCTCTTCACCGAGACCTCGACGCTCTTGCCCCGGAGCAGCGGCAAGAGGTCCCGGTCGTCCTGGCTGGGAACCATCGACTTGAAGGTCTCGATGGGACGACCCTCGATGTTCTCCTTCTGCTTGAGCTTACCGGTGACCTGCTGACCACGCAGCGTCACGTTCCGGACCTTGCCTTCGTCCGCGAGGCGGTAGAGCTGCGTGTAGCTGATCTCCGGATGAGGCTCGCTGACCGAGCCAAAGTACTGCCAGGCCCAGAAGCTGGCCAGCAGGAGCGCGAGGATGACCCAACCCTTCCACGACGGACGTCCGGCGGATGTGGATTCCCCGGGAGTCTGGGGCGACTCCGGCGGCGACGCAGGCGGTGGCATGCTCTGGGACATGGCGCCCTTCAGGAGTCGCTACGTTCCGGATCTTTGCGACGACTGGGCGCGGTCGACGCTCCGACCACCCATTCGAGCTCCGGCACGACCTCGTCGAACTCGATGGCCATGCGATGCGGCCAGAGACCATGTGGATCGGCTTCGTTGTTCTCCACGCGAACGACTCGTCCCGTGACGCGCTTGGGCACCGCCTGGTCGGGCAGCTTGAGGGAGACCTCGATGGGCGCCCCCGGGTCGAGGGTGCTGGCGGTGAGCATGAGGACCCCGCGACTGCTGGCATCGTGCGTCACGGCGATGCCTTCGCGGAGGGCGTCGACCTTGACGGGGATCCAGACTTGGAAACGATCGTTCTCGCGGCGGGGCATGGCTGGGCGGAGCATAGCCGTTTTCCGTCGAGTGCCCAACGCTGCTATAGCGAAAAAGTCACAGAGGAATGCTCATGGCGAAAGACATCACTCAGACCGTCACCTTCGACGCAACGCCCGCGGTCGTCTACCGCGCGCTGGTCGATGCCAAGCAGCACGCCCTCATGACGGGCAGCCGAGCGACCAACGACGGCAAGGTCGGCGGCACCTTCAGCGCCTACGACGCGTACATCGTCGGCTTCAACATCGAGCTGTCGAAGGGCGAGCGCATCGTGCAAGCGTGGCGCGCCAACGACTGGAGCGACGGAGCGTGGTCCATCGCGCGCTTCGAATTGAAGCGAGCGGGCACGGGCGGAACGCGCTTGGTCTTCACTCATCACGGAGTGCCCGACTCACATCACAAGGGCATCAGCCAAGGTTGGAAGGACTACTACTGGACGCCGCTCGGCGCGTGGTTGAGCGAACGCGCGAAGAGGTCCGGTAAGACCAAGGCGACGAAGTCCGGTAAGGCCAAAGCGACGAGGTCCAGTAAGACCAAAGCGACGAAGCGCAAGGCGCGGTAACCGGTCGCGCAAACCCCGCGCCGCCCCGCAATCTTTTCAACACCGAGGCAGCGCAGACGTGTAGGGAAAGCCCCGCCCCACCCCGATCTCGCGACAATGCAGCGGCGGGGGTCGCCGTGGCACGAGCCCTGCTTATCGATGGGTACATGCCGCACACACCGCCCCAGGTCGAGAGCCCCGGCGCTCGTCCCGACCGTCGCGCCGATCGCCGCGCGAAGCTCGATCGTCCGGTGATGATCGAGACCGAGGCGGCGTCGCGTCCGGGTCGTGGGCTCGACGTCTCGCGCGCCGGACTGGCGGTCGAGAGCGAACTCACGCTCCGTCCGGGTGAGACCGTCGAGGTCTACTTCGAGCTCCCGATCGGCTACGCGATCGAGGCCCAGGCTGTCGTCACCCGCTGCGAGAAGAACCGCGTCGCCCTGCGCTTCCTGGCGCTGAGCCACGAGGCTGAGGTCGCGCTCCGCTCGTTCTGTCGCATCAGCGGCCTGCACCGCTTCGACAAGGCCTGAGCCCGGAAAAGCAGCGCGGTGACCCGAGCTGGGCGTCGCTTGGCACGGACTCCGCTTGCGGCGCCGGGGGGCCGATGGCATCGAGCGCCGCCATGAGCGACGAAGAGGGAAGGCAGCAGAAGGCGGAGGGAAGCGAGCAGGCGGCGGAGGCAAGCGACTCGGGCGACCAGTCGGCCTCGGACCTCGATGACGGCCGCGATGACGGCGGCGACCACGGCGCGCGCGTGGGCGGGCTGCCACAGCTCACGGACGAACAGATCCGCACCTGGACCCTCGAGCAGAAGGACCGCTGGTGGCTCGAGAACGTCTTCAAGGGCGACATGCCCCAGCTCACCCTCCGCTCGGCGCTCACCGGCATGATGCTCGGCGGCCTCCTGTCGCTGACCAACCTGTACGTCGGCGCCAAGACCGGCTGGACGCTCGGCGTGGGCATCACCTCGGTGATCCTGGCCTTCGCCATGTTCAAGATCCTGTCGCGGCCTCGGGCTCGGCAGCGAGTTCACGCTGCTCGAGAACAACTGCATGCAGTCGATCGCCACCGCGGCCGGCTACATGACGGCGCCGCTGATCTCCAGCCTGGCGGCCTACATGATGGTCACCGGCAACGTCATCCCGATGATGACCACCATGATCTGGATCATCGCGCTCGCGGTGCTGGGCGTGCTGTTCGCCTTTCCGCTCAAGCGGCGCTTCATCAACGACGAGCAGCACCCGTTCCCCGAGGGCCGCGCCGCCGGCGTCGTGATGGACGCGCTGCACACCGGCGACGCCACAGCGGGCTTGCTCAAGGCCAAGATCCTGGTCGTGACCGGCGGCCTGGCCGCGCTGCTCAAGGTGGCTCAGAGCGAAGCCATCACGAAGAAGCTGCAAGCTGACCTTCCTGACACGTGCCGGAGTATCTCGACGACTGGGTCTACAAGCTCACGACGCCGAAGATCGGCGGGGTCGATCTGCGGCAGCTGACCGTCCGCCCCGACACCGACTTCGTGATGATGGCCGCCGGCGGCCTGATGGGCATCCGCACCGGCGTCTCGCTGATGATCGGCGCCGTGCATCAACTACTGCGTCCTCGCGCCCTGGGCCATCGGCAACGGGGACATCCACGGCAAGGTGAGCGACGGGGTCACCACCTACGGCTTCCGGGCCATCACCATGTGGGCGCTGTGGGGCGGCGTGGCCATGATGACGACGGCGTCGCTGTTCGCGTTCTTCTCGAAGCCGCAGATCCTGATCAGCGCCTTCAAGGGTCTGTTCGGCAAGAAGGATCCGAGCAAGCAGAGCGACGTGCTCAAGGACATCGAGCTGCCGATGAGCGTCTTCGTGATCGGCATCCCGGTCGTGGGCGGCATCGTCGTGTGCGCTGGCCGCACCACTTCTTCGACGTGACAGTCTGGATGGGCATCATCGCGATCCCGCTGATCTTCGTCTTCACGCTGATCGCGGTGAACTCGACGGCGCTCACCTCGATCACGCCCGACCGGCGCGCTGGGCAAGCTCACGCAGCTCACCTACGGCGTGCTCGCGCCGGGCAACATCACCACCAACCTGATGACCGCGGGCATCACCGCCGAGGTCGCCAGCAACGCCTCGAACCTGCTGATGGACATCAAGCCGGGCTACATGCTCGGCGGCAAGCCGCGGCACCAGGCCATCGGCCACGTGCTGGGCATCTTCGCCGGCGCGCTGGTGTCGGTGCCGGTCTTCTACCTGGTGTTCCTGCGGAACGGACCGGCCAACCTCATCACGGACCAGTACCCGATGCCCGGCGCGACCATCTGGAAGGCCGTCGCCGAGGTGCTGACCCGGGGCCTGTCGAACCTCGAGGTCAGCGCGCGCTGGACAGCGCTGATCGGCGCCCTCGTCGGCATCGTGCTCGAGATCGGCAGGGTCGCAACCAAGGGCCGGTTCTGGCTCTCCGGCGTCGGCATCGGCCTGGCGTTCGTGATCCCGTTCAACACCTGCCTCGCCATGTTCCTCGGCTCGTTCTTGTTCTGGCTCGCCGAGCGCGTGCTCGAGAAGGAGGAGAGCACCGCGCACCAGGTGTTCGTGAAGAACATGGAGCCCATCTGCGCCGGGCTCATCGCCGGTGGCGCGCTGATGGGCATCGGCGTCATCCTGCTCGAGAACTTCGTGCTCTGACCCGACCCTGCCCGGCTCGCCCGCAGCCGCGGGCGGCGTTCAACCGAAGCAAGCGCCGTTGTTGCACGTCTGCGCGGGGCCGCAGCTCCGGCCGCAGCCCCCGCAGTTGTCCTCGTCAGTGAGCGGGTTCTTGCAGCCCGTGCCGCAGCAGATCGAACCGGTGGGGCAGGCGGCGCCACCGTTGCAGCTGCAGATGGCTTTTGGCCCCTCCTTGGTACACACCTCGCCCTGCCCACAGATACTGCCCTCGCAGACGCAGAGATGAAGGACAGAATTGCAGCTGACCCCCGACAGGCCGTTCGAGGCCTCGCACTGGGAGGCGGTGCTGCCAGCCGCACTTGCCCTCCGCGCAGCTGAATTTCGACAGGGTACCGCCCTGAAGACTGCACGAGTTGCCGCACACACCGCAGTGGCCGGTCGTGTTGCCCAGCGCCGTCTCGCAGCCGTCGTCGGGCAACGGCTTGGAGGTCTCGTTGCAGTTCCCGTAGCCATCGGTGCAGAGCGGCGAGCAGCTTCCGGTCGTGCAGGTGGTCGCCGCTGCGTGGTTGTTCGAGCAGCTGCGGTTGCACTTTCCGCAGTGCGCAGTCGGTCCGCTGGCGTTCAACGGGGTCTCGCAGCCGTTGGAGTTGTTGGCGTCGCAGTTGCCCCAGGTAGACGAGGTGCAGCTGATGCTGCAAAGCCCAGATAGGCAGGACGGGGTCGCGTTGGGCTGGCCGCTCGGGCAAGGACTGCACGAGGTCGAGCTGCACCCGTACGTCGCGCTCAATTTCGAGACGCAGGCTCCGCTGCACAGCTTCTGCGTGCTCAGGCAGCCGCCGGTGCCGCCGGTGCCACCACCGCCGGTGCCACCACCGCCGGTGCCGCCGAGTCCGCCGCCGCTCCCTCCACTCCCGCCGTCACCCGCGAGCCCACCGCTGCCGGAGGCGCCGCCGGCGCGGAGACTCCGCCAGAACCCCCGTCTTTGCCCGCGACGCCGCCGGAGGACAGTCCACCCGCCACGCAGGTCTTGGTGGGCGGGTCGCACACGTAGCCCTCCGCGCATGGGCATTTCTTGCCTTCGAGGCTCACCGCATCAACGGTGCAGGCCGCGGCCGCGACCCACGCGGTACCGACCCCGAGCACCAAAGCGAGCCATCCGTGCAAGTGAACCTCCGACAAAGCCAACCACCACGATAGCCGCTTGAGCGCCTGAGCTCAATCCCACGGCTGGTCGCCCAGGGCCTACTGAGCTAGAAGAGTGGCTCCTTGCCCCCGTAGCTCAGGGGATAGAGCAACGGTTTCCTAAACCGTGGGTCGCACGTTCGATTCGTGCCGGGGGCGCCAACCTACGACGTGTGTACGAACTTTCGTCGCAGTGGTTGAGACCGCCGGACCGCTGCGGGATTCGGCCATCAGGGCGGCGGCGGCCGAGGCCTTTCCGGGCACGCGGACCTCTCGACGACGCAGCGATACGCACACGCGGCCTCGGGGGATCTGCAGGCGGCCATCGCATGCTGGGTCGGAGCGGTGAGGCGCGGCCACCCGCGGAGCCCGGCGGCGCACGATGCGGTACGGTTGGCAGAGCTGCACGTCCTCCGTATCGAGCGCTGCGGCGGCGACCATCGCCCCCGGCACCACCACGTCATGCGGTTCGACAGCTTCCCTTCGAGGAGAGGCCGCATGGGTGGCGGCCCGTCGGCAGAGCGTGGTGAGCGCACTCATGTCACCTGAATCGAAGACCCGCAGCGAGTCCTCGATGGAGCAGGCATAGTAGCGAAAACCTTCGGTGACCTTTTCGCACTGAAACAGACGCTTGGCGCACTGAAACGATCCCACGCTGAATTAGGATCTTTGCGACACACCAGTCCCTGGCGCGGGCCTTGCGACCACGGGCCCCGCCGTGCCCACGCCCGAGATCCCGCTAGGCCGTGCTGGCATTGTAATTCGTGACCGAAACGATCGTGGTTCTCGGGGCTCGAAACGACCACCGCAGTCGCAGCGCTGGTCGGCACTACGATGGCGGTTGCCGTTTGTCGCGAGTCGCTGTTGCGGGAGGTCAACCTCCTTGCGCCAGTGCGGCTAAACTAGGACGCGGTTGACCTGCTTCAGGTCGACCGTCGCGCACGGTCTCGAGCAGCGCGCCCAGGTGTTGCCTGTGGAGTGACCGATCAGCGACGCCGGGATGCGCGGCGCAATGAATCGTGCATGGGGCTCAGGCGAGGTTTTTTTTGAAGGCGGCCGGGGTCAGGGCATCGAGGGGCAGCGCGAAGACGTCGCGGTGGGTACCGAGGCGCTCGAAGGCCCAGGAGAGATAGGCTTGTGCGGGGACGCGCTGTGCGCGACAGGTGGCGATGATGCCGATGAGCACGCAGGCGCGGTGGGCGCCTGCGGCGCTGCCGGCGAAGAGCATGTTGAGGCGCAGCTTGGCGACGTTCTGGAACTCGCGCAAGGTGGGAGAGTTGTCGATGGGGACCAGCGGGTCGTCGACAAAAGCGCGTGCTCGGCATCCGGGCTTCGAGCACCACCGAGCTCGTGCTCGAAGACTGCGAAGTCGCAGCCGAGAACGTCTTGGGCGACGTCGGCGTTGGCTACAAGATCGCCGTCGAGACGCTCTTCGAGGGGCGCATCGGCATCGGCGCGCAGATGTTGGGGCTCTCCGAGGGCGCTCTCGACTACGCGATGAAGCACCTCGTCGAGCGCAAGCAGTTCGGCAAGTCCGTCGCGGAGTTTCAGGGCATGGAGTTCCAGTACGCGCAGATGGCGACGGAGATCGAGGCCGCCAAGCTCATGGTCTACAACGCCGCGCGCCCGAAGGACGCCGGTCAGCCCTTCGTCAAGGAGGCGGCCATGGCCAAGCTCCTGGCGTCACAGGTCGCGGAGCGCAGCGCGAGCCTCGCCGTCGAGCCAATGGGCGGCGTCGGGTTCACCAAGGAGTACCCGGTCGAAAAGCTGTTCCGCGACTCGAAGATCGGCAAGATCTACGAGGGCACGAGCAACATGCAGCTCGCGACGCCGAGATCGTGCGCTCGGCCTACGCCAGCGGGTGAGCGGTCCTCAGAGCGCAGTCTCGGAACGAGGTGTCATGCCCCACGCGCGACACGCTCTGCGACTGTCCCGAGAAGTCCCTGGCGAGTGACACCCGATGGTCTTCTCGAGCGACATGGGCACTGCTCTGCCCGCTGCCGATCGAGGACTGGGATGTGTTGAACGCGGCGTTGAAGTCGCAAGCGAAGCGGCTATCAACGCAAAACGACGCGGCGCCCCCACCAGATTCGGCCTGGGTAACTGAGGCTTCTGCGACAGCGGTTCCCGGCCGATTTCGGTCGGGCCTCGGAACGCCTATGTTCAGCCTCGTGAACACGTCGATTCCAGAGGACTGGAGAGGACCGTCGGTCAAGCCGTCGCTGTCCGGCCTGCGGCAGTTTCGTGACAGACCGCATGAGTTTCTCCTGGAGCTTGTTCGTGAGCATGGAGATGTCGTCTGGTTTGGCGTGGGACGATGGCAGTTTGTCATCGGTGTTCAGCCGACCCATGTGCAGCACGTCCTGGTCGAAGGCCACCGGATCTACGACAAGACGACGTTTCAGTATCGATTGCTGAGCGAGGTGACCGGTGACGGACTGCTTACTTCCGGAGGCACCTTGTGGCGCGAAAGGCGACGCATTCAGCAGCCAGCATTCCACCATTCGCGGCTGGCCCTGGTAGCACACGCAACATCCCGGGCGACAGAACGGATGTGGCAGCGTTGGACCGCAGCCAACGCACGACAGGTCGACGTCGCCTCGGAGATGATGCGGCTCAGCCTCGACGTCGTATTGGATGTTCTGTTTGGCATGGCTCCCGACGATCGTTCACCCGCACTCGTGGAGGCAACCGTCGGTGTCCTCGACCATCTCATTCACCGGTCGCGCTCCATCCCCGGAGTACCTTCGTGGGCCTCACCCTGGAGACACCGTCGATTTCTCCGTTCACTGAACCTCCTCGATCAGGCGATTTTGGACATCATCGACGCACGCCGACGAGCAGCGCCAACCGGTGATGAAGCCAACCTGCTCGACCTCTTGATCGCAGCTGAGCAGGAGCAGCGGATATCCCCCGCCGGCGTGCGGAACGAGATGCTCACGATGATCATTGCCGGACATGAGACCGTTGCGAGCGCACTGACCTGGTGCTGGTCGTTGCTCGCCAACCGACCCGACCTCGAAGACCGGCTCGCGCATGAGGCCGACCGCAGCCAGATCGATCCCGGCAAGGCAGCGGCGTCTCTGCGAACTGCAAGGAACACCGTGTCGGAAGCCCTGCGCCTGTACCCACCGGCCTGGCTGGTGTCCAGGAGCTCAACGGCCGGTCGGGGATCCAGCAAGTGGTTACCGAAAGGCACGCTCGTTCTGCTGAGTCCGTATGTCACCCAGCGTCACGCGGCGTATTGGTCCGATCCGGAGAGCTTTGAGCCTGACCGATTCGACCAGGGCATCACCAAGGGAAGCTATTTCCCCTTCGGAACCGGTCCGAGACAGTGCATTGGAAGAGACTTCGCGCTCGTCGAGGCCGTGATCGTTCTGTCGGAGGTCTCCAAGCGCTGCAGACTGAAGCCGGTCATGCCCGCGCGGCGTGAGTATGCCGGGGTAACGCTTCAACCCGAGGGTGGCCTGAAGGTGGCGGTAGTTCCTCGTTAGATTGCCGCGACATTCCCGGACCCCTCTCGCCGTGTGGTCCAGATGCAGCGAGCAAAGCTCGAGCACGTTGACCAGGCCCGTGCCGCCGGGCGCGCCCACCGCCATGCCCGCGCCGTTGAACTGAGTCGAACTCTCTTGTGCGGAGTTGGTGTTGAACACCATGAGCGCGTAGGCGTCTCCCGCATCGCCGCCAGCGCGCTTGAAAGCGAAGATGCCCGCGTCGCTCTCCTTGCACGTGCGATCGCTGGCCCAGGTGACCTTCAGATCTCCGTGGGTCAGGGCCTTGTACGAGCGGCGAATGCGCGCGAGGCGGCGCACCCACTGGTAGTCCGGGCTAGCTTGGTTGTAGCCGCTCCACCACAGATCTTCGCGGTTCGCCGGATCATTGCCGCCGGCAAAGCCCTGCTCGGTACCGTATTTCGACTTCGCGCCGCGCACTCACGTCTGTCGGCGCGGCGCACAAGCGCACGAAAGGATCGGGAAAAGCCGCTTTGCGCCAGGCGAGGGTTGGCATGCTTGCCTGAGCGTCGCATGCCGCGAAGACATAGCGGAGTCCGCTACCTGCAGGATCAGCCCGCCACCCTCCCGTCGAGTGCCACCCGGATCTCCGCGCCCAATCTGCACGCGGTCCACCGCCTGCAAGGCATGCCGCGCCCCACCCCGGTGCGGATGCCCACTCTCGCAAATCAGGAACAGGTGTTGCTGAACCACGCTTCCCCCTTCGCCTGAGCGAGGGAGCGTCTGCGTGGCGTCGTCCTTCGACACCGATACACCCTCACACCCGGGCAAGCGGTTCAGGGGGCGACCACCCCACTGGCGCACGCGATCGATCTCGTCGAGCAGAACCGGATCGAGCAGCTGCGCTTCGAGTTCCGTTTGAGCTCGTACGCGAGCGCACCACGAGCACCGGCCCCATCACGCCGCCTCCCGCGGCGTGATGCTCCACGGAGGAATGGAGGACACGACCAACCACCGCGCGGGCGCGTTCCCCGCCGCGTCCGCCGATCGAGCGGGGCCTTGGCCACCCGGGTTGGTGGAGGGGCCTCCTCGCCGAGAAAGAGGCCAAACACCGGTTCCGGAGACCGCGGTCCCGGGGCGCGCGAAGGGCTGCAACTGCGGCCTTTCGGCGTGGCACGGTGGCGGGTTCCGAGGGCGACATGAGCGACGACAAGACCATCAAACCCATCAAGCAGGCCGAGCCAACGCCGGCACCCGCCCCAGTCGTGACCAAGGCGGCTGTTCCCTCCGCCTCAGCGTTCGTAGCCAGCGCGGTGAGTTCGAGCGCCGTCAAAGCGAAATCGACATCCGCAATCGCTGGCCCCGCTCAGTCGGCCGCGCAACCCGTCGCAGCGCACTCCGCCGTCGCTGCGAAGGCGTCGCCGGCGGCAGCACTCACCGACGCAGTCGACCTGACCGGCTGTGATTTCGAGCGGCGCCCAGTTGGCGCGTGCGGTGTTGTCTCGCGCCAAGCTGAGCCGTGCATCGCTCCGCGGGACACGCCTCTCCAACTCGGTCTTGACCGACGCGGATCTGTCTGGCGTCAACGCGCAGCAGGTCGAGCTGCGCGAGGCGAGGCTGGAACGTGCGAACCTCGAGCAGGCCAACCTCCGCTATGCGGATCTCGTCGGCTCGAACCTCGCGGGGGCACGCTTGGCCGGTGCGGATTTGTGGCGTGCGAACTTGACCGGAACGAACCTCAGGGACGCCGACGGACTCGCAAAAGCCAAATTGGACGGCGCCGACCTACAAGAGCTCGACCTCTCGGGCGCCGAGTTGAAGGGTGCGTCGTTGCGGATGTCCAATCTGCGGGCGGCGAACCTCTCCGGTGCGAATTTGGCCGGTGCGAACTTGGAGGCCGTGGACGCGAAAGACTGCAGGTTTACCGCGGCCACGCTCTCGGGCTGCAGGCGGCGGGACAGGCGGCGGCGCGAACTGCCCCGCGTCTCAGACATTCGTCGATGAAACGCTGATCGCTCGCGCGGCGGTGGCGCTCAACTCGTGCCTGTCGGACGATGGATTCTGGCGGACGCAGAGCTACCTGCGAGGCACGCTCGGCGGCTATCAGTACTTGGCCACGAACTTCGTCGAGTGCCTCGCCAGCGTCACCATTGGCTGCGCCGGTGTCCTTGACTGCTATGGGCTAGCGCCGAAGACCAGCGCGGACACGTGCGGAACCTGCAAGGGCAATGTCGCCGTGACCTGTCACGCGGATGGAGACTTCCTTTGGGATTGCGCCAAGGCGGGCGGCACATGCCAGGCGGGGGAATGCGACGTCGCCGGCCACCCGCCGTGCGACGTCGTGGGCTTCCAAGAGAGCTGCGACCCGGCAGGTCGCCCTGTTCACTGCGACGACCACGTCTTTAGAGGACCAGCGTGCGCCGAGTTCGGCCTCCAATGCGTCTCGGACGCTTCGCTGGGGCAGACCGGGTGTGAAGGCACTGGAGCTGCGTGCGTGTCGGACAACACCTACTTCGACATCGCCTACGCCGGTGTGGCTTGTAACGGCAATTTGCTGGATGCTTGCGTGCTCGGCAAACGCGCCCTGCTCGACTGTTCCTGCTTCGGACAGGGATTCTCATGCCAGACCGCGTTGGGCACGTCGTTCTGCGGCGTGGCGAGCGAGTGCGACCCGATGAACCATCTGAAGTCGTGCGATGGCGACTCGGTCGTGTTCTGCAACGCGGGCAAGCTCGTGCACGTCGCGTGCGCGGCCCTCGGGTTCACCAAGGGTTGCGCCAGCTCGACGAAGATGGGGGGTGCGCCCTGACCCCTGCGCCGGCCTGAAGACGAGCTGAAGACCGACTCCGCGACGCGCTGCGCGATACTCGAAGGAGTGCAGCGGCGGCGACGGCCCTGGGGAGTCCCTGAAGAGGGCAACCGATCGGAATCGATCAGAATCTACCCAGTGCCATTTCGCAGGACCATGCCGCCACCTGGAAGCTGGTTTTCGCACAGCTACGGCGCGGAACATCCTGTAGCCATCACGATGCAATTGCACGAGGCGAAAACACTCGCTCTTTTCCGTACGGACCCGAAACCCGGACCTGTTCCCGGAGCTCGGCATCCCGCGATCGACAGCGCTGAGTTGGATCCGACGAGGCATGGGGAGCGTTGTCTCTCTGGACGCAGATCCTGACGAGGACGGCGGGCTTCGGCTCTCGGCAGCTCGCTATCACGTTTGGTGTCGAGCAGAGGAAACCTGCACTCTCGATCACCGCCCAAGCTGTCCGCGCACCATGCCCCAGCGACTGACCTGCCCGGAGGTCGAGGCCGCTCGGAAACTGATCCAGTTGGCCGCTCGGAAACTGATCCACTCGGCAAGTTGATTTCTACTGCTTTCGACCTAGCTTGGACAAGGCCGTAACTTGAGAGGCATGCCCGAGTGTATCAGCCTTTGGTCCAGGCAGCCCGCAGCGCATCCTTTGAGAGATTCGATCCGCCCGCAGATCTCCCCTGTCGGACGCGCTGCGCGATGCCCGAAGGGGCGGGACTCGCCAGGCGACTCAGCGGTACTCCGCCGCGATCTTCAGCCGAGCACGCCGGTGCCGGCGGTGCTTCGGCAGGAAGCTGGCGAACTGGGCCTCGCTGCGATGGCGGCCCGGCTCTTCACCGCCCCCTCGTCCAGCTCACGCTGCCACGCCTCGGCCTGGGCCAGCAGCTCCGTGATCGGCGGCGGGTCGGTGGGCGCGGGCTTGGCCTTCGCCAGCTTCCTGGTCCCCTGAACAGCAAACCGGCTGCGGAAGCTCGTACCTGTGTCGGGGTTGGGGCGCTGAGCCGACGACTTGTGTTCGCACGTCGCCATCGCGAGCCCCCCCGGCGTCACTCGTCACTCGTCACTCGTCACTCGTCGTCTGGGCCGTCGTCGTCGTCGAAGGCGGCCTGCTTCTGCTTCATCGGTGCGATCTGACCGCTCTTCCGGGCGGCCGTCAGCTCCGCTCTGGTCACCTTGCCGTCCTGGTGTGCTGAGCCAGGTCGCTGCTGACACTCCCCAGCAAGAGTCAGCGGTACTCCGCCGCGATCTTCATCTCGAGCAGGCCCTTGCCCGCGACCTTGCGCTTGGGTTTGTCGCCCGGCGCCGAAACGGTGACCTGACCGCGGAGCACGAGCTCGAGGGGCCATCCACTGTCGAGCAGCAAGAGCACCGCTCCCTTCGCTTGGATGGTAGTCGTGGCCCCCTGGCGGCTGTCCGTGATGGTCATCGTGAACTCGAACTTGCCGACCTTCTTGCCAGCGCGTTCTTCGGCGCCGACAAAGGTGAACTCAACGTCGCCGTAGCTCTTGTCGCCGGCGCCGTCGCCAGCACCGAACATCTCGGCCAGCACCTCCTTGGGCGGTGTGAACTTTTCGCCCGGTGCCAGCGGATGCTTGGGCACGAAGCTGGCGAACTGGGGCGGCTTGCCGAACTCCTTGTTGTCCTCGAGCAGAGCCTCGCGCTCGACGTCGCTGACGGCCTTGCTGTCGGCCGCGGTGATCAGCACCTTGCCCTGCTCGAGGGAGATCACGTAGCTCTTGCCCGTGAGCGGGCTGGGGATGCGCTGCTCGCGGTCGCCCTTCTTGACGATCTGGTTCAGCTCTTCGTAGCGGACCTTCTTCTTGGTGATGGCGCGACCGTCGTTGGCCATCACCGTCGTGTGCCGTAGCTTGCTCTTACCCTCGCCGCTCTTCTCGGTGGCGATGACCTTCGCGCCCTCGGTCATGGTAATTTCTAGACCGAGCACGAAGCTCTCGCGATCGACGCGCTCACTGCCGGGTTTGGGCAGGACGAAGGTGAAGCGGGTCTTGCCGTCGGTCGTGGGCTCCGGCGAGTCAGCGGCGGCCGGCGCCGCGGAAACGGTCGCCGGGGTGGACCCGGGCTCTTGGCCAGCGGCGGGGCTCGAAGGCGGAGCCTGGCCGGCACAGGCGAAGGACATCGATAGCACCGAGAATGTAGCGAGAAGAGCGCTGCGCATGCGGGCCACGCTAACTCCCCGAGCACACGGTCGCCACCCTGACGTTATCCTGCGCGCATGCGAGCTTGGTTTTCACTCTTGGCGCTCGGACTCCTCTGCTCCTGTGGCAAGGAGGACGCAGCAGGGTCGAAGGAAGGCGACGCCGGGGGCATCGAGTGGTGCCCTGCCAGCGGCGTCAGCAAGGGTCCTTGGGTGATGCAGGTCGACGAGACCAACGCGCTGTTGCGTTGGGAGGCCTGCCGCGCGGGCACGTCGAGCGCGGTGTCGTGGGGCACCGAAGCTGCGGCGCTCGACCAGAAGGCGCAGGGCACGGAGACGGCCGTGCAGATCCCAGTCACATACTTGGCGGGACTCGCGACCCTGCAACCCCAAGATCTCGAAGGCACCTACTACATGCACGACGTCGCGCTCGGCGGGCTCGAGGCGGGCAAGTGCTATCGCTACGCGCTCGGTCAGGACGGTGCGCGACAAGGGCGCTTCTGCACCGCGCGGCCCAGCGGCGCCGGCTACTCGATCATGGCCATCGGCGACACCAACCCCGGGCTCGGTGAGCACACCGTCAAGCTGCTGGAGGTCGCCGGCAAAGCTGGCTACGACCTGACGCTGCACGCGGGGGACATCCAGTACTACGCTTCGGGGCTCGAGTCGTGGCAACACTGGTTCGGCCTGATGGCGCCGATGTTCGCGAATGGCGCGTTCTTACCTGCGGCCGGCAATCACGAATACGAACGGCCCGAAGAGTACGACCTGTACTACCAACGCTTCTGGGACAAGGCCGGTTTCGACGGCCAGGACGCCCACTTTCGCGCCCAGTCCGGCGGCGTCTGGTTCTTCTTCTTGAACACCGAGAGCGACTTCGCCCCCGGCTCGGCGCAGTTTGCGTGGTTCGAGACCCAGTTGGCCGACGCGGCCCAGAAGCCCGGATACCGGGCCAGCATCGTCACCATGCACCGGCCCTTGCTCACCTGTGGCGACACCAGCCAGTCTGACGACGCGCGCGCCGCGCTCCAGCCCATGTTCGAGAAGCACGGCGTGAAGCTGGTGGTGCAAGGGCACATGCACGGGTACGAACGCTTCGAAGTTCCGACCAGCGCCGATCCGACCCGGACCGTCACCTATCTGACCGTGGGCGGCGGCGGCGGCTCCATCGGAGACGTCGACGAGAACGCCGACCGTCCGACCTGCGCCATGCGCAAGAGCTCGGGGGCGTTCTTCCAGGTGACGATGCTCGAAGTCGGTGCGAATTCCATCAAGGGGCGCACGCTCGACGAGACCGGCGCCGAGCGCGATGCCTTCGAGCAACCCCTGCCCTGAGTCAGAGCGTCGCGTCGAACTTCAGGGTCGAGGTGCGCTGGCGAAGCTCGGCGTCGAGGGTCTGCTTCTCGCGCCGGGCTTGCTCGAGCTCCGCGCTCAGGCGAGCGAGCGCGTCTTCGTCGCGAGTCAGATCGGCGACGTAGCGCTCGCGCAGGCGTTGTTCGTCCCGCGAGTCGCGTAGCGACGACAGGTTCTCGCGCACGCGGGCCTGTTTCTCGCCAATTTCGTTGATTTGCACCTGCAGCTCCCCCTGGCGCCGCGTGGACTCGGCGACGCGCTCGTTCAGCGAAACGATCTCGCCAAGCGCCTCGTGTGCTGCCGGACTCAGGTAGCGGCTGGCAACCCAGACCTTGAGCTGGTCGCGCGTGGTGTGGGTCAGGTACACGCTCTCCCATTGGTCCCCCTGCTCGGTGACGACGAAGCGGGTCTCACCCTTGGCCGACGCGTCGAAACGGAAGCGCTGGAAGCTCTCCGTCGTCTCGAGAGGCTTCGGCGTGTCGACCAGCTTCCACTGGGGCTCGAAGCGATGTTCGAGAAATAGATCCATGACGGCGGCGGTCTTGTTCGTGACCCGGTAGATGGTACGCGCGATCTTGTAGCGCAAGAGATGAAGCACTCCGTTGACGATGCGCACGGCGTTCACGTCTCTCACGTCGCTCTCGTGATCGACGGCGACCACGCAGCCGAGCTCCACCGAGTAGGGCACCAGGCGCTTCTCGCCGGGCTTCATGGTTTCGAGCATGGACTCGCCGACGTAGTCCTCGTTCTCGAGCACCGTCAGCGGCCCGCCTTCGAGCGTCAACCCGGTGGTGTTCTCGAGCCAGATGGCCGAGAGCGGGTTCTTGTCACGCACGTCGGGGTTGTAGATGGCCACCCGCTTGCCGCTGAGCGCCGCCGCGAGGATCGGCACCAGCGCCGACTGGTTGCGCTTCACCGTCACCGGCCGATCCAAGACGTACTGGAAGAGATCGCCCACCTCTACCGTGCGGGTCTGCACTTGCACGCTGCGCTCGCGCGCCTGCGATCGCTGCGCGGGCGACGGCGGCCCCATGGCCGCGGGGGCGGGGGCTGCGCGGGCCATGCCCGGCATGGGGGGAGGCGGCGGTGGGCGGTGCATGGCCGGCGCCGCACCGCGGGAAAAGGCCATCGCCTCGTCGGCCGCTCCCGCGGTCTCGTACGCAGCCTGCTCCAAGATCGGCGGCGCGTAGGCCTCTTCCTCTCGAACCTCGACCACGGGGCGCCGGCGATGGCGGGGTGCATAGAGGTCGTGAACGAAGGAGATGGGCAGGCCCGCGACCAAGGTCAGCGCGACGTCGTCCCAGTCCTCGTCCTGAGTGTTGTCGACGAGGGCCCAACCTTGGATGCGGGTCTCGGACTGGCCGAGCATCACCCGGTACGAGGTCTTCCAGACCGGGGTCTCCACGACGTAGCTCGCCTGCACGGGCCGAGAGCCGTCACCGCGGGCGAAGATCGTGAGGCGCTTCAGATCCTTCTTCTTGGCGCCGATCAGGATCTCGAGCAGGTGCTGCAGATCCTTGCGCAGCCCTTCGTCGAGGAAATCGAGCGATTTGACCTCAGTCAACTCGAAGGTTCGGAGGCTCGAGCCGCCCACCAGCAACACCAACTGGTGCTCGTGTAGGGAATCGTCGCCTGCCTTGCGCCAGCGCGTCTCGATGCCGGCGACCACGCCCTCGACGCGGTCGCTGCCCGCGACCACCGCCACGCGCGCGCCCTTCACTTGCTCGAGCAAGCCGCTCAAGCTGTTGCCTTCGGGGAGCCGGATCGCCACGTCTTCCAGGCGCTTTTCCGTGGGCAAGGTCGATTCGTAGCTGATACTCGCGATGTGTCCCTCGCCGAGATCCAAGACCGTGAGGGACTTCAGCACGTCGTTCATCTCGGCGGCCTTGAAGGCGAGGTCGATGCTGGTGTCGCCCTCGACGTTTCCCTCGCGTTCGAAATATCCCACACCGTGCTTGAACAGGACCACCCGGCGGATCGGCAAGACATTCGTCATGGCGCCCGGAGGGTAACATTGGGCTATGCTGACTGCATGAGAGGCTCGGTCCTGTTTGTGATCGTGGCGTGCCTCGGGGGTTGCAGTGCGAGCAGTGGCGGAGGAGGCGCCGGGGGCGCGGGCGGCGGCGGGGGTCAGGGAGCAACCCCGGGCGCGGGCTCCGGTGGGGGCGGCTCCGGAGGGGGCGGCTCCGGCACGGGCGCGACGGGCGCCGGGGCCGGCGAGATCGGTGAACCTTGCAGCTCGAACGCCGACTGCACGGCGGTCGCGGGGGCAGAGTGCTTCACCACCATCGGCGGGGGCCCCGTTCCGACGGTGACCTTTCCGGGCGGGTTCTGCTCGAAGGCCTGCGACACGCAGTCGAGCGACAAGGAGTGCGGCGAAGTCGCCGGCTGCGCATCGATCGGACAGTCCGGCGGTGGCGCAAGCACGACGCTCACCATCTGCTCGCCGCCCTGCGCCTCGGACGCGGAGTGCCGCCAGTCCGAAGGGTACAAATGCTTTCAGATCATCCCGGGCTTCGGGGTGTGCACGCCGCCCTAGCCGGGCGAGCGCGCTGAGGAGATTAGATGAACACCATCCGCAGATCGCGAATCACGCTCGTATTTGCTGCACTCGTCGCCCTGAGCTGCGGAGGCAATCCCGAGGTGAACAACTCCAACACCGGTGGAGCCGGAGCGTTGGGTGGTAGCGGTGGGCTCTCGGGCAGCGGCGGGAGCGGCGGGAGCGGCGGAGGGATAGTCGTCGACAGCGGATCGGACGCGAGCGGAGGGGCGGGCGGCTGCAGCGACTGTGACGCAGCGCCGGTGTGCGGCGACGGCGTCATCGAAACGCCGGAGCTGTGCGACGACGGCAACGCCACGCCCGGCGACGGCTGCTCGGGCGTGTGCGCCATCGAGCCGGGGTACAGCTGTCTCAGCCCGGGCCAGCCCTGCGTCCCGGTCGCCGCCGTGTGCGGCGACGGCCTGATCAGCGGCAGCGAGGCCTGCGACGACGGCAACGCCACACCCGGCGATGGCTGCTCGGCGACCTGCAACGTGGAGCAGGGTTACGCCTGCTCCACCCCGGGAAAGCCCTGCACTCCGGTGACCACCGCGAAGTGCGGCGACGGCGCGGTGAACACCGGTGAGCAATGTGACGACGGCAACGCCACGCCGGGCGACGGATGCGACGGAGCGTGTCAGCTCGAGGCCGGATGGCTGTGCCCAACGCCGGGCCAACCCTGTGCAAAGAACGAGTACTGCGGGGACTCGATCGTGCAACCGACCAAGGGCGAGACCTGCGACGACGGCAACGCCACGCCGGGCGACGGATGCTCCGGCGTGTGCGCGACCGAACCGGGATATTCGTGCATCAACCCCGGCAAGCCCTGCGTGCTGATCTGGGTGTGCGGGAACGGCAAGGTCGATCCGGGCGAGAGCTGCGACGACGGCAATACGAGCGCGGCGGACGGCTGCAGCGCCGACTGCACGCAGGTCGAGCCCGGGCACACCTGTCCGCCGACGGGCGGGCCTTGCTCCAAGGTTCCGCCAAACACCTGCGGAGACGGCATCGTCGCTGGGCTCGAGCAGTGCGACGACGGCAACACCGCGTCGAACGACGGCTGCTCGACGACCTGCGCGGCCGAGCCGGGCTACAACTGCCCGACGCCCGGCAAGCTGTGCGTGCCCGTCGCGGTCTGCGGCAACAAGCTGCTCGAGGCCGGTGAGGGCTGCGACGACGGCAATACGACCGCGGGCGACGGCTGCGGGGTCAGCTGCCAGATCGAGCCGCTGTTCACCTGCCCGACGCCGGGTCAGCCCTGCGTGTCCACCGTCAAGTGCGGCGACTCCGTGGTGGCGGGCACGGAGCTGTGCGACGACGGCAACACCGTCTCGGCGGACGGGTGCAGCTCGACCTGCATGCTCGAGGCAGGATGGACCTGCCCGAACGCCGGAGCCAAATGCATCGCCAAGCAGTGCGGGGACGGCATCGTCGCGGGCCTGGAGCAGTGCGACGACGGCAACCCAGCCTCGAACGACGGCTGCAGCAGCGCCTGCAAGCTCGAGGTCGGCTGGGCCTGCGTGCTGTCGGGCCAGAAGAGCGTGTGCCACCCGACGGTGTGCGGCGACTCGATCAAGGAAGGCTTCGAGCAGTGCGACGACGGCAACAAGATCCCGTACGACGGCTGCTCGCCCTACTGCAAGGTCGACCCCGCCTGCGCCAACGGCCAGTGCACTCCGGTCTGCGGCGACGGCCTGAAGTTCCCGCAAGAAGGCTGCGATGACGGCAACAAGCAGAGCGGCGACGGCTGCTCGTCGACCTGCATCGTGGAGAACGGCTGGAGCTGCCAGGTGGTGACACAAGCGCCACCCAACCAGCTCGACATTCCGATCCTCTACCGCGACTTCCTGTACTACGGCACGACCTCGCCGGGACCCGGGCACCCGGACTTCGAGCGCTACGGTTGCGCGACGCCAACGACGGCGCTGGTGCAGAGCACGCTGGGGACCGACGGCAAGCCGGTCTTCGCGTCCACGACAGGTGTGGGCGCGTGCGGCGTTCAGCTCACGGACGCAACGTCGTTCTGCTGGTGGTACCACGAGACAGGCTGCGCGGCGGGAGCGAACCCCTACTCCAAGCTGGTCTACACGACCAACGGACTGCCGACCGGATCGCCCACCCTGCTCACGTTGCTGAAGGGCACCGGCAACACCTACCAGTTCAGCAGCTCGGCGTTCTTGCCGGTGAACAACCTCGGATGGGGCAACGCGCAGAACTACAACGGGGGCAACTTCGCCTTCACCAGCGAGCTGCGCTACGTGTTCACCTATCAGGGTGGCTCTACGCCCGAGGTCTTCGACTTCACCGGGGACGACGACGTCTGGGTCTTCATCAACGGCAAGCTCGCCGTCGACCTGGGCGGGTTGCACCCGCCCCAGAACGGCAGCATCACGCTGAACGCCGCCGCGGCGACCACCCTCGGCCTGACCGTCGGCGGCATGTACGAGATCGCGCTGTTCCAGGCCGAAAGGCACACCACCGGCTCGAACTACAAGCTCACGCTCAGCAACTTCGTGCACGCCATCTCGCAGTGCACGACCTTCTGCGGCGACGGAGTGGTCGCCGGCACCGAGGTCTGCGACGACGGCACCGCCAACAACACCGGCGCCTACGGCAAGTGCAACCAGAACTGCACGCGGGGGCCCTTCTGCGGCGACGCGAGCGTGCAAGCGCCGCCCGAGACCTGCGACAACGGGAGCAACACGGTCACCTACGGCGGCAGCAGCCAGCAGTGCGGGCCCGGCTGCAAGTACGCGCCGTACTGCGGCGATGCGTTGGTCTCCAACGGCGAGCAGTGTGACAACGGCACCGCCAACAACACCGGCGCCTACGGCAAATGCGGCCCCGGCTGCACCCTGGGACCGCGCTGCGGCGACAGCGCTCTGCAAGCGGGCAACGGTGAAGAGTGCGACGATGGCGCGAGCAACGGCGCCACCAGCAGCGCCTGCAGCGCCACTTGCAAGCTGAAGTGCGGCAACGGAGCCCCCGATCCCGGTGAGGAGTGCGATGACGGCACGGCTGGCAACACCGGTGGCTACGGCAAGTGCAACCCAAACTGCACCTCCGGTCCGCGCTGCGGCGACGGCGTGAAGAACGGCAGCGAGCAGTGCGACGACGGCAAGAACGACGGCAGCTACGGCAGCTGCGCCCCCGGCTGTGTGCTGGCCAACTACTGCGGCGACGCCAAGCTCACGAACCCGCCCGAGACCTGCGATCAGGGCCCGAGCAACAGCGCCTCGGCCTACGGCAGCGGGCTGTGCACCAACGCCTGCATGCCGGCGCCCTTCTGCGGCAACAAAGCGGTCGACGGCGCCTTCGGCGAGCAGTGCGACGACGGCAAGAACAACGGCCAGGCCGGCTCGTGCAGCTCGGACTGCAAGAAGCACATCCCGCTGCAGAGCTGCGGCGACGGCACGGTGCAGCCGCCGGAGGAGTGCGACAAGGGCTCGGCCAACGGGTCTCAGGCCAGCGGCTGCGATCTGCACTGCCACCTGCGCTGCGGCAACGGAGTCAAAGACAGCGGCGAGCAGTGCGACAACGGGGTCAACGACGGCAGCTACGGCAGCTGTAACCCCGACTGCACGCTGCCGGGGTATTGCGGCGACGGCATCAAGAACGGGCCAGAGAAGTGCGACAACGGCACCGCCAACGCGCCGCCGGGCTCAGCCTACGGCGGCGGAGTCTGCACCACGAGCTGCCAGTGGGGGCCCTTCTGCGGCGACGGCTACGTGCAGGGCTCCTTCGGCGAGCAGTGCGACGGCACCAGCGGCTGCAACTCGAGCTGCAAGTGGAGCAACCCGAAGTAGGGCCGCAGGACGCGGCCCTCATCCGACGTTGGCACGTGGGCGGCACGTATGGGCAGGTCGGCGTGGCGGATCAGTTGAGCGTGAGCTTGATCGACACGTAGTTAGTTTGATTCGGCGGCGTCAATGAAACCGGTCCCGAACCCGTGGCGAAGTCGATGCCCATGCTGGGCCCCGGAGGCCAGATCAGCTTCGAAGAGTCCTCTTCCGTGATCTCCAACATCAACCGGTACTGCCCGTCCGCGACGGGTTGATGGTTGACGTCGGTGCAGTCCCAGTCTGCGAAGCGCGCGCCGTGACTGGTCGAGGTCGCCGCTGTGATGGCATCTACCTTGTTGCCCTTGGACGCGGCGTTCCATTTCATCAGGTTAACGATGCGCTTGCCCGCCCACACTCTGAGCGACTTCACGAACTGGCCGGAGGCGGTCGTGACCCACACCGCGCCAATGTTCTTGGGAGAGTACTTGCCGTGGTACGTGAGCGTCGTGAACTCGACGTGCATCGCGCACGGGCCGCTCGACGTGCCACCGCCGGAACCGCCTCCGCCACTCGACCCGCCCTGAGCCACGCCGCCACCCCCGGGAGAACCCGCGGCCGCGGCACTGCCCCCCGAGCCTGCGGAGCCCCCAAAACTGCCGCCCCCTTCTCCGCCGCCCCCGGCGGGCTGACCTCCGGCGCCTGCCACACCGGCGCCCCCGAGTTCGTGACTCGGCGTCCAAAACGCAGGGTCGCCTTCGGCCACGGCGCAACCGGTCACAATCACCACCGCGAAGGTGGCAGCTTGGGGTCTGAAGGCCATGGCACGCGGCGCCCGAACGCGGCTATGCTCCCCCACCTTCTCTTGCTGGTCAACCTCTCCCGCATAGCGCGACCGCGGCTGATTCTCGTCGCACTGAGTCTCGCAGCCTTCGCAGCATTCGCAGCGGGGTGCAGCAACGTGGCGGCCTATCAGCGTCAGCGCCTGGCGCATCCCACCATGACCTCCTCATTCGGTCAGAGCGACGCTTTGGCGCACGTTCGTGCCGTGCAAGAAGGTGCCATCGGCGGTGAGATGGGCGCCTCCTCCGGCTGCGGCTGCAACTAGGCGTTTCAGATGGTCTCCACGGCACCGGGGCGAGCGATGCCCATCTTCGCCGCCGTGCTCGCGACGCTGATGGTTGGATCCGTTGGGGCACAGGAGGCGCGCAGCAGCGTCACCACCGAGGTGAAGGGTGAGTTCGCCGCCTACACTGACACTGATTCGGTGAGTGTCGTGTCGCCCTCGACGGGCGTGAAGCTTCACGACGCGTCGAGCGGTTGGCAAGCGAGTGGCAGCTACTTGATCGACGTCGTGTCCGCTGCTTCGGTCGACATCGTTTCCACCGCCAGCGGCCGGTGGAACGAGGTCCGACATGCTGCCAGCTTGCAAGCGGGGTACAAGCCGTACGACCTTGGCGGCACGGTGAGCGGATCGGTGTCCCGGGAGCCCGACTACCTGTCGCTCACGGGAGGAGGGGGAGTCTCGTGGGACTTCGTCCGCAAGACCGTCATGCCTTCGGCGACCTATTCGTTCACTCACGACATCGCAGGTCGCGCGGGGACCCCCTTCGAGGTCTACTCGCTCGAGCTCGACCGCCACTCGCTCGGGGCGCGTCTCGAGCTCGTGATCAACCGCGAGTCCCTGCTAGACGTGGGCGTGGATGCCGGATTCGAGGTGGGTCACCAGGAGAAGCCGTACCGCTACGTTCCCCTTTTTGCGCCCGATATCGTGTCGGCGATTGGCGCCGGCATGCCGGTGGACGCCGTCAATGCCGCTCGCCTACCGGGACGCACCGAGGAGCGACTGCCCACGACGCGGCAACGTTACGCGTTCAGCGCACGATTCGCCCAGCGCCTCGCGGACAGCACGTTCTTGATTGACCAGCGTCTGTACGCGGACTCGTGGGGAGTGAAAGCCAGCACGACTAACCTGCGAGTCGTCTTCGACCTCTCGCGCCGCGTCAACATCTGGCCCGAACTGCGTTTCCATGCCCAGTCTGGCGCATCGTTCTGGCGCCTTGCCTATGCAGGAAGCCTGGCTTCCGACGGAACGCTCACCGTACCCGCGCTGCGGACGGGCGACCGAGAGCTCAGCCCTCTGACCTCCGGCTCGGGCGGGGCTGGATTGCATTTGAATCTCGGGAGCGCCGCCGATCCCACCGAACTCGGCTTCACGCTGCTGGCTCAATCGATCGCGACACGGTACACCGACGCCCTGTTCATCACCCAGCGCTTCGGCTTCTTTAGCGCCGTACAAGCGGAGGCCAAGTTCTGATGCGCAGAACTCTCGCGGGCTTGCTCTGTGCGGCTGCGCTCTCTGCCGCCTGCGCTGATCCCGAACACACCGACGCCGTCGACGCACTCGGCCCCGAGGCGCCGGGCGTGGCCCCGGGGCCGCTGCACCGACCCGGGCAACCCTGCCTGACCTGCCACGGTGGCAAAGGTCCGGGCCACGTCGAGTTCAGCATCGCGGGCACCTTGTACAAATATGCGGATACCGCCGAGCCGTTAGCCAATGCCATCGTGCGCTTGCAGGACCACTCCGGCCTGCGCACCTTCACCGGCACGAACTGCGCGGGGAACTTCTTCGTGCAGAAGACCGACTTCGCTCTGGCGTTTCCCGTATGGACGCGCATTGAGTTTGGCGGTTCGACACTCGACATGAGCACACCCATCTTCGCTGAAGGTTCGTGCGCGCATTGCCATTTCGATCCGCCTGGAGAAAGCTCCGTCGGGCACGTCTACTTCGCTCCGGTGGGCCTGCCGCTGTCCGGAGGCGATTGCCCATGACGAGAGCCCTGGCATTCATCGCGGCGTGCTGCGCGGTGTCCTGCTCGGGCCCGAGCGGCGACGAGACCCAGGTCATCCCCACAGGAGCCTCGCGCGAGTCGTTTCCCGCGGTCGCCGACGTGCTGCACTCGCGCTGCGGATCGCTCGACTGCCACGGCACTGTCGGGAGAAATCTGCGAATTTACGGCCTCAATGGCCTACGGATCGACGGCATCACGGGTACCGGTCTCACCACCGCCCAGGAGTACGACGCAAACTTCCTGTCGGTCGTCGCGCTCGAACCCGTCACGTTTGGGCTGGTCGTGCGCGACGGGGGGCGCGACCCCGACCGCCTCTCGTTGGTGCGCAAGGCCCGCGGCGCCGAGGCGCACAAGGGAGGAAAGCCCATGCCGCAGGACAGCACCGGCGACCGCTGCTTGATCAGCTGGCTGGCGAACTCGGTGAACGCAGATGCGTGCGCCGATGCGGCGGAGATGGCCGCGCCGGACTGGCCCTGAGCCCGGCCGTCACACCCCCAACGCGTAGCCCAAGCTCAACGCGAGCGCCGTCCCGTTCGAGGGAAACAGGCGCATCAAGCCAAGCTCGAGCGTCGGTCCATGGCCGGCAGCGATGGGAAGGAACACACCGATCCCGATCCCCGCGAAACCCGAGCCGGCCTTCTTGTAGACGTCGAGTTCTTGTGTTGGCGGGTTGTCCGGTTGGTTCGGTGGGGGAGCGGCGTTCGGATCTTCGACCACTTGGACCTTGGATTTGCCATCGACCTCGCCGAGGCCCGCATTGAACAACACGTAAGGTGAAAACCCGGTCGCCCTGTGCGCGGGCCCGAGCAGCCAGTACCCGAGGCGTGCTTCCGCATGGAAGGGCATGAACCCGGAGGAGCCGTCCTGCGGCGGCCCGCCTCCCCGGACTACGTAGCCGAGCCGCGCGCCAACGGTCACCGAATCGAAGAGCGCGAAGTCCGCACCCAGTTTCAGGCGAGTCGTGCCAAGCACGAAGCCGCCGTTGATCTTGTCGTTCTGACCGACGAGCGGTGTGCCGTGATACTGGGATCCGGAGCCGCGAAAACAAGCGAAACCGTCTTCGAGCTGACCTTGCTTCGAGCAGACATCGTCGCCAGAGACGAAGGGTAGATCTTGGGTGACGTCGCCCGCGAGCCACACGCGCGGAGGCGCGGCGCCGGACGCTTGCGCTGAACCCGCATGGGCTGCCAAGACACCGCCAACGGCGAGGACTCGCGCCGCGAGTGTGCCCGCGAACCAGGCTGTGCGTAAGAAGCGCGCCAAGCCGACGCCTTCTATCACGACTTCCGAGTTCGCGCTGCCCATCACCGCAGCGGAGCCCCGGCCTCTTCGAGCTCGAACAAGGTGTCGCCGACTTCGACATCGGCGCCGTCCGCGGGTCCGACGGCGACGATCTTGGCTCGCTTCGGCAGGCCGGGACCTCCGTAGCTGATGCGATGGAAGGTCTTCATGATCTCGAGCAGGCACAGGGTCTGACCCTCGTCGACGACCGAGCCGCTCTCGACGAACGCCGGCTTGTCCGGAGACGGGCGGACGTAGAACCGTCCGCTCGACGGTGCGGAAAACACCAGGCCGCCGGCGCCGGATCCGGCCTCTGCCTCGGCCTCGACGGCCAACACCGCTCCGGTGCTCGGATCGAGCGTGAGCAGCAGGCTGCCGTGCTCAACGGGCACGCGCGCGAGACGCGAGACGGCGGCGTCGCCGATGATCAGACCGTGAGCCTGATCGTCGAGTACGAGATCGTGGAGCACACCTAGCGCTTCGAGCTGTCCGACCTGAGCGCCCGGCATGAGCAGCGTTCCCGGCGCGGGACCGCCCCGCCAGAGCCCGACCCCCGGAGAACGCAGCTCGATGCGGCCGTCGGCGAGGCGCAGGGTCTTCACCGCGAGCGTGTGGTGGAAAACCCGGCCGTCGCGGGCGTAGGGCCGGCGCGCGCTCATCGCACGCCTTGGGCGATGACCGCCAGGTCGTGCAGGCTCCAGATGCGGCTGTTCTTGATGCGACGCACACCGGGGCTCTGATAGGCAGCCTCGGCCAGCATGCCGAGGTAGCCGCGCAGCTCACCGAGCTCGACGATCTCGTCGGTGTCCATCTGTCGGGCGGCGACGAAGGGATCCATGTCGGCCTCGATCCGGCGCTCGACGGATTTCATGCCCTCTTCGATGCTGCGCCGCTCGTCGGGATCGCGTGAGACGATCTCGAAGTCGTCGTCGAGCTTGGTGTTGTAGGTCGCGATGGCGAGGGTGCGACCCTCCATCACGCTCTGCCGCGCGACCGTGGTGGAGAGCTGGACCACCGGATCGTAGGGCAGCCCGCTCATGGCGTAGTAGCCAGCACCGCTGGCCTTGCGCAAGAGCACCGTGAACATTGGCACCGTGTTGGTGGAGTTCGTGTAGATGAGGTTCGAGCCGTAGGCCAAGAGCCCCTGCGCTTCGGCCTCGGCACCAATGTCGAAGCCCGAGATGTCTTGCAGCCAGACGATGGGGATGCCGTCGTCGTTGCAGGCGCGGCTGAAGGCCGAGACCTTGGCGATGCCTCCGCGATACAAAATGGCGGCCGGCCGTTGGCGTCCCGGGTGCTCGGGATCGCCGACCAGGCCCTGGCGATTGGCGATGAAGCCGACCCACAGCCCGGAGACGCGCCCCACGCCGCACACCATCTCTTCGCCGACGCCCGCGAGCACTTCCCAAAACAGGCTCTGGTCGCAGAGTCGAGCCAAGATCTGATCGACGTCGTAGGCTTCACGATGGTCGGGCGGCAGTAGCCCGCTGAGCTCGTGGGCCGGGTGCGCTGGCTCGACGGACCGAGCGTCGCCCCGGTAGTAGTCGGCGCCGCTGGTCGGCAGCTTCATCACCTCGCGCCGAATGCAATCGAGCAGGACCTCGTCGTTCGGGACGCGGACGTCCGCGCAGCCGCTCTGGTGCACGTGAACCTCCGGGCCGCCGATGTCGAGGGAGGTGATCTTCTGGCTCTTGGCGCCTTTGATCAGCGCAGCGCCGGCGATGACCATGTAGGCCTGCTCGGTCATGTACACGCGATCGCTGATCAGCGGCATGTACCCCCCGCCCGCGATGCAGTCGCCGAAGACGCCGGCAATCTGCGGCACGCCGTGGGCGCTGAGCAGGCTGTTCATCTTGAAGATGTGGCCGGCTCCGCGCATGCCGGGGAAGGCCCGAGACTGCTCGGGCAAGAACAGACCGCTCGAGTCGACCAGGTACACCGCGGGAATGCGCAGCCGGAGCGCCATGCTCTGCGCGCGCTGGATCTTCTCGGGAGTCTTTGGCCACCACGAGCCGCTGGCCACGGTGTTGTCATTGGCAATGACCATGCACCAGCGACCCTCGATGCGAGCGAAGGCCGTGACGACGCCCGCCCCCGGCGAACGCAGCCCGCCCTCGAACTCGACACCGTAGTTCACGAAGGTGCCCACCTCGAAGGGGCGCGTGCCCGCGTCGCAGAGCCGCGCGAGCCGCTCCCGCGCCGTGAGCTTGCCCTTGTCGTGAACGCGCTTCTGGTACTTCTCGCCCCAACCCGCGTGCACCTCGGCCCGGCGCTCGCGCAGGCGCGCCTCGAGGACGCCGATCGCGTCGCGATGGCTCTGAAAGGTGGCCGCGTCCGCCACGCTCTCGCGGGGGCGACCGATGGGAACGACGGGAACGAACGCCATGCTTCTCCTACGCGGCAGGCCAGCCAGGGATGTTGCGATTGTCGTAGCGCCCGCTCACGAACGCTTCGCTCCGGAGCACCGCGAGGTGCATCGGGACGGTGGTCTTGATGCCCTCGACGTGAAGCGCGCCGAGCGCCTCGATCATGCGCCTTCGCGCGTCCTCGCGGTCGCTGCCCTTCACGATCAGCTTGCAGATCAGCGAGTCATAGAATGGAGGCACCTTGTAGCCCTCGGCCACATGGGTGTCGACGCGCAGGTGCTCGCTCGCCGTCGGCGGCTGCCAGACCGTGATGGTGCCGGGGCTCGGCCGGAAATCCTGCGCCGGATCTTCCGCGTTGATGCGGCACTCGATGGCGTGACCGTCGAAGCGAACGTCGCTCTGGGCGAATGAGAGCGGATTGCCGGCGGCCACCCGCAGCTGCTCGACCGCCAGGTCGATGCCAGTGCGCATCTCGGTCACGGGATGTTCGACCTGAAGACGGGTGTTCATCTCCATGAAACGAAGCGTGCCCGTGTCGTCCATCAAGAACTCCATGGTGCCCGCTCCGACGTAGCCGATGGAAGCGGCCGCGTGCCGAGCGAGCTCGGCGGTTCGCGCGCGTTCTTCAGCCGAAATGGCCGGCGACGGGGACTCTTCGATCAACTTCTGGTGCTTGCGCTGCACGGTGCAGTCGCGCTCTCCCAGATGGCAGACGTTGCCGTACCGATCGGCCATGATCTGGATCTCGACGTGGCGCCCCCCTTCGAGCAACCGCTCGAGGTAGACCCGGTCGTCACCGAACGCGACGGCCGCCTCGCGCTGGGCGCCGGTGAACGCTTCCTCGAGCTCGTCTGGACCGCGCGCGATGCGCATGCCGCGACCGCCGCCCCCGCTCTCCGCCTTGATCAGCACGGGGAAGCCGACTCGCTCGGCCACGCTACGCGCTTCGTCGAGCCCGCTGAGCACGCCGTCGCTGCCAGCAATGAGCGTCAGCCCCGCGGCGCCCATTGCGCGCTTGGCCGGCGTCTTCTTGCCCATCAGGTGCATCGCGTGCGCCGGCGGACCGATGAAGGTGACGCCGTGAGCCTCGCACAGCGCCGCGAAGGTCGGGTTCTCGGACAAGAAGCCCCAGCCCGGGTGCAGCGCCGAGCACCGCGTTTGCTTCGCTGCCTGCACGACCTTCACCATGTCGAGGTAGCTCTCGGCGGAGCGGCCCGCTCCAAGGCAAACGGTTTCCCGCCCATGGGTGTAGGTCGCGTCGCGATCGGCCTCGCTCACGGCGAGCACGGGCGTGACACCGAGCGCGTCGCAGGCCCGCGCGATGCGCACGGCAACCTCGCCACGGTTGGCGATCAGCACGCGGTGGAAGAGCAGCGGCATGGTGGGCGCGGAGGCTAACACCCGGAGTATTTTCGGAGAAAGCCCTGTGTCATCCAGAGGCAGGATCCCGCGGCGAGCGTGGGATTTGCTGGTGGGGCGGCGGTCGTGATTCGATCGGTCAGCTCCGTTGGCGGATGGGCGAAGGCAGCCTAGGCTCGGGGCATGCGCGCTCGGTTCACCCTCGCTCTGCTCTCGTTTGCATTTGCCCTCGCGAGCTGCTCTTCGGACGACTCGGGCGGCTCGCCCGCTAGCGGTGGCGCCGGCGGTTCGAGCGGTTCTGGTGGTGCCGGGGGCGTCGGCGGTAACCAGAGCTGCACGGCGACCTTCACCTGGCTACAGAAGGACGCCTACAAGGAGACGGCCGGGCGCAGCAGCGATCTCTGGCCACCCCACACCACGACTCAGATCGACGTGAGCTGCGGCGGGCAAGTCGTGAAGACCGCGTTTCGGGAGAACCATGGCACCAAGCCCAGCGACAAAGACGCCACCGGCGCCCTGTTCCTGGTGCCGGTCGGCACGATGGAAGCCAACGCTACCTGGAGCGAGATGGAGCCGATGCTCTCGGCCTACGAGAGCTGCGAGTGCGGCACTGGGTTCTTGAGCATGGACGCGCTAGGCGATGCCGCAGTGCAGAAGCTGGTGGCGGAGATCGAGCAATACGTGCTCGCCCACCTGACCTGCACCGGCGCCGTGGACGCGCCCGGCCTCGTCCAGAAACTGAAGGCCGGTGACATCGCCGGGGTGCTGGCGGTGCTCCCGAGCTGCACCTGGGAGGCAGGTTTCGACTGGTCCCTCGGCTTCGACGACGCCCTGGGCAAGGTGATCGCCGCCGCGAAGGAGACCCTCGCGGACTACCACGTCTGCAACAACGACGCGGAGCTTCAGGCCACGCTCTTCGACGGCTTTCGCAAGACCGGAGCCGTCACCGCTTGTGACGGCAGCGGCGCGACCTGCCACGGGCCCAAGTGGTTCTACGCGCCCAAACCCTGAGGCTCATTTGCAGCTGATGGGCGCTGCCCACAGCTCGTGACTCTCTCCGGTCGAAACCAGGAAGAACGACACCGCGCGATCCCCTTCGACCCAGACGCGCCCCTGGCCAGCGTCGGCGCCCTGGGGCGACACGCTCACGGCATCGCCCACTGGCGCGAGTTCGTCGTCGACGACCCGCACCTTCACCACATGCCCGCTCGCAACCCGCTCGGTCCACTGCAGCAGCCAGCCGCGATCCCTCAGCGCCGCCGCAGCGGGTGCGATGCGAGCGCTCGAGTCTCCGAGCGGGATGGCAGTGAGCCGCTCGGGTACGCGGCCCAGCTTGGCCTTGCCCGCGTAGATCTGGAACTCGGCCGCTTCGCTGGGTTTCGCAGCCACCAGGATCAACGCGTCCTGGGCGCCGAGGACGGGCACGGGCGTGCCGACGGTGCTCGCGTCGAGTTCCGGCGTGAGGAGCTCCGTCGTCTTGTCGCCGTTGACTGCCAGCCACCCCGCCCGCACCTTCCCGCTTTGCCCGCCAGCGCGGAGAGTGACGAAATGCCCTGCGCTCCGGTGGCTTTCCACGCGGACCGGCGTGAGATCCTTCTCGGTCAACGGCCACACCACGTCGGGCTCACTGTCGCCCGCCCGGCGTGCGATGCCCATGGGCGCAGCGCCAATGCGCAACGGATCGACCCCGATCACGCTGCGCGCGCCCTCGAGGTTCGACTCCTCGGTGTCCACCGCCAGCTCGACGCTGTCGCCCCGCACAACCGGCTGCGCGCCGATGATGGGCGTCTTGCTCGGCTGGAGCTTCTTGCTCTGTTCGGCGAGCGTATCGGCGGCGAGCACCACGAGCTCGGCCTGGGACACCGTCCGCGCGAATCCGACCGCGACGCGTCCCTTGCCGACCGCCGCCACTTCGAAGGGGACCTTGCCGTACGCGGGCTTGGAGACTCGACGCGCCCGGGATGCGACGCACCTCGTCGAGAGCGGGGGCAGCACGCGGGCTGCGGCCGGAGATGACGACGGCGCTCCCAGCGAGGGTGTGTCGGCTACCGACGAGACCGTGGTACTGCCCTGAGTCCGGCTCGCGATCACCAGCACGGTCGCTCCCAACGCCAGCACCAGACCAAGGCCCACCACCGCCAGAGCCACCATCAACGGAGTGCGCGACGAGCGCGGCGAGGAGGCCCGTGCCGCAGCAGGTTCGGGCTCGGCCGCGGGCGGCTCGGGCTCGAGCGACTCCGGGAGCGGATTGTCCCGCATCGTCGGCGCGTCGTCCTCGACGCGAAACGCCGGCAGCGAAGCCTCCGCGACGGCGAGCTCCGGAACGTCGGAGGCCGGGAGCCAGCCGTCCATGGTGGGGCCGGACACCATGCTGGTGGGCGAAGCGCGACCATCGCGCAAGGCCGTCCCCAGGGTCTCGAGACTGCCCGTGTATTCGAACCCGTCAGCTCCGATCCAGCGCCACTGCTTCTCTGCCATCCGCTTCAGCCTCTCCGGGGCGACCTCGCCCGGCGCTCGAGCTCTTTCGCGAGCGCGGTGTAGCTCGCGAGCCGAGCGGAGTCGAGCGCTCCCGATTCGACGGCGGCACTCAGCGCGCAGCCGGGCTCGCTCCCGTGGCCGCAGTCGCGAAAGCGGCAACTCGGCGCCAGCGCCATCACATCCGGAAACGCCGTCTCGAGCGCGCCGGCATCGGCCCAAAGCCCCAGCTCCCGCAAGCCGGGCGTGTCGATGATGGCCCCGCCGACAGGTAGCAGCATCAGCTCTCGGTGCGTCGTGGTGTGTTTCCCACGGTCGTCGCGCGCGCGGACGCTCTTCACGCGCATCCGAGACTCACCCAAGAGCGCGTTGACGAGGGTCGACTTGCCAGCGCCCGACGAACCGACAACCGCCGCCGTCACGCCCCGATCAAGATATCGAAGCGGTGCGTCCTCCGCGATCTTGGCGAGCACGTCGATGGCGTGTACGTCCACGTCGCGCGCGACGGCCTTCGCCTCAGCAACAAGAGACTCGACGCGATCACACAGCCCAGCCTTGGTGAGAAGCACCACCGGCTTCAGCCGGCCTTCGGCGGCCAGGGTGAGGTAGCGCTCGAGGCGCCGCGGGTTGAAGTCACCGTCGAGCCCCATGACCACGAACAGGACGTCCACGTTGGTGCAGAGGATCTGAGGCCGCTCGCGCTTCCCGGCGGCGCGGCGCACCAGCTCGGATCGGCGCGGCAGCACCGATTCGACAATGGCCTCGGCGCCTTCAGTGCAGGCAACCCAGTCGCCGGTGACGGGTCGCCCCAGTTCGGCGCGCAGCACCTTGCGCGGAACGCGCGCCGTGAGCTCGCCCGACTCCAGGAAGAGCTGGGCGAGATCGGCGTCGATGCGAGCGACCCGCCCCACGAACCCATCGCCGAGCGACAACTCCAGGAATGCTCGCCGGAGCTTCTCGTCGAAACCCATGTCCTCGAGGGCGCTCACGGCCCAGAGCTCCCGCCAATGGTCACTACCGCCAGCTTCGCCTCGCGGGACAACCTCGTCCAGTGCCAGCGTCTCGAGCTCACGTCCGGCGCATGCTATCGCACGGCCGGGCACAATGCCCTAGAGTGGCGGCCATGTCCGACTCCGAGCCAACTTCGGGCACGCCTCGCGCGGTCTTGCTCGCGCTCTCCGCGGGCTTCGTCGCCTTCGGCGTCGCGTTCTTGCTGGCGCCGGCCAAGCTCGCGGCCTACGCGGACGTGTCGACGACCAGCCGCCTCGGCTTGATTGAGCTTCGAGCCTTCTACGGGGGCATCGAGATCGGGCTCGGCGTGTTCTTGGCCGTCACGGCCATGCGCCGCGAGTGGCAGATCCCGGGCCTGCTGTGCGCGCTCCTGTCCCTGCTCGGGGTCTTCGGAGCACGCATCTACGCGATGACCGTCGAGGGCTGGCCGGGAGCCACCGTGCTCGTGCTGCTGGCCATCGAGCTCGCGGGGATCGTCCTGGCGGGGTTCGGCTTGATGCGGATCCGGGAAGTCTCCGCGGCTGCGAGCGCGGCGAGGGTGGGCGACGACCTGCTCTCACGCCCTGAAAAGACGAAGCTCATCGAGAAGACCCAACCCCTTCAACGCACGCTGCCGCTCGACAAGTCGAAGCGGATCTGAGGGAGACCTTCATGGCTGACAAGGTGTTGGTCGAGAATCGAGGGGCAGTACGCATCCTCCGAATCAACCGCCCCGAGGTCCGCAACTGCGTGGACGGGGAGACCGCCGTGGGCCTCGGTGACGGCATCGAGGCGTTTGCGCTCGACCCGAGCGCCCGCGTGCTCGTCGTGACCGGCAGCGGCGGCGTCTCGTTCTGCGCCGGAGCAGATCTGAAGGACCCGGCCTCGTTGTTCCAACATCGTCACCTGGACAGCGCGGGACCGATGGGCTTCGCCCGCCTCGATCCCGGCAAGCCGACCATCGCTGCCATCAACGGCTTCTGCTTCGCCGGCGGGTTCGAGCTCGCCGCTTGGTGCGATTTCCGCATCGCCGCGTCGAACGCCGAGTTCGGATGCCTCAGTCGGCGCTGGGGCGTGCCCTACCTCGACGGCGGCACCCAGCGATTCGCTCGCATCATGGGAGTCGGCAACGCGCTCTACTTGCTGGAGACGGGCGCTCGCATCGACGCCCAGCGCGCCCGTGAAATGGGATTCCTGCAAGAGATCGTGCCCGAGGGCAGCGCGTTCGACCGCGCGCTCGAACTCGCGTCCGCCATCGCGGGTTACCCTAACTTTCCTGGCATTTGCGCCGACAGGCAGGCCGCCCTGGCGAGCCAGGGCGTGCCGCTCGACGAAGGCCTGCTGCTCGAAGCTCGCCTCGGTCGACCCACGCTCGTGAGCGACGAGCTCGCGGAAGGCCTCGCGCGCTTCGGCGCGGGGGCCCGGGACGCTTCGCCACGCCCGAAGGACTGAGGGCCCGAGCGCGACGCCGGTGAGAAGGCCAACCAACGTCGCGACCGCGCGTCACGGGCTCAGAGTCAGCGCGTCGAAGAGCAGATTGGTCCCGCTGGTCGGATCCCAACCCGCGGTGTTGGCGAATCGAATCGAGTATTCCGGAGTCGTGCGCAGGGACGGCGCCGGGTCCGGCAGCCAGAGCGCAACGCGATAGCTGCCGGCGGGCAGACTTGCAGGCAATGTGACGGACGTATCCAAGCTGTGGGTGCCCGGCTCTAGTCGACGCGGCTCCAGCGGCAGGTGGGCTTCGAAGTGGGCCGGACCGTCCAACACCAACACGAGGTCGCGGGAGAAATACGGGGCGGCAAAGCCATCGTTTCGCAGCACTAGCGACAGCGGCAGCGCGCAGCCCGCCTTCGCTTGTTCGGGGAAAGTCGCCTTCTCGAGCACCAATCGATACCCCAGCCGTGCAGCGATCTCATCGTAGCAACCCTCGCTCTCGAAGCGCGCGAGAGCGCCCGGGTGGTACGCGGCGTTGAGGAAGCTGAAGTGCAGCTCCGCCATCTCCGGCACCGCAACGGCGCAACTGGTCCGGGGCGGGTAGTCGTCACAAGTTTCGCCACCCGCCGGGACGAAGCGTGTGTCTTCGGCGATCAAGGCTTTCCATGCGGCCATCTTGCCAGCGGGGTAGGTGCCCACGTCGTCGGCGCTGGACAAGAAACAATCGTTGTGGTGCCCAATTCGCGCCACGGCTTCGGTGCCAAAGGCTTGGGCCTGGGTCACCGGGCCGCCGGCGTAGTCCTGCTTGAAGCTCCAGCGCCGAACCAACACGGGCATCTCCTGGGGCACGCTGGCGAGCAGCGCGTCGAGCACTGACTTCTTCGCCGAGGAGTCGGTGTCGAGCCCGTTGGTGCTCGAGTGCCACTCCCCCCACGGTCCGATGAAGCCTGCCTCGAGGAGCATGATCACGTCGGCGTGTTTCTGGATCAATGGAGCAAGGGCCTGGATGTGCTCGAGAATGCGCGAGAGCTTCGCGTCATTCGGCGCCGTGAACTCTTCGCGGTAGACGAAGCGCAGCACCACCTTGATGCGAGCCGCGCGCGCGCGATCGAGACCCGCGCTCACCTTGGCCAAGAACGACGCGGGGATCGGCGCGTCGAGGTAGTCGAGCAGCGACACTCCGGCGTAGGCGATGGTCCGCCCCGACTTGCGCACATCGTCGAAGTCGTCGGTGGACGTGAGGCTGATGAAGTCGTGAAATCCGCGAGAAGGATTCAGCAGATTTTCGTTCGGCTCGAGCGCGTTGAACAGATGCTCCACCGGCGTGGCAGGGCAGACCGGCGCATCGTCGCTGGCGTCGCTGGCGTCGCTCGCGACCCCGCCGAGCCCCGCACCCCCGAGACCGCCCGCGCCGGCGCTACCTCCACCTCCGCCCGGCGTGCCCCCCGGGCTGCCGCCGAATCCCCCGCACGCGGACGCGAGCACGACGCCCGAGCAGAGCCCGGCGAACAACCAAAACCGCATGACCGACAGCGTACACCTTTCGCTGGCAGCGGCCGACGCGGCCACTCTCCGCTCCAGCGTGCCTCATTTGATATGCTGATACGCGCCGCAGGGCAGCTTGGTCCCGGCCACGACCACGCCGAAGGGGCCGTAGATCTCCGAGGGCTGGCGCGAGGCCAGGAGCTTGCCGGCCGCGTCGAACTTGTACACGTCGGCAGGCTTGCTGCCGCTCCCGTCTTCGTAGTCGGCGGTGTAGACGTTCCCGGCGTCATCGACGGTGACCGGGACGGCCCAAAAGAGCCCCGGATCGGAGATGGCGGCAATCTCGACGTAGGGTGACGTCGACTTCACGCGGCGCACGCCGCCCTGCGACGCAACCAGGAACGAGTCCGTGCCCACGAACTGCAATCCCTCGGCGAAACCCTGAATCGGGATGGTGTCGAGCACTCCGAGCGAGGTCTTGTCCACCTTGTAGACCTGACTGCTGTTCGAGTTCTGGCTGGCGATGTACAGGTTCGAGTCAGGGTCGCAGGTGATGCCCGTGAGCGACCCGGTCGGGATGGTGAAGGTCTTCACGAACTTGTAGTTCTCGTCATACTTGTGGACCTCGTTGGTCCCGCCCGTCGCGGTGGTCGAGTAGATGTTGCCGAGCTTGTCGAAGATCAGGTTCTCGGTCGCTTCGGTCTTCACCTTTGGATGACAGGCGAACTCCACCCCCGGCTTCGAAAAGACGCAGAACTGCGACACTCCCGCCACCACGAGGTTGCCGTTCTTGTCGAAGGCCATGCCCGCCGGTCCCACGGCGTGGGACTGTCCTGGCGCCGGCAGCTCCGTCCCGAAGCTCAGATGCGTCCACGACGTGACCGTCAGCAGCTGCGCGTCGAGCTCGTACACCCGCGCGTTTCTCGAGCCCGCGACGAACACGTGCCCCAGCGTGAAGGGCGACGGCGGCGAGCCACCCGTACCGAGCCCCCCGCTGCCGCCGGTGGCCCCGCCGCTGCCGCCGGTGGCCCCGCCGCTGCCGCCGGTGGCCCCGCCGCTGCCGCCGGTGGCTCCGCCGCTGCCGCCGGTCGCTCCGCCGCTGCCGCCGGTGGCTCCGCCGCTGCCGCCGGTGGCTCCGCCGCTGCCGCCGGTGCAGCCCGCGCAAGCCTCCGATGAATCGTCGTCGCCGCAAGCGGTCAGCGAGAGCGCAAGCGCGCCGGCCAACGTTGCAACAACCCAGCTGGAAAGGCCCTGCGAGTGCTTCGACATATTGAGCGTCAAGTTAGCAGCTCCTTCCCTGGAAGTCCGAGATCGACAGCTCAGCCGTCGTCCTCTGCCAAAACGATCAGTCGGTCGCCTTGCTTGGGCGCGATGGTCGCGTGGCGGAGTTGGTGCGGGTTGAGGCGGATGCCGTAGCGCTGCGCCGGGTCGGTGACGTGGATCTGCACGCCAAACGCCACCTCGCCGCGGGCCTTGGCCGCGAGCATCAGGTATTCGAATGTGGTCGGGTGACCCGGCGGCACGTAGAGCGCGAGGTCTTTCAGGTAGATTTCGCTGCCCTCGGACTGGAACAGATCCTCGAGCACGGGCCGCACCCGCGGCTCGTGGGTCACCTGCGCCAGGACCATGCTGACCATCTCGTTGCTGATGACGATGTCGTTGATCTCGGTGGTCGCTGCGAGATCACGGTTGCGCGGGTCGAGGATCTCGCTGCACACCTCTTGACCGTGCACGCCGGCACGGTGCCTGAAGTCGCGAAGCAAGAGCAGGGCGATGATGGCGCGGGTGTCCGCCGCTTCGCTCTCGTCCATGCCGTGCGCGTCGGAAGCGTCTCCGAGCACCATGACCGTGGGGTAACGCTCTGAGCGGACCTGCTCGAGCACGTGACGATTGGTGAAATCGCCCACCAGGTGGGTCAGGCCAATCTGCAGCTGTCCGCATTTGTCGGCGATCTCACGCTCGCGGTCGTCGAGGGACACCGAGTTGATCAAGGTCACGGTGGACCCCGGCCCCACGTAGGAGTCGAACTCCTTGAGGATGGGGAAGAGCTTCTCGTTGTACCCGAGCACGAGCAGGTGCTCCACTGGCTTGTCGGTGCCAGGCGGTGACGGGATCCCGATCTGATCGAGGCGGAGAGGGCCTGGGTAGGGCTGCCACTTGATGTGGTCGTCCTCGGCGACCAGGAGCAACTCCTCGTCCGGGCCGATGACGTGGTCGGAAGGGGGGTTGAGCTGGTGCGAAGAGCCGTCCGCCTTGCCGACGCCGACCAGGCAAGCGTTGGGGAATTCGAGCACGAGATCTCCGAAGCGCCTCCCGATGGCCTGCGGGAACCGCGCGTAGTGGATCTCGTTGCCCTCGAAGCGGAAGAGCTCGTCGTAGATCAAGCTCAGACCGCTGATGCGCGAAGTCTGCAGGATGATCTTGGAAATCATGTCGTTGGTGTTGATCACCTGCGCCCGCCCGCGGCTGGCGATCAGCGCGATGTCGCGGCTCGCGGACATCATCACCTCGGCGGTGATCTTGGTCCGATCGATCCGCCCGCGTCCGTCGGGGTGATTGTAGAGGGCCATCAGCGTCTTGATCACGCGCCCATCGGCCCGATGCGGTTGATCCCGCTGGGCGTCGTCCAGCAGCACGACGATGGAATTCGCGCGCTCGAAGCTGACCTTGGCCAAATCGTTCAGCGCGACGGAGCTGCCCGACCGGACCACGATCTTGACGCGCTTCGGATGCTGCACCTTGTCGCGCAGCGCCTCCTCCATCTCGACCTTGTCTTGCTCGGCCATCACCACCACGACGATGCGGCCCTTCTCGATGTTGGCCTCCGAGAGCTGGTCGATCACGCTGAAGACCTTCTCGGACCAGCCGAGAACCAGGAAGTGGTCGTGCTCGATGACGGGCGAGATGCCGCGCCGAATTGCTTCCAGGCGCTCCTGAAAATTGCCAGCCAGGGACGAGATGAGCAGGCCCGCAACGACCACACCGGCGACGGTCGCTGCGGTGGAAACCAAGCGATTGGGATTGCCCGCGTCGCTGCCCATCGTTCCGGGATCGATCAGCCGGGTGAAGTAGAACCACCCGCGATCGAGCAGGCTGCCCTCGGCGAGTTCGACGCCGGCAGCTCCTCCCACGAGCGAGAGCAGGGCGAAGCCGACGACCATCAGCATGGTCAGCGCAAACAAGAAGAACAGCTGCTTGCCGGCGCCGCCGCTCAGGAACTCTTCCCAGCGGTAGCGAAGCCGCGCACGAAGTCCCCGCTCGACCGCCATCTCTCCTCGCTCGAAGCCTTTTCGTGGAGGCACCGAGCGTCAACCTGGAATCGAGAGTGCGAAGGATGATTGCGCCGCGTTCCGGGCCTCTGCTTGTAAGTCGCGTCGGGCCGCAGTAACGGTGCGCGCGTGAGCGATCCGGAATCCGAGCCGAAGGCCCCAGCCACAGCCACGCCGGAGCCCCCAGCCGACGCCGCGCCCGAGCCCGCACTCGCACTCGCACTCGCACCCGCACCCGCACCCGCACCCGCGACCCCGACCGCACCCGCGACCCCGACCCCGCCCGCGACCCCGACCGCGACCGCGACCCCGCCCGCGACCCCGACCCCGCCCGCGACCCCGCCCGCGACCCCGCCCGCGACCCCGCCCGCGACCCCGACCCCGCCCGCGACCCCGACCCCGCCCGCGACCCCGACCCCGACCGCGACCCCGACCCCGCCCGCGACCCCGCCCGCACTCGCACCCGAGCCCGCACCCGCGACCGCACTCGCACCCGAGCCCGCACCCGCGACCGCACTCGCACCCGCACCCGCGACCGCACTCGCACCCGAGCCCGCACCCGCACTCGCACCCGAGCCCGCACCCGCGACCCCGACCGCACCCGCGACCCCGCCCGCACCCGCGACCCCGCCCGCGACCGCGACCCCGCCCGCGACCCCGCCCGCACTCGCACCCGAGCCCGCACCCGCGACCGCACTCGCACCCGAGCCCGCACCCGCGACCGCACTCGCGACCGCGACCCCGCCCGCGACCGCGACCGCGACCCCACCCGCGACCCCGCCCGCACCCGACTCCTCCGACGCGCCCGCCCCGAGCTCCCGACGCTCCAAGCCCACCGCTCCCCCGCCCGCCAGTCGCACCGCGCCGCCGAGCCGCCATGATCCTGGGCACGGCGGACACGGAAAGCTGGGGCCATTGGCCCTCGGGGCCCTCGGGGTGGTCTACGGGGACATCGGCACCAGCCCGCTCTACGCGTTCCGCGAGTGCTTCCACGGCGACCACGCCATCGCCGCCACGCGGGGCAATGTGCTGGGCGTGCTGTCGCTCATGGCCTGGGCGCTGTTCATCGTCGTCACCGTCAAATATCTCGTGTACGTGCTGCGCGCCGATAACCGCGGCGAAGGCGGCGAGCTCGCGCTCATGGCCCTCGCGCTGTCGAGCATCAAGGGCAAGGTCGGGCCGAAGATCGTGATCGCGCTCGGGATCTTCGGGGCTGCCCTCTTGTACGGCGACGGAATGATCACCCCAGCCATTTCGGTTCTGAGCGCCGTGGAGGGGCTCGAGGTGGCGGCGCCCGGACTCAAGCGCTTCGTGATCCCGACCACCATCGTGATCTTGATCGGCCTGTTCAGCGTGCAGAGCCGCGGCACCGCCGGAATAGGCGCGGTCTTCGGTCCAATCATGGTGGTTTGGTTCACGGTGCTCGCGGTGATTGGCGCAACGCACGTGATCGCCCACCCCAGCGTGCTTCAAGCGCTGAGCCCGCACCACGCCGTGCGCTTCTTGATCGAGAACAAGCTCGCTGGGTTCTTGGTGCTCGGCGCGGTCTTCCTCGTGGTCACCGGTGGCGAGGCGCTTTACGCCGACATGGGGCACTTCGGCCGGCGCCCGATTCAGGTGACGTGGCTCTTCATGGTCGGGCCCGCGCTGCTCACGAATTACTTCGGGCAGGGCGCGCTCTTGATCGATCACCCCGAGTTCGCCTCGAATCCGTTCTTCCGCTCGGCGCCGGCGTGGTCCCTGTATCCGATGCTGGTGCTGGCCACGATGGCGACCATCATCGCGTCGCAGGCGGTGATCTCCGGCGCATTCTCGTACACGCGCCAGGGCATGATGCTCGGCTTCTGGCCGCGCATCGAGGTGAAGCACACGTCGTCCACCCAGATCGGCCAGATCTACGTGCCGCTGGTCAATTGGGTGCTCATGGTCGCGACCATCGCGTTGGTCCTGGGCTTCGGCTCGTCGTCGAAGCTCGCGGCGGCCTACGGCATCGCTGTCACGACCACGATGGTGATCACGACGCTCCTGGCCTACGTCGTCGCGCGACACCGCTGGGGATGGAGCGCCGTTGGCGCCGTCAGCCTCACTCTCGTCTTGCTGGTGGTCGACGTCGGGTTTTGGGGAGCGCAGCTGGTGAAGATCCCCCACGGGGGCTGGTTCCCCCTGGTGATTGCCGGCTCGATCTTCTTGCTGATGGTCACCTGGAAGGACGGACGCGCTCTCCTGGGGCGACGCATGCGAGAGCAGATGATCCCGCTCACGGATTTCTTCGAGCTGATGCGTATCGAACGTCCGGCACGGGTCCCGGGCACCGCGGTGTTCATGACCAGCAACGCCGACGGCGCGCCGCCGGCGCTGATGCAGAACTTCGCGCACAACCGAGTCGTGCACCAACAGGTGATCCTGCTCACCGTGCTCACCACCGAGGAACCTCGCGTCATGCCCGATCGACGCGTCTCGGTCGAAGAGCTGCCCGAGGGATTCCGGCGTGTTGTCGCGCGCTACGGCTTCATGGAGCAACCCGACATTCCCCGCTTGCTCGACGAGCGCCACCTCGAAGATTGGTCCATCGAGCACACGACCTTCTTCCTCGGCCGCGAGACGCTGCTCGCGACCAAGCGGGAGGGCATGGCCATCTGGCGCGAGCGCCTCTTCGCCTTCATGAGCCGGAACTCCCAACGCGCCTCGACCTTCTTCAACGTGCCCTCGGATCGGGTGATGGAAGTCGGCTCGCAGATCGAGCTGTAGACCGGACGAAATCTTTCATCGGCGCGGAGCGTAAGAGGAACTACGGCGTGGCCGTTGGGGTCTCGTCGAAACGCTGAGGTGAGCGAATGATGCGTCGAGCTTTGGGCACAATCGCGGCAGTTCTGGTGGCGCTTCCCCTCGCGGCGGAATCCAAGCCAGTCCAGCAGGCACGACCCGCACCCACCGCCCAGGTGGCCCAACCGACTCGCCCTGCGGCGGCAGTGAAGCCCCGCGTCGCCGTCGGCCGCTCCGTCGAGGTGAGCTGGGGTGGGCAATGGTGGGCAGCCGAAGTCCTCGAGTCCCGCTCGGGCATCCGCCGAATCCACTACACGGGCTGGGGCGCCGAGTGGGACGAGTGGGTGGGCCCGGATCGAGTCCGCGCCGCCACGGCCGCGGCCCCGGTGGTTCCGCTGAAGGCCGCCCGCGTCGGGCAGCGTATCGACGTGGAGTGGCACGGCAGCTGGTGGCCCGCCGAAGTCGTGTCGATGAAGAACGGCTTCTACAAGATCCACTACGCCGGTTGGGACACCGAGTGGGACGAGTGGGTGGAGCTCCCGCGCATGCGCGCCCCAGCGTCGACACCCGGGCGAGCCCCAGGAAAAACCCAGCAGATCGTGGGTGGCGCGACGTTCTGAGTCACTGGTCGATGACTTTGAGTCCCTTGTCTCTCAGCGGCTGGATCACGCTGAGATCGCTCGGAGGCGTGCCAGCAACATAGAGAAACTTCAGGGTCTTGATGTCCTTGAGGGGACTGTAGTCCTTCACGAGGGTGCGCTGGATGCTGAGCCGTTCGAGCTTCTTGTGACCTTCGAGCGCACGCAGGTCCCGCACTTGGGTGTCGTCCAGCGCAAGCTCGGTGAGGTTCTTGAGCCCCTTGAGCGGCATGATGTCCGTGACCTGGGTCCGCCCCAGATCGATGCGGTCGAGCTTCACGAGCTTCTCGAGCGGTGTCAGGTCGTTCACCTTGCTGATGCTCGCGCGCAGCGACTCGAGCTGCGTCATGCCGGAGAGCAGCGAGAGGTCGTCGAGATCTCCCGGCCCGAGGAACAGCTCTTTGAGGTTCTTCGCGTGGGGAATGATGCACGGATCGAGCTGGTGCATCTCGACCTGCGAGAGGTTCAGGCTCTTGAGCTTGCCAAGATCGGCGATGGTGATGGTGCCGTCGGCCTTGGCGAGCTTCTTGCGCACCTCCGCCTCGACGGCCTTGTCGTCGAAGACGACCGCAGGGCCCTTGGGGCAGTCGGCGGCGCTCTTCTTGGGGCGCGGTTTCTTGGCTTCTTTCGGCGGCGCGGCGCTGGGCGCGGGCGGCGGCGTGGGCTTGGCGGCCGTCGCGGACGCGGTCGATGCCGTCGGTTTCTGCTCTTCTTCGCAGGCCGAGAGCACGACGAGAGCGGTCAATACCAGGCAGAATCGCTTCGACATCGGGGGCAGGCTACTCCAAAATCGCGCGGCCTGGCAGGTCACCGATACGCGCCCCGCCGGCACAGCGCTTCGGTGAGCTCGATCAGTTGATCCATCGCCCCCAACACGTCGCGCGCGTCCACCGGCAAGTCGAGCATGCAAAGGCTGACCTGGTCGGGTTCGACGGACAGCTGGAGGTTCTTGGCCGCCCACGCCTTGGTGAGCGTGAGGGCCTCCTTGGGCATGGCTTTGATGGCGCGCTCGGGGATGGGTGTGAGCGTGTGCACGCAGACCTTCACCGCTACCGCTACGGCGCCTGGTCCCCAGAGCTGCGAGACCTCCACCCGACGTCCGTCAACCTCACCAATGACCGAAGGCCGTGCCAAGAGCAGCTGGCCGTTGACTCTCTCCGCGATGGCTCGCCACACGCTGAGGTCGACGCCGGCCGGCGCCGGCAGCGACCGTGCCAGATCGGGAATGCGTCGCGCGATGGCCAGTGCGGCCTCTGCGAGCCCCAGCAGGGGCTCCGCGGTGAGACCGGCGGCAGCGCGCTGCAGGAGCAGCTCTTCATCGCTGATACGCCGAACCTCGAGCGACTGGACCCAGTGCTCGAGAAACCCGACGGCGGCGCGCACCTGAGCCTCGTCGCGCCCGCTGACCCGCGAGCTCTCTCCCAGAGGCACCCCGTCGTCGCGCCAGAGTCGGGAGAGCCCACCCACCGGCTGGCTCGTCAGCTCGAGTCCCAGACTCGGGTAGCGCACGGCAGCGGCGAGCACCGGTTGCCCCGCGGAGTTCTCGCGCCAAACGGTCACGTCCGCCGCGCCGACCTTCGCAGTGAGTCGATCGTCCTCGAAGGTCATGCCGGCGCGCTCGGCGACCTCGCCCCAGAGCAGGCGAACCCTCGGGTTGCCCACGGTCGGCGGCGCGCGCTTCGAGCGAGCCGAGGCGGCAGCGCCCGGCAAGATGTCGATGGGCATCGACATCACCACATCCGCTCCAAGCCGCCGGGTGACGGTCGCCTCGAGCCCCCACGAGATCCGGAAGGCTTCGTTGGAATAGGTCGGGGGCACGTCCGGGATCCGGAAGTCGAAGGTGATCGGCTCTCCCTCGCGGACGCGGGACATTGGAAGGTCGATCTGCCAGCTGCCGATCTCTCCGTGCCCCCGCGGAGCAAAGGAGGACTCGTACCCAGCGAGCCGAACCCGAATGCCCGTGTAGCGGGCCGACGCGACGTTGCTCAGCGCCACCGCTCCACTCAAGATCTCGCCCGGTCGCAGCTGGGTGCTATTGATGCTCACCTCGACGTGGGGCTCGCGTTCGCGGGGCCCCTCGGGCGCGCTGGAGTAGAGCAGCGGACGCGCTTCGGCCGGCACACTTCGGGGATTGGGCACGACCGAGAGCTCGAACTCGCGGTCCAGATCGGGCCACCACGGGATCGCGAGCTCGGCCGCTAGCGTGTAAGACACCCGCACGACGCGACCAACGAAGCTGGGGGGCGCATCGCCTGGGATCGAGAACCGGACGGGGAAGCGCAGCCGCCCTGCGGCGAGCTCGCGAGGGCCCGAGAGACGCGCAGTCTGGCCGATCCGCGAGCCGACCTCGGTCCAGTCCCGGTAGTTCACCGCGGCTCGGGTGCGCCCAAGCAGCTTGACGTCGAAGTGCTCGATCTCGAGCGGACGTCGCAGATCGAGGACGAATTCCGCCTCGAACTTCTGACCCGCCGGTAGCTGTCGCGGCACGATCACCGCCAGCGTGGGGCGGCGTTTCCAGATCGCCATCGCGGGCTCACTTTGCCAGCGCCGCCAGGCACTCGTAGGCGGCGTATTTGTAGCTCTCGGCCAGGGTTGGGTAGTTGAACACCATCTCGATGAAGAGGTCGACCGACGCCTCGCAGTGCAGCGCGGTCTGACCGATGTGCACCAGCTCGGTGGCGCGCTCGCCGATCACGTGCACGCCGACGATCCGGCGGGTGCCGCGCTCGACGACCAGCTTGGTGATGCCCTCGACGTCACCGGTGATCTGCCCCCGCGCGTTGTTGCGGTAGAGCGCCCGGCCCACGACCACGTCCATGCCCTTGACCCGCGCGGTCTCCACGGTCTCGCCGACCGCGCTGACCTCGGGGATGGTGTAGATGCCGTAGGGCACGATCTCGGCGACCGCCTGCTTGTACTCGAAGCCAAACGCCTTGCAGATCGCGACGCGGCCCTGCTCCATGCTGGCCGACGCCAGGGCCGGAAATCCGATCACGTCGCCGGCCGCGAGAACGCTCGGTACCGTGGTGCGGTACGCGGCGTCCACCTGCAGGTAGCCGCGGGCGTTCGGCGTCACCCCGATGCGATCCAGCTTCAGCGTGTCGGTGTTGCCGATGCGCCCCGCCGCGAAGAGCAGGTACTCGGTCTCGAGCCGCTCGTCGCCGAGCTCGGTGACGATCACCTTGCCCTCGCGGGCCACGCGGTTCCAGCGCTTGCCGAGCACGATCCGGATGCCGAGCTTGGTCATGGCGTCGCGCAAGCGCTCGACGATCTCGCTGTCCAGAAACGGCAAGATGTCCGGGCGCGCATCCACCAACGTCACCTGCACGCCGAGCGCTGCGAACATGCAGGCGTACTCGCAGCCGATCACGCCGCCGCCCAGGATGGTCAGCGAGCTCGGCAGCTTCGAGATGCCTGAGGATCTCGTCGCTGTCGTCGATGCCAGGGTCGGCAAAGTCGATGTCCATCGGTCGGTGCGGGCGCGATCCGGTGGCGATGAGCACGAAGTCGCCGTGCAGCCGCCGCTGCCCTTCGGGGCCTTGCACCAGGACGGTGTGCGCGTCCTCGAAGCTGCCGTGGCCGCGCACGTAGGTCACCGAGTGGCGCGCGAGGTTCTCGCGGATGGTGCGCGACGCCAGCTCGGCGATGGCGTTCTTCCGGGCGATCAGCGCCGGCACCGTAGCGGCCGCGTCCAGCTCCACCGCCACGCCGTACAGGTTGCGAGCGCGGTAGCCCGACACGTACAGCGCCGTCTCGCGCAGGGTCTTGCTTGGCAGAGTGCCGGTGTGGACGGCGGCGCCCCCGGGCTCGGGCTCGGCCTCCACCACAGCCACGCGCTTTCCGAAGTAAGCGGCCTGCGCCGCGCCCTTCTCACCGGCGGGCCCGGAGCCGATGACGACGAGATCGAAGTGTTCGGTGCTTTCGCTCCCCATGCCGCCATCGTAGACCGACTCGCAGATGTCCGCCGAGCCCGTGATCGACGCCTGGATCCAGCACCCGAACCCCGGCTTTCTGGCCCATCCCCTGTTTGCCTCGCTCCGCCGCTGGCTGGGAGCCAGCGAAGTCCCCGACGCCTTCCCCCTCGAGCTCACGGTCGCGGCCCTCGAGAGCGCCAACGTGAAGCACGCGCTCTTGTCGGCATGGCACGGCCCCAGCGGCGCGATGATCTCCAACGACGAGGTGGCGAGCGCCGTGCGTGCGCGCCCCGATCTGTTCAGCGGCGTGGCGTCGGTCGACTTGGCGCGACCCATGGACGCAGTGCGCGAGCTGCGGCGCGCGGTGAAGCAGCTCGGCATGAAGGCCCTGCGGATCTTGCCGTGGCTCTGGAACCTGCCACCGAACGATCGTCGCTATTACCCGCTCTACGCCGAGTGCGTCGAGCTCGGCATCCCCTTCTGTCTCCAGGTCGGGCACACCGGACCGCTCGCGCCCTCCGATCCGGGTCGGCCCATACCGTATCTGGACGAGGTCGCCCTCGATTTTCCCGAGCTGGTGATCGTGGGCGGTCACATCGGATACCCGTGGCAGAGCGAGATGATCGCGCTCGCGACCAAATACGAGAACGTCTACATCGACACCAGCGCGTACAAGCCCAAGCGCTTCCCGCCGGAGCTGGTGAGCTTCCTCCGGGGTCACGGCCGCTCGAAGGTGCTCTTCGGCTCCAACTACCCGATGCTCTTGCCGGGCGACTGCCTGGCGCAGATCGACGAGCTCGGGCTGGACGCAGCAGCGCGCGGCGCGTTTCTTCACGACAACGCGGCGCGCGTCTTTCGCCTTTGACGCGCCGGCCTCCTGCCGTAGGTTCCGCGCCCCATGATGCGCTCACTCCCGGTCTTGCTCGCCCTCGCTCTCTTTTCGACCGCCTGCGGCAGTGACGACTCCGGCGGCGGCGGGGGTGGGAGCGGCGGCGCAGGCGCCACCGGCGGCGCAGGCGGGAGCGGCGGCGGCAGCACGGATCCACTCGTGCTCGTGCCCCCGGTCGCGCTTTCCGCGACCGTCGCCGACTGCCCAGCCGCGTTCCAGACCGCGCCGGACAGCGGGCAGCACACAGGCTTCGACGTCGCCGGTCAGTCGCGCGGCTTCTACTTGCAGCTCTCGACGGCGGCCGCAGATCAGTTCCCGGGACCGCGTCCGCTGATGGTGGCGTTCCACGGTACGGGCGAGAGCGGCCAGAAGATCTTCAGTCGCGCCAAGCTCCAGAGCTTCGTCGATGCCGGCTTCATCGTGGTTGCGCCCGACGGCGCAGGCAACGGCACGCTGTGGCCGGTCTGGGACGCGCTGCGCGAGGCCAAGGACGAAGCTCTACCGAACAAGGATCTGGAGTACTTCGACCAGCTGGTGAAGTGCGTCGCGGCGCACCACCCGGTGGACGAAAGGCGCATCTACGTCTCGGGGCACTCGGCCGGCGGCATCTTCAGCAACCGCGTCCTGCGCGCGCGCGCGAGCCTGCTCGCTGGCGGCATCCCGGCCTCGGGCGTGTTCGACCTCACCGCGGCCGCTCCTGCGCCGGCGGTCGACGGCCTGGCGGTGCTCGTCACTTGGGGCGGCGACAACGACGCCTACAGCGGCAGCACCGGCGGTCAGACGGTGCCCAGCGTGAATTTCGTCGAGCAAGCAGCCATCGCCAGCCAGCACTACGAAAAGAACGCAGAGCAAGCCTACTGCCATGGCAAAAACCTCGGTCACGCCTGGCTCGACGACGCCAACCCCTGGATGATCGACTACCTGCTCGCCCACCCGAAGGGCCTGGCGAAAGGCAGCCCGTGGAAGTACGTCGCGCCGCCCGCCAGCGCTGACTTCGAGTGCGACGAGAGCGCCGCGACCTTCGTGAATCCGAACGCGGTGACCTGCGCCGCCACGCCCACGGCCAAGTGCCAGAGCTATTGCCAGCTCATCGGCGACTGCGCCGCCGAAAACGCGACGGTCGAACCGGTGCTCGGTCCCCAGCTGGAGACGCTGGGCTTCAGCGGCGCGAGCCACCTCGAGTGCGGCGGCTGCCTCACGAAGTGCGAGGCGGACGCCAGCGCCGGCGGCGCGACCGACTCGGGCGTGCTCGACTGCTTCGCGACCGCGGCGTCGAGCGCGGTCTGCGGCGGCGGCATCGACGGCGCGCTGCCCTTCATCGATGCTTCCAACGCCTGCTGCAAGGACAAGACCTCGAGCAAGATCTGCACGACGCTGTGCACGGCCATCAACACCAACACCGTGGCCAAGACCCTCTTCGACACCTGCGCCGCCTGGCCGTGATCAGCGGATCAGCACGCTGACCTTGGCCGGGGCGTCCCGCGTCGCCACCAGACCGCGCGCGCGAACGCCGAGCAGCGCGGTCGCGATGCAGTCCGACGCGCTCTCGCCCGTCTCGTCGGGCGGCGCCACGCCCGCCGACAGCACCTCACCGCTGTCGTTCACGTAGACCGTGGCCGTGAAGGCGCCGGGCACGCCCTTGCGGCAGGCCCGCGTGGCCACTCGCGCCTGGTAGGTGAAGCCCGACGCCCGCGCCGCGTTGAGCTCGCGCGGCGACTCGGCCGCCTCGACCTCGAAGGACGTCTCGGCCAGACCCTCGCCGCTCTTCGGCCGCGGCCAGCGCCGACCCTTGACCAGCTCGAGCACGCACAGCTCCGCTTCGCGATCGCCCAGGGTGGTGTCGCTGAGGTAGGCCCAGCGCACGTTGCCGCTGCGATCGACCCGCATGCGCACGTTGACCCGTCCGCCGATGGCGCTCAGGCGCTGGCTGGCCTGCTCGACGCAGCGAATGAACCGGGGGTGCAGCTCGGCCAGGCTTCGTTCGACCCCGTACTGGCTCATGCCGCCGATCTCGGACTCGAGGGACAGCGGGCCCGTTCCCAGCTGCAGCTCCTCTTCGATGTCTTCGATCACGGGCTTGGCCGCCTCCGGGGATGGGGGTGCGACGGCGGCGCAGCTCGAGGCGAGCAGCAGGAGGGGCAGCAGGGATCGCATTCGCTGCACAGACACGCCCCGCTCCCCGCCCTTGCACGAAAGGTGCGGCCTGGACCCCGGGCTGGCCCAGCGGAGGGCGGGATGCGAGACTGCATTCGGCCGACGTTGTGGGGGAGATGAACGACGAATGCGCACCCTGATCCGACTCGCTCTGGTGTGCGGCGCAGGGGCCCTGGTGGCCAGCGCCTGTGGAGGCATGGCGGAGCCGAGCGAGGGGGACCCGACCCCAGACTCCGGATCCGACGCCCACGACGCGGGCTCGATTCCGGACGCGAGCTCGGACAGCGTACCGACCTGCGCGCCGGCGGGCGCCAAATGCGACGGCTACCTCGACTGCTGCTCGCTCACCTGCAGCTTCGGCGTGTGCGGATTCGACGCGGGCGCATGCACGCCCAACGGCCAGGCTTGCACCGCCTATTCGGAGTGCTGCGCGGGCTTCTGCGCCAACGGCGTCTGCGGCTTCGACGCCGGCTACTGCAAGAGCGACGGGGCCAAGTGCAGCACGGCTTCGGAGTGCTGCGCGGGAGTCTGCGCCAACGGTGTCTGCGGCTTCGACGCCGGCTCCTGCAAGAACAATGGTCAGTCGTGTGACAAGGCTTGGCAGTGCTGCTCGGGCGTCTGCAACTTCGGCATCTGTGGCTACGACGCCGGCTCGTGCCATCAGATCGGCCAGTCGTGCGGCTCTCCGTGGGACTGCTGCTCGGGCCTCTGCAATGCGGGCGCCTGCAGTCTGGAAGCCGGCGCGTGCCAGGCGAACGGCCAGGCCTGTGGCGCCCCCTGGGAGTGCTGCTCCTCGAGCTGCGGGGGCGGCGTCTGCGGGTGGTACGACGCGGGCGCCTGCAAGGTCATCGGCGCGCAGTGCTCGAGTCCCGGTGAGTGCTGCGCAGGAGGCTGCTCCGGCGGGGTCTGCAAGGCGGATCCCGATGCGGGGCTCTGCGCAAAGAACTCTTCGTGGTGCTGGACCGATGGCGATTGCTGTTCCGGGTTCTGCCTGGGCACCCACTGCCAGGCGGCGGACGGGGGTTTCTGCAAATCGCCGGGCGCACCCTGCAGCAGCGACGCCCAGTGCTGCCACCAGCAGTGCCTCTCCGGAGAATGCTACGCCAACCCCGAGGCCGGCTGGTGCTACCCGGCCGGCGCACCGTGCTCGGGCTGGAGCCAGTGCTGCTCGGAGAAGTGCCAGGCGGGCGCGTGTGTGGGCTCGGTGCCGCCCTGCAAGCCCATCGGGGGCCTGTGCTCGGGTTGGAAAGACTGCTGCTCGCAGAGCTGTGATTCCGGGCTCTGCGTCGCGCAGTGATCCAGTCACGTAGCCTCGAGCTTCTACGGGATCCTGAGCATCGGCGCCGACGAGGTGAAGGCCTACCTCGCGCCGCGGAACAACACCTTTCAGAACACCGACGTGTTCGGCTCGAATTTTGGCTGCGCCGACGATTTCAAGCCAGGCCAGTGGCTGACCGACGGCAACACCTGGACTGGCAACAACTGCGCCGGCACCCCCGGAACCGGGCCCACGTACTTCTGAGCGCGACGCCCCGAACCGGCAAAATCCGCCGCTTTTCTTGATCCCCACGTGCAGCGCGTGTGGAGCTTCGGTGCAGACGCGTTCCAGGCCTTGGCGAACGGGCGAAAACGCGGCACATACCCCTTCGCCATGGCCACCTCCAAAGTCGCCATCGTCCGCACCTCCCCCGCGACCGTGCTCGAGGACTACCACCGCGTGATGAACCTGGCCGGCTACCAGGACGTGGTCGACAAGACCGCGGACACGGCGCTGAAGATCAACATCTCGCTGGCACTTCTTCTACCCCGGCAGTCGTCGACCACGCCCTGGCAGCTCGAGGGCGTGATCCGCGCCATGAAGCAGGACGGCTACGACCGCGACCTGATCCACGGCTGCCACAACCGCACCGTGGTCATCGACGCGCACCTCGGCGAGCGCGAGAACAAGCAGATCGACGTGATCGAGGCCCACGGCCTGCGCAACGTGCACCTCTACGAGGGCGAGGAGTGGATCAACGTCCGCGACGCGGTCGGCGATCTGACCGAGAAGTTCCTCGTGCCTGAACGAGGTCTACCCCAAGGGCTTCACGCATCCCGAAGCGCTTCATCGGCGAGAACATCATCCACCTGCCGACGGTCAAGACCCACGTCTTCACCACCACCACCGGCGCGATGAAGAACGCCTTCGGCGGCCTGCTCAACGAGCACCGCCACTGGACGCACCCGGTGATCCACGAGACGCTGGTCGATCTGCTGATGATCCAGAAGAAGATCCACCGCGGCGTCTTCGCGGTGATGGACGGCACCTTCGCCGGCGACGGGCCCGGGCCCGCGCTGCATGATCCCGCACGTCAAGAACGTGATGCTGGCCTCGCGCCGACCAGGTGGCCATCGACGCCGTGGCCGCCAAGCTGATGGGCTTCGACCCGCTGCGCGACCTCAAGTTCATCCGCCTGGCCCACGAGCAGGGCCTGGGCTGCGGCGACCCGCGCGAGATCGAGATCGTCGGCGACCTGGACGCCGCCGAGGAGAACTGGCACTTCGACGGCCCGTTCAAGAAGATGACCTTCGCCAGCACGAATGCAGCACCAGATCTACTGGGGCCCGCTCAAGAAGCCCGTCGAGTGGTCGCTCAAGACCTGGCTCGCGCCCTGGGCCTACGTCGCGTCGGTCGCGTACCACGACATGTTCTGGTACCCGTTCTACGGCAAGGCGCGCGTCGAGGAGGCGCTGCGCAGCGACTGGGGCCGGCTCTTCGCCAACTGGGGCAAGGCCCAGCCCGACGCCGCAGGCCGCGGTTATCCCGACGTGGGCTCCGAGCACCCCGAGCTGGTGCGCACTGGCCTGAAGCATTTCGCCGAAGGGCTTCCGCCTGGTCGGCATGGCCGTGGCCGAGAGCCCAGAGATCCAGGCCCGCAAGCGTCGCTCAGCCCAAGCGGAGCTCTGATCACCTCCGTCAGAGGTGGATGAGTCCGCGGCGCGCGGCGAGCAAGATCGCCGCGACGTGCACGCCGTGGAAAATTTCACCGCGCTCGATGCAGGCCACGAGCTCTCGAACCGGGACGAGCACCACGCGGATGTGCTCGCTCTCGTCGAGCTGCTGCTCGGCTACTTTCAGCGAGTGCCGCGCGAAGAAGAAATGCGCCCGATTGGTGTGCCGACTGGGTTCAGTGTTCAGCGTGACCAGCGGCTCCCAGTCCTGGGCTTCGTAGCCCGTCTCTTCGCGCAGCTCGCGGCGAGCCGCCTCGAGCACCGACTCGTGCCCGTCCACAACGCCTGCGGGTAGCTCACGGCTGATCCGGGCCGCGCCGTGCCGGTACTGCTCGACCATCACGACGTGGTCGTCGTCGGTCAGCGCCAAGATGGCCGTCCAATCCGGCGCAACGATCACATGGAACTCGTCGATCTCTCCGCCGTGCGGCAGCTCGATGCGCTCCTCCCTCACTTGGAGCCACTTCCGGTCCAGGAGAATCGAGCTGTCAACGATGCGCCAAGGTCTCATGCGGTCCTCACTTCGCCTCTACGCACCGGGGCACTATATCTGACAGATCCGCGGAGGAGCACCGAGGAGGCACGGAACATTTCCATCCTCGCCCGTGTCGCTCTAAGAAGGCCCGATGTTGCGCGCTCCCCTGATCGCCTCCCTGCTCTGCCTCTCCGCCCTCACTACCGCCTGCGCCGGCGCGCAGCCACCGGCCGCGCTGCCGCCGAGCACGCCGCCCCCGGCAGCCCCGACTGCCGCGACACCCGACGATCCGTCGATGGCGCTGCCCGGCGACGCAGACAAAGTTCCGCCCCCGCCTGCCGAATGCGACGCGTTTCTGACCCGTAGCGCCCCGGCGGCCAGCTGCGACGAAAAGAACGCGCACGGGCTGTTGGCCGACGCGCTCGCCAAGGCCGATCTGGCCGAGCGCGACGCGGCGCTTTCGGCCCTCGAGGGCTGCGCCAAGCTGCCGCCGGGGCTCGGCCGAGCGCTGCGCGCCGAGCTCGCGCCGGTCGCGTGCGGCGACGTCTTGGTCGAACCCACCCTCGCGAAGCCACCCACCGGGCTCGACCCCGAGATGCGCGACACGCTGATGGGCCTCGGCTTCGCGGCCCGGGCCGCCCGACTGGTCCGCGAGGCCCCGAAGCTCGCGCCGCCCCACTCCAAGTCGCGGGTGAACCAGTTCGTCTCCGGTCCGCTGAGGCACTGGATCGAGGGGCAGGCGAAAGCCATTCACTCCGTGAGCCTGCACGGCTCGAACCTGACCGGTTACGGCAAGGCCGTGGTCGCCATCGAGGCGGGCCTCGCAGATCTGCGCTTCGTCGAAGTGGCGCGCTCCGCGCCGATGCCAGAAGAGCTCGCCAAAGACCCCGAGCTGCGCGATGCCTACGTCGGCGCGCTGGAACAAGCGCTCGAGCCCCGAAAGAACCGCGGTCGCGACGCGGCCTTGGTGGGGCTGAAGAGGCTAGCGGAAGCCGGCGTCATCCACGACGCCCGGGTCGCCCGCGCGCGCAAGCTCTTGTCCGAGGTCTACGCCGGGCGGCGCATCGACGCCCTCGACTCGCTGCTGCTGCCGGAGCTGCCAGCCGCGAAGCCGAAGACCGATCTCGAGCGTCTCGCCGCGCTCCTGCCGACCCCCTACGCAGCACAAGTGTTCGCCGCGCACCCACCTGGCGACGCGGTGCTGCTGCGATCGCTGATCGATCGCGGCCTGCCCAGGCCCACACGCGGGAAGCTGCAATCCGACAAGGCGCTCTCCGCCGACAGCCGTCGCTTGCTGGCACGGGCGCTGTTCGCCTTGGGCCAGCGCTACTGGCGGGCGGCGGACTTCGCTGCGGCGGCTGCCGCGCTGGGCGGCTGGAGGCCCACGGGCGCAACCAAGGACGAGGTCGAGCTCGTCACTGCCCTTGCCAGCATCTTGCAGTCGGGACCCAAAGACGCGACCGAGATGATGGCGAAGGGACCGCAGCTTCCCAAGGGAGTCGGCGATGTGGCCAAGCTCGACGAGATCGGAAAGGGCAAGGGCGAGCGCGCGGGCATCGCGCTCTTCAACGCCGCACGGCTGCTCGAAATCGCACGCCCGTTGAACGCCGATGCTGCGTACTTCGAGTCCATTGCGGTGCGCTACACCAAGGCGGCGGCGGAGCTCGGCGACGCGACAAAGAAGCGCGAGGCGACCGATCGCGCCAAGGCCGCCCGGGACACCGTGACCGCCCTGGGCAAGAAGCCCTGACGACGCGGCCGTACTACAATACGCCCGTGCACCTGGCTTTCATCGGGGGAACCCGCTTCATCGGGCGCGCTGCGGCGCTGCGGGCGCTTCGCGCCGGCCACCGCGTGAGCGTGTTTCATCGGGGGCAGCACGCCTGCGACGTCGCGGGGGCCGAGGACGTCCTGGTCGATCGCGGAGATCCGTCGGCGCTCTCGGCGGCGCTCGCTCGCAGCGCTCCCGACGTGGTCATCGACACACGCGCGATGACCCGATCCGACGCGCAGGTGACGGCGCTCGCGCTGAAGGTGCTCGGCGTGCCGGGAGTCGTGCTGTCGAGCATCGACGTGTACGCGCAGTTCGGGCTGCTGAACGGCCTGCCCGGTCCCGAGCCCGAGGCGGTGGTGTCCGAGACCGCCCCGCTCACGGTGCCCTACCCTTTTCGCGGACTCAGCACCGATCTGCCACCCGACTACGACAAGAAGGAGGTGGAGCAGGAGCTCGAAGACGCCGGGGTCGACGTCGTGGTGCTGCGCTTGCCGGCGGTGTACGGCAGCCGCGATCATCGCCGGCGCTTCGGAGGCATCGTGGATCGCCTCGACGCCGGCGCGCGCGTTCTGCCCTGCCAGGGAGGCGCCGCGTTTCGTCATGCCCACGCGCACGTCGAAGACGTCGCGCACGCGATCTTGCTCGGCGCCGAGCGCGGACCCCGAGGGTTCTCGGTGATGAACGTCGCCGAGCTCGAGACTCCCACCATGCGGGCGCGCGCGGAGGCCATCGCGGGCGCTATGGGCGCCGGCATCGAGTGGCAGGAATCCACCGGCGATCTGCCCGGTGATCTGGCCATTTTGGGCCGCATGCCCAACGACGTCGTGCTGAGCTCGGCGAGGGTGCGCACACTCCTGGGCTTCGCCGAGGTCACGACGGCAGACGAGCGCCTGCGCGACCTCATCGACGGGCTGCGCGCGAGCCGGCTCTCCGTCAACTGACGGCTACTTCAGCACCAAGTCGCCGCCGGCGAAGGCGACCTGGGGCACGGGCTTGCCGTCGGCGGCGACGAAGGCACCGCGGTCGGAGACGAAGTCGATGGCGCCGGGCTGCCGCTGGCTGAGCGCGAAGGTCAGCACCCCGATCACGACCTCGGCGCCGGAGACGCCGCTCGCCTTGCCCTTGTGGGTCAGCGTGCCGACGAGCAGGCCTGGGGTCTTGGCAGCGCCGAGGGCCATGGGCGTCGAGCCGCCCCAGGCTGGCGACGCTTCGAGCTTGGCGAAGACCAGCGTGTCGGGATCGTAGCGCAGGCGAAACGCCACGCCGTAGAGATCGGTCAGCGAGTTGCCGACCAGCTCGAGCACCAGGCTATCGCCAGTGATCGCCTTTTCACGAAGTGTCAGCGAAGTGCCGGCGGGCCTCGCGTCGGCCTCGAACACCAGCTTGGGCTCGGGCTTGGGCTTGGAAGCGCCGCCCTCGTCGTCCGACGAGCACGCGAGCACCAGCAGTGGCAGCGCGAGGACGCACCAGCGAATCACTGTCCACCCGCCTTCACTGTGCCAAATGCGCCGGCGACGACGGCCAGGTCCGACTCCGAGATCGAACCGTTTTCGTCGACGTCGCAGCGCGGATCGAAGTCGAGGTCACTCGCCCAGATCCCCTCGCCGTCCGGCTGGGACGGATCAGCGGATTTGCCGAGCCGGAACGCGCAATGGATGACGTCGATCCCGTCGACCTGGCCGTCGAAATCCAGGTCGGCGGCCGTCGCCGAGCGGCTCCAGATCATGCCGTCTTGGCGGGGATTGGGTCGAACGCTGCGCACCGGCGCGGGTTCAGTGATCGTCACCGGCTGACCTGCCTCGAAAGTGACGAGCTGCTTCTTCACGCTGCCGTCGGCCAGCGTGATCCAGAGTTCCATCGGCAGCGAGAGCCCGCCGACGTCGGCGGCAGTGACGCTGAGCTTGCCGGACGCTTGACTGAAGCCGATGCGCGGCTCGGCGGCGCTCCCGGCCCACACCCACTGCGCAAACACGCCAGCGAGCTTTTGCCCGCTGGCCTTCTCGATCAGGGCTAGGAAATCCGCGGAGTCGCACAGCTTCTGAGCGCAGCCCTTGGCCCAGCTGCGCAGCACGCCGGCAAACACCTCGTCGCCAACGATCACGCGCAGGTATTCGATGAACGCCGACGATCGAATGTAGGCCCAGAGCGTGTCTTGGACGCTGTCCGTCGGCGCCTCCGTCCAGCTGGAGACCACGAGCGGCAGCGCGGGATCGCCCCGATACTTCACCAGCATCCAGTGCTCGCGGTAGCGCCGGGCCAGGTACTCCTCCCGGGGCGTGCCAGCGTGCTGCACCTGCGCCGCGTAGTCGATCTGGCTGAAGGTCGCCAAGCCTTCGACCAGCCAGCGCGTGGTCCCGATGTCCGTCGGCGACACCAGCACGCCCCACCACTGGTGCGCGTTCTCGTGGGCCAGAGTTTCCTCGAAGTAGTCCGCGCTTCCCGAGGCGTAGTCCTCGCTCAGCAGCGTGAGCCCGTGGCCGGCCGTGCCGCGGAAGATGTTCAGCCAGCCGACCGGCAACTTGAACACCTTGAGCTCTGGGTAGGGCAGCTTCTGGCCCGCCTGGGCGTCCATGAAGGGCAAGATGTCCTGCATCCAGCCCGCCATTTCGCTGGCATACCCGGGGCCATCGCTGGTGGTGAACACCCCGGTCGCCAGGCTCACTCCGGTCACTGCCTTCGACGCGAGCTGCCCCATCATCACGATGTTGCCGCCGTAGCTGTGGTAGCCGGGGATCACCCACTCGGTCGTGGTCTTGCCGCCGCTCGAGCTCTTCGAGACGCGGTCGCCGCTGGCGACGACGTCGGTGCCGTCGGGCACCGAGATCACCAGGGAGCGACCCGCGCCCCAGGCGTTGTAGCCGCCGAGGTTGTCTTGATCGTACACGCCGGGGATGGCGCCGTTCTCCGCCAGGAATGCCAACGGTTTGCCCGCGAAACACCCGCCGTTTTTGCACTCGAGAGTGCCGGCGTAGGCCGCGGTGAGGCTGAGCTGCTCACCGCTCGCGAGCGCCGGTGTCACGCTGAACGTCGCCTGCGTGTAGCCCTGGTAGGCCTTGTTCGAGACGCCCACGACCTTTCCCGCTGCCGCGGCCTGAGACACCGTCAGCCCGCCGTCGATCAAGATCGCGATCTGCGTGACCGGTGTCAGCGCCTTGACCTTCAGGACGACCTGACCCGTGAGCACGCCGCTCTCGGGCACTACGTCGAGCATGGTGTCGACGGAGAGCACCTGGGTGCTGGCGTAGAGCGGGGACGACAGCAGCTGTGGCAGCGGCGCCCCGATGCCGGCCTGCCGCTGCGCGACCAGATCGGCGTAGCGCGGGATCGGTGTCGCCCACGCCGAGCTCGCGGCGAAAAGAATCCCCAGACCCAGACCGCGAAGCGTCATCGGCGACCCGAAGCCTGGCCGCGTTCGAACCACTACGCAAGACGTTCAGCGCAGCTCGAGCTCGAAGTCGTCTTCGACGACGATCTCGTCCCCTTCGATCCGCGCCAGAAACCGCCGCTGGTCGCCGCAGAGCCCGGCCGGAGCGATCAGCGCTCCGGTGCTCAGCGCGAACACGTAGCCGTGCATGGGGCAGGTGACGGTGTCGGCGTCACGCCTGCCCTCCGCCAAGCTCGCTCCCGCGTGATTGCAGCCGTCCTCGATGGCATGGGGCCGGCCCGCCACCAGCGCGACGCACACGTCGTAGGGCGGGTATTCGAGGCGCACCAGTCCCTCGCGTTCGACCCGCTCGAGGGGGACCCGGCCGACCAGCTTCTTCACGGGATCCGAGATCAGAACCGCCCGCCGTAGCCCACCCAGCCGCCGGACTTCCCGACGCGCAAGTCGAGCCCCGCGGTCTCTTTCTTCGGGGTCTTGCTGCCTGCGAGCCAGAGGTAGGTCGCTGCGCCGATACAAGCGACCCCGACGCCCAGCGCGATGTCCCCGATCAAGCGCTTCTGCTTGATCGAATCGACGTCGCCCGAGGCGCAATTGGGCTCGCACTTCGAGCTCTCGAGGTCGCTCTCTTCGCCGCTCGCGCCGAGCCAAAAATACGCGGTCCCGCCCAACGCCAAGAGCCCCACCCCACCGAGCACGTAGCTGATCATCGGCGGCTTGCCCGCGGTGGGCTTCTGCTCTGGCTCGGGGTCGGGGTCGGGCTGGGGATCGGCTGCCGCAGGCGGGGACGCGCTCTGTTTCGCGAAGCTGACCGAGATGACCTTGTTCTTCTGGCCTTGGCGCAGAATGAACTCTTGTTCGACGGGCGCCTCGCCGGCGTATTCCAGCAGGAGCTTGTGGGTTCCCGGGTCGACCTCAATGGCGTTGACGTCGAGCTTCTCGGTGAGCACCTCTCCGTCGAGAGTCACCTTCACCTCGAAGGTCTCCTTGCCGTCCGGCCCCTTCGCCTCGATCACAATGGACGGGATCGACGCGTTCACCTCATCGAGCCAGGACACGCAGTCCTTCTTCACGGCCGCCAGACACTCGTCTTTGGCGCAGATGAGCAGCTGTTCGCGAGCCTTCTTGAAGGAGCTCGCGGCCTTCAGCTTCTGCGCATCGACGTAGGAGGCGGCGCACTCCTTCTTGCCCGCGACCGCCGGCGGAGCCACCGACACGACCGCTAGCGCTGCCACGGTCACGAGCCCGAAGAGTCCTGTCTGCTTCATCTCACATGCACTCCGGCTTGACGTGTTTGATGCCGCTCGAGTCGACCGTGAACGGCGTCTCGCAGCCCTTGGCAACCTTCGGCGGCGGCTTGGTGACGGTGGCCGTCGCTTGGGTCTGGGGCGGCTTCTCGGTCGCGGGTTTGTCCGGCTTCGCCGCCGCGGGGGCGGGTTTGTCTGGCTTTGGCCCGGGAGGGCTGGGCTTGTCTTCCGGGAGGTCGATCACGGCGATGCCAGTGGCAATGGGAGCCGCGCTCGGCTCCGGCGCGGCCTCGGGCGCCACCGCGCCGGTGGACGGCGCTGTCACCGACGCCGTCGTGGGAGAAACTTCGATCGCCGACTCGGGCACGCGCGAGCGACCGCGGAACCAGACGAAGAGCATGATGATGGAGAGTCCAAAGACCGCTGACACCGCCACGGACGCGAAGATGACCTTGCCTCTGGAGGTGGGTGCGACCGCAGGTTGCGGCGAGCCTGGCCAGGCCGCTGCGAGTGCGCCCGGCAGCGGCTGCGCCGGCTGGGGGTGACCATGCGCCACCAGCGATGGGTGCAGCGCGAACGACGCCGACCCTTCCATGGGTCCCGGGTGGTGTGGGAGCGGAGGCGGAGGCGGCGTTCCGAACTGCAACCCGGGGGATTGAGTGATGCCGGAGCGAGATGCGTCGAAGCGGGGCGGATCGTGGAACACCTGGGGACCGGACGCATCGTGCAGAGAGACTCGAACCGCGCTGGTGCTCTCCATCTCGCGCACCCTCGCTGCGCGAATCGCCAAGGTCTCGGCGCCGACCGACTGCACCCACTCCGCCACCTCGTAGGGCGAGGCGACGCCGATGGTGCGCTCGACGGCGATGGCCAACTCGCGAGCCGTGCTCCAACGCTCGTCCGGGTTCATCGCCAGCCCGCGCATCACCAGCGCGTCTACCTCCGGCGGCACCGAAGGATTCAGGGACGAGGGCGGCGGGAAACCGCCCGCGAGCACCGCTCCGAGAACCTGGCCCTCGCTCATGCCATGAATGAGCCGACGCCCCGCAAAGCCCTCCCACATCAGGGCCGCTGCGGCGTAGATGTCCGTGCGCCGGTCGAGCTCGTCACCGCGGATCTGCTCCGGCGCCATGTAGGCGAGCTTGCCTTTGAGCTGGCCGTCGCGAGTGTTCTGCATGCGCCCGGCAGCCTTGGCCACGCCAAAGTCGAGCACCCGGGCGACGCCGTCGACCCCGACCAAGACGTTCTGGGGCGACACGTCTCGATGCACGATGCCCAGCGGTCGCCCGTGCTCGTCCGTGGCTTCGTGAGCCGCGTGCAAGCCGTGCAGGGTGTTGACCAAGATGCTCGCCAGCACCCGCGACCCGATGGGCACCCCCTTGACGCGGGTCGCTTTGAGCAGGTGCGAGAAGCTCTCGCCTTGGACGTAGTCGAGGACCAGAAAGACCTCGCCTTCGGAGGCGACGACGTCGAGGGTCGCGACCACGTTCGGGTGCTGGATGCGAGCGGCGACCCTCGCCTCGTCGAGGAACATGCTGACGAACTCGGGATCCCGGGCAAGGTGCGGATGCAGGCACTTGATGGCGACGGTCTTGGAGAAGCCGACGGGGCCGAGCATGCGGCCGAGGTGCACGGTCGCCATGCCGCCGGCGGCAATCTCGTCGAAGAGCGCGTAGCGCCCGAGCACTCGCTCGTTTCCGGTCCTTCCGGTCATGGGTCGCTCACTCATGCCTAGTTCACCGCAGCTCGTTGGTCCACATGCACCGATAGGCGAGGGGCGACGCTGGCAACGAAACCGACGACGAGGTCCCAAACACGTCCGCAAAGGCCGGGTCGACGCCAGTCCACCGCACGCGCGTCGCTCGAAGCTCGTATCCGCCAGTCGGGCTCGCCAGGTAGAGGCTGAAGTCGCCGGCCCAAATGAACGTGTTCGAACCGTTGGCGAGGCCCGCGCGGATCGCCTCCATCAAGTCGCGTCCCGACGCGGGGTGCCCGCCGTTCAGCCGACAGGTATCGATGGCCGCCTGCAAGGTCGCCGGCGCTCGATTGTTCGCGTCGAACCAGAGCTTTGCGCCGGAGCCGCCGGGGAGCGCGATCTCGGTGCAGCCTCCCTCGCACGCCGAGGCGGCCGGGCCTGAATAGCCGGTATCAACGGGGTAGTACAGGCAGCGAACTGCCAGCGACGCCGTCTTGGCTTGCGCGTTCAGATCAGCGCCGCCGACGTAGGCGGGGGTCGACACGCCTGTCCAACGCAGTACCGAAGCCGTCGCCGATGTCAGCACCGCCGTGCTGCTGTCCGCGCCCCACAGCCAGGCGTTCGTGCCGCCGGGCAGGCCGCGCCCGACGAGCTCAGCGAGCTCCGCCGTCGTCGGCACGTGGCCTCCCTTGGCAAAACACGCGCTCGCGGCCGCCGCCCAACCGAGCACCGCGCTGTCCTTGGTCTCGCTCTTCGCGCCGCCGCCGGGGGGATCCACTCGTCCGCGATGGTGCTCGGGTGAGTGCCGCTTTGACTCGAACCGACACAGCGGAAAGGCCGGAGACTCGTGGTCGTGCTGGAGGTGATCCCGCTGGCAAGATCGAAGGTCTTCGGATCTTGCCAGCGCAGGATGAGATCCGAGTCGTTCCGGGTGTCGTCCGCCGTATGAAGGTAGACGTTGCTGCCGGTGCTCACGCCCTGCCCGATGCCTTGGACCAGCCGCGCTGGCGTCGCCAGGTGCCCTCGGTAGAACGCGCACTCCCAGATCGCCGAGCCCTTGGGCAGGGGCGGCCGATCCGAGATGTCGATGTTGTGTTTCTTGCTCTCGGTGTCGAGGCTGAGGCAGCCCTGCGCGGCAGGGCCGTAGCAGGCCTTGCCCGTGAAGCTCGCCGGCAGCGGTGGTGGGCACACGCAGCGGTAGTTGAGGCTCGCGGTCGCCGCGCCGGTGGCTGTGCTCCCGCTGCTGAGGCGCACCCGGATCTGATCTCCGACGCCGTTGGGCGTGACCGACCAGAGGTAGTTGGTGTGGGTGGTCTGCCCAACGGTCGCCGATTGGGTCGCCCCGACCCGGTACAGCTCGCTCGCCGTCGGCAACCGCCCGCCGAGTCCCGTGCACACTTGAGCCGCTGGAGCGTAGGCGGCCGCTGCGCGCTCGAGGCCGTCCCACGAATACCCCCACGGGTCGGTGATGGCTTGGTTCAGCTGGGTCTTGCAGGCAATGACGCACTTGCCCGCGCTGCACTCCTGCGTGCTGGTGCACGCCGTCCCGCAGGCGCCGCAGTTGGCGCTGTCAGAGTCGAGACTCACGCACGAGCCGCTGCAGTTGGTCTCTCCAGTCGCGCAGCTCAGCGAGCACTTGCCAGCGCTGCACACTTCGTTTCCGACGCAGGCGTTGCCGCACGCCCCGCAGTTCTGGCCGTCGGTATCGAGGCTCTTGCAGAGGCCGGAGCATTCGATCTGCCCGCCGGGGCACGCGATCTTACACTGGCCCGCGCTACAGGCTTCACCCGCTTTGCAGGCCACGCCGCAGCCGCCACAGTGGTTCTGGTTCGTCTGCGTGTCGACGCAGGCGCCCGAGCACTCGACTTGACTGCCCGTGCAGCTCACCTCGCAACTGCCCGCCTTGCAGGCCTGCCCCGTCGGACAGTTGTTGCCGCACTTGCCGCAGTGTTGGTCGTCGACCTGGAGCTCGACGCACGACGATCCGCAGGCCGTCTGACCCGGAAAGCAAGTCAGGTTACAGGTGCCGTTGCCGCAAATCTCGCCCTTGTTGCACACGCTCGCGCAGTCGCCACAGTGAAGCGGATCCTTGCTCACGTCGACGCAGGCGGAGTCACAGTTGGTCTTGCCCGCGGAGCAATCATCGGCACAGGCGCCGAGGTCGCAGACCTGGCTGCTACCGCAGGCGGCGGAACAGGCCCCGCAGTGAGCGGGGTTCGAGCGCGTGTCCACGCAGTCCTCGCCGCAGCGATCGAGGCCCGCCGAACACGCCGCGGCGCCCCCGCCACCCTGGTCGAAGTGGTCGAGATCGGAGCCGAGCACCGAGCACGCCGCGCCCCACAGCAAGCACAACCCCACGCCGATGCGGGCGACAATCGCGGCTCGCGACTTCATTTGCTGGGCTGCCCCATGCGCAGCGGGCCGCCGCGCGCGGTCGGCCAGAGCAGGCACTTGGTGCCCGAGCCGGGGATCTTGAACACGTCCATCCCGTGCTCGAAGGTCTGCACGAAGACCTCCAGCGCCCCGTCGCCATCCAAATCGCCGACCGCCGGCGCCGCCGGGGCGCCATTGCCGTTGCCGTTCTGACCGGGGTTGGGCAGCGGCACGTCGAAGAGCAGCTTGCCGTCCTGCGCCAAGATGACCAGGTGTCCCGAGTCCTTGACGTTGGGATCCCCGAAGGTCGAGAACAACACCTCGGGGGAGCCGTCTTGGTTCAGATCCGCGACGATGGGCTCGGAAGCAAACATGATCGTCTTGCCGAACATGTAGTTGAACTTCCAGAGCTGCTTTCCGCCCGCGTCGAACGCATACATATGGCCGTCGTTCAGCGAGGCGATGACCTCGGGTTTGCTGTCGCCCTGGAGATCGATGGTGGCGGGCGCCGGCACGCCGCCGGGCGGGTAGTACCCGCTCACGGCAATCGGCTTGCCGCCCCGGGGCAGAGTCTCCCAACCCGCCTTGCGCATGCCCGACCGGCTGCCGTCACCGTGATTGCCTTCGAGGGCCATGACGGCGTAGGCCTGGGTCTCGTAGGGCTCGTTCTTCTCCACATTCGGAACGCCCACGACCTCGTTCTTCCCGTCCTGATCGAGGTCGACGACGTTCGGCGGCGACGCCGTCCACTGGAGCCATTCGGCCCAGCTGGGGTGCGGCCAGGTTCCGGTGTGGTCGTGATAGTGATCCGACTCGACCTTCGGATCGGTCCAGCGGATGAACTGGCCCCAGGTCAGGCGCTGCCCCGAGAATTTGCTGTCGCGATTCTTGAACCAGGGCGACGAATCGATGGCCACGCCATCGTGGTCGAAGGCCTGGATGTGGTGGTTGTCGTAGGTCGCGAGGATCTCCAGCTGTGGATCATCGTCGATGTTGCCGATGCCGACGTTCAGGCCATAACAACCGTAGCCGCTGTGGCCCATCCCGTTGCGATCGGCGTCGTTCCCGGTCCCGGTCTTGCTGTTGTAGCGCGGCCAGGCCTGCCAGGAGATGCCCGCGGGTTGGTAGAGCTTGCCGTTGGCGGAATAGACGAAGACCTGCGCACCGCCGTTCTTGGTGCTCGCCGTTTGGGTGGTGGTCGCGACCACCTCGATCTTGCCGTCGCCGTTCAGATCCGCCGCCGCCAGCCCGCGAACCTCCGGCGCGTTGCCCGCCGTGGTCGTATCGACCGGCCAGCCCGCCTTCAGGCTCAGCTTCCCGGCCTTCCACTCGTAGGCGATCACCTGCTTCGAGTTGCCCACGACGATCTCGGTCACCCCGTCAGCATCGAGATCCGCGACCACGTGCGGCGCGTACACACGACCGCCGCCGTCCTTGGCGCTCGAGAGCAGCACTCCCTGACTGTCGTACACAAAGACCGAGTAGTAGGCCGCGACGAGCTCGTTCTTTCCGTCTTTGTCCAGATCGACGACCAGCGGCGAGGCGAACCAGCTGGTCTCACCCTTGATGTTCTTCCACAGCGTCGGGGCTTGCACCGGACCCGTGCTGGCGCCGGTCTCGCAGGTGGGGTTGGTGGCGCCTCCGGTGTTGCCGGTGCCGCCGCCTCCCGAGTTTCCGCTGCCGCCCCCGCCGCTGTTGCCGCTGCCACCGCTGCCACCGCTGTTGCCGCCGGCGCCGCTGGCGTTGCCGCTGCCGCCGGTCCCGCTACCGCCGGTGCCCGGCGTTCCCTCCGAGTCGTCACCACCGCAACCGGCGAGCGCGCTTCCGCCGAGCAAGAGAGTCAAGCCGAGACAGGTTCGAAGCTTCATGGGTTCCCTCACTCTGAGCTGAGTCTCACTTCGGCGGTTGACCGCAGTTGGTGAACTCCAGGTTGGTGTCGATACGAAAGTGGGACGCGTCGGTGTGGCGCTCGGCTTGGAACACGTCGAGCGCATAGGTCTTGCCCTTCTCGATGCCGAGTTCGGAGGCCTTGGCGTCGAGGTCCACGCTGCCGTTCTGCGACGGATGAACGCCGCCGAGGTCTATGGCGAGCTTGCCGTTGATGAACGTCCAGAGGTCGTCGTCACCGGTGAAGGTGAACACCTCCCCTCCCTTGTATATGAACTCGGTGTGCAGCTCGAAGGTAAAGTGGAAGTTGTGCGGGTTGCCCTCGTCGCCAAAGCCCTGGCCGTCGATGGGGAAGAACGCGCCGTTGTCGTAGGTGTAGACGTTTCCGTTCTTGGTCAGGGAAAACGAGAAGGCAGAGGGCTGGTTGGTACCGGCAACGTCGCGGTACCACTGGTCGAAGTTCGCCTTGGTGGAGGTGAACTGGTGCGGGCTGTCGACGTAGACCGGCTTGCTGTCCGCGCCGAGCGCCGCGGCGACGATGCCTTTCTCGCCGTTCCCGGTGAAGGACTCGAAGTCGGGGTGGCTCTTCTGGAAGTCCCGAACCGTTCCGACCAGCAGGAGCCCGCAGCCGGCTCCGCCGCCGCTACCGCTCGCCGCCGAGCCGCCGTCACCGCTGGTTCCGCCCAGGTTGATGCCTCCGCTTCCGCCGCCCGCGGCGCTTCCGCCGGAACCGCCGTTGCCGACGGCTCCGCCCGAGCCACCGGCGGTCTTTCCGTCGTCATCGCCCCCGCAACCCACCAGAGCCCCGAACGCTAGGGCTACCAACCAGAAAGGACGCATTCGAGCCTCCACGACGTGAAGTGTTGCCGGACGATTGAACCACGCGGGCGCCGAGGGGGCAAACGCCTACACGGATGGGGCCGGCGGGCGCCCGGGCACGCACACTGGCACAATGCCCGCAGCATGTTGCTCAACCGCGTCGAGACAGCGCTGATGAATAACCCGCTGCGCGGCTTCGTGCAGCGTTACTACGAGGCCAGGAAGCTCCAGCGCCTCGGCGGCCGGGCCTTGGGGCAGCACGTGCTCGAGGTCGGCTGCGGGCGCGGCGTGGGGGTCGAGATCTTGATCGACGAGTTCGGCGCGAATCGGGTGGACGCGTTCGACCTCGACCCGCGCATGGTCGATCTGGCGCGGCGGCGGCTCGCAGCGCGCGGCGATCGCGTGAAGCTCTGGCAGGGCAGCGTGACCGATATCCGCGCCGCGGACGCCAGCTACGACGCCGTGTTCGACTTCGGGATCATTCACCACGTGCCCGCTTGGCGCGACGCGCTCGCGGAGATCTTCCGAGTGCTGCGCCCCGGCGGCCGCTTCTTCGCAGAAGAGGTGCTCGCGAAGTTCATCGCTCACCCGCTCTGGCGCCGGCTGCTCGATCACCCGCAGCTCGACCGCTTCGACCGGGGATCGTTCGCCCGTGCGCTCGCCGGCGTGGGCTTCGAGGTGCGCGTGAGCGAGGAACTGTGGGGCGACCTCGCCTGGTTTGTGGCGGACAAACCCGAGAGCTGAGAGGCCCTCGGAGCCTTCGGGGAAGATGCCCCCGGGGAGGGTCGTAGGAGGGGCGCTGCTGGACCTGGGGCGGGGCCCTGGCGGCGGAGAATCACGTCATGCAACTCGTTCGAATCATTTCGGTCTTGGGCGCACTCACGCTGACACTGGCCTGCGGCGGCTCCGGCGGCGGCGGGGGGATCCTGCCCGACGACGGCGGCGCGGGAACAGGGAACAGCTCGAGCTCCGGTGGAAGCGGCAACAGCGGGGGTTTTGGCAACACCGGAAACACGGGGGGCGTCGCCGGCCAGGCGGGCACGCCCGGGACCGGCGGAGTGGCGGGCAGTGGCAGCGGCGGGTTCGGTGGCGAAGCGGGCTCGAGTTCCGGCGGCTCGAGTTCCGGCGGCTCGGGAGGCGCCAGCGCGTGCAAGATGGGCGGCTCCGCGTGCCAGACCTACTCGGACTGCTGCAGCGGCACCTGCGCCAACAACGTCTGCACGTCCTGCAGCGCGAAGGGCCAGACGTGCGACGGCGAGGGGGGCTGTTGCGGCGGGCTGCTCTGCTACCAGGGCAAGTGCCTGGACTGCAAGCCGGACTATTCGTCCTGCACCTACGCAGCGGACTGCTGCTCGGGCATCTGCGATCAGGGAACCTGCAAAGCCTGCAAGACCCCGGGTAGCTCGTGCTCCACCGCGAGCCAGTGCTGCTCGGGTCTGAGCTGCGAGAGCGGCAAGTGCTGCAACTCCGCGGGCAAGACCTGCACGTACTCCAGCGAGTGCTGCGGTGGGCTCGAATGCAACGGCGGAACCTGCGCCAAGCCCTGCGCCGGATCGGGTTCGACCTGCGCTTCGAGCGGCGACTGCTGCAGCGGATACCAGTGCCTCAGCGGCAAGTGCGGGACCTGCAAGACCAGCGGCCTCTCCTGCAGCTCGAGCACCGATTGCTGCACCGGCCTCTCGTGCAACAGCGGCGTGTGTGGAACGGCGTGCAAGACCAGCGGCCTCTCCTGCAGCTCGAGCACCGACTGCTGCACCGGCCTCACCTGCTCCAGCGGCACCTGCAAGGCTGCCTGCAAGACCAGTGGCGTCTCCTGCACCTACAGCTCCGACTGCTGCACCGGCCTCACCTGCTCCAGCGGCACCTGCAAGGCTGCCTGCAAGACCAGCGGCCTCTCCTGCACCTACAGCTCCGACTGCTGCACCGGCCTCACCTGCTCCGGAGGAACCTGCAAGACGGCCTGCAAGGCCAGCGGCCTCTCCTGCGCCTACAGCTCCGACTGCTGCACCGGCCTCACCTGCTCCGGAGGAACCTGCAAGACCAGCACGACCGCGGGCAGCTGCAACGGCTATTGCGGCGGCAAGTCCAACGGCAGCTGCTACTGCGACACGCAGTGCACCAGTTCCGGCGACTGCTGCCCCGACAAGACGACCTACTGCGGCTGAACCGAGCATCGACTCGATCCGACCGGCAGCGCTCCCCCGCGCCGCCGGTCGCGCCCATTTGGAGCGACCGAACGCGTCCGGCCGGATCGCCCCCGGCGGCTCGCGCCCAGAACGCCCCCCGGTCCCCGCTTGGCGCGCGCCGTGCAACCTGCCCCGGGCAGGAGGCACACGATGCGACGAGCAGAAATCCAGCTGAGCCAGGTCCCCACCGAAGGCGCCGGGTGGCGCCAAGGTCGACCGGTGGAAGATCCCGAGAAGACCAAGCGCTGGGGCTTCGTCACGGCCAAGCCCAGCGAGTACCTGGTGCACGTGCGCCGGGGCGAGGTGCGCCGGGCGAGCTCCGGTCAAGGCGCGACCTGCTTCAAGTGGCCCTGGGACGCGGTGGCCGTCGTGCCGACGTCGTTCCAGCGGCTGGTGTTCCGCGCCGACCAGGTCACCCGAGAGAAGGTCGGCGTCGAGATCGTGGGGCTCGCGGTCTACCGCATCGCGGAGCCGCTGATCGCCTACCGAGTGCTCAACTTCAGCTTCCCGGAGCGGGCGCAGCTGAAGCTCGAAGAAGCCTTGACGGGCATGTTCGTCGGCGCGACGCGGCGCCTGGTGGCGAACCTGAGCGTCGAGGACTGCATGCAGAAGCAAAAGAGCGCGCTGGCCCAGGAGCTCTTGCGGGAGGTGTCGCCGGTGGTCGGCGGCGAAGGAGCGCTCGATGACTTCACCACCAAGGGCTGGGGCATCGTCATCGACACCATCGAAATTCAAGAAGTGCGGGTGCTCTCGGAGTCGGTCTTCGCGGCCATGCAGGCGCCCTACCGAGCCGAGCTCGAACGCAGCGCGCGGCAAGCGAGGGCGCAGGCTGAGAAGGACATCGCGACGCGCGAGGCAGATCTCTCGCGCGAGATCGAGGAGTCTAGGATCCAGAACGAGCTCGTCGTCCGAGAGCGAAAGGAGGAGCTGGAACGTGCGGCCGCGGAGGCGGTGAAGGCTCGCGCGCTCCGGGACGCGGAGACCGCTCGCGAGATCGAAGAGGCCAAGCTGGCCGGGAGCGCGCGGTTGCGGGAGCAGGGCGCCGAGTTCGCGCGACGCGAGGCCGAGGCGCAGACGCGCGATGCCATCCTCGAGCACGAGCGCCGGGTGCAAGAGGCCCGAGCCGAGCTCGAAGCCCACGAGATCCGCGCGCAGGCCCTGATCAAGCGCGCCGAGCTGGCCCGTGTCGAGGTGAGCACCGACGTCGAGCGACGCACGGCGCTGGCGGAGGTGAAGCGCGTGGAGGACAGCTCCGAGGCCGAGGGCGATCTGGCTCGGGCCCGCATCGAACGCGAACGCGCCGAAGCCCGCGCGCGGGTGATCGGTGCGGAGAATCTGCCCAAGCTTGCCGCCGCAGTCGGCCAGAAGTTCGGCGAGGTGAAGATCACGCACTTCGGCGCCACGGAGAGCCCCTTCGGGAGCATCGCGCAGGCGGTGGCCAGCGTGATCGACCTCGCGAAGAGCGCATGAGAAGGCGCTGGCGAAACCTCGCCGGCGGGCGCGCCCGGTGTCACTTCATTTTGACGCCTAGCTTGCTGTGGCAGCTAGCGCAGGTCGCGAGGAACGCTCCGTAGGTCTTGCCTCGGTCCGCCATCTTGGCCGTCCGGGCCTTGTTGGCCAGGTCGTGGACGTGCTTGGCAAGGGTCACGACTTCTTTGGGGACGCTCTTTTCTCCAGCGACGGCGCGTTCGCCAAGGGCGGCATCGGCGAGTGCTTCCGAGCCCTTCACCCAGGCATCTTCGTTGGGCGCCATCAGGCCCTCCCACATGCGGTCGGCGGCCCACTGGTGGCGAAGCATGTGAGGCTGCGCGCCCGATCCTTCTGCCGGAGGCGCGCTCACGGCGACCTTGGGTGAGCCGAGCTGCTCGTGACAGGTCGCACATGCGCGCCCCATGCTCCCGAGGGCGAGGCCCGCTCGGTCCAGATCCGCCGCGTCGCGCCCGGCATGGGCGGAGTCTTTCATTCCCTCGACGTGTTGCTTCCAGCTCACCGGAGGGTCTGCGCTGATTTCGTGCTCGGCGAGCCAAACGCTGGCCTTCTTGAACTCTTCCAGGTCGCCTCGGATCAGCGCGGAGGCGCCGACGCGGGGATATCTGGCCAGCTTGGACCGCCCGCTTTAGCCTAGCTCCGGCTCCGAGCGAGCTTCACTTTCAGCGCTTCGAGCCGGGCTTTGGCGTCTCGCACGGCGACGCCCGCGGCGTGCGTCTCGGCGCGACACGCGTTGAGCGCCATGTCGATCTCGGCCATCTGAGTGATGGTCCGCTGGCCGCTGGCCTGCGCTTCGGCTTCCCTCCGCGCAAGGCCCCGCAGGGCCGTCGCGTGGGCCTCTTCGGCCCGGCTCAGGACCTGGGACTCGTCTGCAACGCGCTGGGCGTAGAACGCGGCGGCCTCCTCCCGCGAGAACGAGAGCAAGACGTCGATCTCCGCGCTGAGCTCGACTGCCAGGGCATTCAGGCGCTCGACGTAGGTCTCACGGTCGTACTCCACGAGCTCGGCTTGAAGCTGAACGGATTGCAGCTCGGACTGCATGCGGGCGTGCTCGATCTGGGCCCGGGTCGAGACCGTGGCCGAGTCGAGCTGCGCCTGGTGTTGGGCTTTCAGCGCCGCAAGCTGCGCCGTGTGACGCTCCCGGAGCACATCGATCTCGTTCTCGAGCGCGCTCTGTTCTAGCTCCGCTCGCCGCGGCTCCCCCAACGCGTCGTCTGCCGGGCGTTCGGCCAGCGCAGCCTCGAGCGCGGCGATTTTCGCCAGGGCGGCCTGGAGGGGATCTCGAGCGCTCACGTGGACCGGGCAATTGTGCCAGACCCGGGTGAGTTTGGGCCAAGTGGCTGGAGGTCCCCGCTATCATGCCCGCATGAACCCGCCGGAACTTGCGCGATCGGCCGTGGCGCTCCTGGCCCGCCCGGGCTCCACCCTCGACCGCGTGGCGGCGCGGCCCTCGCCCGCGGACGCCGCCCTGCTGGTGGGCCTGACGGGAGCCCTCTGGTCGGGGTTGTGTCTTCTCTTGTGGCGTGCAGGGCACGCCCCCTCCCGGGCGCTCGTGCCCATCGGCCGCTCGAACTACTACCTCGGGCAGGCCCTGTGGGTGATCCCGGTGCTGCTCTTCGGGTGGGTGGTGGTCGGCGGCGCCTGCCACCTGCTCTCGCGCTGGGCCGGGGGCAAGGGCACTCGGGCGAGCATGCTCGCCTGCGCGGGCTACGCCTACGCGGTCCCCCTCGCCGTCGTGTTCGTCATCCCGGATATCGTGGCGTACCTTGGCTTCGGCTTCGCCAGTCTCGCGCGACTCGTCCGCGTCACGGGCCTGGTGCTGGTCGTCGCGGAGTGGGCGCTCATGTCCCGGGCAGTCGTCGCCGCTCACCAGCTCGCGTGGTCGCGAGCGGTGCCCATCGCCCTGCTGGCCCTCCTCGTCCAGGCCGTGCTGGTCGGTCCCGTCCTGCGCTGACGCGCCATCGGCTAACGCCGATTGGAACTGGTCGGGCAAATGGGATGCCTCGCAGTTTCAGTCTTGCCACCCCAAATTCTTGGCGACCTCGGCGCCTTGGCGGTTCACCCAGCTTTCATCTGCGCCCACTCGCGTCGAGTTGCTGACAAGTCATTCCATTATTCTCCTGCGCGCCCTAGGCTCCACGAATCGTGGGCGTCGAAATCGAGCGCAAATTCTTGGTGAGCGGGGACGCCTGGCGAGGTGCGGGGCCACGCGAGGTGATCCGCCAGGGTTACCTGTCCACCGATCCGGATCGGATCGTGAGGGTTCGACGCAGCGACGACCGCGGGTTTTTCACGGTGAAGGGCCGGGCAGCAGGCGCGCGGCGCACCGAGGTCGAATTCGAGATCCCTCACGCGCAAGCCGACGAGCTGATGACGCTGTGCAAGGGCGCCATTGTCGAGAAGATCCGCCACCACGCCCAGCACGCGGGCCACGAGTGGGTGATAGACGAATTCTCCGGGAACAACGCCGGGCTCGTGGTAGCCGAGCTCGAGGTCGGCGACGAGAGCGAGTTCGAGCGGGCGCTCGCCGCGCCGCCGGGCTGGCTCGGCCGCGATGTGACCGACGACGCGCGGCTCTCGAACTCCGCGCTCTCGGAGCGACCCTTCGCGAGCTGGAGCGACGCCGAGCGGCGCGCGCTCGCCTGAAGGTCTGTCGAAGAATGGCGGAGCGCAAGCCGGCGGAGCCGGCCCACCCCGTCGGGTATCGCGAAGCGCGTCGCGTGGGGTGGGGCCCCAACGAATTCACTTCGGTGGGGCGGGGAGGCGCGTGCCTCCCCGATGACAAAGTGAAAGAGCTGTCGAATTTTCGACGGCTCTTGAGCCCTCACTGAACCAGTTCGCCCATGCCGCGCGGGCAGACCGCCACGTACCTGGGCGGACTGCCCCCGTCCGTGTTCGGGGTGAACCCCAGTGCCGAGGCATCAGGCTCGGTGGTGGTGCCGCAAGTCCCTCACTCGGCGCAGGTTCTCCCGCGCGAGCGCGAAACCGCGCTGGCGCGCGCCCAACCGGGTCACCAGGGAAAAAATTCGCGGTAGATGCTGCCAGAACGGTCCGCCCAGGCCCGCCCAGCGAAGACCGCGTTTCATCAGCCCGGCGAAGGTCGGGCTGATCACGGCATCGGCGTTTGTCATCCAGTTCGGGTGGGCGACCGCGGCCTCCACCAGCACTTCGTAGAGCTCGTCGAAGTCGAGGCTCGGCGACAGATACCAGGAGGGCTCGAACAACGACTCGTCCGGCGAGAACCAACCCGTCTCGCGGCAGTGCCGCTCGAGGGGCGTGCCCGGATAGACCCGGATGCCGGTGGAAAACAGCACCAGATGCGAAGGCGGGATGTGCTCCTCGCAGAAGGCGAGGGTCTCGCACACCGTGTCCAGGGTCTCGCCCGGCGCTCCGATGAGGAAGAACCACCAAGTTGGGACCTCTGCATCACGAAGCGCCCTGGCGGTGCGTTCGATCGCTTTCCGCCCGAACCCCTTTTGCAGCGAGGCGAGGGTCGTCTCCGACGCGCTCTCGGGGGTGCACATCAGGTTGGAAAAACCCGCGCGCTTCATGGCGAAGATCAGCTCGTCAGTCACCCCGGCGGGGTTGAGACCCATGGTCGACAGCTCGACGGGGAGGCTTCTCCGTTCGAGTTCACTACAGAGCGCTCGGGCGTGGCTGAGCGGCAGGTTGAAGGTCGAGTCGACGAACTCGACCTGCTTCACTCCGTGCGCAACGGCGTCCTCGATCTCGTCCGCGACGTCCCCAGGCTCCCGCAGCCGATAGCGCCGTCCTTCGATCTCGTTGTAGACGCAGTACGAGCACTCGAGCGCACAACCGCGCTTGGTCTGAATCGGATAAGGAGTGCCCATGGCGACGTAGCGTCGGAGCTCGACCCAGCGGTACGCTCGACTCCAGCGACCGCACACGAACTCCGAATTCATCGCTCGGCCGGCGGGCGGCTCTCCGCGTCGCGGACCGGAGAGCGGCAGCGCTCGAGCCTTCCGGCGCACCAACACCCCGGCGATGGCGCTTGGGTCGGTTTCCGACTCGAGCGCCCGTGCAAGCGCCGGCAGCGCGTCCTCACCCTCCCCCACGACGGCGTAGTCGGCGCCCAGGTAGTCCGTGATCTCTCCCGGACACACGTTCACGGCGGCGCCACCGACGACCAAAATCGCGCCTGGCGCGCAGGTGCGCAGCGGCACCACCACCTCTTCGCGAATTCGAGGCAGGAAGAACACGGGGTCTTCGAAGTTGCAGTTGTCGATGTTGCGGATCCCGAGGGCGATCATCTCCGGTCGGTGCCGGCGCACCGCCCGCTCGACTTGGCGCGCGGGATCGCGCTCGAAGGTGAGGTCGAGAAAACTCACCTCGTGCCCGCCGGCATCGAGCGCCGTCGCGACCAGGCACAGGCCCACCGGGATCACCGGCCACGGCATCTGTTCGCGGTTCGGGTTGATGCAGAGGATACGCACGCCGGAGACCAGGATGGCGCACGCCCGCTCCAGGTCAACCGATCGGGCGACCGCCGGCCACGGCACTTGCAGCGTACCCCGCAATCGAGCAGGTTTGAGCGGTGCACAAAGCAGCTTGGCTCGCGCTCGGGTTCGGCGTGCTGGCGAGCGCGGCGTGCAAGAACGGGAGCGATCCCGAACCGAAACCCAAGCCAGACGTGGTGGTCGTGCTCGACGTCTTGCCCGGCGACTTCGTGGCCGAGAAGCAGCCCATGAAGATGTTGGTCGACGGCGACAGCGTGAAGCTCGTGGCCGCGCCCCAAGGAGGCCACGTGATCCACGTCGGGGCGCGCGTGCGTGGGCTCGCCTCGGACACGGTGAACATCCGCTCGCGCCTGCGCAACCCGAAGTCCGACGCCATCCAGATCGAGGAAGCGCGCGACGTCGTGATGCGGCCTGTCGACGGCCAGCCAGAGTGGATGGAGCCGGATCTTCGAAGCGTGAGCCAGGTGACCCACATCCCTGCTTGTCCCAACTACGACGCCGTGGTGTTGCTCGACGCGCCCTGGATCCTCGAGGTGATCATCGACGAGATCGACGGGCCGGGACTCGGCAGCGCCCGCATCGAAGTCAAACCTGCCTGCGAGCAGTCCGACGCTAGCGCGGAGGCGAGGTGCCAGTGCGAGTGCGAGCCAGACTACGTGCTCGGAAAGTGCGCTGCTACTCCCTGAGGGATCGCACCCCCGCCGAATCTGGTTCGACGGCGCACCTGCGCCCGCAAGGATCATCGGCAACGCACATGCGCCCACAAGAATGCAAACTCCAGCGTTGAGCGTCGTTGCTCCAGCAAGTAAAGTGACGGACATGCGAGTACGTCACTTCTCTTGGGTGGTCATGGCTTTGTTCGTCGGCGCTTGCTCCAGTGACGGGGGCGGCGACGACAGCCCGGCACCGGGCGATCAGCTCGAGCCGGAAGACGTCGGCATGGAGGGCGAAGGCAAGTTCGACGCGTGGGACGCCGCGAACAACCCGGCCAACGTCGATCCGAACTTCGCGTACCACGTGCATCAGCTGCCGCTCGACGGTCACGGCCAGGTGCCGGTGCCCGGTGACTATTGGGCGACGCAGAAGGACAACCTCAACCACGAGTGGGACGGCCCGGGGTCCTCGCCCGCGGAGAAGTACGCCAAGGCCTTCGGCAAGGACGCCGTGCCGGCCAACATCACCAAGCTGCACGGCATCGAGTCGGCGTCGTATCAAAAAGAGTGCACGTCGGGCGGCAACGAGTGCGCTGGCTCCGACGACGGCGGCTCCTGCTCGATCCCGAAGGGCGCCACCAAGGGTCGTTGCATCCCCGGCTGGTGGGGCATCTGTCACGGCTGGGCCCCCTACGCGCTGGTCGAGCCGGCGGCGAAGAACGCGGTCGTCAAGAACGGCGTCACCTTCTATCCAGGTGACCTCGAGGGCCTGATGTCGCTGATGTACACCAACGTCGACACCAAGTTCGTGTCGCGCCGGTGCAACAAGAAAGATCCGGTTACTGACGGGACCGGTCGCATCACCGCGACCGAGTGCCGCGACATGAACCCGGGTTCGTGGCACGTGCTCACCACCAACATGATGGGCTTGCGCCGCCAGGGCTTCGTGATCGACGCGACCTACGACGCGCAGGTCTGGAACCAGCCCTCGTACGGCTACAAGGTGACCAACCCCGAGGACGGCAAGCTCAAGGAGATCACCAAAGACGAGGCCATCTCCATGCTGGGCGCCAACCTGACGATGACGGCTCTGTTCCCGACCTCGAAGGTCAAGAAGGACGAGACCAAGACCGGCGAGTACACGGCGACCACGGCCGGCGACTACATCATCAAGCTCACGGGCAGCGGCGACGCGGATCTCCACGTCAAGAAGGGCACCGCGGCGAGCGAGTCGGACTACGACTGCCGGCCTTACGGCGGCAACTCCAACGAGGAGTGCACCATCACGCTGGCGGCTGGCGAGAAGGCCTTCTACCTCGTCAAGGGCTACGGCGCGGAGAGCGACGTACAGCTCGGCGTGGCCGTTCCCGGCACCAGCGGCGACTACACCTACAACACGCTCGCCAAGCGCTTCTACTACGTCGAGATGGACTTCACCTACATCGTCGAGTCGAAGCCCGCGCAGCAGTCGCACGTCGATCAGGCGCTCACCAGCTACGCCACCACCAAGCACTACAAGTACATCCTGGAGGCAGACGACGGCGGCAAGATCATCGGCGGCGAGTGGGTCGCTGAGAGCCGCACCAACCACCCCGACTTCGCGTGGTGGTCCACGGGCAAGCCGAAGAGCGCGCAGGCCGGCGGCCTCATCACCTACGCCGAGGTCAAGGCACTAAACGACGAGTCAGCGGCAACTCCGCCGGTGGACGAGGAAGCGACCCTCATGGACGGCGTCGTCGTCAAGCAGTCCGGAACGAGCTGGGCGTCCAAGTACGGCTCGATAGTCGTTGAGCAGGGCTTCAAGAAGCTCGAGGTCACCATGACCGGCACCGGCGCCGCAGAACTCTACGTCCGCGCCGGCCGCAACCCGACCGTCTATTCGAACGACTGCAAGTCGACGACGGCCGACACGGCGAGCCAGACCTGCACCGTCAACGTCTCGTTCAATGGCAACACCTACTTCGTGCGCGCACGAAGCAAGACGCCGGGCACGACGGTTACCATCAAGGCCAAGAAGCTCAACTGAGCTCGGACCTCGCCGACAAACGCGCACGCGCCGGACTGGTTTCCGGCGCGTGTGTCGTTTTGTAGCTCCCCCAACCACGGCCCACGGCGCCACCCTCCGGGCGATTGAGCTTGGCCGCGGCGACAGGTGCGGATGATGACACGGTCTTTCGCCGCGGATTGACGCCGCCGAAGTTTTCGCAGAAAGGTCTGATCATGCGCTCCAATCACTTCTTGTCGGTCTTGGGTTTCGCGTTCGTGGTCGCTGGCATGTCAGCGGCTTGTGGCTCGGATGGCAGCTCATCGTCCCCCGGTGGTGGTGGCAGCGGGAACTTCGGCGGAACGGGCGCGACCGGCGGCGGTGGCGCGACCGGTGGAAGTGGCGGAGCGACCGGCGGCGCCGCTGGCTCGAGCGGTGCGGGTGGCACGGCGACGGGCGGGGCGGCCGGGAGCGGCGGTGGTACCAGCGACGCGGGAACCGACGGCGGCGGCACGCCGGGAGATCACTTGCTGATCAGCGAAGTGGGCATCGAGCCGGGCGGCGCCGAGTTCATCGAGATCTACAACCCCACCAGCGCCGAGGTCGATCTCGCCAACTATTACCTGGCGGACAACTCCGCGTACCACAAGGTGACGAGCGGACCGTGGAACCCCCAGGGCACTGCGGGCACCGACTTCTTGGTGCGCTTCCCCGGCGGAGCCAAGCTCGCGGCGGGCGCAGTGCTGGTCGTGGCCCCGGAAAACGCGGCGGGCAACGCGAGCTTCGAGGCGACGTTTGGCAAGTGCCCGACGTACACGATGAACAAGAACGCGACGCCGCTCACCTGCGCGAGCAAGAGCGTGCTGGCGATGACCATTCCGCCCAATGGCAGCGTCGGTGATCAGGCGGCGGCGCTCCTCAGCAATGAGCGCGAGATGGTCGTCTTGTTCCGCTGGGACGGCAGCGCCTCCAAAGTGGAAGACGTCGACTACGTGACCTGGGGCGCGACCTACGACGCCAACACTCGCATCGACAAGACCGCGGTCGCTGGCTACCAGCCCGACACCAAGGCCGCCAATCAGAAGCCTGCCGTCCACGGTGTCGCCGGCGACGGCGGCGCGACGCTGGCCATCCAGCGCTGCGCCATCGAGGCCAGTGAGAAGCTCTCTGGCGGCAACGGGCTGACCGGCCACGACGAGACCAGCGAAGATCTCGGCGCCAGCTTCAAGTCTCAGTCCTCACCCAGCCCGGGCACGAAGAACAGCTGCCTGTAGAGGTCGCTACGAGGCCGGCCGCGCGGGTCGCACGACCAGCCCGACTGCGGCGAGCACGAGCGCCAATCCGACGAGGGTCGATGCGCGCAGGGTTTCGCCGCCAACCGCCCAGCCCAAGGTCAGGGCGATGACCGGCGTGATGTAGGCGATGAGCGCGAGCTTGTGCGCCGCCGCGTAGCGCAGGAGCCAAAAATATACGCCGAAAGTGAACGCCGTTCCGGCGAGGGCGAGGTACGCGATGCTCGCGATCGCGGCCGGAGTCCAGTGTGTCGGCGCGTCCCGCTCCGTCGAGAGCGCGACCGCCGCCAAGACTGCCGCGCCGATCCACATCGCATCGCGGTTCATCAGCACCGAGCTCGCACCTTGGCCAAAGCGCTTGACCACGGTCGTGCCCGCCACCGAGACAATCGGACTCACGAAGAGGACCAGAGCGGCCGGGGTGGCTCCCGCTCCCAGGGCGGCCACGTCGTTCTGAAAGAGCACCAACAGCCCCGAGAAGCCCAGCCCGAACCCGAGCCAACTGCGTCGGCCCAAACGTTCGTTCTGCAAGAACAAGTGCGCGCTCACGGCCATCAAGATCGGAAACACACCCCAGAGCACTGCTACCAACCCCGAGGGCAGTCGGGTCTCGCACCAATAGACGACGCCGTATGAAGCGGCGAAATTCGTCAGCCCCGAGACTGCCGAGACCCACCAGCGCGGTCGCGTCCCGCCTTCGCGCCGCGCCATGACCGCGGCGACCACCGACATCGCCGCGGCCGCCAGCGCAAAGCGCGCCGCGGCCGAGGTGAAGGGCGGCAGGTCGCGCAAGCCCCCGCGGATCACCAGCCACGTGCTGCCCCAGACCGCACAGAGCAGCGCCACGAGCGCGGTGGTGACTGAACGACTCGGAGCAGGCATGTCGACGCTAGTGCGTTCGCGCCTCGTCCCCGACGTAGAGCTCGACCGTGTCGTCGTCGGACGACCGACGCAGAGCGATCACGTCGCGGGCGTCCACGGATGCGGCAACCAAGTTCGAGCTCGTGGTCAAGACCCACTGCACGCCCGGCAACGCGCGGCTCAGCGCCGCGGTGAGACCCGCTTGGGCCGCGCCATCTTGGTGCAAGTCGGCCTCGTCAATGGCCACGACTCCCTCCGAGGTCCGCGGATCGTGTCCGGGGTACGCGGCCCAGAGCAGCCGGGTCGAGAGCGCCGCGAATGCCACCAAATGGCGCGCTCGCGTCGGCAAGGCGTCGAAGAAGCGGTCCCGCCCTTCCGAATCGATGAACACCGGCTCGAAGCTCGAGGCGTCGAGTCCGCGGTACGCGAACCCCGAGAGCGATACCAAGTGGTCGACCGCCGAATGCATGGCGCTTCCCAGCAGATCGAGTCGCCGGCCGCGGTCGCCGCCCCCCCGCGACAGAGATGCGCCGATGGCCGCGTAGGCCAGTGCCTGCTTGGTCTCCCGCGTGAGATCGGCCCGAGCGGCCTCGTCGATGCTGCTCGGACCGCGCACGTCGTAGCGCGCGACGGTTCGCCCGGGAGCGGTCAGCGCCAAGGGCTGCCGCGAAAAAAATCGGTGGGCGGGAAGAAACAAGAACGCGAAGCCTCCGCCCAGGGCGCGCTTGTCGAACAAGACCTGCTCGCGGCGGCGAAAGGTCTCTTCCTCGTCGCTCGCTCCGAGCCGTGCGCCGGGCGTTCCGACGCGAAGCGCGTGGGGGCGATCGGGATCGTCCTGCCCTAGCCAGTACTCGCAGATCGCCTGGGGCACAGAAGCACGCGGCAGCGCCGGATTCTGGCGGGGCGCCGCCGAGCACCCCGGGGGAAAGCACCACGGCATTGCCGGGTCTCGTCGCGGCGATGGCGGCGAGCAACGTGGTCTTGCCGACGCCACCGGCGCCGACGACGACCACCACCCGTCGAGGCCGGCCCTCGTCGTCCGAAAAGGGCAGCGCGAGGTCCTCGAAGGGACCCACCCCGACGAGGCGAACCGAGCTGAGCTGCATACGCCGCTCGGAGTGTAGCGCGAAGCGTGCGAAAGTCGTGGGACGAATGCAGCTCCGTACCGAGATCGAAATCGACGCGCCTCCCAGCCGAGTCTGGGACGTGCTGGTGCGCTTCGCCGAGTACCCGGACTGGAATCCGCACCTGATATCCGTCGACGGGGAGCTGACCGTGGGCGCTCGACTGACGCTCGCCCACACCTCCAGCGACGGCAGCGAGTGGAAACAACGCGCCACGGTGGTGACGGTCGAAGCGCCGCACTGCTTGCGCTATCGCAGCAAGTTCCTGGTCCGCCGCCTCTTCGATGGCGAGCACTACTTCGAGCTCATCGCCCTGGACGGAGGCCGAACACGTCTGATTCAGGGAGAGGATTCTGCGTGGTGCGCTGGTCCAGCACATGGGTCAGCGGCTGACCGCGATGGCGCGGGGCTTCGTCGGAATGAACGAGGCGCTGAAGAGGCGCGTCGAGTCGGGCTGAGGGCTCAGAGCTTGGGCGAGGGCCGAGTCCCCACGGCCTTCGCCGCCGTCTTGATCTCGTCGCCGTCCCGCAAACAAGGAAAGCAGTCCTCGCGCTGGTCGTCGCCGCAGCCGCGCTTGCGTGTGAAGCGTCCGATCAGGGGCACCGATCGCCGATCGCCGTGTTCCGCAGCGCGAGTCAGCGCATCTTTGGCGGCGTCGCAGCTGGTGGCCGCGCGCAGATCGAGGGCCACCATGAGGGCCGGCGACGCGCGCTTTCGAACCTCTTCCGTGGAGAGCAGCGCCTCCGCCAGGGCCCCGGCAGGGTCCTGCTTCCGGCGGCTGGTCCAGATCGAGTAGAGCAAATCAGCTCCTACAGGAGTGGCCGTTTTCGCCATCTGGGCCAACGCATCGCGCATCGTCTCGGGATCCTGCGCAGCACGCTTCAGCGTGGAGGCGAGATCGCTAGCTCCTGGCGACGCAGCGCCAGCGAGCGCCCGACGCTTCTCGGCGCCGCGGGCTTCGCTCAACGCGAGCACGTCGTCGACGCTGCGCTCCCGGACAGAGCGCGCTTCGATCGCAGCGATGTCGATCACCGCCGGCGCAGCAGGAGGGGCCTCGGAGCTGGCGGGCGGGGAGACTGAAGCTGCCGTCCGCGCGCTCGGGGTCGTGACGGGGGCGCTCGCGGCGGGCGCCGCCGGCGTAGCCCTGCGCGCGAGCAGCGCGGAGCAACTCCCGGAGAGCAACGCCATCGACCCGAGCGACAACGCCACCGCGATGAGCGCAAAACCCCAGAGCGGACCCGCGCCGCCGACGACGCGCACGCGTTGTGCCAGCGCCTCCACCAAGGTTGGAAGCTCCTCCGGGGTAATGGCCGACACGGGGCCGGGCCACGCCGAGGTCGGCCCGCTCGGCTCGACCGTACGCGGGCTCGGCTGCGTCGGGACCAGGCTCGATGGCGCATGGGCCAGTTGGACGGCGTTCGCTGGCGGCAGCGGAACTGCGACCTCCGACGACTCGGCGATGATGGCGTCGATGGACTCACTCAGCGTATCGACCAGAGCGGGCGGGGGCGGCGCGCGCTCGGGCGCGGGAGGCGGCGTCGAGGGGCGGCCGGGCGGCCTCGATGGACGCCCAGGCGGTCTCGAGGCACGTTGCGAGGGCGGAGGCGGAGCCGACGCGCGCAGCAGCGCGGACGGCGGAGCCGAGGCTCGCGCTGACGGAGGCGGCGGCGGGGTCGATGGGCGGAAGGGCTTCGATGGGGGCGTGGACGGACGCGCGGACGCCGGCGGAAGCCCGAGCGAACTCGGGCCGAAGGCGCGAACTTTGGCGTCGAGCTCGTCCGGGCGGCGTGATGGATCGGGCGACGTCAGCTCTTTTGAATCCACGGTGGGATCCGCGACAGTATCGTCAGGAATGACGTTGGGTATTTCGTCCCAACCGCCATCGACGAGAGAGGTGCGGGGTCGACCGGGCTTGTGCGGGTTGCTCATCCCTTGCTCGAAGCGTAGCGCCAAACGCGTTCACCGGCGCCATTTCGGGTTTCTTGCCCAAGACGCCGGCAGAGCGTGCCCCTTTCCCGTAGACTCGCGCCCGCAAGAGCGCTGCGCGGAGCCGGTGTGACGAAGAAGGTAGCGGTCGTACTCAACCCCAATGCTGGAGGCGGACGACGCGCCGTCAGCGAGCGCGCTCGCCGCCTCGAACGATTGATCGGTTGGCGCGGGGCCGTGTACGCCACGAGCACGCTCGACGAGCTCGGAGACGCCGTCCGTGAAATACTGCGGTCCTCGCCGGACGTCCTGGTCACCGACGGAGGCGACGGGACGCTGCATTGGGTGCTCAACGAAGCCGTCAAATTGGTCCCCGACGTTGCGGCGCTTCCGCCACTGCTTCCGACCAAGGGTGGAACCATCGACTTCGTCGCCCGGAAGGTGGGGATCAGCGGCCGGGCCGAGAGCATCGTCGCAGCCCTGATTCGAGATCTCGACCGCGACCGCCTGCCAACGCTGGTCTCCATCGACTCACTCCACCTGACCGGGAGCTTCGCCAGCGGCGAGCGCTTCGATCGCCTGGGGTTCGCACTGGCCGCCGGCGGCATCGGTCAGAGGTTCTTCTCCAAGTACTACGAAGAGAAGCGACTCGGAGCGGGCGCCATCGTGCGCGTGGTCGCCAAGGCCGTGGCGTCACGGATGGCCAGCGCCCTTCGTGCGCCCCTTCCCGATCGAATGCTGAGCTATGGGAGCGACGTGTTTCGTCCGACCCGAGCTCGAGTGACTATCGACGGCGAAGCCGTGCCGGGCACGGAACACGGAGCGATTCACGCCGGGGCCATCGACCTGCACCTCGGGGGAGTGTTCCGAGTATTCCCCTTGGCCCGGGACGACGGTGCGCTGCACTTCCAAGCTGGGGAAATCGTGCCACGCGAGATGATCCTGGCCCTGCCCGCGTTGGCGCGCGGCGGCGCCATCCCGAGTGAGCGGCTGCGCGAGGTACAGGGCCACGAGATGAGAATCGAGGCCATCGGCGACGAGCTCCTGGCTCCCATCATCGACGGCGAGGCGTTCGACGGATTGCGGGACCTCACCGTACGGCTGGGACCACGCATCGTCGTGCCGCGGGTTCGAGGTTGAGCGCACCCCTCGCGGATAGAGCCCTCGCGCGCTACGCTTGCCTGCGAGATGTCCCGGCACGCAGCTCTGGTCGCTCTGGTGGCGGCCGTCGCATGCGCCAAGGCGCCGGAGCCGCTGCAAAAGGCCCGACCGGGGCTCGGGCTCGGGGCGGCCGCCGCCGCCCCCGCGAACAGCCCACCGGTCGCGGTCCCGGCCGGCTACGTCCGGGTGCACGTCGGCGGCGTGACCCGGCTCCCGCAGGGCGGAGACGCAGTGCTCCTGGTCGAAGACGGGACGAAGCGCGCGCTGCCGATCTTCATCGGCGGAACTGAAGCGTTGTCCATCCAACTGCGGCTCAAGAAGCAAGCCTTCACCAGGCCACTCACCCACGACCTGTTGGACTCTTCCATCCGAAAGCTCGGCGGCAAGGTCGAGGTCGTTCGTGTCGACAAGATCGAGAACAATATCTTCCACGGAACGCTGGTGCTCTTCGCCAGCGGCAAGCACCTCGAGCTCGATGCTCGCCCCTCGGACGCCATCGCCATCGCCATCGGCAACGACGTTCCCATTCACGTCTCGCGCAGCGTGATCGATCACGCTGGACTCGATCTCGATGGCAGCGACGTCGAGGACGCTACGGCACACGGCGAGCGCCCGCCACCGGTCGCGCTCTGAGCATCGGTGACGATGGCTCAGGCAGCGTCGATGGGCCGCGGGTGGGTCTCTGGCGAGAGTAGCACCGCGAGTACGTGCTCGGGCATCCTGCGCGGCACGTGTCGATCGTCGACGCAGGCGAGAAGCGTGTAGCCCTCGGTGACGTAGTCGTCGGCATCGGCGCCTTCGCGCAGGATCCGATAGTCGAAGCGCACGGTCACACGTGAGTGCTCCCCGAGTCGGGTCTCCACCACCAGTCGTTCGTCGAAGCGGGCGCTGCGTCGATAGCGAGCGTTGGCTTCGATCACGGGCAAGTGCAGGCCCTGCTTCGCCCACTCTAGGTACTCGACGCCGCGGCGGTGCATGTACTCCACGCGTCCAGCCTCGAAGTACGAGAAGTACGAGCCGTGATGCACGATGCCCATCAGATCCGTTTCGCAGAAACGAACACGGATCACGTAGCGACTCAGGCAATGCTCCGGCAGGGGCGACGGCACGGCGCGCGGAGCCTACACGACGCGGGGCCCGGCAAGCGACATGGACCCTTGCTTCCGAGCCGGAAGCGGCCGATACCCCGCCCATGTCGAGCGCGCCGCCCCCCGCCCCCCCGGTTCCGCAGACCTACAAGATCGTCGTCGGTATCGACTATTCCGAGCAGAGTTCCCGGGCGCTCCGCGCAGCGCTCGACATCGCGCTGCACCGCGACGCGCAGATCTACTGCCTGACCGTGGCCGAGGGCTACGGACCGGGTCGTCCCACCGCCGAGAGCAACGAAATGCACCAGACGTTTCACGACCAGGCGCAGCGAACGCTGGATCGGTTCATCAGCAACGAGATCGACGACTTCGAGAAGCGCGGTGTTCGGCTCAATCGCAAGCGTGTCGCCGCGGCCGTCGACTTCGGCAAGCCCCTCGACGGCATCCTCGCCCTCGCGGAAGACGTTCATGCCGAGCTGATCGTGATCGGGACACACGGCAAGAAAGGGCTCGAGCGCCTCTTCGTCGGCTCTATCGCGACGGCCGTGCTCGGCCACGCCAAGTGCCCGGTGCTCGTCACCCGCTGAGCGCGAATTTCACTCGCTCTTTCTCGGCGTCGACCGCGGCGCGTTCCGCCGGGCGCTGGTCGAGCCAGTAGACCATCTCTCCCGCCTCCCAGGTGTAGCGCTCCCCGTTCATGGTCACCCGGCCGTCGGAGAGCGCGCGCGTGAGCACAGCCAGCGGGACCTGAGCCAGGTCCCGCAGCAGCGCCTCGAAGTGAGCTTGATGCGCGGGCTCGACGAATACCATGGCGAAACGCGCTGCGTAGGCGGTGTGCAGCCACGCGGGCCGGAACGCGATCCCCGCCAATGAGAGGCGCTCGGTCACCCTGGCGAAGAGCTGCCCGGCTTCCCGCGCCATCCCGAGCCCGGGCTCCTCCTGGCCCGGCAGCCTCGGCCGCTCCTCGCTGAACTTACCCCGGGGGTGACGCAGCGTGAGCCAGTGGACGTAGAGCACGTCTTCGTCGTCGATGCGCCGTCGCTCCAGCACCGTCTCGATCGACAAATGCTCCACGCCGTCGGTCTGCGCGAACAACCGAAGTCGATCGCCGCGCTCCTCGCGGTCGATAGCCAGCCGGAACGCGCCGTACCCGAGACGCCGCAGGTGCCGGAGGATCCCATAGCGAGACATCGCGTACTCGATGCCCTCGGCGGTGTAGTACCCCAGAAAGCGAGGGGACCGCGAGGCGTGTCGATCGAGATCACCGAGCAGGTCCGCCTCGGTGATGAAGAACGGTCCCTCGAGCTTGTCCTGCGTGAGCTCACGCGCAACGTTCACAAACTGAGTGGAGACCGGATCGGCGCGCTCGGGGATCGGATCCAGGGTCTGGCGTGCCAGTATCATTCCGGTGCCCGCGAGCGCACGCCAAGCGTCTTGCGTATATCCGCCCCCGGGCAGCCACACCGTCGCGACGCCGGCCAGTGCCCGGTGCACCGCGAGGTCACGCCGGCGCACGCCGTCCAGAGTCATCGCCAACGCGCCGAATCGATCGTGCTTCAAGACGTCACCGCCAGCCAGCACGAAGGCGAGCCCTGCGGGCGGCATGCGTGCCAAGAGCGCGTGCAGCGCCGAGAGGTAGCTGCCGTCGTCACAATCGCGCGGCAACACCGTCTCGTCGACCCCGTCGAGCTTGCCCCAATCCGCGCCCGAGAGTGAGCCGATCCAGACGCTGGGATCTCCCGCAAAGCAGTCCGCAGTCCCGTCCGGCGGGTGCGCGTCCAGATCCAAGACCGCGACGCGTTTCTTGAAACCCTCGCGACGCACCGCCGCCACGGCCACGGCAATGTCGTTGACGATGCAAAACCCTCCGCCGCGGGCCCGCCCCGCGTGATGAAAGCCACCGAGCAGGTTCAGAGTCGGCCCGCGGGTGCCGAGGGCTTCGCGAGCTGCGTCGAGGGTCCCTCCGCAGGCGATGCGAATGGTGTGCACGACCTCGTCCACGACGACGTCGGAGGCGTCCACGGCGAAGGCCTGGGCTATGGCCGCCGGATCCTGCAATGACTCGAGGAGCTCCGGCGTGTGGACGCGCGCTAGATCCTCGTAGCGAATGCGACTCGGCGTTCGCACGTCCCCAGCCAAGAGAAAGCCGGAGCCCACGAGATACGAGAGCACCATGTCGGCGCGACGAGGATCGATTCCCGTGCTGGCTTCGATGGACGCGAAGGGCAGGCGATACGCTCGGTCATACCAGATGGCGTAGGGTTGCCCGTGGGCCCAACGTCGCGCCCGCGTGGCCCAATCCGAGAGAAACGACGTCATTGCGCCAGACGCGCGGGGACTGTGAGCACGGGCACCGGCGACAGCCGCACGACCTCTTCAGCCACGCTGCCCATCAGGAAATGGCGAATGCCCCGCCGACCGTGGGTCGAGACCACGATCAGATCCGCGCCACGCCGGGTCGCGGCGGCCAAGATGGCGCTCGCCGGCTCGCCGCTCTCCAGGTGCTGGGTCAGGTCGACCGAGGCCGGCACTCGTGCGCTGGCAACGAACTCGCGCATCTCCTTCTCGGCGTTCTCCCCGATCAGCTCGAAGAGCGACCGCTTCTCGCCGGTCGGTTGGTTCACCGTGGTGTCCGGTGAAACCAGCGGAGGACGATCCCACACGTGGATGACTTCGACTCGTGCGCCGAGGCGCTCGGCCCACACGCCGGCCGTTTCGAGCGCGCGCCGGCAGTGCTCGGAATATTCGACCGGAACCATGATGCAGGAGATGCGCATCGCGACCTCGCACCCCTTGTAGCCCGATCCGGGCGGGACGTCACTCGGCCGTGCCCAGGCTGGATTTCAGCCCGCACGTCGTGAAGCTCGGGCAGGGTCCCAGCATAGGTCGGACCCTCATCGCTCGGCGATGACCAGCGCGGCCGCCGCGAGCACCAGCGCGCCGCCGAGCACCGCCGCTGGTCGCAGGCGCTCGTCGAAGGCGGTCACGCCCACCAGCACGGCGACCACCGGCTCGAGCAGCATCAACACCGACGCACGACTGGCCGGTGTGTGGGCCAGCCCGCGGATGAACAGCACGCCGGCCAGGGCCCCCGGACCAAGACCGGCGACGACCAAGAGCCCGACCGCGGCCGGAGGCGCGGAGAGGGACGAGAGCGACAAGAAGGGCAGCACCGTCAGCAGCGCGGTCGGCATGTGCCACGCCAGGATCTCCGTGGGCGCAAAGTGGCGCCCGAGACGCTTGGCGGCCAAGAGCGAGCAGGCAAAAAAGACAGCGCTCCCCGCACCCAGAAGCGCGCCGGTCACCGCCCGCTCTTCGGCGTTTCGCCAGGGTTCGAGCAGAATGGCCAGGCCCCCCAAGGCGAGGCCCAGGGCGGCCCAGGTTCGCCTCCCCACGCGCTCGCCCACGGCGAGCGGGGCCCCGAGCGACACCAACACCGGCGCCAAGTAGTGCGTCAGCACGGCGACCGCGAGCGTCGCCTTTTGCATGGCCCAGAAGAACAAGAGCGCGTTGAGCGCGTCGAACACGCCTTGCAGACCCAAGAGCGCCCAAGCATGTCGCGGGCGCGGCGCTCGCACGCGGTCCGCGATCGCCAGCGGTGCAGTCACCACCAAGATCGTCGCAAACACCACGAATACCTCCAGCGGCGCGTCGACTCCGCCACGCGCCTCCGCAGGACGGAAGAACAGGCTCCACGTGCCCCAGGACGCGGCCGCGAGCGCGATCATCGCGGGGCCTCGGCGGTGCGCTGAAGCCTCAGCCACGTCGAGCCGCAATGGACGACACGATCTGCTCGATTGCGGTCGTGTCGTGTCCGCCCTGGGCAACGACCTCCGGTCGCTCGGGGACCTCGTAGCCCAAGTCGGCGCCCGGGACGCCGCCGGCACGGCCCTCGTGCACTGCGCGATAGAGCCCCTTGGCGTCGCGCTCTTCGACCTCGGTCTGAGTCGCCTGCACGTAGACCTCCACGAAGGCCGGCGCGGCTGCCCGAGCGCGATCTCGAAAGGTCTTCAGGTGAGCGGTGGCGGGGACCATCACGACCAGCCCTTGGCGCGCCAGCAGCGCGGCCAGGTTGGCGAGGGTCGCGTAGTATTCGTCCCGCGATTTGGGATCGTAGCCGTGGCGCGGGTGGAACGCGCTGCGCACCTCATCGCCGTCGAGCACGCAGGCCGCGACCTCGTCGCTCGACAGGCGCGCCTGCAACGCTCGGGCGAGGGTGGACTTGCCCGACGAGGGCTTGCCCGTCATCCAAACCACGACGCCGCTCACGCGAACACCTCGTCGGCGAAGGACGGATCGAAGCGCTCGGCCCCGAGCGCGCGTTCGATGAGGTGAAACACCCGCTCCCGCGCGGCGGCGTCGACGTTCGGATACCAAACGGGGTTGGCGACGACGAGGCCGCGCCACGCCAAGAACGGCGCACACACCTCGAGCAGCTCCCGATCACCGCTCTCGCTCAGGTAGACGCTCCAAAAGCGGTGCCAGAGCTGACGAAACGCGGCGGTCCACGCGCCGGGGTGCTCCAGCGCGAAGAAGACGTAGTTGATCGCCATGCAGGTGACGTCGTCGGCGGGATCGCCCAGGCAGCCACGGCTCGCGTCGAGCAGCGAGATGTCCCCAGCGTCGGAGACGATGACGTTGAACGGGTGGTAGTCCCCGTGCGTGCGGCAGAGGCGCCCACCCCGGGTCTTCAGTCGCCAACGCCAGGCGAGCACCTGCCGCTCGATGGCCTGCAGGCGCGCCGGCGGCGCGGCCGGCACGTCCGGAGCGTAGGCGTCCAGGAGACCGAAGATCCCCTCCCCGCTGCCGACCAGATCGCGCACCGCCCGCTGATAGCGCATGGGGTCGGTTTGTTTCTCCGAGTGCATGTCCACCAGCCTCCGTGCCAGCGCCTCGGTGGTGGCCACATCGGTCTCGAGCGCCGCGCCGCGTTGGGCGATGCGTCGGAGGTCGTCGGCGTAGATGTGCCCATCGGCGAAGGACGTGACGAGGTAGAACTCGCCGGCGTCCGCCAGCGAGACCAAGCCAGTTCCGTCTCGGGAAATCGCACCGACGTCGAGCGCGCGCACGTGCCCAGGGATCCGATCGAAGCGATCGAACGCGAGCAGCAAGTCGGCGGCACGATCGGCTCGTCGGTCGTGTCCGAACTGATCGCTCTTGGCAGTGTGGAAGACAAGGCTGCGCTCCGTTCCGTCGACCGCCCGGACTCGCAGTCGCAAAGGGATGCCGTAACCAAGCCCCTTGGTCGTGCCGGCGTCCTCCTCGACGGCATCGTCGATCTCGAAGGGCTCGGCCCCGAGCAGGGTCGCCCCCGGCACGATCCGAGCCACGACCGCCTCGAGGGCCGGCCTGACGCGACGGGCAAAATCTTTCTCCACGGGGCGTGAGTGTAGACAACCCGGGGCTGGACGGCGGGCCCCGCGGCAATTCCCCCGTGGTTTCCGCGGAAATCAGGCCTGCGGTTGCCGCCTTCAGCCCCGTCGCCGACCCTGCAAGCTCGGGGCGGGGCGCCGCGTTGGAGAAATGCGGTCACGAACCGCGTGCTGAGGGCCACATGGGTTTGGACAAGGAGCTTTTGATGGGCGTAGAGGCTGCGACGACTCTGGATGGCAATGCTGCCCTCCCCCGATCGGTCGAGGATCGAGCGATTGAGGGCGCGATTCGGAGCGGGGACCACCGTTTGGCGTTGTCGCTGTGCGCAAAGCACCACGGAAGCGCTGTCGGCCGGCTCTGCATGGCGCTGGTCGGGTCCAGCGCCGAGGCCGACGACCTGCTGCAAGAGACCCTGCTCGACGCTCACGCGGGGTTCGCTGCGTGGCGCGGGGACGGGTCGCTTCGCTCGTGGCTCTTCGGCATCGCTCGCAAGAAGTGCGCACGGCACGTCGAGCGCACGGTGCGTCGCACCGCGCGGCTCCGCCTGGTGCACGACGCGGAGCGCGACGGCAGCGCCGAGGATCTCATGCTGTTGCGCCAACGCGCCGAGGCCGCGCGCTCCGCCCTCTCGAGCATCCGCCCGAGCGAACGCGAAGCCGTAGTCCTGCGCTACGCCAGCGAGTTGAGCTTTCGTGAAGTGGGGATCGCCTGCGGCATCGATGAAGCCGCAGCGCGCAAACGAGTTTCCCGGGCTCTCGCCCGGCTGCGTGAAGTCGTGAAGGAGTGACGCCATGACCGAAGAAAACCGCCAACCGTCTTGCGCCGAAGTCGAAGAGCGCATGGCCGACATTCTGGACGGCTCCGCGCCGGAGCCGCTCTTCGATCACGTCGCAGAGTGCGATCGCTGCCGCGACGCGCGCTACGACGCCGAGAAGAACCTCGAACTCGTCGCCGCCGCCGGAGCCGACTACGTGGTCCCGGCCGATCTCGAGCCGCGGGTGCTCGCGGCACTGGACGCGCAGGGTGGCGCAGCGCCCGCGGGCGGCAGTCCGACTCCGGCCCTGGGCAGTCCCGAGCCGGCAGCCGAGCCGACGAGCGGAGCGAGCCCGGTCGCGGGTCCTGCCGCTACCGATCCCGACGCGCCGACCGCGCCCCAAACCACCACCGCGACGCTGCCTTCCGCCCCGACCCCAGAGGCGACAGTGGCGAAGACCGAACCGATCCCCGCGCAGTCGAAGACCGAGCCCGGCGAGCCGGCACGCGAAGCCACTGAGAAGGTCGAAGACCGCCCGCGCGTCGTCTCCCTGAAGCCCAAGTCCGGCGCGATGCGCTGGATGGTCGTCGGGGGTGTGGGCGCGATGCTGGCCACGGCGGCGGCTGCTGTCATCGTGATCAAGGTCCGCGGCAGCGGCGGCTCCGGCTCGGCGCTGACCGCCGAGGGCTGGCACGGCAACGTGGCCAAGCTCTCGGGCGGCGGCCTCTCCGTCTGTGCTCCCGACGGCACGAGCTGCACCGCAGCGGCCGAGCAAGGCGCTGTGCCCAAGGGCTCGGTGCTGGTGACGGACGGGCACACCCGCGCGCGAGTGTCCCTCGCGGACGGCACGGAGCTGTCGCTCGACAGCGGCACCCGGGTCGTGCTCGGAACCGAGAAGGGACGACGCGCCAAGCTCGAGAAGGGCACCATCGTCGCGGACGTGGCCCACATCGACAAGGAGCGGGCACGCTTCGACCTGCCGAAGGGGCACGTCGAGGTGCTGGGCACCAAGTTCTCGCTGACCGCGAACGACGACAGCGCGACGGTGGACGTCAGCCGCGGCACCGTGAAGCTCGCGGACGAGCAGGGTCGCGAGGTGACGGTCCGTGCTGGCGAGCAGGGCCGCTCCTTCGCAGGCATGCCGCCCTTCGTCGGCAACTCGAACACGATGGCCGAGAACATCGCCTGGAGCGAGTCGGCTCTCGCGGAAGACGAACACGAAGAGGTGGCCGTGCGCGGCCTCGGTGAGCTCAAGGCCAAGAAGCCCGGCGACAGCACCGAGCGAGACAACGCCGTCAGCCTGACCTCGCACTCGGTCAAGGTGCGTATCGCCGGCGCGATGGCCCGCACCGAGGTGGACGAGGTCTTCACCAACAACACCGACGAGGTGCTCGAAGGCATCTACCGCTTCCCGGTGCCGCCGGACGCGAAGATCGAGCGGCTGGCCCTGGAGGTGGACGGCAAGCTCGAGGAGGGCGCCTTCGTCGATCGCGACCGCGCCGCGGCCATCTGGCGCGGGAGCATCGTGAACGCCGCTCCGCAGATCCGTCGCGAGATGCGGGAAGAGATCGTCTGGGTGCCCGGTCCCTGGAAGGATCCGGCCCTGCTCGAGTGGCAGCGCGGGGGGCGCTTCGAGCTGCGCATCTTCCCGATCCCGAAGCGGGGATCGCGCCGGGTGATCCTCGCCTACACCCAGACCATCAAGCCCACCGGCGGCGTGCGCCGCTACAGCTACCCGATGCCCCACGATCCCAGCGGGTCGACGCGTGTCGGTCGCTTCGACGTGAACGTGCAGGTGCGCGGCCACGACGAGTCCTTCGGTGTGCGACCCCAGGGCTACGAGCTGGCAAAGACCAAGAACAACGGGGCCGATCAGCTCGAGATGAACGCTGCCGGGTTCTCGCCGAGCGGTGACCTCACGGTCGAGTACGCGCTGCCGGAGCGAGACGCGGAACTCACCGCCTGGGCCTACAAACCGAGTGGTGATGAGGCCGGCAAGCTGGCCGAGAAGGGCAAGGCGACCCCTGTCACGCCCGCAAAGGGCAAAGACAACGCCGTCGTCGAGGCCGCGCCCGAGGCCCCGGCGCCGAAGCTCGGCGAGGGTGCGCCCTACGTCGCGATCGCCCTGCGCCCGAAGCTGCCACGGTCCCGTGACGACGCGCAGCGCACCTTCGCCATCGTGGTCGACAGCAGCCGCTCGATGTTCGGCGAGAGCTACAAGCGCGCGATCAACGTCGCCAGCAAGTTCGTGCGCGAGCTCGCCGAGGGCGACAGCTTCACTCTCTTGGCCTGCGACACCGACTGCCGTGCCATGCCGGGCGGCATGCACACCCCGAGCCGCCAGAGCGCCACCGAGGCGCGTCGCTTCCTCGAGAGCGTGCGTGCCCGAGGGCGCGAGCAATCCGACCATGGCCATCCGACTGGCCCGATCGACCGCCAGCGCCGCCACGAACAAGGATCTCCGCGTCGTGTTCATCGGTGACGGCATGCCGACCATCGGGCCCGATCCGTCCGGCCTACGTCACCCGCGCCATCGAAGACGCCATGCCCGCGGGCAGCGGCACCGTCACCACGGTCGCCATCGGCGCGGACTCGGACATCGACACGCTCGGCGCCATGGCCCGGGGCGGCGGCGGCGTGATGCTGCCCTTCGTCCCAGGGCAAACCACCGCCGAAGCAGTATTCGCGCCGAGTACCGACGGGAGCAGGTGGGCTTCATCTTCCAGTTCTACAACCTCGTGCCGACGCTGACCGCCTACGAGAACGTGCAGGTTGCCACCGAACTGGTCAGCGACCCGCTCGATCCGGCGAGAGCCCTGGACATGGTTGGGCTGGCGGATCGGGCGGAGCACTTCCCGGCCCAGCTTTCCGGCGGTGAGCAGCAGCGTGTCGCCATCGCCCGGGCCCTGGCCAAGCGTCCGGAGCTCCTGTGCTGGCGGACGAGCCGACCGGCGCCCTCGACCTGACGATGGCCCGCAACGTCCTGGGTATACTCCAACGGCTCAACCAGGACCAGCACCTGACGGTCATCTTGATTACGCACAACCCCGCGATCGCGGCGATCGCGCGGGCGCATTCGGCTCGTGAGCGGCCGCGTCGCCGAGTCGCTGATCAACGAGAATCCCATCGCCGCCGAGCAGGTCACCTGGTAGCGGGTGGGCGGGTCCTATGGCCGTTCTGAATCGAAAACTCGTCCGAGACCTCCGCGGCGTACCGGGGTGCTAGCGACCGTCGTCGCCATCATCGGGATCGGTACGGGATCGTTCGTCGGGCGGCTCGGCACAGCGGATCCTGACGGTGAGCCAGCCCGCCTACTACCGCACGTACCACTTCGCCGACTTCTGGGTCGACGTGAAGAAGGCGCCGCTGACGCGCGCGAGCGAATCGCGGAGCTGCCCGGCATCGCGACGTCGAAGGCGCGGTTCGTTTCGACGTGATCCTTGATCTACCCGGCGTGATCGAGCCGTTGACCGGCCGGCTGATCTCGACGCCGGCCCGCGGCTTCGACCAGACGATCAACGGCATCTGCCTGATGCGCGGGTCCGGTTTCTCCGACGACCGCGGCGAAGAGGTGATCATCGGCGAGGCGTTCGCGCAAGGCCCACGGACTGGACCCGGGCGACCGCATCGAGCTGATTCTGAACCGCAAGCGCGAGTCCTTCGTCATCGTCGGCACGGCGATCAGCCCGGAGTACGTCTACATGGTCCGCGGGGAGGGCGACTTCGTACCCGACCCGCAGCACTTCGGCATCCTCTACGTCAAGGCAGACTACGCGCGCGACGTGCTGGACTTCCAGGACGCGTGCAATCAGATGGTCGGCCGGCTCGTGCCCGGTGCCGAGGCGACGTCGAGCTGCTGCTTGATCGGATCAGCCGCATGTTGGACCCTCACGGCGTGCTGGCGACGACGCCGCGCGATCGGCAGGCATCGAATCGGTTCCTCTCGGACGAAATCGAAGGGCTCGGCATCTCGGCCATGATCATGCCGACCATCTTCCTGCTCGTGGCGGCTAGTGCTGAACGTCCTCATGAGTCGGTTGGCCGAGCGGCAGCGGACGATCATCGGGACGCTCAAGGCCCTGGGCTACTCCGATCGAGCCGTGCTGCTGCACTTCTGTCTTTGGGTCGTCTCGGTCTGGCGGTGGGTCTTGTGGGCGGCGGCCCTCGGCATCCTCACGGCGGTCGGCATGGTCGAGATGTACAAGGACTTCTTCCAGTTTCCCCGGTTCGTTTACCAGTTGTATCCGGATCTGCTGCTGATCGGCATGGGCATCAGCATCGCGTTCGCGGTGGCGGGTACCGCCAAGGGGGTGTGGTCCGTGCTGAGGCTGCACCCGGCGGAGGCCATGCGACCCAAGCCCCCCGAGCGCGGCGGAGCGATCTTCCTCGAGCGGTTCGGCCTTCTATGGCGGCAGATCGGTTTTCGTACGCACATCGCTTTGCGCAGCCTCTTTCGTAATCACGTTCGCACGCTGACGGGTATCGTTTCGTCGGCGCTGGCCACATCGATCGTGGTTCTGTCGCTTATGACGTGGGACTCGATGGGGTTCCTGGTCGATTTTCAGTTCGATCGCGTCCCATAGCGACGTCGATATCGGCATGCGTGACGAAAAGTCGGTGGCCGCGTTCTTGGAGAGCCCCGCGCTGCCGGGTGTCGATACCGCCGAACCCGTTCTGGGCCTCCGTTGCGACCTGCGTCACGGCCGGTACGCCCGACGGCTGACCGTCAGCGGGTTCTCCCCAGGCCATCGACTGACGACGCCGGTCCAGAAGAACCTGCAACCCATCGAGATCCCAACGCATGGTCTGGTGATGTCCAGCAACCTGGCAGATATTCTCCACGCAAACGTCGGCGACGTGCTCCAGTTGACCCCGGTCCGTGGACGGCGAGACACGGTGCCGGTGCGGCTGGTCACGGACGGTGGAGAGCTACCTGGGCCTGGAATGCTATGCCGACATTTCCTACCTAAGCGGGATCGTCGGCGAGGCGCTGGCCGTCAACTCGATGCAGTTCGCCGTCTGCCCGGCCGCCACGAACGATTTGTACAGGCGAATCAAGACGCTACCGATGCGCAGGACATCAACGTCCGGGCCAATGCCCGCCACAACATCGAGTCCACGTTCGTCGCGACGATGCTCGCCATGCTGGGGGTCTTCATCGTGTTCGCCGGGGTGATTTCGTTCGGGAGCCTGTTGAGCAACTCGCTCGTGGAGATCAGCGACAGGCTGCGCGACATCTCGACGTTCCGCGTGATGGGCTACAGGCCGTGGCATATCGCGGGGATCTTCTTTCGGCAGAACCTGGCGATCTACTTCTTCAGTCTGGGCCCGGCGATCCCACTGGGGTACGTGATGATGCTCGGGATCGCTTCGGCCTACGACGCCGAGCTCTTTCGCATGCCGGTGATTGTCAGGACGAGCACCGTGGTGCTGACCGCGGTGATCGCGCTCGTGTTCGTGCTGATCGCGCAAGCGGTCGTCTATCGACAGATCAGGGACCTCGATTGGCTGGAAGGCATCAAGGTCAAGGAATGGGAGGAACCGCGCCATGAAGAAGCTGTGGCT
>CAVQUB010000012.1:0-343468 GCA_963716725.1 uncultured delta proteobacterium
CATCACCGTATTGCTCATGCGTGCAGCGCGATTGAGCGGGCGGCTTTGGAGCACCGAGGGCGTCAGCGGTGCGGGCAGCTTGGCGCGCCAGGCGTCGAAGGTGAGGGGCGCGCCGGTGAAATGCTCGAACCACTTCTTGGCGAAGGCGACGTGCGCGGTTTCGTCGCGCTCGATCTGCTCCAAGATGAGTGCTCCGCCCTCGTCTCCAGCCGCCCGGAAATACGCGGCGAAGCGCACCGTGTGGTCCAAGTTCGCGCCCTCCAGGCCGAGGCCCTGCAGTGAGACGAAAGCCGCCGGCTCGGTGCACGCCGGCATCCGCTCCCAGAACCAGTCGCGCACGGGGTGTGACCCGTACTCCGTGCCGATGCCGCGCATGTGGTCGCGATACAATTTCATATGCGCCAGCTCCTCTACGCAGAGCCGCGCCAGCCCAGAGCGAAACTCCCGCGGCGCCGCCGGGAACGCCAACAGGGCCCAGGCAAACAGCTCCGCCGCCTGCAGCTCGTGGTGGGCGAAGAGATGAAGCAACTTGCCGCGGGCGTTCGCTTGCACCAGCGCAGCGGGACGCGGCGTCGACCCGCTGCGCGCGATGACGCGCAGCTCTGGGGGACGGCCGGGCCTCGTCTCGGGTCGCGCCACGGGGTCGCGTTCCCACGTGGCTTCGTCAACGAGATCCGGCATCGGCGGTGGTTCGAGCTTGGTCGCCAAGTTGGTGGTCGTGATCAGATCGAAGCACCAGCTCTCGATGGTGCCCGCTGGGGGACGCAGAGGAGTGACCTTCGGGGAGTTGGAGAAAGAGTGCGCGTCGCTCATGGCTTGCTCGAGTGGCCGGCCGCCGTGTCAGCCGTCGGCGGAGTCGCCGGCTTCGCCGTCGCCCGCATCGCTGTCGTCGGCGGAGTCGGCGGCGTCGCTCCCGGCGTCGCTGCCACAGATGGGGGGCAGCGCCACGCACAGGCACTTGGGGCTGCACACGATGTCGCCCGGTTTGATCGCGTCATCCAAGCACCCGAAGCAGGCGAAGGGGTTGAAACAGAAACCAACCTGCAACGGTTGGCTGCTCTGAGCGGCGATCTCTTGCGGCGTGACGCAGTCCCCGAAGCCGCTGGCGCTGCCGCTGTCCGTCGCATCGGCGCCAGAGTCGAGCGGGGCGCCCCCGACCCCGCCGCCCCCGCCAAAGCCGCCCGCGCCACCCGACGCGCTCGAGCCGCCGCTGCCGCCGAAGCCCGACGTGCCGCCGCCGGCGGAGGAGCCACCGGTCCCGCCCTTGCTGCCGCTGCCGCCGCTGCCGCCGCCGCTCCCACCCGCGCCCCCGGAGCCGCCATCGCCGTCGCCCGGTCCGAGATCCGTGGTGGATGTCGCGCAGCCGATGGAGCAGACGAAACCAAGCGCGAGCAGCGTGACCCTCGACCGCATGTGCACATTCATAACACGCGGACGGGGGCCCTGGTGCCGGCCGTGGGCAAAACCGACGGTAAGGCGCCGGTCTTGACGAGGGGAGTCGCGCCCCGGAGCTCTGAGCGGCGGCGGACAAGGCGAGAGCGTTGACACATGGGCTTCGCCGGAGCCTGCTCCCCCGAGTGACAGCGCTCTGCATCGCTTCGTGGAACGTGAACGGCCTGCGTGCCTGCGCGAAGAAGGGTTTCCTAGCCTGGGTGAGCAGCACGAAGCCTGAGGTGATCGGGCTCCAAGAAGTCCGCGCCCTGCCCCAGGAGCTTCCCCAGGAGGTGCAAGCGATGAAGATGCACCGCCACTTCGCGCCGGCAGAGAAGCGGGGCTACAGCGGCGTGGCGCTCTTCTCCAAGCTCGCGCCGGATGGTGTCGAGACGGCGCTGGTCCGCCGATTCGACGTCGAGGGACGGATGATCCTGGCGCATTTCGGTGCGCTGACCGTGTGTTCGACCTACGTGCCGAAAGGCAGCGGCACGGCCCGGGACAACAGCCGCATCCCCTACAAGCTCGCCTTCGATCGCGCACTTCGCAAGCGCTTGAACCTGCTGCGAGCCGAGGGACGCCGGGTGATCGTGATGGGCGATTTCAACACTGCCCACCAAGAGGTCGATCTGGCGCGACCCAAGCAGAACCAAGAAAATAGCGGTTTCCGGCCTGAAGAACGCCGGGCGTTTGGGCTGTGGATGCGCGACGGTTACGTCGACACCTTTCGCCACTTCGAGCCGTCCGGAGGTCACTACAGCTGGTGGAGTCAGCGCGGGGGCCTTCGGGAGAAGAACGTCGGCTGGCGCATCGACTACGTGCTCGCCTGTCCCGAAGCGATGCGCTTCGTGAAGCAGGCCTTCATCTCGTCGACAGTGCGGGGGAGCGATCATTGTCCCGTCGGCGTGCGGGTCGACCGCAAGATCCTGGGCTGATCACTCGTCTTCGAACTCGACCACGTGGCGCAAGAAGAGCTCGGAAAGGATGCCGAGCGCGTCCACCGGCGACATGCCCGACTGATCAATCAGCGCACGGAGCGGGGTCAGTCCGTCGACCCGCTCGAGCAACCCCGCCGCTCGCTCGTCACTCACTCGGTGTGTCAGCTCTTCATACTCCACCGAGAGCTGCGGCACTCGATCGAGCGTGCCCACCCGGGAGGTGTACAGCTTTCGGAGCTCGACCTCGCACATCTCGAGGCACTGCCAGGCGTCGTGGTGGCTCGGCTCCTGCGCAAGTATGCTCTGGGCGACGAGGCGTGCCCCTTCGTAGTCGTCGTGCTTCAGTCGATCGTACATCACGTGCAGGCGTCCGCCCTCGATGTCGTCTTCCGGGACGAAGCTGACGCGATCGCCTGCGTCCTCGCGCTCGGTCACCCGCGTCGGGGGCAAAGGGGGCGGGAGCGACGAGGGCGGGAGCGGCGGGGGGCGGGAGCTCGGGCGCTGGACCATCGAGGCATGTCTGTGCTCGGCGAGAAACGGCCGCAAGTCCGGATCTCTTCGGCGGGCCGAGGGCGCGGTCGCAGATCTTGCCGAGGGCCTGGTAGCCTGGTGGACGGAATGTGGACCCGCAACCTACTCGGCGCTCTCTGGTTACCGGCGCTTCTTCTTGCCGGGCTGGCCTGCGACGACGCAGACCGTTGCAGGTCCGCGCCTGAGTGCGTGAAGCAGGGCAAGTGCGCCGTGACCGAGCGCGGTGCCTGTGGGGTCTCTTCCGATGGAGACTGCAAGGGCTCGGAGGCCTGCAAGCTCCATGGTCTGTGCAGCGCGACCTCGGGCGAGTGCAAGGCCACCGCGGACCTGGACTGCAAGGGCTCGGACGACTGCAAGTCCAAAGGCATGTGCGGTGCTCAGCAGGGGGCCTGCGTGAACATCGAGACCAGCATCTCCGCGGAGTGCGCCAAGACCTGCGGGAGCGACGGGCTGTGCGCGTCTCGCGACGGCAAGTGTGCCGCGCTGTCACGGCTGCACTGCGCGGGGACGACCAGTGAAAAGCCGGACAAGGAGAGCCCGTGCGCGCGGCTCGGACACTGCACGGCAAAGGGCGGGCGCTGCGCCGCCGGCTCCGACAGCGAGTGCGCGGGGTCGGACTCGTGCAAGAAGGAAGTCCGCTGCGCTGCCAAAGACGGTCAGTGCGTCGCGAGCGCGGAGGGCTGCGCGAAATCCAGCGCCTGCGAGCGCGACGGACGCTGCGGCGAGCAGGCCGGGGCCTGCGCGGCGGTCTCGGGCGCGGACTGCCGGAAAGCGGCACGCTGCAAGCTCGAAGGCCTGTGCACCCTGAAGGACGGAGCCTGCGTCGTGGGCTCATCGGCAGACTGCGCACGGTCTTCGGTGTGCGCCCAGGTCAAGCGCTGTCTCTTCAAGGAAGGCGCCTGCGTGGCCAGCGGCGGTGGCAAGGGCGCCGCGACCGACGGCCCGCCCGACAAGACCCGAAAGACGACCATCGACGGCATTTGGTGATGGCGCCGGCCAGATCCGGGCGCTGGCGCGGCCCGTGCCGAAGCGCGGCGGGCCGTCACGGGTGGGTCGGCGAGGTGGTGGGCGCATCGTCGACGCCCAACTCTTCGCGGATGCGCCGATATGCGGCGGACAGCTCGCCGTGGTCGTCGCGGACTGCGGCGCGGAAGCGGTGCGGATCAGCGGCAGCGCTGCGCGAGAATTCGAAGACGCTCAAGAACGGCGCTTCGTCGCCGGCTTTCATCACGAAGTCTGCCTGGCCGGTTCGCCAGAGATCCTCAGACGCAGCCGCAGCGATCACGCGCTCCTCGAATCGAGTCTGAAACACCAGATAGCAGCGCGCGGCTTGCGTCATGGCCCGGGCGGCCGCCGCCAGGTAGCTCTCGACGCCGCCGCGCTCTTCAAAGCGGCAGGCACGACGCTGAGCGTCTTCGGGAAGCACGCCGGTTCCCAGTGGAAAATACGGTGGCGACCCCGTCACCAGATCGTAGGAACCGTCGCCGAGACCCTCGTCACGAAAGTCGGCGTGCCGGATTTCGAAGGTCGAGTCAGGTTGCGGAAGCTCGTCGATCGCTCGGCGTGCCATCAACACGGACTGGAGCTGCGCTTCGATGCCGTGCGCGACGCGCGGACGCAGCTTGTGGCTCAGCATCAGCAGCACGGAGCCGACGCCGCAGCCCAAATCGAGGTAGCGGTCGGGGCGCTCGCGCTGTCGGTGCGCGGCGTACCAGGCCGTGATCAAATCATCCGTGCTGGTGCGGTGACCGCCCGTTCGCTGGTACAGGTGCCAGTTCCCGATCAGGCGGTCTCGGCGCGCGTCCGTGGGCCAAGTCGCGTCGTCGTGCATGGGCGCTGACCCTCAGGGCCCGGGCGAGGTCGACCACGTCACCTGGCAGTGGCCCGTCAAACAGGTCGCCTTCGCTTCCTTGGGGTAGGCGGGCGGCACGCACGGCGGGCAGGCGCCAGGACCCGCGCAGACCTCATTTTCAAGCTGCGCCTTGGTGCTGACGGCCACGAGCTCATCGCTTTGTCCAGCGCAGGACTCGCAGCAGCCCGTCCCGAAGCGCAGGCGACAGTCGGAGTCCGCGCTGCAGGCCGAGATGCTGTCCTTGCGGAGGTCGATGGCGGTGCATTTGTCGTTGCGACACACCGCCAGGTAGTTTGCGTGCTCGAACTCAATGCAATCGGGACAGGCGACTGGATCGGAGCAGTATTGGTTCTGCACGACGCCCAACGACTCGGTGGCGACCGGGATCCAGCCCGACAGCGGCGTCTCGACGCAGTAGCCGCCGCAGCAGTTGGTCGCGAATAGGGTGCATTCGGCGGGTCCCTTGCAGAGCTCCCAGTTGTAGACCGCGCCAGTGCCGCCGGTGCCGCCGAGGGCGCCCGTGCCGCCGAGGGCGCCCGTGCCGCCGCCGCCGACAGCGCCACCAGCGCCGGCGTTGCCCGTGCCGCCCACCGCGCCACCCCCGTCGGCGCCTCCGCCCTCACCCGTGGTGGAGCCGCCGCAGGCGATTGCAGCCGAGAGACCTGAAGCGATCACGATGAGCCAGCGCATGGGACCTCTCGGGGGAATGCGTGCAGGCTACCACGATCCACTCGTCGGACTACGCACGACGTCGCCCCAGGGGTAACCTCGCGCCGGAGCGATCCCGTGATGACGAGGCAACCTTCTCCGGCCGAGATTGTCCAACGCTGCATGTCTCGGCTGCGCTGGTTCATCGCATCGCTCTTGGTCACCGCTTGTGGCGCAGCGCCGCCGGCCGCAAAGCTGGACCAAGACCCCACGCTCGCCCTGGCTCGTCGGAAGAACGTCGAGCCACTTCCGAAGATAGTCTCGGAGCCCGCGGAGACACCGGGGAGTGCCGCGGTCGTGGCCGAACCCACCGCGAGTCAGCAGCCTCAGCCCGCTCCCGCCTCCGCCCCCGCTCACCAACCCCGGGACCTCGACCTGCGAGCAGCCGCCGCCGCGGCCGACGGCGGCGACCTGGGCCCCGCTCGGCGCCTGCGGGCCCAGCTTCAGCGCATCGACGCCGCGGCCACCTTGGAAGATCGCATGCTCGCCCACGCGCTGTCGGGCCGAGCTCACCTGGAGAGCCGTCAAGAGAAGCAAGCTCGTGCCGAGTACGAAAAGGTCCTCGTCGCCTGGGCCGACCCAGTCGCAGCGATGAAGGCCATCGCCGGGGAGGGGGAGCTGTCCGCGGATAGTCTGCGACGCGCGGGACAGGCGCTCTCCGCAGCGGGCGAGGCGCTCTTCTTCCGCGCCGAACAGGAGCGCCGCGCAGCCGACGCACATCGGGCGCCCCGATACCGCGGGCCAGACACGGATGCCGGCGTGCAGGAGTTCATCCGGAAACAGGTCGCGCCTTGGGTCCAGCAACGCCGCGCGAAGATCGACCTGGCGCAACGCGCCTACCAGAAGATCCTCGAACTCAGGCCGGTGCCGCCGCCCCGCTGGGTGGTCGCCGGCGCGGCGCAGGTGGCAGCGATGCTCGACGCCTTCGCCAACGAGCTGACGAGCCTGCCCATGCCCCCGCAGATCCGCAAGGACCCGGAGCTCAAACGCGCGTACGAACAAGCCCTCAGCGACGCCTCGGCCCCCATGCGCGAGGCGGCCCGGACCGCGACCAGAACCTGCAAGGACCTCGCACGTCGCTTCGGAGTGCAGTCGAGCTACAGTCGCAAGTGCGGCGCTGAGTCGACGGAGTGAGCCCGGGGGAGTCGAGCAAAGTTCATGGTCGTATGTTGGCTGCTGATGTTGGCGCTCGTGAGCGGGCTGCTGCTTGCTCACCGCAACGAGTGGCATCGCCTCGAGTGGCTGCTGAAGCCGGCGGCGGCGGCCACCTTCGTCACGGCGGGCTTCTTGGCCGGCGGGCTCGACACCACCTTCGGTCGCGTGATGCTGGCGGGGCTGGTGCTCGCAGCGGGGGGCGACGTGCTGTTGATCCCGAAGAACAAACGCGCGTTTCTCGCGGGCATCGGCGCTTTTCTGGCGGGGCATGTCGCCTACGCCATCGCGTTCACGCTGCGAGGTGTGGATCTGTCTGCTGCACTCGTCTGCCTCGGCGGGCTGGGGCTGATCGCGATCCCGGTTTTGCGTTGGCTCTGGCCCCACGTCGAACGCCCGATGCGCCTTCCCGTGGTCGCCTACGTGATCGTGATCACGGCGATGGTCGCGGCGGCCGCCGGTACCGCCCTGCGCACGGAGGCCTGGCTGCTCTTGGTGGGCGCAGCCGCGTTTTACCTGTCCGATCTCTCGGTCGCGCGCGATCGCTTCGTGGCCAGCGGATTCGGCAATCGACTCTGGGGCCTGCCCCTGTACTTCTTCGCGCAGATGCTGCTCGCATCTCAGGCCGGCCGCTAGCTCTCGTTCGGCGTTCTCGGCCGCGGGCAGCGCTTGGTGTGGCACGCCGACTGATGCACACTGCGCATCGAGTGACCGACGGAGACGACAAGCGAAGCATCCTCGAACGCCGCGAGCGATTCCTACGCGCCAGCCTGGTCGGGTTGACGGCCGGCGTCTTGGTCACCGGGTGTGAGCCGAGCGGCGCCGTGTGTCACTCGGCTCGCATGAACTTGCCCCGCGCCGTCGTGAAGACCTTCGGCTGCGCCATGCCCGGCCCCTGTCTCTCGATCGGAGTCGCCCGCCCGCCGGCGTCGCCCTCTGCCGGCGCTGCGCCGGACGGACCCGCGCCGGACGGCGGCGAAGACACGTAGCAACGGGTTGGATGCGTCGAGGTGAGTGGACCTTCGCCTCAGCCGTCGACGGACGCCATGCCTCCTGCGTCGTACCGGCCCCCGGCCGCCGCATTCAGAGGCAGGATCTCGTCGATCGTCGCGAGCTCCTCGTCCGAGAGCGTCACGTCAGCGGCCGCGGCGTTCTCGGCCAGGCGCTCCAGGCTGCGCGTGCCCGGGATACAGACGACGTGGTCGCCGCGCGTGAGGACCCACGCGAGGGCGAGCTGGGCCGCGGTGCAGCCTCTCTTGTCGGCGAGCTTCTGCACCTCCGCCACCAGCTCGAGGTTCTTGCCGAAGTTCGCCTCCGAGAAGCGCGGGTTTGAGCGCCGGTAGTCGTTCTCGGCGAGGTCTTCGCGGGACTTGATGCGGCCCGTGAGGAAGCCGCGGCCGAGCGGGCTGTAGGCGACGAAGAGGACGCCGAGCTCACGGCATGTATCGAGGATCTCGACCTCGGGCGCGCGGCTCCAGAGCGACAGCTCGGTCTGGAGCGCGGCGATCGGGTGGACCTTCGAGGCGCGGCGAATCGTATCCGGCGTCGCTTCGGACAGGCCCAGGTGGCGGACCTTGCCCTCCTTCACGAGCTCGGCCATCGCACCGACGGTGTCCTCGATCGGCACCTGGGGATCCACGCGGTGCTGGTAGTAGAGATCGATGTGGTCGACGCCGAGGCGTTTCAGGCTCGCGTCGCAGGCCGTCTTGACGTACTCGGGTTTGCCGCTGAGGCCGAGGAACGAGCCGTCCTCACCGCGCATGACCGCGAACTTCGTACAGAGGAACGCTCGGTCGCGCCGGTCCGCGAGCGAGCGCCCGACAAGCGTCTCGTTGCGGCCAGCGCCATACATGTCGGCGGTGTCGAGGAAGGTGACGCCCATCTCGAGCGCGCGATGGATCACCGCGATCGACTTCGCGTCGTCGCTCTCGCCGTAGAACTCGCTCATGCCCATGCAGCCGAGGCCGATCGCCGCGACCTCGGGTCCGTTTTCGCTCGCTCGTCGTCGATGCATTTCGCTGCTCCTTTTGTGGATCCGCATTCTCGAGGAGATCCGGCGCGCACGCTATGGCGCGCTCTGCACTTGTTTGGCCGGATCCTTCGATACCAAGGCAATCTGACTCCAGTGGACGGGCCCTGTCCCAGCTGCTACGAGCACCGCTGGAGTGATCGCTGGCGACCCGTCGGGCTTCGCAGCGAGCCTCCGATTGCAGAATGCCTCGCACTTGATGCTGAGGAACGGAGACTCATGACCCGACACGGCGTGCTTTTACTAGCTATTTTTGCTGGCCCCTTGGGGCAGGGCTGCGGCGATTCCGACCAGGAACCCACTCTGGCCGCGGCTGCCGCCCTATGCGCGATCCCGCTGAGCGCAGATCTGGCTGCCCCCGACTGGGTGCGGGAGCGCACGGGGGTCGCGACTTATCGCTATCAGGCGCCGATCGAGACTCCTCGAGTGCAGCTGGACCTCCTCAACGACGCCGGTGAGGTCCTGGGCACCTTGGCCACGGAGCAGCTCTACGCGGACGCCACGTATTCGGACGGTTCGTTGCGGTCGGTCCTTCGCCAAGAAGGCCAACCCGACACGGTCCTGGTCACCACCGGTGTGATCCTGAAGAACGCATATCGAGTCGTCGCGCAGCTGGAACGGGAGGCAGCGAAGCTGGAGGTCCACGCTACCTTCGCACTGAAACCTTGCTTCGAAGGCAGCGAAGCCACGCCCAGCTGCGCCGGCACCCTGCCCCTGGCAGAATCCGCGTACACCCTGCCCTCCTGCGGTTTGCTCTTCGATGACGCTTTGCGTGCTTCGCAGGCGCCGCAGCTGGATGCGCTCGACTACCGAGTACCTGCCAAACAGCGGGCCTTGCACGTGCTGCTCGCTGGGAAGCTGACTTCAGCCCCAGAGATCGAGGCCTGGGCCAAGGACGCGCAGGTGGATTCGCTGCTTGGCAGCGACGCGGAGATCCTCTTGACCACCGTCTTTTCGGACCGCAGCTGGTGGCGCGAGCTGGAGCGCCACGTCAGTCACTGTTTGGGGGAGGAGCCCGTCACGACCACCGGCGCGGGCAGCGAGACCACGGCACTTGAAGGCTTCGGTTCCATCCAACAGCCGCTGTGCAAAGGCTCCGCTGCGAAACCCGCGGCGGGGGACTGGGTTCAACCGGGCGCAGGCGGCGGCAAGGCCTCGAATGACGCGGGGTTCTGGGGCAATCCCCACATCACCAGTCTCGATGGCGACAAGTTCAATTTCCAAGGGGCGGGCGAGTACGTGCTGCTGCGCAGCGACGGTGACCCAGCGCTGGAAGTGCAAGCACGCTTCGAGCCCATGGATACCTCCAGCTCGCTGTTGGCGTGCAAGAACGTCAGCGTGGGTACTGCAGTGGCGATCCGAGCTGGAGTCCAGCGCCTGACGATTGTCTCGCGACCTGCGTTTGCCGTGCGCCTGGACGGCGAACCGCTCGCCGTCGGCGCTGGCGTCAGCCTGGCGGATGGCGCCGAGGTGATCATCTCGGCGGGAGTCGCGAGCTTGGATTGGCCGGACGGGCAGCACTTTCGCTTCAACCTCTCTGGCCGCAACGGTCGACTCGAGGTGCGCTTGCCCGCGACACGCATGAGCGCGGTGCGCGGTATGCTTGGACAATTCGATGGCGACCCGGAGAACGACCGCGTCACCGCGAGCGGGGAGGTGTTGCTGCCTCCGGTCGAGTTCGGGCCCCTTTACAACCACTTCGGCGAGTCCTGGCGCGTCACCGACGCAAACTCCCTGTTCGACTATGCGGCGGGAGAAGACGCAAACACCTACGCAAAAGCGAATTTTCCCTCCGCGCTGGCCACGCTCGACGACATCCCCGTCGCCGAACGCAAACAAGCCCTGGCGGTTTGCGTGGCAGAAGGCATCTTCGACCCCGCGCACCAACTGGACTGCGTTCTGGATACGGTTTGCCTGGGTGAGGGCGCGGCAGCGGATGCGGCGTTCGTAGAGGGGCCGCGCTCGTCGACCTTGGCCGGCCCTGCAGGGTGTGGGCGGAAGGCGACGTGCGGACCGCGCTGCTGCTGGAGAGCATCGACCTCGAGGCGCTCGCGGCACCGGACGCCTGCGTCGCGTCGGAACCTCCGCTGGTGCGCGTGTTCGCCGAGTCCAGCGTCACCCTGTCCAGTCCGCTCGGGCTCGATGCGGCCGGGCCCGGCGTCGTAGACAGTTCGAAGGCCCCACCTAGCCCCCTCGCGAGCGGGACCAAAGTGCGCAGCTTCTTGCTGACCCGCCGCGCGGGCGAGCTCTCCGCACCCCTGGTCGGAAGGGTGCGCTTCGGAACGCCAATCCTCGGCGTCATCGTCGTGGACGAATCTTTGGACGACGCAACGAAGCAGCTCTCCGCAACCGGGGTGACCTATGCCAACGGGGCCCGGGGTTTGGAGCCGGGGCAAGACCGAGTCGAGCTGGCCGCAGACGGTCGCACCGCAACCATCAAGATCGGCGGCAACGATGCCGACGTACTGCGCATCATCACGGAGGCGCCATGAGCACCCGACCGCCCCTGCGCCACCGCCTGACGGCGGCACTGACGCTTCTGGTCTACGTATCGTTGCTGCTGCTGGTCCCAAGCTGTGGCGACCAAGGGTCAAAAACCATCACGGGAGCCCGCGAAGCGGTCCCCAGCTACAGCTGTGAAGACACTCTCACTGGGCAGGTGGCTCCAGCGGCGCCCATCGAAGGGGTGAGCAACATCCGCTACCGCCTGGGACGTGACGGCACGATTCGCCTCGAACTGCTCGACGCCGCTGCGGCAGTCATCGGCACGGTGCAGATCACGATCGAGATGATCTTGGGGAGCCAGTTCGGTGCGAACATCGACGCAAGCTACGAAGAAGGCGGCGAGGTCAAAGCCTCCCAGTCCACCCAAGTACGACTGGCTGGGGGACGCTGGCTGGGCCGCACCCGTCAAGCGGTCGGCCAGAATCACGCGCTGCTGTGGTCGGCTCTGGACTTGGACGGCAAGCTCGCGGAGCTGTCCCTCGGCGCGCCCCTGGCCGCTGGCGCAGTCCCGGCCGGCACCGCCGCGGTGGTCGACCAAGGCACGGCCTACGTCGCGCACGCGGTGATCACCGAAGGCGGGCAGGCCGACGTGCAAGGCGCGCGAGCGTTCATCCAGCAGCAAAGCTTGGCCGCCATCAACGGCGCCACGGCATTCCAACGCTTGACCCAAGCAGCGGAAAATCTGGCATGGCTGGACGACGCCGAAATCAAGCTGCGGCGCTGTACTGCCAGCTCGGCGGCGGATCTGGAGCCGGGGCTCAGCTCGACTTCCGCGCTTTCAGTCTGTAGTCAGGCCAAGTCCACGGCCGGAGCTGGCTCCTCCAGCCAGGCCCGCAACTCGTCGGAATCGTCAGCCCAGACGCAACAGGCCATCGAAGGCTGCAGCACCAGCGACAGCCCCTTTGCGAAGGTGCTTCAGATCGAGAGCATCCTGGGTTCGGTAGCTGCGGGCCTGGTGATTGCGGGTGTGTTGGCCGTCGCTTGGCCGGCGATCTTTGCCGGGTCGACTACAGCCCTCGTCGTAACGCTGGTCGGGTCGTCGGTAGCCGCCTACGTGGTCGGCAATTGGATCAGCTCCCTGGTCAACGCCGCCGCTGGCGCGATCCCCGGACTCAACCAGCTGCGAGGCATTGGCAGCAGCGGCGCCGGCTCGGTGGCGAATGCGGTTTCCAACGCCAGCTCTGGGTCGCGCGGAGATCCCCACCTCTTCACCACCGATGGTCTGTTCTACGATCTGCAGGCAGCAGGCGAGTTCGTGCTGCTGGAATCGACGGGCCAAAATCCGTGGCAGGTCCAAGTGCGACAAGAGCCCGGCAACGGGATCTGTCCGAACATCGCCTTCAATACTGCGGTCGCTACGAAGCTAGGTGATGCCACTGTGCATTTGGACATCGCGCCCGAGCGACAACTCATGGTGGGCGGCATCCTGGCCACGGTGCCCGGCGATGCACTGCTCTTTGACAACGGCGACAGCCTGGAGCGCACCGATAAACTAGAGTGGACGCTGACCTGGGCGACGGGAGAGCGGCTCAGCGTGAGCGGCGTCGGCAATGCGCGCAGCCTTGATCTGTCTCTGCATCTACCCTCCAACCGTAAGCACGCGGTCCGTGGACTTTTGGGGAACTTCGACGGCGATCGCAACAACGACATCAGCCTGCGCGATGGAACGCTTCTGGCCCAACCCATCAAGCATGCACAACTGATCTCGGAATTTGCGGCCAGCTATCGAATCGCCCACCAGGAGTCTTTGTTCAGTTACGCCACGGGCGGCACCACCGCCGACTACGACGTGCCGGGATTTCCCACTGGCGAAGCGACTCCCGCAGATCTGCCGGAGGCCGTCCGCACCTCCGCAGAACAGACCTGCAAGAGCGCCGGCATCGAGAACCCGATCTCCCTCGATGCCTGCATTCTGGATGTCGGGTGCACCGGCGACGCAGACTTGACCGAGTCCCACGTGGGAGTGCTCCCGGATTCCAAGCTGAATTTCCCCCAGCCCGTCGACTACTCGGGCTGGGTTGCAGAAGGTCAGGGCACTTGGGTGCCCGACACGGACGGGCTTTCCGTGGTTCAGCTGACCAATGGAGACCCCACCTTCTACGTCAGCCCCGACGACTACCTGGGCGTCCAATTCACGGGCAGCCTGACGGTCGAGACCACGGGCGACGATGACATCATTGGCTTCGTCCTGGGATACCAAACGCCGCTCACTGCGAGCGGCGACGATCCTGACGATCTGAACGCCGTGATCATCAGTTGGAAAGCAGTGGCGCAAAACTACGTCGGCGGCGTGGCACAGGAAGGCCTGACCTTGTCTCGCTCGAGCGGACTGCAAACCGATCTTCGGGGCACTCTCTGGCATCACCCGGAGTCGCCCATCTATAAAGTGCTCGCAACCAGCTACGGTTCCGACAAGGGTTGGATGGTCAAGACGACGTACAAGTTCGTCCTGACCTACACGGCGTCCTTGGTCGAAGTGAGCATCGACGGAGCACCCCTTTTCAGCGTGACTTCGGCCCAAGCCGGCGCGCCCTTCGAGGCCGGCCGATTTGGCTTCTACAACTTCTCTCAGTCCAATGTCCGTTACGCGGACTTCAGCGTGACTCAACTCAACTGAGAGCGCCGTCTCCGCGCCAGCCGTACTAGCCCAAATGCCCCGATCAGCAGCCAGGGGTGCGAAGGCTCAGAGCCGCCCGGAAGCGCGCATCCGCAGCCGTCGTCCTTCTTGGGCGGCGCGAGGTCCATGGCCGCAGCCACGACCCTCGGCGCTGCCGTGGATGTGGAACCGTGGGTCAGCGATGCGACCAGCAGACCCACCGCGAAGACTGGGGAGGGGCGAAGCATGCGGTCAGCTACACCAGGTGCCGTTGGCCTTCTCGCACTGCGTCTTGATCGACTTTGCGCTGCCTTGATTGGTGCCCGTGTAGTAGCAGGTGTCGTACTTCACCGCGGGGTTGGAGCAGCAGCCCAGGTCCGCCTTGGGGCAACCGGAGCCGTCCGTCCAGGTACCGTTCTGGTTGCACACGGCCTTCAGAACGTCGGCAACGCCGCTGGCATTGTACTGCTTGCAGGTCTTGTCGTTGTTCAGGCAGTGTGCCGCCTGGTTCTTGCCACACGCGCTGGCGCCGCCCGCCCCCGCGCTTCCGCCTGCGCCGCCTGCGCCGCCTGCGCCGCCTGCGCCGCCTGCGCCGCCGCCGCTGCCGGCAGAGCCCCCAGCACCACCGGATCCGGATCCAGCTTGGCCCCCCGAACCTCCGGTCTGGCCACCGCTGCCCGCCGCGCCGCCGCTGGCGGCCGTGCCCCCCGTGCCGCCGCCGGCTGTGCCGCCGGAGGCGGAGCTCCCGCCCGACCCCCCGCTGCCGCCGCCGCTGTCATCACTGCCACACGCAACGACAAAGGATGAACCAAGCGCCAAGAGCACCGCGGCAGGACCGAAAGCAGAGTTCTTCATGCTTTCAACCAATTCACGGCGCGGCCGGGTGGTCAACCCTCAAGCTCGGGTGCCGGAGCAGTTTGGGGTGGGGGTTCGGGGGAGGCTTCGACCAGCGCCTTGAACGCCTTGGCGAGGCGCCGCATCCGAGTGCGCCATGCGACGAAGGCTCCTTACGTGCGCCATCCTCGTGAGCGCCGCTGTTCCGCTCACCGCATGCGGCAGCGGTAGTTCCGGGGGAGGAACAGCCGGCACCGGCGGCGGCGGCGGCGGCTTCGCTACGGGGGGCAGTGGTGGCAGCGGCGCTCAGAGTAGCGGCGGAGACGCTGGACAAGCAGGATCCGGCGGTGTGGGCGGCGGCGGATCCGGCGGTGTGGGCGGCGGATCCGGGGGCAGCGCCAGCAACGGTTGGACAGCCGAGTTTGAGTCGTCCGAGCTCTGGAAAAACGGATACTCCGACTGCGAGATAAATGGCTTCGTGGTCGAAGCCTTCGCTCTCGACCCCAACAAACCAAATCGCATGGCCGCCGTCATGACCTGCACCAAGAACTCGGTCAAGTCGCAGGTCCTGCTCGACTTCGATCTCGACACGAAGCAGCTGCTCGCCAAGGAGCTCCTACTTGATGACGTTCTTTTGGGCATTACGGTAACGAAGGCGGGCCGCGCTGCGGCCATCTACCGCTCCCAGGCCCCAGCAACGAATCCGAGGGTCACGGTTGCGTATCACGACTCAGGCGCCGCGGACTGGCAGGTGGTGACGCGCGACTATTCTCCCTTCGATGGCTACGCCAACAGCATGACCACGGACGGCGACCGCGTGATGTTGGCTGGGCAAGGGGCGGTCTACGATGTCTCGAAGCTCGACACCCCGTCGAGTTGGACGCGGCACTCGCACGACATTCCCGGCCCCTCCGCTGGCGGCGAAGACATCGAATGGATGGTGATCGACGCGGGCCAAGCCACGCAAGCGCTGTTGGCCACGTCCCCGAGTGCGGGCCTTGCGGTCTACCGATGCACGCTACCCACCACACCAGCTGGCAAGGTGATCTGCCAGAGCAAGCCGACGAACCAAGGCTTTGCGGGTGCTCCCTATTTCCAATGGGAAGATGTCTATTCGCACGGGTTCGCTACCGTGTGGGCGCGCAGCGGCAAGAAACCGACCCCGTGGGCGACATCAGACGAAGGCAAGTCCTTCTCTGATCTGACCTTGCCGTCGCCGTGCCAAGAAGCAGCAACGACGCACAGCTTCGCGGGTGACCCCAAAAGCGCCAAGACGTTCGTGATCGCCCAGAGTTGGGGAGTGAGCCGCTTGTTCGCCACTCACGACTCGGGCGCCAGCTACGTCGAAGTCCCAAGCAGCGGTGGATCGATCGCTGGCATTGCGATCGGCAGTGATGGCTCGCTGGTGCTAGCCAACGGTGGCAAAGTACTGCGTCGCTCCAGCTTCTGACTCATGCGACTCGGCCCGTCTGCAGCAAGCCCATGACGGGCGTTGGCTACCCGCACCCACGCCGCAGTCACAGTCAGACACCACGTCGTCCCTGACTTGCGCCACCGCAGGATCACTGCCCTGGGAGTTCACCGGAAAGCGCATTCGCGGCAAGTGCCGCGGCATGAGCCGCCAGCCTACGGCGTGTAGCCCAACCCTGCGCGATGCACGGTGCCCGTAGTGTAGTTCGTCCAGAAGACGTAGGTGCCGTCCGTGGCGATGCCGTAGGTGCTTGTCGACCCTTGGTTGGACACGTAGTCGAACGGCGTCGTCTGGGTGCCGTCCTTGCGGTAGCGGCGCACGTTGCCGGGTGAGCCGCTCGCCCAGTACACGCTGGTGCCATCGGAATCCAGGAACGCGTCGTAGCCGCTGTCGATGAAGACGTTCTGGATGTTCGCCGCTGTCCCCCCGACCGGGATCTTCTTGATGCCCTGATTGGCGTGGGTCACCCAATAGAAACCGCCTTCCAACAGGAGGCCACCCAGCCGGTCGGGCAGGCTGCTGATGACCGCGGTCGCAGTGCCGCCCGTCTTTGGTAGTTTCGAGATCGTTCCCGTGGCGGTAAACACGGAGGTCGTGAAGTAGACGTCGCTGCCCACTAGCAGAAGTGACTGCGGGTTGGAGAGACCAGTCGCCAGCGTCTCCGGCGTGCCGCCGCCCTTGAGCACTCGGTAGATGCCGCCTCCCGTGTACGTCGAGTAGTACGCATGCGTGGCATCGACCTGCACGTGCACCGGTACGCTGGGCGCGTTGTCCACGACAACCTGCACGTTGGTGCCGTCCTTCAGGGCGCGCATCACGCGTCGCGGCGAGCCGCGATTGACCCAGTAGACGTGGGTAGCGTCCGTGTCCATGCCGTAGGGTTGGCTCTGGCCGGAGATGATCGCCTTGGGGGGAGCTGTGTTGCCCCCGTCGCTGCCGCTGTCCGCGCTTGCGTCGGAGCCGCCTCCGTCGCTGCTAGCGTCTACCCCGGCGTCGGCGCCACCCGTGCCGCCCGTGGATGTGCCGCCGGTGCCGCCCGTGGATGTGCCGCCGGTGCCGCCCGTGGATGTGCCGCCGGTGCCGCCCGTGGATGTGCCGCCGGTGCCGCCCGTGGAGGCGCCGCCGGTTCCGCCCGCGCCGCCGCTGCCGCCGTCAGGCGGACTGACCAGGTAATCGGTGAAACATCCGGCTTTCTTGCCGCAAGTCGAGCACTCGCTGTCGCGCCAGAAGTTATTGGTGTCCTTGACATAGCGACACAACGTGCGGGTCTTCGTGACGGTGGTGCCAATCACGCTCGTGTCACTGCAACAACCCACGAGTGGCCTGCCGTTCAGTTCATCGGTCGGGCAGCGCGCGGCGGACCAATTGGCGCACCCTGCTTGTGGGGAAGGCGTCGTCGGCTCGTAGTATTCAGTGCAACCCTGCGAGTCGTTGAGCACGTTGCCTAGGCACGAGCCAATGAAGGCGCCCTTGTGAAAGCACTCGCTACCTCCTTTGACGCACGCTGCGCCTGCAGTTCCTCCCGATCCAGCGCCGCCGCCCAGGCCGCCGGTGCCCGCCGTGCCGCCGGTGAGTCCGCTCCCACCGCTGCCGGAACTGGCGCCAGTCCCGGTCCCGGCCGAGCTCCCGCCGCTTCCGCCGTCGTCCTTCGAGTCACCCCCGCACGCCCAAAAGCACGTACCAGTCGCAACCAGCGCAAACGTCATCCTCGAGAAAGTCATATTCACCCCGTCTGTGTAACCCTGCCAAGCTAGCCGACGGCGCAGGGCAGCGACATACCCCGGTCGGGGGATGGCAGCACAGACACGACCGAGCAGTACTGGAGGCTTCGCGAACTCAATCGAACAGTCGCTGCTGGATCGCGATCTTCACGGCCTCGGTCTTGGACGTCACGTCGAGCTTTCGGTAGATATTCTTGGCGTGGGAATGCACGGTGCCCGGGCTGATCTGCAACATGTCGCCGATTTCCGAATAGGTCGAGCCCGCACTCATGAGTTCGAGCACTTCGCGTTCGCGCTCCGTAATGGCGAGCGTCGGGTCGGCTGCGTCCGGACGAAAGCTCTGTACGACTTTGCGCGCGACTTCAGGTGTCATCGGAGCACCCCCGGTCCAAGCGTGGAGCGCAGCCTCGAGGACCTCCTCCGAAGACGCGTCTTTGAGCAAGTATCCGTCCGCTCCCGCGCGAAGCGCACTGAAGATGGATTCGTCGTCACCAAAGACCGTGAACACCAGCACCGCCGAATCGGGGCGCGTTGCCACCACGCGCGCGATGAGCGCGTTGCCGTGGCCATCGGGCAGCCCCAGATCGACAATCGAGACGTCGATGGCCGCGTCGCTTTCGATGACCTCCAGGGCGGCGTTGACTGTACCGACGCTCGCCACGACGGTAAGCTCGGCCTCGTGTCTCTCGATCACGGACTCGATGCCTGCGCGCACTTCGGGGTCATCGTCCACCAAGAAGACTCGAATCATCAGCTCCCCCTTTCTGCCACAGTGAACCCCGGTATTCCACTTGCAACGGCCAAGGTCGGAGCACGTCCACTCGCTGTGCCCGGATATCGACGTGGCTAGCGCGCAAAGTGCCGTCGGCGCGCTGCAGTCCTACGGGTCGCAGCGAACCTGGGGCATCGTGCTGGGTCAGGTCCTGCTCGCAGGTGTAGTGACGGCGCTCCCGCTCGTGCCCGAAGTTGCGGCAGCGGTCCGTGTTTCTTTTCGACACACGTCTTGGACCATGGCTGTTTTCGTCGCGACCGTCGCCGCCGCAACAGCTGCCTACCATGCGACAGGAGTCTCACGCCTGTACCGGTTGCTGGAGTACTTGGAGTCCGTGGTGGCGATGGCCGTCGGGCCTGCGCTGCTGCTAGCGGCAGGCGACGGTCAGAGCGTGTTTTGGCTGCTCTACTTGGTTTCCGCCGCGCAGGCCGCCAGCATCGGGACCCGGGCGCATGTGCTCACAGTGATGCTCGTACCCGTACTCACTGGCCTCGGGCTGTTCGTCATCCATCGAGATGTCCCAGGTCTGATCGCGAGCCTGCTGGTGACGGCGGTTGCGTTCAACCTCATCGCGACCTATCGCCCGGTCTTCGCACAGTTCGCGCAGGCCCTAGCTGCGGAGCGCGAGCTGCGCGCCAAAATCGTTGCTGAACGCATGCGCGCCGAGCGCGGCAGGCTTGCACGCGACCTGCATGATGGGTTGGGCGCGGATCTCACTGCGCTGGTGTGGCAAGCACGCCGTGTCGACGCGCGCCTGGAGAGCACCGGCGCCGCGTGGCCACCAAGCCGCATTGCCCACGGCCTGCGGGACGCCCTGGCGGCGCTTCGGCGAGGCGTTCTGACTTTGCGGGACGGCGGCTCATGAGCACCGACGCTCTCGAGCAGTCCCACGAGACGCAGGCCCGATCCTTCGTCGCCCAGGGAGGGATCTTCGCTATCGCCGCGATCGTGATCGTACTGCCGGCGATCCCCGCGCTTGGCGCCTACCTTCGCGTGGGCGTGAGGGATGCGGTCGTTTCGCTCGCCCCATACCTGCTGACCTCGACGACGGCGACGGTCTTGTTCAAGACGCGAGGCGTCGGCCGCGCCTACACCGTTGCCAACCACATCGAGAGTTGGACCGTCGCCTGGGTCGTCCACTCGCTGATTTTGGCGAGCGGGTCGTCTCACAGTATCTTCTGGGCGTTCTATGCGGCGCAGTTGACGGTGTTGGGGGTCGGCCATGAACGGCGCCTGCACGCGCTCGCTATCGTCGGTGGTGGTCCCGCCCTGCTCGCGCTCGCGTTCCTAGTGTTTCGCGACAGCATGACCGACGCCGTGCTCTCACTTCTGCTGGGAGGGATAGGCTCGGTCATGATCCTTCAACTGCGCGACGCCTCGGACGCCCTTCGAGCGAAGCTGGCGACGGAGCGCGGCCTTCGCGCGGACCTCGCCGACATCGAATCGCGCCTTGCCCGCTGGCGCTTGGCTTCGCCCTTGCACGCAGAACTCGATGCTCGTCTTGGCGACGTTGGTGCGGTGGTGCAAGCGCTACGCGCCGACACGGAGGATCCCAGTCTCGAGCGCGACCTGGACGCGCTCCTAGTCCGCGTGGGCGGCGCGCAGCGGGAGCTTGCGATCGCCACGCGCGTGCTCGAGGGCGGCGCCCGCACGTGGGCCGAGATAGCCAGCGACTTGCAAGCGCGACTGGTCGAACTCACCCACTCCGTAGAGCTCAGCTTCCTGGATGCGACAGAAGCAGCGCCAGAAACCATTGCTCCGGAACGCGCGCTGGGATTCGAGCGTGCGGTACTCGAGGCCGTGCGCAATGCGGTCCGCCATTCGAGGGCGAACAAAGTCGAGGTGCGACTGCTGGCTGGCCAGACCTTGCGCGCCGAGGTGCGTGACGACGGCACTGGGCTGCCGCCGGAGTGCTTCGATCGTGAGACCGGTGGCATCGCAAATCTTCGCCACCGCGCTGCGCACGCTGGTGGACGGCTGGACGTCACCACGGGCGCGGGAGGCACGCGGATCGTATTCGATGTCCCGAACTTGGAAGCTTCGACGCCGTAGGTGGCCTCGGCTGCTATGCTACGGCGGATGCGGTCGAGGATGCTATTTGCGGCACTGCTTGCCTTCGCCGCGTGCCAGTCCAAGCCGGCGGGTGGCGCTCGTCCTGCCGCGGGCACGACGGCTCCAATCATGACCGCAGACACGCCCCCGCCGTCCCCGGCTCCGCCCGTTGCTGCGGCTGCGTCATCGACCGCCGCTTGGTGGGTCCCGGGGCAAGAGTTCGAAGCCCTCGAATCCGTAGCCGCCACCCGCACGGCGCAATCTGCTGGCCTCAAGCAGAGCCTCGGGGTCCCCTACCCGGTGAAGTGCCCGAGCATCGACACCACCGGCGTGGACACAAAGGCTCTGCGGGCGACCGGAAAGCACGCGGCGCTGCTGGCGGATCCGACGGCGTTCTTCGACGGCCGCATCGGAGTTCTCGAAGCCATCGCACTCTTGGGCCCAGCCGTGCTCTGCAACCACCAAGCGAAGTCGCCGTTCATGAACCTGCATCTCGCGCCGATTGCGGGAGCACATGGCGTGACCATCGAGACGCAGAATGGAAAACTCATCGGCATCGTCATCGAGTTCGAGCCCACAGTGAGCGTAGACTTTGCGGCGCTCACTGCTGCCCACGGCGCGCCGCGACAAATGCCGCGCGCTCCCCACGGCCCGTACCCAGGTTCGGACGCGTTTTCGATGCATTCGGCGTCCCACGAAGGAACCTTCTCGATCGGTCGTGTCGATCACGGCGATCCGGCGTCCGCTTCGCGGGTGCATCGCATGATCGTGCGTCGATTCGAGCGGACTGCTCCGTAGCCTGCGCTGGCGCGCGCCGCGCTGGGGCTCGCCGAAGCGATTGCGCCAGTAGGCTGCGTGCAGGGCGAAGGGCATCTGTCTTCCTGCCTACCCTCCCTCGTCAGGGAGTTGCCCCGGCGTGACGCTGACCTGATCCATCAAGGCTTCGCGAGGCGCATCACGCCTCGAGTGCTCGTGAAGTACACGTTGCTCCCGTCCACTGCGACGTCGAAGTGCGAAGCGCCAGGATCGGCGTCGGCAACCTTCGCCAAGCCTTCGCCGTTCTTGCCAACCATGAAGATGGCGGCTTGGTCGCCGACGCGCGCGAAGTAGATCCGATCGCCATCGAGAGCGAGGTAGCTGGCGGGGTTTCCGACGTGGGCGAGCGTCGTCGCGGCCCCCCCGGCCAGCGGTGCCTTCATGACGTAACCGTCACCGGTGGTGACGTAGACGTTCTCTTCGTCCACGGCCGGACGTCGCGGGTAGACCAATCCCTCGAGCAATGTCACGGGCGACCCGCCGGCGCGTGGCACGGCTCTGACCGCGCCCGGCGAGTCGTAGGTCGAGTAGTAGACGTTGTTCGCGTCCACCGCGACGTCCTGCGCCTCGTCCGAATGCAGGAGGACTTCGGCGTTCGAGCCACCCGCAAGCGGCATGGTCATCAGCGAATTCGACGCGACCCAGTAGGCCTGGCCGCCAGCAAGGGCCAGCCCCTGCGCGGCGTGCTGATCGGGAGCCAGCGAGACCGGCGTCGCTCCGGGCTCCAAACCGACGCGCATCAGCGCGCCCTCTGCCTGCAGGTGGGCGCCGTTGTTCACCCAAAATACTGAATTGTCCACGACCCGCAGCGCCCAAGGGTTCGACTGGCCAGTGGCCAACGTCACAGCCGTCCCGCCCGTGATCGGTGCCGTCCAGATGCGACCGTCCGTCCACTCGGCTCCCGACCAGTAGATGTTCGGGCCCTCGGCGACCACGAATGCTGCACTGGGGCTCTGCGCGACGAGCTTCGGCGTGCAGGTGCCGACACAGCTGGCGCCGTCATCGGGGGAGGGACTCGAGCCGCAACCTACCAGCGCGAGCGCGAGCGCGAGACGAACGGGGCGCGACACGGTTGATGGTACGCGACCGCGGACGGCCTCCTTCCCGACGAACCGGATCGAGCTGGAGAATTTCCTGCGCGCCAGACTTGCTCGGTCAGACAAGATACTGCCGCCGCTTTGGGATGCGTGCCGTAGACTAGCGACGATGCAGCTTCCAGGTTCTGCTCCGACAGCATCGTTCCCTGGTTTGGTTGCGCGGACCGAGGTGTTCGTTGGTTGCGCGCTCTTCCTGTTGTCGGTGGGTGGATGCGGTCCGGCTATAGCCCAAGCACCAGAACCCGCGGCGGCGGCCTCCTCAGCCCCAGCCCAGGCCCCCGCCGCAGCGGCGAACGAGCAAGTCGCGTCAGAGCCTCCGTCTACCAAGGCAACTCGCTCGGGCGAGCTGGTTGGCATCTACGAGCAGCTCAATGTGAGGCAGAAGGCAGGGGCACCTCCCCACTATGTAGGGCGTGCGGTCGTCAGGCAGAAAGATGGTCAGGCCATCATGTTGGAGACTCATGAGCGCGGCTTGCGCTCCGCAGAGGAAATCGCAGCCTTCGAGGGCAAGCTAGTCAGGGTAGTGGCAGCGCACACCGAGGACCATTGCCTTGGCTGGGGGAACGGAACTCAGGCCGCGATAGTGGGCCGCTGCGTTCGCGGCATTGTCGAGATTTCTCTGGTGCACCACCACGCCGGGCCTCGGAGGAACTGACCTCACCGCCGGCGTACAGAATGAGCGCGCTTCAAGAGTGCAAATCGCCAGCGCAACGTTGACCCAGCGCACTGAAGCTGCCTAACGTGATCGGTTCGGCGACTTCGCTGCGCGCGCCGACGGAATTCATCCGACACCTGTCTTCGCAGCAAGAAAAGGTCCTCAATGTCTCGTTCGCTGCGTGCTTGCATGGCTTGGACTGCGGTGACGCTTTCGTGCGTCGTGGCTTGTGGGGGCGATGACTCGAGCCCGGGTGGCGGCGGGTCCTCGGGCACCGGCGGGGCCGGAACAGGCGCGTCCAGTGGCAGCGGCGGCACCGGCGGCGCCGCGGGAGCCAGCACCGGCGGGGCGGCGGGAGCCGGCACCGGCGGGAGCAGCACGGGCGGCGCGGCTGGCGGCGGCAGCGGTGGGGCGGCGGGAGCCGGGACCGGCGGGAGCAGCACGGGCGGCGCCGGTGGCGCGTGCAGCACGCCGACGCCGGTCGGTTCGTGCGACAACCCGACCCCGAGCGTTCAATACTGCGTCGATTTCTACGTGGGGGATGTGGCGACAAACAAGGCGGGGTGCGAGGCCAACAAGGCCCGCACTTTCACGGCAGGTAAACCGTGCTCGGCGGGCGGCCGGGTCGGCAAATGCGTGCTCACCGGCCAAAGCCAGAGCTACTACAAGCCCAACCCGCAATACGAGTCGATCTGCAAATCGCAGAACGGCACGTGGTGTCCCGGCTGAGGCCCTCGGCTGCTTCGATGCGCTGTCGCTCGGGACTTCGGAAGCAAGCGCTCGGGTGCGTCGACGAACGCCGCGCTCGTCGGCGCCGCGACCTGTGCTGTCGCATGCCGCGGGCTGGGCGGCGGGGCGTGCGGGGAGTCCATTCTGGAGGGGAGCTTCAGTGAAGGAAACTACCATTGCTCACCGGACGACGCCGCTCGTGGGGCGGTCGGTGCCGCGCTTGCAACGCTCGAATCCATCGTCGCTCTTGCCTTTCGAGCCCCGCGCGGCGGAAGTCCGGCACGGCGCGAGCCGCTGTCCCAGTGGTAACCGCTACAGTGGAAACTGTCGGGATTGGGGAGCCGAGGGCAGGTGTTGGCGGCGCAGTCGAGACCCGAGTCGGGGGGGGTGTACTGCGACTCGTCGATGAGCAGAGGCATCGTCGTGACCCCGAAGCTCCGAGGCCCCCACCCGAGTCGGCGTGGGAGTGCCAGAGCGGCGCCGTGTCGTTCAGCAACCTGTTTGACTGCGATTCCGCCGCCGACTACAGGACGCGCATGGTTAGGCACGTGCTTCTGCTTGCGTGTGTGAGTCTGTCGATGTCGACCGCGTGCTCGGACAATTCCGAGTCCGCTCCGGCGGGGAAGGTGCAGGCGGAGACGCCGGTGGGCACGCCCACCGGCCCGTCAGCGTCGTCCACGGTCGGCAGTTCCGGCGGCGTGGTGGTCTCGGCGGACGGCCGCCTCGAGAATCGAGGTGCCGGACGGCGCCCTCGCTAGCGACACCACCATCACGGTGCAGCCCATTTCGGCGACCGCCCCCGGCGCCATCGGCGGCGCCTATCGGCTCGGCCCGAGCGAGGTCACGTTCGCGAAGCCCGTCACGGTGCGCTTCAAGCTCACGCCCACCGAGGTCATGGGGACGGCGGCGGCGTTCGTCGGAGTGGCCTGGCAGCAGCCCAGCGGCGCGTGGGAAAAACCGCCGTCTTCCTACGACGCGGGTTCGGGGATCGCGTCGACCGCAACGGTGCACTTCAGCGATTGGTCTGCGCTCGCGGGGCTCCAAATCATGCCCGGCACCGCGTCAGTGAAGGTCGGCAAGGAACTCCAACTCGTCGTGCGCAACTGCAGGTGGACGGAAGAGAGCGGCGACGTGCTGTGCCCCATCGGTGAGCACTGCAAGGTTCACGCATGCACCCAAGACCAGGTGAGTGGCAAGGGCTGGGAGGTCAACGGAGTCGCCGGCGGCTCGGGCAGCACGGGGCATGTGGTGGGGACCGCGAAGGGGGCGACTTTCACCGCGCCTTCCAAGGTGCCGAGCCCGGCGACCGTAGCCGTGAGCGCGGATGTCGGCGTCGGCGACCAGCAGGGCTCGTTCACGCAGCTGGTGTCGAAGGTTACGATCGTCGACGCCGTTACATACCAGGCCAGCGCCAAATTCTTCGACCTGGTCGGTGGCCTGTATCCCTCCGGCACCGCCACGCTCACCTTCACGCAGTACGAAGATCTGCCCGACGTTGCCAGCTTCGAGCTGTCGGCGGGTCAGTTCGAGGTGAGCGTGAACTACCCGGACTGCGAGCCCGTGGCCAAGGTCGTTTTCGCGGCGGGCGAGGGGCAGAGCTTCGGTATGCTCGTCGTGAACAAGGAGAACAGCGCCGCCGGGAAGAACTACTTCTGGAACGCGCTCTCGAAGACCGTGGAAGTGCCGCTCACTTGCGGGAGCCCCCCCGTGTCGACTCTGGTGCCGCTCGACCTGAGCATCGATGGGCAAGGCTCCTACGAGGACATGAAGTCTTTCACCGGTAGCTCCGTGCAGCCCATGGGCGGAAGCGTGAACTTCTCGTTCACCACTCCCTGACCGGGCGTTGAGCGTATAGGGCGACAGATCAGCGCGTTGCCAGGGTCGTGAAGTCGCTGTCACCGTCGCCCTCGGCGATGGCGGCGTCCATGGCTGCGGCGATGGCGGGCAGGACAGTGAGTCGTTCTGCGCCGGCGGTTTCGAGCATCAGGCCGACATCTTTGCGCGCCATCGACATGGCGAACCCAACTGGACTTCCCTCGGCTGCGAGCGCACGCCTTCCCATGCCAGAAGCCGTAGGTGAGAATTGATCGAAGAGCGAAAGGATCTCGTCGGAGCTGACGCCGCACGCCTTGCCCATTCGGAACAGATCGCCCATGGCGCCGGTCAGCATGAACAACAGACCGTTGCCGGTGATCTTGATCTTGGCCGCCTTGTCTGGCTCGGGCCCGAGGTAGAGCACTTTGCCGGTCATCGTCTCGAGCAGCGGGCGCAGCGTCGCCTCGTCCTCGGCTGGACCGCTCAGCAACATCAAACCGGTTGCATCACGGGAGTTTGACGGCCCCATGAACACCGGCGCATGGATGTACCGGATGCCGTCCGATCGAAGGCGCGCGAAACGGGAAGCGACCCCTGCGGGGAGGTTGGTGCTGTGATCGACGATGAAAGCGCCCTTCGCGAGCCCAGCCCGAAGCGCTTCGATGACGGAATCTACGGCGGCGTCCGCAGCGAGCACCAAGTGCACGCGATCCGCACCGCTGACGGCCTCGGCTGGTGTCTTTGCGACGATAGCTCCCGCTTCGGCCAAGGGGGCGCACTTGTCTGCGGAGCGATTCCAAACTCGAACCGTGTGTCCCTTGCTCCGCAGGTTCTCTGCGAAACCTTGCCCCAGCAATCCCATCCCCAGTACTGCGACCGTGTTCATGTGTGGTTCCTTTGCGCCGGACGAAGCCAGCGCAGGCTAGCACCCGCGCCGACTTCGCGCGCCCGTTGGCGAAATGGACGGGTCAGTGGTCGGGGACCGCGGCCGCGGCGTTCGGGGCCGCCCAAGCGTTCGAGTATTCGAAGATCACACCGGTCCCCGACGTCATCGACGCGCTCACGGTGCGTGACGGCACGCCGAGGCGCGCGCCGTGCAAGGTGCCGGCGTGAAGCACGATCTTCCAGTAGGTGAGGCCATCAACTCGGTGAGTCGAGGACGCGCCGCCGAAGAGCTCGCCGCCCTCGCTCTGGATGCCGAGGCTGGTCTTGGTGCTGGTGGCGAAGGCGGCCGGTGGTGCGTGCGACCGAAACCCCAAGTGTCCCGGTGGCGTCGGGGTCGCCGGTGAGCGGGAAGCGGAACATGGCCGACCACCCCTGACGGCGCACCGAAACGCTCACGTGCATGCTGTCTTTCCCGATGGTGTGTTCGTGCAGCGAGCCAGCGACCGCGCGAACTCCACGCCTCAGTCCCCTCGATGCCTGCGCCGCGACCGCGCTCAGAATTGACCGTCGACGGTTACGCAGTTGCGGCCTCGCTCTTTGGAGGCATAGACGGCTGCGTCGGCACGCGCAACGAGCTCCTCCAGGCTCTGCGTGTCCGGCCCCCGGGCGGCCACGCCCAGCGACGCCGTGACCTCCACGAGCAGATCTCCAGCTGGTACGCGGACGTCGTCGACGAGGGCACGCCGGAGCCGCTCGGCGCAATGCGACGCGCCCGCGAGCGAAGTCTCCGGCAGGACGACGAGCAGCTCCTCGCCACCGTAACGCCCGAGCAGGTCCGAATCCCGCAGCTGATTCTTGATCGAGGCCGCGATTGCGGCGAGCGTCCGATCGCCCACCTGGTGCCCGAACCGATCATTGACGGTCTTGAAGTGGTCGACGTCGATCATCAACAGCGACAGCTCGCTGCCGTATCGGGTGCCGCGGTTCCACTCGTCTTCGAGTCGTTCCATGAGCGCTCTGCGGGTGGCCGCCCCGGTGAGTGCGTCCACCCGGGCGATCTCTTCGACCGCGGCTTTCGCCGCGCGCAGGAGCATGAGTGTGCGGTGCACGCGCTCGTCCCGCGGTCGCACGATCCCAAAGAAGCCCACCGGTGCGAGGACCAAGGTCAAGCAAATGCCTCGCAGCAGCCACTCCGAGCCGCCGAGCCAGTGCTGACTCGCCCATGCGGCGACCGCCGTGGCGACCGCGTGCAGGCCAAAGATGGCGAACCCCAGGGCGGGCACAATCCGAACAAAGGCACCGACAGCGCGGGGCAACGGCGAGTGACCGTTCCCGGTCTGCCTGCCGCTCGGCGTCTCACTCCTCATGAGCATGAGGGGCAGAACATGAGCATGAGGGGTGAACCGAACATCTTGGCGCTTGTTTTAGCGCAAGACGAGATCTTTCCTAAGCACGTATTTGCCGAGATGGCTGCAGGCAGCGTCGAAACGGGATTGGGCGCATGCAAAATGCGCCCGAAGATATCGCGTCCACTTCGTAGGCGACGCTGTCGAGCGACACGGTGCGGTCGGCCTGCACGCGGCGCTTTTGCTCGAAGAGGAACAGATCCGCGAGGTCGCTCGATGGCAGGCGTACATCGGCCGAGCGCATCGCCCAGCGATCCGCGGGCGTCTCACCGTCGAGTCCGCGGTGGGGACTTCGATGATACTCACCCTCCACCCACTGTGGCTGGCGAACCCCCAAACTCGTCGGGAGCCCCGTGATCACGCCGCGCGCCTCCGGTATCGATGATGCAATCCACCGACCCTCGGAAGCTCGACGACTCGACCCAGCGAGCGGGGCTCGATGGGTCGCGACTTCGGGCAGTCGTTATTGAGCCCCTGGTGAGTCCGGTCCGTGTGGTAGTAGCGGAAGAAGTCCGACAGTGTTCGCCGCAAGTGAGTTTCGCTCCAGACGATCACGTGGTTGAGGCACTCGCGACGGACCGTCCCGATCAAGCGTTCGCCGCCTGAGACGTTGCGCGACCGCGAGCGGTGTGCGGAGGTCGTGCGCGAAGCGGCGGATCACACGGAGCCACTGCTCACGCTGGGCCTCGATGCCGCGGACGGTACCCGCGACGCCCAGAGTCTCCGTCTCCGCGGCGCGAACGGAGGCGATTCAGGAGCGGCGCAACCGCTCGAAGGTTCAGGTCGTCAGCCGGCACGTCACTCCAAAAGGAAAAGTGCGAACTGTGCCTCTCCGCAGAACCTAGCCTACGTCCCCGTCGATTTCCGTGACGGCGGTGACGATGCCCCGACCACCCGGTTCCTCCCGGCGTTCTTCGCGGCGTACAGCCGCTCGTCGGCCCGCTCGAGCAATTCGGCGCCGGTTTGCCCTCGCCCTTCTGCCAGCGTCGCGCACCCGCCGCTGATGGTGACCGGGATGACGGCGCCCTCGAAGCTGAGGGTCATGACCTCGACGCTCGCGCGAATCCTCTCCGCGACCCGTAAGGTGTCTTTTGCGTCCGTCGAGCGGAGCAAGACGACGAACTCTTCTCCGCCCCAACGCGCGAACACGTCCTCCCCGCGCAGCTGGGCGCTGGCAACTTGTGCAACGTGACGAATGATTGCGTCGCCGGCAGCATGACCCCGCGTGTCGTTCACGCGCTTGAAGTGGTCGATGTCCAGCATGACCAGCCCGAGGTCCGTTGAGTGTCGCTGCGCAAAGGCCAGCTCCGCGCCGAGCCGCTCTCCGAGGTGGCGGCGATTGTACTTGCCCGTCAATGCGTCGCGCGTGCTCGACTCGTGGAGCTGACGCAACAGGCGCTCGTGCATGCCGTCGGTCACCGTGTAGCGAAAGCACGCGTGAGACCCGAACTGAACCAGGTCGCCATCTGCAAGCACCGCTCGCGTCACGCGGCGGCCTTTCACCCAGGTTCCGTTGCTGGACGCCAGGTCCTCGATGGCATGCGCGTTCCCCAACCACGTGATGCGCGCGTGATAGCGACTCACCCCGCCTTCGGGGAGCTGCACGCGATTCGAGAAGTGCCGGCCGATGCTGCAGGATTTCGGCGTAGAGGTTCACCAAGCTGCCCGCGTCCACGCCGTCCAAGCGAATCATCACGACACTCTCGGTCTGGTTCTCCGGTCCCGGCGGTGCGCTCACCTGCGTGATTCGCTCGTCCTCACCGCTGCGCCAAGCAACGACCTCCACCTCGGGCTGGGGCAGGCGGACGGCCGGCATGTCCTGGCGAGTGACCGCCATCGGAGGCCCCTCGTCCCGCGGAGGCGGAATCAGCGCGCTGCGAACCTGCGGCGCCGCTGGCTCGAGCGATGGCTCATAGGCGGGGTGTTCGGGGTGCGAGCTGGACATGGTTCGCCTCACCACGCGACCAACGGGAACGGCCTCGCAGGCTTCGCGAGAAGGAAACCTTGCAAGAGGTCGCAATCGAGTTCGACCAACATGTCGCGCTCCTGTGCGGTCTCGACGCCTTCGGCTACGACCAGCATGCCCATGTCGTGACAGAGCGTCGCCATGGCCCGCACGACCTTCTGTTTGGTCGCGCTGGAGTCGATGCCTCTCACCAGGGACATGTCGAGCTTCACCACTTCCGGCTCGAGCTGAGCGAACGCAGTGAGCCCAGAGTAACCCGCGCCCAGATCGTCGATGGCTATGCGGAAGCCCATTTCGCGGAGGCGGGCGATGCGCGGTCGGACGTCGCCGACTTCATCGAGCGCCGCCCGCTCTGTGATTTCGAGGACGACCCGCGACGCGATGCTGGACAGAGGTGACTCGTCCGCGGTCAGCGTCGGGTCGAGCAGGTCGCGCACGTGCAGGTTGACGAACAACACCCCGCTGGCGGGATTCTCCGCCACCGGACCGGTCGCGCGCGCTCGAATGGTGCGCCCGAGCACATCCAGTTGTTCGAGCCTCACGGCGGCGTCGATGACCGCTCCCGGGTGCGGCAAGCTCGGCTCGGTCGATCGCAACAAGGCTTCGTGTCCAAAGACGCTCCGGTCGCGGGCAGATACGATCGGCTGGTAGGCGATCCAGAGGGTCTCCATGGCTCGCTCGAAGCTCACCTCGAGACTGGCTCGATCACCAGGCCCCGCCACGTTGGTGCCCAGCAATTCGGCGGCTTTTGCTTTCATGCGCGCCATGCGGTGATAGCGCACGGCTTGTTCGACGGTGGCGGCGAGAACGTCGTTGGCGACGGGCTTCGTCAGGTAGCGGAAGGCTCCGTACTCGACGGCCTCCATGGCAGTGGAAACCGCGGGCTCGCCGGTCACGAGGATGACCGGAACGACCAGATCCGTGTCCCGGAGCCGCCGCAGCAACTGGACGCCTGTCATGTCGGGCATCGAGATGTCGCTCACGACCACGTCGAAGCGTTGATTCTCGAACAGCACCAATGCTTCGACCGCGCTGGCGGCGGTGATCGTCTCGAATCCACGCGACTTCAGCAAGCGAGCCGCCGTTCTGACCAGCGCGTCGTCGTCGTCGACGAACAAGACGGTCCCGCTGCTCGTCCGGGTGGCCAACGGGTCGGGAGTGTCGCGTCGCTCCGGAGCTGAATCTGCTGATCGTTGTGTGGTCATGATCGTCCCCGCTGAGGTTTCCGACGGTGCCTTCTTCAGCCGTCCGGGCACATGATTGTCACATACTGACGGATCTCCGCGCGAGCAGCGTCCGAGAGCTCGCTGAACTCGAAGCCCGTGGCGTTGTTGCCACGAACGGTCCGGTTCCATCGGGCGTGGGCCGATGCTTCACAGACGCGTCCCGAAACCGGCAGGGAAAAGCGCACCTTTGCGAACTGTCCGACGTCGACGCGGTGGTCACCGACGAATTGCAGCCCTCCCTCGGAAACTTCCTCGATGCGCCCATCGACCCGCTCGCCGTTCGCGCAAGTGACTCGCGCCAGAGCGATGTAGGGCGCGCGCGGGTGCTTGCGACGAAACTGGCCACTGGGACTGTTCGTCTTGGCTTTCGGCGAGTCGGCCAGCGTGTGATTGGCGGCGTCGGCCTTCGGAGGCACGCCGGGCCGGCCGAAAAGATCGATGACATGGTCGGCGTCGTCCCGACACGCCTGGAGGGCTTCGCGCATCGCGCGCATGGTGGGGTACCGGTCCTTCGGGTCGCGCTGCAGACTTCGTCCGATGACGGCGGCGAGCGCCGGTGTCACCTCGGGGCACGCGACGCTCACGGCCGGCGCCACGGTCGTGGTGAGCTTGAGGAGTAGTTCGGCGTATTTGCCTTCGAAGGGCACGACCCCGGTCAGGCATTCGTAGAGCGTGACGCCGAGCCCATAGACGTCGACCCGATCGTCTGCGTCCGTCGACGACAACAACGACTCGGGAGCCATGTACTCCGGCGTGCCGAGCAGCGTGTGCTCGCGAGTGAGCTTCTCCGCGGATGCAGGCAACTCTTTCAGCTTCGCGATTCCGAAGTCGAGGAGCGTGAGTTGTTCGGCATTGCCGGGACTGACGAAAATGTTCGAGGGCTTGACGTCTCGATGGACGATGCCGCCGGCGTGACAGCGCTCGAGCGCAGAGGCCATCTCGACGCCGGCCTTGACCGTGTCCGCTACGCTGAGCCGCCCGCGCGCGGCCAGCAGCCCGCCGAGGGTCCTGCCTTCGAGGGCACGGAACGCAATGAACTGCTTGCCATCGGCCTCACCGGCGTCGAGCATGCCAACGATGCCTGGGCCATGCAGGCGGGCCAGCGCTTGGATCTCACGCTCGAATCGCGCCCGGGTGACGGGGTTGGCATCCCGCGGCACCTTGAGCACGACCTGCATCCCGGTGTGCACATGCGACGCGGCGTAGACGTCCGCTCCTCCGCCCACCGCGAGCAGTCGCTGGAGTTGGTAGCGATCGATGCTACCCGTGACATCCAGCGGGCGGCTGGAGTCGGGGGCGGCGTCCTGGATTGAAGTTGCACTCTGCATGGCAGTCTCCCGAAGGTGGGTCCGGCTGATGGGTTCGCAGGAAGCGGGGCGAGCCCGAGCTTCCAGTAATAACGTGGATTATCGCCGGTAACAGGCTTGCACGCGACTGAGATCGAAGGTCAATATGACCGTCCGGTGGTTTCCAAGAATGGGCTGACAGTCGAAACGACCCCAAAGAGCGTCTCGGCAATGTTTGTATCGTGGGCGATGACCCGGTGATGCGCCGCGCCGTGTCTCGGGCGCTGGCAGTCGCTGGGTTTTCGGTCAAGGAGTTCGACACCGCCGAGGAAGTGCTGGTCGCGCTCGAGCAGGCGGCCGCCGACGTCGACGTCCTCATCACCGACGTGCTCATGCCCGGTATGACGGGCTTCGAACTCAAAAGACGTGGCTGATCGTGAGCTGGCGAGGGGCCACCACCCGTGGATCGAGCAGAACCCGCGAGCGACCGTCGTCGTGATCGTGCTGCGCCGCATCGCCTATACCCTGCTCTCGCTCTGGCGCGGCGTGACCTTGCGCAGCGACGAGCAGCGCACTCGGCCTTGGCGCGACGTGATGCGCGACACTCTGGTCGCCGCCGTCACCGCCACCGACGATCACCTTCTCGCTTTGCGCCGCCACCGGCTCGCGCGCGTCGCCGCGTAGTCGTAACCCAGGCCTCGCGCCGCCTCGCTCTTTGACAGATCCGCTCCGGTCACCAGACCTGGCCTCCGCCCCCAAGGCGCTAGCTCCGGTCGGTGAGCCGAGCGCGGCCACCCGCCTCCCGCCCTCGCCCCCGCCTTTGCCCCTGACTCTCGCACTGCCGACTTCCGATCAAGGGTGCAAAGCAGGCCGGCAAGGCTTGCGCAAACCCTGGGCGAGGGCGTAGAAGAGAAGGGCCCCCGATCTCCGAGGCCGTGCGCCTGGCCGTCGAGGACGTCCTCAAGGCGTACCAACTGCACGCCAACTGCTACATCACCAAGCCCATCGACCTGCACCAGTTCATGAAGTTGGTCGGGTCGATCGACGATTTCTGGCTCAGCATCGTGAAGCTGCCCGAGCCCTGAGCCCGAGGGAACGAAGAGCCGTGCAACCGCCGACCATCCGGCTCCTCTTGGTCGAGGACAACCCCGGGGACGTCCACTATGTGCGCGAGTGCTTGAGCAAGAATCCCGAGGTCGAAGTGCACCACGTGGACCGGCTCGCGCCAGCGATCGAGTGGCTCGCCGGTGGGCGGAGCGACGCGGTCCTGCTCGATCTCGGGTTGCCGGACAGCCAGGGCCTCGACACCTTGCGCGGGGTGATCGCGGCGGCGCCCGGGACGCCGGTGGTCGTCTACACCGGCCACGACGACGGGAAGGCCGGCGCGCTCGCGTTCCGAGAAGGCGCACAAGACTATCTGGTCAAGGGGCGCGTCGATGGCGACGCCATCATGCGAGCGCTCCGCTACTCCCTCGAGCGCAAACGGGTGGAGGGCGCCCTCGAGCTCAGCAATCGGTACTTGCAGGTCTTGAACGGCTTGGCCAGCGATCTGGTCGGCGCTGGATTCGGGGACGATGTCTACGCGCTCGTCACGGGTCGGCTGAAGGAGCTGACCGGCGGGGCGAGCGCGGTCTTCGCGCTGTTCTCTCCGGCCGACAGGTGCCTGCGGGTGCAGCACGCAGGCCTCGACCCCAGCGTGGTCGGCGACGTGACGCGGGCCCTCGGGGGGAAGCGACTGGACGGGGCCACGCTCCCCCTGACGGACGAGTCCTACCGTGAGCTGCTGCAAGCGCCAATCTTGCAGGGCTCCTCGCTCAGCGACGCGACGCTCGGCGCAGCACCCGAGGTGGTGGCGGCAGTCGTCCGGAAGCTGCCGGGGATCGAACAGGTTCTCCGCGTCGCGTACGCTCTGGATGGTGAGCTCTTCGGCGTTTCGCTGCTGGGCTTGCGGGCCCGATCCCCGAGTCTTCCCCCGGAGCTCTTGCGCGGGTTCGCCGAGATGGTCGCCCTTTCGCTGCGCCGTAAGCGGGTCGAGACCGAGCGAGAACTGCTGGCGACGGCCATCGATCAGGTCGCAGAGGCCGTGTGCATCACGGACGCCGAAGGCGTGATCTGCTTCGTCAACTCGGCGTTGGAGCGCACCACGGGTTACACCAGCTCCGAGCTCATCGGCCAAAACCCGAGGCTCTTCAAGAGCGGCGAGCAAGACGAGACCTTCTACCGCGTGTTCTGGGAGACCCTCAGCTCCGGAATGACCTTCCGCGGCCGGATGATCAACCGGAAGAAGGACGGGACGCTCTACACCGAGGACGCCACCATCTCGCCGGTGCGTACCGGCGGCAGAATCACCAGCTACGTGGCGGTGAAGCGGGACGTCACCAAGGATCTCGCCCTGGAGGCGCAGCTCCTCCAGGCTCAAAAGATGGAGGGCGTCGGGCAGCTCGCCGGCGGCGTGGCGCACGACTTCAACAACTTGCTCTGCCTGATCCTGAGCTACACGGACTTCGCGCTGGAGGGATTGCCCGAAGGCGACCCCCTCAGGGAAGATCTGCAAGAGGTCAAGGGCGCGGCCGAGCGGGCGGCCGTGCTCACGCACCAGCTCTTGGCCTTCAGCCGCAAACAGGTCCTGCAGCCGGTGGCGCTGAACCTCAACGAGGTCGTGACCGGGCTCCAGAAGATGCTCGGACGGATCGTTGGTGAGGACATCGAATTGAAGCTGGGGCTGGCCGCCGATCTCGACCTGGTCATGGCCGATTGGGGCCAGTTGGATCAGGTCATCGTGAATCTCGTGGTGAACGCCCGGGACGCCATGCCGGAGGGCGGCAAGCTCACGGTCGAGACCGACAACGTCGAAGTCGACGAGGAGTACTCCGAGCAGCATCTCGGCACGCCGCCGGGCCCCTACGTCCGCTTGTCGGTCTCGGACTCGGGGGCCGGGATGGATGAACAGACCCGGTCGAAGATCTTCGATCCCTTCTTCACGACCAAGGAAAAGGGCAGAGGAACGGGGCTTGGGCTCTCCACCGTGTACGGGATCGTCACCCAGTCCGGCGGTCGGATCTGGGTCTACTCGGAGCCCGGGAGAGGCACGGCGTTCAAGATCTACTTCCCGCGCACCGCAGCCCACGGTTCGGCCCCCGCAGCCCCACCCAAGGCTCTCCCGGCCCGCCCCTCCGGGCACGAAACGATCCTCGTGGTCGAGGACGTGGAGGCGCTGCGGAGAGTCGCCAAGCGCGCCCTCGAGACGGTCGGCTACAGGGTGCTCACCGCCGGGGATGGCGAGGAGGGGCTCGCCGTCGCCGCAGGGCACTCGGGCGCCATCGATCTGCTCTTGACCGACGTGGTCATGCCAAAGATGAGCGGCAGAGTCCTCGCCCAAGCGATCGTGAAGGCGCGCCCAACCACCATGGTTCTCTACATGTCTGGCTACACCGGCGATGCCATCGTCCACCATGGCGTCCTCGATGCGGGGACGAGCTTCCTTGCCAAGCCCTTCACGGCGGACCAACTCGCGCGGAAGGTTCGTGAGGTGCTCCAAGGTGGGTCGACGCAGCAGACCGAAGCGGTCGAAGCAGCAGCCGAGCCGACGCCTCCGGACCGCGAAGCGCTGGCGGCGCTCCCGGAGGAGATCCTGCGAGAGCTCCGCGACGCTGTCCTCACCGTGCGCTACGACGAACTGGTGGCGCTCGTGGAGGTCCTGCGCGCGACCCAGCCGGAGCTCGCCTCCGGGCTCAGGCGCCTGGCAGACCTGTTCGACTACGAAGCGCTACGAAAGCTCCTGGGGCGGCCGGGAAATGGCGAGTCAGGGAAACCAGATGACTGAAGACTTCCGGGACGGTGGCATCCTCGTCGTGGACGACGAGCCGGCCGAGTTGCGCCTCCTCGCCGGCGTGCTTCGGCGCGGTGGGTTCGTTCCGCGCCCGGTCACGAGCGGCAGGCTCGCCATCGAGGCGGCGGTGCTCGCTCCCCCCGCGCTCGTCCTCCTGGACGTTCGCATGCCCGGGATGTCCGGGACGGAGGTCTGCCGATGGATCAAGCAGCACGAGCGACTTCGGGACATCCCGGTGATGTTCATCAGCGGGCTGGACGACATCGACGACAAGGTGGAGGCGTTTCGTGCCGGAGGCGTCGACTACATCTGCAAGCCGTTTCAAGAGCAAGAGGTGCTCGCTCGGGTCAGAACGCAGCTGCAGTTGAGGCAACTGCAGCTGCAGCTCGTGTCCCACAACCTGCACCTCGAGCAACGGATCGCCGATCAGGTCAAGATGGCCACGGCGTCTCAGGTCGCGACCATCTTCGCCCTCGCCAAGTTGGCCGAGACTCGCGACGATGACACCGGTCAGCACGTCGGGCGCGTGCAGACGTTCAGCAGGATGCTGGCCGAGCGCATGCGCGAGACCGGGAGCCACGCGGCGCAGCTCACCCCCTCATTCATCGACACCCTATTCCAGACCGCGTCCCTCCACGACATCGGCAAGGTCGGCGTGCCCGACGCCGTCCTGCTGAAGCCGGGCCCGCTGTCGCCGGAGGAGTTCGAGGTGATGAAGAAGCACTGCGAGCTCGGGGCCGCGACGCTCGCGAGCGTGCTGACGCGTCATCCCGACAACCAGTTCTTGCGCATGGGCGTCGACGTTGCGAGATCTCACCACGAGAAGTGGGACGGCAGAGGATACCCCGATGGCCTCCAGGGAAAGACGATCCCGCTGGCGGCACGTATCGTCGCCGTGGCTGACGTCTACGACGCGCTGACCTCTGACCGGTTGTAGTTTCCCACGCTCTTCCCCCGCCCGAATCCCGGGCATTTTCGTGATGCCCTCGGGGTGGTTTCCCGGAGTGCGGTGGTCGAGTGGGCGTGGCGAGGTGGTGGCAGAAAGGGAGCGGCCCGACGGAGACGTGGATCTCCGCCGGGCCTTGTGGACCGTCGCCGGGCGCTGGGCTCAGGTGACTTCGGCCATGGCGGACTGGATGTGCTCGGTCGTGACGGTCCTGCTCTTGGTGAGCGCGGCGGCCATGAGCGCGTGGTGAGCGAGCAGGTTCACCTTCCGGGGCAGGCCGTTCGACGCCTGGAAGATCGCCTCCTGGGTTGCGGGCTCGAAGAGTTCGAGCTCGGTTCCGGCGAGTCGGAGCAGGTGCGTGAGGTACGGGCCGAGCTCGTCACGGGCAAGACCCGGGACGTGAGCGCGCACGACGACGCGCTGCGAGAGCGCCTCGTGCACCGCCATGCCGAGGCGGCGGCGCAGTTCCGGGTGTCCGACGAGGACCAGGCAGAGGCGGTTGTCGGAGTCCATCGCGTAGTTGGTGAGCAGGCGCAGGTCCTCGAGCACGTCGCTCCTGAGGTGATGAGCTTCGTCCACGATCAGGATCGGTTTCTGCCGGGCCTCGCTGCAGAGCCGCGTCACCTCGGTCCGGATCTGCCGGAACAGTGCGGCGCGGTTGCGCTCGGTGGGTAGGCCGATCTCCCAGGCGATGGTCTTGTAGAGATCCATCACGTTGCCGGTGGTGAGCGACACGTAGAGGACGCGGTGCAGACCCGTGTGGAGACCGGCGACGATCTTCCGACACGCGGTGGTCTTGCCGCTGCCGCTCTCACCGGTGACCACACCGATGCCGCGCAAGTCGAGGAGATGGGCGAGCCGGGCGTCGAGTTCTCGGAGCGCACCGGAGGCGAAGAGCTCGTCGGGCTCGATGTTTTTGGCGAAGGGGTGGCGGGTGAGGCCGAAGTGCTTGCGGTACATCAGAGGAGGTCCCCCTCGTCGTCGCCAGCGCCGCCCTGCTGGTTGTCCCCGACATCGAAGTCGAAGTCGCTCAAGCGCATGCCGGGGGGCGGCTCGTCCACGGGCTGAGATGGATGCAGGGCCTTCGTCGTGTGATCGCGTCGGACGAAACAGTTGGCGTAGACGTCGACACGGCGAGCGATCTGGATCTGCTTTCCGCGATGCCAGACCTGGACGGCACGTGTCTCTCGCGGACGCGCCGGATCGAAGCGAAGGACGACGGTCTCGCCGACGAGCATCGCGTCCACTTCGTAGGCCACGCTGTCGAGCGACACGGTGCGGTCGGCCTGCACACGGCGCTTCTGCTCGAAGAGAAACAGATCGGCGAGGTCGCTCGACGACTGGCGCACCTCGTCTGAGCGCATCGCCCAGCGATCCGCGGGCGTCTCACCGTCGAGTCCGCGGTGGGGACTCCGATGATACTCACCCTCGACCCACGCCCAGAGACGGCGGTTGAGTGCTTCGAGACTCCGCCTGTCCTCGGGCTGGAGCGTCGGCAGGAGCTGAAGACGCACGGTCCGAAACCACCGCTCCATCTTTCCTTTTCCCTGGGGCGTGTAGGGACGCGCGTGGATCAAGGTGATGCCGAGCTTCGCGCACACGAGCGCCAGGTGCTGTGCTTTGAAGGCGGCACCGTTGTCGACGTAAAGCCGCTTGGGGATCCCGCGGCGGCAGATCCCTTGCTCGAGCACGCTGAGAAGGGTCGCGGCGTTCTCGCTGAGCGCGAAGGCCGCATACGGCACCATCCGTGTCGCGTCGTCGATGACGGCGAGCAGGTACGTCTTCCGCTGCCGCCCGGACACGGCGACGGCGGGGCCGTGCATCACGTCGCTCATCCACAGTTCGCCCGCCTTCTCGAAGGCGAAGCGTCGGCGGTCCTTCGCCGTCGGCTCGCCCTGCTTCTTCTGCATGAGTCCGGCCCGAGACAAGATCCGGTGCACCGTCGATGGCGCAAGCGTGACCCCCTCCGGGATCTTCGCGAAGCGCGTCACGTGCGCGATGACGAGTCCGACGCTGAAGTCCGCGTGCTGCTCTTTCGTCTCGCAGAGCAGATCCGCGATCTCCCGGGGAATGGCGCGAGCCGAGCCCTCGTCCCGTCGGATCTTCGGGACAAGGGCGTCGAAGCCGCCGCGTCGGTAGTCCGCAAGCCATCCGCGGATCGTTTCGGCCTGGACCTTCCGCCGGAGCGTTCCGGGGATCTCCCAGTCCTTCTCCGCCTTCTCGCGCAGCTTCGCGTACATGCCGCGCGCACCGCGCTCGAGGTGGAGCAGATCTGCGATCACGCCATAACGGAACAGCGCGATCTGCTTTCTGCGCTCGGCGTCAGCGAGCGTGCGTTCGTTTTCGGGGGTCGGTGTCCTCATCGGAGTTCTCTTTCGGTGTCGGCCCGGGTCCGTCCCGGGCACACCAACCCGCTATCGGTCCCGCCGAGGAGGGTCCGGCCCCGTTTCGTGTGGGGTCGGCTCTCGCGATGCTTGCCGCGCTCGCCCTCGCGCCCGCAGTCCGACCGGCGCTGGCATGGCGGCCAGGTGAATGGCCGCGGCCGACCGCAGCGCCACGAGCGCATCCGACACCCCGAGTCGTTGCCGCACCGCGCCAAGCGTCGCCGGGCAGCCCGTGAGCGCCGGCACCAGCGTCACTGCCGCCACGAGCGCCGCGTGGACAGCAACACGCCGCCGCCGGAGCCACCGCAGCGCGCTTGGAAGCGTCACCGCGTCCGCTGCGATCGCGGGGCGCACCTTCTCGGCGACCGCCTCCAGACTCTTGGCGCCCTCGGCCACCTCGACGGCCCGCTCGACCTCCTCGAGCGTGCCCGACAGTCGGGAAGCCAGAAAATCAGGCAAAAGGCTGATAGTCACCCGAGCCCGCGGGCACCAGAACCGGGCGACGCGGACGCCGACGGGGCGGACCCGACCGTAGCTCCCGTGCCCCGCGAGACCGCAGCCGCCCTCCGGGTGCAGCGGGCACCGCTCCAAACTTGCGGCCCGCCACGCCTGCTCGGTAACGTACCGCTCGCTGGTGAGGGTCGTCTCGTAACGGACAACCAATCCTTCGCTGGCCGGGTCCGTGCGGGTGCTACCGCGACGGACCAACCTTCTCCGGCGATCAGCTTTCCGCGGATCAGCCTCTCAGGAAAAAAGAACGGCGAAGCTCTCCGGAGTCCGAACCCGGCTCACCCGAAACAACGAGCGCCCAGACCGACACCACGACCGCGGGGGATCACGACGGAGGGTGACGGCCTACACCGGTGTTACCGCAAGGGGTTCAGCCACGCGAAGGCCTGCGGGATGATCACCGAGGGTGGGGGGACTCACTTCGACCCCGAGGTGACCCATGCATTCGAGGCCTGCCAGGTCCGCTTTGGGCGCGAGCGGCAGGCCATGCTGGGTTGATGAACGGACCAGGGACCGGCGCGGGATCGGTGACCACGACGGCGCGGGGTGCGAAGCGCCGGCCCGAGCTGCGGCTGCCAACCGTCCGGCGAGAACGAGCTGAAGTCCGTGTAGAAGTGCCCCTGCTGAACCCTTGGCCTGCTATGCCCACCCTGCCGAGCCCCTGGCGCTTATCGCCCAAGAACCGAAACTCCGTCGTGTCGTGGATCACGATCACCTCAGCCGTGCTCCGCAACCCGACGCACTGTGGCGCTGACGTGGGGCCGGAGCACCCCGTTGAAGCTCACCTTTTCGTTCCGGACAAAGCGGAAGCGTGCCGAAACCGCGGCAATTCAATCGGCATAGGCCGAGCGGGGGCTGAAGCCTCACGCGGGGCTAGCGCCACTCCAGCGGATCACCGGCTCGATGGAGGGCGTCACGCAACTCACGCGCAGGCGTTCGACGGCTTCCTTTCGGAGTTGGCAGACTCGGGCCTCGGTGACCCCCAGTCGTTTGCCAATCTCCCGCAGAGTCAGCTCTTCATTGCACGAGAGATCGACCACCGTCTTCAGACGCCTGGGCAGTTCGTCGAGGGCTCCCCTGAGCTTTTCGGCTCGACGAACTGCGTCGAGCATCGCGTCCGGTCGCAATGACGGGCGACCGGGCGTGTGGGATTCGGCGGCAGAGAGGCTGACCCGATCTCGGCGCGCAGTGCTGTGCCGGGCACTGGCGAGGTCCGCGGTGGTAATACCCAACTCGGCCGCAACTTCATCCGTTTCCGGCTGTCGCCCAAAGCGCTGGCCGAGACCCTTTTCGACCCGCGCGAGCCGCTTCGCGAGGCGGCGCTGACCGCGGGTGAGGTGGTCATGACCGCGCAACGCGTCGAGCATCGCTCCGGTTGCCCGCTGCAGCGCGTACGCCTCGAAGGCACTGGGGGCCTCGAATCGCCCGTAGGCCAATGCCTGCGCCAATCCCAGATTTCCGGCCGAGATCAGATCGTCGAGCTCGACGTGAGCGGGCAGCCGCTTCTTCAGTCGGAGAGCGGCTCTACGTACTGACTCGACGAGCGCTGAGGTCTGGAAAGGTGGGTCTACCGTGGTTCTCGACGCTTCGGCCATACTGCTGGGTAATGCAGAGGCCATGCCCGGCTTCCCCAACACGAATACGCCGATTTCCGTACGGGTGCGTCAGTCATCCGGACTTATCCGGGTCATTACGACCTTGGACGGCGAGACGAGCGCGGGCCTGCGGGGCCCGCGCACCGATGGCTTCCAGGGCGAGCATGCTCTCTTGGCCCGACAAATCCACGGCCACTACGTCGTAGGACGAGCGACCTAGCTGCAACCGCGCTTCGTCGAGGCCCTCGACCCGCTCGATGCTCTCGGTTCGAAGCGCCTCCAAAAGTGGGTTTCTGGAGAGCGCGAGCACCCGAAGCTGAATCTGGAGTTGACCGCTGTCGTCAATGCTCGCCGGTCGATCGGGCGGCAGTGGTGGCGGTTGCTGCATGGCCGGAATGGTACTCGAATTCGAAGCAACAGCGTCCGGTTCGGCCTGCGGCATGGGCTCATTCCGTTGGATTGGTCTCCACGAACGTCGGCGCGACGAAGAGCTCTTTGCCCGCCTTGCCCACCTTCACGACCTTCCCGCTCAGCTTGATCTCCGAGAGCTTTCCGTCGCCATCCAAGTCGCCCTGGGCAATGGCGTCGAAGGTCACGTTGACGTTCCCGGAGTTGGCGACGTTCGTGGTCGAGGTCTTGTACCGGTAGATGAAGTACTGCGGGCTGGTCACCGAGAACCTGAGACACGAGAAGCCTTTGCCTGCGGTCTTGGCGTCGGCGACCCACTCACTCGGGTTCGACTGGTACTTCTTGCCTTTGACCTTGGCCGCTTGCTGCGGGACCGTCTTCGATGCCGTGACACACAGGCGGTTCAGATCAACCACGCTCGCCTTTGCCTTCAGGACAGTGCCGGCCATGTCGCCGCGGGCGTAGGCCGCAGCAGCGTCTTTGGCCATGCGGCCCACGTTGGCTCGTGCCTCGGCTGTACGCGCCGACTTGACGTAGGTCCCGACGCCATAGCTCGCCAGGGCCGCAAGCACGCCCACGATTGCTACGGTGATCATCAGCTCGACCAAAGTGAAACCCTTGCTATTCTCGCGCTTCATTGTTCCTCCTTTGTGGGTGCGAGTTGCCCCGCGGCGCACGCCCAGCCCTCTGGCGGAGCGGTTTGGTCGTCACATTCAACGGTCGCGAGTCCGCTCGCTCCTTCGAGTTCGGCCCCGCTGAAGTCCGTGCCCAGGGCCCGGGCCAGGCTCAGGTTTGCGCCCTTCAAATCGGCGCCCGCCAGATCGGCACGATCGAGCCGAGCTCCCGAAAGATTCGCCCCGCCAAGCTCGCTGTGCGCCAGCCTGGCGTCGGTTAGATCCGCGCCCTCGAGGTTCGCCCCGGCGAGTCGGCGATCTCCCAGCTCCACGAGCTTTTGCGCCGCCAACCCACGCCGCGCCGGGTCGGAGTGCCCCAGGTCGCCTCGTGCCCACCACTGAGACGCGCTCTGGATGGGGTTCGTGAGGAACATCGCTATCGCGATCGAAGCGGCGACGAGGACTCCGGCGAACACCGCGAGTTTCCGCTTCGTCGGCATTTCGACGCCGGGCGCCGCCGCCGCCGGGATCACTGCGTTCCGAGGCGCCGAGACCGGAGGCGAGCTCAGCCCGGTGAAGTTCTGCTCGACGGCGTTCGGGAGCATGAGGCCGACGTTCTCGAAATCGCCGTAGCGCTCCAGATCGGCGACCAGCTCGGCCACGCCCGAGTATCTCAGCAGCGGCTCGACGCAGGTGGCACGCCTCACGATCCTGGAGAGTCCCGCTGGCGCGCGGGCGAGGCAGTCGAGGCGCGGAATGCGGTCGCCTTCGATGGGTGGCTCGGCCCCGAGCACCAAGAATGCGAGAACCCTGCCGAGCGAGTACACGTCCGAGCGCACATCGGCCGGCGCGCCGTCGAACACCTCGGGCGCTGCGTAGATGCGCGAGTGACGCGGGCCGACCGGTCGTCCGCCGACGTCGAGCAGACACGGACTCAGATCGTCTGCCAGACCCACGATTTCCTGGACAAAGATCCCCATGAAATCGCCCCCTTTCGTGAAGCGCGGACAGCGTCTCGCAAATGGCCCCCAGAAGCTCGAGCCTGCGATCGAGCTTCATTCCCAGCGCCGGTGAATCCCTAAGGGTGCCGACGAGCGAGCCCGTGACGAGGTAGCCGCGGCGGGTGTTGAGCTCCCGAAGCTGCACCACTCCCGGGACGCCCGCGGCGCTGGTCAGGCCCTCCGCCACGGCGGCTAGGTCCCCGAGTTCGTCCGGCGTGGGCTCCGCCGCGAACGTGGTCACCGAGACTGTTTGGTCATCGGATGTCACGGCGGACCAGATTTCGCGACCTCGAACCGTGGCGATCAACTCCTGCCGGGAAACGCCGCGGGGCCACGGCTGCTCGGCGCCGAGACCCACAAGGGGAAGCAAGTCCGTCGGATTGGAGTGGGTGTTCATAGGGCAAACATAGCCTGGCACAGTCAAACGGACGCAAAGACGCGACCTTTAACGGCTTCGGAGTGGGAGACCCGCCTACCTTCAGCTCCAACGGACAGTGCCTTACCAGCGAGAGAACTCGTGTCCATCTCGCCAGTTTCGTTGGGTGACGCCTTTATCGCGGGAGCACGCACCATCCGTTACGCAGGGGTTGCCGGATGTGCCACACCTCGGGCTCGAGGGCGGACGCAGCCGCCCACCCATCGGGCGCAACACGTTGGATACGGCGCGCCTCGAATAGGCGCTGGCCATCGCGTTCTCCGACCCAGTGTCCTTCGATCACGAACTGCCGGCCGATGTCCACTTCCGTCAGTCCGAGCTCTTCAGTTGCGTAAAAGACGCTGATGTCCGGGGCGCCGGCCGGCCGCTCACGCGTCCCGAACACTGGATACGGCGGCCTTGGTGTTGCCGGCGCGCACACTCCGGTGTCGTGACTCGACACCACCGCGGCCCTTTCCCTGGCGTTTGGGCGACGGCCCGATGGCTCACACATGCAAGTGGCGCTGCATGTCCTCGTCTCGGGTCGGAACCGTCCGCGCTGCGGTGGTCCTCGCCATGTCTCCGGTCGCGGCGCTGCTCGCTTGCGACGTGGGAGACCTGGACTTCCAGTTGTTCAGTGGCGCTGACGGGGGCTCGGGTGACTCCGGGTGGTTCGAGGGGGAGTGCAAGACCGACCAGCACTGCGAGGCGGGGCAGTGCTGCGTGCACTTTCTCGGTGGGTGGTGCGAAGACTTGGTCTGGACCAGTTCGACGCAGCCGATCTGTTTCAACTCTGGGGACGATCACGACGGGCTTTGCGCCTGTTTTCCGCCCCAGGCCGAGCCGATGTGCCCACCGGCGATACTCGAGCCCCCGGTGACGCCCGAGTGCGAGCCCCGCCCCTACGTGAAGTGCGCGATGCTCTGCCCCCAGCAGGTCTGCGCGTGTTCCACGCAAGAGCTGGATCTGTCTGACGTTGGAGTCGAAGTGCCGAGCTGTCCCCCGCCGGACTGGGCGATTCCGTGCCCAAGCGCAGACGGCGGAGTCGCCGATTGACGAGGTGCTTCGCGCGAGCCCTCAGCTTCGCCGCCGTGATCCCGGCGAGCTGGACGGGGGCCACGCTGCGCTTTCGCGACCACGCGAGCTGGGAGACCAACAACGACGGCGCGCTTCGCGAAATCTGGGTCAACTCGAAGCCGGCCTCGGCGTCTCGTGGTCGTGCCGGCGCCAATCGGGGGCTGCGCCCACTCAACTGTCGCCGGCGGCTCTGAGGTCCCTCGCGACGTCGATCAGTCGAGCGAGCTCCCGACGCTCCGGCTTCGATTGCTCCGCGGCTCGACTGATCTCAGCGATGCGGTCGAGGGACCACGCCACGGCTCGAGGGCTGCCTCGGAGCACCTCCCCGAATGCAGCGACCGAGACCGCGAAGCGAAGATCCGACCCGGCGACCTCGAACACCTCGCCGATCTGGTCGGGCTGCATTTGAAAGACGGCTTCGCTCGCGGGAGCGCTCAGACTGCCATGCGCGGGCCGGTATCGGATCGACAGCGTGGCGGGTGGCAAATCCGTACGCCTGAGCACGACCTCGTACAGCGCCGTGACCGCGTGCCCCGCGCCGACTTCGCCGCCGTCCAGGCTGTCCTTGCGGAAGTCCCCGTCGGCAACGTCCCGATTTTCGTAACCGATCAGGCGATACTCGGCGACCGCTCGGGGGTCCATCGCGACCTGCAACTTCACGTCGCGCGCGACCACGGAGAGCAGTCCGCTCATGCCTGCTCCAAAGACCCGGCGCACGTCGTCCTCGCTGCCGACGTAGGAGTAGTTCCCGTCGCCCGCGTCGGCGAGGCGTTCCATGGTCGAGTCGCGGTAGGAGCCGCGCCCGAATCCGACCGTCGACAGCGTGATGCCAAGCTCCCTCTTGGCCTCGATCAACTCCAGAATGGCATCGGGGTCCCGCGCGCCGAGGTTTGCGTCACCGTCCGAGAGCACGACCACGCGGCTCTCGTGACCCCGCTTCAGTGTGCGCGCTGCGAGTCCGTACGCGAGGTCGATGCCGCTCGCCATGGCCGTCCCGCCCACGGCCGAAAGCCCGTCGATGGCGGCCAGAATTCTTGACCGCTGCTCGGCCGGCGTGGGCGGCAGAACTTCGCGCACGTCGCCGGCATAGGTGCACAGAGCCACCGTGTCCCCGAGCCGCAGGCTCTCGCTGAGCAACCGCAAGCTCGCCTGGGCCAGGGGCAGGCGGTCGGGAGCGCGCATCGAACCGCTCGTGTCCACCAGATAGGTCAGGTGCAGCGGCGGTCGAAGAGCGATCTCGACGCGACGAGCCTGCACGGCGACGCGCAGGAAGTGACGCCCCGGATCGAAGGGGGATGGCACCGCGTCCAAGTGGACGCGAAACGGCGCGTCGCCGGGCTCGGACTCCGGACCCGGATACGCGTAGTCGAAGGCGTTCAGCATCTCTTCTACGCGCACTGCCGTCAGGGGAGGCAACTCTCCCCCCTCGAGCCGGCGCTTCACGACGTAATACGAGCCCGTGTCGACATCGGCAGCGAAGGTCGAGAGCGGATCCTGGGCGGGATCGAGGGCGGGATTGATGCCGTAATCGGCGAAGTCATCGGCCCCGGCTGCGGCTTCGGCGTTGCCGCCGACGTCGTCGTCCTGCTCAGCCGCGCCGCCCGCGGAGCCCAGCGCGAGCCCCCCGATGCTGCCGGCGTACGCCGCGGTCGACGGTCCAATCATCCCGAACTCCGCCGGCGCAGCCTCCGTCGCTCGCGCCGCGCCCGCTGCGCTCGGGCTCGCGAACCCGCGCACCCCGCGCCGACCGCTCTTGGTCTTGCCGCGACGCACTCCGAGTCGCAGGCGCCCCGGTGCTCCGGCGCGCCCCTGCCCCGCCACCGGCTCGCGCTCCGCGTGCGCCGACAGGTAATGCTTCATCAGCTCGATCTGCTCGCGCTCTTCTTCCTGCGTCTGCCCCGGGACGTGCAGCGCTGCCGCCGCGCCGAGGGTGCTACCGCACACGAGCGCCGCGCCGAGCGCGTAGCCGCCGCCTGACGAACTCAGATGGAATCTTCGCAGGGGTGATCGCACGGCGACCTCCGCCTCGACGTCGACGCTGAAGTCTCCGAAGCTCTGGGCGAAGCGCTGGCCCAGTTGGAGCGGAAAGACCCCGAGTGACTCGTCTTCGGGGTCTACCTCGAGCGGTGCCAGGCACGCCCTCCCGTCGCGCGGCACCGCGATCAACGCCCGGCCGCCCCGCACGCGCACGATGGGCAAGTCCGCTCGCCCCAACACCTCGCTGGGCATGACGAAGTCGGCATCGTTCTCGCCGAGCACGTAGTCCCGAGGGGGCGCGAGTACGACGTCGTGCACGACGTCACCGAGCCACCACACCCGAAGCCGGAGGGAGAGGGTCACGGGCGAATTCGACAGCCTCGCCCGCGCCGAGTTCCACTCGGGTCGCGCGCTCTGGGTCAGTGGGAGGGAGAAACGGACCTGCCCCTCAAAATGACGCAGCCCAATCTTGTTGCCCTTTCGGGGCTGCCGCTGCTTTTCGCCGCGATTATCGCCTTGGCCCTTCGAGCACAGGGACGCCCGGCGTGGACGCCGGTGCCGGTGCCGGGTCAGTGCTGCCGGATGGCGGCGTGGACGAGATCGCAGCGTGGCGCGAAGCGAGCCGGCTGGCGCGTGGCCCGCATGCCCCAAGCGTGCAACGCGAACGCCCTGGGCCACCTTTCTCAGAGCGCACTGGGGAGCCGCTCCGAGCGATGGATCCGAAGCTCTGACCAGCCTGATTGTCGGAGAATGGACCGCCGCAGGGCAACCTCTGCAAACGCTCCTCGTTCGAACACGGCCGACGGCGCCCGCGCCTCCCTCACCGCCCGCCGACTTTCGCCACACACTCGCCACCTAATCGGAGGGTGGACGACGCGGTTCTGCCGTTCGGAGTGGTCGCTACAGCGTCATGGGTGACCAGGATCCGATCTTCCGCCGCTGCCCAATCGAGCACAGCACCGTCAGGCTCGGAGCGGAGACCGCAATCCTGAACGCGCACGAAATCGATCTCCGGCAAGCGCCGGCGCACGCCGCGCACAATCAGGTTGTTGAAATCCTCGTCGGCGGCCAGCCGAATCATCCGGAGGACCCGGCCCGCCGAGCGATCAACCGGGCGCGAAGTCCTACCTGCGGAAATCGCGCCTCGATCTCCGCCTTGACCGCGTCTCCCGCTCGGCGGCGCCCGGCTACGTATTCGTCTACCTCGACCCGGTGCGCGAGCACGTACGCGAGCGTCGCGTAGACCGCCGTGAGCTCGAGCGCTGGGTAACTGTCCACGATCTCCTCAGCCGACGCTCCGCGATCGAACACGATCACGATGGACTCCAAGGCGACCCTCGTGCCGCCAACACGGATCACTCCCTGCTCATCGAACGAGAGAGGAGGGGGCCGTGCATCAAACGCGAGCATGGCCCGAGAATAGCCCGTCGAGAGGCTCTCCGCCGGAGCAGCACACCTTGTCGCTGACCGTGGCGGGCACGCTTTGCGTGTCGCGTGACTTGGCTTCCGCGCTCATCCGAACGGGCGTCATGTCCAAGCCGCCTGTCTGTAGTCGTGATGTAGTCCAATCAGAACGGGGCTCGCGACAACCGCGCCGCGTCCCGCCGCAGCCGATGACCGCCCGATCGGAATGAGCTGCCCATCCCCTGATGAGTTCGCCCGCGATCGAAATACCGGCAACACTCGCTCAGCAGTTCGAGCAGACTTGGAGTCACGACGCCGCTGGGTCGAGTATTCCAAGGCCAAGGACGAAATGTTCGCCCACACCGACATTAAGGCATCCCCCTGGTACGTGGTGACTGCGGACAGCAAGAAGCACGCGCGCCTCAACTGCATTACCCATATGTTGAGCTTGATTCCGTATGATGACTCGACGCCCGAACCCGTCGAGCTCGAACCGCGACCCAAGGCCAAGTCCGACGCGGTCTAGAAAGAGATGGGCTACGTGCGCCCGCCCATGGCGGAGCAGACCTTCATTCCCGAGAAGTTCTGAGTCACCGCCCGCCTCGCCGCGCTGAGCCCCCCACCGCCGCTTCGCGCCGCGCCTATTCGTTGGCCGCGCACCATTCATAGAGGTCCGCCTGCAACGCTTGGATTTCCTTGTCGTTTGTCTTCAGGCGCTCGACGACATCCGGGGGGAGCTTTGCCACCGGTTCAGCATTGCCTAGCAGCCCACGCACGCCCTCCGCCGCAGCTTCCGCGAGCACCTTCTTGCGCTCGTCTGCGGGGTCTGCAGAGCCCGCGGCTCCGGGGCTGGGTGCCGACGCCGCGGGTGAAGGTGGCTCCTGCTTGGGTTCGACGAACTGGGCACTTTCGAGGATGCGCTTTCGGTCGGAAAGCTTGGTCGACAATTCGGCCCCGTGCTTTCGCACCTGTTCGGTCTGGATTGACTTTGCGGCGTCCTCCCATTGGCTGAGCGCCGCCGTCAGGCCGGCAGCTTCCGCCTTGCGCCCCTCTTCATTCGTAGCGTGACTGGCCCCCGCTGGACGGAACGCAACGACAAACGCCTTGCAGTCCCTGGCCGTATGCTTGTTGCAGGCGGGAAACACGACCGAGCAGACGAGGATAACGGCGGCCAAGACCTTCATGCTTCGCACGTTATCATTGCGCTTCTGTCAGAATCGCATCTTTCAGCTTGTCACTACACGGGGCCACCCATTGCGACAGCGCAACCCGCCGCGCCTGGGCCTCGGCCCGCAGCGGCTTGAAGCCCGCTTCCACCAGCAGCCGACGAACCAGGCTCACGACCGCAACCCGCGGTCAGCTTGGCAGTGGCTCAGGGCGGGGCGATGCTCATCGGCACTTCGACCGCTGCCGCCATGGTGGTGCCGAGCAACACGCCGCCAGCGAAGTACGTGCCCGAGTCCGACTCCGGCAGAATATCGTAGGTGGCGTCGTGAGCGTAGGGCACGACGCTGACGCGAGCGATGCGCACTCCACCCAGGAACGAATCGGCCACCAGATCTCCGAACAGGCGACCGTCCGCGGTGGGGTGCGGCGCGCTAATGCGCAGCATGATTCCCGTTTCGAGTTCGACTTGGACGACCTGGTGCGCGTGGGCGGTGATGCGCTGGGCGCGCCGCAGGGGCACGGCTACGCGCTGGCCGCGATGCATGCTGAAAACGAGATCGCCGGCACGCAAGCTGGCGATGGGCTTCGGTCCGGTGGGCGTCGCGATCGGCGTGTCGGGCGATGCGCACGCGCACTCTGGACAGCCCAGGGGGCATGTTCCATTCACTGGCGCGACGCAACTGGTGATGCTGGGCCCCTGATTGACGGTGCAGCACAGCTCGCCCGCTTGCAGATTGACCCCATGCAACATGCCGCGCCCGCGGGGGGTGGGGGCTGGACGCCTGCAGGGCGCCTTGTCGCAAGCGCTGCCGTTGCAGAACGGATTGGGTCCGGCGCACGCGCTACCGCAGGAGCCGTAGTTAGGATGTCGTTGGCGGTATTGACGCACACACTGTTGCAGCAGGTAAAGCCGCCGCCGCAAGCCGCCCCCGGCCCGCACTTCGTTGGCCCGCCTCCGCTGCCGCCAGTTCCGCCGGAGCTTGACGTGCAGGACCACAAGCCGCTTGGCGTGCAGTTGCAGCCGCGCGCGATGGCCGAGAGTCGAGAGTTTGAAGCGTGGCGCACGGCTCATGCTGATGCGGGATGCGATGCGCCGTCCGGGCCGACCGACCCGCGCTGGCGCGCAGTTCGCGGGTAGGCCGAAGCGGATCTGCACCACCGGCTCATCGCGCTTCCGTACATCGACATGCCGCGGAGCGAAGCGCACGTGCGAGGAGTGCGCGACCATGCACGATCGCTTCGACGACTCAATCGCAGCCGCAGAAAACTGGGTTTCGGTCGCGCCATCAGCGTCGTCTGACTGCGCCGCGCTATCGTCGCCCCGCTGTTCTCGCCCGCCCACTCCGGATATATTTCAGCGCTCACGAGCCGCCGCACATCCATTTGAGTACCAAGGTCACGAGGCCTTCGTGGCATCGCAGCAGGTGAGGTGCTCGAGGGGTCGCCTGCCAAGGCGGCAATCTCAGTTGCCGAAAGTCTGCGCTCCTCATCGCCCAGCATTTCGTCGCGTAAACGCCTCACTTTACGCAAAGGCTCCGCCGGCGGCTGGGTCTGGTCCCGTGGCGTGGGTTCTTCCTCCCTCACCGCACCCGACGCGCTTCGTGACGATCCTTGAAAGTGCCCGGAGGGGCATCCCCGGCGGGGGGAACCCAAGTCCCCGGTCCCCGATCGTCGCGTGGCGCTTTGCTCAGACCGGAGCGCGCGTGGCGCATGCCCGCGCGCACGCGGCGGGGCGCATGCCCGCGCGCACGCGGCGGGGCGCACGCGGCGGGGGGAGACGCGCCGGTTCAGGACGCGAGGCCCCCGAGCTGACTCCCCGAGCCCGAGCCTTCGCCTTCGACGTTCCCACCCGGAGGGAGTAAACTTCCCGGTGATGCACGCCCTGAAAGCCCAGGTGAAGAACGGCAGGCTTGTTCTCGATGAACCAACGGACCTGCCGGAGGGCGAGATCGTCGAGTTGATCGCCGTCGATGAGGTACTGGCGAAGGGCGGGGACTACCTCGATGACGAGGAACGGGAACGGCTCCATGCGGCCCTGGAGCGCTCGATCGAGCAGGCCCAGGATGGCAAACTGATCGACGCCAGCGTCGTGATGGCCAAGCTCCGAGCGATCCCTTGAAGCTGACCGTTCGGTTTACTCCGGAGGCCGAGAGTCGGGCGATTGCCGTTGCGACCTGGTGGAGGGTGAACGGCATCGTCCGTGACCTGTTCGACCGAGAGCTTGCGGAGGCTCAGGAGAAAGTGATCGCCGAGCCGCTCCTCGGCGTGGTCTACCGGACGGCAAGGGGAGCCCCGGTCCCCGATCGTCGCCGCTGCGCACCGAGCGCCACGTATCGGGCACGCGCAGCTCGGCTTCGCCCGAACGGGGAAGACGGGCTGCGCCGAGAGAGCGCGGGCGCCTTGGGTGGCGATCGCCACCTGACTTCGCCACTTCGCCGCCTGTCGGCGAACGAATCCTCCGGGACTCTGCGGCTCTGCCGCGCGGCACGGGACTCGCTCATGCACGCATGGCGTGGGCCACGCCGCACACGCCTTCCCCCAGCCTGAGCGCTCGCGCTTTCGCCATCGACCGGAGAGCACCGTGCTCTACCAGACTCGGGAGTCGCGGCGCCGCCACTGGTCGTGTCGTAGCCCGGACCCGCCGTGGCTTTGACCACGTTGGGCTCGGGCTGCTAGGGGTGCCCCAACCCGCGCGTCCTCGGCATGCGCGGTTGGTCGTGCATGAGACACGAAGCGTCGTGGCCTGCGGCCGCGCGACCTTCCCCAAACGCCGCGTGTGGCGCAAACGCGAGCTGGCTTCGGAGATGGCGTGCGGCGGCGGCAGGGTGAGCTGAGAACGGCGGCGAGTGGCGGCCGCCGCCGGCGGCCCGCGGTTTCGCCACTCACCGAGGCCTGTAACTTGCGGCATTTTGGCCGAGAGCACGCTCGGCACGCGGCGTGCGCTTGGGCGCGCCGATGGCTGCCGTGCTGCCGCCCCCGGACGCGGGCTCGGACGGTGCCGGCGCCCCGTACCGCCAGCGCCGGCCCGAGCTCGGTGCGCTCTACCAGATTATCGCGGACAACTTCCGCACGCTGGAAGCCGCTGCCGAGCAGGGCCTGGTCGCGCCGCTGCCGTCCTTCGTGAGGGACGAGTTCTTGGGCTATCTCGACTGCGGCGTGCTCGCGCGGGGCTTTGGATTTCTCCAGCGCCAAAACCCAGACCTTGGATTCCGACACGGCGTGACGAAGGCGAATCGTTCGCCGACGCCCTACGAGGAAGCGATGCGCGTACGTGGAGCGAACGGTGAACCACTGCTCGGACTCATGCAACGCCTTCAGCGTGGCGTACCGGTCGCCTCCGCGGTCGAGCTGAAACCACGCCCGACCACCAACCGCAGTCAGGCACAGCGCGGCTCCTCGGATGGCGCTCAGCCAGTACCTGGTTTCCTTCTCGTCTACCGTTCGGTGCTGGCAGTCCTTTCGTTTCTTACGCGCTTCGCGCCTCCACCACTTCTGGCCGAGAAGCCCAGTCGGGGCTCCGTCGGCGGCCAGCGCGTAGGCGTTGAGCACCTTGAGCCCTCGCGCGCCGAGGTTGGTCGCACCGATCGCTCCGAAATCCTTGTTCCGCTGCCAGTCGGTGAGAGTCAGCGCCGTCCCGTCGATCGCGACGAAACAGAACTCCGCGCCGCGACAAGCCAAGGCCGTTGCCTGCGTGACCGCGTCCTGAACTGCCTCGGGCGAGACGCTTCCGTTGCTCAGGAAATCGTATGCTCCCTGCCGAGTCGCGCTGGTTCGGCATACCTCGAGTACCTTTCCTCCGGGCCGCTGCGCGACCTCTGTGGCAATCCGAACGAGTCTCCGCGTTCGTCGCGAGTCACCGAGGTTCGCGTGCCCGAAGACATCTTCCGCCCAGTCCCGTGCGTCAGAAGGGCTCGCACAAGCCGCGCGCGCGCGAGGAATGGCCCAATTACACGTGGGCTTTCCACGACGGCGAGGACATCGGCCCGCGCATGCTCGCCAGGATTGCGAAGCGCACCGGGCTCACGCCCGAGGATCTGTGACGCACCCGTCCGTAGCCAAAACGAATGGGGTTTACCGCACCCGCACCCAAGTCCCCGGTCCCCGATCGTCGCCGCTGCGCACGCCATGCCAGGTCTCGGGCACCTGGGGCTCGGTCCACGAGAACAGCCACTTGGCATCCCGGATCGAGAGGTTCACGCAGCCGCCGCTCTTGGGCTCGCCAAAGCGATCGTGCCAGTAGGCCGCATGCAACGCGAAGGGCATGTGTCTTCCTGCCCCAACTCGCCGGTGCTCCTCGCACCCCTTCGAGTATCGCGAAGCGCGTCGCTTCGCGCTCGTGCGCGCCTGCGGTCTTCCCCTAAGCTCGGGCTTCGCCCGAGCGGGGAAGACGGGTCGCTCCGAGCCAGGTGTGTCGTCGCTGAGCTTACGCGCGGCTCGTGGTGCTCGGCCGGCGCAGTGGTCGGGCTGCGCCGGGAGAGAGCGCGCGCCCCTGGGTGGCGATCGCCACCTGACTTCGCCACTTCGCCGCCTGCGGGCGAACGAGTTCTCAGGGAAATTGCGGCTCTGCTGCGTGGCACGGGACTCGCTCATGCATCCGTGGCGTGGGCCATCCCGCACACGCGCTCGCACCGTCCGAGCGATCGCGTTCCCGCCATCGACCGGAGAGCACCGTGCTCTACCAGACGGTGGCGGAGCACTGGCCGGCGTTCTTGGAGCGGGCCGAAGAGCACGGCGGCTTGCCGCGCTTCACCCCGTCGGGTGTCACGCAGCGCGTCGTGGTGAAGGAGTTCGAGGAGTATTTAGGGTGTGGACAGCTCGAGCGAGGTTGTCTGCACCTCGTGTGTCGTGACTGCGGTTACTCCGACCTCGTGGCGTTTTCGTGCAAAAAGCGCGGCTTTTGCCCATCTTGTGTCGGGCGACGCATGGCGGACATGGCCGTGCATTTGGAGGAGCGAGTTCTGCCCCGTGTGCGGATCCGCCATTGGATTTGCTCCTTGCCCTGGGGGCTGCGTGCGCTGCTCGGCTACGACCCTTGGAAGTCCCAGAAGTGGGACGACCGGAAGCTCTGCGCAGAAGTGGTCAGCGCGTTCATGGCGGAGGTGGACCGCTCGCTGCGCAGGCGCGCGAAGCGCGAGCTCGGAATCGCAAGCGTCACGAGAGCATACACCGGCGGCGTGGTCGCGGTGCAGAGGACGGACGGTGCTTTGAGACTGAACGTCCACGGCCACGCTCTCGTGCTCGACCGCGTGTACGTGCATCAGGACGACGACCCGAGCGCTCCGCTCGAGTTCCGCGAGCTCGACACGCCATCGCACGCCGACATCGCGGAGGTCGCGTCACGCACGGCGACACGCATCGAGAAGATCCTGCGCGCGCACGGACGGAGCCTCGACCCCGAGCTCGGGGACGACACGCCGCCCGAGCTCGCCCTCGACGAGCCCGGCCTCGCAGCTTGCTACTCCGCCGCGGCGCAGGGCATCCCCCGTCGGGGACTTCCAGGGGTCGTCTCCGTGACCGGCGAACGAGCAGGAAAACCACCGCTCCGTCTCATCGCGTCGCCCGAATCGCCCGCGCGCCCGCGCGCCGCCGACGCCACCGACGAGCCCATCGCCGAGGTGCGCGGCATCAACATTCACGCCGCCCAAGCCATCGACGGCCGCGATCGCCGTCGCGTGGAGCGAATCTGTAAGTACGACCCTTGGAAGTCCCCGACGGGGGACATCACGCGCCCACCTGTCGCGCAGGACCGCCTCGAGCGCCGCGCGGATGGCAAACTCGAGCTCAGCTTCAAGCGTGCTTGGCGTGACGACCCTTGGAAGTCCCCGACGGGGGGCGGCACACGCGCGCTGGTCTTCGAGCCCGCCGACCTCATCCCGCGCCTCGTCGCCGCGGTGCCGCCGCCTCGCTGGCATCTCCTCAGGTACTTCGGCGTGCTCTCCCTCTTCAGGGACTTCCAAGGGTCGTCGAGCCACTCCTCGCGCCGGCGTCTCGTCGTGCCCACACCGCCGGCGGACGCGACCGCGAACAAGCCGCCGCCAGCCCGCGGCGATCAGCTCGAGCTACTTGGCGAGAAGGACGACGCGCCGGTGCCGCGCAAACGATGGGCATGGATGCTGGCCCACGTGTTCCAAGCTGACATGGACCATTGTCCCCGCTGCTCCGGTCCGATGCGCTGGGCCGAGGTCGCCACGACGCGTGCTGCCATCACCCGCCTGCTCGCCGAGCACGGTCTCGGGGCGAGAGCGCCGCCGCGTCAACACGTGAACCTTCGGGTGCCCGAGCAGCTCGTGTTGGGGTTCGGGGAAGGGTGAGGCTTCGTCGCGGGACTCGCCAAGGCGGTGCTCCGTGCGCGGTGGCGCGTTCTGCCTCGCTGTGACGCTCAGCAGCGGCAACCAACTGTTCAGCCAGCCACCCCGACCTGCCTCTCGACCTCCGACCGCCACGCGCGTACCCTGAGCATCGGTGGGTTTTGGCAGTTCGTTCCTCCTACGCGCGCCTCCCGCCTCGGCGACGGACCCGCCCGACGCATCCCAGCAGGGGGTTTCGAAACCGCCACCGCGCCGCGAGCCGAAGAGTCCTGCATCGGCTTCCGCGGCGAGCTCCCTGGGCATTCACGCCGACGGCCTGCTCGACCGCAAATGAGAGGTGCTAGCGTCTGGGGCAGCTCCGATGAGCCGATCGCCCCTAGCCCAGCGACCACTGACGCTGGCCCTCGCGGCCGCCGTGATGCTCCTGCCGCGTTTGGCGCGTGCCGAGCCGAGTGACGCAGACCGTCGCCAAGCCCAGGCGCTGTTCGAGCAAGGGCGGGTGTTGCTCGCGGAGCAGCGCTACGCCGAAGCCTGCCCCGCTTTCGCCGAGAGCCAGCGACTCGACCCCGGAGGCGGGACGCTCTTGAACCTGGCCGTCTGCCACGAGAAGCAGGGCCGACTGGCCACGGCCTACGCCGAGTACCAAGACGCGCTCAGCGCGGCTCGGGCCGACAGGCGCCAGGATCGTGCGCGGATCGCCACGCTGCGCCTCGAGGCGCTCGAGGGCAAGATCGCCCGCGTGCGCTTCGAGGTCGCCTCGGCGGCGGACGGCGCTTCCATCACGATCGAGCTCGACGGAACGAAAGTCCCCGAGCTTGCCTGGTCGACGCCCACACCAATCGACCCCGGTGTGCATCGCATCGTCGTGAGCGCGCCAGGCCACCGGAGCTGGCAGTCCCAGCTCGACGTCGCGACGGATGGCGGCGAGAGGGTCGTTTCGGTGCCCCGCCTCGAGGCGGTCGAAAGCCGAGGGGAGGCCCCAAAGCCGGTTGCTCCGCGTGCGCCGGCGCCGGCGGCGTGTCCGGCGGGCGGGCGAAGCGTCGGAGGTCGCTGCGTAGAGGCGCCCAGTGTCGATCGGGGCACAGAGGAGCGTCGTTTCGCTACAGCGTCCTGGGTGCTCGGCGGCGTGGGTGTGACTGCGCTCGGGGTCTCAGCGGTGACCGGCGCGATGGCGCTTTCGGCGAGCTCCGCCTCGGAAGATGCCAAGCGCCGTGCGGGCTGCGTGTCCGAGCGCCAGTTCTGTCGCGACTCGTCCGCTCTCGCTGAGTACCGCGATGACGCCGAGCGGGCGCGCTCGCTCGCCTGGATCAGTACCGGCGCGCTGGTCGCTGGCAGCGGCGCGGTCGTCGCCGCATGGCTTTGGCCGCGGGAGCACGTTTCGCGTCCGGTCGCCTCGATAGCCCTCACCCCGAGCCCGGGCCCCGGCTCGCTTTTTGTGTCCCTCCAAGGTCCCTGGTCAAACTGAAGAGCTGTCCAAGAATTGACCCCCCCGCATCCGCACCCGAAGAGCCCGACCGTGAGCACCCTCGACCCAAGCCGAGTTTCGGGTGCGGGTGCGGGTGCGCCGCAAGGCGGCCAGTTCACACCCGGGCCAGTTGTCGGGACGAGTGCCCTGGTTCGCCGATTCCTGCTTGACCGATCGGAGTGGTGGGTCGAGGCGGAAGGCAAACCGGCGCGGGCGCGGTGCTCACGCGGCTTGAGCGCGCTGGTTTGGCGCGAAAACTGGGGCCTTCTCTCCCGAGCTGGAGTCGCTGTCAGGATGGAGGCTGCGACGGCGACGATTGCCCCTTTGGGCCCGCGCCCGCTCTTGAGGCGAAGGAACTGCGCGTGTAGGTACGTGTTCTTTGAGCGAGCCGCGGACCAAGCGGCCTGGACGAGCGTGGTCTTGAGCCAGGGAGCGCCCCTGCGCTGCTAAAGAGCCGGAAAGCATCGCATCTCAGTCATGATGCTCAGCCAGGTTCCGCACGAACAAACCTGGTCGTTGTTTGGGTCGAAACCGCAACTGGGCGGAGCGTACGTCACCTCTCGGCATTGCTCTCCGGCTTCGCATTCCGCGCTGGTGGAACATTTGGCTCGATAGCAGCCGAACTCGTCGAAGACGGACGCGGGATCTCCACAGTTGAAGTTCTCCTTTTCGCACATGTCTTGTACGCATGCGATGGGAAGGTTCGGAAGGCAGTCGGGACGGCCAGTCGCGCCGTCCCCGGACTGGCCCGCGCCGCCCCCACTGCCCGCAAGGGCCGAGCCTCCGCTGTCGGACTTGTCGCTAAAACACGCGACCAGACCTCCTGCCCCGAGCATCAGTACAACCGCAAAAAGGTGCTTCATTTTCCTTCTCCTATCGTGACACAAGAGCGTGAATGCGCGCGACAAAGCTCACCACGCGGATCCGATGGCGCCATGGTCGCAACAACCACCGCCCACCGCGTCGGCGTACGAAGCCAGCCCCAACTGCAGCTATGATCCATGGTTGCCACCAACCAGCTGCGGCACCAACGGCCGACGCCGAGCATTGGGGTTGCGGTTTCGGGGACACCGTGCACGCGACCGACCAGTCGCCCGATGGATCGCTGCCCTCCTTTGACCCTCCCGCAAGCGCGAGTGCAGCCCGAATCGCGTCGGCTGATTCGGCCCTCTCAATTCCGTGCCCGGATCCGGTCGCCTCGACCGAGCACGTAGCCAGCGGCACCAAGTCCTCCGCACCAACAGAAAGCACGCCAACGAGATCCCCGGTCGCGTCCAACACAGGCCCGCCGCTTGCCCCAATCGCGACGTCCGCGGCCAAGCTCACGCCCGACGACGTGGTCGTCGTGACGGTCGCCTCGGGGTCGCACCGAATCGGAGCTCCGAAGCTAGCGCCGCACGCGATGAGCCGTTCTCCGGGCTTTGGCGACAGTTCCGCGAGTCCGGCGAATGCGGCCAACGGTCGATCGATCTCGATTAGCGCGAGATCGGCGGCGGAACAGTCGTGGTAACGACGGAACAACACCCTCTGGCACCTGAAGACGCTGTCGGCCGGAACGTCCGACTGCCACGAATCCCAGAGGAAACCCCGAACAAGCAGCAGCCGGTCGCACTGTTCTTGGTCCGCAACACAGTGGGCAGCCGTCGCGACGACGTTCGCGGCGACGGCCACACCGGTGCACACTGCAGCCGCTGGAAGCTGACCACCTGGCTCGGACGAGCACAGGTCGAAAACCTCGGCAGCCATCGGCGCGGAAATCGTGAAGGAGCCGGACCGGCTCTGGGTCGTGAAACTCACCGGGACCACAGCAAGGGTGCTGTTCACCAGAACCGCCTGCGCTGCCTGGCTTTCCAACGCGGAAGGCGCGACTCGTGAGTCGTGGCCGTACACGACGGGCGAGTCGACGCGGCCGTACGGCAGGTCGCCGGCCTCCGCAGAGCAAGCGTTTGTCGCCACAGCGATCAGCGGCACGAATCCTCTCACGGGTAGGTCGCCCGAAGATTGCTCATCAGGTTGAAGATGTAGCTGTCCAACCGCTTCTCCAGGTTTGGGTTCGCTCTGATGGTGGCGCTTGGCTCTTGGGCGACCGTGCACGTCGTGCAACGTTGAACCGAGGCCACTGCGAAGATGTGGAAGCTTCCGAGCCCGGTCGTGTACATGCCCGACCCTGAATGCCCGGGGCCGTTGTCGCACCCGTGCGAGAATGTGGAGTTGAACCCGTTTCCGAACGGGAACATGAACTGACCGAAGCTGCATCCGGAGGTCTGGCCGTACAGCCGCTCGGCCTGGCAGTTAGCCGGCGAGTTCACTTGGCCACAGCCGGGATATCCAACCTCACGCTTGGTCCAATTCTGGATGTCGGCTTGGCCAAGCCACGCGTAACCAAGCCAGCCGGGGTGCCCCTGGGGGAAGTTGTCTTGCAGCAGCAGGAGCGCCCAGTCCTCGGGGACGCAGTCCGACCAATACCCTGGAGCGCCGCCGGTGCACTTGGAGATGTAGTTGCCACCCCACCACGCGGCGACCACAGCCTGTTGACCGAATGGGAGCGACGCGCCGTTCACGGCCGGCTGAAAGGTCCCCGCAGCGTAGTTGCCGCCCGGGTCTATCACGCAGTGCGCTGCGGTGATGATCAGGCGTCTCCCGAAGAAGGTCGCCGTGCAACCGCCGTTGGCCAACAACCTCCCGACCGTTCGGTATTCCCAGTTCTGGAAGCCAGACAGATTCACTCGGTTGTCGATGCCGTTCCCCGACGAGACTGCGCTGGACCATCCCTTCTCTTGCAGCGGAACCTGATCGGGTTGCACTGGTTCAGCGATGCCTCTGGGCACGAGCTCCGCGGCGAGATCCGCCAGCTTCTTGCTGTCGTAACGGAGAGTCTGCACCTCTGGCTTCGACGCTTCGAGATAGGCCACGAGCTGATGGTCCTCGGGGGGTGAGCTGGCTTCCATCTTCGAAGGGTCCGAGGCCCACGCCGCGCTCGCCATGATCCCCGTTTGCGTCGGCTTGATGGAGATCGCCGCGGTACCAACGACCGTCGGCGCAACCGGGGCAACACCCCCCACGAGTGCTTGCTGGTGCTCGTAGCTGGTCCGCGACCGCTCGGCGACGGAGGGGCTCGGCTCTCCGCCGCAGCCCGCTGGGCCCGTCATCAGCGCGAGACTGGTCGCCGACATTCCGAGGGCTGAGCCGACCAGAAATCGAAGTCTGTTTGTCATTGCTTGTTCCCCGTCCCGGCCAAATTGGATGGACTGATTGCTCACTCTGCCCTCCTTGCCGGGCGAACGCGCGTAATTCCCGCGTAATTTTCTCCTCCCGCGTGGCGCACGCCGGCCCCTCACTCTACCCTTGAGTTCGTGAGGAGGGTTTCGGGCGAGCATGCGGTCCAAGTCTCGGCTGCGCCGCGCCTCGCCGCGCTCGACGCGATGCCCCGTTCGCATGATGTCGCCGTTGCGGTCCGAGCGGCGATGTCGGGCAGCATGTTTATTGTCGAAGACTCAACGGACGCGATGCTGCCGCAGGCACAGATCGTGGTCATCGCGGACCGGTGCGGCGAGTGGGCTTGCGAGCGCATCGCGCACTTCCAGCGCCTCGACTTCGTGGGGCCGGTGGTCGTCGTCGTGGACGAGTTCCGCGAGCAGATCGCAGTGCTCGGGTACGGCTGCGGTGCTCTCGCGTGGGAGGCGCTACCTCTGCGCGCAACCGCCTTTGTCGCCCAGCTCGATGCGCTGGCGAGCCGGCTCATCGGTTGCCCAGACCCGCCCGACGTGGCCGTGCGACTCGTCCCCTCCACTTTCTCGGCGGTCATCGACGAGGAAGTGGTGAAATTCAAGCCAAGGGCGTTCGCCGTCTTTGCCTACCTGCTGGGCCGGCGGGAGATTTGGACCACTCCGCGGAGAGTCATGCAGGATGTCTTCGAGACCAACCACTCGTCCGACTCTTCGGTTGTCCGCATGCAAATCAGGAACATTCGTGCTGCGCTTGGTCCAAAGCTCGCCTGGATCCTCGCCGGAGCAGAAGGCCGCGGCTACCAAGTCACTCTGAGTTGGGACTCGACGGCGGGGCGCCGACTGTCACCCCATCCGCGGTACCGGGGTCCAAGCGGGGGCGCATCGCCAAGGACGTCACGCGTGCGCTGATCGCGCGTGAGCTGGTGAAGCTCCTGTACTGCGCCGACGTGGACGCGTAGCCGTGGAGCGGTTCGTCTCGCGATATTGGCGTAGGAGCGCCGCCGCGTGAGCGGCGGCGCTCCGCATCGAGTCCGGGTCGGGACAGAGTCCGCGCCGGCGGCGATCTCATTGAAAGCCCGGAGGAGGTCGGGCACGTCGAATGTATGAGTACAACAACCCCGCCGATCGACCATCGATCGCCTCCTCCGGAAGCCCATCCATGCCTCCGCCGGGCCTACGCGTCCAGGGTGCCGGAGCAGAAGGGCGGTACGCTGATCGCCGGGAGCGTGGTGGACCTCGAGACGCACGAGCGCCTGCTAAGAATTGACGGCTACCGCCCGGCCGTTTGTCAGCGGTGCGGTGGCCCAGTGCACGCCCACGAGCACCGTGCCCGGCTGCTGCTCGGGGAAGCTGAGGGCAGCACCGACATCGCGATCTATCGCTGTGCCGACCACGAAAGCTGCGGCGCGGTGTGGCGTGTACTGCCAGGGTTGCTAGCCCGCCACCTGTGGCGGGCCTGGAGCACGGTCGAACGTACGATTGCCGATCGTGATGGCGAAGAGCGGGTCGTGGCGGGGCCGGTCGGCGCGGTTGGGCCACCAATTCCGGAGAGGACCCGCGTGCGCTGGCGCACCCGGCTCGTCACGTCGGCCGCGATGGTGGTCGCGGTACTGGCTACCGCGATGGACGTACCTGCTCTCGCTTACGTCGTGAAGCGAACTGGCTATCTGGCAACGCGCGGGGAGGTCGTCACGGTCTTCGCCGAAAACAGCCGGTCAGCGCCCGGCTGCGGTCATCTGCTCGGTGCGTTGGCCGCCGTCGTCCACAGGCTCGCACCGGGAGTGCGTCTCATGTAACGGCCGGTGAGCACCGCGCGTCGGGACGCGTGGCAGCACGGCGTCATCGAATCCCACCCAAAGTGGCGAAGGCCTCGAGATAGCGGTGGGGCATGGACGAGGAGGCCCGCCACCGCATCGCGCTCTGGCGCTTCGGCGTGCTCGGCCCGCTGGTGAGCGCCCGACTCGAGCATGGCGATCGCCGCGCGTGGTTTCGCGCTGCGTCCGCGCGCGTGCACGAGCACCCGAACGGACGCCTGGTGCGGCTGAGTGCCCGCACGATCGAGGGCTGGTACCTGGCATATCGCAAAGGCGGGCTTCGGTCGCTCGAGCCCGGAACGCGCGCCGACTGCGGCCAGAGCCGAGCGATCTCGGCCGAAGTCGCGGACCTGCTTTTGCGCGCGAAGCGAGAGAAACCGCGCCGCTCGATTCGGCGCCTGATTCGCATGCTGGAGCGCGCCGGCGCCGCACGCGAAGGCGAGCTCAGTCGCTCGAGCGTGCACCGCCTGCTCGCGAGCCAGGGCATCTCGGCTCGCCCCACGCGGGGGCCGGGCGCCGAACGGCGCTCCTTCATTACCGAGCATGCCGGCGATCTGTGCATTGGTGATGCGCTGTACGGCCCGCTCGTGCTCGCGACCGGCGGCCGGCTGAAGAAGACGATCCTGTTTTCGGAGCTCGACTGCGCAACCCGCTACGTGATCGAGAGCCGCTTCGTCATCGCTCGAGGTGAGCGCCCCGAAGACCACGAGCTCGGGCTCAAGAACGCGCTGCTCAAGGCCGGGCTCTTTCGGACCTACTACGTCGACCGGGGCCCCGCCTGCCGGGCCGGCTCGCTCAGGGCCATCACCGCCGAGCTCGGCATCCGCCTGCTCTTGACCGGCGCCGGCGACGCCGCGGCCAAGGGGGCGATCGAGAGATTCAACCGCACCTGGCGCGAGGAGGTCGGCGACGAGCTCGGGGGCGGCGTGCTCACGCTCGCCGAGCTCAATGCGTATCACTGGGCTTGGCTCGAGCAGGAGTACCACGCGCGAAAGCACGACACGACCGGCAGATCCCCTCGCGAGCACTGGCTCGCGGAGGTCGCGGCCGGTTACGTGCGTCCGTTGCCTCGCGACATCGATCTCGACGTCGTGTTTCTGCATCGCGCCACGCGCCACGTGCGCCAGGACGGCGTGGTCTCGTTTCGCGGACAGCTGCTCGAGGTGCGCGCCGAGCTCAGCGGCCAGAGGGTCGAGCTGCGCTTCGACCCGCACCAGCCCGCCGCGTTGCCGCAGGTGTACGTCGCCGGCCGCTTCTTCTGCGACACCGTGCCGCTCGACCGGCTCAGGAACGCGACGCGCCGTCGCCGCCGCGACCTTGGTGTCCCGGAGCCCCTGACGAGGCCGAGTGGCATCGATCCGCTCGCACTCATCGCGCGCGACCACTACGCGCGCACGCGCGCCGGCCTGCCGCCGGACGCAGCCTTCCGTCAACTACTCGACGACACCGACGACAACAACAACGAGGAGAAGTGACATGTATCGCAAACGATTTGGTCTGACGGGCCATCCGCTGCCCAAGAATGCCCAAGGCAAGACCTTTTACGACGACAGCCCGCCGTACCGCAGGCTCGAGCGAGCCTTCCGGCAACTGGTCGACGAGCCCGGCGTGGGTCTCATCACCGGCGAGCCCGGTGTCGGCAAGACGGCAGCGCTCAGAAACCTGTGCGCGACGCTGCCCAAGCCCGACAACTTGGTGCTCTACCTCTGCGACACCGCCGTTTCGCCGCTCGACCTCTATCGCACGTTGGCGCAGGAGCTCGGCGTCGCGCCGTCCCACCGCCGCGGCCAGCTCTGGACCGACATCAAGAAGGTCCTCGTGCACCTGGTCGACGAGCGACACACCCAGCCGCTCCTCGTGCTCGACGAGGCGCAGCACCTGAGCGACAAGTTTCTGCTCGACCTCTCCGGTTTTCTCAACTTCGCCTTCGACAGCCGCGAGCTCTTGACCTTGTGGCTGGTGGGACTGCCGGCACTCGGTCGCACGCCGCTCGCGATGAGCGCCCTCGATCGAGCGACCTCGGCGAGAACCCCGGCAGTCGGCATGGTCCACCACTCGGACCGGGGCAGCGTCTACGCCAGCGGCGACTACGGCGACGCGCTGGAGAAGCTGGGAGCCGTGAAGAGCATGAGCAGGAAGGGGGACTGCTGGGACAACGCGGTCGCCGAGCCGGCTTTGTGGTGCCTGAATGGCCTAGGGCGCAGATTGGGATTCGAAGAGGAAGTGGAGGCGAAGTCTTGCTCACGCGGGCTCACCAGGACCGCCCGTGGGCTGCCGTCCTGGGGGCAACAGGTTTGTCGCGCTCATCCACCACCGACTTTGCCGCTCTGCTACACGCGCTCGCGGCGCCAAATCTTGTGGGAGGTTAGCTCGCTATCGGCACCTCCGTAGTTCGTGTCGTTTGCGATTTGGGACGACGAATTTTCGCCGCCGCACGCTCCAGTGCCTTCGCGCGATACTCCAGATCTTGTGCGGCTTGGCGCAAACCGCGTGCGCCGCTGCGAGCGACACGCTCCGGCTCATAAACCGTATCGTCGCGCCACATCGCCCAAAGTACGCCGGCCAAGCGCCGCGCCAGGGCGATCACGGCGACTCGCTTCCCCGACCGCCGCGTCGCGGACGCCCGCCGCGAGCGCGCGCTTTGGCGGCTCGGCTACCGGGTGCTCCGGCTCGAGTCCGACCTCGTGCTCGGTGCGCCCGAGGAAGCGGTGGCGCGGGTGCGCGCGGCGCTCGCAGGCTAGGGAACCTCTCTTTCTGGCCCAACTCCCTCGCCAGGGGAAGGCGGGTGTTCCGAGACCGGGACGCCGGCGCTTGCGGCTGCGTCGTTGCAGAATGCCGTCCAGCGCGTTCATCTGGCTCCGCACCTTGCCAACGTCGACAGCCCGCAGTCGAGGTCGCCGGCTTCGGCAAGGTGCTAGGATGAGGATCGAGATGACGACCGTGTCGTTGCAGGGATCCGCCGAAGCCCCGGTGCGGGGCGCCTTCCGTGCGGCCCGGGATGCACACGACCGGGACATCGACCTGAAGCCGATTCAACCTCTGCTCGACCGCATCGTTGCGCTCTGGCGACCTGAGCGCATCTGGTTGTTCGGGAGCCGCGCGCGCGGCGAAGCACAGGCGGGGAGCGATTGGGATCTCTTTGCTGTCGTGCCCGACGACGTGCCGGACGACCAACTCGAACCGGCCATCAGCTGGAGGCTCCGGAAGGAATCGCGAACGCGAGCCGACGTGGTGCCCTGCCATTCCTCGGACTTCCGCGAGGCCCGGGACACGCCGAACACCATGGCGTACGAAGTCGCGCGGGGGGGCGTGATTCTGTATGAGCGCTGACGTGGTGATCGCGAACTTCTTGAGGATCGCGAGCCAGGATCTCGAAGGCGCGAAGATCCTCGCGGAAGCGAACAATCGAAACGCCGTGTATCTGTGCGAGCAAGCGGCTGAGAAGATCATCCGAGCAGTTCTCACCTCGGAGGGGCAGCATGCGGGCATCAAGCACTTGCTCGACGAAATGGTGGAAGCAGTCCCCGATGCGAACCCAATCAAGCCGCTTCTGGAGGGGATCGAGCACCTCGCGGCATTTGCCACGACGTATCGCTATCCGAGCCCCGCCGGGAGAATCAAGGCGCCGCCTGCCGCAGCCGATCTGACCAAGCATCTGGCCGACGTCGAGGCCGCGTTGACTGAAGTAGTGAAGCGCTTCGGTGTTGATCTATCGAAGCCGAACGAACCGGCGGCGAACTCTGTACCGATACGAGACTGACGAGCCGCGAGAGAGGCTCTGTGCGATGTCCATCGCACGCCTGTTCCGGTGGGACGAGCGGACCTGTCGTGCCTCGGCCCGGCGCAGCGGTCGACGAAGCGCCCGGAGTGCCTCGGCGGCGCGGTGGTCGGGCCCCGCTCGTCAGCGCACGCTCTGCGCCCTGGGTCGCGAAGCCCGCCCACCACGCCGGGCCTCTCTTCCTGCCCCCACTCGCCTCGCTGCGCTCGGCGGTCTCCCCCAACGCCGGTGCGCGCGGGCGGTGGCGCTTTGCTCAGACCGGAGCGCGGGTGGCGCATGCCCCCGCGCACGCGGCGGGGGGAGACGCGCGTTTGGGCGTGTCGGTGGCCGTGCTGGGGGGAGCGGAGTCGACGGTGTTGCCGGCGCGCACACTCCCGTGTCGTGACTCGATACCACCGCGGCCCTTTCCCTGGCGTTTGGGTGACCTACCGAATGGCTCAACGCATGCAAGTGGCGCTGCATGTCCTTGTCTCGGGTCGGAACCGTCCGCGCCGCGGTGGTCCTCGCCATGTCTCCGGTGGCGGCGCTGCTCGCTTGCGACGTGGGAGACCTGGACTTCCAGTTGTTCAGCGGCGCTGACGGGGGCTCGGGTGAGTCCGGGTGGTTCAAAGGGGAGTGCAAGACCGACCAGCACTGCGAGGCGGGGCAGTGCTGTGTGCACTTTCTCGGCGGGTCGTGCGAAGACTTGGTTTGGACCAGTTCGACGCAGCCCATCTGTTTCAACTCTGGGGACGATCACGACGGGCTTTGCGCCTGTTTCCCGCCCCAGGCCCAGCCGATGTGCCCACCGGCGATACTCGAGCCCCCGGTGAAGCCCGAGTGCGCGCCCCGCCCTTACGTGAAGTGCGCGATGCTCTGCCCCGAGCAGGTCTGCGCGTGTTCCACGCAAGAGCTGGATCTATCTGACGTTGGAGTCGAAGTGCCGAGCTGTCCCCCGTCGGACTGGTCGATTACGTGCCCAAGCGCAGACGGCGGAGTCGCCGATTGACGAGGCGCTTCGCGCGAGCCCGCCACCCTCACCGCACCCGAACCCAAGTCCCCGGTCCCCGATCGTCGCCGCTGCGCACGCTGTGCCACGCATCGGGCACCTGGGGCTCCGTCCACGAAAACAGCCACTTCGCGTCGCGGACCGAGAGGTTGACGCAGCCGCCGCTCTTCGGCTCACCGAAGCGATCGTGCCAGTAGGCCGCATGCAAGGCGAAGGGCATGTGTCTTCCTGCCCCAACTCGCCGCCGCTGCACTCCTTCGAGTATCGCGAAGCGCGTCGCGGCGTCGGTCTTCCCCAAACTCGGGCTTTGCCCGAGCGGGGAAGACGGGCGTGGGTTCCGAGGTACTTCGGCGTCCTTTCGAGGCACTCGTCGCGCCGCCGACTCGTCGTGCCTGCTCCCCCGCCCGACGCGACCGCGCACAAGCCCCCGCCCGCCCGCGGCGATCAGCTTGAGCTGCTCGGCGAGACAGACGACGCACCCGCTCCGCGAGCCCCTTGGGGATCCCCGAAGGGGGACAAACGACGGGCCTGGCTCCTGGCGCATGTGTTGACCACGCGAAGGTGCGCCTGCCCGAGCAGTTGGTGCTGGGGTTCGGGAAGGAGTGAGGCAGGCGCCAAGCGCCTCGCCGAGCGCGAACGTGTGTCCTCTGCAGCGCGCGACGCCGAAAATCCTGCCGCGCTCTACCTTTGCGGGGCCCCGAGCGGGTTCACGGGCCAGCCCTCGACCGCGCGCATGCCTGCGCGTACTGTTCGACTCGGTGGGTTTTGGCAGTTCGTTTTCCCTACGCGCCCGTCGTCCTGAGCATGAGCGTGTTCTTGTCATGCTCAGGACTCGTCGCGCAGGACTTGATAGGTGCGGATGCCGCCCCGGAACCCGATGCTGGCGACGGGGCGGCTGCTGCTGACGGAGTAGTGGACTCTGGTGACGGATTAGATGCTGCTGACGGGGTGGCAAACGCAGATGGAGTCGCAGGTGCCGACAGCAGCTGGTCCGACGCCACCGCGGCGACTGACGCGCCTCAAGGGTGTGACGGGGATGAGCATGAAACGTCTTTGGGGTGCGTTTCGTGCGAGGCTGCGTTGGAGCTCGTGGCATCGACGATCGGGTCCTTGGTGCTGAACGCGAAAACCTGCGACAAAGCGATTGACTGCGCACTAGCAGCCGTATCTGTCGTCCCGTGCTACAAACGTTGCGCAGAGCCTGTCTCTGCGAAGCACGTAGATACGCTGTCAGGCCAACTCAAGGAAGTCGCGAAGGGCGATCTCTGTTTCTGCGCAGACAAGCCTCCGGACTGCATTGACGCATCCCTGCAAAAAGTCGGTTGTCTTGGCGGGCTCTGCCAATTCCTTCCTTGATCGTCGTCCGCGAGAGAGCGTGGCTGTTCGACCATCTACGGTCACGGCGCCCACACCCCGAACGGGCACGTGGATGCATACCACGCGAACACGAGACCCAAAGCCCACCACGCGATGGACCGGGCCATCGGCCACCGCGAAAGCAGCCATGCGAGGGCGACGACGAGATAAGCGTTTGCCGCTTGGTAGCGGGCAAACGAAATGAGTGAAGGGGAAAAAAACGGCAGCAACCAAAGTGCTAACCCAAGCCCCGCCAATGCGTAGAGGATTCCCGCGCGGCGGCGAACAAAGAAGAGGGGCAAAGTGACAACGGCAGCTAAAACGCTCCTGCGTGCGGTATCTCCTCCTTCCTACACACGGCGCCCAGCGCTGCACCGCCCTGGCGCAACTGCGAGGGTCGCGGGCACGGCCTGGAGCGACGCGCGGTGGGCGCTATCACCGGCGCATGCGGGGACGATGGCGTGGGTTGAAAGGGCTGTGGCTCGCGTGCGCGCTGGGCGCCTGCTCGTCGGAAGAGACTTCCCCAAGCGGCGCGAGGTGTACACCCGGGCAGTCGGCGCAGTGCGCCTGCGCCAACGGGCAGACCGGCGCCCAGATCTGCCAGGGCGACGGCACGTTCGCGGGCTGTGTCTGCGGCGGGAGCGGTGGTGGCGCGGGGCACGCGAGCGGAGGAACGGGAGGCCAGTCGACCGGGGGCGGGGCGGGCCAGTCGATCGGCGGGACGGGCGGTTCCGTGCCCGGCGAATCTCTTACCGGCGAGTGGAGCAAGGTGTTCCCGGGCGGCTTCGAGATCGCTGCGCTGGCGGTCGATGCTTCCGGGACGCTGGTCGTGGCTGGCGCGAGCTCGGCTCCGGTGGATTTCGAGAACGGTCCGGTTGGCAAGACGATGACCGGCTGGGCCAAACAACTGCTGATCGCTGGCTTCGACTCGAGCGGCCAGCGCAAGTTCGCCTTCGCCAAGGATGCCGGGCGCATCGACGCGCAAACGTTGTCCATCCGACCCGTGGCCCAGGATCGGATCGTGGTTCAGGGCGAGACCACGGTGATCAGCCAGGGCTCGGGCCCGAGCGTGAAGTACACGCTCGTCTGGCCGTGCGGAACGGCACCTTCCAGCATCGGGAGCGGCGTACACTTCGTCGTCGAGCTCGACCAGGTGGGCAACTGCATCTGGGATCACACCTATCCGGCGGATGGCTACTCTCAGTTGCCGACCGCCGTGGTGTCTCCGAAGGACGGCTCGGTGTTCGTCACCGCCGTTGGGCAGTGGGGGACGCCGGTGACTCGGCGCTACCTCGCAAACGGCACTGAGCGCTGGCAGAAGGCGTTCGGGGGCAGCGCGCTCACCGCTCTGTCCACCGGCCATGTGCTGCTCGCGAGCTACAATCCGTTGACGCTACCTTCGGGAACGGTCGCCGGCCTGTTCGCGCTGGCTAGGCTGGACAGCACGGGCGGCGTCGTCGCTGGAAACGCCTGGGGCACCAGTGTCTACGACCCCACGCGCCAGCTCGTGGGCTTCGACATCGGCGGCAACGATCTCGTGGCGCTCGCTTTGCGCTACACCGGTACCGTCGACTTGGGTGGCGGGCCTCGCACCTCTACCAATGCTGGCGCCAGCCCGTCGAAGTCCCGAGCTCGGCCGCCGCGTACCCTTCGAGCCGGTGGGCGTCATGCGTCGGTACGAGCGCGGTGCGGACGGCGCCTACCACGACGGCATGCTGCTCGACCTCTTGCCCGAGGACTTGAACCGCGGGAAGTAGGGCAGTCGGGGAGAATTTGCTCGCCCCGCAGTGCGCGCTCTCTCCGCTTCAGCGCCCCCCGGGATGTCCGGGATGATGACGGTCTGGCCGTGCGACTCTTGGTCCGTCTTGCTGTGGGGGATCGTCAAGAGCAGCCGCCCTGGGTCGCGAAGCCCGCCCACCACGCCGGGCCTCGGAGGAACCCATGCTTGCCCGTGACCGTCATCAGCTCCGCCGCCAGCAAACCCCCGCCGAACGCGCCGCCGAGATGCGCGCCGTGCCCACCCGCTCGGAGGCTGCCCTCTGGGCAATGCTCCGCGCTCGAAAACTCGGCGCGTCGGTGCGGCGTCAGGTGGTGATCGGCCAGCACGTGGTCGACTTCTTGGTGCCCGCTCGCAAGCTCGTCGTCGAAGTCGACGGCGGGTGCCACCGCGACCGCCGCGTGGCGGACGCCCGGCGCGAGCCCGCCACCCTCACCGCACCCGAACCCAAGTCCCCGGTCCCCGATCGTCGCCGCTGCGCACGCTGTGCCACGCATCGGGCACCTGGGGCTCCGTCCACGAAAACAGCCACTTCGCGTCGCGGACCGAGAGGTTGACGCAGCCGCCGCTCTTCGGCTCACCGAAGCGATCGTGCCAGTAGGCCGCATGCAAGGCGAAGGGCATGTGGAAAAACTGCGTGAAGGGGACCTCCGAGAGGTAGTAGCTCTTGCGCTCGGGGTCGGGCGTCATGGTCGTCGATCGGTGCTTCCACTCGATGCGGAAGGTGCCCGTCGGCGTGGTGAACTTCGCGGGCGCGCCGTTGTCGCGTTTGTAGCCGTTGGCGCCCGGCGAGATCAGCGTGGCGAAGATCGCGCGATCGCCCTCGTAGGCGACCAACGTGCCCCTGAAGATGCTGATGTCCACCCACTTCTCGCCGGCGGCTAGCGAGAAGCCTCGGGGCGGACGCTCGTCGATCATCGTGGCGTCGCGCTCGCGGATGAAGCCGCCGTCGGTCGTCTCCAGGTAGCGGACGTTGCGCTCCTTGCGGTAGCGGCCCGTCAGGCCCATCCAGGACAATCGCGTCCAGCTGCCCGGCGTCTCGCGCATCGCACCCGGCGTGGTGTCCTCACGAAAGCCGGCCAGCGGATCGGGGTCGTCCGCGCGTGGTTCGTGAACATCGAGCTCCTCCTCGAAGCTCACCGGGGTCAGATCCGAGGCCGTTGCGATCACGCGGTACTTGGGCTTGTCGTCGTGCCTCACGAAGGCGAGGGGCAAGCGCACGCGCTCGCCGTCGATCTGCACTCCCACGAAGGGCGAGGGCTCGAGGGGGGCGAGTTTGTCCTTGGGGGCGACCAGCAGATCGTCGGTCAGGACCCAGCTGCGGCCGTCGACCACGAACTCGTCGGTCCACGCGATGGCCGAGCGAGCGGGGATCCACTTGGCGAAGGGGCGCGTCTCGTGAGGTGCGCTGGCCAGCGATGCAGGGGAGAGGGCACCGGTGGCGAATACGTTCGGGGGCGCGCCGGTGGCAGCGGCGAGATCGACGTCCTTCAGCGCCGCGGGAACGCGGACCGGATCGCGACCCTCGCGCTGCGCGGTGCGGAGCTCTTCGAGGCGGGCGAGGTGAGCGTCGAGCTCGAACTCGACCCGGCGTTGCTCGTCGGCGGTCGGGATCTTCCGATAGAGCAGCCCCTCGCGCGAGGTGCTCCAGCCCAGGGGCGCCGCGGCATCGAAGTCGCCGTGGTGGCTGCGCTTGGCGACGATGATCGGGTGCGAGTCCACGTCGAGCGTGGTACTCGGATCGAGACAGACGTAGCCCGCCGGCTCGACCGCGTACCAGCCCTTGCTGCAGCCATCGGTCCCCTTCGAAGCAGCGTCGCGCAGGGGCACGACCGCGCCGATGTGAAGCTGGCCGATCTCAGGCGAGGTTTGGCGGGGGCTCTGCCGAACGAAGACGCGGGACGACAGCGCGCCGATGCGCGGCGGTGGCGGCGTTGGCGCGACCTGAGCGGCGGGCGCGACCTGAGCGGCGGGCGCGACCTGAGCGGCGGGTGCCGGACCGTCGGCGGCGAGTGTCGTGGTGGCTGCGGCGGTGGGCTCGGACTCGGTCGTTGTCGACGCCGCGGGTGACGGAGTGACGGATGACGGCCGACAGGCCGCGAGCACGAGCGCGAGCGCGGTGCCCAGGACCAGCCGACGTTCCAGAGACATGGCGCGAATATCGCGGAGGACCGCTGATCCGGCCCAGATCCTTGAGACCGAGCTCGATGGGCGGCTCGATCTCGCGCGAATCATCGTGGGGCGAGCAACGGGCGCTCAGAACGGCTTGCCCGGTTTGACCGGAGGCCGGGGTGCCATCTCGGGACGCGGCGGCGGGGGGCGCGGGGCCATCTCGGGACGCGGCGGCGGCGGACGCGGCGCAGTGTGGGTCGGCGGGGGAGGCGGGGGAGCCGTGGCGTCGCGGGGCGAGGCCGCGTTGGCGACCTCGGTGCGCGTGAAGCCGATCTGGAAGCGCTGCCCGCGCACGTTTGCATCGAAGGTCAGCTTCCGGGTCGCGTCCACGATGGCGCGCTCTCGATCGGGGTCGAGCCGAGGGTGCAGCACGGTGACCTTCGATACGCTGCCATCGGTCGCGATCCAGAGCTCGAGGTCGACGCTGTCGGCGGGCACCACGTTTCGTGCGAGCAGGGGCAGCAGCTCTTCGTCGAGGATGGGCTTGATCAACGCGGCCGGACCCTGGGGCGGTGGCGTGTCGCGGGGCGCTGGCGTCGGCGTCGGCGTCGGCGCTGCATCCGGCACGTTCCGTGGCGGGCCGGAGGCGGTGGCCGTCGGGATCGCCACCATCTCGGTGGGGTGGCTCTTCTCCTTGCAGCCTGCCGCGCCGAGCGTGACCGTGGCGACGAGCCCAGCGCTGGCTGCCACCTGCATGAAGCCGCTGGATTTCTGCCGCCTGGTGGGCCGCAGCGGGACCGTGCGGATCTCGTCCAGGAGCTCCTTGACCTTGCGCCCGAGCCGCTCGTTGTCCGCGATCACCCGCCCTCGCAGCTCGGCGGTGAAAGCGTCCCGATCGGCCGGGCCGGTCAGGCGCGCGATGCCAGCGATGAGCGCCTCGAGGTGGTCGCAGGTGTTGACGTTCACCTCGACGATCTGTTGTTTCACCTTGCGTCGGATCGCGTCGTTTGGCTCGAAGAATCTGGCGAGCAGCTGCTGCTCGTAGTCGATCTGCATCGCCAGGTGGTGCAGCCCCTCGTCACCGTAGTTTCGTGCCTCGAAGGCGGGATACATGATCTCGAAGGCGGTCTGGGCCCGCGCGTCGGTGATCTGGTAGTCGTATCCCCAATAGTCGCCGATCAGACGATTGTCGCGGCGCAGTCGCTTCTCGAGGGGCGTGCCCGCGTAGATCTCGGTGCGACAGAAGTTCATGGCTTGGTCGGGGTGGGCCCGCAGGAACGCCACGTTTCCGGCGAGGTCTTCCAGGGTCGAGTCCGGGTTGAGCACCAAGAGGTTGAAGCAGGTATGGATCTCCAGGCCGCCCAGGATCTCGAGCGCGCGCAGGTTGTCCTCGACGGTCTGACCGCGCCCGAGGCGCCGCAGCGACTCCGCCGTGCCCGCTTCGAGGCCGAGAAAGACGCGGAACATGCCCATCTCGCGCAAGAGCTCGAAGACCTCGGCGTCCACCACGTCCGGCCGACACTTGATCGCGAAGGCGATGGGTGTCGTCACGTTACGCGCGGCCAGCGCCGATCGGAGCGCGTGCATGCGTTCGAGCATCGCGACCTTGTCGTCGAGCACGAAGTTGTCGTCGTGGAAGTTGAAGATGCGCACCCCCTGGCCGTAGAGCAGCGCCATCTCGTCGGCGAGGTGCTCCGGTGCGCGCAGGCGCAGGCGATCGCCGCCGCAGAGCCGATGCCAGGCGGCGATGGAGCAGAAGGAGCAGTTGCGCGTGCAGCCCCGGGACGACAGGATGTTGGTGATGGGGATCCCGAGGTAGTCGTCGAAGGGATGCTTGCGGGGCGGGAAGGGCAGCACGTCGAGATCGGGGGGCTTGATCGCGTCCGCGTTCTTCACCAGACCATCTCCCTGGCGCCAGACCAGGCCCGCGACGCTCGACGGATCGGGCAGCACGTGGACCAGATCGCACAAGATGGGCTCACCTTCGCCGCAGGCCACCGAGTCGAAGGCGCGCACGTCGTTCAAGAGCTGATCGGGGTGCATGGCGGCGAAGTGGCCACCGGCGATCAGATGGCCGGGGAAGCCCAGCTCCCTCACTCGCACCGCGAGCCGAGCGAACTCCCTCGCGCGGTAGGTGAAGACCATCGAGAAGCCCACCAGCGGCGCGCCCGAGGCGACGATCTGTCGCGCGGCCTCCTCCACTTCGTCGGCGCCGTTGAAGACGACGGTCGTGACTCGGTGTCCCGCGTGTTCGAGCGCTCCTCTCAGGTAGCGCACTGCCAGGTTCTCCTCGAACTCCGCACCGACCAGGACGACGTGCATGCGACCACCTCCCTCTTGGGTGGCGGCAGTCTGCGCCATGCGAGGGGCCGCCGACACCCGCGCGGCGATGAACTATGCTGCGGGGATGATCGATCTCATTTGCAAGCGCACCTGAAGCACCTGCCGCAAGGCGGTCGCCTTGCTCGAAGAAAACAAGATCGCCTACCGCTACCGGGAGTACACCGAGGAGCCCCTCGACAAAGCCGAGCTCGTGAAGGTGCTCGGCTACCTGGGGCTCGGGCCCAAGGACGTGCTGCGCAAGAACGACGCCGCGTTCAAGGACAACGGGCTGACGGGCAACGAGAGCGACGCCAAGCTGATCGCGCTCATGGTCGCTCATCCCACTCTTTTGCAGCGGCCCATCGGAGTGAAGGGCAAGCGGGCGGTGCTCGGACGACCTCCGGAGAACCTGCTGAACCTCGCGAAGTAGCCCTGTGCCACCGCGCGAGCTGGCACAGTCCGCGGCGCGAGGGTCGCGTCAGGTCCCGTGAGAGCGCTGGTTGGGCGAGGGTTCCGCGTGGCACGCCGCGTGCAGCCGCGCGGGACGTGAACTTGCGAGCTTGGGGCTGGTGCCTAGTGGGCCTTGCGGGCGCTGCCTGCGGATCGAGGAGCGGGATCTTCGGGATCGACGGGACTACCGCCGCGGGCGGCGCCGCGTCGGGCGGCAGCACGAGCGCTGGCGGATCGGGCGGATCGGGCGGCTCAGGCAACGTGGGCGGCTGGCTCGACGCCGCCATCGACGCGCCACCGCCTCTGCCCGACTGCATCTACGTCCAACACGGCGATCCCATCGTGCTCTTCACCTACCCCGATGGCGTGCGCACGCCGATGCTGGCGCGACTCTCCCCCGGCAGCCCGGGCGTGGCGGCGCGCATCGCCTTCGGCTTGATCCACGAGCACTTCTGGCACCCCGACATTCGGGTCGCGGATGTGTCGGTGGGTCCAGCGTGGCCCGAGGGCGTGAGCATCCCGCACCCCATGACGCTCTACGGGATCGACGCGCACTCGGGCGGTCAGCTCGTGCCGGCGGTGGATCCGCCCGGCGGCCTAGCGCTCTTCTACTACCACGCCGACGAGGCCAGCCCGAACGTGAAGCCCGGCTTGATGCTGCGCCGCTTCGACACCACCGCGTGGAAGCCCTTCAACGAGGTGTTCGTCGAGCAGCAGGGCGACTACGGCTTCGCGATCGCTCCCGGCCCGGTCGTGGCCCAGAAGAACGCGGACGGGATTGGCTACGCCGTGACCTGGCGCGGACCCGTCGAGAACGACGGCGGCTACATCACGGCCACCTGGATCCGCCTGATCGACGCCCAGGGAGCGCCTGCGGGTGGCAGCATCGAGATCGATCCGCCGAGCGCGTACCCCGGGACGGGGGCCACCGTGGTGTGGGGTGGCGCGAGCTTCATCGTGGCCTCGAACTCTCGCGCGTGTCCCGGCGACGACGCTGCTTGCGCGAATCGCCTGACCATCTCGAGCCTGGGCAAGCTCGGGTTGACGAAGACGGCGGCTGCCACGCCGAACGCCGGCATGCGCGCGCGCACGCCGCTCTTGCGGTCGCACGACGGTAAGGCCTGGGTGGCGTGGCGGGAGCAGCTCATCTCCGCGAAGCCCGAGAACGATCCCTCGAGCATCGTGCGCCTGGTGGCCATCGACCCGAGCGGTCAGCTTGCGCCCATCGCGTGGCAGACCGATGCTCATCCCGACGCGGGCGCTGAGCTGTCGGTCTCCGATCAGGGCGTGCTGTTGGCTTGGGGCGAGCGAGTCGATCCGAAGCTGCCACCGCAGACCGTCGGACACTCGCGGCTGCGGCTCCGGCAGTTCGGCAAAGCGGGCCAAGAGCTCCAAGAGCTGTCGATCCCGACCACCAGCCTGACCACGGGAACTGCGTATTCCGTCACGACCCTCGACCAGCCGCGGGCGTTGTTGGTGTCGTGGACCGCGCAGGGTGGAGACGCTTCGAGCCAGTCCGTGGCGTATCTCGCGCGCTTCGACTGCGCGGCGCCGTGATCGGCTGGTGCGGAGTGACCTCGCACGCCGTGGACCCAAGGACGACGGAGGGAGTCACCACGCCTTCACGCGGTGGTTCGTGCGCTGGGCGTATTCGTACGACCGGGGTCCGAGCAGGTGCGCGCTCACCGAAGTAAAGATCACGGTCGCGGTGACCTTCATCATGCCCGATTGGAGTGCGCCCCCCGAAGCGCAACCAGATCTGGTGGCGCGCTGGAACCAATATAGAACGCGTCTGCAGCGACACGAGGATGGCCACAGGGAGCACGGCCTCGGCGCCGCCAAAGACGTGCTCTACGATCTTCAGAAGCTGCCGCCCGCATCCGACTGTGATGCCATGAACCGCCAGGCGAACGCCCGAGCCACCGGCATCCTCGGGCGATACAAACAGAAGGACAAAGACTACGACCGGGACACACGCCACGGTGCTACGCAAGGCGCCCGCTTTCCCTGAGCCGCGATCCAGGCACGGGGCGTGCAGTTAGCACCGATGACGCAGCACGAAGCCGCGACGAGGTGCCATGAATACGCGAAACCGACCCGTTTTCGAGCTCATCTCCAGTCTCGTCTCCGGACTGCGTCCGGACCGGTCCGGACGGATCTTCTGCCTTTCGCTCGGGGCGATCGTCCTGGGCTGCTCGGCCGCGCCGGACGAGATGCTCGGCGACGAGCCCGAGACCATCACTCCCGGCGGTGAAGATCTGAAGGGCTGCCAGGGAAAGGCCTCGTCGAGCATCCCGGGTTCGGGATCTTACGTGCTCACCACCTTCGGAGGGCCGTCGGAGCCCCAGCCGCTCGCCTGCGGCGGGCACTCCAAGTCGGGTAGCTGGTACTACGCGGCGTCGCGGCAGCGATACGGCTGCGGCACCCGCATCCGTATCATGGCCAACGGCAAGTGCGTGGTGGCTCAGACCGACGACTACGGGCCGGACGTGTGCGTCGAGAAAGCTGCCGGCATGCCGGTGATGGACGTCTCCCCGCTGGTGAGCAAGCACTTGTTCGGCGAGTCCGGGCTCGGTTGGTCCGACAAGAAGAAAGTCAGCGTCGAGGTGGCACCGTCAGGAACGCCGCTCGGCCCCTGCGCGAGTGACAAGCCCGGTGGCGGCGGATCGAATACGGGCGGCGCGGGCGGCGGGGCTGGATCGAACACCGGCGGCGCGGGCGGCGGGGCTGGATCGAACACCGGCGGCGCGGGCGGATCGAGCAGCGGCGGGTCGGCGGGCACCGGCGGCAAGGGTCTCGGGTGTACCCCGAAGCTGTGCGGATCGAGCAGCCCCACCCAAGACGGCTCCGGAGCGGAGTGCTACTGCGACGGCGGCTGCACCGGGTACGGCGACTGCTGCTCGAACTACGTGTCCGTGTGCGGTGGCAGCAGCGGCTCCGGTGGCAGCGGCGGTTCGGGTGGCAGCGGCGGTTCGGGTGGCAGCAGCGGCTCCGGGGGCAGCAGCGGCTCCGGGGGCGGCAAGGCCTGCTCCAGCGATGGGGCCTGCAATCCCGGCAATGACGGATCGGGCCTGATCTGCCTGAGCGGGCTCTGCGTGCCCGGGTGCAAGGTGAACGCCCAGTGTCCGGGGATCAAGACCTGCAAGAGCGGCAAGTGCGTGTGATTCGCTGTCGGCGGGGCAGCGGCGCACCCGTGTTCGCGCGCGCTCGGTGAATCTCCCCTCGATCCCAGCCTGAGCGCGTGCATCATGCGAGTCGGGAGACCGCATGAGCCGTGCCACTCACGACCGGAGCGCAGCGTGAGCGCGCTGTCGATCGTGCCCCTGGGCGTGGGCGACGCCTTCAGCGTGCGTTGGTATTCGTCGTGCCTGCTCATCGAGACCGAAGGCGAACGACTGCTGGTCGACTGTCCGCACCCAATCCGTAAGATCCTCAGTGAGGGGACCGCGGGACGAGTCGATCTCGGCGACATCTCCGGCGTGGTGCTCACGCACCTGCACGCCGATCACGCCTCGGGGCTCGAGGGCTTCGCCTACTTCGTCCGCTTCGCGCTCGGCCGCCGTGCGCAACTGGTGTTGCATCCGAGCGTGCAGGCGCGCCTCTGGGAGGGGCATCTCGCCGCGGGAATGGAGATGCTCGGGGACAGTCCGATGCAGCTCGAAGACTACTTCGACCTCACCGCGCTCGACCTCGATCGCCCCGTTCGCTTCGGCAAGTTCGAGATTGCGTGTCGCACCACGCGCCACCCGATCCCGACGACGGCGCTCCGGATTTCGGCGGGCGGCCGAGAGATCGGGATCAGCTCGGACACGAGCTTCGATCCGGAGCTGATCGAGTGGCTGGGGCACTCGGATCTGATCGTGCACGAGACGAATCTCGGCATCCACACTCCCTACGAAGAACTCGCGCGGCTCCCGGCGGAGCTCCGAAGCCGCATGCGACTCACGCACTTTCCGGACGACTTCGATGGGGACGCTTCCGTCATCGCCGTGCTCGAGCAGGGCGTGCGCGTCGTGGTTTGACGACGGCCTAGTGCGACGCAAACCCCGTGTCGATCACCTCGCAGCTCCCGCTCTGGAGCCAGGTGGAGAAGCAGTGGGCCACGGCGTTTTGCGAGTATTCCTGCACGATCAGCGCGCCGTGGCGCGAGCCCGCGGGAACCTCGTTCATGGGGTTGTGCACCAAGATGCGCGTCGCTTTTTGGCCGTCGGTGGCGAAGGCGAAGTTGTCGCTCGCCGGGAGCGCGAGCTCGGTCATCCCGGCGACCTCGTGCTGGGACGGCAGCGCCAACGCCGCGCCGAAGGCCCGCGCCCACTGGTCGCTCGACGGCTCGGGGATGACCGGATCCGCGCTGGCCTGCATGAACAGCGCCGGCCTTGGGCGCGCGCTTCGATCTTCGACCCGGAGCGCGTAGGCCAGCGGATCAGCTCCATCGAGAACGACCTCCGCCAGCCCGAGCAACGTCTCCCGCTCGGGCGTCGGGCGGTTCACGATGTTGGCCACCAAGAGCGAGAACAGACCCTTCGCGACGATCTCGGGATAGCCCCCGGCGGCCACGAAGAGCGCCGCGGCCTTCACGTTCTTGGTGGTGGCAAAGGTCATGCTGCCGGAGATGCCACCGAGCGAGAGTCCCATGTAGAAGCCACGGGTTGCATCGAGAGCCGACTTGGTGCTCAGCGCGGGCTCGAGGGCCGCGTTGAGCTCAGCGACTCCGGTGAAGATGGCCATGTGGTCCGCGACGGTCTGCCGGAAGTTGTCGCGGGTCTTGGCGAGGTCGTCGAAGTTCACGAAATCGAGATCGGTCCCGCCGGCGCCCTGCGCGCGGTCGCCGTGATAGGGGAGGTCGATAGCTACCAACGCGAAGCCTGCTTCGGCCAGGGGGCGTGCGAGCTGGAGTACATCGGTCTTGTTTTGGCCGCCGCCGTGCTGAAAGAGCACGAAGGGGTGCGGTGCGCTGCCCTTTGCGGGCAACACCACCACGAAGCCCGGCTTGGTGACGCCGGTGGCTTCGGGAGCCCCGTCGGAGCCGCGCTGAAACACGCCGTTTTCGTCGGCGTAGGCCGGCAACTCGAGGATCCCGGTGGCGGCGGTTGGCGCCAGCGACGGCGCCACGTCCGCCGGGGGCGCGGCGGCTCCGAAGGACGCGAGCGTTCGGGCTTCCACCTTGGCGACCTTCATCACCGGAGCCTGGGAGACGCGAGCGTAGAGCCGCACCAGATCCTGCGGCGTGGTGGCGATCCGAAATGGCAACGCCAGCGCCGCGTCGGTGTCCGCCGGGAGCGATTGCATGGCGGCGGCGTAGGCCGCAGCTTCACCACAAGCGGGCAAGGCTTTGGCGCCCGAGATCGCGCCGGCGCCGACGGTGAGCACGACCTCGGTGACGCCGGGCGGCACGGGGTCGCGCGGTTGGACCACCAGCGTCGTGCCTTCCTCGGAGAGAACGGCGCTCAGCACCGAGCCGAGATCGGTCATTGCGTCGTTGCCCTGCACGCCGAAGAGCCGAAGCTGAGTGGCATCGACACTCGAGGCCGGCGCGTCGAGCGGCAGCACCAGGGTTGGCCGCGCCGGCCACCCATCGACCAGCGAGAGCTGCGCTGCCCACTCGGGCTTCACCTCGGCGACCATCGCCACCGCGAAGTCGTTGGCTGGGGGCTCGAGCCGCGCGCTCTTGTGCCAGGCGGGCGTGGGGAACGCCAAGACCTTCGATGTGTCGGCGCAATGCCCGGCGCTGGCCGTTGCGTCGTCGTCCCCGCCGCAACCCCAGGCGAAAAGCGAGAACACGAGGACTCCGAAGAAGGGTGCTTTCATGGCGCTGGCGCGAAGAATGCCCGATGCTGTTCGAAGCGCCAACTGGCGGCGAGAGCGATTGGGAGCGCGACGCGCCCCGCAGTGAGTACGCGCCGCCGGGTCAACTGCGGCTGAACACCACGGGTATCGAGACCGTTGTTGCCTTTCCCGAGGTCGGGAAGGTCCAGCCGCGGGCCTGCTCCGCGATGCAGGAGCCGAGGCCGGGAAACCCGGCCGGGTTGGACGCGCTCGCGCGCTGCACGGCTCCCGATGGCGCGATCACCAAGGTCAGCGTGATCCGCGCCGTACTCGGAGCGCCTGCTCCGTTCGCCACGGGCGCCCAGCAGCGCTGCCGAAGCGACGACGACCTTTGCTTCACGACCTTGGAGATTGCGGTCGAAGTCAGCGCGTGTTGGTCCACGGACGGTTGATCCAGGTCGGTGGAGATCGGCGGCGACTTCAGGGCTCGCTCGCCCGTAAAAGTGATGGGCACGTTCACGCGAGTCGTCGCTGTGGATTTCGGAAAACGCCAACGCCGCGCTTCGGTGGCGACGCAGCGTCCCAGTGAGAGATCGCTGGTCGGGTCGCCCTGGATCGTCGCCGACGAGACCGCGCCGTCCGGCCCAATGGTCAGCGCCATCGCCAGGCGAGCTTCCGGCTGCTCGACGCCCTTGGCCAAGAGCGGCTGCCAGCACTGCCGGTCCAGCGCGCTGCGCTTCGCATTCACCACCGCGAGCGCGTCGCTCGAGCTCAGGCGCTCTTTCTGCGGGTCGGCGACTCCCGTCTGCTGTCCCGTTGACGGCGGCAAGTCGAGCCCCGACCATGGATCGATCGCCTCGTGATTGTCGATGCTCGCACCCGCTAGCGGCGCATCGGTCTCGACCGGCTCGCGCGTCACGTGCAGGTCCCCGTCGCGGGAACGCGCGAGCAGCACGATCACACCTGCCGCCACCGCCACCAGGCCAGCAGCGGCTCCGAGCCGAGCGCGCCGCCGCCGCTGGTGGACGACCGGCCGCCAGGTGCCGTCGAAACGCAGCACCGCCAGCGTGTCCTCCAGCTCCCGGATCGCAGGCTCCGGATCGCCAGTCGGGTCCCAGAGGTAGTCGTCACTCATGGTGTCCGAGCCTTTGTCTGAGCAGCTTCAAGCCGCGGTGCAGGTTGACGCGGACGGAGTCGGGACGCAGCCCCACCCGTTCGGCGATTTCGGGTCCGCTCAGGCCTTCGACCAGCCGCAAGATCAGGGGCTCGCGATAGGCGTCAGGCAGCGCCCGGATCTGCACGAGGATCTGCTCTGCCTCGGAGCGGCGCGGATCTGCTGATGGAATGTCGTCGGGCAACTCGCTGAAGCGTCGCCCCGCGCGCAGGTGGTCCGTGGCGCGATTGCGGGTGATCTGCGCCAGCCATGCGCCGAAGGCGTCCGGTTCCTCGAGCTGGTGCAGCTTCCCGAGCGCAATCATGAACACGTCTTGCACCAGATCGTCGGCGTCCCGCTTGTCGACCCGCGCAAGCAGCACGCCGTGCACCATGCGGAAGTAGCGCTCGAACAGGCGGCCAAACGCCATCGGATCTCCCTCCCGAGCGGCCGTCACGAGGCTCCGGTCGGGTGAGGGGCTCAAGATCTCGGCCCGCGCGGCTGGCGACGCGGCCGCGTCGCGCGGAGCGAAGAGGCTTGCCACGGCTTTGGGGAACGCAGCCACGATACGAGCATGGACGTGAGCGGAGGGTCGATCGTTAACCGCGCGGCGCGCAAGATGGCCACCCGGGGGGTGTCTTCAGAGGTGGGACTCTCCGCCCATGAAAAAGCACGGATTTTGCCTCGGCTTCCTGGTCCTGACCGGAACGGTCGCCTGCTCGGCCGCTAGCGATGGAGGCGAAGAAGACCCGGGTAACCTCGTGGCGACCGGCGGGAAGGGGGGCGCCGGGCAGGGTGGAGGTGGTGGTTCGGGTGGGTCATCCCTCGCCATTGGGGGCGCCGGGTCAGGCGCCGCGGCCGGCGGCGGGGGCATGACCGAATGCCAGGCGGTCTCCCAAGAGGCGACGAGCAAGTTCAAGCCCGTCGACATCATCTGGGCCGTCGACACCTCGGGCAGCATGAACGCCGAGCGCAAGGCCGTCGAGACCAACCTCAACGCTTTTGCCCAACAGATCACCGCCGCGGGCATCGATGTTCACGTGGTGCTGATCGCCGATCCGTCGGCGATGTGCATCGGCGCGCCGCTCGGGAAGGGTTCGTGTCCCGGCGGCTCGAACTCACCCGGGTTTCTCCACGTGGAGAAGTACGTCGGCAGCCACAGCGCGCTCAGCGCCTTCGTGGGTTACTACCAAGCCTACAAACCCGCGCTCCGACAGAACTCGCTCAAGGTCTTCACCGTCGTGACGGACGACAACACCAAGTCTGGCAACATCAACTCGGCGGCCGAGTTCACCCAGGCGGTCGCCGCCTTGGATCCCGGATGGTTCGACGATTGGAAAGTGTCAGGGATCTTCTGCACCGGGAAGGGCTGCTCGAGCAACTGCGCTGCGACCGGCCACACCTACAACGCGCTGGTCGCTCAAACCAACGGTGTCTCCGGAGACCTCTGCGGCGGCAACGCGGCGGGCTTCACCCCCGTCTTCGACTCGCTCGCGAAGTCCATCATCGACAGCAAGACCCTAGATTGTCAGTGGACGATCCCCCCGGCGCCCGTCGGTCAGACCTTCGACAAGACGAAGGTGAACGTCCGCTTCACCTCCGGCGCGAACGTCGGCTCGGACATCTTCGCGGTGGCCGATGCGACTCAATGCGGACCGCAGGGGGGCTGGTACTACGACGACCCCAACAATCCTTCGACGATCTCGGTCTGTCCGACCACCTGCCAGGCGATCCAGGCGGATCCCAGCGGCAAGATCGACATCTTGTTCGGCTGCTCTACGGTCGTGAAGCCGAGCTGAGGGCAAGGCCCCAGCGGAGCGTTACTTCTTGCTCTTGGGCCGAGCGGCGGGCGTGAGCTCTTTGTTGCGCCAGTAGTAGGCGTTCTTCTTGCCGCTCTCGTCGCTGAAGCCCACCAGCTCGATCTCCGCCTGGATGGCCGCCGTGCCTTCCGGCACGTGAGCCTTCTTCACGCACGAGAAGGTGATCACGGCCTTCTCGCCGGCCTTCATCGGTCCTTCGAAGATGTTGCCCGCGCAGGTCTTGAAGGGCCGGTTCTGCTCGTCATCTTTGACCTCGAGCTGCTTGCCCGCCTTGTCGTAGAAGTAGACGACCAGCTTGCCGTAGTTGATCTCCACTTTGGACGTGTTCGCGACCTTGAAAGACGGGCCCTTGTCGTCCGTCTTCCCGGTCCACGACACCTCCATCGTGCGCAGAGTGCCCTTGGCTTCGCAGGGCTTCTCGAAGGTGGAATCGCCAACGGTGCCCTCGGGGCAGTCGTGTTTGGGCGCGGATGGCGAAGCGCTCGCGCTCGGGGGTGGAGCGGCACTCGGGGCCGCCGTCGCTGCGGCGCTGCTCGCGGCGCCCTTGGTGGGCGCCGGCTTCTCCTCGTCGCATGCCGAGGTCAAGCAGAGCGCGCTCGTCAGGGGGAGTACTTTCGACCAGAGAACGAGCTTTGACATGGCGCAACGTTAACGGAGGGTCGCCGCGCGGGTCGACCCGAAAATCGCCCGCGGCCGTCGCTGATGCTCAAACCACCGCGGATTTCTGCTTGGTGGTCTTGACCGCCACCACGTACAGCAGCGCGGCGATGGCGATGAAGGGCAGCATGCTCAACGCGTCGGAGCTCGCGCCCTCGAACACCGGATTGTTGTGCTTGGCCCAGTCGTCGATCCGGGTCTGCACGTCGCCCATCACCCCGGCCACGAACGCGATCACGATGCCGGCGATGGCGCCGCCCGCGATGTAGCCGCTGGAGAGCAGCACCCCCGGGCTCTTGTCGGTCTCTGCGACCAGCTGCTCCTGACTCAGGTTTTTTCCGGCGAGGCGCTTCTGGATCTGCTTGTCGGCCAGCCAGCGCACGAGCCCGCCGGCCAAGATGGGCGTCGACGACGAGATCGGCAGGTAGACGCCGACCGCGAAGGCGAGGGACGGGATCCCCGACAGCTCGAGCACCACCGAGATCATCACGCCGAGCAACACCAGGCTCCAGGGAAGCTCGCGGTTCAGAATGCCCTTGATGATGTAGGACATCAGCGTGGCCTTTGGCGCGTCGAACTTGGTCACCTTGCTGCCGTCCGGCCGCAGGGCGTGGGTGCCGTTGATGCCCGGATCGACCAGGTAGACGGCCCGACCTGTATCGTCGACCAGGTACTTGCCCGGGGGGCCACCCTCGCTCGCGGTCTTCTGCCAGACTCGGTAGGTCGCCGGATCGGTCTTGGACTGGGGACCCGCCAGCGCTTCACGTTTGTCGAGCCCCGCGACGCTGGTCACGAGCTCGGCGCTGAAGGTCTCGTCGATCTTGTGCGTGACCTGTTTCGTGCGCACGTCGACGACGTAGTTGCCCGGCGCGAGGTTCGGCACTCGTACCGTCTTCGAGTCGGGGGCGGCGCTCTCGTCGAGCTGAGCCAGCTTTTTGTAGCTGCCGCCGGCCCCTGGCGGCGTGCCGCGCCAGCTCGGCAGCGCCGTTATCACGTCATCGGTCACCGAAACCGGTTCGACCTGCTGGAAGGTCGCTTGGGGCACATACACGGTCGCGGCGTCGTTGAGGCGAAGCAGAATCGGTCCCAGCACCAGCGCCGACGCAAGGGCGCCGACCAAGATGGCGTACTGCTGGTACTTCGGGGTTGCTCCCACCAAGAAGCCGGTCTTGAGATCTTGAGAGGTCGTGCCGCCGTTCGATGCCGCGATGCACACGATGGCCCCGACGCTGAGCGCCGTCACGTAGTACGGCGGCGACGTCCAGCCGAGGATCAGGAACACGCCGCAGGTGAGCAGGAGTGTGGCGACGGTCATGCCCGAGATGGGGTTCGACGAGGAGCCGATTTCTCCGGTCAAGCGCGAGCTCACGGTGACGAACAAGAAGCCGAGCACCACGATCAGCACCGCGCCCAGCACGTTCATTCGCAGCGTTGGCGCCAAGGTGATGGCGGTGATCAACACCAAACAGCCGATCAGAACCCACTTCATCGACAGGTCTTGGTCCGTGCGTGGACGGTCCCCGGCCGCCTGACTCGAGCCGCCGCGCAGATCGCGCAGGCCACCCTTGATGCCTTGCCAAATCGTCGGCAGCGAGCGGGCCAGGCTGATGATGCCGCCGGCGGCGACCGCGCCCGCGCCAATGTAGAGCACGTACGCCCCGCGGATTTGGTAATGGCTCATCTCCCGAATCGGAATGGTGCCGGGTGGCAGAGCGTGCGTCAGGCCGTCGCCGAAAAACTTGATGGCGGGGATCAGCACCAAGTACGCGAGCACGCCGCCCGCGCACATGATCGCGGAGATGCGCGGGCCGATGATGTAGCCGACCCCGAGCAGCTCCGGCGAGATCTCGGCGGACACGCTGCCGCCCTTCAAGATCGACGTGAATACCTTCTCCGGGACGTCCTTCCAGCCGCGCAGCGCGACCATCACCGCCTTGTAGACCAGACCAATTCCGAAGCCGGCGAAGATGATCTTGCCGCCACCGGCTTCGGTCTCCTCGATGGGCGCTCCGGCCGAGTGCGCTGCGGCGCGTGACTCGTCGCTCGCCCCCGCCTTCAAGACCTCCGCGCAGGCGGTGCCCTCGGGGTACTTCAGGGAGCCGTGTTGTTCGACGATCAGGGCGCGTCGGAGCGGGATCATCATCAAGATGCCGAGCAGGCCGCCGAGCACCGCCACCAGCATGACGCGCGTGATCTCGAGGTCGAATCCCAAGATCATGATCGCAGGCATCGTCACGCCCACGCCGAAGGCGATGGACTCACCGGCCGAGCCGGCGGTTTGCACCACGTTGTTCTCGAGGATGGTGGCGTTCTTCAGGCCGAACTTGGAGAGCAAGCGGAAGAGCGTGATCGAGATCACGGCGACCGGGATCGATGCGCTCACGGTGAGCCCGACCTTGAGTACCAGGTAGAGGGACGAGGCGCCGAAGACCATGCCGAGCAGCGTGCCGACGATCAGGGGCAGCGGCGTCAGCTCGCGCAGCGCGACGTGCGCCGGGATGTAGGGATCGTGCTTGTTTCCCTCGCTCATGGCCGCGGACGCTAGCCCACGGCGCGTCGCGGAGACAGTCGCGCCGTGGGCGCGCTCCTGCATCCAGAGTAGGCTCAGGGGTGATGCGAGCACGCGTGGCGACGATCTGGGTCTGCATCGCCAGCTTTCCGCCGCTCGCCGCCTGCGGCTCCGAGGACCGCGAGCCAGGGAATTCGAGCGGCGGGGCCCCGAGCGGTGGTGCCGCTGGCAGCGCTGGAGTGTCCGGTGGCGGCAGCGGCGGTTCGCTCGGAGGCTCCGCCGGCACGGGTGGCTCGACGGACGCCGGAGCCGACGCGGAGGCCGATGCGAGCTCGGGCGATCTGGACGGCGACGGACTCGACGACGCCGTCGAGCTCGCCGTCGCCAAGGGCTACTTTCCATATTTCGCCATCGCCCCCGACGACAAGTGTCCGCGGCACGGGGTGCTGTTCCGGGCGGCGCCGCACCCGGCCGACGCGAGCCTGATCGCCATCTGGTACGTGGCGCTGTTCGAGAGCGACTGCGGCGCGACCGGCCACGCCGGTGACGACGAGGTGTTCGGCGCCGTCGTCGATCCGAAGACTCCCGCCCCGGCCGGGCTCCTGGCGGTTCGCGCCATCTCCCACCAGGGCACGCTGTGCGAGAAGACCACGACCTGCGGCTCATTGCCGGGCTGCAAGCCCTGCAAGACCGCCAGCAAGAACGGCGCGGCGTTCCCGGTCGTCTTCGCCAGCGTGAACAAACACGGCACCTACGTCGACGAAGGCACCTGCGATCTCAACGTGATCTGCGACTTCGGCGGCTGCACGCTGAACCCGACCCCCGCGGCGCCGGAATTCGTCAACGCAGGGGAGCCCGGAAAGCCGCTCACCAACAACCTCAGCCAGAACGGGTTCATCAGCTCCACCAACGGCTGGACGAAGAGCGAACTCTTCGACTTCGATCCCTGGGGAAATAAGGATTTTGGCGGCGCCGGTAACGTCACCGACGATCTCGGGGACCCGGCCTTCGTGATTTCGCCATCTGGCTGCTGAGTCTCGCCGTCGTGGGCCGAGGTCGGGTCAGGGGATCCATGCCTTCGCCTTGGCGTCGTCTTCGGTGACGTCCGCCACGAGCCACGCCCCGCTGCTGATCTCGAACAAGAGGTGAACGAAGTCACACTTGCGCTCGCCGGGGCACACGACATCGACCGGCACCACGGCACGATGCTGGTCGGCCCGGGCATCACCGCTCACGCGCGCTTGGAACTTCTTGCCCGCTTGGCCAGCGAAGCTCGAGCACTCTTTGCTCCAGCAATCGGGCGTCGACGCTCGCTCCGCGCCGGCGTCGTCGTCGGAGTTGGCGGCCGCGAGGAACTTCGCGACGGCTGCGTCGAGCCGGGGCGCCGGGCTCACGGGGTCGCTCTTTGCCTGCGTAGGAGCCAGATCGGCGCCCGTGGTGTCGGCGCCGGGCTCCGTCGGCTCGGGGATCGCAGTGTGGACGGGCGTTGCCGTCTCGCCCTTCGGGGGCTGAGCCGAGCAAGCAGCGAGCGCAAGCGCCACCAGGGCGCGCATGGCGATCATGCGCCGCAGCCTAGACGATTGCTCCGTCGCAGGGGAGTGAACGCTGGGGTGTGAGCGAGGATCCGCGGGCCCCGGGCGCCCCCCGACGCTCGGGACCGCACGGATCGCTCGAGCTACCGCGGCCGGGCCTCCGGGGGCGCCTTCGGCGCCGCTACCTTTGCGCCCATCTCCATCCGGAGCTTGAGGTTGTCCAAGAGCGACTCGGCCTCTCGCTCGTTGATACGGTGGAGGAGCGGTTCTGCCAGCTTGTCCAAGAGCTTGCTGGGCAACGCGTATTCGATGTCGAGCACGACCTTGCACTGGCCGTTCTCGCCCGAGTACGCCCAGGTGAAGGTGCTGGGGATGCCCTTCTCGTTCTTGACGATGACGCGCTGGTTTTGGATCACCTCGGCGGTCGCCGAGTGGCCGTGGAAGTGCAACCCACCCATCTTGTAGATCCAGTCGAAGCTGTGGGCGCCGTTGGTCGCCCGCTTGACGTTGCTGACCTCTACCAGGCTGGGCCAGACCTCCGGCAGGTTTTCGGGACGAGTCAGGAACTCGAAAACCTGATCGAGCGGCGCGCGAATGCTTACGGATTTGCGGATCTTTGCCATGTCGAATCCTCACTTGGTGTGCCCCCCCCTCGAGGGGCGACCCGCAAGAAGCAAGTGGGATGCCGTGCGGAAAAGTGCGCTGCGCGCGGGCAAGTCTCGCTGTATCAGTCGCGGGTTGCGCCGCAGACTGCGGCACCGCGGCGAAACGCACCAGTGCGGCGCGAGCCTAGGGCGGCCCTGGGGATTTCGTGGCGGTGAAGCTGCAGTAGTTGACTCCGCCGACGCTGCACGCGCCAGCCGTCCAGGTCGTCGCGGACACGGTGGAAGTGCAGGTCGCGCTGACGCCGCCGAGCGAGCAGTTGACGCTGAGTTGCGATGCCGACAGCGAGCCTGTGCAGGTCGTGCCGGTGTTGCAGCTCACGGTGGTCGAGCAACTCCCGGTCGCTTGGGTCACGGTGCAGGCGCCGAGGCCGCAGTCACCGCTCAGTGTCCATTGGCCGGCGACGTTCGGGCAAGCGCCGGTGCCGCCGGTGCCGCCGCCACCCGTGCCTCCGCCGGGCGCTCCGCCACCTCCGGTGCTGACGCCACCCGTGCCTCCGCCGGGCGCTCCGCCACCTCCGGTGCTGACGCCACCCGTGCCGCCGGCGGGCAAACCGCCGCCACCGCTCGAGCCCCCGGTGCCTCCGGTGCTGACGCCGCCGGTGCCTCCGGCGGGCAAACCGCCGCCACCGCTCGCGCCCCCGGTGCCTCCAGTGCTGACGCCTCCGGTGCCGCCCGCGGGCAAACCGCCGCCACCGCTCGAGCCGCCGGCTCCCGAACCGCCATCGACGGCGGCGCCGCCGCCCGAGCCGCTGCTGCCGCACGCCACCCCGCTCGCGAAGGCGAGCAACATCACCCCGACTCGAGATCGTCGCATCGCCGCGAGCATAGCAGGATTTGCGACGCCGCTACCGCCGCGCGATTGGGCGCAGCGCCGGCCCGGCCCCGCCCTCGAGGCTGATGCTCGAGGGACGTGGTCGGGAGTCAGATCTCGAGGCTGGGCGCGCGGAGATCTGGCGCGTCAGCGCCGGGCGCGCGCGGCGCGTGTTCCAACTCGCGTCGCGCGTCGCGCTTCAAGCGCGCGATGTGCCAAGCGTTGCCGACGCGGTCCTGACACGCGGCTTCGAGCAGCTGTGCCCGATCGCTCAAGCGCGACGACAGTTCGAGGCCCGTGAATGCCCGACCAACTGTCCGGGGACCGGACGCGCGACGATCGTCGAGCCAGCCCGGTTGCCCTTCGGCTCGGCGCTGTCGCTCCAAGTTCGTGAGCAACTGCGCCGAATGCACCGCCTCGAGGGGAGACGTGGTTTCGACGAATGGCGAGAAAGGCGAGTCGCTGTTCACATCAACGACCCGCGTCAGATGCTGCGCCCAACAGTGATCTTCTCCGTAGCCGGTGTCGGTGATTCCCACGCTCTCCGTCTCGGGTCGGAGGGCGTCCGGGAATCGCGCGGCGAGGCGAGTGATCTTCGCCGGTCCGGAGTTGATGCGTCCGGGTTCGGAGCACTCCGCGTGATCCGCTCCGAGGCGGTCTCGCGCCACCTCGACCACGACGCGGGGCGAGGCGCTGGTGATCACGATTCGGAGGCCGGGACATCGCGCACGCAGGGCGTCGAGGTCTTCACGGCGGATCACTTGGTCCGGGGCGTGGCGGTCCCAGACCCGTTCGGCCAGTTCGCGAGCGACCTCGTCGGGGATCTCAGACAACAACTCGAGCATCGTGTCCTGCGGAACGCGCTGCACCACACGCACCGGCTCGGGTCCGAAGCGACGGTAGGTCCAAGCACGCAGCAGGTCGTGCTTCTCCGGGAGCTTGCCGCAGAGGAAGTAGTAGAGCCCCGGCCGAGCCCAGGTTCTACCGCCATGCCAGAGGTAGCGCAGCGAGCCGGCCAGGCTGCGCGGATCGAAGGCCAAGCGCCCGGTTTCGCGTCGCGGTTCCATCGACTCCAGCTGCTCCCGCCCGAAGGCGCGCAGCGCGGCGATCTCCCAGCCGAGCAGCTCGCCCATGTTGCGGCCGAGGTGCAGCGTGCGGTCGAGATCCAAAATCAGAAACCGGGTGCTGTTCGGGATCACGCGCCCCGCGAGCGCGGCGAAATCCATGGGCCCTTCGTGCAGGACCAATCGATCGACCAGCCGGTAGCGGCGTTCGGGTGACATGCCCTCCGAGCTTGCGACGCGGCTCGACGTGCGGGCGTCAGAGTTCGGTCACGTTTTCGTCAGATCTGCGCCTCTGCCACGGCTCGATTGTCCCCCCGGCCGGTTCAGATTACTTTGGGGAATGGCCTGGGGTGCAAGGTTCGGATCGGGGTGCTTTGGGGGTGTGCTGTCGCTGCTGGTTGGCTTTGCGTTGCTCCCATCGGGGTGCTCCAGCGAGTCGACGAACAACGTCATTGGCCAGCCGGACGCGGGCCAGCCGGACACGGGCCAGCCGGACACGGGCCAGCCGGACGCGAATGATGCCGGCTCGGGCACCTGCTCGGACGGCGTGAAGAACGGTTCCGAGGTCGCCGTCGACTGCGGTGGCGGCTGCCTGTGTAGCACCGGACAGCCGTGCCAGCTTGCCGGCGACTGTGCGAGCAGCGTGTGCGCCGGCGGCAAATGCCAGCCGCCGAACTGCACCGACGGCTACAAGAACGGCGACGAAAGCGACATCGACTGCGGTGGCAACGCATGCCCCGCGTGCGCCGCTCTGAAGGCGTGCGCGGTCTCCGCCGACTGCCTGAGCAAGGTGTGCAAGGGCGGCGTGTGCCAGGCCCCGACCTGCAGCGACCTCGCCCAGAACGCGGACGAGACCGACGTCGACTGCGGCGGGTCCACCTGCGGCGCGTGCGCCGATGGCAAGGCGTGCGTCGCGCCGTCCGATTGCGTGAACGGGCTGTGCGCCAGCGGCAAGTGCGTTCCGGCAAGTTGCCTGGACGGCGTGCTCAACGGCGACGAAACCGACAAGGACTGCGGCGGAAGCTGTGCCAGCTGCAACGACGGTCAGATCTGTGGCGCCGGCGCTGACTGCAAGAGCCTGGTGTGCTCTTCCGGCACTTGTCAGATCGCGAGCTGCAACGACACTGCGAAGAACGCCCTGGAAACGGACGTGGACTGCGGCGGGCCCATATGCCCCAAGTGCGCCGCCCCCCTGGCCTGCGCGCAGGCCAGCGACTGCCAGAGCGCTATTTGCTTGGGCAACAAGTGCCAGGCTGCAAGCTGCACCGACAGCGTGAAGAACGGCGCAGAGAGCGACGTCGATTGCGGTGGCAACCTGTGCTCGGGGTGTCTGAACGGCCAGACCTGCTCCGCCGGAGCGGATTGCAAAAGCGGCGGCTGCGCCAGCGCCATCTCACAGTGTGGTCCCTGGGCCAAGCGATTCGGCGATACGACCGAGGAATACGCGCACACGGTCGCCGTGGACTCGCAAGGCAACATCATTCTGGTTGGCGAGTTCTGGGGCAGTGTGAGCTTCGGTGGCGCGACGTTCACCGCCCTGGGGACCCACCCCGATGCCTTCGTCGTCAAGCTCTCACCGAGCGGCGCCCATCTGTGGTCCAAGCAGTTCGGGGGCACGGGGATCGACATTGCCTACGGGGTGGCGGTGGACGCCAGCGACGACATCGTGGTGACGGGCGGCGCGGACAGCACCAACTTCGGCGGCGGGCTGCTCACCAGCAAGGGAAGCGTAGACGCCTTCATCGTCAAGCTGAAGGGCAGCGACGGCTCGCACATCTGGTCCACCCTGGTCGGCGGACTCATCGCCGAATACGCCCAGAGCGTAGCGGTGGTCCCGCCCACCGGCGACGTGGTGATCGTGGGTCGGGCATATTCTGCGTCGTACTCGCTCGGCGGCGCCACCTTCACTGGGAAGGGGGGCATGGACGCCTTTGTCGCCAAGTACAAGGGCAGTGACGGCTCGCACCTCTGGTCGAAGGGCTTTGGCGACACCGGCGAGGAGCGCTTGGGCCGGGTGGCGGTGGATTCCGCCGGAAATGCCTTCGTTGCCGGCTCCTTCACCACGTCCATTGACCTGGGAGGCGGGTCCCTGCCGACCGCCGGCAGCCTGGACATGATCGTCGGCAAGCTCGCTTCCGCGAACGGCGCCCACCTGTGGTCGAAAGCGTTCGGCGGGACGCTCGGCGATGCGTTGTCTGGCATTGCGGTGGACCCCGCCGGCGATCCCGTGGTTACCGGGTCCATGGGCACTGCCATCACTCTCGGCGGCGCCGTGCTCCCTTACGTCGCACTGTCCGACGTCGTGATCGCCAAGTTCAACGGCTCGAATGGTTCCCACTTGTGGTCGGTCGCCGCCGGCGGGGGAGCTTCGACCTGGGCAACTCCGTTGCCTTTTTCGGCAGCGATCCAATTGTTGCGGGCAGCTATCTCTCCGGCGCTCTCAACTTTGGCGGCGGCAACTTGCCGGCCGGCAGCGGCGACGCGCTGTTCATGGTCCGTCTCACCGGCTCTACCGGCGCGCACGTGGCTTCCGCAGGTTATGCGCCGACCACGGGCAAGCTGCTCCAACGAGGCTTGGCCATCAGCCCCGTCTCTAACAGCGTCGTGATCAGCGGCTCTGTCACCGGCACTGCCAGCATCGGCACGTCGCTGCTGACCGCCGTCGGAGGGAGTGACGCCTTCGTGGCAAGCTTTGGTCCGCTGCCCTGAGCGTCACGCGGGGCTGCACCACCGGCGACATCGCTGGAGAGATTGTCCCCGCTGCTCCGGTCCGAAGCGCTGGGCGGCCCGCCCTGAGCCACTCTCGACCTCGAACTGCGACGCGCGTACCCCGAGTCCCGGCGAGTGTTGCCAGATGGGATTTCCTACGCGCCAAGCCTTCCGCAAGCGGTTGGATGCGGAAGGCTTGGTGGGTGGTTCGACGGGCACGTCATCGACGCCGCCACGCGCTGTCGAGCGAGCGCACTCAGTCAGCGCTAGGGCGTGGTCGCCCCCGTGATGTAGTAGCCATACTTCGCGTAGGTCTGGACGTATTCGTAGCTCAGCCGGACGTAGCCAGCGTGACCCGAGTCCGCACCCCAACTGTTCTTCATCTCGAAGTAGTTGCCGGCGCGGTTGTAGCCGACCATCAACATGGCATGGCCGGCATAAGCGGCGGCCGGATTGCCGCCCACGAGCTGAACGTCCACCACGCCCGTGTCGATGGTTGGATCGGACCAATCGGCGCCAGCAACGTAGATGCCGAAGATGATGTCGTTGCCCGCGGCGAGCACGCTCTCGAGGTAACTCGTGTTCTCGGCAACCTGCGTTCCCGTGCCGCCCTGCGCGGTGGCAAACATCAACCGGGTCGAGGTGTGGCCGTTGGTCGCCGTGCTGCTGCAGGTGGCCGGGACGGTGACGTCACACGCCGGCAGCGCTGGGGTGTACGCCCAGTTGGAACAAGCGCGGTCCGTCGTGAGGTACTCGGCTGCCCGCCAGGTCTGTAGCCCGTCGTTCCAACAGGACTTCTTGCCCTCCTTCGCCATGAAGATCTCGAACGCGTGTTGCTCCGAGAGATCGCGCGTCACGTCGTTCTTCCACTTGTACCAGGACTCGATGCCCGCCACGGCCGCATGCGCCACGCAGGTGCCGCGCCCGCCCTGGTTCTTGATGCCCGTCTGGCGAGCGACGTGGCTCAGGGTGTCCGGGATGAGTGCGATCTTCGGCGGCCTCTCGAACTTCAGGTAGGGCGAGGTGAAATGGGGCTGGTAGGCCTTCAGCTTGGGGTCGAGCACTGCGGCAGCCGTGAGGAGATTCTTGGGCGGACCCGGCTCGGGAACGTCGACTCGCTCGAGCACCACCTTGCGCTTGCTCTTCGCCAATGTCAGCTGTGGGAAACCTTTGGCGGTGTAGCCGAGCGCCGCCTGGACTTTCGCTTCCACGAACGGTTTTTTGCCGGCCAGCGCTTGCTTGAGCTTCGCGCCCGCAACGATCGGCTTGACCTTCAGCGTCAGCGCCGCCTTCGGCTTCACCGGCTTTGGCTCCCCGCCTGCCACTCCACCGAATGTCAATGCGATCCCGGTTGCAAACCCGACCGTGCCCAAGAGCAAAGTTCGACGACGAATCATGATATTTTCTCCAATTCGCCCGCTCACGGCGGGCACCTGCCAGATTGTTCCCGGCAACTTCCGGGTGCACAGCGGCCGCGATGGAAGTCCCACTCGCGGCAACGCGAACCGTCAGCAAAGACGCAGACCCCAACCTCCCCCGCCGGCTCGTTGACGATCTCGAGCTTGCCTCCGTTCTTCTTACAATGAACTGAGGCGGGATTCGCCAAGCCAGAGTTTTGCGGCTCAGGCGTCGACGCCGGCGGCGCGGCGGAGAGATCAGCGGGCACCGTCGTCGATTCCGACGTCGGCGCGTCCGACGTGGTCGCCGACGAAGCTGGCGAGGGCGTAGCCGCGTTCGGCGTGCAGGAGAGCACGCTGCACAGGACGCACCAGGGCGCGAAGCTCAATCTCTCCCAACGCATGCGCGCGCCTATGCAAGCTACATTCCAGCCGGGTTAGCCCGAGTTTCTGAGACCAACCGGCCCGCTGCAGCGAAGAATTCGCGGGAAGAGCCCAGCGCGCGGCAAGCCTTGCAGATCGCGTGCGACCCTCCGGTGCAATTGTGAATCGCCTTGGTGAGACGCTCGACGAAGCCTCGCTCTACCGCTACCCGCGCTCGGCCCGGTGCTCGATCTCCGCACCCTGCGTGCTGCGTGCGCGCGCCGCTCGCGCGTTGCTCACGCCCGCGCCGGCGGCCGCCCGGCAAACTTTTGGCTCGCCGTGTTGCTGACCAGCAAGCTCGCGGTCCGCTGGAACGCCTAGGTGTTCTCGTCAGCCATTGCGCTCGAGCAGCTCGAGGGCTTCGGCGCGATCGATCTCGTCGAGGCTCTCGATGGCGCCTTCCAGAGCGGCGTCGTCAATCAGACTCGGACCCTCGTCGCTCAGACGTACCGCAAGCTGCACCAGCGGGGGTGACGCTGGGCCAATGCGTCGTCGCACCTCTTCGCGCACACCGGGTGAGCGAGCAGCGAGCAGCGCGTAGGCCGCCGCCGCCCGTGCATCGATCGGCGCCGCCACGTTCTCCAGCGTCGCCAGCACCTGCTCCTCGCTCACGCGAACGCGATAGTTGCCGGCGCGGGCTGCCGCCAAGAGCCGCCGCGAGCCGTCCAGCCACTCACGCATGGTCCGCTCTCCCCGGCGGAGTTCCGCGGGGCATTCCTCACCTGCTTGTGCGTCCGTGATGCCCGCCTCGATCGCGTCGCAGAGGGCATGTCCGCGCTCCAGAGCGCGCTTGCCGAGCAGCGGCAGCTCCACCACCGCGCGTCCCGTGCGGTCGCGGACCACGAGCCGCGGGGACAAACCGCGGACCTGAACGCGCGCGTCGCGCAATAGGTCGAACGGCCAGTAGCTGGAGGCACCGCGGCGCCGCAGGCGCACGCCGCCCTCGTCCACGCCGAGCTCGACCGACAGGGTGCCCCAGAGTGGCCGTGCCAAGAGCCCGGTCGCGATGACGGCGAAGAGCCCCGCGAAGACTGCCGGCAAGAGATGAAACACGTCGAAGCTCTCCAGCTTCGAAATGTCATTGACGCCCGACACCACCGTGATGAGAAGCAGCACGCCGAAACCCAGCGCCAGGCATTGGTCCAAGGTGAGCACGATCCCCCGCTTGTGCGTCTCCTGCTCCGGTGGCAGCGCGCCAATCTCGTTCAGGCCGGCGAACAACAGCACGAGCAACGGGCCTGCGACCCACACGACCAACGGCCACCCCTCGCCCCGCGTGAGAGCGGGCAGCGTCAGCCCGATGCCCGCCGTGCCCACGAGCGCGTAGAGCACCGCGCGCAGCGCCACGCGGAGCGGCACGCTCCAAATCTTGCGGAACCACAGCACCGGTTCTTTCGCGCGGCTCAAGGCGAGCGAACATACATCGCCGGCACATGCGATGGGTACTCACACGCGCTCGGCGAAGCGCGACCGCACTCTCGTTCAGCGCGTCCAGGGGAACCGCGGTCCCATGCGGGCAGATCCACTCCTGGCTGCGGGTTTCTTCCCTCTTCCGCCGCGGCGATGATGTAGCCCAGCACGCAGAGCCCGCAGCGGCGCTCGAGCAGGGGCCCCCTCACGACGTTCGGGTCGAGCTCGGTGAGCCGCGACCCCAGCGTCGCCTCGGTCGGCTTCGCCCACTCATCGTCGATCTGTTCCTTGCGGAATGCCCGGACGTAGCCGTTGAAGATGCCGACATCGGGAAACTCGTTGGTGGGCGCTGCCGGCGCAAACCAGCACTGGCAACGCGCGCCCGTCAGCCGCGTAGTAGATGGCAGCCGCGGACCAAGATGGCAGCCGCTCGAGCGCATCCGGGGCGCCACGGTCCTGATGGTGCCGCTCCGTCGAGCAGCGCGCCGGCGCTCGCGCTCAGCAGCTCGTTGTACACTCGATGCGCGAGAGCTTGGCGCTGCCGGCTCCGTAGATGCAGCCCCACAGATCACCGTTCGCGTCGCAGCAGTATTGGCCGACCCCCCCACCCCCGAACACGGGCAGACTTTTGCAGTCCGATGAGCCAGCGACCAAGCCATCCGGGCACGCACGCACGGTGCCGCCGGGATCTGCGCCTTGGAAGCCGCACTGGTAGAGATCCTGAGAAGCGTCCCAGCCGCATTGCGTCACGGGCGCGCATGAGCCGCCCGCCCCCGCGGCGCCTGCGGCCCCGCCAGTGCCACCGGTGGCCCCGCCTGCGCCACCGGTGGCCCCGCCTGCGCCGCCGGTGGTTCCGCCGACCGCGCCCGTGCCGCCAGCGGAGCCTGCTGTGCCGCCCGCGCCGCCCGCGCCGCCCGCGCCGCCCGCGCCGCTACCGCCCGATCCGCCGCTACCACGAGGCACTGATTCGTCCTCATCCTCGCTGCAGCCGACCAGGCTGAGCCCGACCAAGAAACACGTCGCCACCCCCAAACGCTTGAGATTCATCGCGCTAGCGTGCCAGCGCCAGGGCCGGAGCGACAGCGGCGGTTTCGGGGGTTTATGGGGGATGTGGGGCCGAGCTGGGTCGGGTGGCGCGGGACCGCTAGCTGAACATGCAACTCGCGCATCACGCCGCCGACAGCCACCCACAACCTGTTCAACTCGCTTGCCGCTGCCCTTGCTGATGGCGGCGCTCGCGGCAGGGGGAAGTGGCGCCTCGTGTCCAGGGGCGTTCGTCTCAGGACGCAAGCAAAAATTTCAAGCCGCACGGGCGCGCAGGTACGCGACGCTGCCCGGCAGGTCGCGGATCAGCCGCAGCAGGATGTCCATCGCCGCCGTCTGAACGTTGCGCCCGGACTCCCAGCGGGAAACCGTGTTCGCGCCGAGGCGCAGGAGTCGCGCCAGGTCGCTTTGCTTGAGCTCGAACTGCGCCCGAATGGCGCGGATCTCGTCGGCCGAGAGCAGCCCGTGCTTCTTCCGGTAGATTCCGATCGCGTCCTCGTGGAGCCGCTTGGCCTCCCGGAACCGCAGCACGATCTCTCCGCACTTCGGGCACTTCAGGTGCGACGCCGACGGCACCGCGATCTCCTCTCCGTTGATCGGCAGCTTCAGCCGCCCGCGTGCTTCCCTCATCATCGTTCCGCAGGCCGGGCAAGCGTCGGCGGGAAGCTCGCGACCACGACGCGCTGCTTGGCGTGGCTTGCTACCCTTCTTCGTCATCGACAGCCTCGTCCTCGTGGAACGACACGATCACGCAGTCTTCTCGGAGCACGATCTTGACGTAGATGATCCGTCCCTCGACGGCGGGCTTGAAGACGTACATCCACTCGCCCGTCACCTCGGACGCAAGGCGACCGGCCGAGTCGGTCGGGCTCAGGCCCTCGACCACCTGGCGCACGTCTTCCACTGCGAGGCCCAGGGCGACCGCCTCTCGGTCGGCCTTGTACGTCAGACGCACGCACCCCTGGGACCCGAGCGCGTGGATGCGCATCAAGTCCCTGGGTAGCCAGCGCGGCATGTCGAAGGTCCATAACCTTGTGAGAGATTATGCATATGGTTATTCGAAGCGTCGAGCGCTGGATTGGGCAGCGCGAGGCGCGGCACGGCAAGCGAGAGAGAGCGAAGGTCGTGCCCAGCTCGAAGCTGACGAGATTCGTGAGTTTTCAAGTGCCCGCGGGGGCGGCGATCGCCACTCTTCGCCAGGTGATCGCCACCCGCGGGCCCCTCGGGAGCGCCCGGTCCCCACCGACGTCTCGACGCGCCACAAGCGCCAGGCGGTTCGGTGAGCCGCTGAGGTCGCCATCGCCGCACAGACCCGCAAGAGGTGCTCGGGCGCCTCTTCGTCCGGCAAGGGGAGGCAGCGACAATCGCGGGCTCAGCCTTCCCTCATCATCGTGCCGCAGAACACCTGGACCCAGCTCGCCGATGGCACGAACCAGACGCAGACCAGCCGTGCCGGTCGTGGGTCTCTGTCCTCGAGTCGGGAGTGGCTGATCACGCCCGCGCCGGTGGCCGCAGGCTCGCCCGCGGCCCGATCAACACATACGTCTTCATCTCGCCCTTGCCCTTCACCTCTTGTCCTGCCTCCCCCGGTCGTTGCTCGCCGCGCTATCGCGCGGCTGCGCGCCGCCTGCCCCCTCCTTATCCGGCAAGCGCCAGCGGCGGTCGAGTTGTGACAGCGTTGCGGGCTCGAGGGCGCTTGCACGCACGGAATGACCTCCGCCGACGCTTGCTCGGATGGAGGGGGCGCGTCGTGCCGAGACTGGCTGCAGGCCGAGTTGCGGTGGGGTCGCGCACCAGTCGGCGTCGCTGGGTGCGCAGGCACTCGAGGGCGGCTGCGGCTGCTCACTCCCGGGTCCGCGTCTGCCGCGCGGCGCAGCGTGGGCTCTGCCCGGGCTCGGGGTGGCGATCCGGCGCACTTGCGGTCCACCCCAGGGCGATGAGCTTGCGTTTGTGGTATTTTCTGGAGGGATGCGTTCTACAACGCCAGCGGCTCCGGTCATCAAGAACGTCCTGCTGAGCGGCGCGCTCGACGGCGACCTCGCGACCGTGAAGCTCACGGTCGACGTGACCGATCCCGATGGGTTGTCCGACATCGCCGGCGGGAAGCTCTTCTCGAAGGACAAGTCGAAGTTCCTGGGCGCATTCACCCAGCTCAGCGGAGGGACGTTCACGACGGACTTGACCTGGAAGACCGTGAACGAAGTCGAAACGCTTGGGCTTCAAGTGCCACTGTGCCTGTCAGAAGGCTACGCAGGTCGCGCCGCAACTGGCGCAGCTCACTTCCACCTGCTGCTCTCGGCTCGCCGTGTTCGACGCAGCGTCCGTGAACTCGATGAGCTCGAATCGCGTGGTGGTCGCGCCTTCCGTGAGGAGGATGCAGTGAACGGCTGCGCAGACCCATGCGGGCCCACGGGTTGCGCTTGCGACTGCGGGTGACCAGCGAGGTCGAACATGCCAACTCCATCCAGTCGGAACGGTCGGATCTGGGTCGTCTTGGTGGCGCTGGTGGGGGCGGGGTGCGGGGCTGAGCAAATCGACGGCACGGGCGCCGCGGGCGGAGGCGGCGTCACGCACTCCGGCGGCAACGGTGGGACCGCTGGGGTGGGCGGAGTTGCGCCTGACGCAGGGGGTGGCGGTGGCTGCGTGAGGCAGATCGGCGCAAGTTGGGAATTCACGTGCGCGGTGAGGACCGACGACAGCGCTTGGTGCTGGGGAGATGCGGGCTACGCGTTCTTGGACGACTTCGTCCAAAGCGCCCACCCGGTTCGGCTGACCTCCTTCGGGACGGAGGTGGTCCAGATCGCGGCGGGCTGGCATCACGCGTGCGCGCTCACCAAGGCGGGAGCCGTCTCCTGCTGGGGCTCCAACGACGCCGGACAACTCGGTAGCGATGGGGTCTCGACGACCGCGATCGGCTCGGACGTAGTGTCCGTCGCATCCCGCCACAAGCACACCTGCGTGGTGAGAGTCGATGGCAGCGTGTGGTGCTGGGGCAGCAACTACTCCGGGCAAATCGGCGACGGAACGACGGTCGACCAGCCGCTGCCGAAGCGAGTCAATTCCGTCGGTGCGGGCGTCACCCAAGTAACCGTAGGCGACGGCCACAGCTGCGCGGCCACCAGCGACGGGACAGTTTGGTGTTGGGGCTTCAACCACAACGGCCAACTCGGCGACGGAACGACCGAGGCCAAGACGACCCCGACGCCGGTGTTCAAGCTCGCAACGCCGCCGAGGGAGCTCACTGCTGGATTCGATTTCACGTGTGCGCTGGAGCAGAACGGCAGCCTGTGGTGCTGGGGCGCAGGCCAATTGGAGCCTTCGAAAGTCGAGGGGATCGGAGCGAAGGTGGCGCAGATCGGGTCAGGGCGGCTCCACATTTGCGCGGTGACGGAGGCAGGCGCGCTGTGGTGCTGGGGCAAAAACTTCAGCGGCCAGTTGGGCACAGGCACGACCGACGACCAGGTCGCGCCGGTGCTGATCCTCGGCTCGGGCGTGGTCCGCGTGGCCGGGGGTCGTCATCACACCTGCGCGATCGTGGCGGACGGCACTCCCCTGTGCTGGGGCCAGAACTCGGCCAGCCAGCTCGGCGACGGAACGACCTTGGGGATGCAGACGAGCCCGGTGCCGGTCGTCGGCCTGTGTCCCTGATCACGCCCGCGCCGGCGGCCGCAGGCTCGCCCGCGGACCGATCAAGCCATGCGTCTTCATCTCGCCTTTGCCCTTCACCTCGATCGTGCCGCGGGGCTCGAAGTGAAACTGCGTGCGCAGGCGTTCGTAGGTGCGTTCGGTGACCTGGATGGTGTCGGGCTCGGCGTGGGTTTCCATGCGGGCGGCGGTGTTCACGGTGTCGCCCCACTGCCTGCCCCAACTCGCCGCCGCCGCGTGGTCGCGTGACGCGGGTTGCTGCACGCGAACGCGAGATTGGAGACTAGCTCATTCCGCCGGTGGTGCGAACAGGCGACCTACCTCGAGTTCAATGGCTTCGAAGGGTTCGATGCGCGCGAGGGCCGTGTGATCATAGCTTCCGACCTCGCCCCAACGCCCCGCGTCGAGGCGATACGCCTCGAGCACGCGCTCCACCGGATCGACGATCCAGTAGTACTGCACGCCGGCGCGTGCGTAGAGGCTCTTCTTCTTCACGCGGTCGTGCGTGGCATTGCTGGGCGAGACGATCTCGCAGATCCAATCCGGCACGACCGTGAGCGGGCGCGTGTCCCAGGGTTTCGGAAGGCGCTCGCGGCGCCAACCGGAAAGATCCGGCCGCACCACGTCGTGGGGGCCGAGTTCGACGTCCACCTCGAGCAGAATCCACCAGCCACCCGGACCCCCACGGCCGTCGTCGTCGTCGAACGGTCCGCCAACGAAGCGCGACAGGGAGCGTTGGGCTCTTGCATGCCGCGGGAGCGGAGCCGGCGAAACAGTGATCTCACCGTCGAGGATCTCCGCCCGCACGTTCTCTGCGAGAGCGAGGAGGTCTTGGTAGCTGGCTGGGCGGCGCGCCGGCTGCACGCATGCGAGTATAGCGCAAAGTCACGACGGGGCCGGGCCCCGACACGACGCATGTCGCGCAAACCGCCCCGTTCGCGCTCTCCTGGGAGCCGGTCGATGGCGAGATCTTCGTGACCGTGGACTGAGCGACGCTCCAGCCGCGCCCAAGGCTCCGGTTCATCGGGGTAACCGAGCTTCGCGAGCCGCTCACGCCCGCGCCGGTGGCCGCAGGCTCGCCCGCGGCCCGATCAACACATACGTCTTCATCTCGCCCTTGCCCTTCACCTCGATGGTGCCGCGGGGCTCGAAGTGGAACTGCGTGCGCAGGCGTTCGTAGGTGCGCTCGGTGACCTGGATGGTGTCCGGCTCGGCGTGGGCTTCCATGCGCGCGGCGGTGTTCACGGTGTCGCCCCACAGATCGTAGGAGAATTTCTTGGTGCCGATGACGCCGGCGACGACCGGGCCGCTGTTGATGCCGATCCGGACGCGGATGGGCTCGCCGGTGGGAGTCTGGAAACGCGACGCCACTTCGCGGAGCTCGAGGGCCATGTTGGCGACGGCCACCGCGTGGTCCTTGCGCGGCGTGGGAACGCCGGCGACCGCCATGTAGGCGTCGCCGATGGTCTTGATCTTCTCGAGCCCGTACTTCTCGGTGAGCGCGTCGAGTCTGGAGAATATCTCGTTCAGCATCGCGACCAGCTTGGTCGGCGCCATCTTGGCGCTGAGCGGCGTGAAGCCGACCAAGTCGACGAACAGTACCGTGGCCTCGAGGAAACCTTCGGCGATGGCGGCTTGATCGCGCTTGAGCCGCTCGACGATGGACGCGGGTAGGATGTTGAGCAGCAGTTGCTCCGCCGCCTCGCGCTCTTGGGAGAGCTCCCAGCGCGCTCGGTGCTCGCGGCGCCGAAGCTGATCAGCGAGATGCGTGCCGACGCAGGTGATGACCGCTGCCGTCGTGACCAGAAACAGCCCTTCCACCAGCCAGCCCGCGTCTGCTCGGCTGACCCGGGCGAGCCCCGCGGCCAGGTACATCGCGAGCACGATGCCGAGCACGGCCAGGATTTGCTTCAAGGTGTAGGGGAACGCCCAGCCGGTGAACACGATGAAGAGCACGAGCATGCCGACGTCGGAGCCGCCGGCCACGCCGTAGCGCAACATCGGGAGCACCGTGTAGGCGGCGTTGCCGATGGTGAGCGCTACCGACAGGGAGAAGGCCCAACGCTCGAGGCTGGGCAGGTAGGTCAGGGCCGCGAACCCGAGGGCGAAGGCCACCGCCACCGAGCGCTGGATGGCGGCGTCCTTGATCGGGCCCACGCCGAAGGCCGCGAGCACCGCCAGCGCCAGGAGGTGGAGGGCCGCGTAGACGCTGCCTCCGGTACGAAGGCGGCGGAAAATCAGCGCCCGGACGTCGTCGTGGAAGCCCTCGATCAGATCCCGGGAGGCCTCCGGCCGGATCACCACCGAACGCACGGAGGCGGGGAACAGCTCGGAGACGGGTGACGGAGACACGGGCAGGGGCTCGAAAGCCCGAGTATCACAGGGTGCAAAACTTGGCCGACTTGATGGGGAACTGGAAGAAGAAGGGCAGCGCCCCACGTGTCCCCATGACCACCCGAATCGAGCCCGAGCTGGTCGCCCTGCGCAAGCTGGCCGAGCAAGCCGCCGTGAATCGCAAAGAGCGGGTGACGACCGCGCACCTGCTGGCGGCCATCGCGTCGCGGCCGAGTGTCGCGGCCGATCTGCTCAACGAGCGGCGCCTGAGCGACGAGACGCTGCTGCGTGCGGCGCGCGCCGTGACGGACGACGAAAACGACGCGGTTCGCCGCGCGGTCCAGCGCGCACGAGAGATCGCGACGCGCATGGGAGGAGCCGAGCCGGGAGCGATTCACTTGCTGATCGCTTTGGCCAGCGACCGACACACCGCTGCGCATCGCGCGCTGGACCAACACGGCGTGGACCTGTCCCGACTTCGGGCAGCGGCCATGAGCTCGGGTCTGGGTTTCGTCAGTCGTCGCCGGACCCTCGCGCTTCGCGAGATCCAGGAGGAGCCGAAGCGAGTCGCCGCTCCTCCGTCGCGCATGCCGAGCGGAACGACGATTCCGCTCTTCCCCCCGGCCACCGAGAAGAAGCCGCCAGTTCGAGGCAGCGCCACCGTGGTCCGAGATCCGGCTTTGGTGGCCGAGCCAGCGCCGACGAGCACGCGGGTTGCGGAGACGTGCGCAGCTCCGTCGCAGCGCGAGGGGCGCGACTCGGCACGGCGCTCCGGCGGAAAGCGCCGCGCGCGCGCGGTGGGCGGCGAGCGATTTGTCCTCGACCCCCAGAAGTTCCCGACCCTCTGCGGCCTCGGCACCAACCTCACGCTGGCCGCCGCTCGCGGCGAGCTCGATCCCGTGGTGGGGCGCCGCACCGAGGTCGAGCAAGCGCTGGACGTCTTGGCCAAGCGCCATGCCAACAACCCGTGCCTGATCGGGGCCGCCGGCGTGGGCAAGACCAGCGTCGCGCGCGGGATCGCGCAGCGCATCGCGGAGGCCGAAGACGTCCTCTCCCTCGACGATCGCATCATCATCGAGATCCCGCTCAGCGAGCTGATCGCGGGCACCGGTGTGCGGGGCGCCTTGGCGTCGCGGCTGGGTGCGCTACGCAAAGAGGTCGCCGCCTCGGCCAATCGCGTGGTGTTGTTCTTCGACGAGATCCACCAGCTCTTTGCCGGGGAGGCTGCGGAGGAGATCGGCGCGGAGCTCAAGCTGGCCCTGGCCAAGGGCGAGCTGCCCTGCATCGGGGCAACGACCCGAGAGGACTACGCCAAGGTCATCGAAGCCGACCAGGCGTTGGCGCGACGCTTCAGCGTGGTCGAGATCGAAGAGCCCAGCCGAGAAGACGCCTATCTGGTCCTGGAGGCGTTGTCGGAAAAGCTCTCGGTACACCACCGTGTCGCGTACGACGACGCGGCGCTCGCGCTCACCATCGGTTGGAGCGTGCGCTACCTCCCGGGCCGCGCGCTGCCCGACAAGGCCGTCAGCATCGTCGATCTGGCCGGCGCCCGCGCTCGGCGGCGCGGCCTGGAGCGCGTCACGCCGGAGGCGGTCGCCGAGATCGTGGCGGAGCTGGCGGACATGCCTGTCGAGCGCCTGCTCGAGACCGATGCGGATCGCTTCTTGCGCATGGAAGAGATCCTCGCCGAACGCGTGGTCGGTCACGGCGACGTGATCCGACGCATCGCGCGCATCCTGCGCCGCAACGCCGCGGGGCTGGGATCGAAGCGCCCCATCGGGACCTTCCTCTTGCTCGGGCCCACCGGCGTCGGCAAGACCGAGACCGCGAAGGCCGTCGCCGAGGTGCTGTTCCACTCCGATTCGGCGATGACGCGCCTGGACCTGTCCGAGTTCAGCGAGCCGCACTCCATCGCCCGCCTGATCGGCGCCCCGCCCGGCTACGTCGGCCACGATGCCGGTGGGTACTTGACCGAGGCCGTGCGCCGGCGCCCGTACCAGGTCGTGCTGCTGGACGAGATCGAGAAGGCACACCCGGAGGTGCTGGTGAGCTTCCTCGCGGTCTTCGATGAAGGGCGCTTGACCGACGGTCGCGGACGCACCATCGACTTCACCAACACCGTCATCCTCATGACCTCGAACCTCGGCGCGGGCGAGGTCGGCGCCTCGCCCAAGCGCCGGGTCGGCTTCGGAGCGGAGGCCGGTCCCGATGGCGACGAAGTCGAGAAACGAGTGATTGCAGCGGCGAGGGCGGCCCTGGCCCCCGAGCTCTACAACCGCATCGACGAAGTCCTGGTCATGAGCCCGCTCAGCCGCAGCGACGTGCGCGAGATCGCCCGTCGCCTGCTCGAAGGCGTCGGCCGGATGCTCGAGGCGCAGCGTGGCGTGCGGCTCGAGGTAGAAGACGCGGCCATCGATCTCTTGCTCGACGCCGGAGGCTTCGACCCCACGCTCGGCGCGCGACCCATGAAGCGCACCATCGCGCGCCTGGTCGAGGCGCCGCTCGCCGAACAGATCTTGAAGGGCAAGCTCTCCGCGGGCGATGTCGCGATGCTGACCGCCGACGACGCGCAGATCGGCATCGACGTGGTGAGCAGAAGCGTCAGCGCCGCTGAGTGATCGCGCTCCAACGCCTGCTGCCAGTTCGACGGAGCGCCAGGGCTGCGGCGGCGAAGACCCCGAGCCACGCGCCGGACTTGGGCGCCCGCGGTAGCGCGCAGCCGCAGCCGCCGTCGTCCTCGGAGGGCGTTGTGCTGCCGCTGGCGCCGCCCGATCCACCGCTCGCGCTCGCGCCGCCGCCGCCGCTGCCCGCGCTGGCGCCGCTGCCCGCGTCGCCTCCGAAACCGGAGCCCGCCGCGCCGCCCGAACCGCTCGTGCCCGCGCTGCCGCCGCCGCTCGGCGTGCCTCCCGAACCGCCGCCAGCGCCGGTGCCGCCGGTGCCGCTGGGGCTGGTCGCGATACAGGCCTTGAGTTCGTCGAAGGCGGGCTTGCGCTGCCAGTTGTCGGCGTAGCTGCCGTCCGGATCGTGAGTTCTCAGCGCTAGGCCCCAGTGGATGTCGGGCCAGAGGCCGTTCGGGTGCTCCTCGCTGAGCTCGTAGATGAAGGTCTTCTGCCACCAGGCGCGTTTGTTCTGCGCTTGCATCACGCGCTCCACGTACTTGCGCTGGGTCTCGAGCTCGGTCGCGTTGCCCACAATCGCCTCGCGCCCGGTTTCAGTCACCCAGATCGGCAGGTTGCCGAAGCCCTTCGCCAGCAGCACTTCGCGCGCGCTGAGCGATCCCTGCCAGACTACGGTGTTGCCCAGCTTGACGACGCGATGGGATTCGAGCTTGTTGTAGAAGCTGTCTTTGCTGACGCCGGCGGCGGAGTCGTCTTCCGGGAACGACGCGTAGATGTGCCAGCTGATGACGTCGAGATCGGAGCCGCGGGCCGCGAGGGCTGCTTCGAGGTACTCCCCGTACTTGTCACCGATGGTGGCGAGCTCTGGACCGACGAGCAGGCAGCTCGGACACCCTTGCTTGATGGCGTCGACCGCGGGGATGAAAGCGTTGTCGATCCACTGCTGCTTCGTGCCCTCGAAGAAGTCGCCGAGGTTCGGCTCGTTCCAGGTCCCCCAGGCCGCGACCCGCCCGTCGGCGTAACGCTGGGTCGCCGCCAGCACGAAGGCCTTGTAGGCGACGGGCTCGGGCACGTCGTTGTTGAAGCCGTCGCCCTTGGTGTTGCCCAGGCTCGCCCACTTTGGGGTGTAGCCGATGGTCGCGAACACCTTGAGGTTCCTCGCCTTGGCGGCGTCGATCACGGCGTCGAAGGGGGCCCAGTTGTACTTGCCCTTCTGCGGCTCGCCGATGTCCCAGTTGAAGTCGATGCGGATCCACTCGCTGCCGAGCTCCTTGGACAGATCGAGGGTGTCGCTGGGCGGCAGGTGGACGTTCATGCCGATGGCAGCGGCCATGCAGACTGCGGACAAAGCCATGGGTGCTCCGCCCGGAAGTTTCGCACCTTTTTCGCCGGGTGGCCCGGTGAAAGCATTCAACACCTTTGCTTCGGCCCCGGAGCGAGGTGACAATCAGGCCATGAACCGCCGGATCGACTTCATCGCTCCCGCCCTCGTGCTCGCCGTCGGCCTCAGCGCAGCAGCGGTTTCTTGTGGCTCCGACGAAAACGGAGGCGGCAGCGGCGGCACGAGCAGCGGCGGCACGAGTAGCGGCGGCACGAGCAGCGGCGGCACGAGCAGCGGCGGCACGAGCAGCGGTGGAGCAGCGGGGAGCGGCGGCAGCGCAGGCGGAGGCGGTACGAGCAGCGGCGGTGCGGCGGGCGGCGGCGGCACTTCGTCGGGTGGCACCAGCTCCGGAGGCAGTGGTGGTTCCGGCACGGGCGGCAAGGCTGGCATCCCTCCGGACAAGCAGAACCTTCGCATGGCGTTCTTCGGTGACACGTCGAGCGGTACGAACTTCAAGAACGTGATCGGGCTCGCCAAGGCCGACAAGGCCGACTTCATCCTCGGCGGCGGCGACTACGACTACTCCTACAACCCGAGCGCTTGGCTCACCGCGATGAACAGCGTCTTGGGCGCGGACTATCCGATCTTCGGAGCGGTTGGCAACCACGACCAGACCACCTGGGCTCCCTACGCCACCGAGTTCAAGAGCCGCATGCAGAAGGCGGGTGTCAAGCCCGACGACCCCGACTTCACCGACGAGAAGTTCTCGATGGTCTACCGCGGGATCAAGGTGGTCTTTGTCGGTCAGAACGGCAAGAACACCGAGTTCGCCGACTACATCAAGACGCAGTTTGCCACCGACGATCACATCTGGCGTCTGTGCGTTTGGCACAAGAACCAGAAGGCCATGCAGGTGGGCGGCAAGGGCGACGAGATGGGCTGGGCCGTCTACGAGAATTGTCGAGCCGCCGGCGCCATCGTGTTGACCGGGCACGAGCACTCCTATCACCGCACGAAGACCCTCACCGATATGACGAACCAGGTCGTGGACACGACCTGCTCCGATCCCAAGAAGCTCTGTGTAGGACCGGGACGCACCTTCACGGTGGTCGCAGGGCTCGGCGGAACCGGCATTCGGGACCAGGCTCGCTGCCTGCCCAGCACCTATCCCTATGGTTGCAAGCAAGAGTGGGCGCACATCTACACCAGCGACCAGAGCGCCGAATACGGCACCCTGGTCATCGACTTCTACGTCAACGGAAATCCGAAGCAGGCCAAGGCCTACTTCAAGAACGTGAAAAACCAGATCGTCGACGAGTTCGACATCACCAAGGACTGAGCCTCGCGCCCCCTTCATCGCCTGAGCGCGAGCGTCTGGGCGCGACTGGAGAGCGCGGGCACTGGCCCTCGATTGTCGTGGGTGGCCGCCGCCGCCATCGCCGCTCACGCCACGGTGTTGAGTGGCGGGTTCATCTGGCTCGATCGGGCGCATCTGACGGCAGGACTGGCGGTTCGGCCGCGCGCCGAGTGGCTGGCGCTGTTTCGGGAGCCCTTCGCGGGCACCGGTTTCTATCGGCCGCTCACCGCGCTCTCGCTTTCCATTGACGCTGCCTGGGGAAACCCCGCGCTTTTTCACGCCGTGAACCTCGGCTTGCACGCCGTCGCGGCGATGCTGCTCTTGTTGGCAGCCCAGGCTCTGGGCGCGAGTCGTCGCGCCGCGACGCTCGGGGCGCTGCTGTTCGCGACGCATCCCGTCGGATCCCTGGTTGCGGGGGCGATAGCGTTCCGGTCGGAGGCGCTGATCGCTTGCGGCCTGTTCGGCTTGATCGCCGCCCACGTGAAGGGCCGCGGGGCTCTCGCAGCGCTGGCGGTCCTGGTGGCGGGCTTGTCGAAGGAGACGGGGTTGGTGCTGGCGCCGCTCTTCGTGGCCGTGGTCGAGCTCGAAGGCCGAGCGCGACGTCGTTGGTCCGTGATCGCCGCGGAGGCTCTCGCCTTCGGTCTCGCGCTCGGTCTGCGCATTGCCTACGCGCCGCCCTGGCTCGGGCGTTTTCCCGAGCTTGGCCCCAGCGAGGCCGTTGGCACGCGTCTTGGTGCACTGGCAAAGAGCGCCAGCTTCGTGATCGCGCCCCTCGACCGGAGCATCTGCGACGCGTTTCCCGTGCTGTCGGCTCACGCGCCGCTCGCGATCTTGGGAGGCCTCGCGGCGCTGGGGCTCGGCGCGCTGGCGTGGCGCGGCGGCTCGCTCGGCGCGCTGACCGCGCTGTCGCTGCTTCCTTCGCTGCAGCTCGTCCCGACGCTCCGCTGGTGGTCGCCGCACTATTTGTACCTGGCGGCGGGGCTGTTCTTGGTGTTGGTGGCTCGCCGAATCGAAGGACGGGGCGCCGCGGCCACCACCCTGGCGCTGGTCGCGACCCTGGCGCTCGGGGTGCTGTCGTGGGGCGATGGTCGCCGATACCGGAACGACGAGACGCTCTGGCGGCCCGAGGTGGCGCGGGAGTCCGCCTGTCGCGAGGGGCATTTCTATTTGGCCGAGGCTGCCCGCGAGCGAGGCGATCTGCCGGGTGCGGCTGAGCATCTCGATGCGGCGCTGCGCTCGCGGGCGGGCATGCTCGCCTTCGTCGATCTCGACGCAGCGCTGACCAACTACGGAGTCGTGCTGTTCTCCCTGCGCCGCTACGACGAAGCGCGACAGGCCTTCGAGGGCGCGCTCGAGCACGTCGGCGACCAGCCCGGCCGCCGAAAGTTGAACCACGACATCGCTACCGCGACGTTGGCGGGCGGGGACGCGCAGGGCGCGGCCTCGAGGCTCGAGCCCGAGGTCCGCCGTCCCGACGCGCTGCCCGAGTCGTTGGTCGTATACGCTCGAGCCCTCGACGCGCTTGGCCGCGGGGCGGAAGCGGAGACGATCCGGAGGCGCCGCGCGCCGAGATGATCACGGCTCGAAGGTCAGGACCGCGATGTCGAAATTGGGATCCGCGCTGGAGCCCTGGATCTTGTGCCCCAAGAGCTCGAAACCTCCCTGGAACCTCCCGGCGAGGTAGAGCTTGCCGTCGGCGAGGGTCACCTTCGTGAACCCATCGGTGCCGTCTCCGCCAACGAGCGTCGCCCAGAGCGTCTTGCCGGTCGGGTCGAGCCGGATCAAGAAGCCGTCCTCCCCGGCATTCTTCGTGAGGTTGCCCGTTCCGAAGTCCACGGCCAGGCTCATCAGGCTTCCTGCAACGAAGATGTCACCGGTCTTCGTGATGGCGGCGGAGTACGCGCGATCGTTGCCGTCTCCGCCGAAGGTCCGCGCCCACTCGAGCTTCCCAGTGGGATCGAAGCGCGCGACGACGATGTCATCCCCCGCCGCATAAGGCAGCGCGGGTCCAGTGAAGAGATCGACCACCCCCGCCACCTTACCGACAGCCACCACGGAACCCGTCAGCGGATCGCTGGCTGCGCCGAAGAAAGCGTCGTTCCCCGTGCTGCCGAGAGCGCGTGCCCATTGGAACGTCAGCGAGTTGTCGTAGTACGCGATCGCTGCAAGCTGACCGGTGCCGCTGCCGACGACCTTCAGCGGATCGCCGAAGGGCGAGGATTCTCCGACGGCCGCGACGGCGTTGTTCCCGGTGACGGTGACTCCCAAGAACGCCTGCTTGCCGGCGCCGGCAAACAGCACGTGCGCCTCGTTGCCGCTCTGGTACTCGGTGGACACCAGGCCGTCGCCGGCAGCGTCGGCGACGATCGGCTGGCCGTGGTGGATGGTGGAGTTCTCGACGGTGCCGGCCGCCACCGTGCCGTCAGCCAGCCGAGCGTTGCCCCAGAAGCTCTGGGTCCCCAGGCCCAGCAGCGCGGACGACATGATCGCGATGCCGCCATCGGACGCCGGATAGACTCGCGCGACGACCCCGCCGAAGTCGGGCGTCGCCTCCGTCCAGGTCTTGGGGCCGATGGTTACGGTGTCCTCGAAGAACCCGACGAACTCGTGCTCGCCCTTCCCGTCGATCTCGAGCGCCATCAAGTAGAACTTCCCGGTTGCGGAGGGGAAGGTGCGCCGGTCGACTTCCGTCTTGTCGGAAAAGTCTATGATGAAGCCCTCGCCGCCAGTGCTGACGGCTCGGTAGCCCGAGACGAATGCGTGGCCGCTGATTGGGTCCACTGCGACGTCGGAGACGAATTGATTCGAAGGTTGCTTCGCCAAGGCCACGTTCACGAGCTTTGGCACCGGTGAAGCTGCATCGGGGCCGGCATCGATCGCGCCGCCGCTGCCCGCGGCGCCCCCGCCGCCCCCGCTGCCCGCAGCGCCGCCGCTGCCCGAGGGATTGTTGCTGGACGACGACGAACAGTGAAGGGCGCTCGCGACCGTGAGGGGCAACGCGAGCCAGGGGACGAGCCGATGATGAAGCATGGTTACTCCGCGGCGGATGAGCGAAACGATAGCACGCGTGCCCGGGCCCTCACCAGCTGCGGTGCACCGAGAACGCCTGGTTGGCCGTGTCGATGCTGAGGAACGAAATGTTGCCCTGGGCGCACGAGCCGCTGTTCAAGAACAAACGGTCGCCGTGCTCGGCGCGCGTCGCGATGTGAGTGTGCCCAGTGACGACCACGTCTGCGCTGCGCAGCCGTGCGACGTCCACGGCCCAACGCTGAAAGCTGCACGATGTGGCATCGAGGCTCGCCCCGCCCCGCATGCCGTCAACGCGGCGCAAGAGCTGATAAAGCGCGGCAAATCCGCAGCGCCGAATCCAGCCCCCGACCCAGACTCCGAGTTCACTCAGCAGGCGCGCGTGGCTCACGACCACGTCGTTCTGGTGGCCGTGCGTCATTAGCAGACGCACCCCGTCGGCCTGGAAGCTGAGCTCTTCGGGTGCGCCGCGCGCCCTCGCGGCGATGTCGTGGTTTCCGTGCACGTAGGCGTACATCGGCCCCTCGAAGCGGCGGGCGATCTCCGGGTGGACCGCGCGCGCCTTGTCGAGCTGCGCCAGCGGGTTCCCAGGGAGTGCTCCGGTGAGCGTCTCCCAGATGTCGCCGAGCAGCACGACGCGTTCGAAGTTGCGCTCCAAGAAACCGAGGAAACGCAGGAACTCGCCGTCGTCGTGACCGAAGAGATCCGTCGCGCCTCCTGCTCCGAGATGCAGGTCCGAGATGACTGCGAGTTTCACGCGTCGTCTCCGTCGTGGAGAGCTTGCAGAAACATTTGCTCACGCTTTCTTTAGCTCGGGAACAAGCATCGGCAAGCGGCTTCTGTTCGGTGCGACAGCGTTGTCATGGTCGCACCCCGCATGACATTTCTGTCATGGTCAGTCAGGTCGGAAAACCTGCCCTGAAAAGCGGCGCATGGTTTTTGCGACTGCTATGCTCCGTAGTGCTCGCAACGGTATTCGCCGCGCTCGGCTGGTCGAGAGCGGACAGCTGAAAACGGGCGTTTCGGAGGTCAGTTCGATATGCGTTTAAGGAATCTCGCTTTTGGTTTGGCATGTCTCACCGCCATGTCCGCCGTCGTGGTGGGCTGCGGCGATGATGACGACGACGAGAAGACGGGCACCGGCGGAGCAACGTCGGGCGGCGGCGGCTCGGGTGGCTCGGGCGGCTCCGGCGGCTCCGGCGGCACCGCGGGTGCTGGCGGCACCGCGGGTGCTGGCGGCACCGCGGGTGTTGGCGGCGGCGCAGGTGCTGGCGGCGGCGCAGGCGCTGGCGGCGGCGCAGGCGCTGGCGGTTCCAGCGACTCCGGCACTGACTGAGTCAGGAGCTGGAGCGGCGAGCCGGTCTTGCCACACTGCGATACTTCTGCGGCGTCCTCCGGGGCGCCGCAGTTTTTCGTGGCGATAGGCGCGCGGAGTCCACGGAGGCGCTAGCATGCCCGCCCGGCATGCTGCGCATTGCCCTTCAGTCGCTGGCCCACGACCGGGGCAAGTTGGTGGCGTCCATCGCGGGTGTCGCCTTCGCGGCGACGCTGGTGCTGGCGCAGGTGGGGCTGTACGCGGGCTTCCTCGAGAGCTCGAGCGCCGTCATCCGCTACGTCGGAGGCGATGTTTGGGTCATGCCCAAGGGAACCGTCGTCGTCGACAACGGTGAACGGCTCAGCGCCGGGAGCCGCGAGATCGCATCGGCCCATCCCTGCGTCAAAAGCGTCCGCGGACTCGTGCTCTCGTTCCAGGCCCTCCGCAAGCCCAACGGCAGCCTGGAGGCCGTGCAGATCGTCGGCTTCGAGCCCAGCCCGGAGCGCGTATTGCCGTGGGCCATGGCCCGCGGGCTGCCCCAGGACTTGCACGCGCCCGGGCGCGTTGCGATTGACCGCCTCGACGTCGAGAAGCTCGCCATCGAAGGCGATCCCATCGGTGCCGAACTCGGGATCGGTCGCGACTCCGTGCGGGTCGCGGCCATCACGGATGGGATCCGAGCTTTCACGCTGGCACCCTACGTATTCACCGAGCTCGACACCGCACGCCGGCTCGCCATGCTCGGCGCCGACCAGTCGTACTATTGGGTGCTCGACCTGGCGCGTCCCGAGTGCACGGCGGAGGTCGTCGCGGCCGTCAGCCGACACCCCGATCTGATCGCTCGGCGCACGGAGGACTTCCAGCAGCTGACCGAAGACTACTGGGTCGCCGGCTCCGGTGCGGGGACGGCCATCGGTTTCAGTGCGCTCTTGGGTCTCGTGGTCGGCGTCGTGATCGTGGGTCAGACGCTGTACGCCGTGACGAAAGAACATCTGCGCGAGCTCGCCACGCTCAAGGCGATCGGCGCTTCTCCGGCCGAGATCGTCAGTTTCGTGGCCTGGCAGGCGGCGTTCTTGGCCCTCATCGGCGGTGGTTTTGGCCTGCTGATGGCCTTTGGTGTGCGAAGTTGGGCCGTGGACTACGGCCTCACCATCGTGCTCTCGGGGCCCGTGCTGGCGGTCGGATGCGGAGCGGTGCTCTTGATGTGTGCCGTCGCAAGCTTGTGGAGCGTGCGCGCGGTGATGGCGCTCGAGGCCGCCGAGGTGTTTAGGTGACCAAGGCCCTCGTACGTTCCGTTGCCCTCGAGAAGACCTTCGGTGAGGGTGAGCTGGCGACTCCAGTTCTACGCGGCGTCTCCATCGAGGTGCTGGCGGGGGAGCTGGTCCTGCTCATGGGGCCGTCGGGTTCGGGCAAGACGACGCTGATTTCAATCCTCGCCGGGCTGCTGCGTCCCACGGCTGGGCGAGTCGAGCTTTGCGGATCGGCGATCTCCGAGCTGCACGAAGCGGATGTGACGCGTGTCAGACGCCGGCATCTGGGATTCGTCTTTCAGAGCTACAATCTGTTCCCGGCATTGACCGCCCTGGACAACATCGCCGAAGTGCTGAAGCTCAAGGGGCTCCCGAGAAAGGATGCGCGAGAGCGAGCGAAGCGCGCGCTCGCGGAGGTCGGCCTGGCAGATCGGCTCCACCACCGGCCGGGCGAGTTGTCCGGTGGCCAGAAACAGCGAGTCGCAATCGCCCGGGCGCTGGCCGGGGATCCCGCGTTGATTCTGGGCGACGAGGTCACCGCTGCGCTCGACACGCACACCGCGCTGCAGGTGCTCGAGATCCTCCGCCGTCAGATCACGTCGGAGCGAGGCATACTCTTGGTCACCCACGACCGCAGGCTCGAGCAATACGCCGATCGAGTGATCGAGATCGAAGACGGACGCATCGCCCGCGTCTTGCCCGGCGGCGCTGGCGCGGGAGCAGCGGCATGAAGCGGGTTGGTCGTTGGTGGATTGGCGCCCTGACGGTGATCGCGGCGGCTGGGGGCGGACTCTGGCTTCACGGCCGAGCGACGGCGGAGACGGCTCCCGTCGAAGCCGGCGAGGTCGGCGAGCGCATCGTTGCGCGCGCCGTCGTCGTCCCCCGCGAGGGCGTCGCCGAAGTCCGCTCGCGCAGCGACGGCAAGGTCGTCAAGGTCTTGGTGCGAGTCGGACAGACGGTGAGGTCCGGTGAGCTGCTGGCCGAGATTGAACCAGAGACCGTCGTGAGCGAAGTGGCGCGGCGTGAGGCCGAGCTCGACAGCCTGCGCGGGAGCGCGAGTTCGGTGGCGCAAGGCGCTCGCCCCGAGGAAGTCTCGCTCGCCGAGGCCGAGCTTCGCGCCACCAAGGAGGAGCTCGAGCTCGCCGAGACGCGAGCCGCGCGGGAACAGAAGCTGGTGGACCGGGGAGTGAGCCCGACGGCCGCTGTCGACGAGGCAAACCGGGCCCGTGGCGTGGCGCGTGCCCGAGTCGAAGCTGCCGATGCGCGCTTGCGCCTCGCCAAAGCTGGAGGACGCAAGAGCGAGATCACGTCGGCCAACGCTCGAGTCCGGGCCGCCCGGGCTGCCGTATCGCAAGCCAAACAGGAGCTCGACAAGACCAGGATCCTCGCGCCGATTGCCGGCGTCGTGCTCTCGCGCGGCATCGATCCGGGGGACGTGATCGCGGGCAGTGCGGCCGGAGTTGGTGCGCCGGTCTTCGAGATCGCCGATGTGTCCAACGTCGAGCTTCAGATGGAGGTCGAAGAAGTGGACTCGTCCCGTCTGGTGGCCGGCCTCGAGGTTCGCGTGACGCCGTCGGGGCGGCCGGACACCATTGGCATGGGCACCGTCTCCAGAGTCGGCGCCCAGCTCCAGCGCCGCAGCATCGGGGCCTTCGACGCGCGGGAGCGTGGCGAGGGATGGGTGCGGGTAGGGTGGATCGACGTGCGCTGGGAGGACGACCGCGTCATGCCGCTCGGCCAGCGCGTCGAGGTTGTCGCCGAGCTGCCGCCGCGCAAGGTGACGGCGCGCGTGCCGCGTGAATCCGTTCGAGTCCGCAACGGCCGGGCAACGGTGGACCTGGTCTCGGGCCTCGGCTTTCGCGAGACGCCCGTGCGCCTTGGGGCCGCCGACGACACCCACGTCGAGGTCAGCGGGTTGCCCGTTGGAGCCCGCGTGCGGGCGCGCCACTAGTGCCGCGCGGCCGAAGTTCGAGTGGATTCGCCCCTGGGACCTGCGCTCATTTGGGCTCTCACAGGAAGGGCGGAAGAGCGGAAGGATTTGGGGGGGGCAGGCGTGAGCCCCCGCAGGCCATTTCTGAGCGCGGTCACGTTGAAGTTGACGAGCAGGCCGCCAGGCAACTGCGAAAGGCGCAGATAGGTGATGACCTGCGCTTCGTGAATCGGGAGCAGCCGCTCGACCGCCCCGAGCTCCAGGAGGATATGATCTGGAAGCGACCAGGTCGAGGCGATAGGCGCAGTCAAGGTGCACGCCTTTTTGGCGGATTGGTAGCGGATTGGTAGCGGTCGCTGCCGCTCGAACCTGAGCCGTCGTTCGGACAGCTCGGCAGATAGACAGGCCTCGTATGCGGATTCCATCTGCCCTGGACCGAGATGCCGATGCACCTCGATCAGCGCACCGATCACCTCGTCCGTCCCATCCCCAAATCTTCCGAGCTTTCGCCCTTCCTGTGCCATCCCCGTGCGAGCGGAACCGTCGGACGACCACCGTGCGCTCGGCCCGCGAACGCGCTGTAGTCGATCATGTCACCCCACTACACCGACGACACGCACACGAAAAAGAAACCAGCGAAACTTCTGCCGCGCGCCACTAGCCCAAACTCGTCACTTCGAATTCTGGGCCGCGAGATTCACCAACGGGGAGTTGTACGGATCGTACCCTTCTTGGCGGTCGACCACCTTCATCGTTCTCGGATCCACGACCAGCCCGAGGGGCAGGCCGTTCGAGCCGGGACCCTTGAAGGTGAACGCGGGATCCACGCCGCAGCTCCACTCTTTGGCTTTGTAGGTGTTCTTCCACGACTCCGCGTGCTTGAGCTGCGCGGGGCTCCCGGAGTTGTCTTGGATGATCAGGGTCAGAACCTCGATGCCCTTCTGACTCCAGCCCCCGGACATTTTCGAGTTCAGTGCCTGCGCCTCGGTCTTGCAGGCGCCGCACCAGAGCGCGGATTGGACCAGGAACAACGCGTGGATGCCGCGCTTGCCGTCGCAGTCGAAGTAGTCCGTGATCGAGATCGTCGACGCCGTACTGGAGCCGTCGACGAAGCCTTGCCACGACAGCTTTGGATCGAGGACCTTGCCCACGGAGGTCCCGTAGGGCCCGCTCGGATACACGCAGGTGCTTCCGCCGTTGCCGGTCCCGCCCCCGCCGGAGTTCACGACGCCGCCGTTGCCGCCGCCGCTGGTCGAGCCTCCGACATTTCCACTGCCGCCGTTGGAACCGCCGCCCCAACCGCCGCCGCTCGGGCTGCCACCGTTGGAACCGCCACCCCAGCCACCGCCGCTCGGGCTGCCGCCGTTGGAACCGCCGCCCCAACCGCCGCCGCCGGGGCTGCCGCCTCCGCCTTCTGAAAGACCACCACCCCCGCCAGCGGGCGGAGGTGGGTTCGGGGGCGGGGGAGGGCCTCCGGGTGGACCGCAGCTCTCGACGCACCCGACTTTGTCGCCGGTCGCGCAGATGCACGAGGCGATGCAGCCGGTGCACGCCGAGCACCCGCTCTCCGGTTCACAGCCTGGGGTGCCCACCCCGCCGCCCGCCCCGATTGCGCTCTCGTCCTCCTCTCCAACGCCCGACGGTTGTGCGCAGGCCGCGAGCACGAGGCTCGCAAAGACGGCGACTGCCGGCGTTCTCTTCCTGATCGCCGCCATCGAGGGTCTGACCCCTCTCGACCGCCGACCTTGCAAAAGTTTGTGGGGCTTGGAGCGGCTAGGAGCGGCGGCGCCTGGCGGCAGCGACCAGCGTCAGCGCGAGGAGCCAGGGCACAGCCCCACCGGGGGCCGGGCTCGTTCGGCAGCCGCAGCCGCCATCGTCGTTGGCCTCTCCGCCGGTCGGCAAGCCGGCGTCGGCCGGTCCGGAGCCCCGGCCCTGGCCCGAGAGCGCCACTTTGATGAAGCGCGCGTCCGGATCGTTGGTGACCAGGGTCAGCACGCTGCTCGCCTTGCCGGGTGCGGCCGGTGAGAACTTCACCGAATAGGTCCCCGACTGCTGTGAGGCGACCAGGACCTCGGCCGTGGTCGACGAGAATGCTTTGGACTCCCCCGAGTCGAAGAAGCCGGCGGCGCGCGCCTTGGCCTCGCCGACGTTGCTCAGGGTCAGCGTCAGGGTCTTCGACTCGCCGACGTCCACGGCGCCGAACTCGAGCTCCGGCGCCACCTGCTCGAGATCGGGCAGGGGGACATGCACGCGCAGCGGATCGAAGACGAAGTCCTGCTTGCCGACGTCGAAGGAGACCGGGATGTCTACCACCGGGATGTTGAAGTCCTTGCCCAAGACCTTGACGAAGAAGGTCGGGATCAGGTGCAGCGTGCCGGCGTAGTCCACTCGCCCCTCCGGGAAGACGTCGTATTCGACGAACGCGCCGCCGAGAAAAGCACGCGTGGTCGTGCCGCCGGCGCTGGTGATGGGCGCTTCGGTCACTTTTGCCGGTTCGATGCGGATGCGCTCGGTCTGGTAGGTGGCGGTCAGATCTCCCGAGACGTCCAGGGCAACGCCGCCCTTGCTGATCTGGCTGGGGATGCCCAGCATGTCGAGCAGATTGACCTCGAACATGCGTAGCTTGGGGCTCTTGCCGGTCGCCTTCGCGACGCTCGGAGCGAAGGCCCAGGGTGTGAACTTCGTCTCGGCCTTCAGGTGAAAATCGATCTGCGGGACGTAGGGGATGTTTCCCTCCCACTTCACCGGCACGCCGATCACCGACACGTCGAGCTTGGCTTTCGCCCCGAGCTCGAGGCCGTAGTCGAACTTCAGCAGGCCGTGGGTTCCGCCTGGCGTCGCGAGCGTCATGGCTTCGGGCCAGGTCGTCTCCAGGGCGCCGTCGAGCTCGACCGTGGTGCTCGCCGGGATCTTCAGGAAGAAGCGCACCTGGAGATCGCTGCCCTGGGGGACCCAACCCGTGTCGAAGTCGAAGGCGACTGGGAGGGAAATCGTCTTGGCGTAAGCGAGCTTCGCCGTCGTGCACTCGAGGTCCGTCTCGCTGCAGTAGGTCGCGAGCACATCCCAGGGATCCGCTCCCCCGTCGCCCGCTCCGCCATCGGCCAGCGCCGGTGTGCCCCACGCCGCTCCGGCCAGCGTGGCGACGGTCAATGCCCGGATGAACTCACGCACGGCCCCGAGATTACCACGGAATTAGCGCGCACGCGTTGAAGGAGGCCCCGCCGTGAGTTATGGGTTCGCCTCTCCGTGGCCACGTCCGAAGCCGAAATAGAAGCCCGCGTCCGCCGTTGGGACGCTCTGGGCATGATCGTATCCATCGCCTGCGTGGTCCACTGCGTGGCGCTTCCCCTCGCCCTCGGGCTCTTGCCGGCCCTCGGGCTCTCGTTCCTCGCGAACGAGGGCGTGCACGAGGTGCTGGCCGTCGTGGTCGTGGTTGTTGCCCTGTTGGCCTTCGTCCCCGGCTACCGGGTGCACCACGCTCGGTACGTACCGGCCGTCGGCGCCATCGGCGTCGCCCTGTTGACCGGTGCTGCCTTCGCCCCCGGCCTATCAGTGGTGATCGAGTCGGTCGTGACGGCCTTTGGAGGCACTGTGCTCGTGACCGCTCACGTGCTCAACCACCGTGCGCTGGCCCGTGCACACGTTCACACTCCAGAGTGCTCGCACTGAGTCACCCCGGGGTTGCCTCCAAGGCCCGCCGATACCGTTCTCGACGCAGCTGGTCCGAGAGGATCTCGTAGGCCTCGTCCAAGACCTCGAGGATCAGGTCGACGTCCTCCCGGAAGGTGGCCGTACTGGCGGTGAGGATCCGGCTCGGCTCGAACTCGAGGCGCAGATCGGAGTACGCGCGCTGCACGTCGTAGGTCGTCGCGGTCTTGGCCACACCGAGCAAGGCGAAGTAGTCCCCCTCTTCTACCAGGCACTTGCGCGCCTGGATCCGCGCGCGCAGCGCCAGTTCATCGAGCTCGTCGTACTGTCGCGGTGCCTCTGCTCGCGGCGACGGCGAGCTGAGCGCCGGTGACGAGATCTCGAGCACGCCGAGTTGCGTCAGCGCATACAGGACAGCGAGCAGATCGCTCGGAGCGCCTGCCCCCAGGACTTCGCCGAGCGCGGCTGCCTTGGAGCGCACCACCCACGCGGTCTCGTCGGCGGACAGCGCGCACTCGGTGAGCAGGGCGGGGTTCGGGCCATCCGCGAGCTGGGCGCGGGGGCCCCCGAGGCGCGACTCGGCCTCGCCGGGAGCGACCACCCGGCGCACGATTTCGACGTACACCTCGGCGCCGGTGGCGCCCCCGAACACCGCAGGCTCCGCCTGCAATCGCGCAGGGACCTCGCGCTCGAGTCCGGCCGAGCCGGCGGTCATCTCGAGGGCGCGGGCTACGAGCCACTCCGCGTGGGCTCGGAGCACCGGCCACAGCTCGTCTTGGCGCAGGTGCCCATGGGCGATGAGCGCTGCGCCGGCGTGTCGTCCGAAGGCTGCGAGCTTGTGTCCCAGTGACTTCTGTACTTCGGGCGAGAGCGTTCCGCGCTCGGTCAAGAACGCGACCAATGACTCGCTGGCGATGCCGGAGGCCGCCGTGACGAAGTCGCCGTCGCGCAGCACGATGCGCCGGATCCCCGCGTCGGATTCGAAGGCGACCGCACCGGAGAAGCGCGAGCGAATCGCGCGGGCCAGGCCCCGGGCGCTGTCGCCGCGCCCCAGCGCTTGCGGGATCTCCAGGGGCGCCGTTGGTGCGGGCTCGAACGCGACAGAGGCAGGCGCGGGGACGTCGACTCGCGTCGAGCGGTCGAGTCGAAGCCCGTCGGGCGTTGGTGCGGGCGGCATCGGCGTCGGGCGGAACACTGCGGTGTGGGCGTCCGGATCACGCACGCTCATCGGTCGCACCTCGACGCTGGTCATCGCGCCAGGGGCGCTCGCCGAGGGCGGTGCCGGCGCGACGGGCTCGTGGGGACGCGAAGCGATGCCGAGAGGCGCCTTCGGAAATTCCTCCGCGTGCGACTCGATCACGAGCCCGGCGAAGTTCTCCCGCGCGGGGGGCGCGACCGTGGGACCCGGGACGGGAGCCGCGTCACTCGTGGGCGTCAGCAAGGGACCCAGCGCGCCGACGCCGGTGCGGCCCCCCGCTGTCCCCGAAGCAGTGAGCATGCCCGTTCTCGCGCTGCCGCCCGAGCTCGAGCCGGAGCCCGTTCCCGCCTCGTCCTCGTCCTCGTCGTCGATGTCGAGAGGCTCGTCGAGGGCCGAGAGCACGTCGGCCGGGAGTACTGCATCCACCTCGTCGTCGGGGGAGAGACGCAGGGATTCGGGCGGTCGCTGGGAGGCGCCCGTGCCGCCGATGCGTTGCTCGGCCCGGGCCAGGATGCTCTCGAGCTCGGGGCTGATCTCCGATCTGAACACCCGGCGCCCGGCGGCGCTGCCCGCGCCGTCCGGCTCCACGCCGAAGCCGAGGGGGATCGGGCGCGGCAAGATGGGCTCGGGTGCCGGCATCGAGCTGTGAAGCTCTGGTGGCACTGAAGCGTGCGCTGGTGGCAGCGAGCTCGGACCGGAGTCGGGCACGGGGGACGGCCGGGCTGGCGGCCGCGGCGGAGTCGTCGACGCGATGGCGCCGCTGGGTGACGCGGGCGGCGTCGGCGGAGGCGATGACGCAAGGTCCGAGGATCGCGGCGCGCGGCTCGAATCAGGCCCGCTGCGCGGCAGAGCAGCGGGGGGGCGACTCGACGGCCCCCCGCCGCGGCGTGAGGGATCGGGTGCGCAAGGCGGTCCGATCAACGCCTCGACTTTTCGCAAGAGTCCGAAGGTGTCCACGGGGCGGACGAAGAAGCCGCTCGACTCGTGGAAAACCTCGTCGCGAAGCTCGTCCAGCGATCGACTCGGCAGACCGAAGAACACCACGTCGACTTGGTTCGCGCCGGGCACCTCGCGCAGTCTTCGAACTTGCTCGAGTGCGGGGGTAGCGTCCACGTCGCACAAGATCAGCGCGGGCTTCTGGACCGAGACGCGTCCCACGAGCAGCGCGAGGGGCACTTCGACCACAGCGTACCCGCGGCTCCGAAGCGCGCTCATCAGCCTTTCGGCTTCAGCCGAAGCGTCGCTCATGAAGATGAGCTGATCGTCGCGCGGTGCGCCGGACCCACCGCCCGAGAATTCGGAACCCACGGTGCCAGCAGTCTACGTTAGAAGCGGGGCATGGCGCGATCTTCAGGCCCGGATCAGCGATCCGCCCACCTGTCCGACAGGGCGGCGCCGAGGGTGGCCCCAAAGCGCGGCCACCACCCCGCCGTCAGTACGGCGATGACCACGAATCCGACCACGAAGGCCTCACCCGACGTGAGCCCGAGCATGACCCATCGATAACGCGCTACCCTGGTCCCCTGCAATGCCCACGGTGGTCCACTACGTCGTCGGGCTTGGCTCGAATCTTGGCGATCGCCGGGGGCACCTGGTCCGTGGCGCCGCCCGGGTCGCGGAGCTGGGTCTGATCCTCGGCCGCTCGGCGATCTATGAGTCTCCCGCGTGGGGCGGGCCGGAACAGGGGCCCTTCCTCAATGCTGCCTTGTCCCTGGCGACGGGGCTGGAGCCCGAGGCGCTGCTCGAAGCCCTGCTCGAGATCGAGCGTGAGCTCGGCCGCGAGCGACGCGTCCGATGGGGGCCCCGCACGGTGGATCTGGACGTCCTGTGGGCCGACGGTCTCGCCTTCTCGTCCGCGGTTCTGCGGATCCCTCACGAGCGGCTCGCCGAGAGGACCTTCGCCCTCGGTCCGTTGCTCGACGTGGTCCCGGAGGCTCGTCCACCGGGCGGACCGGAGCCTTATGCAGTGGCGTTTCGTCGGCTGCGCCTGCCCCGGCTCGAGCGGGTTTTCGAGCCCGACGAGTGGTCCCAGCCCTCTGCTGAATCCGGCGTCGCGCCCCATCACGCACTGCGCTAGACACGCCGGACGCGAGGTGGTACGTCGCGCGCGCCGCCGGCGAGGAAGCCTGTGCGTGGCGCAAGCCCGCTCGGCCCCCCGACCGGTCCGGCGAACTCGGACTACCGAAAGCTCCCGAGCGCGTCTCGGGACTCGCCAGGTGACTACCGTGATCGACAATCCCATGCTCGGCGCCGCGATGAGCGGGGGGATCAGCATCGACTTCGACAAGACCTTCGTCTTGCAGATGGGCATCTTCGCGCTGCTCATCATCGTCCTCAAGCCACTGCTTTTCGACCCCATCCTCCGGGTCTTCGAGGAGCGCGAGAAGCGCACGGACGGCGCCCGCGCCGACGCTCGGGCCATGCAAGAAGAGGCCGGGCAGCTGCTCCGACGCTACGAGTCGGAGCTCGAGCGGGTGCACCGTGTGGCCGCCGAAGAGCGAGATCACCTCCGCGCCGAGACCACCAAGCTGGAGGCCAGCATTCTCGGAGAGGCCCGCGCGGTGTCGACCCGAGTCGTGGAGGAGGGCCGGAAGAAGATCGAGACCGAGGTGAATTCGATTCGCTTCGACCTGGGGCGGCAGACTGAACAGCTTTCGCGCGACGTTGCGTCGCGTGTGCTCGGACGGGAGGTGCGCTGATGAGCCGCCGACACCTGATCGCGTCCGCGCTGCTCGCGGCGCTCACCCTGCTCTTCAGCCAGCTGGCCTGGGCCGAGAAGTCAGCGCCGCACGGCGGACCGGCCGCGGCCCACGGGGCGGCGGCGGAGGGCGGTCAGGGCGAGAGCCACGGCGCCGACCACGGCCCGGCGCCGATCAACTGGTATTACGGGATGCTGCTCGAGACCGACACCCAAGAGCCGAACCTCCTGTTCCGGCCCAAAGGCATGCAGCCGCCGCTCGGGGCGATGATCCTGAACGCCGGGATCCTCTTCTTCGTCATGTATCGTTTCGGACGCCGGCCGTTGGCCGAGGCGGTCAAGAAGCGCAAGGCGTCGATCATGCATGGCATGGACGAAGCCGGTCGCATGCGGGACGAAGCCGAGGACCGCCTCGCCGGGTACGAAGAGAAGCTCGAGTCCATCGACGAAGAGGTCGAGCGGCTGAAGCGCGAAATGCGCGCAGCCGGCGAGGCCGAGCGGGCCCGCATCCTCGCCGAGGCGAAGGAGCGCAGCCAGCGCATGGAGCGCGAAGCGCTGATCTTGATCGAGCAAGAGCTCAAAGCCGCGCGCCAAGCCCTGGTCAGCGAAGCCGTCGAGGGCGCGGTCAAGAGCGCTGCGGCGCATTTGGCCAAGGAGATCGGCGCCGCCGATCACGCCCGCATGGCGGACGAATATCTCGCGGCGCTCGATCAGGCCGTCATCACCAAGGGAGGTCAGGCGTGATCAGTTCTGCCATCGTCGAGCGCTACGCCCGAGCGATCTTCGAGCTCGGCGTCGAGTCGGGCCAGCTCGAACACCTCAGCGCGCAGTTGCGCGATCTCTCGGCGCTCTTCGCCACCAGTCGCGAGCTGCGAATGGTGGGAGAGAACCCCCTGATCCCCGACGATCAGCGCGACGCGGTGCTCAAGGAGCTCGGCGGCCGCCTTGGCGTCGGCGACCTCGCTCTCAATACGGTCCGCCTCCTGGCACGCCGGCGTCGACTCTCCGCCCTGCCGGACATCGCCAAGCGGCTCGGCGGTCTGGCCGACGAGAAGGCCGGCGTCGTGCGCGCCAAGGTCGTGAGCGCCGCGCCGCTTTCCGAGGACTTCTACACGAAGCTCGCGCAAAAGCTCGAAGCCAAGACCCGCATGAAGGTCGTCATCGAGCGCGAGCAGGACCCGAGCCTGATCGCGGGTGTCGTGACCAAGATTGGCGACAACACCATCGACGGCAGCCTGAGGGGGCGACTGTCGGCCATGGAGCGCAACTTGCTCCAAGCTCGCGTTTGATTTTCTCTCTCTTGCTCAACTCAGCGACCTGAACGGTCCTTGCCCTGCGATAGAACCATGCAGCTCAGCGCCGACGAAATCAGTCAGATCATCAAGAAGCAGATCCAGAACTTCGATCGCGCTGCCGTGGTCACCGAGACCGGTACCGTGCTCACCAGCGGTGACGGTATCGCACGCGTCTACGGTCTCGAGGGCGCCATGTCCGGCGAGCTCGTCGAGTTCCCGGGAGGCATCTTCGGGCTCGTGCTGAACCTGGAAGCAGACAACGTCGGCATCGCGGTGCTCGGCGACGCCACCGCGGTGAAAGAGGGCGACATCGTCAAGCGCACCGGGCGCATCGCCGAGATCCCCGTGGGCGAAGCGGTGGTGGGCCGCGTGGTCAACGCGCTGGGCCAACCCATCGACGGCAAGGGCGCCATCGAGAGCAAGGAGCGACGCCGCATCGAGGTGAAAGCTCCTGGCATCATCGGCCGTCAGCCCGTGCGCGAGCCGTTGCAGACGGGCCTCAAGGCCATCGACGCGATGATCCCCATCGGTCGCGGACAGCGCGAGCTCATCATCGGCGACCGGCAGACGGGAAAGACCGCCATCGCCATCGACACCATCATCAACCAAAAGGGCAAAGACGTCTTCTGCGTCTACGTCGCCATTGGTCAGAAGGCCTCGACCGTCGCCCAGGTGGTGGACAAGCTGAAGGCCCACGGGGCCATGGAATACACCACCGTGGTCGTGGCCACGGCGATGGAGACGGCCCCCCTGCAGTTCCTCGCGCCCTACACCGGCGTCAGCATCGGCGAGTACTTCCGCGACACGGGTCGCCACGCGCTCTGCATCTACGACGACCTCTCCAAGCAGGCCGTTGCCTACCGCCAGATGTCGCTGCTCCTGCGCCGGCCGCCGGGTCGCGAGGCGTACCCCGGAGACGTGTTCTACATCCACTCGCGCTTGCTCGAGCGAGCCGCCAAGATGGGACACCGCTGGTTCGTCGTGAAGAAGGGCCAGAGCGTACCGCCCGGCGATTGGAGCTTCCGTGGCGTGGACGGCAGGACGCACCTCGGCGAAGAGGGCAAGCACGAAGCCGAGAAGTCCCTCGAAGCGCAGGCCAACAAGGGCGAGCTCGAACTCGCTCACGATCCGCACTCGGGTGGCTCGCTCACGGCGCTGCCGATCATCGAGACTCAGGCGGGCGACGTCTCCGCGTACATCCCGACCAACGTGATCTCGATCACGGACGGTCAGATCTTCCTCGAAGGTGACTTGTTCTACTCCGGCGTTCGACCGGCCATCAACGTCGGCATCAGCGTGAGCCGCGTGGGCGGCAACGCGCAGATCAAGGCGATGAAGAAGATCGCCGGCACCCTGCGCCTCGACCTCGCTCAGTACCGAGAGATGGCTGCCTTCGCGCAGTTCGCCAGCGATCTCGACGCTTCGACCCGGGCTCAGCTCGAGCGCGGGCAGCGCCTCACCGAGCTGCTCAAGCAGGGGCAGTACGTGCCCTTGCCCGTCGAGAAGCAGGTGTTGATCATCTACGCGGGCACCAACGGCTTCGTAGACAAGCTGCCCGTGGCCTCCCTGAAGTCGTTCGAGCAGGAGCTGTATCGGCACGTGGACGAAAAGCATCCAGACCTCTGGACCGACATCCGCGAGAAGCGCGAGATCACCGACGAGGTCAAGAAGAAGCTCGACAAGGTGCTCAAGAAGTTCGTCAAGGGATTCGTCGCCAGCTCCGACGCCGAGTGACGTCCGATGGCCAACCTAAAAGCCATTCGCAAGCGCATCGTCTCCGTCAAGAGCACGCAGAAGATCACGCGCGCCATGAAGATGGTGGCTGGCGCGCGGCTGAACCGCGCCCAACAGCGCATCCTGTCGCTTCGCCCCTACGCGGTGAAGACCGGGCACGTGCTCGCGGAAGTGACCGCGGCGGCTAGCCGTCGACTGGACGAGGGCGGCGGCGGCATCGACGCCGAGCATCCCCTGCTGGCGCGCCGCGCTGAGAACAGCGTGCTGCTCCTGGTGATCACCAGCGATCGAGGCCTCTGCGGCGCGTTCAACACCAACATCTTGCGGGTCGCCGAGCGCCAGTGGCGTGAACGCGAGGCGCAAGGCCAGAAGGTGCAGATCGCGGTGATCGGCCGGAAGGGGCGCGATTTCTTCAAGCGCCGCAGCGCGCCGATGATGCACGTTTTCTCCGGCGTCTGGGACCGACTCGATCTCGACCAGGCGCGCTCGGTGGCCAAGGTCGTGCTCAAGCCATTCTTGGCGGGCGAGGTGGACGCGATCCTCGTCGTGTACAACGAGTTCAAGAGCGCCATGACCCAGCGCGTCGTGGCCGAGCCGCTCTTCCCACTGCCCGTGGCGGCGGTGGAGGAGGCCGCCGAGCCGATCTACGAGCGGGAATTCATCTTCGAGCCCAACAAAGAAGCGCTGCTCGAGCGGCTGGTCCCCATGTACGTCGAGATCAGCGTGCTGCGCGCCTTGCTCGAGAGCATGGCCAGCGAGCTGGGCGCACGCATGACCGCGATGGACTCGGCTACCAAGAACGCCTCGGAGATGATCGACCGACTGACCCTGAGCTACAACCGCGCCCGCCAGGCGGCCATCACCACCGAGCTCATGGAAATCATCGGCGGTGCCGAAGCTCTGAAGGGCTGAGCCGACCGGCCTATTTGCCCCGGCTGCCGCCGGGTTCTGTCGAAAAACTGGCGGCGCTCGCCCCAGAGTGGGAGATACCGTGGCTCTAGCCGCGGTTGAACCATGCGGCCCCGGCCGGAATCAGAGGAGCGAGAAGATGTGCGGCATCGTCGGCTACGTCGGACCCAAACAGGCCGCCCCTATCCTGCTCGAGGGGCTGCGACGACTCGAATACCGGGGCTACGACTCGGCCGGCTTGGCCGTGCACGATGGCAACGAAATCGAGGTGATCCGCGCGGCGGGCAAGCTCGACAATCTCGCCAAGGCCCTCCAGCAGCGGTCGCTGGTCGGGAGCACTGGGCTCGGCCACACCCGCTGGGCGACCCACGGGCGACCCAGTGAGCAGAACGCCCACCCCCACGCCGCGGGCGACGTCGCCGTGGTGCACAACGGGATCATCGAGAACTTCCTCGAGCTGAAGCACGAGCTTCAGGCGAGCGGCGTCTGCTTCACCAGCGATACCGACACCGAGATCGTGGCACACTTGATTCACCGAGCCCTCGATGCTGGCGCAGCGAGTGTGTTCGAGGCTCTGCGTCAGACGCTGAGCCAGATCCGCGGCGCGTACGCCCTCGCCGTCGTCAGTCGGCGCGAGCCCGATCGGCTCGTGATTGCCAAGAATGCGTCTCCGCTGGTGGTGGGCATCGGCGACGGCGAGACGCTCTGCGGCAGCGACATCCCAGCACTCCTGGGCAGCACTCGCGACATGTTGTTCCTCGAAGACGGCGAGATGGCCGAGCTGACGGCGGGTGGGGTGCGTCTCGAGACGCTGGACGGCAGAGCCGTCGAACGAGCGCCCAAGCGCATCGACTGGAGCCCGGTGCAGGCCGAGAAGGGCGGCTACAAGCACTTCATGCTCAAGGAGATCTTCGAGCAGCCCCGGGCCGTCGAAGACACCCTGCGCGGTCGCGTCAACCTGGACGAAGGCGACGTCGTCGAGGCAGAGCTCGGCATCGACGCCGACGCGGCACGCAACATCCAACGCGTGGTGCTGGTGGCTTGCGGGACGAGCCACCATGCCGCGCTGGTCGGGCGCTACTGGATCGAACAGCTGGCCCGCGTCCCGGCGCACACCGAGCTTGCCAGCGAGGTGCGCTACCGCGACCCGGTCTTTGGACCGAAAGACCTGGTCGTCGCCGTGAGTCAGTCGGGGGAGACGGCCGACACCCTCGCAGCCGTCAAAGCGGCTCGCGAAGGCGGCGCGCGCGTGCTCGCCATCGTCAACGTGCTCGACAGCGCCATCCCCCGCGCCAGTCAGGGCGCGCTCTACACCCACGCCGGGCCCGAGATCGGCGTGGCTTCCACCAAGTGCTTCACCACCCAGCTCGTAGCCCTCTTGCTGTTGGCTGTTCAGTTGGGGCGGCGTCGCGGCGCGCTCGATGCCGAGCGCGGGCGCGAGATCCTGCAGGCGCTCATGGAGTTGCCCAACGAGATGCGCTGGACGTTGGCACGCAAGGCCGACATCCACCAGGTGGCTCGCCACTGGCACAACGCCCCCCACATGCTCTTCCTCGGTCGAGGGCTCGGTTACCCCATCGCGCTCGAGGGTGCGCTGAAGCTGAAAGAGATCAGCTACTCCCACGCCGAAGGCTATGCCGCGGGCGAGATGAAACACGGCCCCATCGCCCTGATCGATGAGCACATGCCCGTGGTCGTCGTCATGCCTCGCGATCGTCAGTACGAAAAGACGCTCTCGAATCTGCAAGAGGTTCGGGCGCGTGACGGACAGGTCATCGCCGTCGTGACCGAGGGTGATACGGAGGCGAAGAAGCTCGCGCAGTGGGTGCTCGAGGTGCCCAAGATGCCGGAGCTCATTCAGCCGATTGTGGCGGTGATCCCGCTGCAGTTGCTCGCGTACTACATCGCGGATCTCAAGGGCACCGACGTGGATCAGCCACGCAACCTCGCCAAGACCGTCACCGTCGAGTGAGCGCTTCGCTCATTTGAACTCGTGCTCCTTCACGAGCAGCCCGGCGCCACCCGCGCCCGCTCCGGCCGTCTGACCTGTTCCGTCCGCTCCGCCCTGCGCGGCCACGCTCGATACCTGAATGCCGCCGCCGGAGAGCGTGGGCTTCGAGCCGTTGAACGCGATTCCGATGCTCGGGCCGCCCGCGCCGCCTCCGCCATGACCGCCGGCGCCGCCCTTCGCGCCGGCGCCGCCTGCGCAAGCGCCGGTCCCACCCGCTGCGCCTGCTGCGGCGCTGCCGCCGGCTTGGCCCGCTCCGCCGGCGCCGCCCTTGCCACCGCTCTGGGCGATGAAGGTCGAGTCGGTGATGCTGACCTCCGAGGCGTGGGACGTGAGCGCGATGCTGGCGCCTCCGCCCTTGCCGCCTTCGCCGCCAAGTCCTCCGCACCCGCCGCTGCCGCCGCCGCCGCCGGATGCACCGATGGCCGGATTCGGTCCGGTAGGACCGCAGGACGACGGCGCCTTGGCCGCGCCGCCGCCTCCGCCACCCTGGCCGTTGTTCCCGTTCAGCCCGAAGCCGCCGGCGCTCGCGGACCATCCGCTCGAGAAGAGAATGCCCGCGCTCGAGCTGCCCGCGCCGTTGTCGCCGCTCGCGCCCGCCGTTCCGTTCTGGCCTTTGCCGATGGACGCGCAGCTCCAGCCTCCGACAATCGTGTCGTCCTGTCCGTCCCCGCCCAACCCGCCCGTGACCTTTGGCGCACCGTCGGTTCCGGAGCCGCCCACGCCGGCAGCGACCCCGGCCACGCCACCAAAGCCACCCTTGCTCTCCGGAAAACCACAGCCGGTGACGACCTCGGCCCCACCGAGCGCGTCCTTGCCGCAAGCGTTCTTCCCTGGGTTGCCGTTCTTGCCCGGATCCGCGACGCCGGGTGTGCTGTAGCCGGCGAGCCCGGCGGCTCCCGCACCGGCCGTCACCGTGAGCCGCGCGAGCTTCACGTTCTTGGAGCCGCCGACCACCACGCCCATGCTCGCCGCGCCGGGCGACGTCGCGGCGCCGGCGGAGATCTCGAAGTCCTCGATGCGCGTGCCGAGCACCAGATCCTGCATCTCCACCACTCCGCTCGACGGGCCCGTCAGCTTCGTGCGTGAGCCGCTGCTATAGTCCCAGGTGCCGCAGTCGAAGCCTCCGTAGAACTCGACTCCGTCGGAGAAGGCATCGAGGGAGATCTGTGTGTCGAAGGCACCCGCGGTCGCGCAAGCGTAGATGCGCTTGTCGTCGAGGGCGGCGGCGCTGATGGCTTGGTCGAATGTCTTGTACGGCTTGGCGCGAGTGCCATCGCCGTAGAGATCGTCACCACCTGGTGAGACGAAGACGGCGAAGCTCTCGTGGATCACACAGGGAGCCTCGGACGGAGTCTTCGTGCCATCGCATCCGGGCCCCCCGCCGCCGAAATTGCTCACCCCCCCACTGCCCGAGGCATTGCCGCTGCCGCCATTGCCGCTGCCGCCGTTGCCACTGCCTCCCCCGGCGCCCGAGGCGTTGCCGCTGCCGCCGACGTTTGGATTGTTGGGCGAGTAACCACCGTCACGTTTCGAGCCGCAGGACAGTGACAGCGCACCGCCGGTGACGAAGATCCCGAGGGCGATCCGAGCTCCGAAGCGCATGCTCCCAGTATACTGCCGTCGTGCAGCTCTCGCTCGTCGTACTGCTCGCCATCGTGGCTTTGGCGCTCTTCGCGGGCGTGCTCGTGGTGAGCCAAGTCGCTGGAACGGCGCTGCGCCGCGCGCTGGCCATGACCCGTTGGACGCTGCGATCTGCCCGACCCATCGGGGAGTTGACCTCGGGGCCGCGACGAGTTCAGGGTTTCGTCGGGCTCGCCGCCGAGCAGGGTGAGCGCGCGGCGCTGCTCACGAGCCCTATCAGCGGGCGCCCATGCTTGGCCTACGAACTCGAGCTCTCCGCGGACGGGCGCCGTTGCTACACCGAGAGGCAGACGCTTCCTTGCGTGTTGCGGGATGGGTCCGGCGAATTGGAGCTGCCGATGTCCACCGCCGAGCTCGTGATCGAGCGGGTCGAGACCTGGCGGGGGGTGCTCGAGTCTGCCCCACCCCCGGGTCTCTCTCCAGAATTCTGTCAGAAGCTCGTGGCCGCCAAGAACGCATTCGTCGAACGCGAGCGCCTCGCTGCCAACGTGCGCATCGACCTGACGGTCAAGAGCATCGGGATTGGCGACGTGCTGCACGTCACCGGCGAGGTGATCCAAGGTGGTCAGAGCGTCACCCTCATATCCGGCCGGCCGGTGTGCGTGTCGGACCGACCTTTCTCCGAAGTCGCGAAGAGCGAGGGGCTGTTTGCCGTCGGAGGGGTGGCCTTCGCGCTGTTCATCGTGGGCGTGGTAGTGGCCGTGGCCACTGCCATCCTCGGTCGTACGCGAACACCTTGACGAGGACGGCGGCGTTCGCAATTCTTCCGGGTCCATGCCGAGTCGACTTCACCTCGCATCAATGGCTTTGGCGCTGATCGCGGCCTGCGGAGGGCAGAAACGTGGGCCTGTGTCCAACACGCCACCAGTCGACACGAAGGCGTCGGAGCCCGGCAGTCCCCAGGAGAAGCCCGCGGCGACGGACGAGAAGTCCGAGGACGAAGGCGGTCCCGTCGAACTACCGACGGCTTGCGCCAAACCGGGCGAGAAGCTCTGCCTGCCGCCGCCCCAATTCGTGAAGCGCCTCTGTCAGGGCAACTTCCCCGGCGTCGCGCTGGCGCTGTTCAAGAAAGAGGCGCCGTGGACCCGCGGCTTTCTAACCCGCAAGACCAAGGCTTGGAACGCTTCGGGCGGAGCGGCTTCCAGTGACGAGCTCGAGTTCGACGAAGAAGTCCTGGTGCTCCGGCACCGAGGCGAGGACATGGGCGGCATACAGGTGAGCGGCGCCGGTGGCAGCTACGACGCCCTGCGCTGGAACGGCTCCTGCGTCACGCTGGCCAAAGAAGAGCTCACGCTCAAAAATCCACCCAAGGCCAAGAACGCGCGGGTCGAGTGGAGACTGATCGACGACGCCATGCGCGAGGTGATGCGCAACGATGCGGAGCTCGACAAGGCCTACAAGGATCGACAGAAAGAGTGCAAGGGCGCCACGATGGGCACCGTGAGCGACAAATGCGTGAAGCTCGACAACGCCCTGTCCGACGCCATCGTGAGTCACATCCGAGGCGGGGGGGACGTCGGCAAGCCCGGGCGTATGCCCTGAGCCTTTGCCGGGCCGAGGGGCGGCGCTAGCATGCGCCATGGGCCAAACGCGAATGGCGATCCGTTTCTGCGTGGGCGTGTTTGTCTCCGTCGGCCTCTCGCTCGGCCTGTCGGCGAGTTGCTCCGCGGGCGGCGGGAGCGGTGGAGGTCCCGCGAGCGGCGGCGCCGGCGGAAGCGGTGGATCTGACGCCAGCCTCGATCAGTCGGGCAGCGGCGGCACGGGCGGTGGCACGGGCGACGGCGGGCTCCAGATCGACGCTCCGGTCGGCGACGGCTGTGCGGCGGCGTGCTCGAGTGACTTCCACCAGGTGCTGAGCTGCTCGGGCGCGCCGATCCAAACCTGCAGCGGCGAGAGCGGCTGCGATCCAACCAGCGGCACGTGTGAGAACGCCTGCAGCGTCGCCGTGAAGACCAAGCAGAGCGTGGGCTGCGAGTACTACCCGACCTTCATGGAGATGAACGACTCGAGCTTCTGGAAGGGCAACCAGATCTGTTTCGCGGTGATTGTGGCCAACACCTGGGACACACCGGCAAAGGTCAGCGTCGAACTGAACGGCGTGACCATCGACATCGACAAATTCGCCTACCTGCCTCAGGGATCGGGACCGTCGCTCCAACTTCAACCCACCAGCGTCGCTCAGGGCATCGCGCCCGGGGGCGTCGCGATCCTGTTCTTGGCCGGCGCTCAAGGCAGCGAGAAGGCGCACTGCCCGGTGCCCTCGGCAATGACCGTCGGCCCCATGGTCCAGGGCACGGGCAAGAGCCACTCGTTCCACCTGAAGACCAACGTGCCCGTCGTCGCATACCAGATCAGCCCCTACGGTGGCGGCAACGCGGCGGTCACCGGCGCGTCGCTCTTGATCCCGACCAGCGCTTGGGATGTGAACTACATTGCCGTCAACGCTTACAAATACGGCATCGCGCCCCCGTCGATGAACATCATCGCGGTGGAGAACGGCACTGACGTGACCCTCGTCCCGGTGGCAGCCGTCTCGGGCGGCGGTGGGCTGCCGAGCGGATCGGCCAACGTTCCCCTGAGTTTCAGCCTGAACGCCGGCGAAATGGCCCAGTTCTCCCAGAACGCCGAGCTCACGGGCAGCGTCATCTCGTCGACCAAGCCCATTGGGCTGATGGCGGGACAAATGTCGATGAACGTGCCCGTCGGCGTCGCGTACGCTGACCACGCCGAGCAGATGATCCCGCCCGTGCGAGCCATGGGCAGCGAGTACGTTGGCGTCATGCACCGACCCCGCAAGACCGAGCCCGCTGTGTGGCGGCTGGTCGGAGCCGTGGACGGAACGACGCTCAGCTGGACGGGCGCTGTCACCGGGCCCGCGAGCCTCGCTCGGGGTCAGGTCGTCGAGCTCCAGACCGGAACGCCGTTTCAGGTCAAGAGCCAAGACGATCAGCATCCGTTCATGCTCTTCCAGCTGATGACCGGCTCGACCTTCGTCAGCGAGATGAGCGGCTACGGGGACGCAGACTTCGTGCTGATGGTGCCGCCGCAGCAGTACATGACGCGCTACGTGTTCTTCGCAGATCCGACCTACCCGGAGACCAACCTGGTGATCGTTCGCGCCAAGGTGAACGGTGCCTTCGCCGACGTGAACCTCGACTGCGCCGGAAAGGTCGGCGGCTGGCAGCCCATCGGCGACCACGAGTGGACGCGCGTGGATTTGATGACTGGCAACTTTCAGCCCGTGGGCAACTGCTCCACCGGGCGCCATGAAATGTGGAGTGACGCTCCCTTCGGCGTCACTGTCTGGGGTTGGGGCACGCCCGAGACGACGACCTTCACCAGCAACGTCTCTTACGGATATCCCGCGGGCATGAACATCGTGCCGATCAACAAAGTCGTGGTGCCCCCCATCCCCAAATGAACTGCGAGCGATCTCGTCGGGCACCTCGCGCGACTCACCCGTCATGCGTGCCTTCGCGGTCTTCTCCCTGTTTTGCTGGTTGCTCGGCGCCTGTGGTGGCCAAGTCGAGCGCGATCCCGGGACCGGGGGCGGCTCGTTTCCGTCTTCGCCGCTCGGCCAGTGTCGAGCCGGCAGCCCGTGGGATCCGAACGTGGACCAGCCTTGCCCGTGGGTCGCCGACGGCCTCTGCTACGCCGACAAAGCGGCGGCCTGCGCCTGTGCCTGCCCGAGCGATCACGACAGCTGGTGCGCGAGCGATTTGTCGGAACCCGGCGGCGCCCCCGTGAATGTGACCTGCGAGTAGGGCGGGGTGCCCGCGCCAACTCTGCGAAATCCTTCGCTCGGAGCTTGGACGCGGGTGCCGCGAGCTTGCTCGCGAGGGTGACGTTGTGTCACTTTTCCGCCTGCCATGTTCGGGAAGAATGGGACTCTCGAGACCCCGCGATTGGTGTCGGTCGAGACCACCAATCACTGCAACGCAAAGTGCGTGTTCTGTCCGAACAACGCCCTCGCGCGTGACAAGGGGCCCATGAGACAGGAGCTCTTCGAGAAGATCATCGAAGAGTGCCGCGAGTTTCCCTTGCCGGCCATCGAGCCCTTCTTGCAGGGCGACCCCTTCTCCGATCCCAAGATCATCGAGCGGCTCGAGCTGATCCGCCGGCGCCTGCCCGCGACCAAGCTGCGCCTCTATACCAACGGCTACGGCATGGCGCCCAAGAAGATCGACGCCATGCTCGGCCTCGGCATCGATCACCTCTACGTCAGCTTGAACACGCTCGACCCCGAGAAGTACCGGCAGGTCATGGGCATCCCGCTCCAGCGCACGCTAGAGAACATGGCCTACCTCACCGAGCCGTCGCGACGGGCGCGCATCGCCGACAAGATCACGTTTCGCATGACGCGGCTCGGGGACACCACGCTGAAGGAGCAGGACGACTTCATCGCCTACTGCAAGGAGCGCGGCGTCCAGTGCTTCATCGTGGGTCTCTTCAACTACAAGGGCGACATCAACAGCGGCCTGCCGGTGCCCAGCTATGGCTGCGAGCACGTCGCGCGCCTCGACATCTTGGCCAGCGGTCGCGTGACCTTGTGCTGCATGGACCAAGACGGCGATCACGGCTGGGCCGATCTCGAGCAGATGAGCGTGCTCGAGGCCTTCAACCACCCGATGGCCAAGAAGTACCGGGACTTCCACCGCACCGGTCGGCGTCGGGAGATCGACCCCTGTGGGACCTGCAACAACTTCTGGCCCGGGTTTTCCGGGCTATCGCCCATCGAGGCGGCGCGGACGGGCATCGAGTACTGCACGTACATGGCCCGCCACCGCCCCAACGGCCGCAAAGCGCCCCGGGGCGAAGGTGTCACTCGGGATGGCCTGGTCCAGCTCCAGAAGAAGCACAGCGCGGCCGCCGAGGCCGGCAGTTACCGCGACGCACAGAGCGGCGACTGAAGCGCTCTACTGCTTGCCCGTCGCGTGGGCGCGACGCGCGCGGAATTGCAGGTACGTCGAGTACGCGTCCATGTTTCCGGTCGTCTGCGAGGCCGGGACCTTGTTGAGTGCGCCTTGAACGGAGAGGGGCGTGAGCGACCCGCCCGACTTCGGCACGTCGGGCTGGGTGGGCGTGATGGCGGTGATGGCGCACGTGGCCACCAGGAAGTTGACCTTGCAGCCACCGACCAGCGCGTCGAGGAGCGAGTTGCAGTTGGCGCTGACCGGTTGGTTCGCGCCGCAGTAGGTGTAGGCCTTCGAGCCGGTGCAGTTTCGGCACTGGCCGGCGCCCGAGGTGAGCGACGAGGGGATCGGGATCTTCGACAGCGACTCGACCGTGACGGCGCCGCACAGACCTTGGTTGCTCTGGTTGCCAATCACCTCCGGGAACACCACCAAGCCGCTGGCGAGCGCGGCTGGCGGAGGCGCCGGGACGGTGTCGGTTCCCGAGGTGTTGCCGCGGATCTTGGCGTCACGCATCTGAAGCAAGGCCGGGCTGCCGGCCAGGAGCAACGTCAGGTTGACCTGATTTGGGCCCGCGGTGATCAGCGTCGATACCATGGAGCCGTTGGTCAGCCGGTCCTTCGGCAGGTTGTTTGCGTCGACCTGGGCGGCGTCCAGCTTGAACCACCAATCCAGCGAGGCGGCGCCGTTGCCGGGCCAGGTTCCCTTGGCCGGGTCGAGGTAGCCCGAGACGATCCCGAGCTCCAGCGCTGGATCGTTGTCTCCTTTGAGATCGTCGAGGCCGATCGACTGCACCAAGACGTTGGTTCCACCGTCGTCGATGCCACCTTGCAGATCGGTGTTGATCTGAGTGACCGCCGTGCTCGACAGCGCCTGGCCCAACCGGTTCAGGGTGTAGGCGCAGAAGGTCGGGGCGGTGCCCTTGATGATGTCGGCGTCGTACAACCGGCTGAAGACCTCGTACTTACAGGCCGAGTCGCAGCCGTCGAGGTTCGACTTGTTGCCGTCGTCGCAGTGCTCGCCGCTGTCGATCACCGAGTCTCCGCAGAGCGGGGCCTTGACGCACTTGCCGGCCGTGCAGGTCGCGCCGCCGCTGCAGACTGTCCCACACACTCCGCAGTTGCTGTTGTCGGTCTGGGCGTTCACGCAGGCGTTGCTGCACAGGGTCTGCCCCGAGCCGCACGCACAAGCGCCCGTCTGACAGGTGGAGCCCGAAGGGCAGATCTTGCCGCAGGTTCCGCAGTTGTTGTTGTCGGTCTGGGCATTCACGCAGGTGTTGCCACACGCAATCTGACCCGACGCGCAGCTGCAGGTGCCGGCGCTGCAGGTCTTGCCGCCGCTGCACACGGTGCCGCAAGCACCACAGTTGCCGTTGTTGGTCTGCGTGTTCACGCAGGCTCCGCTGCACAACGTGCCGCTGTTCGGACAGCTGCACTTGGCGGCGGCGCAGCTCTGCCCGGCGGCGCAGGCAGTCCCGCAGGCTCCGCAGTTGGTCACGTCGGACTGCAAGTTGACGCACGAGCTCCCGCATTTGGTGGTGCCACCCGTACAGTTTGCCGTGCACAGCCCCGCAGAGCAGACCTGCCCTGAGTTGCACTTGGTGCCGCACGCCCCGCAGTTGACCGGATCGGTCTGAGTATTGGCGCATTGGCCGCTGCAGGTGGTCTGGCCCGTGGGGCAGCCGCACTTGCCCGCGGCGCACGCCTGGCCGCCGGTGCAAGCGTTCCCGCACGCCCCGCAGTGGGCCTGGTCCGTCTGCGTGTTCACGCAAGCACTGCCGCAGAGCGCCTGTCCGGAGGAACACTCGCACTTGCCCGACGCGCACGAGCTGCCGCCGGCACAAGCGGTGGCGCATGCGCCACAGTGCGCGTTGTTGACCTGCGTGTCGACGCAAGCGCCGCCGCAGGCCGTCTGACCGCCCGTGCAATTGTCCGCGCACTTTCCGGCCGAGCACACCTGCGCCGCGGTGCAGGCGGTGCCGCACGCCCCGCAGTGAGCTGCGCTCGCCTGGGTGTCGACGCACTGCCCCTCACACAAAGCTTGTCCCGTTGCGCAGGCGCAGGCCCCGTCTTCACAGGAGCTGCCGCCGGAGCAGGCATTGCCGCAACTTCCGCAGTTGGAGTTGTTGTTCTGAGCGTCCACGCAGGCGCCGTCACACTCGATTTCGGTTCCGGTGCAGGGTCCGGCGTCGCTCGCGCCTGATCCACCGGTGCTGCCGCCCGTGGAGCCACCAGCGCCATCGTTGCCCGCGTCCTTCGCTCCGCCGCTACCACCACCGGGGTCGTCGTCGCCACCGCAAGCGTTCGCGACAGCAAGCACCAGGACCACGCCGCCGAGCAGTCCGAATATGTTCGTGAACCGCGTCATGATGGACCTCCAGAGTTCCGCAGACGACGACGATACCATCCCGCAGGCCGGAGCCCCGTGTGAGGAACAGACGTACAGGCTCGTGCGGGAACGCCGAGTGGTTCGCCGCGCCCGACGGCAACTTCCGCCGGGCTGAGACGTACGAAGGGCGGACAATCGAAATGATGAGTCGAATCTTGCTTCTGTCGATTCTGTTGGTGCTCCCGGCGTGCACCAAGCCGGGGCCGAGCGAGTCGTCACCGAGCGCCCCCGCGGCCAGCCTGCGACCTGCTCCCACAGCGCCGGTGGCAGCCCAGACCGGAGAGTGCCCACTGGCCGTCGTGCCGGGTACCGCCCTGGGTCCAATACGGATCGGCGAGACGCCGGCCGAACTCGCGCAGCACGGCCTGCCCGTGAAGCCGAAGTCCAAGCACGAGACCACGGAATTCTTCGAGGTCGGCCCCTACCACGCCAAACTTTGTGGCGGAAAAGTCGTGGACGTTTGGATCGACGACCTGCGGACCGCGCCGGACTGCATCACCATCGCGGGCAAGAAGCTCGAGCGCAACATCGCTCGGGAGCAACTCGTCGCGATGTTCGCGGACTGCAAGCAAGCACCGCCGCGAACCGGTGGGCAGTTCGAGGAGTGTGAGCAGGGCGGCGTGCGCATAGGCTGGGGCATGGGCGACTTCATCCAGCTCCGGGTCGCCAAGAAGGGCACCCGTCTCGACGACAGCTGCGAAATGCTCCTCGACGACGGCACGCAGGTCCCACTCGGAGCCGGCGAGAAGGCCAAGCTGCTCCAGAAGGTGATTGACCTGGATCTGCTCGCGCCCTTCTGGCATCGAGACGAGCCCGGGCGCGACCCGCTGAAGCTCATCGAGAATGACCTCGTGGCTGACAAGCCCGAGCTCACGATATTTGGATTGAAGGTGGTCTACCTGAGGCGACAAGACGCGGAGCAGAAGCGGCTGCCGTTCTTCGAGTTCACGAAGGTCTCGTCCACCGCGACCAAGGCCCGCATCGAGTTCCGCTTCCCCGTGGAGGGAGTGGTGGGACATGTGGAGTTCGAGAAACGCGGCGATGACTGGCAGCTGAGTGCGAAGCAGGTCGCGGAGCGCTGATGCGACCAATTGCTGCCACAATCTTGCTCATCGGGTGCGGGTCGCCCGCAGAACCCAAGGCGCCGCCCGCCCTCGTCGTCGATGCGAGCACGCCAGAAGCGCCCGTCGTCATGGCGAGCAGTTGTGAGATGGCGTTCGTTCTCCCGGAGCTGCCGCCGGTGGCGCCCCAGAGCCAGTGTGTGCCGCGGGCGAAGCTCCTGGCCATGCCGGCCGGCGCGCTGACCGCCGAACTCGCGGATCTCAGCGCTGCTTCGGCGGATTCCTTCAAACGCAAACGAGACAAGCTCGTCAACCGGGGCAAACCAGCGCTCAAGCGCCTACGCGAGCTGAGCACCGGCGCGCCGACGGCTTCGGAGCGGGCCCTCGCCGCGGCGCTCGTCACCCGCATCGAGAAGCCCGCTGAGGCCAAACGCCTCGACGACTGGGCGCCGTCGAACCACGCGCTGATGCTCAGGAACCCCGCGTTCAAGGTGGCCGCCGAGCTGGCGGCCGCCTACGCGTCGTTCCCCGAGCTCGCCTTCGAGGCGCTGACGCGCGCCCGCGGCGGCGCGGAAGTCAGCCCGCCGCACACCAGCTTCGCCCCGGCGTCTCGCTCCCCGCTCTTCGACGTGGTTCTGCGTGGCCCCGAGGGCTACGATCGCCTCGCTGATCTAGTCGCGGCGTTTCCCCAAGCGTTCACGCTCTTGGTGAAAGGCGACGCGAAGCGGGGGACCTGCGCCGCGCTCGACTGGCTCGCTGGCAAGCTGCCCGATGAAACGGACGAGCGGGGTCGGGGCGTGCTCACCGCGCTCGATAGCGACGACCCGCTGGCGTTGTACTTGTTGCGCCGGGCCTTGCGCGATTGGTCGCCCCGGAACAAAGAAGGCGCCGCGGCCGCCCTGGCGCGGCGCAAAGACCAGAGCGCGGTGGCGGATTTGCTCGCGACCGTAGGCGACCATGCTGTCGGCCAGAACGTCCGGGTACACCTCTCGGCGATCCTGGGCGCCGAAGAGACCGAGAAGCGACTGGCGCTCTTGGCCCGAGATTGTCGGAGTGAGCGCCGGGTCGGTGCCGCCCGCGCGCTGCGCTGGAGCGCCGCCGTGACGGGATCCGAAACCTTGGCGATCCTTGCCGGTGATGCCGACACCTCGGTGCGCGCCGCGGCGCTCGAGTCATTGGCGTGGCTTTCGCTGACGCATCGAGATGCGCGGGTTCCGTTCAGTGATGCGGTGGAACGCAGCGTGATCGCGGCGACCGGCGATGCAGACGTGAACGTGCGCCGACTGGCGCTGGGGGCCCTCTGGCGCTTGGTTGTCGAGAAACGTCGGCCGGCGAACGACGCGATGCGATCGGTGTGGGCGAGGGCGCTCTCGGATCCCGACCGGCGAGCGCGGAACATCTCACTGGTAGAGCTCGACGACTTCTTTCCAGGCGACTCCGATCTGATTCTGGTTCTGCTCGGAGATCTCGGTCGCGTCCCCGACGAGTGGCCCCACAAGGAGGCGCTGGAGGTGGCTCGGCGCATTTACCGCGTGCCGTCTCGGGCCCGCGTGTCCGAGTTCGCACGAGGCCCCGTGCCCGAGTTGCGAGCCATCGCCGAGGCGTGGCTCGCCAGGAAGTGACGTGTTACTCTCGCTCGTGGGATGAGGGACGACGACGCCAGGCAGGCCATTCTCTCGCGACGTGCCCGCTTCATCGCGGCGACGCTTGCCAGCGCGGGGCTCCTGGTATCGACCGCGGATTGCGGAGGGCAGTCCACCAGCGATGACAAACAAGCGACGGGCGGCAGCGGAGGGATCCCGCAGCCCTGTCTCAGCGGTGGCGCGCAGCCTTGCCTCGGTGCGCCGTCGGGCGGCGGCAGCGGCGGGACTGGCGGCAGCCCGTACCCCTGTTTGTCGGGCGCCGGCGGCTGGCTCGGTCCGGACGCCGACGTTCCGGACGTGAGCGAGGTCGACGCGCCGGATGACTCGACCGCCGCCGACGCCGACGACGTTGACGTCGACGACGTTGACGCCGACGGCGCTGCAGGCGGCTCGGGCTGACCGCGCGCCGGGCGCGGCCGCCGCCGACCCTCAGCGCAGTCCTTCGCCGCCCACGTACTCGTCTTCCCAGTCTTCGCCGTCGAAGGGCCAATACTCTTCGTCAGCCTTGAGCCAGCGCTCGGCCTTCAGGGAGTCCGCGATCGTCTGGGGCAGGAGTCCCTGGGAGAGCGCCTCGATTTCGACCTCGAGCGAGCGTTTTTCGCCGAGCACGGTCTCGACTCGGCCCAGCCGCGCGCGGCGCAGCAGACGCGAGAGGCGACGGTCGAGGCGAATGAGGGCGTCCTTCGCCAACGCGATCTGCTGACCCTCGACCTTGTCTCGGGTCTTCGAGGCGTCCTGGTGGAGCGCCGCCGCTCGCTCGCGATCCTTCTGGATCACGCCCATCAGATCCACGTCCGTGGTGGCCTTCATGGCGGCTGCTGCGGCGGGCGTCACCGCCGTGCGCCCTGCGCGCGCGCGAATCTCGAGCGCTTCGAGCTGCTTCTTCAGATCGTCGATCTGAGCCTTCTTGGCGCTGCTCGTGCGCTCGGCGTCACGCATCAGCCGGCGCACCTCGGCGATCTGAGCTTCGATGCGCTCGATCTTGTCGGGGATGGTGTCCCCGATGGGGCCGGCGGCCTGGGGGCGGACCTCCTTGGGGGTGGCGAGCTTGCGCGCCGCTTCGTCGAGGTCGCTCAGCGCACCGCGGAGTCCCGAGAGCTGAACGTCCAGCTGGCCCAGCCGGCGCGCCGCCGTGCCGTACCCCGAGTCGACCCGCATCAGCGCGCCGAGGGTCCGCGCGACCTTCGAGTCGACACCGAGGTTCGCTGCCGCGGGGTCCGAGCCCTCCCGCACGGTCTCGACCAGGCGTTTGACCGCGGTGTCGTCCTTCGAGATGCGACGTGCCGCGTCGCGCACGGGATCGTAGCGCTTGAGGAACTCGCGCAGCTTGGCGTCGGCCCGGAAGAACTTGCAAGTGGCGAGGTCGATGTAGGCGTCGAGGATCCAGGCTTCGTCCTCGTAGGGGTGGTTGACCTTCATCACCCGGAGCTCGTTCATGAGCTCGCGCGCGCCGTCGTAGTCCTTGGCCTCGTAGCGGGTGGTGGAGGCCTCGTACAGCGATTCGGGCAGCCGATCGGAGTCTCGCGGCACCAGGTAGTAGTAGTAGCGGGCGTCGTCGAACCGGTATTGCTCGTGCGCAACGCGACCCAGACCGAGCCGCGCGAGATCGCGAACACGGAAGAAGTCGCTGCCGCCGAAGAGCGGAGCCTTCCTCGGGGTCAGCTTGGGATCCGCGACCTTGCAGAACAGGTTCTCGCCCTTCTTCAACTGTCCGCGCTCGACCTCGATCAGTCCGGACAAGTAGGTCGCCTGGGCCCAGAAGCGCGACTTGGGTGAGACGGCGGCGTAGGCCACGAGGGCGTTCGCGCGGTCCTTCTTCCGCTCGAGCGAGCGCCCTTTCAGGTAGGCGATGTCTCCGCGCAGCTCTTCGGGCGCGCTGGTGGGGACCTTCTTCAGGTCGTCGAGGAAGACCTCGAGTTGCTCGCTCTCGAGCGCGAGCTCGACCAGCGTGCGAGCGGCGCGCCGATAGTTGGTGTCTTTGGGATCGCCGCTCAGGACCCGAAGCAGGTAGCCGCGCGCAGGCTCGTACGCGCCCGCGCGTCCCAGGGCGTCCCCCAGCAGAAAGAGCATGGAGCGACCCTCGGGCCCGTTGGCGAAGGGCTCGAAGCGCGGCTGCTCCACGAAGTACACGAGATCGCCGATGGCCTCGTCGCGCCGACCGTTGGCGATCTTCTCCTCAATCGGAGCGAGCTCGTCGCGCAGGCGTTGTGCGCTCAGCGGCGCCGTCGCCGACAGCTTTCGCTTCTCGAGGGCCTTCTGGTAGGCCTTGATGCCATCGGATCGCGTGTCGGGCTTGCCGGCGCTGGGCGCCGTCGCGACGGTCGCCGCTGCGGCGTCGCCCTCGGTCTGCTTGCTGTCATCGGGCGCGTCTGCCCCGTTCGGCTTCTCCGCCGCAGGCTTCTTGTCGTCGGCGGAGGGAGCCGCCTCGGCGGGCGGAATACCTGGCTTTTCCTTGGGCTGAGCCGTCGCCGGCGTGGTCAAGGCCGAGCATGCGGCGAGGCACGACACGAGCAGCGCGAGCCGTCTCATCAGTCCGCCACCTGAGCTCGGAGCTTCACATTGAGCTCGTACTCGCCGTCCTGATCGTCGGGGAAGTCGACGGCCATGTCGGAGTCGTCTTCGAGCTCGACGCGAGCTTCGACGACCTTGCTCTCGGGGACCACGATGCTCATCTTCGTGTTCTGCCAGGTTTTGTACTCGCGGCCGCGGGAGTCCACGCGTTCGATTCTCGACTCCCAAGATGTGATGTCCGGGGGCAACGGCGTGTTCGTATACGGGCTTCTCGTCGTTCGCGCTGAATCGATCGCCTGCGACGTAGACGACGCCGTCGTCGAGGGTCACGACGAACTTGGTGATGCGGGCGTTGTCGCCGTCCGTCTCGACGAAGACCTTGAGCTTGCTCTTGAACATCGTGGTGGTCAGTGACGCCACGCGGGCGCGGAGCGCCGCGATGTCGCCGAGCAGGCGGTCGTATTCGGCGGGGGCGGGGGCTGCGCCGCCGTCCGGAAACTCGTTGGCGCGCGGGGTGAGCGGCGACGGCTTCGTCTTGTCGGCGGGTCCGTCGGCCTGCTTCGGAGGAGGGTCACCGAGATCGGCAGCGGCGGCGCCGGGGGGCACGCCAGCGCCATCTGGCTTGTCGTCTTTGGCCTTGTCGTCTTTGGCCTTGTCGTCTTTGGCCTTGTCGTCTTTGTCAGCCGCCTTTTTGTCGGCGTCCTTGGTCGGGCCTGCGCCCTTCTTGGGCTGCGCGAAGGCGACCAGCGCGGACAGAACGATGAGCAGGACGACCCAGAGGTGACGGGGCTTCGGGCGCATGGTTGGGCCCGGAGGTTATCACGGCCACTCCGGCGGGTGGGCCGCGGGAAATGCCTCCGAAACACGCGGATTCGGCCCCTGGCCCGCGGTTACGCGGCGCGAGCCCCGGCGGCGGGCCCGCGTGTGCCTGGCCGGCGCATTCGGCAGCTGGGCCGCAGTTGGTTGTTCGAGGTTGCGCGTCTGTTATGCTGGTCGTTCGGCGCCAGCGGAGGTCGGATTGTGCGCGAAACATACATCGGGGTGATCGGAGCACTGGCGCTGGTCGCTTGCGGCCAGGACGACCCCGGCAAGAACGGGCCGCCGGCAGACGTCACCCTCCCGGATCCTGGACCGAGTGGCTGGCAGTGGGAGACGGGGGCATTCGGCGTCGCGCCGGGGGAGGAGCTGCAGGACTGCTACTTCTTCCAGGTCCCCGGCGACCAGCCGGTGATGGTCAACCGGATCACCCTGGGCCAAAACCAGGGCACCCACCACATGAACGTCTTCAGGGTCAAGACGATCCAGAAGCTTTCGGGCAAGCACGGCGACGTGGTCAAGGGCGGCGAGTGCTGGAACAGCGGCAACTGGGCGGATTGGCCGCTGGTCACCAACAGCCAGTCCGACGGCAACGTCGAGGACTGGTATCTGCCGGAGCGGGTCGCGCTGAAGTTCGAGCCGGGGGAAGTGCTGATGTTGCAGACCCACTATGTGAACGCGACCACCCAGAAGACCCCGACCCGCGGCAAGGTGGTCGTCAACTTCTATGGGGCCGAGCCGTCCCAGGTCGACCACGAGATGGGCACGCTGTTCGCGACCAATCAGAACATCCGAATTTGCCCGGGCGACAAAAAGAAGACCTTCGAGGCGACCTGCAAGATCGCCCAAGCGGGACCGGTGACTGTTTCCGCCGCAAATGGCCATTTTCACAGCCGAGGCGACCGCTTTGCGATGAACCGTTGGGACTCGATCAACGGCAAGGGGGAGCAGTTCTACGAGAGTTTGGCCTGGGATGAGCCGGTGTTCACCAAAGATCTGAACGTGCCGATCGCGCAAGATGGTGGCATCTCATGGACGTGCGAGTTCTCGGCTTTGGCCAGCGAGTGCGGCGATCCGAACGACGACTGCTGCTTCACCTTCGGCGGCTTCGTCGAGTATCAGGAGCACTGCAACGCGTTCGCGTACTACTGGCCCAAGGGCGCAACCGACAAGAACTGCTTCTGATCGCCCTCGGCGTCGTGGTGGCGAGCGTCACTGGTTGCGACTCCCCGACCGAGCCCCGGGGGACCGGCGGCGCTGCCGGTAATCCGCTGACGGTGCAGGCGGCGCTCTACACGGCCGAGGGCGATGGCTACGAACCCATCGCGCCGGGTGGAGCGCTCGAGCTCTGGGCCGCACCCCAGGGCGGACGCTGGGCGCGGATCGGCGCGCGCGTCGGCGGCCTCGACTCGGACACCGCGGAGCTCGTGGCACGGTTGATCGAGCCGGTGACGGGCGCGCTCGTCGCCGAAGCCAGTCGCACGGCGCCAATGATTGTCACTCCCGACGACCCCGACTTCAAGCACCCGGAACCCAGCGACATGAACCACGTCGTGCATCTGCCGCTGTGTCCCGACGGAAACGGGCGAGCCGTGCACGGAGTCGGCTACCTGCTGGAGCTGCAAGTGACCGAGCTCTACGGCGACTTCTCGACCGGGTCCGTCGCGTTGCCCGTCGTTCCCGGTTGCCAGGAGGTTCCGGGGCCCGCGCGGGACTACTGCGAGTGCGAGTGCGGACCGGACTACGTTTTGGGCAAGTGTGTCTGGCCCGAGGGCTAGGGCGCCGCGCGCATGACAGGCCAACGGAGCCAGGCGACCGCTCTGTGTCAGCCTGTGCCAGCAGTCCTGGAGAAAACCCCGAGAAATCCGGCCGCACTCGCTGGCACCCTGCTTGCAGTTGCTCACCCCATGCGCAAGCGCCCCTATCTCCTTTGCGGGTTGGCCGTCTCCCTGATGATGGCCTCCGAGCCCACCGACGCCCGCGCCTGCGGTGGCACCTTCTGCGACAACGGGCCGCAAGCGATGCCCGTCGATCAGTCGGGCGAGAACGTGCTGTTCGTGATGGACGGCAAGACCGTCGAGGCCCACGTCCAGATCCAATACGAAGGCGCCGCGGAGCGCTTCGCTTGGATCGTGCCGATGCCGAAGGTACCCGACGTTCAGGTCGGCTCCGCGCTGCTCTTCAACGCGCTGTTGCAAGGCACGGTGCCCAGCTACGGGTTCACGCAGCAGACCGACGTGTGCGAGGCGGAGGGACCGAGCGACATGGCCAACGGGGCGGGCGGCTTCGCGGGGGGCTCGGGCGGGGGCTCGGGCGGCGGCGCCGGGAGCGGTCCCCAGGTGGTGTTCGAGAAGACCGTGGGCGCCTTCGAGGTCGTCGTGCTCCAGGGCGGCACCGCGCAAGAAGTGAGCAAGTGGCTCGGCGACAACAACTACCAGAATATCCCGTCCGCGCCCGAGATCCTCAAGGACTACGTCGATCAGAACTACGTCTTCGTGGCCATCAAGCTGACGGCCGGATCGAGCAGCAAGGAGATCCACCCCCTGGTCTTCCGCTACGAGGGCGACGAGCCTTGCGTACCGCTGAAGCTGACCGCCGTCGCCGCCACCGAAGACATGGGAGTTCGCACCTTCTTTCTGGGTGATGATCGGGTCGTCCCGACGAATTTCAAGCACGTGACGGTCAACCCGGCGCGCATCGACTGGTCGGCGCAGGGGCAGAACTACATGCAGGCGGTCTCGCGCGCCGTGGACAGCCCGGTCGCCAATGGAAAGGCCTTCGTCACCGAGTACGCCGGCGCGAGCAACGTGGTGAGTCTCGGGATGTTCTACAGCCCGAGCTGGAACTCCCAGGTCCTCGAGGGCATCGCCCCGACGCAGGTCATCGACCGGCTCGAGGACATGGGGCTGGTGATGTGCAGCCAGTTCCGCTTCAACCCGAACGGCGAGTGCCAGTACAACCATCCCCTGATTCAGTCGCTCTTGGCCGAGTACCTGCCGGTTCCCGCCGGCCTCGCGCCCGTCGAGTTCTACGCGGAGCTGACCAAGCACGCCGACGAGATCGACCAGACCCAGTGGAACGCCGCGGAGTTCGCCGGGGACTTCAAGTTGCGGATCCAAGAGCCGGCCGCGCACGCCGCGAGCATCGTCACCAAGTGGCCCTACCTGACGCGCATGTTCACGACCATCTCACCCTCCGAGATGACTGAAGATCCGATGTTCCACGCCCAGCCGGGGCTCGAGACCGTGCAACCTACGAACATGGCGGTGCGCCGCACCAACTGCTGCGGCGCGACGACCATGGAGCTGGCGGACGGCAAGAGAGTCGGCATCGATCGGGCGACGGGATCCTGGCCGGTCTGGGACAGCGCCATGCCCTGGGCCGAATCCATCGAGGAGTTCTCCCTCGCCGGTGATCGACTCACGCTGGTCGACAATGGATCCAAGATCTCCAGCGCGCTCTCCTCGTGGAACGACAAGAACAAGCTGACCTGTGAGACGCCGGCGACGAAGGCCGCGACCAACGACACGACCGACGTGATCGACATGTCGGGCACGCCGGGCTGCGGCGTGGCGGGACGCGGTTCCCTCTCGGGAACGGCGCTGCTGTTGGCCGCGGTCGGTCTCGGTGCCGCGCGACGGCGCCGGCGTCGTTGAGCGGAGCAGTAGTCTCAGAGCCGGTCGACACCGTGGAACTGCGCCCCGATCAGGCCGCACAAGGCCTCTAGGTGCTCTCGGTCCACTTCGCCAAAAGCATCGAGCGCATTCGAGTCCACGTCGAGCACGCCCAGCGTGCGCCCCGCCGGGGTCACGATGGGGACCACGATCTCCGAACGCGTGCGCGCCGAGCAGGCGATGTGATCGGAGAACGCGCTCACGTCTGGGACCAGTTGGGTGGCCTGGGCGCGGACGGCCGCCCCGCAGACGCCGCGTGAGATCTCGATGCGCAAGCAGCCGTGCCCGCCTTGATAGGGACCTATCACCAGCAGGTCCGGGCGTATCAGCCGGTACACCCCGGTCCAGTCGAAGAAGTCGAAGGCTGCGTGCAACTCCGCGACCGTGGTGGAGACCCCCGCGATCCAGTCGTCCTCGCCGTCGAGCAGCGCGCGGATCGTGGCCGTGACTTCACGGTAGCGCGCGGCGCGATCCCCCGCCGAGGCGGCGAGCGCGAGCGGCGGCACGGTGTCTGCGGTCACGTTGCTCATCGGACCACCTCCCGGGATCGGGGCGGGTTCGCGCCGAGGGTCAGCTGGTGAAGGGGAAGAACACGCTGAGCCCGCCCATCAGCGAAACGTCGTTCACGATCTTCTCGACGGCGAAGGGTGCTTGGTGCTTGCGCACGTGATCACGGGCGTCGAGTCGGATGGCCAGCCACTGCGCCAGGTAGAACTTGAGTCCGAAGCCAGCCGAGCCCGTGAGCCCGAGACCGCCGGACTCGCTGGTGTCCGTGGCCCCGCCGCCCACCGAGAGGTAGAAATCGAAGCGGTGGATCGGTCCGCCGAACCAGCGCACCTTGCCGTAAGACATCGACCAAATCAGGTGGCCCAGGAAGAGCTGCACGTTCTCTTCTGGCGACTCCGTGAACTGCACCAGCCCCTGCTGGCGATCGATGATGGCCTGGAGCAGACCGTACTTCTGACGGGTTCGGAAGTACGATGCCTCGAGACCGAGGTCCTCGCTGAAGTGAAAGGTGTAGGCGCCGCCGTAGACCGGTGCGCCGTCGGCGATGTCTGCCGCGTACCAGCCGCCCATGGGGGAGAGCTCGTGGCGCAACGCCTTCTTGAAAAGCCGTGGCACGACGCCGCGGTAAGCGCGCTTACCGATCAGCTGCTCCTTGAGTGCCTCGTCGACGCACTGCGCCTCGGCTCTCGACGGAGAAAGCGTCGCGACGAGCCACGCCATCGCGGCAATGACGAGCAGAAATCGGGGGGCCAAGCCGAGACACCGATATCATAGGATGGGTCCGGTGCGGCTCGATTATGCTCAGGGAGGCCCCGTTTTCGGGGGAGGCTGCCCCCCTCGAGGCCCCAAGGACGCTAGATGTCGACCAAGACCCGGGTCCCGTGGGCCGCGCTCGCCCTGTCTGCGTGTCTCGCGGCTCCCGCGGGGGCTCGAGCCCAGAGCGCCGCCGCGGCGGGGCCGGACGCCGCCAAACCGTGCACGAACGGTCGGGCCAGCGCGCTGAGCGAGATCGGCTGTGACCTCGGGCAGGCGCTCGGAAAGCTGCCCGCCGGCGCGCTGGTCGTCGCCGCCCCGCTGACCGGCGACACCCGGCCGGTCGAGCCCGCGCAGCTCGGAGCGCGGATCGTGTCGGTCGTCGCCGGCGCCCTCGGACTCGCCAGCTCCAGCGAGTCTGCATCCCTGGCGCGGGCTAGGACCCTGGCGGCGCGTGCGGGCACCCTGGTGTACGTGGTGCCTGAGCTGCAGCGCGGCGAGTTGCGGCTCACCGTCGACGTGTATCCGGTGCCCAAGGGCTTCTGGGACCGCGTCCGCAATCCAGAACCCAACCCGCGGCAGCACGCGTTCGCGAGCCGCAGAATCGACCCGGAGTTTCGAACCTTCCTGCCTGCCGTGCCGTTCATCGCGAAACGCACCGACAAGGCCATGACGGGTGAGCAGAGCCCCGTGGCCGTCGCCTGCGGCGATCTGAACGGTGATGGCGCGCTCGAAGCGGTGCTGGTCGGTCGTTCGCGGGCTCGAGTCGGGCGCGTGCGCGCCGGACGATTCGTCGCCTCGGCGACGGCGGCGTGGACGCAGCTCTCGCCTCTATCGCGCGCGCCGCTCCGGGAGCCCATTGCGAGCGTTGCCATCGAGGCCGGTCGCTGGGTCGACATCGGGCTCAGCGATCGACTCGATGCGGTGCGCTTGGATGCGAGCTTCGCGAACCCGCAGAAGCTCGGTCGTCGGCTGCCTTGGCCTGGCGGCGGCTGTTCGAAGATCGTCGGCACCAGCCTGCGCCCCGAGGTCGAACCCTGCGCCCGGGGCGACGCGCCGGCGTCGTCTCCGCAGCTGGAAAAGACCGGTGACGCCCTGGCGGGCGCCCTGGTGCTCGGCCGTGACGGCAAGCCGCGACGGGTGCGCGCGTTCCGCGTATTCAACGAGAGCGCCGTGCTGGTCCGCGACGATGCCGGGCGAAGTGCGCGGCTCGAAGGGGCGGGCGCCCAGCTGGCCGTCGGTGACCTCGACGGCGACGGTCAACCGGAGATCCTCAGCAGTGGCGACACGCTGGACGACACGGCCGACGCGCTGGTGGTGCACACCTTTCAGGACGACGCGAAGCTCCTGGAGAGGTTTCGCATGGCAGTGCCCACCGGCGTTCGCGCGCTCGCCGTTTGCCCAGCGGAGGGAGCTGGACTCGCTTCGATCTTGGTGGCGACGCCCGGGGAGCTTTGGGTGATCCGATGACCGCGCTTACGCGACGAGCGCTGGCGGGTGCCCTCGCCGCGCTCGCAGCGTCGACCTTGGCTCCGCGCGACAGCGCCGCGCTGGGACGCAAACCCTACGGCGGCGCGCTGGCACTCAAGTTGCCATGGCCGCTCGACGGCATCGACCCGCACGCCGTGGACGACGTGGTCGCGGCGCTGTTCGGGGCGGCCATCGCTGACCCGCTCTTTGCGTTGGATGCCCTCGGCCGTCCCTATCCCGCGCTGGCGGCGCAGTTGCCCGAGCCCGTCCCGGGCGGGACGCGCGTGGTCTTGCGCCCAAACTTGGTCTCGGGCCGCGGCGTGCCGATGGATGCCCGGGACGTGCTCGCGTCGCTGGCGCGAGCCGCGCGGTCGGGGGGCGCTGCGCTGATGGCGCCGTTGGGCAAGGTCACGTCGGATCCGACGGATCCCCTCGCGTTCGTCTTCAGCCACGCTGATCCGGTGTTTGTCGCGGAGAAGCTGGCGAGCGGGCTGACGGCGGTGCTGCCCCGGGCCTTCTCTCGAACCAGGCCCGACGGCACGGGCGCGTTTGTCGCCGACATCGGCCGCGATCGGATCGTCTTCCGGCGCAACCCGAACGCAGCGCGGGGAGCCGCGTTGCTCGACCGCGTCGAGGTGCGAGCGGCTTCGGATCTCAAGGACGCACTTCGTTCCTTCGAGGCGGGTGAGATCGATCTGAGCTGGCTGGGTGAGTTCCTGCACAAGCCTCGGCCGGGGGCCGTGAAGTTCGACGCGGGAGTCCTGGGCTGGGTGGTGCTGCGCTCGGGCAAAGACGCGGGCGTGTGGGGTGCCCCGGGCGTCGCGCAGAAACTGATCGACTCGCTGCCGGCGGGTCGCCTGTCGCATCTGGGTCTGTCGAACTCGGCGGGCACGGGCCAGGGCGATCCCGCGTGGGGCGGGGACGCAGCGGAGATCGTCGTGGTGGACGGAGCCGTGCATCTCGAGCACATCGCGCGGGAGATCGCCGCCATCTTCTCGCGGCCGGGGCACGAGCTCAGAGTCGCGTCACGGCCCCGGGCCGAGGTCGACTACCGGCGCCAGCGAGGACGCTACGGACTGATGCTCGATTTTGCACGACCCGTTGGGACAGGGCCGAGCGCCGCGCAGCTCGGCATCTTGACAGCGGAGAACCCGAAGCTCGCCATGAAACCGGTGGTCACCGCCTCGGGAAATCCCCGGGACGTGTCGGCGACCCTGTCGCTCGGCGTGGTGGGTTTGTTGCGTGTTTCCGGCGCTCATGTCGGGTCGCTGCGCGACCTGGGCGCGCTCGACTGGGGCGCGACGTGGCGGAAGCCTTGAGCGGGCTCGACTTCATGCGGTAGATCCGCGCGCAGGAGACACAGCGTGGAAGCAAAAGACAAGGTTGCACTCGTCACGGGTGGGGCGTCCGGGCTTGGAGCAGCGGCAGTGCGTGCGTTGGTAGCCGCCGGGGCAAAGGTCGTCATCGCGGACCGAAACCAAGACGCCGGCGAGGCCCTGGCGAAGGAGCTCGGCGCTGCGACTCGCTTCGCGTCCTGCGACGTCACCAGCGAAGAGCAAATGCTGGCGGCGATCGCCTTGGCCAAGAAGGATCTCGGTGGGCTCCATGTCGCCTTGGGTTGCGCGGGCATCGGCACCAGCGGCCGCTTGGTGAGCAAGGGTGGCCCACTGCCGCTCGAGCTGTTTGCGCTCACGGTGAACGTCAACCTGGTCGGCATGTTCAACATGATGAGGCTCGCGGCCCACGCGATGCAGGACAACACCCCGAACGCCGAGGGAGAACGGGGCGTCATCGTGACCACCGCGAGCATCGCGGCTTTCGACGGCCAGATCGGGCAGGTCGCGTACAGCGCGTCCAAGGCCGGAGTCTCGGGCATGACTTTGCCCGTGGCGCGCGAGCTGTCGCGGACCGGCATCCGGGTGGTGTGCATCGCGCCGGGCCTCTTCGACACGCCGATGATGGCGGGGCTGCCCGACGAGGCGCGGAAGAGCCTCGAGGCCACTGTGCCCTTCCCCCCGCGGCTGGGCCGCCCCGCGGAGTACGCGCGCTTGGTGCTGTCCATCGTGGACAACCCCATGCTCAACGGCGAGACCATCCGGCTCGACGGTGCGCTGCGCATGGCGCCCAAGTAACAGGCGCTACCTGGCCAGGCGTCGCGCTCGGAAGGCATCCAGGCGCGCGCGGAGCGCTGCCTGGATCCCGCGCCGGGTCTCGCGCCCCGAGCGCGGCGCAAAGAGCAGGCCGAGCCCGGCGCCAACGGCGACTCCGAGCACGAACGCTCCGGGTCCGGGGACCAACACCGCGGCGCCGATTGAGCTGCCCCGCAGCGCCCGCAGCGCATCCTCGGGCTTCACCTCGGCGAGCTTGGCGACGGCGATCTTGCCCAGCTCGGCGGCGACTTGGCTGACCATCGGCTCATCCTAGTGCCGCGCGGCAGAAGTTTCGCTGGTTTCTTTTCCGTGTGCGTGTCGTCGGTGTAACGGGGTGACATGATCGACTACAGCGCGTTCGCGGGCCGAGCGCACGGTGGTCGTCCGACGGTTCCGCTCGCGCTGAGGGCTGAAGAGCGCGCGCGGATCGAGGAGGCGTTGCGACCCGCCAGGGCGGAGCAGCGGCTGGTTCGTCGGGCGCAGGCCGTGTTGATGATGGCGGACGGAGTGCCTGCGACGGACATCGCCCGGCTCCTCGGGGTGCACGTGCGCACGGTGGACGACTGGCGCAAGCGCTTCGACTGCGCGGCACCTAGCGAGAGACTGGCGGACGCCCCGCGCTCGGGACGGCCGCCCTCTCTCTCTCGGACACCGTAGCGGCTCGAGTAGAAGCACCGACGACCTCGCGGCGAGGATCGACGCGTACGTCGCGTGGTATCTGCAGACCAACCGACCCTTTCGCTGGTCGTACCGCCCCAAGTCGTGGGCCGAATCCAGAAAAATCCCCTCACTTTCTGCGAAGAAAGCCGCAACTGTTTCGGAGTGAGGCCCGACCACACGGGGATGGCACAGGAAGGGCGAAAGCTCGGAAGATTTGGGGATGGGACGGACGAGGTGATCGGTGCGCTGATCGAGGTGCATCGGCATCTCGGTCCAGGGCTGATGGAATCCGCATATGAGGCCTGTCTATCTGCCGAGCTGTCCGAACGACGGCTCAAGTTCGAGCGGCAGCGACCGCTACCAATCCGCTACAAAGGCGTACACCTTGACTGCGCCTATCGCCTCGACCTGGTCGCTTCCAGATCGTATCCTCCTGGAACTCGAGGCGGTCGAGCGGCTGCTCCCGATTTACGAAGCGCAGGTCATCACCTATCTGCGCCTTTCGCGGTTGCCCGTCGGCCTGCTCGTCAACTTCAACGTGACCGCGCTCAGAAATGGCCTGCGGAGGCTAACGCCTGACCACCCCAAATCCTTCCGCTCTTCCGCCCTTCCTGTGAGAGCCCAAATGAGCGCAGGTCTCAGGGGCGAATCCACTCGAACTTCGGCCGCGCGGCACTAGCACTCGAACGCCACGCGGCGCCCAACCAGGAGCGCCGCGTGGGATCAATGGCGAAAGTTAGAGCTACTGCGCGGGGCAGAGCGTGAAGTGATTGGTCTTCGGCGCGACCGAGGCCTTGCCGATGTGGACCTTCTTCGCCGTCGCTCCCGAGTCGAGCTGTAGATCGAAGCGAACGCAGGCGTCGGCTGGCGCACGGAAGTCGAAACCCTCGATGTGCCCCAGGGTGTGGAACCGGAAGATCACTTCCCCTCCGGTACCGCGCTTGATGCGATCAGCAAACTCGGTGCGCGAGGGCCGCACCGTGCCGATGGGCTTCTGCACGCCCTTCACGCGACCGCGAAACTCGCGCAGCGCTTTCCCGGTGGTGGTGCGCAGCTTCCAGATGCCGGCGGCGTTGCGCCAGATCCAGAAGGCCGCCGGCGCTGCCGGCTCGATGCCATTGGGACGTCCCTCGGCGACGCCCGCAGCCGTCTCTTCGGGCATTCCCGGTGTGGCAAAGGGATCTTCGAGCGGCTGCTGCGCGGGCAGCGGCACCGCGATCGCCGGAGCGTCCTCGGCGTCGTCGGGGATGTCGGCGTTGGGATCGGCCGGAGGCGGGGTTGCCGGAGCCCCAGTGGGCACGGCCGTCGGCGCAGGCGCGGGGGCAGGCGCAGGCGCGGGCGCGGGCCCCGGGTTGTTGTGAATCGTGCAGCCGACGCCCGTCGAGACCGCGAACATGAAAATACCAAGCAGTGCAGTGCGCAAATGCATCACATTCCTCCCAGAATGAACCCGAGGACTATGCCTCGGGCGTTGGACGGAGGGGAAGTGCGGACGGTGCAAACCGTCATTCGCTTGAAAACGCAGCAGGATTCAGAGGGCGACGGTCCAGGTCGTCCACTCCTGGTCGAACTGGGGCGGCAGCACCAGGTCCCAGGCGGCCTCGCTGATGCAGCGCTCGAGCAGCGGGTCTTTCAGCCCGCCCAGGTCGACCCGCGCGACTTCCACGATTTCGGCGTAGGTCGACTCGAGCGACACGCTCGCCGTCCCGGCCTTGCCGCCGCAGGCGACGAAGCTGGGGCGCAGCGCGTCCGTGAGCCACTTGTCCCGGTCGAGCGGCACCACGCGGCCGGAGACACCGACCGTACCGTAGCGAATCAGCGGGTTGATGCTGCCGCGGCCCGAGCCAGTCCCAGACCCGCTCCAGTCGAGTCCTTCGGTCGAGGGGCGCACTCCCGGCTCGATGGCGAGGTAGCTGGTCACCGGGCTCACCGCGCCGCCGTGCAGAGCGAGCTTCATCATCTCGGGTTCGGATAGGTCGTTGAGCAAGTCGCTCCCGAAGACGAGCGCCGCCCAACGCTTCCCGGCCGCGGCGTCGGCGTGGATCACGCGCTGAACCCGCTTCGACCAGAGCTCACCTTCGGCGCGAACCCAAGCCACGTCGCGCGGGCTGAACAGCAGCCCTTCGAAGCCCTCGCCCTCATCGAGCACGTCGGGGCGCTCGGTGACCGCGCCAAGATCCAGATCCGGGGAGTAGAGCCGAAAGTTGTCGACGCGTAGCGGTCGCGCCCACTCCTCGAAGATGGTGTTCATCTGCTTGCGATGCGCGTGCGCCTCGCTCGCACCCGCGTGCCAGAGCAAGCCGCCGGTGGAGCGCAACGCCGGCGCCCAGACGTGCTGATCGTCACGCACCAGCTTCGGGATATCGCCGTCGAGCAGGCCCAGGTGCGCGACGGCTCCGCTCGGGCCCAATGCGGCGCGGATGCGCTCGGGTTTGAGCGCGGAGCGCACCAAGGCGTCCGTGGTCAGCACCAGTCGGCGCGGCCGGCCAGCCGGGGTCGCCGCCAAGATCTTCTCCGCCTCGGCGAGCGCCTGATCGACGGCGCTGCCATTTCGGCGCTCGATCTGAACCGCTGCCAGATCCCGCCGCGCTCGCTCCACCGGCACCAGCGATCCGTATCGCCGGTGAGTCTTGCGGTCGAAGGTCAGGACTTCCACCGAAGCGTCCTGAAAGTGGCTCAAGTAGGCCGCCGCCGCCGCTTTCTGAGCGTCCACCTGCTGGTCGGTCAGTGAGCGGGAGGCGTCGATCACCACCACCACCTGGGCTCTCCGGGGCACGGCGGACACGCGCGGCGAGGCCTCGAGGGAGAAGTGCGTCAGGTAGCGGGTCCCTGTCTGCGCGACCGCGAGCGCACCGCCGAGGGGCTCCGTCGTCTTCGGGATCAAGCCGAGCTCCGTGTCATTGGCGGGAGCGCCGAGGGCGACGGAAGCCGCCGGTTTGCCATTCACCAAGAGCCTATCGCCGCGAGCAGGGGCGACCAGCGTCACCGATGCCGGCAGGTCGCGAGTGCCCTGCCGTTCGAGGGTGAAGCGGTGTGCCCCCTTCTCGTAGTGGGTGGGCACGAGCATGGTGTACTCGATGGTCTTGGAGTCGTTGGGCGCGACTGGAAAGACCTGGAGCAGAAGCTGCCCTTGATGGCGCCACGAGAGGAGCGCTGGGTCCTTGGGGTAGTAGCCACCGATGCCGGTGAGTTCTTTGTACTTCGCGGCGGCGGCCTCCGCCTCCATCAGCTCTCCCGCGAACCACTGCGGGCGCCCGCCGAGCGTGCCGAGGGTCTTCAAACCGACGGCGGTCGCTGCGGCAGGCGTCGATAGCCAGAACATCGCCTGGTCGTGGCGAGAGCCCAGGTTCTCGACGCGCCGCCGAGAGCGAAGCTCGGCCCAACCGCGGTGCAAGGTCACCTGGACTTCGTGCGCGCGTTCGTAGAGTCGCTCGCTGCGCGTGCCCTGCACCTCGTCGACCGCTCCCGCCGGTACGGCCATGAACACGAACGACAGCGCGACGGAAAGGGGGCAGCGGCGCACGTCGGGCATGGACAGCGCCTCCCGCGCGGAGTTCCCCCGGCGCCTCGACCCGCGAAGATTGCGCCGGATTTCCCCGGGCCCCGTAGGTCCGCCGCCGTGATACGCTCCCGTACCGCCGTGATCCGCTCGCGCCTCCGCCGCTACATCGTCGCGCCGTTGTTCCTGGTTCTTTTGGGGCCAGCGTCGGCCTCCGCCCAGGATCGCGACTCCCCCGCGAGCCCGCCCGCGGCCGCCAGCGACAAGGGTCGGATCAAGCCCAAGGCCGAGCGGCAGATCGGCGTTCGCGAGCGTCCGACGGTCAAGAAGAAGCAGGCCAAGAAGCAGACGGAGAAGCGCCAAGTCCGGCTGTCCCTCCAGATCCCGGAGCGGCTCCGCGCGTTGCTGACGAAGAAGATCGATCAGCGCATCGCGAAGAACCGGGCCAAGACCAAGAAGCTGCGATTCGAAGCCATGCGGCTGCTGGGCAAGTTCATCAACGAGTCGCCCGAAGACGAGCCTGAGATGGCGGAGGCGCTCATGCGCATGGGCGAGCTCGAGTGGGAGGACTCGCGCGAGCAGTTCCTCGTGAAGTTCGAGGAGTGGGAGAAGCGACCCAGCGATCAGCGAGGGGATCCACCGAATCCGGATTTCTCGCGACCGCGCGCCCGGTTCTTACGCGTGCTCAAGGACTTCAAGACCTTCGACCAGTACGACCTGGCTCTGTACGTCGATGGGTTCATGGCCAACGAAGAGGCCAAGTTCGAGGAGGCGCTCGGCCGCTTCAACAAGATCCTCGAGTGGTTCCCCAAGAGCCGATTCGCGCCGGACGCCCACATGGTCCGCGCCGAGTTCGAGTTCACCAAGGACTTCCCGGATTTCCAGAACGCATTCCGGGAGTACGAAGAGGTCCTCAAGCACAAGGACTCGGAACTCTACGACATCGCGCTCTTCAAGAGCGCCTGGTGCCTCTGGCGCCTGGACCGACCCGACGAAGCCGCCAAGCGCTTCCTCGCCGTGTTCAAGGCGACCTCGGAGGGCAACACCGGAAAGACCCAGTCCGGAAAGGACGAGCTTCAGACCGAGGCCCTCAAGAACTTGGTCGCCGTCTTCGTCGAAGACGAGAAGAACCGCGCCGAGGACATGCACCGGTTCCTGGTCAAAGCCGGCGGCGACAAGTTCGCCGGACGCATCGTGCGCGCGCTGGCCGAGGCGCTCTACGAGCAGTCGCACTACGAGCGGGGTATCGAGGCCTACCGCCTCCTGCTCAAGCTCGAGCCGATGGCCCCAGACGCTTACAAGTACGGGCTTGCGATCGCACAAGGCCACTCCACCATGGAGAGCTGGGGCAAGCTCCAAGAAGACTACCGGTGGCTGCTCAAGGAGTACGTGCAGCCCGCGCCGGGCAGCAAGCAGAAGTCGGGGGCTTGGGTCAAGGCCCACAACCCCGCGACGGTGGCGGCGGCGGCGGCGGCCATCGAGAAGCAGCTCCGCGACGACGCGGTCGGGCTGCACGGCAAGGCGCAGCACGACAAGACCAGCAAGGGCGAGTTCAGCGGAGCCGTCGGCCTGTACGAGGTGTACCTGACCCGCTACGCCAAGGGGAAAGAGGCGTACGAGGTTCACTACAACCTCGCCGAAATCTCCTTCTATCACTTGGAGGACGCCAACAAGGCTGCGGATCACTACATGGCCGCGGTCCGCCTGAACCCCAAGGGGCCTCACTCTCGAGACGCCCTCTACAACGCGCTCGCTGCCCTCGAATTCGCTCGGTACAAGGAGCTCGAGGCCAAGAAGGCCGCGGGCAAGAAGGCCGAAGAGTCACCAACGGACAAGAAGCTCACCGAGGCGATGGAGCTGTACATCAAGACGTACCCCAACGACCCGAACATCCCCGAGCTGCTCTTCCGGCAGGGCAAGCTTTACTACGACTACGAAATCTACGACCCGGCGGTCCGGCAGTTCGGGCTCTTGGTAGAGAAGTACCCGCGAGGCAAATATGCGGAAGGTGCCGGCGAGCTCATTCTCGACAGCTTCAACAAGAGCAAGGACTACGAGAACATCGAGACCTGGGCGCGCCGCCTCAAAGCAGCGCCGGCCTTCATGGCGCCCGACAAGCAGACGCGCCTGAACGGGCTGATCGTGGTCGCGGTGTTCAAGCAGGGCGAGCAGCTCTCCGAGGCCGGCAAGCACGACAAAGCCGCATCGGCGTACCTGCGCGCCGCGAAGGAGTTCCCGACTGAGCCGCGGGCCGCGCAGGCCGCGGTCAACGCCGAGATGGAAGCCAAGAAGGGTGGCGACCTCGAAACGATGAAGGCCGCCGTGGCGATCCTGATCTCCGATCACCGAGGGCGTGACGAGGCAGCGCAAGGCGCGTGGATCGCGGCGAACACTTTCCAAGAGGTGGGGCTCTTCAGCGAGGCGGCCGACTATCACGACGTCATCGCCGAGAACTTCCCGAAGTCGGAGCACCACAAGGACGCCGCGTTCAACTCGGTGCTCTTGCGCACGACCGTGGGCGACACGCAGCGCGCCATCGACAGCGGCAATCGCTTTCGCAAGACCTACCCCCGGGACGAGAGCGCCGAGGAGGTCACCTTCTTGATGGGCAAGGCCTACGAGAAGGCCGAAAAGTGGAAGGACGCCGCGGGCATCTACGAGCGCTACACGCACAACGCCAAGACGCCCAGCGGGCAGATCGAAGCCTACGTGCGCCTGGCGTCGGTGCGCGTGAAGCTGGGCGACGAAAAGGGCGCCGGGACCGCGCTCTCGCGCGCCATGGACACCTACAAGCAGCGTAAGGGTGGCCTCGACGACAGCGGCAAGTACTTCGCCGCCAAGGCCAAGTACCTCCAGGGTGAGCGCATCTTGGCGGAGTTCGAGGCCGTAAAAATCGAAGGCGACGTCAAGCAGCTGAAGGGCCGACTGAAGAAGAAGGGCGAGCTCCTGAAGAAGGCCGCCGACACCTTCCTCGGAACCGCGGAGATGGCCGTGGCCGAGTGGACCACCGCCTCGCTCTATCAGATCGGGTTCACCTACGAGACCTTCACCAAGGCGTTGCTCAATTCACCGCCACCGGCGGCACTCAGCAAAGACGAGCAGGAACTCTACAAGCAGCAAATCGACGAGTTCGTGGTGCCGATCGAAGAGCGCGCGCTCGAGGCGTACGAGAGCGGTTGGAAGAAGGCCCTGGAACTCGGCATCTTCAATAGCTGGACCGCCAAGATGCGAGCTGCGCTCGGCCGACTCAACTCGGAGCTCTATCCACCGCTCAAAGAGATCGGGCTCGAGCTCCAGAGCAAGGGACCGGCGCCGCTGCCTGCGCTCATCGACGGGACTCGGCGTACCAAGGACAATCGCAGCGAGCCTTATCTGATCCCCGCGCCCGAGCTGCCCGAGCGCAAAGACAAAGACGACAAGAAGGCCGACAAGAAGGCCGACAAGAAGGCCAAAGACGACCCCGCAGACAAGACCGACGAGCCTCGGAAGGACGAAAAGCCCTCTGAGAAGCCCACGCTCACGGGCAAGGGCGTGAAGAAGGGCGGCAAAAAGTGAAACGGTCGAGCCTGCTCGGAGCCGCCTCCGCCGCGCTGATCGCCGTGGCCTGTGGTGGAGGTGCCGCCAAGCTCGAGAGGGCGCCCATCTTGCCGCCCGCAAATCCTCAGGCTCTAGGCAAGATGGTTCAGGCCGTTCAGAGCGCGAACGAGAAACAGAAGGCCATCGCGCTCCTGCGCGACGCCGTCAAGATCGACCCGAACCTGTGGGAAGCCCGCTACAACCTCGGCGTGCTGTTGGCTCAGGTCGGGGACTTTGCCGAGGCCGAGCAAGAGCTCTCCAAGACCCAGTCCCTCGCGCCCAACGCCGAGGACGTGGTGGTGGCCCTGGGCGAGGTCCGCCGGCGCTTGGAGGACCCCAAGGGAGCGGTATCGGTCCTCGAGCCCTTCGTGAAGGCGAACCCCAAAGCGGTAGCCGCGCGTATCGAGCTCGTCAGCGCCCTGCGCGAAGCCGGCGACGTCGAGTTGGCCATCCGCTACGCACGCGAAGTGCTCTTGCGGCGCTCGAACGACCCGAACGCGCTGGCCGAGCTCGCCATGAGCCACCTCGAGCGCGGCGAAGTGGACGCCGCGGAGCTATTGGTCAAGGAGGCCGAGAAGGCCGCGCCAGACAACGCGATCGTGGTGCGCACTTCGGGCCTGGTGTCGCTCAAGCGCGGGGACGACGCGGTGGCGTTCAAGCGCTTCGCCCGCGCCAGTGAGCTCGACCCTAAAGACACCACGGCGCGCTTGAACACCGGAACGGTGCTGCTTCAGGCCGGTATCTACGAGAAGGCAGCCGAGGAGTTCCGCGGTGTATTGGCCGTAAACCCCGACGAAATCATGGCCAGCATCGGCCTGGCCGCGGCGCTCCGCGGCACCGGGAGTCGCGACAAGACGGGCCCGTTTTACGAGGCGGAGAAGATCCTGAAGCAAGTCCTCGGCCGCGAGCCCAAGAACCTGTCCGCCCTCTTCAACCTGGGCGTGCTCTACGCCGACTACTTGAAGAAGCCCGGTGATGCGAAGCCGCACTTGACCAAGTTCGTCGACCTCGCTCCGAAGGCCCATCCGGCTCGCGCGGAAGCCCAGAAGATCTTGAGCGGGACCAAGTAACCCGTCACTTGATGGGTGGCGGCAGGTCGGGCACGCACTCGATCGACACCGTGGTGCTCGACGGAGCCCACGCCAGGCTCAACGGGTCGAACTGGATGCCGCCGGGGCTCGTGATCCAGGAGCGTGGATTCAGCGCTTCTGGAGCAACAGGAGATAGTTGAAGCCGCGCAGAAAGAACCCGCCTTCGTCGGCGGCTTTGCGGTAGTTGCCCATGTCGAGAGTCTTGTTGTGGCGCACCACGGCGACGACGTCGTGGGGCACGAAGTGCTTCTTTGCCAGCTCGAAGAGCTCGAAGCCGAGGGGGAAGAACCCGCGATCCTTCTTGAACACGTCGCAGACGTAGATCGCCAGCATGCAGCGGTCCGAGAGCACCCGCGCGCATTCGTCCAATACTAGGCGCATGGCCCGCTGATATCGGCCGTCGGCTTTCAGCTTGCCAATGCAGCGCTCGTCGTCGGAGTAATCCAGGTTGTCTGCGTAGGGCGGGTCCATGAACACCAGGTCCACGCTCGCATTCTTGAGGGGCAGGCTGCGGGCGTCGGCAGCGACGATCTCCGGCCGCGTCGGCGCGAGGTCGAAGCCCAGACCCGTTCGGCCGAGGTCCCGGCAGACGTCCAGCGTGGTTCCGCTGCCGCAGAAGGGGTCCAGGACCCTCTCGCCCGGCTTCGTGAAGCGGTGGATCACGTTCCAGATCACATAGCTCGGCGTGGCGCCGCGGTAGTCTCGGTTGCCTTGTTGCTCATTGCCGTAGTGCTGCGATGGGTAGTCCCAGAGCGTGGTGACCTGGGGCCGCAGCTCGGGCTTTTCGAAGCGTTGTCGTGCGGGCTGTTCGTACTGCCCGCGCGGGCGTGGTGACTTGGTGGGCTTCACGCCGTCTCGAGTTCGACGCGAGCCATCGCCCGAGTACGAAGCCGGTTCGCCCACCAGGTGATGGTCCGACCGATCACGTACAGCAGCGTGGCGGTGCCAGCTGAGAAGGCGCACCCGACACAGGTCTCCATGTGTGACGAGTCTAGCGCCCGCCGGCCGCCGGCGCATGCCTCATCAGGCGTCGGTGGACGTTTCGGCTTCGTACGCCGTGCGAGCGGCTCCCTGTGCGATCTCACGGGGAAGCACCGCCCGTCCGAGGGCCAGCCCGCCGACGGCCGCCGTGCCCGAGGCGACCAGCACGGCAAGCTTTGCGGTCTCGAGGGTTGGGCCGGCCGGGAAGGCGAGACCAGCGACGAACAAGGACATCGTGAAACCGATGCCTCCCACCAGGCCCACGACCAATACGCCGCTCCAACGAACCCCCCGCGGGAGCAGCGTGATGCGAAGCTGGGCTGCTATCCAGGACGCGCCGGCGATGCCGATGGTCTTGCCGGCGACCAAGCCCAGCGTGATGCCAGCAAAGAGCATCACCCCGCTGCCCGAGATGGCAACGCCGGCCAGGGGAACACCAGCGTTGGCCAGGGCGAAAAGCGGCATGATCGCGTACGCGACCGTGCCGTGAAACTGCTGCTGCAGCGCGTCGACCGGCGATACGGTTTCGTTCGCCCAGGTCCGCACCGGGGTGAGGAAACCGACGGCGACGCCGGCGAGTGTCGGGTGCACGCCGGCGCGATACACGCCCGCCCACACGATCAGCGCGGGGATGATGTACGTGATGGCGGAGCGCGCGCCGAAGAGCTGCAACACCACGATGGCAGCGATGCCGCCGCCCGCGATGACAAATCCGAGGAAATCGATCCCGGTCGAATAGAAGATGGCGATGACCAGGATCGCGCCGACGTCGTCGATGACCGCCAGGGCGAGGAGCAGCACGCGGAGGGCGGGCGGCACACGGCGTCCGAGCAGCGCGAGCACGCCCACGGCGAACGCGATGTCGGTGGCCATGGGGATGCCCCAGCCGCGCATTGTCGGCTGACCTTGATTCAAGCCGATGAAGATTGCGGCGGGCACGACCATGCCGCCGAGCGCCGCCACCAGGGGCAGCGCCGCACGCCGAAGCTCGCTGAGCTCGCCCTGATGGATTTCGCGACGGATCTCCAACCCCACGACGAAGAAGAAGATCGTCATGAGCCCGTCGTTGATCCAAAAGTGCAGATCGCGTTCGAAGCGAAAGCCCGCGACGTTCAAACCGATGGGCGTGTGCCAGAGTGCGGTGTAGGACGCGCTCCACGGCGAGTTCGCCCAGGCGAGGGCGAGCACCGCGGTGGCCAATAGGACGATCCCGCTGGCGGCCTCGATGGCGATGAATCGCTCGACCGGGCGCAGCAGGCGTCGCACCAGCAGTTGGGCCGGAACCCAAGCCCCCGGCTGGCCGATCTTTGCGGAGGGATCGATGTTGCTCTTCGGGCTCGCTTGCATGATCAGTCGGACGCTCCCACCGGCTGGCGGCCCGACCAGCCCGAACCTGCAACGGCGACCCGTTGCACCCAGGAATTCGAGAGTATTTGGGCCGAGTGAGCCGGAGGTCAAGGCTCACGCTCGAAGAACGAGGCCCCACGCGACCTGTGTCGCGCAGGGCCTTGGTTCGCGGCGACGTACCGCCTCAGTTACAGAACCATTTGCTCGAGACGCAGGTGCACTGCAGACCACCCCAAGTGCAGATTTGCCCCGTGCCGATGTTGCAGCTGCTGCCCGCCTGGGGCGGGCTCGACGGGCACGAGGATCCGCCGGAGCACGACCACTGACCGTTGTTGCAGGTGCAGCGGGCGTTGCCGTACTCGCAGCGGATGCCGGACAGCGAGGTCTGGCCCGAGATGCAGCTTCCGCTCGGCTGCGTCGCCGGGCAGGTGCCGCAGTCCCAGTCGGGGTTGCTGCCGTAGCACATGCACTGCTCGGTGCCGTAGAAGCACTGGGGGAAGTCGTTCCCGGCGCCGGTGTTGCACTGCCCGTTGGGAGTGGGCTTGGCCGTTGGGCAAGGATCGCAGTCCCAGTTGCCGTTCCAACACGTGCACTGCTGATTGCCGTAGGTGCAGTTCTGGAGCGGCGTCTGGCACTGGCCCGTCGGCTGCGTCCCCGGGCAGGTCGACGTGCCGCCGCCGGTGCCGCCGGTGCCGCCGGTCGTGGTGCCACCGGTGCCGCCGGTCGACGTGCCGCCGGTGCCACCGCTGGTCGAGCCGCCCGCGCCTGCGGTTCCTCCGCCCGCGCCTGCGGTTCCTCCGCCCGCGCCCGCGGTTCCTCCGCCCGCGCCCGCGGTTCCTCCGCCCGCGCCCGCGGTTCCTCCGCCCGCGCCCGCGGTTCCTCCGCCCGCGCCCGCGGTTCCTCCGCCGCTTCCCCCGGTTCCACCGCCGGACGAGCCGCCCGTGTTCTTTCCACCGGTCCCGCCGGTGGACTTGCTGTCCTCCTCGCTATCTCCGCCGCAAGCGGTGGCGACCAGCAGCGCCGAGAACACACTCATCAGTCCGAATCGCGTCAGCCTCAACATGCAGAAACCTCCTGAAACCTATCTTTGGGGGATTCGAATCGCGGTCGCTGGCTCCGGCGAAATCCGGGGCCGCACCTCTTCAACGGCAGAACCAATCGTTTGAGACGCGGCTGCACTGCAGCCCGCCCCCAGCGCAGACTTGCCCCGCGGGGAGCGCCGACACAGCTCTAGCGCCACCCAACCTCGAAACCTTCGCCATCAATCCTCCTAAAGCAAGCCATCGGCACTATAGCTCGGTTCGGACCACGGCGGCATCCACTCGGAATGAGCCCGGTTTGCACCCGCGTTTGACTCCGGCGCGGTCTTTCTGCGATGCATTTGCCCCCGGGGTTTCCCGCGGAGTGACGTAATATGTTCGGTCCGAATTCCAGAATCCCTCCCGCCATCTCAGCGGTGGCCTCGGCGTTGGGCTTGTCCTTCGCGACCAGCTCGACGCTGGACTACGCCGCTCATCTCGATCGGCGGCTGCACGACCTGCATTGCAGCTTCGTGCCCGGTGCGCCTCCCACGGACGCGGCCGAGGCCTGCCGCACCGCGATGTACAGCCCCTACGCGGCCTTCTTTCGCGACAAGTACTGGGGGGGGATTCCGATCTCCCTATTCGCCGTCGGAGCGTTCACCTTCTTTGCGGGCTTCGCGCTCTACCTCTTGATAGCCGGCGCTCGGGCGCCCCGCCGCGCGGTCGGCTTCTTCGCTCTGGTGGGTGTCACCCCCCTCTTGGTGTCCGCGGGCATGGCGACCATCAGCGCCGTCGAACTCGGATCGTTCTGCAAGACCTGCGTGGGCATCTACATCTCGTCGTTCTTGCTCGCGTTGGGTGCCTTGCTCGGGGCGCTGAGCCTGCGAGGCGACGGCGAGCGACCTCGAGGCAGCTGGCTGGTCCCCGCCGCGTTTCTGCCGGCGCTGGGCGCAGCCAGCCTAGTGCCGGCTGCGGCGTACGCGAGCTCAATGCCCGATCACCGCCCCTTCCTCGACAAGTGTGGCACGCTGAAGAAAGAGCCGGTCGCCGCGGACTCGCTCTTGAAGATGACCGGCAAGAAGCCGGTCAAGCCAGCGCTGTTCTTCGAGGACCCCCTGTGTCCCACCTGTCGCGCGTTTCACCAACGCTTGGGCGTCGAAGGAGTGCTCGAACGCTTGGACGTGCAGCTCGCGCTCTTTCCGCTCGACAGCGAGTGCAACTGGATGCTCTCGAGCGCGATGCACCCTGGGGCCTGCACCGTCAGCAAGGCGGTGATCTGCGGTAACGAACGCGCGCGCCAGGTCCTCGAATGGGCCTACGACGAGCAGGACGTCCTCGGGCGGGCCGGCAAGGCGGGCGCGCCGACCCTGCGTGCGGTCATCGAGAAGCGGTGGGGCGCCGACTTCATCAAGTGCATCGACTCCAACGAGACCAAGCAGACCTTGAACAAACACCTGCATTTTGCCGCTGAGAACGGGATCGCGGTGTCCACGCCGCAGGTGTTCTTGGGCAAGCAACGGATCTGCGACGAGGACACCGACATGGGACTCCGCTACACGCTGCGACACCTGGCTCCAGAGGTGGTGCCGTGAGCCGTCAGGCTCGGGTGATCGCGCCGGCCGCGGGCGGCCTCGCCACGCTGCTCATGTTGGGCGCGTTGTCGCTTTCCGTCAGCGCGGGCGTCAAGAGCGCGGGGCAGCGCCTCACGACACCGGAGGCCGAGCAGCCCAAGGTTGCCATTGCCGATCACGCCGAGGTGCCTTACTGCACGCCACGCTTCAAGCAGGTGCTCGAGCGCGTACTGCACTCGTGCGGCCTCTCCGGCGGAGAAAACCGCCGGGGCTGCAAGCCCGCCGACGTGAAGACCTTCGCGTCGATCAGCGACGACGATTTCAACGAACTCTTCACGCCCCTGAAAGAACGCGGCGCGGTCGTGCTCTTCGACACCGCGAAGGAGGACCTCGACGAAGGGGCGAAGAAGGTCCTCGCCGACCGCTGGGCGGACCGCAAGGGAGCTCGCTACTTCTTCGTGGTGGCCCGCGCTTCCAAGACCGGGTCGCCAGAGAAGAACCGCGCCTTGTCGCACCGCCGCGCCAACTCGATCATGTACTTTTTGAAGGAGCTGTCGAAAGATCCCGAGATCGAGAAGAAGGTCGGACTACTCTGGCTCGGAAACGAATTCGCTCAGCTGTCGAAGGAGTACTGCACGTGGCCGAACTCGCGCACCGGGAAGAAATGCGACGACGAATCCATCAACCGCTCCGCGTTCGTGTCGTGGGTAGACTGTCGGCTCTAGCAGCGCTGGGCATGGTTGCCGCCGCCTGCAACGGCGACAAAAAGCCCGAGCCCACCGCGACGGCTCAGCGCAGTCAGGCAGTTACTGCGACCGGCAGACCCGCCGCGACGCCAGCGCCGGCGGCCAGCTCCGTGGCGCTGCCGACGCCCAAGAAGCCCCCACGGAAGCTCTGTGTCGGCGAGCTGGACCGACCCGGCAAGCCGCTGACGGACAAACCCGCCTCGCGAGCCAGCGCGCCGGGCGCGCGGGCCGTCCCGGACAAGCTCCGCCCGAGTGCGCAGAGCTGGACCTGGGTGAACTTCTGGGCGGCCTGGTGCGTGCCCTGCAAAGAAGAGATGCCGCGTCTGATCGAGTTCGAGAAGAAGCTCGGAGGCAAGCTCCGGCTGGTGTTCGTCTCCTTGGATGACGATCAGCGCCAGCTCGACGACTTTTTGAAGGCCCAACCAGAGACCGGCGTGCGCGCGTCGTACTGGCTCAAAGAGGGCAAGGAGCGCGAGGAGTGGCTGACCGCCGCCGAGATCGAAGAAGATCCGGAGCTGCCCACTCATCTCGTCGTCGATCCCGAGGGCAAGATCCGCTGTCGCGTGAAGGGCGCGATCGAGGACGCAGACTTCTCGTCCATCGCGCAGATCGTCGGTCGCTGAGCGATGCCACCACCCGATCTGGAGCTCCCTCGATTTCTCGAGGCGCCGCTCTTCGCGGGGCACCCCTGGGTGTACCGCGATCACGTGCCGCGGGAGTTCCGAGCCGACTCTGGCACCTTGGTGCGCATTCGCGCCGGCTCGTTCTCGGCCTTTGCCCTCTGGGATGCCGAGTCGCAGATCGCGCTGCGCGTGTACTCGACGCGGGAGCTACCGAGCGCTTCTTGGGTCGCCGATCGCGTGCGACAGGCCTGGGAGCTGCGCTCGTTGGTTCGAAGCCAGGAGACCACGGCCTTCCGCTGGCTCTTCGGTGAGGGCGACGGACTGCCCGGCGTGGTCGTCGATCTCTACGGACGCTTCGCGGTGATCGCGCTCTACGCCGACGGGCTCGAGCGAATCGCCGAGTGGGTCGCCGAAGCGCTGCGCGGCACCACGGAGCTGGCCGGGATCCTCCTCCGCCGCCGCGGGAGCGACGGCGGGCTCGAGGTCGTCTGGGGTAGGAGGCCGCCGGCCGAGCTGCTGGTGGAGGAGCATGGCGTGCGGATGTGCGCAGATCTCGAGGCGGGCCAGAAGACGGGCCTCTTCCTCGACCACCGGGAGAATCGCCGCTTCGTCGGATCCGTCGCCGCCGGGCGGCGCGTGCTGAATCTCTTTTCCTACACCGGCGCCTTCTCGCTCCACGCCGCGCTCCAAGGTGCGGCGCATGTCACGAGCGTGGACGTCGCTTCCGGCGCCATGGCGGCAGCCCGCGAGAACTTCCGGCTCAACGGCCTCGACGTCGACGCCCACGACTTCGTGGTCGCGGACGTGTTCGAGTTCCTCGAGCAGACGAAATCCGATGGCAGGGTCTTCGACTTGGTCATCTCGGATCCGCCCAGCTTCGCCAAGAGCAAGCAGCAGCAGAAGCAGGCGCTGCGCGCCTACGTGAAGCTCAACTCGCTGGCGCTCCGTGCCACCGCGGTTGGTGGGCTCTTCGCGGCGGCCAGCTGCACGTCGCAGGTCGGCCCCGAAGCGTTTCGTCAGACCCTGGCCGAGGCCGCCAGCCGAGCCAAACGACGCCTTCAGATCATCCACGAAGCGGGCCAGCCCGCCGACCATCCGGTGTTCGCGCAGCATCTCGAGGGGCGCTACCTGAAGTTCATGGTGGGTCGGGCCCTCGGCCCGGCCTGATCGCCAGGCACAAAAAAGTCGAACCGCACCGGCGACGGGGTGGACATCCGTCGCGGGTGCGGTCGACCGCTCTCGATTCGCTCGGGGATCAGGCGCCGAGCGCATCACCTCCTGGGCTCATGGCTCCGGGCTCTCGGGTTGCGCGACGCTTCGTCAGGCTCTCTTCGGGTTGGTTTCTCATCGGGCTTGGCTTGGTTATGTTTTTGGGGACGAGGCGCGTCGGATCTGCTTCACGATTGCGGGTAGCGTTTTCGGTTGGGGCGTGCGGATCGGGATCACTTCAGCTGGGCGAGCACCTCCGTTCTGCTGCCGTCGGCGCGATCCATGGTGGCGATCACGACGGGCTGGCCAGGTTTCATGCGCACGCTGGCGCTCACCTTCGACTCAGACTGAGAGTTTTCGCGACGTTCGGACTTGCGGATGTCGAAGGCGAGGGGAGACGCAGCTCCCGAACCGGCGCGGTGGACGGTGATTCGGTACTCGAGATCTCCAACTCGAGAATCGATGCGTGAGACACCACGCTCGGTGACCGGAAACGAGAAACGCTCGACCTTGCTTGGCGCGCCGGCGCGGATCTCGCGGATCTCGACGGCGATCAGCGCGGGCATGGCCGCGCCCGCCACAGCCGCCGGCGCCGGGGCGGGGCGCGGGGGCGGTGCTGGTCGCAGAGCGATGCGGGGGCGCGACTGTGCCGCGGGCACGGTTGCGGTGCGTCGCGGAGGATCCGCGTGCGCGCTCGGTGCAGCGAGTGAAAGCGCGGCGAAGCACAGCGGTGCGGCGGCGAAGGATTGGACGAGTCGAATTTGCATTCAGTGCTCCTTGTCTGGACGAAGCACGGAATTGCAACGCGCGTGCCACGACGCGCTTCGGCGCCGAAAACGCGATAACCCGGCAGATCGCCCGAGATCAGCCCGGCGCGACGGACCACTGTGTTGTCAGGCTGGCGGGGTGGCGGCGCTCGGCGTGACGAGCTGACAAAGGCGCGTGCTCAGAACACGTAGCGGAGCGCGATGCCGCTCGTCCACGCCAGCGCCTGCTCGCCGCCGCGGTCGCGCCCCAAGACGTCTTGGTAGTTCTTCACGCCGCCGTGAAGCGCGAGGGCCATGTGCGGGTTCACCTGGTACCACTCGAAACCGAGCTGTCCGCCCCAGTAGAGCCCGAGTTGGTCGGCGTTCCGGTGGCCGTAGTAAAAGAGGACGTCCTCGGTGATCTTTGCGCCACCGGCGCTGCCCTGCACGTAGATCCCGAAGCGGTCCATGGGCTTGACCGTCAGCCGCAGGCCGCCGCCGAAGCCGAAGAGTGCGTAGCCTCGAGGCTCCGGTGGTCGGTTCGCGTACGACGTGTTCGAGAACACCAGATCGCCCTCAGCGAACACCATCAAGAACGACAGGGGCTCGAAGCCGAAATGCAGGTGGAACCAGGGCGAAGTCGGCGAGACGTTCTTCAGCGGTCCCAGATGCCCGAGCGCGCCGATGCTCGACTCGAGCACGAAGCCGTGGTCGCGCGGCGGGGCCGGCGGGGCCTCTTCTTGATCGTCGGCGTCGAGGCCGTCCTTGCCCTGCGCCGCGTCGTCGCGGGTGAGCCAGCCGTCGATCTCGGCATCGGTCATCTGCCGGCTCTCGGGCTCATCGGCGGCTCGCGCGGCGGCAGACCACGACAGGGCGAAGGCGAGGGGCAGCAGCGCGAGGCGGTGGGCGAGGGACGGCATCCGAAGCGGCATCACGCTAGCGCGCCCGCCGGCTGCCGTCATCCCAGGTTCTCGGGCACAAAAAGCCGAAGCCCCACGCCGCTCGCGCGGCGCAGGGCTCCTGGTTGGGGCCTGATTCGGATCAGGCCTTCGGGCGGAAGTGGATGCCGCAGCGGTAATAGGTGCCCTTGATGTTCGCGTCCTGGCTGGTCGCGTTCAGCTTGACGATCAGCTTGGTCTCCCCGCTGGGGGTCGTCAGGTCCTGGAGCACGGCGTTTTTGTCAGCCGCCTCGACGACGGTCCCGCCGGTGATGGCTGAGCTGTCGCCCTTGAGCAGGTTGATGGTGAAGTTGCGCAGGCCCGAGCCGGAGCGCTGGGCGCCGCAGGCCACGGACACGGTGTCCGCGCCCTGGACCGGCACCACCACCGAGAAGTGGTCGACGTCCGTGGTGGAGATCAGATCACCTTCGACGAAGTAGCTGTTCTGGGTGGCGGAGGGCATGGTCAGGACTTCTGCCGTGGCCAGCACGTCGTTCGCGGCTTCCTGCTTCTCGACCGGGTTGCCGCCGCCGAAGCCGGAGAGGTCGAAGTAGAAGTCGTTGCCGCCCGTCGGAGCCGTCACGCGCTTGTAGAATGCGAGGTAGTCGGTGCCGGCGGTCAGCGGGACGTCGATGGTCTGTCCGTTGCCGTCGGCGTCCACCTTCGAGAAGTCCACGTGCGCCAGGATCACCGTCGGCGCGGACTTGGCTGCGATCCACACCTCACTGGGCGAGGTCGTCGAGCCGTTGCCGGTGGTGCCGCCCTTCTGGGTGTAGAGGCTGCCGTTGAGCCGGGCGCCCGCGTCGACGGTGACGTCGGCGGGGACCTTGAAGGACCACACGTCCACGTCGGTTGCGCTGCTGAAGGTGCCGAGCATGGTGCTCAGGTAGTAGCTGCCGGCGGTGGTGGTCGCCTTGTAGGTGACCGGCGACGCCTGAGCGTCCGTGTCGTTGGGCTCGGTTTCCTTGACCTCGCCGGCCTCGCTGAAGGTCAGCCCCGAGATGTACAAGACGTAATTCTTCTTGGTGATTTTCGCCATCGGGGCGCATTTCGAAGGGCCGCCCTTCTCCCAAGCGGTGCACTCCACCACCCGGACGAAGTAAGTGCCGTCGGCCGGCAGCACGGTCAGCATGAATGGATCGTTGCTGCTGCGGGGATCCGGATCGTCCTGCTCGGCGATCTGCTTGCCGGTGGAATCGTATACGGTGATGACGAGATCGACGTAGGTCGGGTCGAAGGGGTCGCCGGCCGAGGCCGCGGGCTTCGCGTCGGTGAGGATCGAGATGGCCTGACCCTTCTTGCCGTCGAACTTGTACCAGTCCTGATCCTTGTCGATCGGGTCGAGGGCGCCCTGGATGGAATCCTTCTGCGGATCGGTGCCGATCTTGGCCTGGGTCGCGGTCTCCTTGGTGTCGTTGCCGTCGGGCTTCGCGCCGCCGGTGCCGCCGGAGCCGCCGGAGCCGCCGCTGCCGCCCACGCTGCCGCCGCTGCCGCCCAAGCCGCCGCCCGTGCCGCCCGCGCCGCCGATGAGGTTGCCGCCGGTGCCGCCGGTGCTGGCTCCGCCGGTGTTGCCGCCGCCGCTGCTGTCGCCGCCGCAAGCCGTGATCATTCCAAGCCAGCCTGCGCCGGCGATCAGGAGAGTGAGAGAGGTCTTGGTCATGGAAGTCATGTGCTTTCCCCGTTGTGCTGTTGAGGTGGCGTGCGGCGTTGCGGCGCACCCGAGCGCCACCGCGGCCGCGCAGCATAGAGGGGAGCGGGCGCTTTTCAAGCTGACCCGATTTGCGTATCCAAGTCGCGGGGTTAGCGCCGTCTGGGCGCACGTGGCCCCGGCCGGGCCGGCGGTTGGGCCGCGGGACGCGCGGCGTCTCAGCCCATGAAATCGCTACGGCGGGTCAAGCTGAACAGCGGCAACCCCGCCTCGCGGATCGTCTCGGCGCCGCCCTCTTCGCGATCGACGAGCGCGAGGATGCCGGTCACCGTGGCTCCTGCCGCTTTCAGCGCGTCGATGGCCTTGAGGCTCGAGCCGCCCGTGGTGATCACGTCTTCGAGCAGCGCGACGCGTAGCCCCGGACGGAGCGACCTGTCTCCCTCTACCAGCTTGGCGCTGCCGTGATCTTTGCGTGCTTTTCGCACGTACAGCGCGGGCAGCGGGCGCCCGCGCTGAAAGCTCACCAAGCTCACCGCGCTGGCCAAGGGGCAGCCGCCGAGTTCGACCCCGCCCACGGCATCGCACTCGGGGATCTCGCCGAGCGCGTCGAACATCAGTTCGCCGGCGAGCGCGTGGCCCTCGGCGGTGAGCACCGCTTGCTTGCAGTCGATGAAGAAGTCGCTCTCGCGCCCGGACGCGAGGATGACCTTCTTACGTTCGAAGCTGAGATCGCGAAGCAGCGCCACCAGCCGTTGACGCTTGCCCTCGTCAATCACGATCGCTTGACCTTCTTCTTGCCGCGCACGCCTTTTCCGAGCGAGGGAACCACCGGCGCGGGCGGCCCGGCCGGAGGCTCGGCTGCCGCGATGGCGACCGGCGCCGGCGCCGGGGGAGCCGGCGCAGCTTCGATGGCGGGCTTCGCGGGCGCGGGCGCTGCCGCGGGCAGCGCGGCCGGTTTCGGCGCGATGGCGACGGCGGGCCTGGGTTTGCTGCTGAAGCTGTCCGCTCCGCGCCGGGTCGGGACCACCGCGGCGCGGCGCGGAGCCGTGGGCTCGCCCTCGGTCCGAACGCGGCCTCGCACCAGCGCGCCTTCGGCGATGCCGATGCGGGGCGCTAGCAGGTCGCCGACCACGCGGGCGCCGCGCTCCAGCATCACCGCCTCGCTGCCGGTCAGATCGCCGGCGACCTGTCCCGCGACGATGATCTGGGCGCCGCTGACGTTGCCGCTGACCGCACCGTCTTCCGCGACCGTCACGTCGCCGTCCACTTGAACGTCGCCCTCGACGCGGCCGCGGATCTCGATGGCTCCCGCGCCGCGCACGTTGCCGCGGATAGAGGTGCCGCGCCCGATGATGGATGCTGCCGCCATCGGTCCGTCACACGTCCATGTCGACGCTGCCCTTGAACGAGGCACCGTCTGCAATGGTGAAGCGGGCCGACTTCACGTCACCCACCAGCCGACCGCCAGCTTGGATGTCGACGCGCTCTCGGGCCGCGACGTTGCCGGTGACCTGCCCCGCAACCGTCACGGAGCTCGCGGTCAGATCGGCTTCGACGACCCCGCCGCTGCCCACCGAGATGGCGTCAGTGGTCGTGAGCGTGCCACGCACCGTACCGTGGACCACGACCTCGTCGTCGCCCGTGAGCTCGCCCTCGATCGAGAGCCCTTCGCCAATCACCGTTCCCGCCATGCTCGCTCCCATCGGGGTCGACTCAACGCCGCCCTTCGAAGTCCAAAGTGAATTCGGTGTCGAGCTGCACGTCGACCCGTGAGCCCGCCTCGATGGCGACGCTCGAGCCCGTGAGGTCGCCCTTGACCTCGGCGCCGGAGCGCACCTGGATCGTCCCGGCGCACTTCGCGTCGCCGAGCAGCCGGCCCGAGATGTCCAGGGAAGCCGCGCTCACGTCGCCCTCGACCGCGGCGCCGGAGCCGATCTCGACTGGACCCGAGACCGCCACGTCTCCGCTCAGGGTGCCATCGACCCTGAGGCCGCCCGTGCCCGTGACTCGTCCCGTGAGCTGGGAGCGAGCTCCGATCGCGCTGGTGTCCGAGGTGTGTCGCGCCATGAATGCGGGCGCACGCTAATACAGGCCGGCCGGGCTGTCAGCACGAACAATTGCAGGCAGCTCTCAGCTCGACGCGGCTGCCAAGACCTCCGCCGCCCGGTTGACGGTGGAGAACAGCCCCCGCGCAAAGAGCAAGCGTCGCTGGGCCTCGGCGAGGTCCCCGGCGCGCCCGGGTGTGGCCGCCGCCAGCAATATGGCTGCGGAAACGCTCACGTTGAGGCTCTCCACGAAGCCGCGCATGGGGATGCGGACGGAACGCGACGCCGCGGCGGAGAGCGAGCCGGAGATGCCGTCGCGCTCGTTGCCGAGCACCAGGCACAGGCGCGGCACCCGAGCCAGGTCGCCAGGGACGAGCTCGCCCTTGGGGTGGGTGGCCACCAGCTCGAAGCCGCGCTCGGTCAGCTCCTGGATGGCGTGGTCGCTCGAAGCGTGCTCGATCACGTCCACCCACCGCTCGGCGCCCTTGGCCACGTTGCCGGAGACCAAGAACTCCTCGTGGCGGGGCACGACGTGAATGGTCTGAACCCCGAAGGCGTCGCACGAGCGCAGGACCGCCGCGCCGTTGTGGGGATCGTGAGGCGCGTCCATCAGGAGCGTGACCGAGTCGAGCCGCGCCCCGATCACTTCCGCGAGTCGTGCGCGCCGGCTGTCGAGCACCAGCGGTTCGAGCACGCGGATCACGTCCTCTGCGGTCCACCCCGGCGCCCAGGGCAAGACGCCATGGGTAGGAGCAAAGACGTCTTCGGACTCGCGGCGCATGCTCAGGCCAGCGCTTGTCCGAGCGCAGCAGTCACCTTGCGCAGGTCCGTCATCAGCTCGGCGAACATGGCGAAGGTCAGCGCCTGCGGTCCGTCCGAGAGAGCCTTGGGCGGATCGGGATGGACCTCGACGATGGTTCCGTCGACGCCGGTGGCAGCTGCCGCGCGGGCCATGGGACCCACCGCCTTGGCCACACCGGTGCCATGGGAAGGGTCGACCATGATGGGCAGGTGGGTGATGCCGCGAAGGATGGGCAATACGCCCAAATCCAGCGTGTTGCGCGTGATCGTCTCGAAGGTCCGGATGCCGCGCTCACACAGAATGACCTGGTAGTTGCCGCGCGACACGATGTACTCCGCCGCCATCAGCCACTCGTTGACGGTGCTGGCGATGCCGCGCTTGAGCATCACCGGTTTGCCCAAGGCCCCCACGGCCTCGAGCAACGAGAAGTTCTGCATGTTGCGCGCGCCGATCTGCACGATGTCCGCGACCTCTGCGACCATCTTCAAGGTCTCCGTGTCCTTCACCTCGGTGATCACCGGCATGCCGGTGATGTCCCGGGCTTCGGCCAAGAGCGCGAGTCCTTCTTCGCGCAGCCCCTGGAAGTCGTAGGGGCTGGTGCGCGGCTTGAAGGCCCCGCCGCGCAGGATGCGTGCGCCGTGCTCGTGCACGTGGCGGGCCGTCGCGAGAACTTGGTCGCGACTCTCGACCGAGCAGGGCCCCGCCATCACCACGAACGCGCCGCCGCCGATCTTCACGCCGCGGACGTCGATCACGGTGTCGTCGGGCTTCACCTCGCGGCTCACGAGCTTCCATGGCTTGCTGACCGCGACCGCCTCCTGCACTCCGGGCAGGCGGTTGAACATCGCCGGGTCCAGGGCGCCCTTGTTGCCGGTGATCCCGATGGCGACGCGCACCGCTCCGGGGATCTCATTCGGCGTCAGCCCGAGCTCGCGGATGCGGTCACAAACCTCGCGGACGTGGTCCGCGGTCGCGCTCGAGCTCATCACGATCAACATGGGCGGGTCTCCGGGGGGGCCGATGCTCTAGCACGGCGGCGCGGACGGCCCGGGCGCGCCCCGGGCATTTCCGCGGTAATCTGAGGGTTTTGCAGCAGACCGCTGCCGCCGGCGGGGGGCCGTGCTTATGCTTCGGGAGGTCACATGGCATCCAAAAACGTTCAACACTTCAACGACGTGAATTTCGACCAAGAGGTCATCAAGTCCGACAAGCCCGTGCTGGTCGACTTCACCGCGACTTGGTGCGGGCCCTGCAAGGCGCTGGCACCCATCGTCGAGCAGCTCGCGGACGAGCTCAGCGCGGAGATCAAGGTCGGCAAGCTCGACATCGACGAGTCGCCGGTCACCGCGGGCAAGTTCGGTATCCGCGGGGTGCCCACGGTGATGGTCTTCAAGAACGGCGAACGCGCTGCACAGCACGTCGGGCTGACGACCAAGGCCAAGCTCAAGGAGCTCATCGGAGTCTGAACCGTCGACGGCTTCTGGTCGGCGTTCACCTCGTGACCCTCGCGGCGCACGTCGCGCCGGTTCTCGCTTGGGCCTCGCTCGTTCGTTGGTGGATCGCGCTCGCGGTCATGCTGGTGGTGTGGGCGCTCAGCGCCCGTCGCGCCCACGCGCTGTTCGCGGACCCGCCACGAGCGCGCTGGATCACACGCTACGTGGACGAGCCGATGTTCTTGCACTTCGCCGCGGGGCTCGTGGCGCTGCCGCTGTTTTTGATAGGGGCGCTGGCGATCGGCGCAGCTTCCATCACAGGCTGCTCGCCCTCCGGAGTTCCGCTCCGCGCCCTCGCGCTGCCCCAGGCGGCACTGGCTGCCTTCGGGGGCGGCCTGGTGGTCGCTGGCTGGGGCCTGTGGGGGCGGCGGCGCTGGGTGAAGACCCGGCGGATCGAGATCGGAATGCGGCGGCTGCACGGCGACCTCGACGGGTATCGGATCGCGCACCTCTCGGACCTGCACATCGGCAGCTACGACCGCCGCGCGCGGGGCCTACAGTGGGCGAGATTGGTCAACGCGACCGAGCCGGATCTCGTAGTCGTGACCGGTGATCTGGTGACCAGCGGCACGGCCTACTACGACGACGCGGCCGCGGTGATCGGCGCGCTGCGAGCGCCGGATGGCGTCTACGCGGTCTTGGGCAACCACGATCAATGGGACGACGAAGCCCTCGCTCGCGCGCTGGGCGAAAGCGGCGCGCGCGTGCTCCGCAACGAGTGGGTGAAGATCCAGCGCGGCTCGGGCGCGTTGCTCCTGGCGGGAGTGGACGACGCCTACACGAGCAAGGACGATCTGGATCGTACGCTCGCGAACCGTCCTGGCGGCGTGCCGACGGTGCTCTTGGCGCACTACCCAGACTTCTTTCGAGGCGCTCGCGAGCACGGCGTCGAACTCACGCTCAGCGGCCACACTCACGGCGGACAGTTTGGCCTGCCCTTCCTCGCCGATCGCCTGAACCTCGCCAGGGCGCTGCGCCAGCGCCCTCGGGGCATGGTCCGTCAGGGCGAGAGCGCGCTCTACGTGAACGCCGGGCTCGGCACGACGGGGCCGCCGCTGCGGATCGGCGTCGCCCCTGAGATCGCGGTGTTGGTGCTGCGCACGGCAGGCGACGGCTGAGCCGGGCGCCTCAGTCGGGACAGCGTGCGCCGCAGCCGCCTTGGTGTTTGCACTCGTTCAAACCGCGGCAGTCGTTGGCGGCGGTCTTGCACCCGCCCTTGCCCTTGCATTCGTTCATGCCCATGCAGCAGTCCTTCGCTCCGGCGGGCTCATCCGGCCGTGCGGTGCCTCGAGGGCCTACTGGCAGCGCGGGGTCTTCCTCGGTCGCGCTCGACGGGGCAGCGGGGATCACCAGCGTTTGGGCATCGCCCGGGGCTGGCGGCGCTTGCCGGGCCGATGCGCACGCCACGGTTGCGCCCGCCATGAGGCCGACGGCAGCGGAGCGCGCGACGGTCGACACGGGTTTCATCGCAAAGAGCGTAGTGTGGTCGCGTTTGGGCCACAACGCCCGGGGAGGTCCCCGCCTCAGCCAATGGCTTCGAGCACCAACAACGCGGACGACAGCGGCGCGATGACGGTGGCGATCTCCAAGCCTCGCGCGGTGGTGGTGGGCACGCCGAGGGCGGCGACAGCGATGCCTTCCTGCCGCCCGTTGATGGCGTGGACCCGGGCACGCCATCGCAGTGCAGCCCTGGTACCCACGAAACGCAACGAGATCGTGCGGGGGACCAAGTGGAGGCTGGAGACCACCAGGCCCAGCGTGTTCCCGTCCGCAGCGCGCAGTCCCTGCAGCGTCAGCACGCCATCGTCTTCGTAGCCTGTCGCGCAGCGTTCCGGAGTGGAGGCGCGGCTGAGCCGCATCAGCTCTTCGTGCAGCCCCAGCCTCAACGGCCGCGCATGCTTCGAGAAGAAGCCCGCGATGGCAGAGCGATCTTGCTCCGGCTGTCGACCCTCGGGGAAGGCCCGGCGATTGGCGCGGTAGTAGTACGAGCCGGTCACTACGCCCTGCCAGCGCAGCTTGCAGGCCACCGCGTATGCGGCGAGCGCGCTCGCGAACATCTTCTGGTCCGCCTCGCTCGCCGTGGCAGCGCGAGCGGGTCCGACGTCGAGGAGTTGCTTCGCGAAGTCCCCCGCCTGCCACTCGGTGTTCCAGAGCGCCGTTCGCTGCATGCCCTTGCGATCGAGCAGCCCGCGAATCGCCCGGGCGAGCCGGCCGTTGGCGGCAGGTGAGACATCTGAACCGTAAGTGTGGAAGCTGAAGACGGGCAGATCGAGCTTCGCGGCGAGCAGTCGGTCGAGCCCCGCTGCGAAGCGTGGCTCCCAGCGTTTCCACTCGGCGAGAGAGAGCGGAATGCCCGGCCCCACCGCACGCACGGGTGTGTTCGGGTGAGTCGCATTGTAGCGCGCGACGAGGCCAAGAAATTCGGCGAACGCCGGGAAGAGCCGCGTCGCGTGGGCTCCCGAGAATCCCCCGAGCCCATCTGGTTCGTTCAAGAACTCCGCGTTGCGCACGGAGTGCTCGAAGCCGTTGGCCCAGCCGTTGTTGAAGTGCTCGAGACAGCGCGACACCACGCGGGCCCAGCGAGTGAGATCGTCGGGTGGCTGCCCCCCCAGATTGAGGCCGACCCAGCGATCCGAGCGCCCCACGTCGTACGAGGCCTGCCACAAGACCTCCGCGCCGACGGCACGAGCCGCGCTGACGTGACGATCGATGCCTTCGAAGGAGTAGCTCGCGATGGCGTCGGGATCGGCGTTTGCATTCTGAAATATACCGCCGAGCGTCAGCGTGTTGGGCAGGCAATCCTGGGGAAAGCGCGCGTGCTCGAGGCCCAACGCGCGGAAGCCCGCACTCAGATCCGGCTCGCCCTCGAGGATAGGACCGGGTGAACCCTGGACTCCGGACAGGCGATCGAAGGCACCAACGCTCGCGCCCGCGTCCACTTCGACGCTCACCCCGAGTGCCGGTGTGGCGTCTGACCCCGGAGGAGTCGCGGCTCTCGACCCGCTCCGTCGTCGGCAGCCGACGATGGTCGACATCAGCGGCCCAACCATCACCCTGCCGAAGCCGCGGCGACTCAGGCTCACGCTCCCACTCCGCGCCCTTGGGTCATCAACCCCTCATTGAATCATGCCGCCCGGGGCCGAGGTGACGTTCCGCCCAAGATCGCGGCATTTGAGCGGTCACCGCGCCCGGCGATCCGGAGTAACATCGCTCCGTCCCGATGAAATCCCACCCGGTCACTCGGCGAGCGCTCCGCGCTGCGGGCGTGGTCGCGACCGCCGGCCTCTTGGTCGGGGGCGTGATGGCGGCGTGCAGCGGCGTGCAGCCACCGGCTCGGCCGCGCGACTCGCTGCTCGACTCGGCTCGTGCGCAGAGCACCTTCGCGTCCCCGGCGTCCTGGCGCTACCACCCGCGCACCGAGGCGCCGCTACTGTCGCGAGTCGAACTCTCGGACGGAACTCTGCTCTACGCCGGCGAACGCGGCGAGCGCTGGCAGGTCGTGAAGAAGTCCAGCGTCGTGCGCGCGGCCGCGCGGCTGGCGCCCGAGCCGCTGATCGCCATCCTTCAACTGGAAGATGGCGGCTGGCTCTTCGTCGGGCAGAGCGGGACCGGCTACGAAGCGCGGGAGCCCCTGGGGCCCTTCGTGCGAACCAGCGCGCCCGTGGACAAGCTCTCGAGGGTCAGCGCTGCGGGCACCAGCGTGGTCGGCATCACTCGCGACGGTCAGTTGGTCCAGAGCCCCGACGCGGGCGCCACCTGGAATCCGGTCGGTCCCGAGCGCACTCGCTTCGTCGACGTGATGCTCGCGGATTCGAAGAAGGGCATCGCGCTGGCGGTGCCCGAAGCGATGTTCGAGACAAAAGACGGCGGGTCCGTTTGGACGAAGCTCGACGCGCCGAGCATGGGCGCGCTCGCCCTCGGGTGGGATGACAGGGCGGGGATCGCCGTTCAAACTGCGCTTTCGTGGGCGCGATGGGACTCCGCGACCAGTTCCTTCCCGCCGCTGGGGCGCACGCCTGCGAAGGGGCGTTTCAAGCTTGCCGCGCGTCCGTCGCGGGGGCCCGACGCCAACGCGCTCGCGGAGGGACGAGCGATCGTGGTCGGCGGCCAGTATCTCGAGCTCGCCTCGGACGACGTCCCGAGCAGTCGCAGCAGGCCATCGTCGTCTCGACAGTGGACGGCGTGGCGGGGGCCGGTGGGGGGACCGCTCGAGTCGAAGCCCCTCGACGCCGCGGACGGTTGTCAGGCAGTTCGCGTTGCAGGGGCAGACCGGCACCTGTACCTCGCGTGCTCGCGCAGCGGCAGTGGGGTGAATCAGACCATCTTCATCCACAAGAGCGACGATGGCGGCAAGACCTTCGAGCGCGAGGACTACTCGGCCGAAGGGCGAATTGGCGAGCTCGTCCTGGCGGTCAATCGCGACGGTGCCCTGGCGGTGACGGGGATTTGTGCCCCGCACACCAGCTCCCGGGGGTGTCTGCCCTACGGCATTCATCACCGGCGCCTCGCGCCCGTCGACGCCGGCGCCGAAGGCGGAAGGGACAAACGCGACTCGAAAGCCTCGAAGCCCGACGCCGGGAGCGAGCAGTCGAAGAAGAAGCGTGAGCCGGCCGAGCGACAGTGGGAGCTCGCGCCCTCGGTGACGCCCTCGCTGAAGGGCGCCGCATTGGCCATGACTTACTCGCCGGACGGGCGCACGTTGCTCGCGGTCGGGCGCCGCACCAAGGACACCGGGCTCGCGGTCTTCATCTCCAAAGACGGCGGAGCGTCGTTTGAAGGACGCGAGATTCGAGCAGCTTCCGGCGGGCGTCGATGACCCGCCGGAGGTCGAAGAGCGCTGGGCGCGTCCTCCCTCGAGTCCGACTTCGACCATCAGCTCGGTCGGTGCCGCTGAAGATGGCACCTTCTCCATCGTCTTCAAGAATACGGGAGCGCCGACCTTGGTCGTGGTGGACGACGAGGGCCGGGTGATCTCCCATGCGCGCGCGCCGGGAGAGGCCAACAACGTCGGCGCGGTCGGCACCCGCGCCATGGCGTTCTCGGAGACGACGCGCATGGCCTGGGAGTCCCTCGACGGAGGCGCGACCTGGGATTCGATTGGGCGGCTGCCCGTGAGCATGTGTCGGCCCGAGTCTCCACGCTGCACCTCCACCGTGCGCTGCCACGTCGGCGGCTGTGTCATCGGCAGCGAGCTGTCCCGGGTCGGATGGCGCGGGCAGTCCGACGACGACCAAGGTGTCTTCACGCCCGGAGGCAGCGCCTTCGGCGACGTCTTCGATCGCAAGGTGCGCACTCCCTTCGCCTGCTCGCTCGACGAGAAGACCTGGCAGGTCATCGAGGGCGTGGCGACGCCGCCCGCGGCCAAGAGCGCAGCCATCGGCAAGGTCGCCTGGTACGCCCTCGTGCAAGACGAGCAGAAGGCGAGCGCGCGGGTGATCCACGCGCACGGCGGAGCGAAGCCCCACCTCGAAACGATTCAGCTGCTGGCCCCGGTGACAAAACCCAGCGACTACGCCTTCACCGCCACCACCCAGGTCGAAGGCGCAGTCGCGTTGCGGTATCCGGCTCCCGAGGTCGGGCACACCTCCCTCAAGAACGTCGAGGTGAGCTGGGACAACTTGTTCGAGGGCAAGGTCGTTCGGCAGCGCGTCGCGGACGCCGGCCCGGTTCAGATCAACGACTTCCGACGGAGCGGCTTCGTCGCGCAGCGCGCCCAACCCAACCTGCTCAGCATCGCCTCCGGTGGTCTCTACCTGCGCATCCACTACTCGGCGGGCGAAGCGCAAACGACGTCATTTCTCGACGGACGCACGGTCACCAGCGTGCCTGCCGTGACCTGGCCTGGCTCGTCCGCCTACGGCACGCGCGCGGAGATGGTGCACGTGGGCGGGGCGCACGTTCCCATCATGATGGTTGGGGCCGGGGCCGCGTTGATCCGTGCGCGCCGGGACGGCAGTGGCTGGACCTTCGACGCCCTCGCGACCGGTCTGGCCGAGCCGACCCGCTTCGGTCTGACGCAGGTGCGCGATCTGGCCTATTCCAAGGGCGTCGCCGGCCTCTCCGTCGCCGCCTGGGACGTCGAAGGAACGCGGCGCGAGAGCCGGCTGTTTCCCATCCGGGCGACCGGCGCAGTCGCGGATCCCGCCATCGCCCTACCCACCCAGCTCGACGCCGGGGAAAGACCCAATCGCTGCGGCAGTGTCCACAAGAGCGACACTCCGCGTGTCGTTGGCCAATTCCAGGGCGGCACTCGCCATCCGATCATCGTGACGGACACCTCCGAGCCCATGCGCGTGCTGCTCACGGGGCAGGCGGTGATGCACGGCACACCGAAGGAGGCTTGCGTCGCGGCCTTCGAGGCCGAGGTCGTGAGCATCGACCCCACCCTGGGTGCGCCGGAGCAAGAGCGCGCCATCGTCGTCATGGACGATCTGGAGCACTCGTGGATCTTCCGCACCGCTTACGGCGGGATGGGCGAGCCCCGGGTCGAGTACCGCAGCATGAGCTGCCGATTCGACCCGAGCCTGGAGCCCCCAGTGGAGATCTTCGGGCAGGCCGGCACGCGAGTGCGCCGCGCCAAATGAGACAGCGCGCGGTGGACACGCTGCGAGCACCGCGTTAGGTCTGGAGCCGATGATTCCGCGCTACACACCACCAGAGATCGCCGAGCTCTGGTCCGACCGGAACCGCTACGCGGTGTGGCTCGAGGTCGAGCTCTGCGCCTGCGAGGCGATGGAGCGCGCCGGCCTAGTGCCGCCTGGGACCGCAGCGGAGATCCGGGCACTCGAGCTGAAGCCCGACCCCGATGAAATCGATCGGATCGAGCGCACGACGCGTCACGACGTCATCGCCTTCCTGAGTCACGTAGAGCAGAAAGCGGGCGCTCCGGCCCGCTGGCTGCACCGAGGCATGACGTCGAGCGACGTGCTCGATTCGAGCTTTGCGCTGCTCTTGGTGCAAGCCACGGATCTGCTGCTCTCGCGTTCCGATCGGTTGGTCGCGGCTCTCGAGCGTCGGGCCAAAGAGCACGTGAAGACCCCGCTCATCGGTCGCTCCCACGGCATCCACGCCGAGCCCGTCACTTTCGGGATCGTGCTCGGCGGCCATTTGGCCGAGGTGAAGCGCGGCCGCGCGCGTTTGCGGGCCGCGCGCCGGGAGATCGCCGTGGGCAAGATCGCGGGCGCGGTCGGTACCTACGCGCACCTCTCACCGGAGATCGAGCGCGAGGCGCTGGCGAAGCTCGGGCTCGAGCCCGAGACGGTGGCAACCCAGGTTGTCGCGCGAGATCGCCACGCCGCGTTCTTCTCCGCCTGCGCGCTTCTGGCGGCCGCCATCGAGCGCTTGGCCACCAACATCCGCCACTGGCAACGCTCCGAGGTGGGCGAGGCGGAGGAGCTCTTCGGCAAAGGCCAGAAGGGTTCGAGCGCGATGCCGCACAAGCGCAACCCCATCCTGAGCGAGAACCTGTGTGGGTTGGCCCGGGTCGTGCGAGCGGCCGTCGTGCCTGCACTCGAGAACGTCTCGCTCTGGCACGAGCGCGACATCTCGCACTCCAGCGTCGAGCGCATGATAGCCCCGGACGTGACCGCCACCCTCGGGTTCATGCTCGAGCGCACCGTCTCCGTAGTCGAGGGCCTCGTGGTCTATCCCGAGCGCATGCTGGAGAACCTCGAGCGCTCCGGCGGGCTGTTCTTCAGCGAGGCCGTGATGCTCGAGCTCGTGCAGAAGGGTCTGGCGCGACAGAACGCCTACGAGCTCGTTCAGCACAACGCCATGGCCGCGTTCAACGGCGCCGGGGAATTCAAGCGCCTGCTCCTGGCAGATCCGAAAATCCGCGAGCACCTCGCTCCGGCCGAGGTCGAGCGCTGCTTTGATCTCGACCACGCGCTCCGCTGGGCCGAGGCACTGGTCGATCGCGCCGTCGCCGCCGACTGAAGCCCGAAATTGGTCCGGGCCGGCCCATCGGGAGTAAGCCACGACTCCCACCATGGCTATCCTGACGCGCGCGGAACTCGCGCACTACCCCGGAATGACGGCTACTGAGCAGGCCTTGGCCGAGCACCGCGAGCGGGGAGGGCCGACGGTTGCGCGAGCGAAGTCGATCTCGAAGGGGTCGGAGCGCGGAGCAGTGCCGCTGCCTCTGGTGTTGGATCTCCGGCCCTTCCCTGGTCGTGACCGCGCCGATCGGATCAAGGCCTGGCTGGTCGCTCACACGCCGCGGGCGGCCACCTGGTCGGACGAAACGCTGCGCGAGCTGTCGTCGAGAATCGCGGCTACGAGCCGCCTCATCGAGTGACCGCCGCCAGCAGGGCGCGCGGCGCAGCGGTGCCCAGCACGGATCGACGCAAGATGACTCCTGCGATCGAGGCAAGGTGCCAGGGCCGGAGCCCGCTCGATTCATCGCGATAGACGGGCCGAACGGGCACCTCGACCACGCGAAAGCTCCCCTGCGCCAACACTCCCAAGATGTCGTTGGGATAGCCGTAGCGAGGCCAGATGCTCCCGAGATCGATGCGCTCGAGGGTCGAGCGGGCGATGGCCGTGAACCCGCACTGGGTGTCGTCCACGTCCAGGCCCGTTGCCGCGCGCGTGAGCAAGGAGAGCGCCCGGCTGCCCATGCGCCGGGTCAGCGGCATGTCCGTCGCGGCCGCATGCACGAAGCGATTTCCCTTCACGTAGTCTGCTCGTCCCGCTACGACGGGAGCGATGACACGCGGCAAGTCGTCGGGATCCATCTGCGCGTCACCGGCCATCACCGCGACGACGTCCGCTCCGAGCGCGAGCGCGCGGGCGTAGCCCGTGGTGATGGCGGCGCCGACGCCGAGGTTTCTTGGGTGGCGCACGGTTTCCACGCGCGGATCTTCGACCGAGCGTGCAACGCGGCTGGTGCCGTCCGGGCTCGCGTCGTCCACGACCACGATCGAGTCGACGAACTCGGGCATACCGCCCAGCGTCTTGGGCAGGAGCCGCGCTTCGCAGTAGGCCGGAACCACGACTGCTACGCGCGCTCCTTGGAACATGCTCGTGTCGGTAGCGTGGTTCGGCGGAGACGTCCATTGGGTTCGATGCGTATCTGGGCTACATCGACCGGCCTTGGAACGTCGCCGGGTGCTCGGGCTGGCTTTGGCCGGCGTCATCGTCTTGCCCGCGGGTTGGTGGCTCTGGTCGCTCGTCCGCTTTCCCAGCGACCGGACGCCGGAGGGCGCCTACCTGCGCGTTGCACGGGCCGTCAACGAAGGGCGTGCCGAGAAGTTCTTTGCGTACACCGAGACCGAAGCCCAGCACGCGTGCTTCACCATTCGCACCTATCGCAAGCAGGCACGCGATCGGGTGCTCGCGGCGTATCCCGAACCTGAACGCACCCAACTCGCCGCGGAGTGGGCGCCCGAGGCCTTGGCCGCCGACGGCGCCGACGTGTTCGTGTTGCACGCCGCGAAGCGTGGGTGGGTCGATCGCTTGCGCCGCGACCTGTCCGGCATCGCGAAGGTCGAGATCGTGGGCGAGCGCGCCACCGTCCAGACAGTGAAGGGCACCCGCTATGCCTTTCGCCGGCGGGACAACGGCATTTGGGGCCTGACGCTGTTCACGGCAGCGCTCCACGCCGAGGCCGAGAAAGCGGCACGGGACGCGGCCTTGATCGAGAAGAACGCCGGGGACTACGAGCGGGTCCGCGGGCGGGAGCGGGGCGCGATCGATGGGGGCTGACGCATCGCGCGTTGTCGCGTAGCCTTGGACGATGACGGCTCCCGATAGCGACGAGCCGCTGGCCAACCTTCAGCCGGAGGTGCAGCCCGCAGCGGAAGTCGCAGAGGACGTCGCAGAGGATGCGGATGCGGATGCGGGCGCGGCCGAGAGCGCGCCCTCGGCCACAGAGCCTCCTGTCAGCGGCGCATCCGTGGACGGACTCTTGCGAAGGTTTCTCAGCCTTCCGCCGATCCGGGTCTCGGCGCCACCGCCCCCGGACCCGCTGGTCAATCGAACCGCATCGACGCTTCCCGCTCCTGGCGAGGCGCCGTCGCTGGAGACCTTCACTCAGGATCTGGCCGAGGTCGAGCCGCTCTTGGCCGCCGGCAACTGGGACGCGGTGATCGAGGCGCTCTCACAACGCGACACGCTGCCCCCGCCGCTGGCGTTGCTCTACGCCGTCGCGCTCAACGAGCGCGGAGGCAAGGGCGATCCTCACGGGCTGGCGATCCGCGCCGCCGCCGCGCTCTTGTGCGTGCCCGACACCAGCGAGACGGCCCTGGTGGTGGCCAAGCGCCTGCTGCGCACCAACCCCGTCGCGTGGAAGAAGCGGAGTGCGCCCTCAGCCGGCCTTTCGATCTTCATCGTGCTGACCGTCGCCACCGTCGGCGCGCTCGTCGGGTTCTTGGTTGGACCTGGCGGTTGGATCTTGCGCTAGCCTCGCAGAATCACTGTCGCATCCGCGTCCATTGTGGATCCAATCCTCGTTTCAGCAGCCCTCGCGGCTCTGGCTGCCCTCTCGGCGGGATCGGTGGCGGTCATCCGAAGGCGTACGAACCAGGTCGCCCGCGCTGCTTTGGAGCTCGGCCTCCAATACGATGGCGAGCGGGACGTCCTGAAGGGCCGCAGAGCGGGCGTGAGCGTGGGAGCCGGGGCGGCGCCTGTTGTCAGGCAGCTGGAGGCGGAGCTCGGGCTTCGCAGGGAGGACGCCCTGAGCCGAAGCGTCTTCCGAGTCGCGGCAGCTCTCGACCCGCCGCTGGATCTCGGCTTGAAGGTCGAAGGCCGCGGATTCTTCTCGCTGCACGAGGACATCTTCGCGACGGACCACGATTTCGAGCACCGCTATGCGACGCATGTCGACGATCCCGCTCGAGCCCGTGCGCTGCTCGGCCCGGAGCTTCGGAGGCGGCTCGTGACCGTGGCCGGAATATGGAAAGCCTGGCTGGTCGACGGAGGCGTGTTGCTCGAATCCGCGAGCCGCCCCAACGCAGCGGAGCTGGTCGCTCTGGTCGACGCGGCGGAGGCGATCGTCGCCGACTTGGAAGAGCGCCGCGCGGACCTTCCGCTCCCGGCGCAGATCGAGAGCGTCATCGATTCGTGGCGGCGCCAAGCAGGCGAGCTCGAACTGAGCCTGAGCCTCAACCCCGTTCGCGCGGAGGGCAAGGCCCTTCGGGCGCGCATCGAGCGCGTTCACGCGAGATCCTTCGAGATGGTCGTGACCGCGGCCATCTCACCGCCACTCGGGCTCGAAGTGCAGGCGCGAAGCACTCAGGACATGGGGCTTGCCGTGACGTCGGCCCGCGACGTGACGACCGGAGAGCTGGCCTTCGACAGCGTTTTCGGCGCCGAGGCCCGCGACGAGAGCGCGTTTCGCCAGGCCTTCGGCGCCGAGGTGCGCCGTCACCTCCTCGACCTCGCCCCAGCGTACGCCGTGTCCGTGGACGACGCCGGCATCACCCTGCGCGGCGCGCTGGGCGACGGCGAGGCCTTCGGACGCATGTGTGCGCGAGCGAGCGAAGCTGCGGCGCTCCTTGCTCGGCGGCGCAGCGCGTCGGCCTACCGGTGAAGGTGTGCGTCCAACTCGATCTTCGAGGTCAGCGACCAGACTGCACGAGGTGGGATAGCCACTCGCCAGCAGCCAGCACCCGGCACAGGTCAGCAGCTGCTCGCGAGAGCACCCGTCACGGTTGGCGAGGTTCCCCGCGCCTTCGCTCCCAGCTAACGCGGCTCGCGCGTCTTCGCATCTTCGTAGCGTAGGCCGTCGGGCTTGCCGAGCTCGACGGGCAGGCCCTCCGCGCGCCAGCCGGGCGTCATGCGACCAAACGCGTCGCGCGTGCCTTCCCAGCCCGTGAACAGGTTCGAGACGTCGGTGTAGCCGACCTGGATCAGCATCTCCGCTGCGCGCAGCGAGCGCTGTCCGGAGCGGCAGCCCATCACCAGCTGCTCGTTCTTGCCGAAGCAACGCTGCATGACCTCGAGGAACTCGGGATTGGGCACCATGCCGGCGCCGCCCGCGTGAAGCAGCGGCACGTTGAACGAGCCCGGCGCGTGTCCTGCTTCGAACTCCGGTTCGCTGCGCACGTCCACGTAGACGGCACCGGCCTCCAGCAGCGCTTGGGTTTCTTGGGGCGAGACGCTCTTGACGGTCACGGGGCCTCCATTTTAGAGCGGCCGAACGTAGTGCCGACCGGGCGTCTCGGCTAGGGTCCCGAACCGGAGAACTGCTTTGACCCTTCGCATCGTGCCTTTGGGGGGCTTGGGCGAAATTGGCATGAACTGCCTCGCCATCGAGCAACCCGACGGCATCTTGGTGGTCGACGCCGGCATCACGTTCCCGCATCAAGATCTCGGGGTCGACGTCTACCACCCGGACTTCAGCTGGCTCGACCAGCATGCCGATCGCGTGGTCGGAGTCTTCCTGACACACGGTCACGAGGACCACGTCGGAGCGCTTCCCTATCTGCTCGAGCACCTCGACGTTCCGGTCTTCGGACCTCCGCACGCTCTGGCGATGGCCAAGCGCCGGCTGGTGGAGCACGATTTCGCTTCCCACGACCTCGATCTGCACGAGGTGCGGGCCGGCTCCCTGACTCGGGTCGGCCCCTTCGAGGTCGAGGCGATCCGTGTCTCACACTCCATCGTCGAAGCCAGCGCGCTCTGCATCGAGACCGCGGAAGGGTTCGTGGTCCACACCGGCGACTTCACCTTCGACGACGCGCCCCCGGACGGTGAGCCCGCCGACGTGGCGCGGCTCGAGGCCATCGGCAGCCGGGGCGTCGAGCTCTTGCTCAGCGACAGCACCAACGTGGACACGCCCGAGCGAGCCGGATCCGAGCGAGGGGTCGGCGCCGCCCTCGAGCGCATCGTCAGTCAGGCGCCCGCTCGGGTCGTGATCGCGCTCTTCGCCAGCAACGTGCAGCGCTTGATCTCTCTGGGCGGCATCGCGGCGCGAACCGGGCGCAGGATCGCCCTCCTCGGTCGCAGCCTCACGACGCAACGTGAGATCGCGTCGGCTATCGGGCGTTTGAAGTGGCCGAGCAACCTGTTGGTCGCGCCCGAAGAGATCAAGAACGTGCCGCGCGATCAGCTGATCCTGCTGGCCGGTGGCACCCAAGCGGAGCCCAACAGCGCCATGAGCCGCCTGGCTTCCGGCGCACACCCTCACCTCACGCTCGACGCAGGCGACTCGGTGGTGTTTTCGTCGCGCGTGATCCCGGGCAACGAACGCGCGGTGCTCGCGCTGATGAACGATCTGCTGCGGCGGGGCCTGACGTTGCACACCCGCGCTACCGATCCGGACGTGCACACCAGCGGGCACGCGGGGCGTTCGGAACAGCGTCGCATGATCGAGCTGACGGCCCCCCGGGCCTTCGTGCCCGTGCACGGGACCCTCTCCCACCTGCTGCGACACGCCGAGCTCGCTCGCGAAATCGGAGTCGGTGAGGCGCTGGTGGTCGAAAATGGGCAGTCCGTGCGCTTCTCACGCCAGCAGGGGCTGTCCCGTGGGGAGCGCGTCGCGTGCGGCCGCATCGCAGTCGGACAGGGAGGCGAGCCGCTCTCCGTCGAGACGCTCGAGCTTCGCGCTGAACTTGGGAGGCGCGGACTGGTCTGCGTCAGCCTGCGCCTCGAAGAGTCGGGGGAAGTCCGCGACTCTCCGCTCGTCGCGTCGCGCGGCGTGCCGCTGATGGACGGCGATGAGGCTGCTCTGAGGAGCGTGGCGCGCGACGTGACCGCTTCCCTCGCACGGGTGCGTGGTTGGCGCGGCGTGGATCTCGAAGACGAGGTGCGGCGCGCGGTGCGGCGTCGCGTCGCAGCTATCTCCGGCGCGCGGCCGGTGGTCGAAGTGCTCCTGCAACGGCCCTCGCGATCGTAGTAGACTGGACCCCGCTCATGCCTTCGGTCTGGCCCAGCCTGCTCCTGGTCTCCCTCTCGCTCGCCGCGGCGGGCTGCGACCCGGAGCCAACCCGCGAGCCGAGCACCGCTCCGAAGTCGCCGCCCACGCCGAGCGTGGCTGCGGCGAGGGATGACGCGTCATTCAGGTTTGCAGGCGCGGAGCGGGTGGTGGCCATCGGCGATCTTCACGGCGATGTCGCGGCGACCCGGACGGCGTTTCGACTGGCCGGAGCCATCGACGACAAGGACGCCTGGGTCGGCGGAAAGCTGGTGGTGGTCCAGACCGGGGACCAACTCGACCGCGGCGACGACGAGCCCGAAATCTTGGACTTCCTCGAGAAGCTGGCGGCGCGTGCCACGAGCGTGGGCGGAGCAGTGCACGTGCTCAATGGCAACCACGAGGTCATGAACGTTGCCGGGGACTTCCGTTACGTGACGGGGGACGGCTTCCGCGACTACCAGAGCACGCCGCTGGTGGGACAGCGTGGCAAGCAGGCTTCGCTGCTGCCGGCGGAGCACCATGGCCGAGCCGCTGCGTTCTTGCCCGGCGGCCCGGTTGCGCAGAAGCTCGCGCCCCACCCGGTGGTGATCGTGGTGGGCGACACCGTGTTCGCGCACGGCGGAGTATTGCCCGGACACGTACGCTACGGCCTCGGCAAGCTCAACGACGAATCGCGGCGCTGGATGCTCGGCGAGAACCGTCGCATGCCCGACATCTTGAACGGTGAGACGGCGCCGATCTGGACCCGTGACTACTCGGACGGGGAGCCGACGGCCCGCGCGTGCGCAGCCCTCGACACGGTGCTCGGCGATCTGAAGGTGAAGCGCATGGTCGTGGGGCACACCGTGCAGAAATCCGGGATCACGAGCGCCTGCGGCGACAAGATCTGGCGCATCGACGTCGGCATGGCGAAACACTACGGTGGGCGCCCCGCGGCGTTGGAGATCCGCGGCGCAGTCGTGCGGGCGCTGGCCGAAGGCGCCATCGAGGCCGGAGTCGCCGCGCCGGAGGCCTCGGCTCCCGGGGGCAAGCCGCGGCCGGTGGTGAAACTGCCAATGCAACCGCGCCCCTGAGCGCGGGTGGCAAGATCACCTCGCGCTACCGCCCGAAGGGAACCAGCAGCGCTTCCTGGGTTCCCTCGGGCGCTTGCTCGCCTTCGTCGAGGGTTCGGAGCACGAGCTCGCGACCCTGACCCGACACGACGGCGACGCGCAGCGCGCGCATGGGTTCGAGCGTGCGCTGCGGGCTGCCGACCGTGGTCGGGGGACCGCTCTTCACCGACGGCGCGATCAGCTCTTCGACGCTCATGACCAAGGTGCGCTCGCCCACGTCACGACTCGACGACGAGCGCACGTTGGTCAGGGTGGCGTCGAGCCCATCCGACATCACGGTGGGAGGGCGAGGCCGATTCGGCGGCGCCTGCAGCGCCTCGGGGATGGGCAGATCGGTGATGGCCGCAGCGACGGCATGCTCCGCCGCGAGCTCCGGCTGGGACGCCTGACACGCTTCGAGCAGCGCGGCGTCGGGCGTGATGTGCGAGGTCAGCTCCTCGGGCATGACTCGATAGGGTGCGGTCTGGAGCAGGCTCTTGCTCGGTCGCGACACGCTGGGACTCATCGCGCTCGCGCCGCCGCCGAGCGGAGTGGTGACCGACTGCGGCGGCGGGGCGGCGGTGGGCGGTTTGGTGGTGCGCCGCGGGGGTAGCGGGCGATGTTCGAGCTCCGAGAGCACGCGCCCCAGCGAGTAGGCGCGGTCGGGGCGTCCTTCTTTGCTCGCCGCCTGCATCGCCGCAGTGAGCCACTTGAGGGTCTGCTCGCGACTGCCTCGCGTCCACATGGCCAGCGCTGTCTCGAGGGCCCAGCGCACATCCGCCGAGTCGTCCGGCTGCGGTTCGACCGCCGAATCGATGAACTCGCGCTCCCCGCTCATCTCGGGAACCCTACACGCGTTCGAAGAGCGTGGCGATGCCTTGTCCCACTCCGATGCAGAGCGTCGCCAGGCCGACTCTGGCTTTCTGGTCGGTTTTCATGCAACCGAGCAGAGTGGCGACGATGCGCGCGCCGGAACAACCGATGGGGTGTCCAAGCGCAATGGACCCGCCGCGCAGGTTGACGCGCGCGGGATCGAGGTCGAGGCCGCGCATGCAAGCCAGGCTCTGAGCGGCGAAAGCCTCGTTGAGCTCCACCACGTCGACATTCGGGACCCGCAGCCCCGCCTTCGCTAGCAGCTTCTTGGTGGCGGGGATCGGGCCTTCGCCCATGTAACTCGGATCCACGCCGGCGGTTGCCGAGCCTGCCCAGCGCGCGACGGGCGAGAGTCCCAGCTCCCTCACCGCGCTCTCGGAGGCCAGGAGCACGGCGGCGGATCCATCGTTCAGCGGCGACGAGTTGCCCGCGGTGACCGAGCCTCCCTCACGGAACGCCGCCTTGAGCTTGCCGAGCGCTGCCAGCGAGCTGTCGGGGCGCACACACTCGTCGCGATCGACGACGATGGCAGGCCCCTTCTTCTGCGGGACCTCCACCGGCACGAGCTCATCGGCAAACACGCCCTTCTGCCAAGCCGCCGCTGCCTTCTGGTGAGACGCGAGCGCGAACTCGTCCTGCTCGTCGCGAGTGATGCCATACTTCTTCGCGACGTTTTCGGCCGTTTCGCCCATGCCCAGCAGCTCGAAACGATCTTTCATGCGGGGGTTCGGGTAGCGCCAGCCCAGGCTCGTGTCGTAGATCGTCGGCGGTGTGCGGGGGAACGCCTCCTCGGGCTTGGGCATCGAGTATGGCGCACGAGTCATGCTCTCGACGCCGCCGCCGATGGCCACGTCGACTTCGCCGAGGGCGATCATGCGCGCCGCGTCGTTGACCGCCTCGAGCCCCGAGCCGCACAGGCGATTCACCGTGACTGCCGCGACCTCGTAGGGCAGGCCCGCGAGCAACACGGCCATCCGGGCCACGTTGCGATTGTCTTCCCCGGCCTGATTGGTCGCGCCGAACACCACCTGATCCAGGCGCGCGCAGGCGGCCGGTTGACGCTTCATCAGCGCGGACACGACATGGGCGGCGAGATCGTCGGAGCGGACGCGAGCGAGGGCGCCCTGGAATCGGCCGATGGGGGTGCGCACCGCATCGACCACGAACACGGTCTGCGAGGTCATGGGCCAGACTCTAAGGCAGCGCCGGATCCGCGGCGACAACTTCCGCGGATCTCGACTAGTATCGCCCGCATGCCGAACCCGCCGCCCTGGGACGTGTGGCCGTATCATCGAGCGGGATCCGCCGTGACCTTTCCCCGCGACGAGGGCTGGCACCGGCTGCTGCCCGGGCGCATCGCCAACCCGTCGATGTCGGACATGGAGTGGGTGTACCTGAACGCCCACGTCCAAGAGCAGGGCGGCGCCGGTCGCCGCTTCAGCGTGTTCGCCGCGTACTTCACCCAGGGTCTGCGCTTCTTGGTCGTGCGCGCCTTCGATGCCAACGACCGTTTCATCGCGGAGTGGACCGGGACCGCGTGGGGCCTCTTGCGCGCGTCCCCGGAGCACCTCGATCTATCCTTCAAGCACGGCGGCGGTACCGACACTTGGGCGAACCGCGAGAGCTCCGGGAGCCTCGTCCCCTTCGCCTCCGACCTCGACGCCACCGACGATGCCGGGCACTTCGCCGTGAAGCTGTCGATCGACAACCGGAAGCGACCCTACGAGGCCGGCGGCAAGGGCTACCTGCCCTTCGGTCGGCGCGGCGCCTTCTACTACTATTCGCTGACCCGGCTCGACGTCCAAGGCAGCCTCGAGCTCGACAAGCCCGGCGGCGGCAAGGAGACGGTGAGCGTCAAGGGCATCGGCTGGTACGACCACCAGTGGGGGCCCTTCTACGTCACGCCGATCCGCAATCGGAACCTGGAACAATACGAGTGGATGAGCATCCAGCTCGACTCGGGCGACGAGCTGCTCTTGACGACGGTGTGGGAGGCCAACGGCTCGACCCCGAGCTTGCCCGCTTACGGCGGAGCGGGACTGATCCGCGCCGACGGCACCTTCGACAAAGTGGTCGGCGCGGAGCGCTGGAAGCGCACCAAGTTCTGGCGCTCGCCCCAGCAGCACGCCGTTTACTCGGCAGGCTGGACCTTCGACGCACCCGAGTGGGGTACCTCCCTCACCATCGCGCCGAGGTACCACGATCAGCTCACCCCGCTCGTGGACGCCCCGCCGCCGAATCTACTCGGCGCGATGAGCCGGCTCTTCGAGGGTTGGGCCAACTGGCTAGGGGAGTTTTGGGAAGGGAGCTGTCGCGTCACCGGAACTTTCGCCGGCCAACCTGCGTCGGGCTACGCGTTCGCAGAGCTGATCAAGCGCTACGACGATCCGGAGTTCGACATCCGAGTGCCGCGCAACGACCCCGATCTGACCGTGCTCGAGTGGCGTGTGCAGAATCCCGACGAGCAGGTGCCCCTGACCTTCCGCTTCTTCCTCGAACGCGAAGATGGCACGCCGATCCTCGATCAAGACGGGCTCGACATCCCGGTGATGGTGCTCGACGACCCATCGCTGCCGAAGAACCAACCGCTGATCGCCCGCGTGGTGGCCAAGAGCGCCGACGGCGCGCTGTCAGGCATGGCCTCGGTGGCGGTTCAGCTCCGCTGAGCGTCAGGCTTTGGTCGAGCGTCCGTCGAGGCGTGCGCTCGTTTTGCGAGGCGGAAGCCCCCGCGCGGCTCAGGGGCAGGCGCCCTTCCAGTCGTCCTTGGGCGCGAACAGCGTGGCCGTGCCGGTCTTCAGGAACGACTCGGCGAAGCACGCATACTGAAACTTCACGTCGTCACGGTGTGAATAGACGGCGTGGCCGTCGGCCGCGGCCTCTCCGGGCAACGCCTTGGGCTCGTGCTGGACCACCACGCCCGTGTAGGCGGCGCCGTCCGCGGACTTCAGGTTGTTCGCGACCGGATAGCCTGCGATGCCGCCGAGGCCGCCCGCGGTGAGCGCCTGCTGCATGCTGGGCCACAGCTCGCCGCCCGCCTGGGTGTGGCCATAAGCCAGCGCCATGGCGTCGTAGGTGGCTGTCGCAAAGTAACTATCGCTCGGCGCCACGGGCTCATAGATGGGTCGCGCCGGATGGCCTGGCAGCGGCCGGCGCGCGACGCGCGTCGCGTACACGATGGGATCCCCCGCCTCGAGGGCGCCCGCGCCGAGCGCCAGGACCGGGTGCAGGTGCGTGAGCGGGACCTCGGTGTCGAGGATCAGGCCGAGCAGCGCGGGGATCTTGCCGCCCTTCAGCGGCGTGTGCACGATGAAGTGAGGCCACATTCCCCCGGCTCCGGTGGGCACCGCGAGGCGCAGGAGCGGCTCGATGGAGGCGATCATGTTGGTGTACATGCCGCCCATGGACTGACCGGTGACCATGGTGTTGGCGGCGTCGAAACGATAGTGCATTGCGCCTGCTGGCAGCGCCGGCCCCGCGCACGCGCCCAGCGCGGCCGGCTCGATCTTCAGCTTGTGGAGCGCTTCGATGAACAGGCGCAGCTCGAATTGCCCTTGGCGGAACGTGTCGCGCAGGGCCGCCAGGTTGTTCACGTTCAGGTACGCGGTTGGGGTCGCTCCCGGCAGCCGCTCGGGGTTGAGGGGCATGGCGCTGCCGGCCATCGCCATGCCGTGCGCCGCGTAGGGGAACGCAGGACCGATGGGCCCCCCGGGCTTGTCGTCGTCACCCACCGGGCGCAGGAGCGCGATGCTGTAGCCACCCGAGCCGTGAATGTTGATCATGAGCGGGTAGCCTTCGAGCGGCATCGCGGTCTTCGGCAGCACGATCTTGATCGGCGCAGTCTCCTTGCGTTGCTCCACCGGAAGGCCGTTCGCGCCGATGACGAAGAGCCCCTCGACGTCGTAAGGCGGCTTGCCCGGCTGAAACTGCGGGTACTCGATGCTGCCTTCGAGCACGCATACGTCGGAGATCTCGGGGTCGACGTGCTCCTTCAAGCCGGTGATCTCGAGGTCGTAGGCGTCGAGGACGGCCTGGCTCAGCGCCGCTTGGTCGGCGACGGCGTCCCCGGTGGTGAACACGGTGGCGGCGGCGACCGACGCGCGCTCCACCTTCAGCGCGTCCAGCGTTTCCCACAGCGGCGCGTACAGCTCATCCGCGCGCTTCTCGGCTGAGCCTGCTGGGGCGCGCTTGGCCAGCCGCGCGAGCAGAGGAGATTGGGTCAGTGGCTTGCCCCTCGCGTCGCCCAGGCCGCGGGTCACCACCACGGCGTAGCGCGTGCTCGGGCGCAGCATGAAACCCGGGCGAGCCGCGACGGAGATCACGTTCTCAGCGGTGTAGATGTCGGGCTCCAAGGTCTGCGCGATGGTCGGCACGAGCCCGCCGCGCTCCGGCGAGGCCGGATCGACGTCGACGAGCAACACGGTCGCGCTCGCGTCAGCGGCGATCACGTCATCGACGCTCTGGGGCGCGAGCGCAGCCGTGAAGCGAAAGTGCGTCACTGGGATCACCGGAAACCCGACGGCGTCTTCGGCGTTGGCGACCAGACCGTGCAGAATGAACACGTCGTTCGGGTTGGCGAAGCCGTCGAGCATCGGGTGACCGTCGGCGTCCTTGCGAAGGTCGCTGGGGTAGGGGACGTCGAAGAAGCGTGCGGGGGCGGTGAGATCTGCGCCCAGGTCCATCACGAGCCGAGTGCCGGTGGGCGCCGGGGTCGAGTCGTCGCCCCCGCAGGCTGCGAGCAGCAGGGCAGCTGCGATCCCCAAGGCCTTCGGAAAACGGTGGATGACCATCGTCTGTTTCATGCCACCTCTCGGCAGCAGAATCACGCAACTTTGCGTTCGAGGCCCTTGCTCGCAGCTTCCCGCGGACGCCCGGCGCTGCCCGCCGACCTCGCGTCCGTCCGTCGCGAAGTTCCCGATTGACCTTGGCGCTTCGCTCAACGGAAGATCCGACGCCGTGGCGCAACGCAAGGTCTTGATTCTGGGTGGCGGGCTCTCGGCGCTCTCTGCGGGCGTTCACCTGTTGCAGGAGGGCGGAGGCAGCTCCTTCGACGTGACCGTCTTGTGCATGGAGCACCGCCTCGGCGGCAAGGCAGCGAGCTGGCGCCTGCCCGACGGGCGCTACATGGAGATCGGATTCCACGGCGTGTTCGGCTACTACCGCGCGATCCAGACCTTGCTCGCCCGCGCGGGTCGTCCGGTGACCGATCCGCGCTGGTTCACGCCGAACGAAGGCGTGCACCTGATGTACGAACCCGGCGCCCGCGCGGTCAATCGGCTCGACATCCCGTCGGGTCCTCTCGACGTGGCCGCCCTCTTCGACAGCGGCTTCGTCGGCTATCAGGGCATGGGCTTCACCGAGAAGCTGGCCGCTGCGCGCTGGATGGCCAAGACCGGGGCGAAGCTCTTGCTGGGCGATGTGCCGCCGGCCATCGACGAGCACTCGTTCACCGCTTGGTGCGTGGACAGCGGTCTCGACATCGAGCTGACCAAGAAGAGCTGGTTCAAGTACGTGCTCGATCTCGCCTTCAACTTTCCAGCGGAGGGATCGGCCTACGTCGGCATGTACGGCTTTCAGCGTTTGATGGGCACCGAGAGCTCCATCGTGCACTATCTGAACGGCCCGCTCAGCGAGGTCATTGTCGCGCCCATCGCTCAGCTCTTCGTGTCCCTCGGCGGCAAGATCGAGTTCTGCACCAAGGCCACGCGCATCGAACTCGATCCCGCTTCGCACCTCGTGACCGAGATCGGCACCCGGGCCATGGCCACGGCGCAGCCCATCGCCGGGGTCGTCGATCACGTGACGCCGGTGGCGGTCGGTGGCAGCTACTCCCTCGACGAAAACCCCTACCCAGTCGGGGATCCGGCGCCTGCCTCCGGGGTGAGCGAGCGCACCTGGCGACGTGGCACCGACTTCGACGAGGTCATCTCGACGCTGCCCGTCGACAGTCTGACCGCGCTCCTGCGCACCACGTCGCGCTTCGACGAGGCGGTGCTCGACGTGCCGCAGCTCCGGAGCATCTGGGCATTGCGCAGCGTCGCATCGATCTCGCTTCGGGTGTGGCTGCCACGAAAGGTGATGCCCAGCGACTTCACGACGGTCGTGATGGGCACGCCGCAACCCTGCGCGACGCTCATCGACTACACCAACCGCGTCACCGAGCTCACCAACAGCGCTTGGGGTTCGGTCGTCGAGTTCGAGGGGCAGGAAGGCCTGCACAGCGACCTCGCGGATGGCCGGATCGTGCGCGAGACCCTGGAGAGCTTCGTCGACCTGCCCTTCGTGGACAAGAGCAAGATCGACATCGATCAGGTGATGGCGCAGACCCACGGCAACCAGTGGCTGTTTCGCCGCAACACCGCCCAGCACCTGCGCTACCTGTTGATGCAGCCCGGGCACTGGAAGTTCCGGCCGCGCCAGGACGAGCGGCCCTACGCGAACCTCAGCCTCAGCGGCGACTGGATGGCTGGCACTCAGCCCACCGCCAGCATGGAGGCCGCGGTGCGGACGGGGCGGGTCGCGGCCACACTGCTGCGGGCCGATGCGGGGCTGCCTGCGCCGGTGGCTTGAGCTAGCGCTTCAGCCAACCCACTCTGAAGCGCCAGCGAGTGGGACTCACGCGTTCGGCGCTGGTGCGGTAGGGCGTGCGTCCGAGCATGGCGATGATGGTGTCGCTCCAGCCCGAGATGAGCGTGGGGACCCCGGTCGGCAGATCCGGATCTTCGAGCTCGCCGATCAGATGATCGTCGTGCTCCTCGACCACCGTGAAGCTGCCGACGGTGGTCTGTCGCGACCACACGCTGGCCGCTCGATTGAAGACCAGGGCGGGCGTCGCGAACTTGAGGAACACGCGGTAGATGACGTGGATTTGGTAGCGCGCGGCCATGCTGCCGAGCTCGCGCAGCTCGTCTTCGGAGCCATCTACGGCCGTGCAGAAAGCGCTCATCAACTGATGCAGGTGACGGCGCGGGTACCACGAGCTCGCGTAGACCTCGCTCCGGAAGAACGCCCGTGCGTCGTCGGGCATGGCCTCCTCGACCCGCCGCCAGAGCTCGCTCTTCTCGCGTTGCAGCGGGGCGACGTAGGACAAGAGCGCGTAGCCCTTGACCTCACCGGAGTGTGCGTCGGCGCCCATGGTCACCCGGTGGGCTGCGGGCCGTCGTCGGTCCAGCGGTAGAAACCCGAACCCCACCTTCTTGCCCGAGTCGCCCCGCGCGCACCATCTGGCGCAAGATGGTCGGCGGTCGGAACTGCTCACCGAGCTCGCGGTGCAGGTGCTCGAGGATCGCGAGTCGCACGTCGAGCCCGACCAGATCGGTCAGCTTCAGCGGACCCATCGGGTGCCGGTAGCCGAGCTCCATCGCGCGGTCGATGTCCTGGGCGCTGGCCACCCCCGTCTCGAGCATGCGCATGGCTTCGGCACCCAGGATGACCCCGAGCCGGCTCGAGGCGAAGCCGGGGAAGTCGCGCACGACGATCGGATCCTTGCCGAGCCGTACGGCGAGCTCGAGGGCGCGATCGATCCACGGCATCGCAGGTGCCGAGCCCGCGCACGATCTCGAGCAGCGGCATCACCGGCGGAGGGTTGAAGAAGTGCAGGCCGACGACGCGCTCCGGCGCTCCCGAGCGCTGACCGATCTCCGTGATGGACAAGCTCGATGTGTTCGAGCCCAGCAGCGCGTGCGCGGCGAAGCCTCGCGCGCTTCGCTGAACAGCTTCACCTTCAGGTCCATGAGCTCGGGCGCTGCCTCGATCACGACGTCGACGTCGGCGCAAGCCGCGCCGAGGTCGCTGGCGGGCCGGAGCCGTGCCAGCGCTCTGCTCTGCTCGGCTCCAGTGAGCTTGCCCTTCGACACCAAGCGCTCGAGCTGCTTCGTCACGTCGCTCACGGCGCGCTCGACCTGGGCCGGCGCCGCGTCGAACAGCCGCACCTCGATGCCGCGCTGCGCTGCGAGCTGCGCGATGCCGCGCCCCATGGTGCCGGCGCCGACGACAAGGGCGATGGAGATAGGCTCGGCCATGGCTCGGTCAGGGCGCGTAGGCGCGCCCGGCGAGCTCCTCGCCACAGGTCACGCACTTCTGAGGCGTATGCTCCCGATGGTAGACCTGGGCGCAGTTCGGGCAGAGACGGGCGTCTCGCTCGAAAGAGATCGCGTTGTCGGTGGCCGCGCAGTGCGCGCCCCGCGATCTGAAGGCTCTCGACCGGGACGAGAGCCCCGTCCGAGTCCTTGGGCTCGGGCAACCCGTCCGAGTCGCGCCCCTTCACGTCCATGGCGTCGGGGACCCGCAGCACGGCCTCCTTCAGAATCCACGCGACGGCCTGGGGATGGAGCCCGAGCGACATCGAGAGGGTGGCGTCCTCGCTCTCCAGCAGCAGTTGCTTGCCCTCGATGGCGATGCGCGTGAGATCGCACCAGGCGATTCGGGTGAACTCGCGACCCATGCTCCACCGCTACGCCCACGGCGCCGACTCGGATTGGGTCGCCACTGACGTCGCTGAACCAGAGCGCTGCGCCCAGCGTGAGCGCCCCGCCGGCCACGAGGTACTGCGCCCAGGGCAAGGGCGGCGCGCGGACCCACTGGCCGTAGACGCCGGCGCCGAGGGCGAGCGCGCCGGCCATGCCAGCGACGCTCGACGGACGCGAGGTCCGGGTCGTGGCGCAGCAGCGAACCGGCGCTCCTTGCGCGAGACGGGCTCTGGCTTCGCGGTCTTCTTCTTGGCCTTCTTCTTGTCGGCCATCGGTACGGGGCGCGGAGCCTAGTTCATGCCCGGCAGAGAAGTAAAGCATCCTCGGCAGGGGTTGCCAAGACCCCGGTCCGGCCCAAAACTAGGGAGCCGTGTCGTCCGTGCTCTTTCCGCTGGGCTGTTCGTGCTTCGTACTTTCGGGATTCAGCTGTGGCTGCTGCCCCGGCTCGGGGTCAGACACCTGAATGGTTCCGAATCCGCGTCGGTCGACGCGCAAGCACGAATCCGAGGGCTGTGAGACCATGAAGCGCTAGTGCGCCCGAGCCGCCTCCTCTTGCTTGCTCTGCCGCTCGCGACGGTGGCGGTCATCGTGTTTGCGATCTTCGTGGCCGGCGGACCCCGCGCCTACCACGGCGTTCGGGTGTTCGGTGGTCCCACTGAGGGGGCGTCACGCCTCTCGCTGAGGCTCTCCGCGGTCGAGCGCTTCATGGAAATCGAAGCGCCGTCTCGCGGCGGAGAGATCACCGTCGAGGCCCGCTTTGGCGACGGGCGAAGCACGACTGCGCGCGCGACTCCCGACGAGATGGGCAACGCCAGTGTGGTTTTGGAGACGGGCAGCACGGTACGCGGGCCGGTGGCCCTGACCGCGACCAGCTCGCTGGGAGTGCTCGCGAAGGGCTCGCTCTCGCTGGCGCCCGAGCAGTGGGCGGCGCGCGCCCGCGAGCAAGGTGGATGGCTGCGCGGGCGACAGGCTGGGGCGCTGACGATCCGCGCGGCGCCGACCCGCGGCGCGTTTGCGATCCCGTTTCCAGATCAGCTGCGAGTCGAGATCGAGCGGGCCGGCGGACCGGTGGTCGGTGCGCGGATCAGCGTCGAGGTCGAGGGCGCGACCGTGGTTGGAAACCCGGCTCCCACCGACGCCCGGGGACGCTCGACCCTCACGCTGGCGCCCATCGATCACATCGTTTCCCTGACGCTCACGGCGATGACGGAGGCCGGCGAGAAGGGCACGTTCACCGGCTTCGTGCCCATCTCGGTGGGCGCGCTGCGCGCAGCGGAGCAAGACGGCCAGCTGCGCGTCGAGTCCGCCGTCGAGCGCGACGTCAGCTACTTCGCCGTCATCAGCGCGAGCGAGCGGCTCGCAGGCGGTGTGGTCGCCATGAGCCCCAACGGGCGTGGTGGCTCCGTGGGTCTCGCGCCGCTGCCGCCGCTCCCCCCGGTGCCGCTGTGGGCCGTCGTCTCCGGGGAGCCCGAGCTCGACTCGGCCTCGACGGTGGGGTGGCCGCTCCGCGAGCCCGCCGAGGGCGAAATGGCTCGGACCCGCGCGGTGCCTGACCAACTCCTGCTCGACGGGCTGACCCTCGGCTTTGGCGCCGAGACCGCGCGCCGGCAGAAGGCTCGCTGGGTGGCGTTGGGATTCACGCTGCTCGCAGCGCTGCTCGCGGCTGCTCTCCTGGTGCGCGAAGGCCAGCGCTCCGCGAGCGAGCTCGATCGACATCTCTTGGCGGCAGGCGCCGATCCCGTCGAGCGACGAGAGCAGGCGAAGGAGCGCTGGCTCGGGCTCGTCGTCGCGGTCCTCTGCGTGGCCATGGGGTTCTCGGTGCTGCTACTCGTCGCGCTGTATCGAATGGGATAGCCTGCTCGCCCGTGCGGACCATCCTCGTTCTTCTGCTCACCAGCGCGCTGGCGGCCTGCGCTGCCGGTGGCGCAGGCCCCGCCACCGCGGCTCCACGCAAGAAGCCCGCACCGCAGCCCGCGTCGGTCGTGCGCAACCCCGCACCGCTGGCCCTCGGCGAGCACAACGTCGACCGCGTGAAAAAGGTCTGGGAAGCGGCCGCGGGCGGCTACGGTCGGGCGGTCGCGTTGAGCCGCTCCCTCGGCCGCGTCGCCTTTGCAAACAAAGAGGGCGTGGAGCTGTTCGAGCTCGCCAGCGGAAAATCGGCGGGGCGCGTCCAGCGCTGTCGCGATGTGGTGCGCGGTGGGCTCGCCTTCCACGGCACGGATCTGATCATCGTCTGCGAGAAGTCGGTGGTGCGAGTGAACGCACATCGGCGCACGGATTCGCCGGACCTCGCGGTGAATGCCGCACCCGTCACGGCGGCGACCTTCGTTGGCTCGCGCATGGCGCTCGGGCACCGCGACGGCGTGATCCGCGTCTACGCACTCGACGGAGGAGCCACCACCGAGGTGCGGGTTCCGGGGCCCCCCATCGATGTCAAGAGTCTTTCACTGACGCGCGACGGCTCACGCTTGGCCGTGGCCTGGGTTCAGGGCTCGATCTGGTGGTGGGATTCTGGCGAAGCCCGACGCATTTCACGACCTCGTCCGCCACGAGCAAGAGTCCGACGCGCTGGCGTTCAGCGGCGACGGTGCGCTCCTGGCCGAAGAGGGCGCTCCCAACGCCATCACGCTCTGGCAGCTTGGGGCCGCGCCCAGCGCGAAGGCGAAGGTCAAGCACGGCAGCTGGGTGAAACGCATCCTGTTCACCAGCGACGGCAAGTGGCTGGTGCGCGCCGGCTCCGCGGGCCTCGAGCTGGCCGAGATCGGGGGCCCCAAGCGCGTCGCCCTCGACACCCGTGATCCGGTGGAGGACGCGGCCTTCGACGAAAACTCGGCCGCCCTCGGCGCCGTCGACCGCCAGGGGCGCCTGACAGTTTGGGTAGTGCGCTGAAGATCTTTTCGGGGAGCCGGCCGTTCAATGGAGACATGGGCACCCTGAGTTCGGAGCCCGACGACCAAAGCCCGGAGAAAAAGGCCATGAATCGCCGACGTTTGCGCATGTTCGTCGCCGCGCTGGCGACCGTGGCTCTGCTGCTTGGGGTTGCAGCGGCCGCGGCCCAGAGCCGGGTCTGGCGCCGACCCCCACCCCCCCGGCCGCAGTTCTCCGTCGCGGTCGAAGATGGCGGTGGCAACCCGCTCAGGACCTACAGCCATCGCGGCACCACCTGGGTCCTGGGCGAAGAAGGGGAGCGCTACGTCGTCGTCGTGCGCAACCCCTCGCCCGAGCGCGTCGAGGCCGTCGTCAGCGTCGATGGGCGCGACGTCTTGAGCGGGCGAGCCGCCGATTTCCGAAAGCATCGCGGCTACATCGTGCCGGCCTACGGCAGCGTTCGCATCGAAGGCTTCCGCCAGAGCCTCGATTCGGTGGCGACGTTCCGCTTCACGGACCCTTCGAACAGCTACTCGTCGCGCATGGGCACGCCGCAAAACGTGGGCGTGATCGGCGTCGCGGTGTTCCGCGAGAACGTGCGCGAGCAGGCCTTCGTGCCCGACGACGACTGGGGTTTCGACCGCCGTGGCCGCCGGCATCGCCCGGCGCCACCCAAGGCGTCGCGACCGAGCGGGGCCGCCCCGCGCGCCGAAGCGCGAGACAGCGACAGCAGCATCGGGACCGAGTACGGCGAGTCGCGCTCCAGCCGCGTGATGCAGACCTTCTTCGAGCGCGCGACCTCGACGCCCGCCCGCGTCCTGACGCTCCGCTACGACGACGCCGAGGGGCTCCAGGCACGCGGCATCGAGGTGTTCGGGCGGCACTTCCGTCGCGTCCCGCCCCCCCGCCCCTTCCCCCAGGCCTTCGTCAACGAGCAGTTCGCACCGCCGCCTCCTTGACTGAACTCACGGGCAGCTGAGGCGCCAGGCGTCCAGATCCCACGTCTTGATCAGCGTGGAGAAGCCCGCGATACTGCTCATGCCGCAGACGGAGCTCTTCTTCGCCGCGCCTTGGCTCGATTTGTCCACGTATTCGACGTGAAATACCGCCTTGTTCGCCTTGATGAAGGGAGCGAGCGTCGTGCACTCTGAGTACGACAGACACTCTTCGTTCAACGCCCAGTCGAAGTGCGGCAGGAGGTCTGTCACGAGCTCGACGCTGTTCTTGAGGCCGACTGACAGACCGCGCGAGTGGGACTCGCTCGCCAGGAACTTGTTGTAGTCGATCTGGTTTGCCTTAGTGAGAGGGAAGCCCGAGTCGTTGGCATACCCGTCCACGTTGTCAGGTTCGACGCCATCGCATTTCTTGCTGACCGCGAGGTCGAGGCGCTTCTGCATCACGGCGCGCACGTTCGCCGAGCGAACGTCCAGCCAGTTCTCGCCGGGCCATCCGGCCAGACCCTTACCGTAGTCACCCGCCTTGAAGTCCTTGGCGTCCGGTCGCCAGTCCTCGCGGCTGCCAGCGCTGAAGTAGCAGACGACGGTGCGACCCTTGGCGTGAAGCGCGTCGATCACCGACTGCTGGGCGTCGACGAGGTCGATGTCGAACATCGTCGCGTCGACCGACGTGTCGATGCTGCCGGTGAGCTGCCACTGCCAGGTGGTCCCGGGTTTTGGTTGCCAGACGGAGGTTCCGCCACCGGTGCCGCCGGTGCCACCGGTGCCGCCGCCGCCGCCGGTCGCGCCGCCGCCGCCGCCGGTCGCGCCGCCGCTGCCGCCGCCGCCGCCGCCGGTCGCGCCGCCCGTGCCGGCCGCGCCGGAGGCTCCACCCGCGCCGCCGGAGCCTGCGCCGCCCCCGGAGCCTGCGCCGCCGCCGGAGCCTGCGCCGCCGCCGGAGCCTGCGCCGCCCCCGGAGCCTGCGCCGCCCCCGGAGGTCCCGCCACCGTCCGATTCTCCGCAAGCCTGCGCGCCCATCAGCGCCAAGCCCGCCACCACCATCGCCGCGTGCCGCATCCCGGGATCATACCGTATGCTCCTGACTGATGGCACTGGATCGCGCCCTCGAGCGATATCTCGCTGTCGCGCGCGCGGAACCCTTCGACTCTGAGGTCTGCGGTCGTTCTGCCAGCGCGCTGCTCGAGGCGACGGCGGCTGCTCCGCCCGAGGTCGCGGCTCGCGCGATCTCTGGAGCTCGCAGCCGACATCGAGCGTGACGGGGAGTCGGTGGTGCTCAGCACCGTGGTGGCCGGCGCGCTGATCGAACGCGGCGTACCCGGCGACGACTTCGAGCGCGCGTTGTTCCCTCGTCTGCTGCGTTGGCTCTCCGAGAGCGTGGAGTTGCTCGACGAGTTGCTCGCCAATCGGATGCCAGCGCCGAGTCTGGAGTCCGACGACGACGTCGACGAAAACGAATGGGTCGGCATTCGGCTCAGCGAAGAACGAGCCTGGGCGCTGGTGGGTGACACCCATCTCGCGGCCATCGCGTTGCTTGGCGCCAACCCGGCCGCGCGGGGGGCGGAACGCCGGCTCTTGCCCGCGCTTCGCCGCCTGGAGCCGTATCATCCCGGCGCCGCGTGGCTGCGGCAGATGCTCGACGTGCTCGACGACGAGCCGATTGTAGTCATCGACGTAGCGGGACGCCGCGGGGCGGCCGGAACGATGAGTGGAGTGGCGAGCAACTTCGAGCTATTCGTGCTCATCGCCCACGCGGCCACCGACATCGCTCTGCCGCGGCCGCCGGACGCGGCGGTGAGCTGCCTGATGGGGCACGGCGCGCAAGACTCCGGCATCGTGGTCGAGACCGCCTTCAACGCCTACGCATACTCGGGGCTCGGTCCAGAGGTCACGCTCCCCGAGCCCGGCGACTACGGCGGATCGGCGCACTGGATTTGGGGCGAAGGGGAGCCCTGGGAGATCCCCGCCCTCGACGGAACGCGGGTGGTCCTCCTCGGGCCGCCCTCCTACGCCCGGCTCGTGCCGGCGCAGCGGACCTTCGCCTCACTGCGGGCCTGCCTCGCGCTCGAGGCGCTCTCCCCCGAGCAGGTCGAGACCTGGCTCGCGCGTGTGGTCCGGGCCAACGCCAACTGAGGGGCCGCGCGGCAAATTGCGCCTCAATGTGCCCAGATCGCACAACATTTTCGTGTGGGTTGCTTCCCGGACAGCCCCCGCGTAGCCATGCGCGGTTTCCCCTTAGAGGAGGATTGAGATGAAACTTCGAAAAACTGCGTTCGTTGCAACGTGCAGCGCGGCGGCCCTATTCCTTTCGGCTTGCGCTGGTGATGATGGGACCTCATCCCCCGGCGGAGGCGGCGGCGGCAGCGGCGGTGTGACCGGTGGAGCCGGTGGTGCCGGCGGTAGCGGCGGGGTGACCGGTGGAGCAGGCGGCGCGGGCGGCAGCGGCGGCAGCGTCGGCGGCAGCGGCGGCAGCGTTGGTGGCAGTGGTGGCACGGGCGCGACGGGCGGCTCGGGCGGCTCGGGCGGCGGGGACCCCGACAACGACGGCGACGGCTACCCCGAGTCCAAGGACTGCGACGACAGCAACAAGGACGTGAATCCTGGCGCGACCGAGGTCTGCAACGGCGTCGACGACAACTGCGACACTCAGATCGACGAGGGCGTGAGCACCACCTACTACGTCGACGGCGACAGCGACGGCTACGGCGTCGACAGCGCCGGCACCAACAAGACGGCCTGCGCCCTCCCCACCGGCTACGCCGACAAGGCGGGCGACTGCGACGACAAGGAGAGCGCCTCGTTCCCCGGCAACGCCGAAGTCTGCGACGGCAAGGACAACGACTGCGCCAACGGCATCGACGACGGCGTTTCGAAGAACACCTACTACAAGGACAACGACGGCGACGGCTACGGCGGAGCGACCACGCAGCAGGCCTGCACGCCGGCGGACGCCACCTGGGTGCTTCAGGGCGGTGACTGTGACGACGCCGACAAGGCGCGCTTCCCCGGCAACCCCGAGATCTGCGACGGCAAGGACAACGACTGCGACAGCAAGACGGCCGAGCCGGGTCAGACCACGTACTACCAGGACAAAGACGGCGACACTTACGGCAACCCGGCAGTGAAGCAGTCCCTGTGTTCGGCAGCCCCGGCGGGCTACGTGGCCCAGGCCGGCGACTGCAACGACAACGACGCGAAGATCAACCCGCTGGCCATCGAGCTCTGCGACAACATCGACAACAACTGCATCAACGGCATCGACGAGGGCCCGGTGCAGGTCTGGCCGGACAAGGACGGCGACAAGTACGGCGACTCGAAGGGAACTTCGAGCTACCTGTGCGCAGTCAAGACCGGCTACGCCGACAACAACAAGGACTGCAACGACGCCAACAAGAACATCAATCCGGGCGCGACGGAGATCCCGGGCAACGGCATCGACGAGAACTGCGACGGCAGTGATACCCCGGCCGGCACCTTGTGCGGCAAGGACACAGTCGCGGCAACCACCAAACCGTACTACTACCCAGGCTCCCTGGGACTTGGTGACGTGACCACCGGCGGTCCGATGGGTGCGAACTTCTACTGGGACGACGTGGAGGTCTCGTCGACCGCGGGTGAGACGTTCACCATCATGTACGGCCGTCGCAACACGACGGCATTCACGCCGCGGCTGTACACGTATGGGCCCAACTCGTGCAGCGCAGGTGCGGCCGCCAGCTACGCGTACTCGGATGGAAACCCGTCCGGTGCGTCGAAGACCCGGCGAGTCATCACGAACTCCGCGGCCGGCTACTACTACAACGCGCTGACCACCGCGGCGGCCAGCACCCAGGGCGCTTACCAATACGACGTCCTGCCCGGCAATCTGGGTGGCAGCTGCGGCAATTTGGGTTACACGGTCTGGCCGCTCGGTCGGCGCACAGTCGATTCGCTGCTGACCGGCGACAACCCGCCTGCCAGCGGCTCGCCCGTCGGCGCCGGCTACAAGACGGTCGACGTCGAGGCCTACCTCGAGACCGCCAAGACCTACACCATCTTGCAGGGCGGCTCGACCTACGCGGATCGCTTGTACCTCTCCAAGGCCGGCGCCTGCGCCACCAGCCTCGGGACCGCGACCACGGGGATCAACAACTTCGGCGCGCGCTTGGTGCACACCACCACCTCGGCGGGCGTCTACACGGTCTGGGCGAGCAGCTTCAGCACGAACCAGACGGGCGCCTTCTCGGTCAACGTCGTCGAAGGCGACGTCGGCGGCTCCTGCTTCGCTGGAGCGGGTGCGGTCGCTGGCACCGGGGACACCTACGCGCTCTGGCCCCTCGGCGGGACGGTGTACGGAAGCCTGGCCATCGGCGATCGCGTCGGCGATTGGGGTAGCCAGCGCTACTTCGACGACTACGAGGTCTACATGGAGGCTGGCGAGACCATCAAGGCCACCGTGAACACCACCAGCGGTACGAGCACACCGCGCGTCTACGTGACGCGGTACAGCGGCACGGCGGCGTCCTGCACGACGCTGTTGGCCAACTCGACGCAGACCTCGGGCACCACCGCGACGGTTTCGTACCCGGTCACGACCCCGGGCATCTACGTCATCAGCGCCACCAGCTACCTGAACAACAGCGGCGCCTTCAGCTACTCGCTCGCCACGAGCTACTGATCGCACCCCTCTGAGCAGAGCCCGACCTGGTCGGGCAGCGCGAGCCTCGGGATCCCCCGGGGCTCGCGTCATTTGAGGGTGCGGGTGGGCGCGCTCGGAGCACGGCTCTAGACTCGCCCGTCATGCCGGCGCGCCCGTCCGACGCCACCCTCCTGACCGCCGGCCCGACCGTCGCCGAGTCGGGTGCGCGCTCCGGAGCGCAGCCGGACGAGCGTCTGTTCGCGGACGGCGACCGCATCGTCGGCCGCTATCGGGTCGAGGGGCTGCTCGGCCAGGGCGGCATGGGGCAGGTCTATCAGGTGGTCGACGAGCACGCCGACGGCCGCACGCTCGCGCTCAAGCTCGCCCACCTGTCGGCGGGGGGCTCCCGCGCCATCGAGATCCTCAAGGGCGAGTTTGCGCTGCTCGCGTCGCTGGTGCACCCCAATCTGGCCGAGGTCCGCGACTTTGGTCACGTGCGCTCCGACGTTGCGTACTTCACGCAGCGCTTGGTGTCGGGTGTACCTCTCAGCCAGACCGGGCTTCGTCCCGATGACCCCGACGCGGTTCCGATCTGGGCGCAGCTCTGCCGCGCCCTGGAGTACCTTCACGGCAAGGGCATCCTGCACCGCGACATCAAGCCGTCGAACATCTTGGTCGACCTCGACGCGCGGCACCTGACGCTGCTCGACTTCGGCGTGTCCCGTGTGCTCGGGTCACGCGAGGACCGCCTCTTGGTCGGCACCTTCGCGTACATGCCCCCGGAGGCCATCGCGGGGGGCCCGGTCGACGCGCGCTCCGACCTGTATTCGCTCGGAATCACTCTGTACCGCCAGCTCACCGGTCGCGTGCCCTTCGAGGGCACGCACTCTCAGGTGCTCGCCGCGCACATGGGGCAGGCGCCGGCTCTGCCACGGGGCGAGACCGGCAAGCCCGAGGTCGCCGCCGTGGTCGAGCGTCTGCTCGACAAGGAACCCGGCGCTCGCTACGCCAGCGCGGCTGAGGTGGCCCACGCCTTGGCGCGGGCCAACGGGGTGGCGCTCGACGCCGAACCCGCTGCGTCGCTGGCGGGCTACGTGCTCTCTGGCCGCTTCGTTGGCCACGAGGCGCTGCACGCGCGCCTGCTCGAGCTCGGTCTCGCCGTGGAGCCCGGCGCTGCCGCGGTCGTGCTCGTCGGCGAAGCTGGCAGCGGAAAATCGAGGCTCTTGCGGGAGATCCGCCAGCTGGTTCAGCTCGCGTGGCGCACCTTCGTCGAAGTCGAGGTGCGACGCACCTGGCTCGCGAGGGGCGTGCTGGTCGCCATATCGCGCGCCGTGATCGACGACGACGTGGCGCAGCGGCTCGACGACGACGACCGCCGGGAGCTCGCCCGGGCGCTTCCCGAGCTGCGACGACGTGGCGAGCGGCTGACGGTCGCGCTGGATCCGGAGCGCGCGCGGCAGGCGCGTGTCGAGGCGCTTGGACGTGCCATCACCTTGCGCTTCGATCGCGCGCCAGGGATGCTGGTCGTCGAAGATCTGCAGTGGGCCGATCAGAGGTCGGTGAGCATGATCGTCCAGGTCGTGGGCGTCGCAAAGCGCTGCGGCGCGCGTTGTTCCTTCGTTCTCGGGACACGCCCAGGGAGCGCGGCCGACGAGCTGGCCAGTTCCCTCGGGGCCGAAGTGCTCGGTTGCAACGCGCTCACGCCCATCGAGAGTGCCAAGCTCATCGACAGCATGTTCGGGAGTACGGATTTGCTTTCGGGGACCGAGCTCGGCAACAGCATCGCGCGCGCGCCACACAGCGCTCAGGAGGTTCAGGAGTCGCTGCGCCTCGCCCTCGATACCGGCGCCATCGTTCGGCGCGACGGGGCCTGGCGGGTCGCGCGCCCGATCCCCGCGTTGCCTCTCGGCGAAGTGCTGGCTCAGCGCGTCGGAGGTCTGGACCTGGACTGTCGCGCGATCGCCCTCGCCGTGGCGCTGTTAGGTGGCGAGTCGGTGTCGACGAGCGCCGCCGCGGTGGCCGCACTCGTGCCAGAGGTCGCGGGAGCGGCCCTGCGCCGCCTGGTGAAAGCCGGCGTCCTCGACGAACGCCACGATCGGCAGGGGCGCGCGGCGTATGCCATGCACGATCGCTTCCGCGACGTGGTGCTGGGCGGGTCCGATGCGTCGGACGTTGCGCGCTCGAATCGCGCGGCCGGGCACTGGCTGCGATCCATGGCAGCGGGGGACCATCGCGTCTTGCTCGGGGCGGCGGACCACTTTGCGATGGCCGGGAGCCCGAAGCTCGCCGCGCGCGTGGCCGAAGAGGCCGCGAGGGCCGCCGAGAAGAGCGGCCGGCCCGATCAGGCCGCGACCGCCGTCGCGCAGGCGATCGAGTGGCTCGCCGGCATCGGCGAGGTGCCCGCATCGGCCTGGCTTCGGCGCTTTGACCTGTGTTTGATCGCGGGTCTTCGCGATGGCACCGAAGAAGCGCTGGCGCGCCTCGAAGCCCGGCTCGCCTCACTTTCGCCTGCAGAGCGTGTAGCGACTCGCGTGCGTCGCGCGCGCCTCTCCCTCGACCGCGGGCACGCCGCGATGGCGCGTAGCGAGGCAGACCAGGTGCTGGCGGAGGCGACGGCTCTCGGGGACTCGCGCCTGCTCTCCGAGCTGACCTGGGTGCTCGGCCGCGCTGACGAGGTCTACGGCGATCTCGAGCGCGCCACGCACTCATTCGAGGCAGCCGCGGGTCACGGCGAGAAGGCGGGCGACGCACGGCTGGAGGCGCGGGCCTGGCTCGGTGCGTCCCTGTCGGCGATCTTCCTCGGTCGTGCGGGGCAGGCTGGCGGGTACGCCGAACGCGCCCTGCGGGCCGCGCGGGCGGCGCGCGATCCCGTCGCGATGAGCGAGTCGCTACGTTGTCTCGGGAACTCGGCGCGTGAGGTCGGCCACATCCCCCGGGCGCTCGCGGTCTACCGGCGGGCGGTCCGCGCGGCTCGCGCCGGTGGCAGCCCCGAGAGCGAGGCCAAGGCGCTCAACAACCTCGGGACCGTCTGCCATTGGGCGGGGCACATTTCCGAAGCGGTCGCGGCTCTCGAGCGCGCCCTCGTCTTGAAGGAGCGCCTGGGACTGAGCGCGTCGGTGATGCTCACGCGCAACAACCTCGGCAGCATCTACCTGTCGCTGGGTCGACTGGACGAAGCGCAGCGTGAACTGTCGGCGGTGATGACCTGGGCGGGCAGCATGGAGCCGATGGTCGTGGCGCTGGCGCACTCCAATTCGGCGGATCTTCACGTGCTGCGCGGCGAACTCGACACCGCGGTGGAGCTGTATCGCACGGCGCACCGGACCAATCAGCAGCGCTCGAACGCCATGGCGGACTCGCATGCGCTGCCGGGTCTCGTGCGCGCCCTCGTGATGCGCGACGCTCCCGGAGACCGGGCCGAGGCGGAGCTCCTCCAGCCGCGCCTGGAGGCCCTTCACGCCACCAGCGATCTGGCCGAGACCCGCACGCGCTATCTCACGGCGTCGGCGATGCTGCTCGACCGGCTCGGTCGACCCGAACCCGCTCTCGAGCTGGTGCGCGGCGCCCTCGACGTCGGCGAGGATCGCCGACAGCGCTTCTCCGAGCCCTTTGGCACCGCGCTCGAGGCCCAGTGGATGGAGGCCATCTTGCTGGGGCGGCTGGGGCGCAGCGTCGCCGCCAGGCGCGCGGCGCTTCTCGCCAGGCGAGAGCTGATCAAGACATCGAAGCTCGTCGGTGACCACCCGGCAGTGCAGATCTTCTTCGACAACAACCCGCTGCATCGCGCGATCTTGGCGAGGCAGCTCGAGACCCGGCCCGGATACACTTGGGATCCATCTTGATAGATCGGAAGTCGGTCACGACCTGACGCGCGATGGCCCAGGCCTCGTCGTTCCCGCAGTGCCCGACGCCTCAGCGGTCGCCCGCCAGTCCCGATGAGCCTGGGCAGCGGGTCGCCGGGCGACGGTTGGCTCGGGCGTTCGCCGCCCAGGTTGCCATGATCGCCCTTTGGCCTTGATGGGCCAACCCAGTCGACCTATCGAATGAGCATGAGCGACGAGAAGACCGAGCAGCCGAGCGCCACCGAAGATCGACCCAGCCTCGTGGAAGAGGTCGACCCCGAGCCCTTCTCGACCCCTGAACCAAAGCTCGATTCCCGATCGCACCACCCGCCGCCGCCGCCGCGGCTGCGCAGCTCCGAGGCTCGCCCACTGCAGGTCACCGGCGAACCCAAGGTCGCGCGGGACTTGATGACGCGTCAGCTCTTTACCATCGAACCGGACGCCGTCATTGGATCGCTCGAAGAGCAAATGGCGGCGCTGCGCTTCCGTCACTTGCCGGTGGTGGACGGAGCGAAGGTCGTCGGCATGATCAGCCACAGTGACCTCTTGCACGCGTCCTCGAGCCACCTCACCAGCTTTGCCAAAGAGGTCGACGAGCTCGTGCACAAAATGCCAGCCAAGCGCATCATGCGCGACGACTTCGTGACCGTTCGGCCGGACGCCGCCCTGGCCGACGTCGCTGCCCAGATGTGGAAGGCACGCGCCGGTTGCGTGCTGGTGACCGAAGCGAGCGGTGAGCTCGTCGGAATCATCACCGAGGCGGACTTCTTGCGACTTGCGCATCATTTCTTGAGCAAGGCCTGAGCGCACGACCGCCGGGCCACTGCAAGACGAGGTCCTTGCAGCGGGCCATCGTCCCTTCACGCGCTGGGTTTTGGAAGAACGGCGAGCGTCAGCAAGCGTGTCAGCGCCGAGATCATCGGCTCGACGTCCGCCGCGGCGGCCATTTCGCGGCACGAGTGCATGCTCAACATCGGGTTGCCGACGTCTACCGTGCGGATCCCCATTTGCGCGGCGGAAATCGGCCCGATCGTGCTGCCACAGGGCATGTCGTTCCGGGAGACGAAACGTTGGGGGGTGGTTCCGGCTTGGCGGCACGCGAGCTCGAACACCGCCGCGCTCGGCGCGTCTGTCGCGTAGGACTGGTTGGCGTTGAGCTTGATCACCGGACCCTTGCCCAGCTTCGGCGCGTGTTGCTTGTCGTGCTTGTCGGCGTAGTTCGGGTGGACGGCGTGGGCCATATCGGCGCTCACCATCAGCGAGCGGGCGAAGGCTCGGCTCGTCGCGTCGCGCCCCGCGTCACGATAGGCGCCCGCGACCCGATCGAGCACGCTGGAAAGGAATCGAGATTTCGCGCCGGCCGCGCTCTGGCTCCCGACCTCTTCGTGATCGTACAGGGCCACTACGCGGGTGGCGGCAGCGGTCGACCCAGCGGCGAGCAACGCGGTGAGGGCTGCGTGGCACGAGGCGAGGTTGTCGAGGCGCGGAGCGAAGATGAACTCCGAACTCTCTCCACCGAGACAGGCTGGCGTTACGTCGTAGAGACAGAGATCGAAGGAGACGATCTCCGAGCTCTCGACCGAGAGGGCCTCCGAGAGCAGCGCGGGTAGCCCGCGGCGATGGCCTTCATCGCTCTTTCCGAGCCCGAGCAGCGGCATCAAGTGGGTTTGCGCGTTGAGCTGTGGCCCGGCGGTGTTGACCTCGCGATTCAGGTGAATGGCGAGGTTGGGGATGCGGCACAGCGCGCCATCGAGGCGCACGAGTCGCGACTGCCCGCTGGCGAGGGTGACGCGCCCGGCGATGGAGAGGTCGCGATCCAGCCAAGTATGCCAGATCACTCCGCCGTAGACCTCGATGCCCAGCTGCCGATATCCGTTGGCGGAGACCTCGGCCAGCGGCTTGATTCGAAGGTTGGGGGAGTCGGTGTGCGCGCCGACCAGGACGAAACCGGACTCGGAGGGAGGTTCGCCGCCCGCCACGAACGCCACCACGGTGCCGCCGCCGCGCACCACGAAGCGGCGACAGCCGGGGGTGAGCTGCCACGCATCGCGCTCGTCGAGCTCCCCAAAGCCGGCTGCCACGAGGCGTCGCGTGACCTCTGCAACAGCGTGATAGGGCGTGGGACTGGCGTCGATGAACGCCAGCAGATCTCGGACGTGGTCGGCGGGTTCCACCATCGCGCGACTATACAGCCAAATCCCTGGGTGGCCCGGGTATACTCCCGGGCCGTGCTCTCGCGAGATGTTCGCTTGGAAGGCTTCACGACCGACGACTGGGTGCGTCTCGCCGAGGTGTTTCGCTCTCCGCGTTCGGACGCTGACGGATCCGAACCCGCGGAGCGCGGCGGAGCGCCGGCCACGAGCGCCGAGGCTGCTCACGCGCGAGCGACCGCAGGGGGTCGGCGGCGCGGAGGCGTCATCGCGGTCACCGCGGATGGCAGGTTGAAGAAGCTCGTGGGGACCGAGTTGGGGCGGCTCGACTTGAGCGCCGAGCCATGGCCTGAAGCGCTCGACCTGTTGGCGGAGCGCTACGGGTGTCGCTGGGCTGTTCAAATCGAACGCGGCGCCCTCGACGACCTGATGGAGCGCTACGCAGCGCGGCTGTGCCGCGATCACGACGCGCTTGGGCAGATCATCTTGTTCCTCTCCGTGCTGCGGGAGCTGGAAATCGAAGGCAAGCTCGAGCTATGGCCTTGGAAGGTGAACGCCTGGCCGATGCCCCATGAAGGCGTGGTCCTGCGTGCCTTCGATGCCCTGTGCCCAGACGGCAAGTCCATCGTGCTGGGCGTATTTCGGGAGGGCGAGTTGCACACCGCCGTGGTCGTGCGTCGGAAGGGTGCGGGCTTTGACCTGATCCTGGGTCCCGACCGACTTCGCTCCGCGATGGGGCTGGTCGCGGGGGACTTCCGGCGAGACTACCGCCACCTCTCGCGGGCCGCTGAACAAGCCGCAGGGCCCCTCGCGCTCGGGTGTTTCGGCGAGCTCGATACCCTGCGCGCGCTGCTCAATCGCCCGGTCCCCGGGGCTTGGGCGGCGGCGGTCGCTGCACGCGACGTGGTCCTGTCGCCGGCGGTGCCCGCCGTCGCGATTCCTCTCGGGATCGACGCCGGCCGCGCCGCCGTCGTCGCCGTCCGCGATTTCGCCGAGCGCATGGGCGCGAGCTCGTGGCTTGCCGCCGATGGCCCCCTCGGTCCAACGCTTTCGCGCGTGCGCGAGATGGCCTCCACGCCCAGGGATATCCGGCAACTGCTCGGCTTCGATCCCATGCAGCTGATCCGCCGGCTCTTGTCCCGCAGTGGGGACGACTGAGGTGGCGCAGTCGGGGAGGATCCGCCGCCGCCTGTCCTTGGCCATCGGACTCACGGCGCTGATCCCCATGTTGGGCGCCATTTGGATGGCGCGCAGCATGGTGCGACAGACGGCGGCCAGGTTCTACCTGCCCGAGATAGGAACGCGCCTCGACCAGTCGCTGGGTTTGTACCAAGAGCTGGCGCGGTCGATCAAAGCGTCGATGCGCAACGCAGCTTCGGCGATCGCCGCATCGGGCGCGCTGCGACGCGCGGTCGCCCAGTCCGACGCGGAAGGCACTCGGCGCGCCCTTGACGAAGAGCTGAGCAAATACCCGGGCCTCGTCTCGCTGACGGTGCACGCCGCCGACGGAAAGGTCCTGGCGAGTGTCGACCGAGGTTCTTCGCTCGACCCGGCCAAAGAGAACAAGCTCGAGGTGACTCGCTACCTCGGCGGTGAACCCTCCCCACCGGACACGGGCAACGAGCAGTACGAACCCGACGAGCCAGCGGAGGACGACGCGGCTGAGCCGGTCGAGCCCGACCAACCGCGAGCCGCCCGCCTGGTCGCCGTGTTCGCTGCCGACAAGGCGCGCTTCGACGAACTCGAGGGCATGAGCCAGTTTGTCGACACCTACAAACAGATCGAGCAACGCCGAGAGGTGGACGAAGAGAGCTACGTGTACTCGTTCGCCTTGCTCCTCGGCATCACCATCGCGGGCGCTTTCGGGGTCGGGACACTCTTGGCGCGAGGCGTCTCGTCGCGAATTGACGAGCTGGCCGCCGCCACCAAGCGAGTCGGCGCGGGCGACCTCAGCATCCGGGTTCCAGAAGCAGGTAGCGATGAGATCGCCGATCTCGCGGGGGCCTTCAACCGCATGCTCGGCGAGGTCGAGGCCAGCCGCGCGCGCATCGAGTACCTCCAGCGGATCGGCGCATGGCAAGAGATGGCGCGGCGGCTCGCCCACGAGATCAAGAACCCGCTCACCCCGATTCAGCTCGCGGTCCAAGAGGTGCACCGGCGATACGGTGGTGAGGACGAGAAGTTCCAGAAGCTCTTGGATACGACCCGCGAGATCGTTGAAGACGAAGTGGGGACCTTGCGCCGCTTGGTGGGGGAGTTCTCGAGCTTTGCCCGCTTGCCCCAGGCTAGGCTCGAGAAGGCCGACCTCGGCGATTTCTTACGCGAGCAGCGCGAACGGATCAGCGTCGTCGACGACGACGGTCTCGACGCCGACGCACATCTGGAACGCGGCGCCGTGCTGCCGCGAAACGTCGAGCTCGACTTCGAGCTCCCCAGCGGCGCCGCAGAAGCGTACCTGGACAAACAAATGCTGCGACGGGCGTTGATCAACCTGATCCGCAACGCCGGCCAGGCCATCGCGGGTGCGGGCCGGGATACGGGCCGGGTCGTCGTGAGCGTTCACCGTGCGGGTGAGCGCTGGGTTTTGGACGTCGACGACGACGGGCCCGGCGTGCCCGCCGAGATGCGGCAGAACATCTTCGATCCCTACTTCACCACCAAGACCGAGGGTACGGGTCTGGGACTCGCCATCGTCAAGAAGATCATCGTCGAGCACGGAGGATCCATCGCCGCCGAGTCGGCCCCGCTCGGCGGAGCCCGCGTGCGGGTGATGCTGCCCGTGGCCGGGACGCCGGCGGCGCAAGCGTTGCTCGAAGCGAGAGAGTGGCAAGGCCCACCTTCCTCGGCTAGACCCAAGTCCGAACGTGTGCCCGGATCGAAATAGCGTGAAGCGCGAGGTGAGTCCCAAGCAGCCTTGGTTGACGCTGGTGCTCGTCATCGGTGCCAGCCTGGTCTTTGGACTCGTCATTTTGCCGCGGCTCTCGGGCGGCAAGTCGAGCGCAATGGAAGGGCTCCCGGCCCCCGACTTCGAGCTCGAGGTGATCTCCGGCGGGGACGCCGGCAACCGTCTGCGCCTCTCGAATCTGGCGGGTAAGGCCGTGGTGCTCGACTTCTGGGCGAGCTGGTGCGGTCCTTGTCGACAGCAGGCTCCCATCGTCGAGGAGCTGGCCAGGGCTCATCCGTCTGGGGACGTGGTGGTCATCGGGGTGAACACCAGCGACGATCGCGACGACGCGCTGGCGTTCACCAAGTCGGCGTCGCTGACCTACGCGATGGTCTTCGACGAGGGGACCCGGGTCGCGAGCGCCTACGGCGTGCGGAATCTCCCGACGCTCGTCGTGGTCGACAAGCACGGAAAGGTGATGGCGGTGCGGACCCGAGTCGTCCGCCGGGCCGAGCTCGAGGAGCTGGTGGCCAAAGCGCTTCGCAACTGAGGCTGGCGTCCTCGTCCCTCATTTGGCAGGCTAGTCGGGTCATGAGCAGTCGCATCGAGTCTTTCGAGGAGTTCTGGCCTTTCTACGTGCGGCAGCACTCGAAGAAGCTGACTCGCCAGCTGCACTTCGCCGGCACGACGCTGGCCGTGGGCTGCGCCGCCGCGGGGCTGGCGACGCGTCGCGGTTGGCTCCTGCTGCTGGCGCCCGCCCTCGGGTACGGCCCGGCGTGGCTCTCGCACTTCCTGATCGAGAAGAACCGCCCGGCGACCTTCAGCTACCCAGCTTGGAGCTTGGCCGCGGACTTCATCATGTGGGGCAAGACGCTGGCGGGCACCATGGACGACGAGGTCACGGCGGTGCTGGAGGTCGACCGCGCGCGGGTGGTGTCCTCCGAGCCTCGCACCAACATGGCTACGGACGGCAGCCTGAACTGAGTGACATCTTAGCGGTTGACGGACCCCCTTCGCCGTCGCAAGTAAGCCCCATGGCGCGGACGGTTCAGTGCGTGAAGCTCGGTCGCGAGGCCGAAGGTCTCGAGAAGCCCCCGTTCAAGGGCCCACTCGGAGAGAAGGTCTTCGAGACCGTCTCGAAGGACGGTTGGCGCCAGTGGCTCGAGCACTCGAAGATGATCATCAACGAATACCGCCTCGATCTGACCAGCGAGCAGGGGCAGACCGTGTGGATGACCGAGCTGGAGCGGTATTTCTACGGTGAAGGCTCGGAGTTGCCGCCCGAGTTCAACCCGCACTGAGCAGCCATGTCGCTCCCTGCGCGCGCGCTTGCTCTGTGTCTCGTCGCCGGGGCCTGCGCCTCGCGCCCGCCCCCGCCGCCCGCCATCGAGACTCGAGAGGTGGATCTCGAGCGCTCGCCTGAACCTCGTCGGTCCACGCCGACCTCCGTTGCCGCAGCGGACGGGGCTCCCGGACCGAAGCCGTTGCCACTCGCAGAAGCGTCGACGGACGCAGCGCCGGCCGTGAAGCTCGTCGAGGCGGGCTCCGAGCCGCGGCGTGCCCTGCGACACACGTTCCGCAAGAGCAAGCAGAGCCTGACCATCAAGGCTCTCACACGCGTCAAGGGCGCGAACATGCCGCTGCCACCCATGTCGCTGTCTGCGCCGATGGAGTGGCGCATCGTCGAGGTGAACGGGGCCGGCGACGCGCGCTTCGAGCTCACAGCGGGACCCTTCTCCAGCGGGGCCGCCGGCGGCGTGGCAGGTGCGTTGGGTGGGTTGATGGGCGGCGGCGGCGCCCCCGACAAGGTGGCTGGCTGGGGTTGGGTGACGAGCCGGGGGGTGATGAAAGAGTTCCACGTCGAAGAAGGGGCCGCCGACGGCGACGCTCCGGTGGAGACCGGCGATCCATTCCCCGACGAGGCCGTGGGCGTTGGCGCGCGCTGGATGGTCACCAGCACCGTGCGCGAGAAGGACGGCCCTGTGCGCCAGGTGAGCGAGTACCAGCTGCTCGGCGTCGACAAGAAGAGCGCACGCACCAAGCTGTCGCGTACGCAGACCCCCATGGGTCAGCTCGATGGATCGGCATCGGCCACCAGCAGTGGTGAACTCACCTTTCGATTTGGCGAGGTCTACCCGACCGGTCGACTCGAGATGACGCGGACCATGACCGTCAACCTGCCTGGTCTCGACGGCGCGGCGCTTCAGCTCGCGTCGGAGGTCACCGTCGCGAAGAAGTGAAGCTCAAGCCAAGAGCTGCTCGAGCAGGTCGAGGTTCTCGCGCTCCGCATCGTCGATCTCGCCGTCGACTGCGATCATCTGCCGGGCAGTGTCCAGGAACAGCGCGCGATGCGCACGTGGGATCCGGTTCGGATCGACCTCTTCGGCACGAGGCGGCGTCTTCAACCATTGCTGGACTTGTTCCTTCTCGTCGGCGTCCAACTCGAGCTTGCTCACCAGCTTCGTGACCAGGGCTCGCTCGCTGGCCTTCACCTCCAGATCGGCCCAGGCGAACGCGCACACGAACTTCAGTAGGAGCAGGCGCTCGTCCTTCTTCAGCTTCTGCATGGGACATTAGGGTAGTAGCCCGCCGCCGGGCTCGCGAGCAGAAATCGAGCGTGTCTAAGGTCTGGCTTTCTCAATCGATTTTCCGTGGCACCGGGCCAACGACCGGCGGAGAGGGTTTGGACGGGCCCAGCCGTATCTGCTAGCCAACCCCTTCGCATGATTCGGCCGCTCGCAACCATCGTCGCCGCTATTCTCTTCTCGCGGCCCGAGCTCGCACACGACGAGGCGGCGCGCTACGCGAAGATCGTCCATGAAGAGGCGAAGGCCCGACGTTTCGATCCGCTCACGCTGGTGGCGCTCGTGCACACCGAGAGCGCCTGGCATGCCGAGGTCGTCTCCCCGAACGGCGAGGACCATGGGCTGGGCCAGGTGCGAGCGCGCTTCGTGGGCGCCTGCAAGAAGGACGCGGATCCCCTCTCGAACCCCAGCGCCGAGTGCCAGGCCGTCAAAGACTCGCTGCTGGACGCCGAGACGAACCTCCGCGTGGTCGCGCAGCTCATCACCGACAACCAGAAGCTGTGCCTCGCCAAGACCAAGAGCGCCGCCTTGCCGAGGTGGCTCGCGAGCTATCAGGGGCTGAATTTTCCCAAGCAGAAGCGCTGGTGTGTGCCCGGCGACAAGACCTGGCGCGTGATCAAGTACCGCGACATCTTACTGAGCGAATCGCGCAAGCCAAAGGCGCCAGCAAAGCGCTGACGCCTCGGCACAATCTCCGCCCAGTCTTCAGAAGCGAACGGCGACCGTCGCGGAGCCACCGGCCTTGACCGTCGTGCCCGAAGCTTTGCGGCCATGCTCGGGGTGGATGAACATCACCGAGTGTGGGCCGGCGCTGACCTTGAGCCCCACCAAGGGCGTCGATCCAACCGGGCGCCCGTCGAGCACGACGTTGGCCATCGGGATCGAATTGATGTTGAGCGTGCCTTGCCCGCTGGCGTCGTCGGCAATGGCCTTCTTCGCTTCCTGCGGCTCGGCCTTCTTCGCTTCCTTCTGCTCGGCCTTGGCCGCCTTCGTCGCGACCGGGGCCTGCGCGGCGCGCTGAGCCACTTCTTCTGGCTTCAGGTCTGCAAGGTCCGTGGCCTTGACCTCGCCCTTGGGCGCGGGCGCCAGCGCGGGCGCGGTTGGCGAAAGGTCGATGTGCAGCGCGGCCTCACCGCCGCGTTCGACCGATATCGCCCGAGCGGCCGTGGTGGCGAATCCGGGCGCCTCGGCGCTGACGAAGTGCGTGCCCGCGGTCAGCTCATTGAGCTTGCAGGGGGCGCTCTCGCACTTGACGACGCCGTCGATCAGGATGCGCAGCCCCTCGATTTTCGAGCCGCCGGGACCCGCAGCGGTGATGGCGACGGCACCGGCCGCTGGCGAACCGATCCCCAGCGCCGGGGCGCCCTTGACCGCCGCAAAACCCAGGCCGCCGATCAGGCCGAGGGATGCGAATGCGAGAGCCGTGACCAGCCCGGCGCGGCTCTTCTTCTGCACTGCAACCAGCGCGGGCGGCGGCACGCTGGCCGCCGTTGGCATCAGGCTGTGGGCGCGGCTCGCCGAAGTGGTCTCCTGCGTGCCGATTGGGCGTGGCGCTGGCGGAGCAACGCTCGGCGGAGCGTAGCCCTTCATCGAGTTCGACGAAGCAACCAGGCTGGCGGCAGCGGACGCGCGTGTCGCCTTGGTGCGCACGGCTGGAGCGGCCCTCGATTCGACCTCGTCTTCGGTGTAGACGGGCGGCATCGGGGCCGTGCTCCCTCTCAGCAAGCTCGGGGGAGTGAGTTCGAGAAGTGACGACGGCGGCGGCGTGGGCAGCGGTGGCAGCTTCGCCGCGCTCGGAGTGGAGGGCGGCTTGGCGAAGGATGGGGCCGAAGGCAGCGGCGGGAGCTTGGCTGCGCTCGGCGAGGTGCCGGAGCGACGGCTCGGAGGCGGCGTGGGGACCAGCACGCGCGGAGCGGACGCGACCGGCCTCGAGGCGAGAGGTGCGAAAGCCAGCGGTGACGCCAGAGCCACCGTGGGACCGTCGTCGACGCCGTCGTCGTCGTCGTCGACGGGACGGATCGGTTCGAGTTGTGCCGGCTCAGCGGCGAGCAGTTCGTCGTCGTGCACTTCTTCCACGATCGCTCCGCGGGGCGCGCGGGCGCTCGGCGGCGGTGGGCGGAAGCTCGCCGGCTTGCTTCCTCGAAGGCTGGGCGGCGGGGGCACGGCGCGCGCGGACGGGGGGACGCCCTTCATCAATGTGGCCGCGGCGGTTGCCGGCGCCATGAAGCGCGGAGCAGGCAAAGCGGTGTCGGTCTTCTTCAGCTCCGGAAAAAGAACGTCGAGGTTCGGTTTTTCGTTCGAAGGTGATGAATTGAGGTTGGCCATTTGCTCCCTTTCGTCCGGTCGGCTGTCCGGAACGGACGCGAAACCATACACGCAATCCCAATGTGTGCACGCCGGATCTCCCGGAGATCAGGAGGTTTCATTTCAGGGAGCCGGTAAGGTTCCGCTGGCGGTGCTCGAGAGGTGCGACAGCCCGGCTGGTTCTCCCACATGTGGCCACATCGCCTCGCGACCCCTGAAGTAAGCTGCTGAGGTGGCTGAACGACACGACGTCGAAGCTCGCTTGGTGGAACTCGAAGTTCGCTTCACGCACCAGGATCGCGCGCTCTCGGACGTGAGCGCGGTGGTCTACCGGCAGCAGCAATTGATCGAACAGCTCGAGCGACGCCTGAAGTTTCTCGAGAAGCGGATCACCGACGCGGGCGAGCCCGCACCGCCGCGAGATCCCAGCGACGACGTGCCGCCGCACTATTGAGCCACTCGCCGGTTCAGCCGCGCAGAAGCCCGCGTTCCCGGAAATACGCAATCGCATCCCTGAGCGTCTCTCGCAGCGGACGGTAGACCGCGCCGAGTTCCTGCTCCGAGCGTTTGCCCGAGAAGAAGCACGGCCTGGTGCTGTACTCGAAGAAGTTGCGGCTCAGTAGCGGCTCCGTGTTCGCGCGCCGAGCCTGCGCTTCCATCGCCTTCACGAGGCCACGCGCGACGCCGACCGGGATCTTGAAGTAACGCCGGGAGCGCCCTGCGGCATCATCGATGGATTGCATGAGCTCGAGGGCCGATAGGTTGTGCGCGGTCGTCACGTAGCGGCGCCCCGCTCGGCCGCTCTCGGCGGCGCGCACGTGAACCTCGGCGGCGTCGCGCACGTCGACGTACGACGCTCCGCCGTCCATGTACACCGGCGGGCTGCCCGAGAGCGTGTTGATGATGAGCTTGCCGCTCGGGGTCGGCGAGATGTCCCCGGGACCGAGCACCACACCAGGGCACACCACCCGCAGGTCGAGATCCCACCGAGAAAAGTCCTCGGCGAGCTCGCGGCTGTGGAACTTGGCCCGGCTGTAGGCGAAATCGAGATCCCAGGCTTCGTAAGCCGTGTCTTCGTCGGCGAGTCCGCCGAGTGGGGGACGTCCGAGTGCCACGATGCTCGCGGTGTACACCACACGAGCCACGCCCGCGCGCCGTGCCGCCTCGAGCATGTTGAACGTGCCGCTCATGTTCACGCGGTACATGTCCGTGGGATCCGGCGCCCATGCCTTGTAGATGGCGGCGGCGTGGAACACGGTGTCGCGGCCCGCAACGGCCCGCTCGCACGCCTCCCGCGAGAGGATGTCGCCACGCAGCAGTTCGACGTCGAGCCCACGCAGGTTGTCCGTGGGCTCGTTGGGCAGCGCGAGCACGCGCACGTGCTTGCCTCGTGCGATCAACGCCCGAACGATAGCGCTGCCGAGGAATCCGCAGCCGCCGGTGACCAATGCCGATTTCATGTCTCTCCTTGCTGCGGAGCCCTGCGCGTCAGAAGCTCCACTTCCCGCTGAACCCGCTAGGGTTCACTCCCAGCGAAACGCTCGCGGCCTTCGGCTTCGATTCACTGCCTGTGAGCAGCAGGTAGATCCCGACGCTACCCGCGACGGCCGCGACTCCGAAGGAGACGTTGGCTAGCGCGCGGTGGGTCAAAGCTCGGTCGTGCGCGTCCGCGTCCGTTTTGCCCGAGTCGTCGAAATCGCTCTTCGCCGACAGCGTTTGCACGCCAAAGTAGGCACCAGCACCCGCCGCCACGACTCCCGTGCCCAGCGCGACCCACCCCCAAGTGCACGAGGAACAAGTCGTCGTCGTCGTCTCTCTCGTCGGCGGCGATGTCGGGGCGAGCGGGACCGTCGCGGGCGCCGGCGTGGCGGACGGCTCTGCTGGGCGCTGCGCTGCGGCGTCGCTCGTTCCTTCGACTTCCACCGTTGTCGCGACCCCGGCCTTCAGCACGACATCGCGCTCGGCGCGAGTGCCATCGCGCCTTTCGAACACGAGCCGGTGAGCCCCCGGAGCCAAGTGAAAGTGCGCCGGGACCGCGGCCCTGGTTACGTGGGAAACGCTGACGTTCGCGCCGAGTGGCGTCGCCACGAACACGTAGCCGAGCATGGGCTTGAGCACCGCGAGGCGCGTCCTCGCGGCTCTTGCGCGATCGGCATCGAGTCCCTCGGACTCCAATGCACTCTCGAAAGCGTCCGCCGCGCGGGCCGGCTCGTTGGCCTTCTCCCAGGCGAGCGCGGCGTTGTACTTGGTTGCCGGATGAGGCTTGGCTCGGTAGGCCTCTTCGAAGGCGGCGGCGGCCGTCGCGTAGTCGTTCTTCGCAAACGCGGCCCGCGCTTTCTGGTCGAGCTCGGCGGCTTCGTCGGCCCACGACGGCGCGCTCCAAACGAGGTATGCCAGCGTCAGGCACCGGGCCCAACGCGCCCTGTTCACGGGTCGACGACGGGTCATTTCTCGTACGGGGTGGGAGCGAGGCCGGGAAGATCCGGGGCCTTGGGGGATTCTCTCACGACTTTGCCGGGTGCGGCAGCTCCTCCCTGCTTCTTGGGCTCGGGAAAGATCAGCGCCACCGTCTCGGTGCCGGCGGGCGCGTTGGCCTTTGCCTTCCTCTGGTCTTGGGCCACGGCCTCGAGCTCCAACGCCCTACCGCTCTCGGAGTTCTCGAGCGTGATCCGGAGGCTCTTGTTCGGAGCACCGACGAGCACCGATCGGCCGTTGAGTTGAAGGCTCTTGATCGGCACATTGGCCTCCACCCTGAGCTGAGGCGGGGCAGGCGCTGAGCTCGCCAATGGGGCAATCGAGGCCCGGTTTGCCGGCGCCGTGACGGGTGCTGGTGTCGCCGCCACGGTGGCATGCGCGTCGGCGCGCGACTGGCTGCGTCCGAACCACCACGCGGCAAATGCGATGGCTATCACGCCGCTGGCGCCGAGGGACGCGATCACTCCTCGACGCGTTGCGCTCGCCGGGGGCGGCGCGACGCCGGACTGGCTGAAGCGCGCCAGGCTGGCGGCGGAGATCGCGCTCGTCGTCTCTTCGGCCCGGCCGCCGAGACTGGGCGTCGCGGTGTCCGTGGCGGCGTGGGTCGCGGCCGCGCTGACCTGCGCCAGGCTGCCTCGCAGCCGGATGACGCGACTGACCTGTTCGCGGCGAGCGTCAATCTTGTTCCGCGCCGTGGCTTGGACGAACTCGCTCACCTCGTGGGTGTCCGCCAGGCCCCCAGCGCTCTTCCACGCATCGGCGACGCGTCGGCGCAGCTCGTCCGCGCTCGAGCAGCGCTGGTCCACGTCCATGGTGAGGGCGCTGGCCACCACGTCGTCGAGCTCTTGGGGAATGTCTGGTCGGATGCTCGACACCCGCGGCGGCGGCTCGTTGACGATCTTGAGCAGCATCGCGACCTGATCTTCGGAGCGATACAGGCGTTGGCCGGCCAGGATTTCCCAGGCCACGACCCCTGCCGCCCAGACGTCGCAGCGGCGGTCGACTCGCTTTCCGAGGGCCTGCTCCGGCGCCATGTAGGCGACCTTGCCCTTGATGATGCCAGAGCTCGTCACATTCACGCGCCCGGACGCCTTGGCGACGCCGAAGTCCGTGAGGCGGGTGACACCGTCGGTGCCGACCAGGATGTTCTGGGGGCTGAAGTCGCGGTGCACGAGATCCAGCAACAGGCCGTCGTCGTCCCGGAGCTCGTGGGCTGCGTGCAGGCCGGCCAGCGCATCGACCAAAATGCGCCCGGCGATGGGCAGCGGCATCATCGCCCCTTCGGCCCGAACTGCGCGATGGAGGCCGCTCAGCGTGTCGCCCTCCACGTATTCCATCACCAAGAACACACCGTGTGGGCTGTCGCCGACCTCGACCACCGACACGACGTTGGGGTGACGGATCCGCACCGCCAGCTTGGCCTCCTCCACGAGCGAAACGGTCGATTCCCGCCCCTCGGCGTTGAGGAAGGGGTGCATCAACTTGAGCGCGACCTCGCGGTGCACGTCACCGATCACCGCCACGCGGGCCAGGTAGACCGTTGCCATACCGCCCGTCCCAATGGGCAGCATGAGCTGGTAGCGACCCACACGCTCCGGGTGGGGCGGTGCGGAGTCGTCGACAGGCATGGGCGCCGACAGAATACCACGGTTTTCCCGGGCCTCCGGGTGTATGACCTGCCCTTGGAAATGCACGCGAACGAACCCGAGAAAACCGCGGTCGAGGCCCTCGAACTCTTCAAGGAACTGCTGCGCATCGACACCACCAACCCGCCCGGCAACGAGCGACCTGCCGCCGAGCTGCTCGCGCGTCTCTTCGAGCGAGAAGGCATCGAGTACTCGGTCGTCGAGAGTGAACCGACGCGAGCCAGTGTCGTCGCACGACTCCGGGGAACGGGCGATCGGGGGGCCTTGCTGTTGAACGGTCATCTCGACGTGGTCCCCGTCGACCGAGAGGCCTGGTCGCACGATCCCTTCGCCGCCGTCGAAGCCGATGGCTGCATTTGGGGGCGCGGCGCCATCGACATGAAGAACATGGTCGCGATGAGCGCCATGACCTTGGTCCAGCTCAAGCGGTCGGGGGTGCGGCTCAGCCGCGACCTGATCTTCGCCGGTGTCGCCGACGAAGAAGCGGGCTCCAATCACGGGGCGCTGTTCTTGGTGCAGCAGCACCCAGATCTGGTGCGGTCGGAGTACGTGTTGAACGAAGTCGGCGGGCACACCCTCCACATGGGCGCTTCGCGCTTCTATCCGGTGCAGGTTTCCGAGAAGGGGATCTGCTGGTTCGAGCTGGTGGCCACCGGCGAGCCGGGCCACGGGTCGATGCCGCACCCGAACAACGCGGTGGTGAAGCTCGCTCGAGCCATCCGCGCGCTGGGTGAGACGCGGTTGCCGCAGCGGGTCACGCCCGTGGTCGCGGGGTTCTTGCGCACTCTGGCCCGCGGCGCGCCTTTCCCCCAGAGCAAGCTCCTGCCCCTGATGCTCGAGCCTCGCCTGGCCGGGTTCCTGCTCGATACGCTGGAGCGACAGAACCCCGACCAGGCGCGCGCCATCGGCGCCATGCTGCGCAACACCGTCTCGCCCACGATCCTCAGGGCGGGCCGCAAAGTGAACGTGATCCCCTCGGAAGCTCGCGCCGAGCTCGACGGGCGCGTGGTTCCCGGCACGAGCGTGGGGGAGTTCTTGGCCGAGGTGCAAGACGTCATCGGCCGCGACCTGCGCCTCAACGTGCTCGAGCAGCACGACGGAACCGTCTTCGAGACCCACACCCCGCTCTATGACGCCATCGTCGAGGCCGTCGGACGCAACGACCCGGGCGGCATCGTCGTTCCTTACATGATCCCGGGCTTCACCGACTCCTTCGCCTACGCTCGACTCGGCGCGACTTGCTACGGCTTTTCGCCGGTGCGGCTGCCTCCGGATCTCAACTTCACGCGCATGTACCACGGGCACGACGAGCGCATCCCGATCGACGGTTTCAGCTGGGGCTTCAAGTTGTTGTCGCAGCTGGTTGGTGATTTCTGCGCGAGCGGAGCCTGAACGAGATGTCGAATCGCACGCTGGCCGTCACCGACCGTATCTACGAGTACTTGCTGGCGACCACCGTGCGCGAGCCCAGGGTGCTGGCCGAGCTTCGGGAGGAGACCCAACGTCTTCCCATGGCCCGGATGCAGATCGCTCCCGAGCAAGGCCAGCTGATGGGGCTCTTGGTCGAACTCATCGGCGCGCGCCGTGCGCTCGAGATCGGCGTGTTCACCGGTTACAGCGCAATCGCCGTAGCTCTCGCGCTGCCAGCAGACGGGCTCCTGGTCGCCTGCGACGTGAACGAAGAGTGGACGAAACTGGCGCAGCAATACTTTGCGCGCGCCGGAGTCGCCGGCAAAATCGAGCTGCACCTGCGCCCGGCCGTCGAGACCTTGGACGCGCTGATCGCCAAGGGAGAGGCCGGAAGCTTCGACTTTGCGTTCGTGGACGCCGACAAGGAGAACTACGGCGCGTATTACGAGCGCTGTCTCGTGTTGCTCCGGACCGGTGGCCTGGTGGCGTTTGACAATGCGCTCTGGGGCGGCGATGTGGCCGAGCCCGAGAACCACGACACCGACACCGTCGCCATCCGGGAGCTGAACCGTCGAATCGCCGACGATCCACGGGTCAGCATCTCGCTCGTGCCCATCGGCGACGGCCTGCTCCTGGCGCGCAAGCGCTGAGGGTTCAGCTCGCGCGGAGCCCGGGCGGCAAGGCCCAATCGATCAGCTCGGAGTACTGGAGGCGCTGAGCGTCGCTCACGTCCTTCCAGGCGGCGCCGAGGAACTCGTGGAAGAGCTGAATCGCCAGCGCGTTCGCCCCGTGCTCCGTCGCCGATCCAGGGCGTTCGGCCTCCCACTTCGCCTGCTCGAGGGCGTGCTGCCGTAGCTTCTGAGAGCGCGCACGTCCGAGCCCCACGAAGCGATACGCCGCGGCTCCCGCGGCCTGGGTCGGGATCTGTGCCGCGTCGCGCGGCGCGCTGACGGCGTCGAGGGCGATCAGGGCAGCGCTGGCGGCGTAGTGAGCGCCCAGCGCGGCGTAGCGTACGACCACGGCGTCGGCATGGGGATCCAGCGGCGTGGCCTGACTCGAAGCCCGTGGCTCCCGCGCCAGTGATGCGCGGACGGCATCGGCCGTGGCGCGTTCCAGCGGCGTGAGCGAGGAGAAGAGCTCGGCCCGCGCCTTGCTTACAGTGGAGGCGTCGCGCTGACCGGTGATGAATCCGTCGAGGGCATCGAGGGCGTGCAGGACCGGAAGGCGCGCGGTTGGCGGCGCGCACAGCTCGACGGAATGCAGGGCGATGGTGCGGCACAAGTGCAGCAGTCCGCGGTGGATCGCGTCGCCTGGCGAGACGAGCCCCAGGGCCCTTTCGAAGGCCGCCGGAGCCGCGCCCGTCAGCTGCTCCGACGTCGGCACCAGTGGCAGTGCGCGGGGCTTGCCCACGGTTACTCGACGCCGCGCAGGTCGCGCGCGTGGAAGCCCATCAAGAAGAGCAGGGTGTCCAGTCGTTCGTGGTGGTTCAGGCTCATGTCGGCCACTTCTTGCAGCTTGGGCTTCGCGCGGAACGCGATGCCGAGCCCGGCGGCCTTCAACATGAGCATGTCGTTGGCGCCGTCGCCGATGGCCACCGTTTGCTCGAGCCGGCATCCGTACACCTTGGCCATGTCGCGGAGCACTTGAGCCTTGCGCTCACCGTCCACGATCGAACCTTGAACTCGGCCCGTGAGCACGCCGCCCTGGACCTCGAGCTCGTTCGAGAACGCGAAGTCCAGGCCGAAGCGCTGCTTGAGCGGCTCGACGAAGAAGTCGAAGCCGCCGCTGACGAGCCCCACGCGGAAGCCCAGGCTCTTCAAGATGCGGACGAAACGCTCCGCGCCCAGCGTCAGCTCGAAGCGGGACGCCAGCTCCCGGGCGCGGTCCATGCTGAGGCCTTCCAGCAACTTCACGCGCTCCGCCAGGGCGCTCTTGAAGTCCAGCTCGCCGCGCATTGCGCGAGCCGTGATGGCGGCGACCTGATTCTTTGACGCCCACGAGCGCGGCCAGTTCGTCGATGAACTCTCCCTTCACGAAGGTGGAGTCGACGTCCATCACCACCATGCGCTTGCTGCGGCGGTAGATGTCGTCGCGCTGCACGGCCAGATCCACGCCGAGGGTGGCCCCCAGTTCCAAGAACTGGCCGCGGAGCTCGGCCAAGTCCTCGTGCTTGGGGCTCGGACCCGGCGGCAAGCCGGCGAGCAGCTCGAGCCCGTCGAGATCCTCGTCCGAGAGCGAACGGATCTCCATGATGTTCATTCCGCGGGTCGCCATGCTCCGAGTGATCGCAGCCACCGCGCGGCCATCCGCCAGCTGTCCAAGAACCGTGACGCAGAGGCCGCTGGGAAGCTGGTCGCCCAGCGCGGGCGCAGTGGGCTCGAACTTCGTGACCTCGAGTCGGAGCCCGAGCTCCGAAGCAAAGAACAACACCTCTCGAAGAGCCGCCGAACTCACCGGGATCTCGACGATGACGGACAGAGTCAAGTAGCCGTGCAGGACGTTCTGTCCGATGTCCACGAGGTGGGCGTTCTCTTTGGCGACGATCTCGGCGATGCGGGCCGTGACGCCCGGGCGATCGGGGCCTGCGAGGTGGAAGACCACGCGGTCTTTCTGGTTCGGATGGGTCATGGCTTCGCCGGTGTCGCGCCTGATAGGACTTTCGCTGCCGGATGGCAATCGCTCGGACTTGACCCGGCGCCCGACCTACCTGAAAGTGAGCCACTCGGAGCACGAAATGCGCGCGACCCTTCCCTGCATGCTCGTTCTGCTCGGGGCGCTACTGGCCTGTAAGAAGGAGTCTGCTCCAGCGGAGCAGCAGGCCGTCGCTGAGCCCGCGCCCGCGCCCGCAGCCCCAGCGCCCCCCGAGGAGACCATCGCCGACTTCAGGGGAGTGTTCATCTCCAACTGGGGCAAGGCCACCTGCACTCAGGTCAAGCGGAACGTCAACTGCCTCTATGCGGGCAAGAGCGGCTCGATGGATTGCAAGGTCGTCGGTGAAAACGAGCTCGACTGCGAGTGGGAGGAGCCCGGAGCGAGCGGCAAGGCGAAGCTCACCAAGAAGGCCGACGGCAAGGTCGCCGGCACCTGGGGCAACGGATCGAGTGCCACCAACGGTGGCGCTTGGGTGTTCAAACCGGCAGCCAAGTGAGGGTGCGTCACTTCGACTTCGGGACCTTGCGCAGCTCTCCCGTGCTGGTCGCGTACACGACGTCGTAGGGCGAATCCGCGAGGGCGGAGGGCCCCGACTCTTTCGGAGCGATTTGCGTCACCACGCCGCCGCCGGCCGCAACGGCGAACACGCCGCCGCCAGCGTAGCTCTGTGTCTCGTCGCCAATGGCAGACCAGGCGATGGTTGGGCTCGACTTGAAGCGGATCACGGGGCCGATCTTGGTGAAGCCGCTCGCGAGTTGCTTCTCGGCGGCGCCGATCCCGTCGCAGGCCGTTCCCGAGAGCGAGCGTGACCAGACGCTGCCTTCGCTGCGCGTGTAGTAGAAGTTCGCGGCGTCCGCGGCAAGTCCAGTCGCGTCGCTGATCGGCGCCGAAAGCGCGCTTTCTCGGGTGCCGCCGCCCGTGGGCATGACCCAGAGCGCGCCGTTCGAAATCCAATACACACAGGCGCCGCTGGCCACCACGGCGCCGCCGGTTTCCCCCTCCGTGACGCTGAATATTGCGGCCCCCGCTTGCACGCCCGCCGAGAGGCCGAAGCGTGCGAGTCCGACCACGTTCGAAGTGCTCGCATCGAAGGTCACGTAAGCGAAGCCGTCCGTCGCCGCGAACAATCCGCGAGCGCCGAGCGGCGACTTGCCGGTGATGCTGATCTCGTCCTTTGCGCCGCCCGCCTTCGCGGTCCGCACCAAGCTCCCTTGCACGCCGCTGTTGCGCCCGCCGGCCACGAAGACGTAGGACGACGTCGATGGAGCGATCAACGCCCGCGGCTTCTCCAGCAGCGGGGTGAGATCCTGCGCGGGGCCTCCGGCAATGGGGAGCTTTCGCAATGGCGAGTCTGCGAGGTCGCCGATAGTGAAATAGACGTCGGTCTCGTCGGCCGAAAGCACGATGGGCGGCGTGCCCGCCCAGAGCTTGGTCACGGGGAACTTCTGCGGATCGTAGCCGACATAGCCCGCGCTGCCCCCGCCTCCGGCCGCGCCGCCGCCGCCGCCGGTCGTGCCTCCTCCGCCGCCGCTGCTTCCGCCGGTGCCTCCAACCCCGCCCGACCCTCCAGCGCCGCCGCCGCCGCCGCCGCCGCCGGTCTGATCGATCAGCGATTCATCCAGGGTCTTCAGGCAGCCTGCGGCGGCGAAAGCTGCCACCGCCACCCATGCTCCGAGCTGAGCGCGACTCGGGGCCGACATGCTCGCTTCAGCATAGCACCCTGGCTTCGCGCCGGTCGAGGCTACTCTCCAAGGACTTCAGGCGGTGGCTACGCCGCCCAGTCGCCCAGTCGCCCAGTCGGCTCGCATGGTGGCGCCGACCGCTGGCGGTCCGCGCACGGCTTTGCCGTCAGAGCGTCGCCTCTTTGCAGCGCTCGATGCTGGAGCGAAAGCTCTTCTCGATGACCGAGCGCCGGTCCTTCTCCGAGAGCTGGCCCATCGGGCTCGGGAACTCGTCGCGATAGACCACAAAGGCGGCCTTGCAATCCCCGGCGCGAGCCAGGCAGGCGGCGCCGGTGTGGAACAGCGCCTTCGGCGACGAGGTCACCTGCGAGTCGTCAGGACCGGTCGGCGGAACGCGTGGCACGAGCTGCTTGACCCGCGCGATGTTCTCCGAGCAATCGCTGCGAGTGTTCATGTACGCGCCGTCCGTGAGCTCGCGCAGGGCCCGCAGCAGGCGATCGCGATCTGTCTCGTCGCCCCCGCGGCAGCGCATCGACGCGATGCCCTCTACGCTGGTCTTGGCGATCTCCGGGCTCATGTTCATCTCGCGCACGTAGTAGTCGAGGAGCGCTTGCTTGCCCGCCTGACAGCGTCCGACCAGCATTTCGCATTGGGCGCGAATCGAGACCATGGTGCTCTCGAGTTTCGCGTCGAGCTGCTTCAGACGGTCCAGCTCCGCCAGGCAACCCTTGCCGTCGTCGTGCATCATCCTGCGGTTAGCGGCTTGCGCGATCAGGGCGACCTCGCCCAGAGGGGTCGAGGGAAGGCGATCGGCGGCCGGCTCCGGCGCTCGGTCTCGCGGGTCTCCCGCCGGTGCCGCGATCAGCTGTGGAGAGCCTGGATCCGCGCTCGGCGCCGGCTCCGGCGCTCGCGACTCGCGCTGGCACGAGAGCGACGCGAAGAGCGCACACAAAGCCAGGAGCCGACCGCGCCGGATCGTCACTTCTTACACTTCTGATTCTGCGTCTCGAAGCCCGATCGCATGATCTGCTCCTTCAGGTCGTCCTTCGTGTTCTTCATGAGCTCGAGCGGATAGCCGTCCTTGTAGAGCTTCCACGCCAGGTTGCAGTCGCCCGCCTTGGTCGCGCAGCGCGACGCGGTGGAGTAGAGCGTGCGCGGGCCGTGGACGATCTGCGTGTCGTCTTCGTCCTTGGCCTTCACGACTTTGAACAACCGCTTCGCGGTATCGTAGTTCGATTGACAATACGCCGCGTCCTTCTTGTTCACGCCGGCCATGGTCAGGTTGTGCACCGCCTGTAGCAGCGTGTCGCGGTCGTTCATCTTGCCCTGGCAGTACATTCTGGCCAGGGCGTCCGCGTGCGCGTCGATCTGCTCGGGCGACTGATCGCCCTGCATGGTCGCCAAGCCTTTGCGAACCAGCGACTTGCCCGCGTCGCACTGACCGCTCAGCATCACGCACTGGCCGCGCAGGTAGTGAGGGAAACCCGACTTCGGCTCCGTGGACTTCTCCTTGGGGTTGAGCTTGTCGTGCTTGTCGAGCTCCGCCAGACAGCCCTTGCCGTCACGGGCGGTGTGCTTCGCTTGCGCGCTCTTGAAGCGCTCGCCGGCTTCGCCGGAGGCCTCGAACTTCGCCTCCAGCTTGGCGGCCTTGTTGAGCGAGGCGTCCGTTTCGGGGGCCTTTTTGGCTGTCTGATCGGGGTTTTCGCCGCCTTCGATCTTGCGCAGCGTGAGCCGGATCGGGACCTTGCAGCCCTGGATCTCGGTCGCCGTCTCGCTCTTGCAAAGCGTCAGGTCGCCGCCCTGTTTGTCGGCCTTCGAGCTCTTCTTGCTGCTGCCGCCGGCACCGAAGCCGTAGAGCGAGCCCTCGGCGCTGACCGCGGTGTCTTTTGCCGAGCCCAAGGCAAACGCGCCCAGATTGTAGCCGTAGACGTAGTGGGTCGCGCCCTTGCAGCCCGCGTTTGCGCCGACGTCGCTGGCGTACACCGCCGGGCGCGTCGCCGAGCGTGTGCCGGCCACGTAGTACTCCATGCGGAACTGCTCGCCGCCGGAGATGCGTCCGCCCAGGGTCGCGACGCCGAGCGGGAGGCTGGCGTAGAGCTCGGCCTCGCTCTTGATCTCCAGCTTCTCGAGGGAGCCGCTGGTCCACTCGACGGGCTTGTAGCTGCCGAGGGATCCACGGACCGAGTCGTCCTTGCAGCTGTCGAGCACCGTGAGCTTGCAGCCCTCGTACTTCACGAACACGACGTCGTTGGTCGCGATCGACTCGAACTGCGACATGTCGGTCGCGTCCCACTCGATGATGAAGGGGCGCTCGTGGTTCTCGGGGTTGCACTTGTTCTTGCCGGCGAAGGTCTCGCCCATCAGCTTGCTCTGCCCGCCCTCGCGGGAGCCACCGGCGCCCGGGGCGCCGCCGGGCCCGCAGGCGGCGGAGAAGGCAGTCAACGCGAGCAATCCGAGGTACGGGGTCGAGTTCATGACGTTCCTTCGATTTCGACGCGGAGGAGCTTTCCACCACCGCGCACGGCCTTCAAGGCCGGCGTCTCTACGCGCGAAATCGGGAGGATCTTCCCTGGGCCCTGAAGAACTCAGCGAGCGGTTCGAAATGAAACCCTAGCGATGACCATGACTCCGAACCCGCGTCACCTTCCTAGTCGCCGTGGCGCCTCGCGGCGAGTTTCAGCTCACTCGGCCGCCGTGGCGAACTCCGCCCCGCTACGCGACTCCGGCGCGCGCATGACGAGGGAAATCAGCCGTCCCTTGACCTGCGCGAGCGCCTCTTCGTCCCGAGCGATCTCGACCAGCTCCGCGCCTGCCCGCCCCGCGAGCACCGCAAGCCGCGGCGCTCGACGCACGACCCTCGCGGTCCCGCCGCCCAGCCCTCGCGCGCTCTTCACGGCGGTGTCGAGCGCTCGCTTCCACGCCGGCGTCTTCATCACGTGCGCGACCTCGTGCACCAAGTCGGTGGTGGTGCACGCGCCGGCGTGCGGAGAACGATGCAGCGCTGTCGACAGCCGCGGGTGCTTTGCCATGCCGGCGCGCAGCCCTTCCGCGTCGAGCCCCGCGCTCTCGAGCGCGCTCTGGACCTCGGCCTCGGCGGCTTGCCGGGCCTTGAAGAGATACATCTGCACGCGGGAGTAGAAGTTGACGGCGCCGTCGCCGCTGGTCTCGACCGCGCAGAAGATGCTGCCGGGGTAGCGCTCGGTGACCAGCGACTGCACGCCGTCGCTGACGCTGCCTGACGGCATGCAGCCGAAGGGCTTCACGCTGAGCGTCATGGTCGCCTTCTTCTTCATCACGTTCAGGATGAGCTTGCCGACCTCCATGTGGCCTTCGCCGCCGCGGAGATCGTTGTTGTAGTGGGGCATGGCGGCCTCGGCGACCTCTTCCATGTTCGGCAAGTGATAGTCGTGCAGGCCGGCGCACCAGGCGAAGGTGTGGAACACGACGCGGAGCGCGCGATCCGCTGCCCGCAGCATGACCTTGCGCTTGGCGGCGCCGTACTCACCCAGGCCGGTCAGTCCGAAGCGACCGGCGTCTTCCGCGCGCAGTTCCGCGCGGTTCTCGGTGTCCCAGACGACTTCCCAGATGTTGTAGAGCAGCCAGGCCGCGACCAGCTGGATGTCGACCTCGGCGCCCTCTTGCTCGAGGAAGCGCTGGAGCTGGTAGTTGCCGTCGCCCTCGGTGGTCATCGCCCAGAACTCGCCGATGATGGACACGCGGGGCTTGGGCCGCGTGCGATCGACCGGCACCGCCCCGAGCACCTTCTTCGCGCGGGTGAGCGCCAACAAGATGCTCTTCCCGTTTGCCAGCGCGTCGTAGCAGATGCGCTTGGCCTCTTCGATGGCTCGATCCGCCGAGCCGCCTCGACCTCGTAGGGACGAATGCGGTAGCCGATGGCGTTGAGCACGTCGCCGGCGAGGATCGCCTTGATCAGCGCCAGGAAGAACTTCGGGTTCAGCTCGAGACCGGCTTCTTCGCCCGTCGCCTGGTTGAGGCCGCCCTGCTGCTGGAAGAGCATCACGCGGAAGCCGTCGAAGCCGGCGTCTCGCAGCGCCTTGCGGTACTCGGTCACGTACATGCCGAAGCGGCACGGGCCGCAGGCGCCGGCGGTGAGGAACACGTAGTTGTCGATGATCTCCTCGGGGCGACATGCCCTTGTCGTCGCGCAGGTGGGTCAGGTACTTCACCAGGTTGCCGACGGTGAAGTAGGTCGGGTTGCACTGGCCGCGGTTGCCGAACTCCTTGCCGAAGCGCAGCGCCTCGTTGTCTGGAGCCTTCAGGGCCAGCACCGAGTAGCCGACGTGCTTCAGCGCGGCCTCGATGAAAAAGTCGTGGGCCATGGTGAGCCCGCCGACCAGGAGCGTCACCCTGCCGCGTTCGGCCTTGGTGAAGCTCAGGTTCGCCATGTCCTCCACCCAGCGTTCGCGGTCGTCGAGCCCGAGTCGCTCGCGCTCTTCGGCTTCGAACTGCCGCAGCTCGGCATCGACGTCGACCTCGGCGAGAGGCAGGTGTTTCTTGGCGGATTCGAAGGAGAAAGATTGGGTCATGGCTGGTCTCCATGAGGGGATCACTCGGCGGGGATGGCGCTCAGCGGGGAGTCGATGGGCACGACCCTCCCGTCCTGCTTCTTTCCGATGCGGACGACGTTCTTCGGTAGCTCGATCGGCATCGGCGGCGACGAGTACGCGCGCACCTTGGCGGTCAGCGCGTCGATCTCGACGGCCAGGGCCGGGTCGGAGCGCTTCATGGCGTCGAGCTGGCGCTGCTTGAGCTCGAGCAGCTGCAGGCGCTTCTCGTCGACGGCTCGCTCGAGCTCGCGACGCCGTTCGGCGCAGATCTTCGAGGCGCTCTTGGTGGAGGCTCAGCGAGTGCGCGTAGGTCTTCACGCGGATCTTGATGCAGCCGCCCGGCTTGTTGGCGTCGATGTCGTGCAGCGCCGCGTACGGGCGTCTTCGCGGTCTGGAGGATGGTGTCGATCAGGCCGTAGGTCGGCGCGTCGTGACCGCACTTGAAGCTCGACAGATCGAGGACCGCGACGTTCGGGTGGCGGGCGGCGAAGTTCGCCGCCCACACCTTCTGCGCGCTGTTGGCCGAGTAGTTCTCCGGCCAGACGTGGTTCAGCTCGAGCGGATGTTTCATGCGTCCCTCGGCCGAGGTCCTTGGCGAAGAACCGCGTCAGCCACTTCTCGTCCTTCGGGATCGAGCGGATGCACAGGATCGGGTAGCCGAGCACCTGGAACTCCTCGGGGATGCCGTGGTTCAGTCCCGGGTCCGAGTGGTACGGGCGGCCGAGCACGAGGAGGGCGATGCGGTTCTCGGCCTCGACCGTCTCGAGGATCGCGCGGCCCTTGTCCTGCAGGTCGGCCTCGAAGGCCGCGAGCGCCTTGCAGCCCTGCGCGGCAGGCGTGGTCGCTCTCGTCTTCGGTGACGCCCAGGCGCGCGGCCCAAGGTCTCGAACATGCGCTTGCGTGAGCAGCATCGGCTCCGCGAACGAGAGCGCCGGATCGACGTACTCGATGCCGCGCTGCGCGAAGAAGTCGACCTCCTTGGTGAACGCCGCCTTCATCACGTCGGGCGTGCCCGGCCACGATGGGGCACGAGGCGTTGTCCATCGTGTCCTTCACGAAGCTCGGCACGTGGGTGAGGATCGGGAAGAAGATGTAGTCGAGGCGCGGCCTTCCTCCGGCTCGTGCTTGTGGAAGAGCAGGTTGTGGATGTGCGCCTGCACCACCTTGCTCGGGAAGCAGGGGTCGATGCGAGCCGTACTTGCCGCCCTCGACCCACATCTCCTCGGTGGTGGCGTCGCTGAAGACGACGTTCTGCTTGGGGATGCCGAGCGCCTCGAAGTAGGTGCGGAAGAAGGGCGCCGTCGAGTACATGTTCAGCACGCGCGGCATGCCGACGCGCAGCTGCTTGCGGCGCTGCCAGGCGTCGGCGCTCGAGCGCTGGAAGGGGCGCGTGATCGTCTCGCGCTTGACTGCGGAAGAGCCCGCGCTTCACCTCGACGTCGCTCGAGCGGCGAGCCCGCCGCCGGCATCGGCGTCGGGCTCGTAGAAGTGCTGGAACGCGCGCGCGCCTCGTAGTCGACCAGGTTCGGGTGAGCGGCCGCGATCTTCTTGCGCTCGGCGACCAGGGCGAGCATCGCCTCTTCGCTCTCGACGGTGCCCTTCTCGCAGGAGAAGCCCGAGATGTAGCGGGCCGTCGAGCCGTCGGGCGGCGTCGTGTCGATGAAGGTGCGCTTGCACTCGTTCGGGCAGAAGTGACACACGGTCTCTTCGTCGTTCTTCGTCGTGTACTCGAGGGCGAGCGGCCGTCGAGGCCGATGAAGCGCGACGTGCCCGGTGCGCTCGACGCGCGCAGGGTCTCCATCGCGGCGCCGATGGCGCCCGCCTCGCCGGTGTGCGGGTGCACGTAGACCTCCGCGTCCGGGCACGCGCTGCTTGATGTAGTCGACCTGCGCCTTGACGGCGGCCAGGTTGTACTGCGTGCCGCCCTGCAGCACGAACTTGCCGCCCGAGCGCGGCCAGGCGCGGGATCTGCACGACGTACTGCCAGACGTTCTTCGGCAGCACCTGCGCGAGGCCGGCGAGCAGCTCCTCTTTCGGGAAGCCCTCCTTCTGGAAGTTCACGCGGTCGGTGTCGAGGAACACGGCGCAGCCGTAGCAGAACTTCGGCGCGAGCTCGGCCTTGAAGGCGGTCTCGGCGTACTCGGTGACCGGCACGCCGAACTGATCGGCCATCGCCTGCAGCAGCATGCCGTTGCCGGCGCAGCAGCTGTTGGAGAGCTGGAAGTTCTTGATGTCGCCGTTCTTCATGAACAGGACCTTGATGTCCTGGCCGCCGATGTCGCAGATGACGTCGACGTCGCCGAAGTAGTGCACCGCGCTCATCATGTGGGCGACGGTCTCGACGATGTTGACGTCGGCGAGCACGCACTCCTCGAGCACGTCGGCGGCGTAGCCCGTCGCGCCGAAGCCCGATGACACTCGAGCGTGGCGCCCTGGCTCGTCGACGCTGCTCGTCGAAGCTGCGCGAGGAGCTCCTTCGTGTCCTGGATCGGGTTGCCCTTGGAGAGCTGGTAGGCCTTGGCGAGGATGTTCGCCGTCCTCGTCGACGAGCACGGCCTTGCTGCTGGTGGAGCCGCCGTCGAGGCCGATGACGGCGCGCACGACCTGGCCCGGCTGCGAAGCGCGCGCCGGCTCGAACTGCGGGCATCGCGGTAGGCGTCGACGAAGGCGCGTCGTCTCGCTCGGCGCTGGACGAGCGGCGGGCCCGCCTGCTCGCCGAGGCGCGCGCGGCGCCCGTGGCGGATGAACTCGCTCGAGCGCGGTCGAGGCCCGGTGAAGCGGCCCGTCGTCGCCGCCTTCGCGCAGGCCGTAGACCACGGCGCCGAAGGCCGCGTAGTAGCTCGCGCGTTCTCCGGGACGAAGATGAGCTCCTCGACCGGGACGTCTTTCGGGTAGTCGTAGCCGCGCTCGCGCCAGGTCTCCGGGATGCGCTGCGCCAGCACTCCTGCAGGAAGGGCAGGTAGGTGTTCGGGCCGCCGAGCAGCAGCACCTTGGCCTTCAGCGTGTTGCCGCGGGTCAGCACCGACAGGTTCTGCAGGACGATGGCGTCGGCCAGCGAGTTCAGGATCTCGTCCTTGGGGATGCCCGATCTTGACCAGGTTGACGATGTCGGTCTCGGCGAACACGCCGCACTTGGCGGCGACGTGGTGCAGCTTGCTGTCGTCGAAGTGGAGCGAGGTCGCGAAACCGGGCTCGGCGCCGACCTTGATCATGCACTTGTCGATGGTCGCGCCGGTGCCCGCTGGCGCACTTGTCGTTCATCGAGGCGAGGCGGTCTTCTGGTCCGCCGTTCGCGTCTTCCTTGAACATGATGATCTTGGCGTCCTGACCGCCGAGCTCGATGACGCTCACCACGTCGGGATGCTTCGCCTCGACCGCGAGGGTGACGGCGTTGACCTCTTGAACGAACTTGCCGCCGGTCGGATCGACCAAGGGACTCGAGCCCGAGCCGGTGAGGAAGATCCGCCAGCGATCCGGCGGCTGATCGGGAAACGCCGCCAGGATCGCCTCGAGCAACTCGAGGACCTTCTCGGGCTGCTCGGTGTGGTGGCGCTGGTAGTCGTTCCAGAGGATCTCCAACGTGTCCGGGTCGACCACGACCGCCTTCACGGTGGTGGAGCCAACGTCCAGCCCAATGACCAGGTCGTGCGCGCTCATGATTTCGCTCTCTCGCTGACTGACACCGGCGTCAGTGTACGGAAAGGGGACAGGAGGGCAACCGTCAAAGGTCACGGATGCGCGAATCGGGGGCAATCGCGGCGCAAGCTCCCGAAATCGCAGCGGCCTTTTCGACGACCTCCGGCCCCAGATACCGGTCCGCGAGTTCCCTGACGTCAGTGTCACCTGCGACGGGGCGGCCGAACCGGACGTATGCTGCCGGCGCCATGGCTCGGGCAAAAGCGGCTGGGCGCGGGGAGCCGGCGCCGCGGGGACGCAAGACGTCGCGTGGCGCGGCCTCGAAGGCCGAGCGCCGATCGACCATCTTGGCCGCTGCTCGCGACGTATTCGCCAAGCGCGGCTATCACGCTTCGACGATCGACGACATCGTCGCCGAGACCGGCGTCGCGCGCGGCACCTTCTACCTCTACTTCGAGGACAAACGCGCGGTCTTCTCGGATTTGATGGACCGCTTCTTCACCGCGCTCACGATGGCGATCAACCGCATTGACGTCGCCGCTCCGGCAGCGCCCGTGGCGGAGCAGGCTCGCGCCAACATTCGAGCGATCATTGGCATGTGCCTGGCCGACCGGGCCATGACCAAGATCCTGCTCTCGGACGCCCACGGCGTGGACCCCGCGTTCGACCGCAAGCTGGCCACCTTCTACGACGCCGTCGTTCAGCTCTTGACCGACAGCTTGCGAGAAGGACAGACGCTCGGGATCGTCGCCGACGGCGAGCCACGCGTGATGGCCTACCTGACCATCGGCGCGCTCAAGGAATTGCTCTATCAGGCGGTCACGCTGGGGCTCGCCGAAGAGAGCGCGGAGGTCCTCACCCAACAGATCTTCGAGTTCGTGAGCGAGGGTTACCTGCGGGTGCACCCCCGAGACGCACGCGCCAAGAAGCCCCGGTAGAACGGCCTTCAATAAGCGATCGTTGCCGCTTCTTCGCGGACGGACCAGTCGGCGGCGTACGATCGCGCCCAGCCAATGACCCAGGACTCAGGCGGAGGATGCATCGTCCGCGCCGTGGCCTTCGACTTCGAGGCCAAGGTCGAGCGCAGCATCGAGCTCGCCGAGATGCGCGGGGTCATGGCGTCTGGCCAGTTCGTCTGGGTCGACGTGGATCTCGGAGACGCCGACGAGGCCCGGGCGCTGCTCGCCGAGCTCGCGCTGTTCAGCGACGAGATCGTCGACGACGCGCTCACGCGGGAGCCCGCGACGCAGACCGCGCGCTACGACGGCTATTTGCACTTCGTCGTCTCCGGTTGTCGGCTCATCGGGCGCCACTTCGATCTGGAGCGCGTCGACTGCGTGATCGGAGAGCGCTTCCTGTTCACTCTCCACCGCGGGCAGGTCGTGTTCTTGCAGGCGCTCAAGAAGGACTACTCCCAGGACTTCGCTGAGTTCGCCAAGAGCCCCAGCTTCTTGATCTATGAAATCTGGGATCACCTGACCGACAACTACTTGGCGGTTCAGAAGCGCTTCGAAGAGCGCGTGGAGGTCTTGCAGTCCGAGCTGATGCGTGAAGTGGATGACAAGGTCTTCGCGTCTGTGTCGGAGCTCGGCGCGGACTTGCTGCATTTCCGCAAGGTCGTCATGCCCGCCCGCGCGGTGCTGACAGATCTCTCGACGCGGCGCTCGCTCTACATCAGCGAGGCGACTCAGCCCTTCCTGGCGAACATGGTCGGCACCCTCGAGCGCGTGCTTCAAGACCTGCTGGTCGATCGCGACGTGCTCTCGAACTCGCTGAATCTGTACATGTCGCTGGTGCAGCACCGCACCAACGAGGTCATGAAGAAGCTGACGGTCGTCAGTGTGATTTTCCTGCCGCTGACCTTCTTGTGCGGGGTGTACGGCATGAACTTCGAGCACCTGCCAGAGCTCAAGTGGCAGTACGGATACGCCGTGTTTTGGAGCGCGGTGCTCGCAATCGTGGCGCTGATCGCGGTTGTGTCGCGGCGCGCCAAGCTGCTCTGACGGCTGCACCTGCGCCCAGGCGCGCTGTTGACGTCGCGGGTCGTCCCTGGCGATGCTCGGGCCATGAGAACGATCCTTGGTGGTGCCCTCGTCGTCCTGGCCTCCCTCGTCGGCTTTGCTTGCTCCAGCGAGTCCGGAGACACCGGGCCCGGGAGCGTAAGCGATCGCAAGAAGCCCGTGGGCTGCGTCGGCAAGTGCGACTCGCCCACTGACGTCTTCGTGAGCCCCTACGTGGCGGACATTGCCAAGATGAACGCCATCTGGCCGGGCGAGCCGGCCATCGTCAAAGTCGAAGACGCCTACACGGTGCTGGTCGATCTCGGACAGGCGAAGTTCCCGGCGCCGACCCACCTGTTCGGCGCGCCGGTGAATGTGATCCCGTATTCGAACGCGGACGGCATCTCGGACGCGGCCGGCAAGCCGGTGGCGCGCGGCGATGCCGGTATTGCCAAGGCCTTCCCCCGCGGGGTCGTGGGCTACGCGATCAAGCACCACCGCCCGGAGCACCGGAAGCTCTCGCCCCAGGACATCGCCGCGAACATGAAGGAGCAGGTGAAGCTCCAAGACACCCACATCGAGATCGTGGTGGGTGTCTCCCGCGACGGCGAGCCCGGCGCCGTCACCCTGAACAACCCGCAGGACTACGAGCAGGGTCTGTTCGGAACGCCCGGCTATTCGATGGTGTTCGTGAAGCCCGCCTGGCCCAGCTACCTCAGCGCGAATCAGATCAAGGCGTTCAACGACAACGTCCGCACCATGATCGCGGCCTTCAACACGGTCAGCGATTTTCCGGGCGACTACAACGGCGGAGACCCCCTCGCTGCTCATGACGTGCCCAAGCTGAAAGAGCACGTGAAGCAGATGGTGCTGGCGGTGGGCGGCGACTCGGCGGCGCAGGATTTCTTCAAGGACCCAAAGAACCTCGTTTACTGCGCGGAGTTGGCGTTCCTCGGCACCAGCGCGGGTCTGCACTTCCCCCTCAACGACGCCACCATCGTGCCGCTCGTGGGCCAGGCCGCCTGGGATGCCTTCAAGGCCGAGTTGGACAAACACAACGCCGGGCAGGCGTCGACCTTCACGACTCTCAACGAGAACCAGCGTGTCAAATACGTGGACCTGAGCCTGGCCCCTGCCGATCTGAAGGGCATGCCCAGCTACTCGCCGGATGCGTCGGACGCCGGGAAGCTGGCGTTCAAGCCCATGACCATGGCCGACATCCTGCAGCACTTCCTGCGCACTCACGTGCCGCGTGAACAGCTCGGCGAGCAGCTCGCGCCGGTGCAGGGTCAGCTGCTCGAGCAGATGAAGCCGGGCGTGCTCGAGGCGATGGCGATGGATCAGCTGCCGGCAGCCGATCCGAAGCGCGTCGCGGTGGAGCAGCTCTTCGACGCACTCGTCGGCGTGGTCAAGAAGAGTTACGCCAACTACGCCGAGTTCCAGGCGGCGGTCGAGCCCCTGATGCAGCAAGCGCGCAAGATGACCGGGCCGCGGGACGACACCGGCACCGGCTACTTCGTTCCGCCGAGCCTGCTTCACGTCGTGGCGCAGGGCAAACACCCCGGGGGCCTGATCGGTCTGCAGTACGTCGGCCACGGCATCCACTGGTCGGCGGTCAGCCTGCCCGCGGCGCCGCCGCCCTCGAATCCCACCGACGACGGCTCGCTGAACGTCGTGCCGCCCAACAGCCCCTACGGCAAGAGCTGCGTGTCGTCCTGCGGCGGTTCGTCGCCGGACGGGTCCTGCTGGTGCGACAACTCCTGCGCCGAGTACGGCGACTGCTGCACGGACAAAGCAACCGCCTGTCCGTGAGTGGTCGGCGCGGCATGCGCTGACGTGGCGTGCGGCTCCGCCCTCGGCCGAGTCGGTCGAGGGTCGGTGAGCGCGCGGACCGGCTCCGCAAATCTCGAATTTGGCCGGGCGGCGCGGCTGATCCGGCCTCCCGACCCTGCTCCTCTTGACCGTCGCGGACGGGGGGAGCAGATGGCAGGTGCCATGGAATCACGCTCCGGTGGGCCCAACTCGCTCTCCCTCCCCTTCGTAGAAGCGCTGTATGCCTCCTACGCCGCCGACCCAAGCTCTGTAGGTGAGGACTGGCGGGCCCACTTCCGGTCGCTCGACGACCACGCCGGGCGACCGCGGCTTGGACCGAGCTTCAAAGCGCACGGTGTGTTCAACCCGGGCAACGGCGCTGGTTCGAACCTGGTGAGTCAAGGCATCTCCGACGTGCTGATCCGACAGGACCGGGTCGATCAGCTGATCCGCGCCTATCGCGTCCGCGGCCACCTGATCGCAAAGGTCGATCCCCTGGGGCTGCCCCGCCCGTCGCAGCAGGAGCTCGATCCGGCCTTCTACGGCCTGGCTGAAGAGGACCTCGATCGCCAGTTCAGCGCTCGCACCATCGCGAGCGCGCCGGTGATCACCCTGCGCGGGATCCTCGAACTGTTGCGGAACACCTACTGCCGCTCCATTGGCGTGCAGTTCATGCACATCGACGACCTGGAGGTGAAAGAGTGGCTTCAGACCCGGATGGAGGGGGCGCAGAACCACATTTCACTCAGTCGCGACGAGCAGTTGCGCATCCTGACCAAGCTCACCGACGCGGTGATGTTCGAGGAGTTCGTGCAGAAGAAGTACCTGGGAGCCAAGAGCTTCTCGCTCGAAGGCTCCGAGAGCTTGATCCCGCTGCTCATGTTCGCCATTGAAGGCTCCGGCGACCACGGCGTCGACGACATCGTGCTCGGCATGGCGCATCGCGGTCGGCTCAACGTGCTCGCCAACATCATGGGCAAGAGCGCCCGCGCCATCTTCCGCGAGTTCGACGACCGCGACCCCCAGCTCTTCTTGGGCAGCGGCGACGTGAAGTACCACATGGGTCACAGCAGCGACTGGATCACCGCCGGCGGGCGCAAGGTGCACCTTTCGCTGTGCTTCAACCCCAGCCACCTGGAGTACGTGAACGCCGTCGTCCTCGGGCGGGTGAGGGCCAAGCAAGATCGCGACGGCGACGCGGAGCGCGACCGAAAGCTGGGGATCTTGATCCATGGCGATGCGGCCTTCGCCGGTGAAGGCATGGTGCAGGAGACCTTGAACCTGAGCCAAATCGACGGCTATCGCACTGGCGGCACGATCCACGTCGTCGTCAACAACCAGATCGGGTTCACGACACCGCCCAACCAGAGCCGCTCGACGACCTACGCCACCGACGTGGCCAAGATGCTTCAGAGTCCTATCTTCCACGTCAACGGAGAAGATCCGGAGGCCGTCGCTCAGGTCGTGCACCTGGCCCTCGACTTTCGTCGCGAGTATCAGCGCGACGTCGTGATCGACATGTACGGCTACCGGCGTCTCGGTCACAACGAGGGAGACGAGCCCGCGTTCACTCAGCCCTTGCTCTACGCCGCCATCGCCCAGAGAAAGAGCGTGCGGGACGGCTACCTCGAACACCTTCTGGCGCTCGGCGGGGTCACCCACGAAGAGGCCGATCGCATCGAGGTCGAGCGCCGCGAGTACCTGGAGCGCGAGCTGTCGCAAGCGCGCAAGAGCGATTTCGTGCGCACGAAAAACTGGCTCGGTGGAAACTGGCAAGGTTATTCCGGAGGGCGCGAGGACGAGGTTCGCGAGGTACAAACCAGCTTCGACCGAGAGCGGCTCTCCGAGCTGATCGTCGCCCAGACCGTCTTGCCTCCGGACTTTCATCCTCACCGAAAGATCGAGCGCCTGCTGGCCCAGCGTCGGGAGATGGCCACCGGAGAACGGAGCATCGACTGGGGTTCAGCGGAGTTGCTCGCCTTCGCCACCCTCGTGACCAGCGGCATGCGCGTGCGCATGACCGGGCAAGATGCCGAGCGGGGGACCTTCAGCCAGCGCCATTCGGTGTTGCACGATATCGAGGACGGGCACGCCTTCATGCCGCTCGCGTCGCTTTCGGAAGATCAGGCGCCCATCGAGATCGTGAACAGCGCGCTCAGCGAGGCTGGAGTGCTCGGTTTCGAGTACGGATACAGCCTCGACTGGCCCGACGGGCTGGTGCTGTGGGAGGCACAGTTCGGCGACTTTGCCAACGCCGCGCAGGTGATCATCGATCAATTCTTGGTGAGCGCGGAGGACAAGTGGAAGCGCCTGTCGGGCTTGGTCATGCTGCTGCCCCACGGCTTCGAGGGCCAAGGCCCGGAGCACTCGAGCGCCCGCCTCGAACGCTTCCTGGTGCTCGCGGCCGAGGACAACATCCAAGTCGTTCAGCCCAGCACGCCGGCGCAACACTTCCACCTCTTGAGACGGCAGGTCCTCCGCCCCTGGCGGAAACCGCTCATCGTCTTCACGCCCAAGAGCCTGCTGCGGCACCCACGCTGCGTGAGCGCCCTCGACGACTGCGCGGGCGGGCAGTTCTCCCGGGTGATCGGCGACGACGCGGCGGAGTCCGGAGCGGTGCGGCGTGTGCTTTTGTGCAGCGGGCGTATCTACTACGACCTGCTGCAGCGTCGGGAAGACCTCGGTCGCCACGACATCGCCATCGTCCGCGTCGAGCAGTTCTACCCGCTGCCGGCAGGTCTGGTCCAACACGCCCTCGAGCCCTTTGGCGCCGGCGTGCCGGTGGTTTGGGTGCAAGACGAGCCCGAGAACATGGGCGCGTGGCGCCACCTCGCGGGGCGATTCGGCCCGAGCCTGTTCGACCGCCACCCATTTTCGGTAGTCTGCCGCGCCGAGTCGGCGAGCCCGGCGACGGGGTCGCCGAACGCCCACAAGCTCGAACAGGAGCAGATCCTCGAGCAGGCCTTTGCCCCGACCTGAACCCAAGAAAGACAGACGATGCCCGTCGAATTGAAGGTGCCCAGCGTGGGCGAATCCATCACCGAAGTGGTGATCGGCGAGTGGTTGAAATCGGTCGGCGATCAAGTCCGGCGCGACGAGATCGTGGTCATGATCGAGACCGACAAGGTCACGGTCGAGCTCCCGGCGCCCATCGCCGGAGTGCTGAGCGAGATCCGCGTCCCGAACGGGCAGGCCGCTCGGGTGGGCGACGTGATTGGCGCCATCGAGGAGTCGACGATGGTGGCGGAAGCACCGCCGCAGCGGCCGCGGGAGCCCGCCGTGAAAGCGCCGGAGGCGCAGCCCGCCGGGGCGCGAGCCGAGCCTAGCGTGGCGGTCGAGGCCGCGCCGAGGAGTGTGCGCGCGGAGAGCGTGCCCGCCGAGGGCTTCGCGCGGGTCATGCCGGCGGCGCGCCGGGCGCTGGCCGAGAGCGGTGTGTCGCCGGCCGACGTGATCCCCACCGGCCCCGGCGGACGGATGCTCAAAGAAGACGTGCTGCGGGCACCTGCGCCCGCGCCGGCACCGCCGCCCGCCGCCCGGCCCATCTCGGCGTCCGCCGCGGCGCCGAGCGACCTGCGCCAAGAAGAGGTGATCGCCATGACCCCGATGCGCAAGCGCATCGCCGAGCGGCTGGTCGAATCACTGCAAACCAGCGCCCAGCTCACGACCTTCAACGAGGTCGACATGAGCGCCGTGTTCGCCCTGCGCAAGGAGTACCAGGAGACCTTCAAGGCCAAGTACGCCATCAAGCTCGGCCTCGTGTCGTTCTTCGTTAAGGCCGCCGTCGAGGCCCTGAAGCTCGTGCCCGAGGTCAACGCAGAGATCCGCGGCACCGACGTGGTCTACAAGAACTACTTCGACATCGGAGTCGCCGTGGGCAGCGGCAAGGGCCTGGTGGTCCCCGTCATCCGAAACGTCGAGCGCCTCTCCTTCGCCGAGATCGAGCTGGCCATCGCCGACTACGGCCAGCGCGCGCAGGCGAACAAGCTCAAGCTCGACGAGCTACTGGGTGGGACCTTCACCATTTCGAACGGGGGCGTCTACGGCAATCTGCTCTCGACACCGATCATCAATCCCCCACAGAGCGCCATCTTGGGCCTGCACGCCATCCAGGACCGCGCGGTGGTTCGCGAGGGCCAGATCGTGATCCGCCCCATGATGTACGTGGCGGTGAGCTACGATCATCGCATCGTCGATGGTCGCGAAGCAGTGGGCTTCCTGAAGCGTATCAAAGAGTGCGTGGAGCAGCCCTCCCGCATCCTGCTCGAGGTGTGAGCGTGGCGGAACGAAGACACGACCTGATCGTGATCGGCGCGGGTCCGGGCGGCTACGTCGCCGCCATCCGCGCGGCTCAGCTTGGTCTCGACGTGGCATGCATCGAGAGAGAGTCGGCGCTCGGCGGGACCTGTCTGCGCATCGGCTGCATCCCCAGCAAGGCCCTGCTCGAGGCGAGCGAGCGTTTCGCCGAGGCCAAACACGGGCTCGATGCCTTTGGGATTCGGCTCTCGGGAGTCGAACTCGACCTCGCGCGCATGCTGAAACGCAAGGACGACACCGTGCGCTCGCTCACCGCGGGCATCGCGGGGCTGTTCAAGAAGAACCGGATCACGCGCTACGCCGGCAGCGGGTCCTTGCTTGCGCGGGGCAGCGTGCGCGTCGAGGCGGTGGACGGCGTCACGGAGCTCAGCGCCGAGCACGTGCTGATCGCGACCGGGAGCAAGGTCGCGCCGCTCGCCGGCGTGGAGCTCGACGGTGATCGCATCGGGACCAGCACTGAGGCTTTGTCCTTCCCCGAAGTGCCCCGTCACCTGGTGGTGATCGGCGCCGGCTTCATTGGACTCGAGCTGGGCTCGGTCTGGCAGCGCCTGGGAGCCAAGGTCACTGTCCTCGAGTACCTGCCCCGCATCTTGCCGGGCATCGACTCCGAGATCGCGTCGGAGGCCCAACGCATCCTCTCGCGTCAAGGCCTGGATATCCGCCCGGGCTCCCGCGTCGTCTCCGCGCGCCGTGATGGCGACGGCGTCGTCGTGAGCGTCGAGGGCGCGGAGCCCATCGCATGCGATCGCGTGCTGCTCGCGGTCGGACGCCTCCCAAACACCGACGGACTGGCGCTGGAGAAGGTCGGCATCACGCTGGACGAACGCGGCCGGATCCCTGTCGATGCCAGCTGGGAGACGCGCGTGCCGGGCATCTACGCTGTCGGCGACGTGATCGCGGGCCCAATGCTGGCCCACAAGGCCAGCGACGAAGGCGTCGCCTGCGTCGAACGCATCGTGAAGGGCTACGGGCACGTGAACTACGGCACCATTCCGGGCGTCTGTTACACCCACCCCGAGATCGCGTGCGTCGGGAAGACCGAAGACGAGCTGATCGAAGCCAGAGTGCTGTACAAGAAGGGCAGCTTCCCCTTCATGGCCAACGGTCGGGCCAAGGCCCTGGGCAGCATCGACGGTCGCGTGAAGATCCTCGCACACGCGGAGACGGACCGCGTGCTGGGTGTGCATATCGTTGGGCCACGCGCTGGGGAGTTGATCGCCGAGGCCGCGGCGGCCATGGAGTTCGGCGCCAGCGCGGAAGATCTCGCGCGCACCTGCCACGCCCACCCCACCCTGGCGGAGGCCGTGAAAGAGGCCGCGCTGGCCGTGGACGGACGAGCCCTGCACATCTAACGCGCGGCGCCGGCGCCCCTGGTGCGAGCCGCCGGGGTCGGCTACGCTTCGGTCCAATGCATCGCCGTGGTTTCTTGATCGGGGGCGTTTCGGTGCTCGTGCTGCCGGGCTGCGTGTCCAAGCCAAACATGCAACTGCACCACGCGGAGGTTCAGAATGCCGGGCCCATGGGCATCGGCATGAACGTGGTCTTGCGCGTGAACAACGAGAACAGCTTCGACGTTCAGGTGCGCAACGTGCGCGTCCAGACCACGCTCCAAGGTCGTTGGACGTTGCCGGGCGTGGTTTACAGCCCGAACCAATGGCTACCGGCGGATGGCACCACGCTCGTGTCGGCGCCGGTCTTGATCCCGTGGACCATGGTCGGCCCGCTCCTGGCAGAGACCGCGATGAACTCCACGATCGAGTACCGAGTCCGGGGCGAGGCCGATGTGACGGCCATTCGCTCCGTCGGCATCCGCAGCGACAACTATCCCGTCGACGAGACCGGCACGATCCCCCGCGTGGCCGTGTTGCAAGCTGCGCGCACGACGATGCCCTTCTAAGCCCGCACGCTTTGCGCGCGATGCGACGGTTGGTGTCGCGTAGCGCATCATGATCGCGATTTGCAGTGCTGGCGGTAGTGGGCTTGTCTCCCACTTATTTGAAGCGCGTGGGTTGACGCGAGCATGTGACGCAGCGATGCTGGGCTCCGAGTCGGCGTGTGAACTGCGCTGACGGGAGGGTGCAAGCATGGGGCTGGGGGGCCAGGTATTCGCGGGTCGCGGATCTGGGAATCAGTTGGGAATGAACGAGCGTCTCCGTCGTTTCATCCAAAACGACGGACCGCGCCGAACAAGGAGGGCGTGACGATGGACCAAAACGATCAACGAACGGCGATAGTCGTCATGGAAGCAGGCGCGCGCTGGCCCTCGTACTCCCGGGAGCTCGCCGGCCGAGCCTCGAGTGCGGTGGTGGAGTCGCAGCCGGCCATCGAGAGCCTGGACGAGTTCGCCATTCGGGTGACCGGGAGGGTGGCGCGGCTGGTGGAGCGCTCCGTGACCATCCCCGTGGCAATTCTGGCCACCAGTCAGCGCATCGATCCCCAGGCCCGGAAGGCCCGCTACCAAATGGCTCGCGCCATGGTGTCAGCGATGGCCGCCAACGAGGGCGGGGGCGAGCTCTTGATCATGGGGGACGAGCACTTCGCCGACGAAGTTCGCCACGAGTTCGTCGCGTTTGCAGGCGCGCTCTGCGACGGACTCGCGGGCAGTGCGGTCTCCGTGCGCGTTCGATTCGGCAATGGCCAGAGCGGCACGCGTGCGCTCGGCATTCCTCCTTCCACCCGGCCCGCGGCGGAGACCGGAAGCTGAGGCGACGGCCCTCGGCGCCTTGACACGTCGCGTCATGGTGCGTATGGACCCCTGGTTCAGTCAGGAGGTCCGAGAGCCATGGGCAAGAAGAGTGGCGCGCGGCGCGTCGCCGTTGTGAGCGGTCTGCGCACTCCGTTCGTGAAGTCGGGGTCGGCATTCAAAGATCTGAGTGCGCTCGATCTCGGCAAGCTCGTGGTGGCCGAGCTGCTGCAGCGGGCGGAGCTCGATCCCAAGCGAGTCCAACAGGTCGTCTACGGGCAGGTGGTTCCGTCGCTCGTGGCACCGAACATCGCGCGCGAGATCGTGCTGGGCACCGGCATGCCTCGGGAGATCGAGGCGTACAGCGTGTCGCGGGCCTGCGCGACGAGCTACCAGTCCACGGTCAACGTGGCTGAAGCCATCATGGCCGGCATCATCGACTGCGGCGTTGCCGGGGGCGCCGACAGCGCCAGTGACGTGCCCATCGCCGTCAGCAAGAAGCTCGCTGAAGCGCTGATCGCCGCCAGCCGGGCGCGCAGCTTGGGAGAGCGCATCAAGGCCTTTGCTGGGCTCTCGGCCAAGGATCTGGTGCCCGTCCCGCCTTCGCTCAAGGAATTCTCGACCGGGCTCACCATGGGCGAGAGCGCCGAGAAGATGGCGAAGGAGAACCGCATCGGCCGTCGCGCGCAGGACGAGTTTGCGCACCGGAGTCATAGCCTCGCGGCCGCGGCTTGGGTCGATGGCCGGTTCGAGAAAGAGGTCATGCACGTCTACGTGCCGCCGAAGTTCGAGGCGACGACGGAGGACAACCTGGTCCGTAAGGATTCGAGCCTCGAGTCTTACGAGAAGCTCAGGCCCGCCTTTGACCGGAAGCTCGGCACCATCACCGCGGGCAACAGCTCTCCGCTCACCGATGGAGCCAGCGCCGTGCTGCTGATGAGCGAGGAGATGGCCAAGGCGGAGGGCTTCGACGTGCTCGGTTTCATTCGGAGCTATGCCTTCGCGGCGGTCGACCCCTCGGGGCAGATGCTGATGGGCCCGGCCCATGCTTCGCCGCTGGCGCTCGATCGCGCCGGGATCAAGCTCAAGGACCTCGACCTCTTGGACATGCACGAGGCCTTTGCCGCTCAGGTGTTGAGCAACACGCAGGCCTTCGAGAGCGAAGCGTTCGCTCGAGAAAAGCTCCGGCGGAGCAAGAAGCTGGGCGAGATCGACTGGGACAAGTTCAACGTCTGCGGCGGATCGATCAGCATCGGTCACCCCTTCGCCGCCACGGGCGCGCGACAAATCACTCAGACGCTGAACGAACTCAAACGTCGCAGTGGAAGCCTGGCGCTGTGCACGGCCTGCGCGGCCGGCGGGCTCGGCGCGGCGATGGTACTGGAGGCGGAGTGATGGCAACAGGAGAGAACGGCAACGGGAGCGGAGGCAGGCGCGTGCTCAGCATCGAGCAGCGCCCGGATGGCGTCGCCATCGTGCGCATGGACGTGCCCGGCGAGACGATGAACACGTTGCAGGCGAACTTCGCGGAAGAGTTTGTGCAGGTCTTCGACGATCTGGACAAGACGAGCGAAGTGCGAGCGGTGGTCTTCACCAGCGGCAAACCCGACAGCTTCATCGCTGGCGCGGACGTGCGCATGATCAAGGCGGTGAAGACCGCGGCTGAAGCGGCTGAGCTCTCGCGCACGGGTCAGCGGGCCATGGCTCGGGTGGAGGCCTTTCGAGCGCCGGTCGTGGCGGCCATTCACGGCGCCTGCCTCGGAGGTGGGCTCGAGACGGCCCTCGCTTGCCATGCGCGCATCGCCAGTGACGACAAGAAGACCAAGCTGGGCTTGCCCGAAGTTCAGCTCGGACTCTTGCCAGCCGCAGCCGGCACCCAACGACTGCCGCGCCTGGTCGGTGTGCAGGCGGCCCTCGACCTGATGCTGACGGGCAAGCAGCTCGACGGTCGCCGCGCCAGGCGGATGGGCCTCGTCGACGATGTCGTGCCTGCCGCGGTGCTGGTCGACGTCGCGTGTCGGCACGCGCTCGCGCTGGCCGAGCGCGGTGCGTCGCAGCCGACCGGCTTCGCGAAGCTGAAGTCCTTTTTCAGCAAAGAGGAGCTGACCGAGCTGGCGCTGGCCGAAAACCCTCTCGGTCGCAAGCTGCTCTTCGACCAAGCCAAGAAGCAGCTCTTGGCCAAGACTCGTGGCAACTATCCCGCTGCCGAGCGCATCCTCGAGGTGGTGAAGGCCGGGCTCGAAGGCGGCTTCGAGCACGGGCTAGAAGCGGAAGCGCAGGCCTTCGGTGAGCTCGCGGTGAGCCCGGAAGCCGCCATGCTCATGAGCATTTTCACAGCCACGGTCGAGCTGAAAAAGGACCGGGGCGTGGACGATCCGAACGTCGAGGCCAAGCCGGTGCACAAGCTCGGCGTGCTGGGTGCGGGGTTGATGGGCGCCGGCATCGCCTACGTCACGACCCACCTGGCCAAGATCCCCGTGCGACTGAAGGACCGCGATGATGACGGCCTCGCCGCCGGCATGAAATACGTCGCAGGGATCCTCGACACAAGCGTCGAGCGCAAGCGGATGACCCGTCTCGAGCGTGATCTGCGGTTGGCCCAGATCACGCCGACCGTCGACTACTCCGGGTTCCACCAGGCCCAGGTGGTGATCGAAGCGGTCTTCGAAGACCTCGCGCTCAAGCACCAAATGGTGAGGGACATCGAGGCGCACGGACACGCCAAGGCGATCTTCGCCTCGAACACCTCTTCGTTGCCCATCACGCAGATCGCCGCCGGGGCCAAACACCCCGAGCGGGTGATCGGCATGCACTACTTCTCTCCGGTGCACAAAATGCCACTGCTGGAGATCATCGTGACGCCGAAGACGGCGTCTTGGGTCACGGCGACCTGCGTCGAGCTCGGCAAGAAGCAGGGCAAGACGGTGATCGTGGTGAACGACGGCGTCGGCTTCTACACCTCGCGCATCTTGGCGCCTTATATGAACGAGGCCGCGTGGCTGCTCTCCGAGGGTGTCCCCGTCGAAGAGCTCGATGGCGCGCTCATGGACTGGGGTTACCCCGTTGGGCCCGTGACGCTGCTCGACGAAGTCGGCATCGACGTCGGCGAGAAGGTCGGCAAGATCATGCTCGCGGCCTTCGGCGATCGCATGGTCCCGCCGCCCGGCATGGACAAGCTCGTGGCCGATCAGCGCTTCGGTCGCAAGAACGGCCGGGGCTTCTACCTGTATGGCGACAAGAAGCAGACCAAGAAGAAGCTGGTCGACGAGAGCGTATACGCAGTGCTGGGGGTCACGCCCGAAGCTGGGGCGACGCCGAAGCACGAGATCGCGGAGCGCCTAGCGCTCGCCATGGTGAATGAAGCGGCCCTCTGTTTCGGGGAAGGCGTCTTGCGTTCGGCCCGCGACGGGGACGTCGGCGCCATCTTCGGCCTCGGCTTTCCGCCCTTCCGCGGCGGGCCCTTCCGCTACGTGGACGCCGTCGGTGCCCTCGAGGTCGTGCGTCGGCTCGAGCGCCACGAGAAGCAGCACGGCGCGCGCTTCACGCCGGCTCCGGTCCTGGTCGAGATGGCGCAGGGCGGAGGCTCGTTCCACGGCGAGCGCGCGATCCGACCCGGAACTACCGCAACCGTGCGGGAGGCGGAGCGGGTTCGCGTGCTCTGAGCCTCAGGGAGTCGGTCTCCCTCTTTGCATCTCGCTCTTCGCGCCGGACGCTCCCCAGGTCAGAAGCTCGGTCTTGCCGGGCTTGCCGACCTCTTCCGATTTCACGACCCCGCTGATGGGGACAGCGGGGTGCAGCCAGACCACTTGATCGGGCGATCCCTCCGCCACGTCCGTCTTCTGCTGCCGCTTGTAGGCGCCCCGGAAGGTCGCCGCCGGCACGGTGACGTCTTCTTGCGGCGAGCCCGTGAGGCTGGGCACGAAGACGTCGGCCAGCGCCTTCTTGTAGCCGTCGGCGGTGGGCCCCAGCTTGTCCTCGCCGAGCTCGCGCATCTCGCTGTTGGGCATGCGGATGCGGGCCGCCTTGATCTCGATTCCGTTCGGATCACTCCGGCTCGTGAGTTTGACCAATAGCTGCATCACGGTGCCCGCTTCGGCCGCGCCGCGCACGATCTCGATCCAGTGCGCGCCCCGCTCTTCGCCCACGATCTTGTAGGTGATCTCCGCAGTTGTGCCGTCGTCCATCGTGGTCCGGTACTTCGACCACTGCCCCACCGCGAAGGGCGCGAGCTCCGTCGAGGTCGGTCGGGCGACTTCTCCGCCCGGCGCCGGCGGCTCCGCGACGGTCGTGCCGGCGCCCGTGCCCGAGTTGGGGCTCTCCCCGCTGGGCTTGCTGCAACTCGCAGCCACCAGCAAAAGCCCCAGTGCCGTCCAGGAGCGACTCATGGCCGCGTTCTAGGGCATGATGCCTCGTCGCGCCACCCTTCGAGCGCGACTCGCGTGAAAGGAGCCTCATGGACCGCAACCTGTTCAGCGAGGAGCACGAGCAGTTCCGACAGTCGTTCAAGAAGTTCGTCCAGCGAGAGATCGTCCCGAACCAAGAGCGCTGGCAAGAGCGGGGCATCGTCGACCGCGAAGCCTGGCGCAGGGCGGGCGAGGGGGGCTTCTTGTGCCCTTGGCTCGAGACCGAGCACGGCGGCCCCGGTGGTGACTTTCTCTGCTCGGTGGTCGTGATCGAAGAGCTGGCGAAGGTCTACGAGTCGGGGTTCGCGATCTCGCTGCACTCGGACATCATCGTGCCGTACATGCACGAGTTCGGCAGTGCTGCCCAGCGAGCGCGCTGGCTGCCCGGGTGCGCGAGCGGCGAATTGGTCACCGCCCTCGCCATGACCGAGCCCGGCACCGGCAGTGATCTGGCAAGCATCACCACGACCGCCGTGCGTGACGGTGACGACTACGTCATCAATGGCACCAAGACCTTCATCTCGAACGGCATCCTGTGTGACCTCTGCATCGTCGCTGCCAAGACCGATCCCGACCCCAACAACGCCCATAACGGCATCTCGCTGATCGTGGTCGAGGCCGAACGCGCCGGCTTTGTCAAAGGCAAGAAGCTCCAGAAGATGGGCATGGCCTCCCAAGACACCTCGGAGCTGTCCTTCGAGGATTGCCGGGTGCCCGTGGCGAATCGCCTCAGCGAAGAAGGCGCCGGGTTCATGATGCTGATGAAGAAGCTCGCCCAGGAGCGACTCGTCGTCGCGCTCGCGGCGCAGGGCGCCGCCGAGCAGGTCTTGACGGACACCGTCGCGTACGTGCAAGAGCGGCGAGCCTTCGGCAAGCCCATCGCGAGCTTCCAGAACACGAAGTTCAAGCTCGCCGAAGTGGCGACGAAGGTCGAGGTGGGGCGCGCCTTCGCCGACCGCCTGGTCCAAGAGCACGTGGCCGGGAAGTTCCTGGTGAAAGAGTGCTCGATGGCCAAGCTGTGGCACACCGAGATGGTCGGCCAGGTGGTGGACGAGTGCCTCCAGCTCTTCGGCGGCTACGGGTACATGCTCGAGTACCCCATCGCTCGTGCCTACATGGACGCCCGCGTGCAACGCATCTTCGCTGGCACCAACGAGATCATGAAGGTGATCATCGCCAAGCAGATGGGGCTCTGAGCTAGACCGCGGGGCGGCCGCTCAGAGGCTCACGCCGAGTCCCCGGAGTAGCAGCCCCACTCCCATCGAGAGCGCGTTGGCCAGGGCCGAGACCGCCAGCGCTCGGCGCCAGCGGAGCTGCGGAAATACCAATCGGTAGAGGAGAAGTTCCGATCCCACCGCCCACAGCTCCGCGCAGATCAGCATCGGAGCGTACGCCATGCCGAGCTCGGGGAATACGAACCACACTGCCGGATGGCTGAGCACGTTCGCCGCGAGCACGGCCGCGAGGCGTCGCCGCAGGGGCTCGTCGCGGGGCAGGAGCCAGGGCGCCAGTGCGAACTCCGCGCCCAGGGTGAAGCCGAAGGCCTTGGCCCAGAGGGCGACGTAGGTCACGCAGGCCCACCCAAGGACCGCTGGCCTGGCCAGACGCGCAGCATGCGTTGGACGATAGTCGTGCCCATCCGCCCAAGGCCAGCGCGTCTGGTTGGTCTGACCTTGGAAGACGGGCCCTCCGACGGACGGAGCGGCCACGGGAGGCCCGACGATGGCGGCACGCAGAGACGATTCGATGCTGTTCTCGCTGCAAGGGCTCTCGCCTGCCGATCGGCAGCGCGTCGAGCGAGAGCTTCGTCAACACCGGCTCGCAGCGGCCGCCGCAGCCGCTCGTGCCGAGTCGAAGCGTCAGGCCGACCTCGAACGAGGGCGTCTGGCCGGCGAAGAAGCCGAGCGGCAACGGGAGGCCGAGTTCCAAGCTCGAGCTGCGATCGAGAGAGCGCGCGCCGAGTTCGAGTCGCGGGCCAAGGTCGAGCTGCTCGAGCTGCAACACGCCCACGAGCGTCGGATGCGGGCGCTCGAGAGCCGGGGGCAGCGCGGCAATCAAGTCGCCGCTCTGGGCCTGGTCGTCGCCATGGTGTGTGTGGTGGGGTCGCTGGGGTTCTACCTGGGCAAGGTGCGGCCCGAGACCGCCCGGGTGCAACGTGCCTACGACACGTTGGTTGCGGCGGAACGTCATCGCGCCGAAGAAACCAAGCGCATGCTCGAGAAGAGCGAGAGGCGACGGGCGGAGCTGGCGACGGAACTCCAAGTCGCGCGGCGACGCATCGACGCGCGGGAGGGCGGCTCAAAGTGAGAGCACGACCTCCGCTCCGAGGTCGACCTCGCAGCGCGTGACATGCTCCAGCAAGAGCTCGACGCGGGCGTCGACCGCAGCGAGTTGTGACTTGCCGAGGATGGGCGCCATGGGATCGGCCGCGAGCGTCTGCGCCAGCCTTGCCCCGAGTCGCTCGTCCACCGGGGCTGCGGGGCCGAGTGCTCGCAACGCGTCGACGGTCGCGCGGCGGAAGCGACAGAGCGGCGCGAGCCGCTTCGAGTTGTTTTCGCCCCGGCTCGACCGCCAGGGGGCGAAGGCCGACGCATTGTCGAGAAAGATGAGCGCGCCGCCGCCGAGCGAGAGCACGTTGCCACCGGACCAACGATCCGTGTTGTCGATCAAGAAGTCGAAGACCATCAAGTCGCTCCACTCGGGTAGCCGCTTGGAGAGCTCCTCTCGAAGGGGCTCCTTCGATCGCAGCCCCTCGGTCCAGTCTTTGGGCGGCTCGGCGCTGCTCAATCGGCCGGCGTGCCACGCGATCATCGCACCGCTCACGCGTCCGTCCCGCGCCGTGACCTCGTCGCGAAAGCGCTGGATGAACTTCGGGTCGGCGTTCGACGCCTCGAGGTGGTCGATCAAGTGCGGATAGCCGATGGACCGACCCGCGACGGCGGCGGTCCGTGAAAACCCCACGATCCGATCGAGGTGATAGGCGGCGATCTCTGCCCGGAAATTCGAGGCCGAGTGCTGCTGCTCCGGCTTGAACACGGCGCGGCTGCCGTCCTCGAAGCGGACGCGCAGCGTGATGGTGGCGCCACCAGGGTTTTTCACGATCTCGGTGATGGGCGCGCTCGCGAGGCGCGTGACCCAAGCCTTGTCTTTGCCCGCATCTACCGGACCGCTGAAGCCCGCGTGGGCTGAGCTCGATGGACGGGGCAGGTGGCCGACGAGGGCCGCCGGTGCGCCGGGCGCCCGCTCCGGCGCGGGCTTCATCCGAGGCGCGCTGCTTGCGGAGGGGGCCGGCGCGGGGCCGCCCTCCGACGGCTCCGTGCGCGGCGCCGGGGCCGATGCTGTCGCTTCGGCGCCCCGAGCGCGCAGCGTCGTCGCCTCGGGATCGGCTGTAGGTGGCTCGCGGCGCTCGCACCCGAGCACGAGACCCAGGAGCAGGACCGGCCGCCAGCGCATGCGCGCATATTTTCACATTTGGGCGCGTCGAGAGCGGATAGTCTCTGCCGGGTGCGAAGACTGGCTCGCGCGCTCGCTCTGGTGGCCGTGGCAGCGGCACTGCCGCAGGCCAGCGCGCGCACCGAGCCTCTGCCGCACGCGCCGCGACCCGTGGCCGAGGCGTCCGCCTACAGCGGGCCGGCTGCGACGGTGACGGATGCGCCGCCACCCAGGGTCGTCGAGGTCGAACCGGTCGGCGAACGTGTCTCCCTCGACGCGCCCTTGGTCGTGCGCTTCGAGGCGGACATGGTACCCGGTAAGATCGTCGAGCTAACGCCGGACGTTCCCGGCGAGGGTCGCTGGCTGAACGCCAGGACGTGGTCGTTTGCTCCGAAGCGCTGGCGCCCCGGTCGGCCGCAGCGCGTCCGCGTCGCTCCGCCCGGGGGCGAACCGGTCGAGTGGTCGTTCCGCGCCCGCGTGCCGATGCCCATCGCTCCCGCACCCGGTGAGGGCGCGCGTTTGATCCTGAGCTTCGATGACGGGCCCAACGATCGCCGTCAGGCCGATCGGCTGCTCGACCGTCTGAAGGAGCTCGGGATCCGGGCGCTCTTCTTCCCCTCCGGGCGTTGGGCCAAGGCGCGTCCCGATTGGGTGCTGCGCGCGCACGACGAAGGCCACCGGGTGTGCAACCACACCTTCAGCCACCCGAACCTCACGGCCCCCTGGATGACCGAGGCGAGGATCACCGACGAGATCGCCCGCGGCGCCGGGGACGGTGAGTGCAAGCTCTTCCGGCCGCCCCTGATGGGAGTGGACGGCCGGGTCGAGCGCATCGCAAAGTCCCTCGGCCTCGAGGTGTACCTCTGGGACATCGACAGCCGAGACTGGGAGGGCGGGCCCGCCGAGGACCTGCTCGCCACGGTACTCGGACGCGCGCACCCCGAAGCCGTCGTGCTCTTCCATATCCACGCCGCCGCGACCTTCGAGATCCTGCCCGCCCTGGCCGAATCACTGCGCAAGGCGGGCTACGTCCTGTCGTGGGACCCCAAAGACGCTCCCGGAAGCCATGTAGGCGCGGGTGGGAGAACTGAATGGGGCGCCCTTCGAGACCGTCCCACAGATGCGGAAACCCCTTCAGCTGACCAGGATCTGCCCGGGCTTGGCCCACCCTGACGGCTGGCTGCTAGAGTTCGAGTCCCGAGAATCGATGGAAGATTCCGGGAAGTTCTTCGTAGCAGTAGATGGGGCGCCCGCCGCCTGCTTCATTGCTTAGGGAACAAGGAGAGACCGGATCATGCACAAACTCATCGCACCCTTCTTGATCGGCGCGGCCGCCTTCGCGGTGCCCATGCTCGTTCCGTCCACCGCTCACGCCGGGCTCGAGGCGTGCGGCGATATCGAGGTCAGCGCCAAAGGCGAGTGCAAAGCGGAAGTGTCCGGCGGCTGCACCGCCAAGTGCACGCCCATATCGTTCAAAGCACAGTGCGCAGCCGAAGGCTACGTGACGTGTGATGGCGGTGAGTGCAAGCTCGAGGCCAGTGCGGAGTGCACCGCAAAGTGCGACCTGAGCGCTTGCGAGGCCAAGTGCAAGGTGACGCCAGCCGAGTTCGACTGCGAAGCAAACTGCAGCGCCGGTTGCGATGTCGACTGTTCGGGGAACTGCGACGCGAAGTGCGGCACCGACTCCGAGTGCAAGTCGAGCTGCCAAGCGTCCTGCAAGGCGACGTGTTCTGGCGAGTGCAAGGGCAGTTGCACGGGCACGCCGGCGACCGCAGATTGCAGCGCCAAGTGCCAGGGAAGCTGCAAAGGTCAGTGCTCGGCAAAGACGAACTTCCATTGCCAAGTGGACTGTCAGTCGAAACTGGAAGCGAGCTGCTCGTCCAGCCTCAAGGGCGGCTGCGAGGCGCAATGCCAGAAGCCCGAGGGTGCGCTGTACTGCGACGGGCAGTACGTCGACAAGGACGGCAACTTTCAGGATTGCTTCGACGCTCTGACCCAGTGGAAGGCGCGTATCGACGCCAGCGCCACCGGTAGTGCGACCTCGGAGTTCAAGTGCGACTCGAGCGGCTGTTCGTTCTCAGCCGAGGCCGAAGCCGAAGCCGAAGCCTCCTGCGCCACCGCTCCCGGTCCGCGCGCCGGCGGCGCTGCCTTCGCGTTCGGCGCGTTCGGCTTGCTCGCCGCCTGGGCCCTCGGCCGCCGTCGCCGCAGCGAGTAATCCAACCCTTCGTTCGATGCCCGAAGGCGCCGTGACCCGGCGCCTTCGGCGTTTGTGGGGCTGTCAGCCCTCCTTCTTCTTCTCGGGCTTGTCGCAGCGAATCGAGCCCTCGGCGTTGCAGGTCGTTCCGGTCTTGCACTCTTCGTCGATGACGAACTTGCCGCCCTTGCAGACCACAATGCTGCTCTTGTCGAGGTTGCAGGCGTGTTTGCCTTCCATCTCGGCGGTGCACGGATCCTTGTCGCGGGCCACGGACATGTCACAGCCGAGCTTCCCGCCTTCCGACTTGCAGCCACCTGGGCCCAGGCAGTGAAACTCGAGCGTCATCTTGCCGTCTTTGCAGGCTAGGTACTGCTTGCCGTCCACGCTGCACGCCTTGGTCTTGTCCGCCTCGCGACATGCGTCGCCCGGTTCGGCGACGGACAGGTCACAGAGCGGACGGCCGTCTTCGGTCTCGCAGCCCTTCGGCCCGCGGCAGGTGGTGGCGACGAACTTCCCCGACGTGCACACCAGCTTGGTCTTGGCGTCCGTGCAGGCCGATGCGCCCTCCTCGTCGGTGGAGCAAGCGTCGCCTGCTGCGTTGCCCGTGATGTCGCACGACACCCCCGTCGGCGAGAGCCCACAGCCTCGTGGACCCTTGCAGGGGGCCTGGATGTAGCTCCCTTTCTGGCAGATGAGTTGGCTCAGTTTGTCGACGCAGCGCGCCTCGCCCTTGTCGCAGGAGCTGCCCGGACTGGGCTTGCAGGCGGACAGGAGGGCGACGACGAAGACCGAGGCGAAGGTGGTGATGCGCATGGGGAGGGCGCGCAGTCTAGCGCGCTCTCACGCCCGATGGGCAGCAGTGAATCGTGGCTTCAGCGGCGGATCACGCGCACCGCGACGGTGCGCGCCGAGTCGCAGCGGCGCGCGGCTTGGGTCAAATCGCGCGCGTTCGCGTGGGCGGCCTCGAGCAGGTAGCGGTGGTGGCGCAGATCTTTGGCGTCGGTCGGGTGGGTCAAGCGCTGGGACTCCCGTCGCGCGACTCGGAGCTGAGCGTGGATCTGACTGAGCTTGCCGCTGACGCAACGTACTCGTTCCGGATCATTCGTTGATCGAGCGGCCCGAAGCTCCACACGCACGCTGATGGCCGCCTGTTCGACCTCGCGTGCCAGGGCAGGTGCCCCGGGTTGGTTTTTGGCCGCCGCAGGTGCTGCCAGGAGCCCGGCCAGGCATGCCGCCCAGAGGCCCCTGCGCACAAAGCCAAACCGGACGACTTCCGTAGATCTCGACATCTCTGGGCCCTTGCGATGCCGCCGGCGACACCGGCATTCAACCGCCTCAGCTCTGGGCGGCGATGTCGATGCAGACTTTTCCGAAGTGGCTGCCGGAGGCCAGGTGCTCGAGCGCGGCCCCCACCTGGTTGAACCCGAAGACGCGATCGACGACCGGGCGAAGCTTGGTCTGTTCGACCGCGCGGACCAGCGCCTCGAACGACTCTCGATGACCGACGATCACGCCCTGCAATCGGATGTTCTGCATCAGCACACTCAGCAGGTTGATCTCCGTCGCGCCGCCGCCCAGGTTGCCAATGATGCTGATGGTGCCGCCGGGTCGAACTGCCTTCAGTGAGTGAGCGAAGGTCGACGCGCCACCGACCTCGAGTATGTGATCCACGCCGCGCCCGCGGGCCGCGTCCCGAGCCGCCTTGCCCCACTCGGGGTTCCGTCGATAGTTGATCAGTACGTCTGCCCCGAGATCCTTCGCGCGTTCCAGCTTGTCGTCGCTCGAGCTCGTGATGATGACGCGGGCTCCCAGGGCTTTGGCCAGCTGGAGGCCGAAGATCGAGACGCCGCCGGTGCCGAGCGTCAGTAGGGTGTCACCTGCCGCGAGATTGCCGTGGGTGACCAGCGCGCTCCAAGCCGTGACTCCCGCGCAGGGCAAGCACGCCGCCTCCTCGTCGGACAAGAAGGCTGGGACGCGGACCACGGCCTCGGCGTTGACCTTCATCAGCTCACACAAGGTCCCGTCGAAGGGACCGCCGAGCGTGGTCTTGAGTTTGTCGCGCGCAGGCTCTCCCGCGAGCCATGCGGTCGCGAAGATCGGGCAGACGCGGTCCCCGACGCCCACCCGGGAGACCTCCGAGCCGACCGAGACGACGGTCCCGACGCCATCCGAGGCGGGGATCAGCGGGAGCGCCTGCTTTGGATTGTAGGAGCCGCGCACCATGAGCAGATCGCGGTAGTTGAGCGAGACCGCGTTCATTCGGAGCACCACGTCGTGGGGCCCCGGCTCGGGATCGGGGCGCTCTTCCGTGAGCAAATTCTCGAGCCCGAACCCCCCGGAGAGGACCACCGCTTTCATCGCTGCTGAACTTACGACAGGCGGGCGGCGCGGGTCACCGGCTAAGCTCGAGCAATGCCAGCTTCTGCGGCGACAGCCTGGGTTCGAGCGCCCGCGTTCGTCGTCGCGCTGTTGGGGCTGGGAGCGACGACCTTCAGCGCCTGTCCCCGAGGCCAGCGCCCGCCCTTTGCGTCGGACGAGCGCGGTGGCGTGCGGCTCGAGGCGCTGACCGCATCGAACCTGCCGACTGGTCCCCGCGCTCAGGGCCGGCCCGGCGACTTCTTGCTGTCCACTCCCTTGCTGCGCTTGGTCATCGGTCGTGCGGACGGCGCCGGACCCCGGAGCCTGTCCGGGGTCATCCTGGACGCGGCAGCGGATGCGTGGGTCGACGATCCGCTGAGCGCTCTCGGGCTCGTTTTGCAGGCAGACGGCACGGAGGTCCCCACCCTCGTGCGCAGCGTCGAGCCGGAGCTTTCGGGAGCGGCGCCAGCCGTGCGGATCGTGCACGAGAGCGCCGACCGAACGCTGATGGTCGTGACCCAGATCTCGGTCACGCCTGGAGAGCGCTGGGCGTCGATCACCTCGCGAGTCGAGAACAAGTCTTCGACGTCTCGCCGAGTGCGGATGGGCGATCGTCTGGAGTGGCACGGCGGAGAGTCCTTCGTATCTGGCTCCGGTTTCAGCGCCGACCACACGGAGGTCGCGGCTCCGTGGCTCGCGCACTCCGGACGTCGACTGTCCGCGGCGCTCGCGTTTCCTGGGACCGACGCCCGAGTGCGCTCCCGTGAGCGCGAGATGGGGGCCCGCGAGCAGACAGCGTTCGGTCCCGAGCTCCGGCTCGCCCCGGGACAGAGCGCCCGGCACGGTCGTCGGTTGGTGGTGGCGCCCGGCTCTCTGGACGTCGCCTCCGAGCACGTGTGGCGCGCCGCAGGCGTCGAGCCTGGGTTGGTCGAAGTCTCGCTCGCCTCGGAGGTGCCGTGGGCCGTGATCGAAGCGCGTGACGCAGCGGGGCGCCCGGTCGTCTCCGCCCGCGTCCGCGGCTCGAAGGCCGTCTTGTTCGTTCCGTCTGGGAGCTACCAGATCGTGCTGAATAGCCCCGGCGGCACCGACCGGGCTCGAGTGAAGGTGAGCTCTCGCGGGACCGCACGCGTCGAGCTCATACCCCCACGGCCCGCGCGCATTTCGTACCAGATCTCGGACGACCACGGCGCTCCCATGCCCGCACGTCTGATCGTCTCTGGTCTCCCACCGACCATCAACCCTGATCTGGGACCGCACCACTCGGCTGCTGGAGCGGCCAACGTCGCGTGCACCGCGACCGGGACGGGTTCGCTCGAGCTCCCGCCGGGTCGCTACTCAGTGCTCGCGACGCGCGGCCCCGAGTACGAGCTCGACGAGCACGTCGTCGAGGTTTCGGCGACCCAAGGCGCGACCATTCGACCGCGGCTCGCGCGGGTCGTGGACACGAAGGGCTGGCTCGCAGCGGACCTCCATCTGCATGCAGATCCGAGCGGCGACTCGGAGGTGTCGCTTGCTGACCGCGTGACTTCGCTGGTCGCGGAGGGCGTCGAGCTCGCCGTGGCGACGGATCACAACCACGTCACCGACTATGCGCCGGCCGTTCGACAGCTCGGGATGGAACGGCGAGTGTCGACCCGACCCGGCGTCGAGGTCACGACCAGCAAATGGGGCCACTTCAACGTGTACCCCTATCCGACGACCGCGGCGTTGCCCGCGCTGGCGGGCGCCTCGCCGGCCGCGTTCCTATCGTGGTTGAGGGGCGCGGTCCCGGAGGCGCTGATCCAGGTCAATCACCCCCGCATGGGCGACATCGGCTACTTCAACCAAATCCGGCTCGACGCGCAGGGCGCGTCGGCAACGCCCGGCGCTTCCCTCGATTTCGATTTGATCGAAGTGTGGAATGGCTTTGATCTCGCGAAGCCATCGGTGCTGGACGAAGGTCTCGCGGAGTGGATGCGACTCATCTTGGCGGGTCGTCGCTACACCGCGGTGGGCAACTCGGACTCTCATCGAATCGCGTATCAGTGGGCCGGCTACCCACGGACCTATGTGCGCGTCGAGGACGAAAGCCCGGAGGGCCCCGACTGGAGCCAGGTGGTCGCGTCGCTCCGGGCGGGCAGAGTGGTGGTGACCAGCGGGCCATTCATCGATCTTCGCGTCGACGGCGAATCACCGGGAGCGTTGGTCAAAACGGAGCAAGGCACGGTCGGTGTCGAGCTCGAAGTGCGAGCTCCAGCCTGGATCGGCGTCGAACGCGCGGAGCTGTTCCTCGACGGCAAGCTGGCCATGCAAGTGGACGCCAGCTCCCCCGAACGTGAGGTAACCTCGAGTCCACGCGCCCGGCTGCGTTTCGTCGGAGGGGTACCCGTTGCGGCAGATGGGTTCCTGGTCGTCGTGGTGCGCGGCACGACCTCGCTGGGGCGGGTGCTTCCTGGAACCAACGTGGTCCCCGTCGCCTTCACCAATCCGGTCTTCATCGATGCGGACGGAGACGGGCGCTACACGCCGCCAGGGGCGGCGAAGTGAGGTGTTCAAGCGCTCTCGAGCCTCGCCAGGAGTGAGTACGCCGCGCGCCAGCTCGGGCGACGCGCGCTGATCTGCTCGTGGAGCCAGAGCCTGAGCGAGTCACGTTCGTGAGCTGGCAGCTGTCCGGCGTCGTGAAGGCTCGTCAGGGCGTCCAGCGCGCCCTCGACGGCGGTTGCCGGCGCGCCTACGGCCAACGCTGCGACGCTCATCGCATCTCCGTCACGGGAGGCCCGCGATAGGCGCTCTTCGGCCTGCGCTGCGTGACGGCGCCAAACCCAACTTCGAAGCTCGGGCTGGTCGAGCCAGCGTCTGACGGCGCTCTCGGGCAGGGCGTCTGCCAGCGCTTCGAGCAACTCGGGATCACTTGGCGGAGTTTCGCAGAGCGCCTCCCAAGCGTCGCTGGCGAGGAGCGGAACGAGCTGACGTGCATGCGTCGGCGACTGACTCAGAACACGAAGCGCCAGTTTTGCTGGGGCACTGGCGAAGAACGTGCGTCCGGCGTCGCCCACTGGATCGAGGACCGTGCCTGCCACCTCTGGGCAGTCGGCCCGCTCCCAGACCCGATAGAGCCATTCCGCGAGCGGCGCCGGGTCGACCTGGCCACGCGCGTGCCAGATGGCGCGTAGGATCTCGCCATCACGCGTGCTCAGCGCTACGTCGGGCCACTTCGCGTGGCCGGTGCCGACGAGATCGAGAACGCGGCAGGGTGCGTCACTGAGGGCGAGCCCGAGTGCGCTCGGGTCCGCCGAACGCAGCCGATCGAGCAGGGCGTAGGCGCCCCGGAACCAAGGCGTTTGGGGGTCGATACTGCTCAAGGTGTCGGCAATGGCAGCGTTCACGCGTTCGTGCGCGTCGTCGTGGAGCCACTGTTGTTCGATGGATTCCGCCATGGCCATGGCCGCGAGGAAGAACGCCCCGCGTTCGCAGGCCGGCTCGAGCCCAACTGGGTGTTCGACTCGGGGGAGCGGGGGCATGCCCGGGAGCCTCAGGCTCAAATCGAAGGTCGCGTCCCACAGATCGGTCAGCGCATCGACGCTGAGATCCGCACCCGAGAGCAACGCCAAACCCGCGCAGCGAAATGCCGTCTCCACGGCGACGGCGTAGGCTGGGCTCTCGCTGGCCTCGAGTTCCACCGCATCGCTCAAGAGCTCCGCGTCGCCGCTGCAAATGCGAGCCAAGATCCGTCGAACGAGCCGGGGCGCCGAGTGGGGCCGGAGCAACGCCTCTCCCCACTCGAACGCCGAAGCATCGAGCAACTGCCGCTCGGCCTCCAGCTCGACGGCGCGGCTCAAGTAGCGCGGTGCAGGCACCAGCCGCTGGTGGTCAGCCGGCGAAAGCAGCCCGACCTGGGAAAAGGTCCGCACGATGCGAAAGGCGCCGGGTGACAGACTGCGCGCGGCCCGTTCGACGTCACTCGGTCGAATGGACGAATTTACTCGCGCCATTGAAACACGCAGCCACTCGACGTCGATGCTGGACTTGTGCTCGTCGGGGACCAACGCGGTCCATTCTTCGACGGTGCGAGGAGTCGCGAAGGGAAGACTGGAGTCCGTCAACGCTCGCCGAGCCATCGCGATCATTACGTCGACACCGTTGCGACGTTGCCACGCGACCGAGCCTGCTTCGTCGCCGAATGCTTCGTCGAAGCGTTGCTTCACGTCTTGCCGAGCCAGGTCGAGCACGCTCTTGCTGCGCCCCCGCGCGAAGCCGACGCGATCGAGGACACCAGCCAGACCGAGCACGCTGCCGAAGCAGTCGGCCTCTGCCCGGGCGAGCGGTCCGCTCCGCAGCCACTCGAGCAACGAGCGTTCGTCGAGCGCGGTGTCACTGGGGAATCGCGACAAGATCCAGCGCACGAGCTCGGGTAGGCGGGAATCGAGCTCCGGGGAAGGGAGGACGCTCCAGCCTTGGCGCGGCGCGGGAGGCAGGGCGCCGGCGACACACAGGCGCCGGCGCGGGGCCGCAGCGGTGACGACTTCGTCGGAGCGAAGCTCGATGAAGACCGGAGCGCCGTCGTCGACCAAAGCGTCGATCTCCGAGGCACGATCGACGGAGTGGAACCGCGCCAGCCCCCGCGCGGCCAGCCACTGGCCCACCAGCGTGCGACCCGATCCCGGGGGAGCCACCCAGAACGTGCGGTCCCAGCGCGCCGGGTCGAAGGCCACCGCCGGGATGGTCGGCGGCAGCTCGTCCCTCGCCAGGTCGAAGGAGCGGGCGTAGGGCAGGTCGTTCCAGCGGAGCACCCGAGAAGCCGACGCCGCTTCTCTCGCCGGCTGAACAACCAGCTCGGTCACGGAGCATTTGAGCAGCCTCGCCAAGGTTGCCTGGATGTCTGGCCGGTCTGAGAGCCAAGTGAGATCGTGCCCCCGGTCGAGCTTGCTGAGAAGCGTGCCCAGCGAACGCTCCTGGATCTTCATGTCTTCTGGCCAGCTCGGGTCCGAGAGTAGCGCCCGGGAGAGCTGACCAAAACTTCGGTACCGTTCTGGCGGCGCCAGCATCAAGTCGCGGATCCAGCCCAAGTTGTGATCGCCTTTGTTGAACTACAGAATGCATCAGATACGCAGGATGGGCCAAGGATGCAAAATCCTGCGATTGACGCTTGCGAAATAGCCAAGCACTGGCAGCAAGAAACACCTGATTGCGACCAATAACGGAGTGCAGGCTCGACGATGGGAGCGTCGTTAGTGTCCACTGGCGCTTAAGCATGGCTGTTGGAGCAGAGTTGTTCGATCTGCACACTAGTTAATTCACATCGAACACCAACTCGCTCCGGGCCGGGCGCGGCGTTACTTGGTGTTCGAATAGAATTATCTAGGGGCCCGCCAGCCGCCCTCTTCGAGTTCGAGGGTGTATCGACCGCCAGCCATGAGCCGTAGCCCGGCGACGTGCTGCTCCCGGCCGTTCCGGTCGACGACCCGAACGTCGTATCGGCCCGCCGCGGGGACGGGCACTCGCAACTGGCCGCCCACTTCCAACCCCGACCTGAGCAAATCGTGGCCCCAAAGCCCGCTCTGCTCGGGAGCCCCCGGCAGCAGCGCTTCTCGAGGGGCCGCCGCGACCCGGGAGCTCGCCACGAGGTAGAGGTTGTTCACCACGGACGCGGAGCGGTTTTCGACGCGAAAGTCAATCTCGCCCCGGCCGCTGGGTGTGCCGAGCGTGACAAGCCGCGAAGGCGCACCCCCGGCGCAACCGGCGCCGGTCAGGGCGAGGATCAACAGAAGCGAGCGACGGCGCATGTTCCGAGGCTAGCTCACGGCTGGCCGGTGCGCGCCGTGTTACACCTCGCCGGACGCGCGGCCGCCGCCGGGAAGCCCGGTGATGCGATGGCGTAGGAAGGTGCTCCCCAATGCTTCAGGTTGACACTTGGCGCTCCCGGTCGGTTCGGCTGGCGCTCGTCTGGGCCGTCTCGGCGGCTTCGGCTTGTGGCGGGCCCGCGTCGCCCGCTGGTGCCGGCGCCCGAGGGCCAAGCGGAGGCGACAAGGCGGTAGCCACGTCGGACACCAAGGCCGACAAGGGCGGTCGCCACGTGATCCCGAAGGGGCAACGCGTTCCCAGCGAGAAGCTCGTCGATCGACGGACCCGCGGCGCGTTGGCGGCGGATACCTTGGGTGTCGTCAGCAACAAACGCTCGAAGCCGCCGAAGTCGTCGGCCGAAGTCTACAAGGCCGCGGCACCGGCGACGGTGATCATTCGCGCCGGAGGCGGGCTCGGTAGCGGCGTGATCATCGACTCTGCGGGGTGGGTGCTGACCAATCATCACGTCATCGCCGGCGGCGACAAGGAAGAGTTCAAGACCAAGGTCACGGTTGTACTGGGCAAGCTCGGCGATGCGGGCGGCATGGTGCGCGTGAAGAAGGAGTACGACGCCTTGGTCTACAAGGCAGACAAGCTCCGCGACATGGCGCTGCTGAAGATCGTCGACCCGCCTGCGAAGCTTCCAACGGTCGCGATGGCCAAAGAGGCCCCCCAGCCGGGACAGCAGGTGATCGCGTTGGGTCACGCCGGTGCGGGCATGCTCTGGGCGCTCAAGGCCGGCGAGATCTCGGCGATGGGCAAGCTCAGCGAGCAACTCGCGACGCTCGCTCAGTTCAAGGACGACAAGGCCGGGCACGAGGCCGAAGACAAGTTCAAGAAGTACCTGGACGATCGCAACCTCGGGCTGGTCATCCAGTCCACTTGCAACATCTTGCCGGGCGACAGCGGCGGTCCGCTGCTCACACTTGCGGGTGAGCTGATCGGACTCAACGCCTTCAGCAACCAAGACCCGCGCACCGGCGGTTTGCTGAGCTTTCACGTGCACAAGAACGAGCTCGCCGACTTCGTCAAAGACCGCCCCTCCCGCCCGGCGAGGCTGGTGCCCGACCCTTGGAAGGACGGCGGCGGCGACGCGAGCTACGAGGACGTTGACCTCGACGGCCGCGTCGACGCGTTGGTCCTCGAAGGACGACGAGCCTGCAGCTTCTGCCCGCGCCAGAGCGTCGCGGTGTTCTTCGACATCGATCAGGACACCTACCGGGGCACGACGACGTTGCCGCCGCTGACCGAGACTTACGAGAAGCGAAAGTTCGACGCTGAGCTCGTGTACCTGCAGGTCGAGAGCGACACCTTCGTCTGGTACGACACTGACAACGACGGCACCTTCGACTTCTTGGTCCACGACCCCAAGTCCACGGGGCGAGCGGCGGGTGCCTTCCGAATCAAGAAGGATGGGGACTACGAGAAGGACGCTGGCTTCGGCAATGGTCGCGACGTGAGCGTGTCGCTGCTCAAGGACTCCGCGCTCCAGACTCGGATGCAGCGCATGGCCACCGCGGCATTCCCAAAGCACTACGTCGAGGCGGCGTCTGCCGCCAACGACACGCTTCCCGAACCCGTGGGACGGACCGGCAAGGCCGTGCTCAGCGATCTGGACGGTGACGGGGTGACCGAGTCGGTGCGCGTGGACTCGGCCTTCAGCTACCGGCTGCTCGTCGACGTGGACCGAAGCAGCGTCGGCTCGTTGCCGAAGTCCTTCAATCTCTCCACCCACGGCGCTCAGATCGATGCCGAACTCGCCGTCGTGTCCCAGGGGAGCCACATGTGGTTCTGGTACGACACCGACGATGACGGGCGATTCGATCTCGTGCTGCACTCGCCCGAGCCGCGACTCTACGTCGCCAAAGACGCTTGGCGCGTCGATGCCAGCGGCAACAAGACGGCCGCGCCCGAGCATGTCGGGCGCAAGCTCGTCCGTGCGGATTTGCTCTCGTCGACGTCACAGTCCGCGCAGCTCAAGACCCTCGCGACCAAGGGATTCCTGTCGATCTTGAGCGCGCCATCGGACAGCGGCATCGGCTCGTTCCCGGAGCCCGTCGCCGACCACCGCGGTTCCAGCTACGAGGTCATGGACATCAAGGGCGCGCAGAAGTCGGTCGTGCTCGTCTCTGCCCAAGGCAGCGACGGCTACTTGGTCGACGTTGACAGCAACAGCCTGCGGGACAAGCCCGCGAAGCCCAAGGACCTCTCCAAGCTCGTCGAGACGGGCAAGCTCGATTTCGAGTTTGCGTACTTCCAGCGCAATGGCCTGGCGTGGGCGTACTACGACATCGACGCCAAGAAGGGCTACGACATGGTGCTCTACTCGTCGCAGCCGCGCGGTGGCAAAGCCGACCTCGGATACCGCATCGACGCCAGCGGGAAGGTCACTCTGGACCAGTCGCTGAAGGGCACGCCGCTAGCGAGTCACAGCTTGTTCACCAAGGCAGGCGACAAGAAGCGATTCGAGAAGATCGCGAAGGAACTCTTCGGCAAGGGCGCCGTCGAGTAGTCGTCCGCCGGAGCGCCGTCACCGGCGCAGGGGGGTGGCAGGACCTCTTCAGAGGTTGCTGGCTTGCAAGATGGTCTGGATGGCGAGCAGCGCTCCGATGGGAAACAGAATCCAGAGGTAGCGCACCTGCTGGTCCTTCAGTTCGGTCAGCGCCGATCGCATCTGCGTCAGTTCGCTCAACATGCGTGCGCTCTCCGACGCAGGCTCGTTTCCGCCCGACTTGCCGGTGTCGTCGTCCTTGTCTGCCACGTTCCGTCTCCTTCGTTCACTCCCGGGCGCCGCCCCAGAGTCGAGCGATTGTGGCTGGTTTGAGGGATCACCGGAAGCACGGATTTGTCCCGCTCGGGCCCGTTCGGCTTTTCGGATTGGCTGGCTCGTGCTGAGATCCCGGCGCCATGAGCGAGCTCGGCCGCCGGCGGCTGATTCAGGTCGGAATCGCGGGGGCAGCGCTGCTCACGGTCGGCGGCGGGGCCCTGAGTTGGATCACGCGCGGCTACGCGCTCCGCGCCGGCGAGGTGGCCATTGGGCTCAGCGTGAAGCAGATGTGCGTGGCGCGAGCCGTGGTCGAGGCCCTCACGCCGGGCGGAGACGGATTGCCCTCGGGGCTCGAGCTGGAGGTCCATCAGCGCGTCGACGAGCAAGTCTGGGCGGCTGACCCAGGCATGGCCGACGATCTGCGGGCTGCGCTCGAGCTGATCGAGCACGTGCCCCCGCTCTTGGGCGGCTTTGGGCGATTCACGGCCCTCGACCTTGCGTCGCGCCAAGCTGTCTTCGATCGCCTGTTGCGATCGCGGCGAGACCTCTTCGTGCAAATCGCGATGGCGTTCAAGCAGCTGGTGCAACTTTGCTACTACGCCGACGAGCGGGTGTGGCCCGCCATCGGCTACGACGGTCCTTGGATCCCTGAGCCGAAGCCTGCGGCGAGCGCGCTCCTCTACGCGAAGCTCTTGGCCGAGCGCGGAGCACGCCCGTGATTCGCCAAGGCTATGAACTGGTGCGCGAGGGGCGTGACGTGGTGGAGCAGGCCGACGTGTGTGTGGTCGGCTCTGGCTGTGGAGGCGCGTCGCTCGCGGCGTGGCTGTCGGAGCGGGGGCGTTCCGTGGTCGTGGTGGAGCAGGGCGGCTACTACACCAAGGACGATTTCGATCAGCGCGAGCTGAACATGTTGGCGAAGATCGACGGGGGTCGGGGCCTTCACGCCAGCGACGACGTGTCGATCTCACTCACTTATGGCAACAACGTCGGCGGCGCGAGCGTGCACTATTGGGCCGACAGCTACCGCACGCCGCGGGACCGCTTGCTGGAGTGGCGCGAGGTGTTCGGAATCCTGGGTCACAGTGAGGAGGCTCTCGCCCCCCACTTTGCCGAGATCGAGCGCGATCTGAACGTTCACCCCGCCAGCGACGTGTACGCCAACAAGATGAACGTGCTGGTCGAGCGCGGCGCGCGGGCCCTCGGTTGGCACGTGGCCCGGGTGCCCCAGGCGCGAAACGCCTGTCGCGCCAGCGGGCACTGCATGCAGGGCTGCTCCTACGACGCCAAGCAAAGCCAGCTGGTCACCTACCTGCCCCGGGCCCTGGCCGCGGGGGCGCGGCTCTATTCCGACCTGCGCGCCGAGCGCATGGAGACCGCTGGGCGCCGCGTCGAAGCGCTGGTGGGTCGGGTGCTCGATCGCGCGACCGGGCGTCCCGCGGGGCCGACGGTGCGGGTGCAAGCCCGGGCCTTCGTGATCGCGGCGGGTGGCTACGGGACGCCGGAGTTTTTGCTGCGCCAAGGGCTCGGCGACGGGCTGCCCGCGCTCGGTCAGCATCTGTTCGTGAACCCCTGCCCGATGGTGCACGCGCTCTTCGACGAAGACATCATCCAGTGGCGCAACATCCCCGCGGCCTGGGGCGTCGAGGAGTTCCGGCTCGCGCGCTACCAAGGTGAGCGTCGCGTGTTCGGGCGACCGTCGCGGAGTCGCTACCTCGAGGGCGGCTATCTGTTCATGCCCAATCAGCTGCAGCCGGGCATGCTCGGCGCCGTACTGCCGGGGTTTGGCCGTTCCCACGCCGAGCTGATGAAGCAGCTCTCGAGGCTCGGCGGCACGATCTGCTGGATAGACGACGTCGAGCCCGGCCAGATCCGCGTCGACGGCGGACGCCGTCGCATCGAGATGCCGCTGGGCGGGGGCAACGGAGAGCGCTTGCGCGACGCGTGGAAGAAGCAGGCTCAGCTCCTGTTCCAGGTGGGAGCGAAGCAGGTGTTGTTCGGCGATGCGGAGGACACGCGGATCGAGAGCGCAGCTCAGATTGACGAAGCGGTCCGAAAGCTGGTGATTCGTCCCGGCCGAAACGTGCTGGCGGCTCCCCACCCCGGCGGGGGCGCGCGCATGGGCGCGAGCGCGCGGGACTCGGTCGTCGGCGACGATCACCGCGTGCACGGCGTAGACAACCTGTTCGTCGCGGACCCCAGCGTATTCCCCAGCCCGCCCAGCGTGGATCCGAGCCTGACCATCATGGCCTTCAGCCGGGTGGCGGCCGCGGCCGTGAACGCGGCGGTTTCGTGAGCGGGAAGAAGCGCCCGCGAACGGAGCGGAGAGAGCGAGAGCGGGCGGCGCAGAAGCTCGGCGAAGCACGCGAGAAGTTGGCGCGGCTCGAGGCCGGAGGGGCGCCGGAACGCCCGCTCGACGTTGCGTCCGCATCGGTCATCGAACCTCGCGTCCGCTCGGAGCCTTGCCTGCGCTGCAATGCCGCCGTGCGCGTCGATGATCACCGCGCCGCTGTTGTCGGCCAGCGCCGACTGCGTGTCGTCCGCGGCAAGTGCTCGCACTGCGGCGCCGTGCGCGACTGGTACTTCCGGCTGACGAGCGAACTCGCGAGCTGAGTTTTCCCGTCTGCCCGCACCGGGTTAGAACGCGTTCTCCAGTTGCTCGATGTCCTTCTTGAGGTCGTACATCCTGGGCGCGGGGCGAGGGGCAGCGCCGCTCGGTTTAGCGGCTGCCGGGCTGCCGTCGCGCGCCTGGTTGCGCTTCATCTCCAGCATCAGGGTCGGCGGATACTCGATTGAATACTGGATCTCGAACTTCCGCTTTTCCTTCGGCTTTAGGCTGAGAGGCCAGCGGAGGATGCCTTTGGAATCTGGCTTGGCGTCGGGGCTGATTTTGACGCCGCTGATCACGATATCTCTGTCTTCGGACACAGGGATGCGATCGGCCAACTGCAACGTCACCGGCTTGCTGGAGAGGTTCTCGACGGTGACGATGAACGCCAGCTGCATCTGGGTGCGCTGCTTTCGAACCAGCGCACTGCGCTTCTTGTCGAGCGCTCTCGAGAGCTTGAGCTGATCGGCTACGCTCAGGAACAGCGCGAAGGGCTCTCCGTCGGCGACGAAGTCGAGGTTGGTCATGCCGAGGAAGGCGCCGGCCTGGTACAGGGCGACGTTGCCTGGCAAGAGCGGCTGCCCGCTCTCGTTGTGCATCTCGAGGGTTTGGGCGGCGTTGAGGGACTGCTCGGGAGCAGCGACGACAGCCTTCTTCGCCTTCAGGTTCACGCGGCCGATGGGCACCCTCACCGAGCGGCCGTTGGCCCGCACCTTGGTCGTGCTCATCGCCTTGAACTGGGCCGTGGTCCCGCGCTGCTGGAGGCTCTGGAAGATCTCGACCGTCTTGCTCTGCACCACCTGCAGGTACTCGAAGTTCGTCTTGTAGCTCTGCTCGAAGTCGCTGCTGAGGTCGACGCTCTGCACCCGCTTGTTCCAAAGGTGATTTTGACCCTTGAAGGCCGCTTCGGCTCGCCTGAACGACGCTGACCGCCTCTCGATGCTTTGGGTCGCGGCCCGGGTGTCGCCGAGCGTGAGCGCCTCGAGCTCGGGAATGCGGACCGCCGCGGTGGAGGACTGGGTCGAGAAGCTCAGTTCCGCGTTGTCCCAATCCTCCCCGCTGGCCTGGGTCACGACCGCGAAGGAGGTGACCTCGACCGACGTCGGATCGGCGTCGGCCGCACGAAGCTCGTGCACGGTCTCCCACGTCGCGCCCGGAAGCATGTACTCCAGCACCAACTGACCCTCGGTCGGCGTAGCGCCCTGCACGGTTACGAAGACCCGCGTCTCTTCGAGCTGGGTCAGACCGCGCAGCTCGTCGAGCCGCTTCTTGGCGGCTTTGAGCTCGGGACCGAGCTTCTCGCGTTCGGCCTGGACGGCGCGCCGGGCCTTGGCCGTCTCGCGCAGTGTCTTGGCGATGAACTCGACTACCGCCGCATAGGTCGCGACGCCGATTCTTCCGCCGACTGCGGCGTGGCGGCCGCTCCCGACTTCGCCGGCGACCACGTCCTTGTCGAGCTTGTCGAGGGAGAATGTCTTGATGTCCTCGACCTGCTTGTTCTTCGCGTCCAGCACCTTCAGCTCGTCATCGAGCGCGCCTGTTCGATGGGCCAGCGCCCGAGCGTGCGCCTCGGCCTTGCGGTGGTTCCGCTCGGTCGCTCGGGCCAGGTAGCTCCTGCTGACCCTCACGTCCAAGATGCGGCCGGCGGTCGAGGAGACACGCACCGAGCCATCGTCCACCCAGCCCGGGAGCTGCTTGAAGGCGTAGACCGTTGGTCCAGTGGTGATCTTGGCCTTGGCCTCGCGTGTCACGAGCGCCCGGTCCGAATAGACGGTCACCTTTCGGATCGAGGACGAGAGCGAGACCGCGTGGGGATCGTCCGGCCCCGGGTCCACCAGACCCGCCCTTGGCGTGGACGGATCGAGCCCGCCGGCCCCGCCGCTGGGCGTCTTGGCCGAGGAGGGGGCCGTGGCAGTCGTCGCCGCACATCCCATGAGCAGCCACGCCCCGAGGCAAATCCAAGTCAAGCGCCCGAAGGCTCGCGTCTCCGACATCAGTTCCCCTGCATACGCTCGTCGGCGCCCTCCGATCTGAAATTAGGTAGATTCCGCCTCGCCACCCTGCGAGGCCTCGGGCTCCCGAGCCGACTTCTCGGCTCCAGCCGCGCGTGCGAGGCTCGTCGTCATGACGATCCTGACGGAGACCCCGGCCTGGCGCGCCCTGGCGCTGCATCAGCAGGACCTCGCCGGCACCTCGATGCGGCAGCTCTTCGCGGCGGATCCGGAGCGCTTTCAGCGATTCACGCTGCAATTGCCCGGAATGCTGCTGGACTTCTCCAAGCATCGAGTGACCGGGGAGACGATCGCGCTCCTGGTGAAGCTCGCCGAGGTGGCCGGGGTGCAGCCTCGCATCGAGCAGATGTTCGCCGGGGAGGCCATCAACACCACGGAGCAACGGCCCGTCTTTCACGTGGCGCTCCGGAATCGCTCGGGCGCATCCATGACGACCCTGGGCAAAGACGTGATGCCGGACGTGCTGGCGGTGCTCGCCAAGATGCGCCGCCTCGTCGCCGCGCTCGAGAGCGGAGCGTGGCGCGGCCACACTGGCAAGAAGATCCACGACATCGTCAACATCGGGATTGGCGGCTCGGATCTGGGGCCGGTCATGGCGACCGAGGCGCTGCGGCCATTTTGGAGAGCGGACATCGATGTGCATTTCGTCTCCAACATCGACGGCACCCACCTCTCGGAGACCCTGCGGCGCCTCGACCCTGAAACAACCCTGTTTTCCGTCGCATCCAAGACCTTCACCACTCAGGAGACGCTGACCAACGCGCGATCGGCCCGCGACTGGTTGGTGCGACGGCTGGGGGACGAGTCGGCGGTGAGAAAGCACTTCGTCGCGCTCTCGACCAACACCAAGGCCGTCAGCGAGTTCGGCATCGATCCGGAGAACATGTTCGAGTTCTGGGATTGGGTCGGCGGGCGCTACTCGCTGTGGTCCGCCATCGGCTTGCCCATCGCCTGCGCGATCGGCATGGATCGATTCGAAGAGATGCTCGCGGGGGCTCACGAAGTCGACCAGCACTTCCAAAGCGCGCCGCTGGCCACGAACGCCCCGGTGTTGATGGCGCTGCTCGGTGTTTGGTACTCCGGATTTTTCGGCGCGGCCTCCCACGCTATCCTGCCCTACGACCAGTACCTGCACCGCTTCGCGGCCTACCTGCAGCAGGCGGATATGGAGAGCAACGGCAAGGGGGTCGACCGGAGCGGGCGACCCATCACGGGCTACGACACCGGCCCCATCGTGTTCGGCGAGCCGGGCACCAACGGCCAGCACGCGTTCTACCAGCTGATTCATCAAGGCACGCGGCTCGTTCCCGCGGACTTCATCGCGCCCGTGAAGTCGCAGAACCCTCTGGGGCAGCACCACGACATCTTGCTCGCGAACTTCTTCGCTCAGACCGAGGCGCTGATGCGCGGCAAGACCCTCGACGAGGTGGACGCGGAGCTCGAGCGCAGCGGAGCGAGCACCGAGCGCATCGCCGCGCTGCGCCAGCACAAGGTGTTCACCGGCAATCGGCCCACGACCTCCATTGTGCTCGATGAGCTCGATCCACGGACCCTGGGCCGATTGGTCGCGCTCTACGAGCACAAGATCTTCGTGCAAGGCGTGATCTGGGACGTCAACAGCTTCGACCAGTGGGGTGTCGAGTTGGGCAAGCAGCTGGCCAACGCCATCTTGCCCGAGCTGAGCGACGATCGTCCGGTGGCCGGCCACGACGGATCCACCAACGGGCTCATCAACCACATGAAGCGCGTCCGGTCGCGATTCGATTGACGCAGGGTACTGCCTTCGGGCAATAGCTAGGAGATGGACATGGGAGCGGGGATCGGGATCATCGTCACTGTCGTCAGCCTGCTCTTCACGCTGGTGGTGATGGCGGGCGTGGGCTTCGTGATGTGGAAGGTGTTCGGCGGGCTGATGAAGCAGTCCCAGGAACGCCAGCGCCTGCTGACGACTGGCATGCCGGCCACTGGACGCGTGCTTCAACTCGCGGACACCGGCATGCTGGTGAACCACAACCCGCAGGTGCGCATCATCGTCGAGGTGCAGATGCCCGGTCGCCCGCCCTATCAGGCGGACACGACCATGGTCCTGTCGATGTTGGCGGTGCCTCGCGTGCAGCCCGGGTGCACGGTCAACCTGCGCGTCGATCCGATGAATCCGGCCAGCATCGCGATCTTGATTTGACGCCGCACGGCCCGCGTCGGGCCGCGCCTACCCCGCCCGCAGGTGGTACGCCTTGGGCTTCGTGAACGCCTCGATGCCGTAGCTCGAGAGCGTGCAGCCGATGCCGGAGTGACCGCGGCCCGACCAGGGCAGGCGCGGGCTCACTCGGTCGCAACAGTTCCAATACGCGGTGCCGACGTCGAGTTCGCTCAGGATGGCCTCGGCTCGCGTACGGCTCGCGGAGTAGACCGCCGCGGTGAGTCCGTATTCGGTGTCCGCCATCAGCTCTCGGGCGGCCACGTCCGAGGGGACCTTCATCAGGCCGATGACGGGGCCAAAGGACTCGTCGCGCATGACAAGCATGTCGTGGGTGACGTCGACCAGCACCGTCGGCTCGAAGAAGAAGCCGGGTCGGTCGGCCTTGCGCCCTCCCGTGAGCAGCTTGGCCCCGCGGCGCAGCGCATCGGCGATCTGGTCTTCGAGGGTAGCCAGGGCGAGCTCGCGCCGGGCGAGTGGTCCGATGTAGGTGTCGGGATCGGTCGGATCGCCGAGCACGAAGGCCTTCACCACCGCAGTAAACTCCCGCACGAAGGGATCCCAGATGGATTCGTGGACGTAGACGCGCTCGACGGCGCAGCAGCTCTGCCCGGTGTTGTAGAAGGCGCCGTCGGCGGTGGCCGCGGCGGCTTGCTTCGGATCCACGTCGTCGCACACATAGGCCGGATCCTTGCCGCCGAGCTCGAGCTGAAGCCGAATCATGCGGTGCGCGAGCGCCTGCGCGATGCGAGCGCCGGTGGCGTGCGAGCCCGTGAAGAAGGCGCCATCGACCCGCTGCTCGATCAGCGCGGCCCCCACACTGCCGCCGCCGATGACGCTCACGAAGGCGTCGTGGGGGACCCCCGAGTCGTGCAAAGCCTGCTCGATGCCGAGCCCCGTGAGCGTCGCGTATTCACTCGGCTTGTACAGCACCGAGTTCCCGGTCAGCAGCGCCGGCACGAACACGTTGGCGCCGACGAAGAAGGGGTAGTTCCAGGCGCTGACGTTGGCGACGACGCCCAGCGGTTCGTGGCGGATGCGCTCCTCGGTGCCGCCGGCGTCGGCCGTGGCCACGATCTCGTCCTCGATCTCGGGCCCGGTGTGGTCCAGGAAGAAGTCGATGCGAGCGCCGAGCGCGCCGAGCTCGTTTCGTGACTGCGCGAGCGGCTTACCCACTTCGCTCGTGAGCGTGAGCGCGAGGGCTTCGCGCCGCTCGGCGATCGTGTCGCGGAAGCGTCTCAGATGGTCGGCTCGGATCGGAAACGGTGTCTGGGCCCACGCTCGCTGCCCGCGCCGTGCTCGGGCCACCTTTTCGGCCACCGAGTCCCGCGTATCCTCGCCGATCTCCTCCAGCGTTTGCCCAGTCGCAGGGTTGACGATGCGCATGGCGGGTTCATATCACGCCGCTGACCACCGGTCGCGAGCCGGAGTATGCTGTGCGTCGTGCCGCCAACCTTCGACCAAGTCTGCCGGGCGACGCGAGCGGAACTCGAAACGCTCTACGCCGAGCAATGCCCGGTCGCGATTCCGACGGGTGTGTGGAGGGGCCGGCACCTGATGTGGCTCGACACCGAGGCCGCGCGCCATCCCATCTTGCGCCCGCTGGAGGAGCTCGTGTTCGCGCGCCTGCCCTGGAGTATCGACTTCGATCGCCGGCGCTGGTTCTGGCTGGGCATGCCGATCGGGGTCGGACACTTCAGTCCGAGCGCCGGGCCCTCGCGCTGGCGAGACGCTGAGACGCTTCGCCTTTTGTACGACGACCGAGCGCTGCCGGGGTTCGTGAATCAGTTCTTGTACGACGAGGTCAAGCCGCTCTCGGACGATCTCTGCCTGGGACTCGGCGGGATCTCCGCGGGGCGCGGCAAGGGCGAGCAGTTCTTCTTCGCGCTCACCCGCAGCGACTGAACTTCGGCGGAAGGGGCTCAACGCTGGGCGCGCGCCGCGAGCACGGCGTCCGCGACGATTCGACCGAGCACGGCGATGGTCGCGCGTCCTTCTTCCGCGGTCGCGCCCGACGGCGAGCCGAAGTAGGCGCGATCGCCGCCCGCCGCTTCGAAGCTGGTCAGCCCCTCGCGGATGGCTCGCGACAAGCTGGCGGGGTTGTCCGGGAGCGACCGCGCGAGGTCCTGGTTCACCAGGTCGGGGCGCTCGGCCAACACCATCGAACCCTCGTACTGGCCCGCATGACACGCGCCGCTCTTGAACTCGTCTGTGAGGCGGAGCGCCCACGGCTTGCGAGTGACGTCGGGGAACACGACCTGGGTCTTTCCCGCGAGCGCTTCGACGGCAGCGCAGAGCGAGCCGATGTGGTTGGGCTCGAGGTGCGCGTTGGCGAGAACGAGCCGCGAGAGGCCGTGGCTGGCCAGGGCCTCGGCGATGTCGACGACCAGCGCTGTGACCGTCTCGGGGCGGACCGAAATCGTGCCCGCGAAGCCCGCGGCGTAGCCCGCCGAGGTGTAGGCCAGCGGCGGCGCCACCAGCGCGCGCACGCCGTGGACAGCGAGCTCCTCGCATCCAGCGAAGGCCATGGACTCGGCGATGATCACGTCGGTGGAGAGCGGGAGGTGCGGGCCGTGCGCCTCCGTGGCGCCCACCGGGAGGATCACCCAAAGCTCGTGTTTGTCCAGATCGCGCAGCGTCTCCCAAGTGAGATCCGCCAGGCGCGACACGCTCACGACACCTTGCCGACGCGCTCGGCGAACTCGGCGATCTGCTCGACCAAGAGATCGAAGTCGTGGTCGAGGGTCGCGACGTGATACGAGCGCGGCAGCACGAGTTCGGTGGCGAAGCCGCTCGGCAGCATCTCGATCAGCGCGCGGGAATTCTGGGGCGGGACGCTGTGATCCTCGGGCGAGTAGGCCACCAGCACCGGCAGCTTCAGCGCTTCGACGCCGCGGCGGATCCGCGGAAGCTGCTTCAAGAACGAGTTGCCGGATTTCGTCGGCAGCGTGTCGTAGGCTTTCTCGTCGCCACCTTTGGCGATGTCGTTCTTGATCAGACCCCCGAGCGATGCCGGCACGACCGGCAGCAAGTGCTCGAGCACGGGCGCCGCCTTGGCCAACGCGCCCTCCCGGTCGAGGACGGTGCAGTTGATGGGGACCACACCGGCGACTCTGTCCGGGCGCGCGCAGGCGACGTCGAGCGCAATCGTTCCACCCATGCTCAGGCCCGAGAGCACGACCCGCTTGCCGCGCTGCAACAGGTCGCTGAGCGCGCGGTCCATCTCCCAGCGCCAATCGCCGTAGCGCGTGGCGGCCATGTCGCGCCAGTGCGTGCCGTGGCCCGGCAGGCGGATCACCTCGACGGCAAAGCCTCGGGCGGCCAGCGCTTCGCCCAGGGGACGAGTGGCCGTCGGGTTGCCGGTGAAGCCGTGGCTCACGACGATGCCGATGTCGGATCGCGCGCCGGAGCCCGGCGACGACCAGGCCTCGGCTCCAGGCAGGACGGGAAATCGTTCGGACATGCGCGCAGCATAGTGGGCAACGGGCGCGTCGGTCCACGCACTTGACCGCGCGCGCCGTCGGTCGTTTCGTGGCCCGCATGAACGTCGAGCTGCCCGAGAAGCTCAACATCGCTGACCGCTTCCTGTTCGAGCGGGTCCGGGAAGGCCGCGGCGACAAGATTGCGCTGATCGCCGGCGACCGGCGGCTGACCTACGCGGAGGTAGAGCAGGGCGCGAATCGCTTTGCCAATCTGCTGAAGGAGCTCGGCGTCGACCCCGAGCAGCGCGTCTTGATCGCGCTGCCGGATATCCCGGAGTTCGTTCTCGCGCTTTTCGGCACCCTGGCCAACGGCTCCGCCGTGGTGATGGTGAACTCGCTGCTCAAGGCCGACGAGATCGCCTACTTCTACGAGTACACCCGGGCGAAGGTCGCGGTGGTGCACGCCGATCACGCCGAAGCGTTCCTCGCAGCCGGCGTCGGCGCCCGCGACCTGAGGCAGGTGCTCGTGGTGGGCGGCGCTCCGGGCTCCGGCAAGGCGCGTTCGTTCGAGGAGCTGCTCGCGGCCAGCAGCGATCGCCACGAGACCTACCCGACCCACCGCGACGATCCGGCCATCTGGTTGTTCTCGGGGGGAACCACCGGGCGCCCGAAGGCCGTGCTCCAGACCCACGGGTCATTCGCAAATACCACGGAACTCTACGCCAAGGGCGTGCTGGGCTACTCCGCGAGCGACATCACCCTCAGCGTGCCCAAGCTCTATTTTGGCTACGCGACCGGCTCGAACCTGCTGTTCCCGTTCTCGGTCGGCGGGGCGAGCATCCTGTTTCCGGAACGCTGTACCGCGGACCTGCTCTTCGAACAGATCCGCCGCCATCGGCCGACGATTCTGATCAACGTGCCGACCATGGTGAACAGCATGGTGAGCCACGCGGCGGCCAGCGCGCAGGATCTGTCTTGCCTGCGCATCGCGACGTCGGCCGGAGAGGCGCTGCCGGTCGACCTGTACGATCGTTGGAAGAGCACCTTCGGCGTCGAGTTGCTGGACGGGCTCGGTACCGCGGAGATGTGGCACGTGTTTCTGACGAACCGGCCGGGTGACGTCGCCCCGGGCACCCTTGGCAAGGTCGTGCCGGGCTTCGATGTGCGCGTGCGCGACGACGACGGTCGCGACCTGCCCGATGGCGAGGTCGGTTGGCTGTGGGTGCGCGGCGGGTCGCGCGCCATTGCGTACTGGCAGAACATGGAGAAGACGCAGTCTGCCTTCCGCGGCGAGTGGTACGTCTCCGGCGACATGGTCCGCCGCGATGCTCGAGGGAACTTCGTCTACTGCGGGCGCGGCGACGACATGCTGAAGGTGGGCGGCAAGTGGCTCTCTCCGGGCGAGGTCGAGAACTGCCTGTCGGCGCATCCGGCGGTCAAGGAGGTCGCGGTCGTGGGCGTCCCCGACGAGAACGGCTTGGTCAAGCCCCACGCCTACGTCACGGTGCACGAACAGAGCGGAGGCCTCGGCGACGAGTTGCGGGCCTGGGTGCGCGGGAAGCTCGAGCCGTACAAGGCGCCGCGCGAGATCATCTTCGTCGAGTCGATGCCGCGCACGCACCTCGGCAAAATCGATCGCGGGCTCTTGCGCCGCGGGAGTTGAGCCATGCCCCGGCTGATTCATCACATCGCGATCGGTGTTCGTGACGTCGAGAGGGTGGCGCGTTTTTACCGTGAGGCATTCGGACTCCCGGAGGTCGCGCGACACTTCACCCAGACTGGCGCCCTACGTTCCATCTGGCTCGACAGCGGTCAGACTATCGTGATGGTCGAACGGACCGAAGAGCCGGCGCGCGAGGTGGCTGGCGTAGGGGTCGGGCCGTTCTTGCTCGCGTTCAGCGTCGAGGCTTCCGAGCGCGAGGCGCTCGAACGCGCACTGGAGCGCGCGGGTGCCGTCGTCGAACAACGCACCGAGCACAGCTCTTACGCGCGGGATCCCGAAGGCAACCGCGTCGCGATCAGCCACTATCCGAGGCCCTGATGGAAAAGGATCTCAGCGAACTCAACCTGCTCTCGATCTTCTTCTTCGTGATGGCCGCGCTGGCTGCGCTGGCGGGATCGATTCCGGTGGTGCACCTGACCATCGGACTGAAGATGGTCTACGACCCGGCGTTCTTGGGGGGTGGGGGCGCCGCGCCGCCCTTCAATCCCGGTTGGGTCTTCGTGGGGGTAGGCGCGCTGATGATCGTGGTCGGCTGGAGCATGGCGTTCTTGATGGTCTTCACCGGGCTCTCGCTGCGTTCGCAACGCCGGTACTGGCTGTGCTTCGTGGTGGCCTGCATGATTTGTTTGAACGTGCCCCTGGGCACGGCGCTCGGCGTCTTCACGATCTTGGTGCTCAACCGCGCGTCCGTGAAGGCGCGCTTCGGAGTGGGGCAAGTCGGATAGCAGTCTGGCTACTTCGAGCCGAAATCCGGGTTCGGCGGCGCCTTTGTCTTCTTCTGTGGCATCGGCTCCTTCTGCTGCTCGAAGTCGATGGAGGAACCCTTCTCGGGCGCCAGCTTCTTGATCTCGGGCGGCGGGGGCTTCGGTGGGGAGATTGGCTCGAAGCTGTTGCCCTTCATGGGCGCTGTATTTTGCGGCGCAGGTGCGGGCGGCGCGGCGCTCGACGATGGTTCTGACGGTGGCACGGCGCTGGGCGCCGGCGCGAGGCCGCGTGCCGCGGCGGCGCGGGCTTCTTGGATCGCCGTCGCCTGGTCGCCCACGGGATCGATGGCCTTCGCTCGGTCCAGCCCTTCGATGCACTTCACGAATTCTCCGGATTGGCAGCCCTCGAGGGCGACGCGGCGAAGTTCGCGGACCTTTTCGTCAGGCGGAACCTCCCGCGCGATCTCTTCGGGGATCGCCTGGTCGCGAGTCTGGAGCCACGCCCAAATCGCCAGGCCGGCCAACGTGATCGTGGCGGCCGCAGCCAACTGCGCGGCCCAGCGCGAGCGGAAGTATTTGCGCATGCGCGACACACGCTGCCGTACCCGCGGCGCGGGCAGCTCGGCTTCCTCGGCGATGTGCTCGAGCTTCTCGCCGTCGCCTTCACGCAACATCCACTCCAACGTGCTCTTGGCGTCGTCGGCCTCGGGCAGCTCTTCTTCTGCCCAGCGCAACAGATCGCGCGCGCTCATCGGTGCGCTCTCCGCGGCTGCCTCGTCGGCGACTCGTTCTCGGGGCAGCTCCCTGCCGCCGCGCCGGTGAACGTCGACGACTTTGTGCTTCGCGATGCCAAATACCCAACGTCGGAGCTCCTCGGCCTCTTCGGGGGCATCGCGAGCGGCGAAGGCGTCGGCGAGCGTGGCTTGAACCACGTCCTCCACGTCGGACTCGGCGACGCGACCTCGAATGAAACGCACGAGGCCCGATCGGAGCTCGGGCGCGGACAGAAGGGCTCCACGGGCGGGGGTCGCGGGCATGGCCATCGGTGATGATCCTGGGCTGGCATCGCCGGTGGAAGGATTTCTGTGACGGCTAGCGGCGGCGGTGGCGTAAGCTATGGAGGTCCCGAGGGATTTCATGCCTCGCCGCTCCGCGCCGCCCCTCGCCGCTGCCCTCCGTCGGGCCCTCCGTCGGGTCGCCGACCCCGAGCGGGCCCTCGCCATGCAGGCCTACATGAAGTCGGCGATGCCTTTCCTCGGGGTGGGCAGCCCGCCGCGCCGCGCCGCGGTCCGAACCTGCCTCGCCAATCATCCCGTGCACGATGCTGCCGAGCTTCAGCGCGTGGTCATCGACCTGTGGGACAGGGCGCGCTTCCGCGAGCAGCGCTACGCGGCCATCGACGTCCTGCTGCACGCGCGTCATCGGCGGTTCGTGTCCTACCGGAGCCTGCCCTTGATCGAGAAGCTCGTTACCGAAGGAGCGTGGTGGGACTTCGTGGACGGACTCGCGGCGCACGGCCTGGGCGGCTTGTTGCGCGATGAGCCCGCGAAGATGAAACGGGTGCTGCACCGCTGGTCCCGCGCCAGAGGTCTTTGGAAGCGGCGCGCGGCTCTGTTGGCTCAGCTTCGCTTCGGCGCCGACATCGATCTCGATCTCTTGTACTCGTGCATCGATGATAACCTCCAGCACCACGACTTCTTCATCCAGAAGGCCATTGGGTGGGCCCTGCGAAGCCACGCTTGGACGGATCCGAAGGCAGTGCGTCGTCACGTCGCAAGTCTCGGTGCGAGACTGTCCCCGCTCGCTCGGCGCGAGGCGCTGAAGAACGTCGGAGACAAACCATGACCTCTGCCCCGAAGGACGAGTGGCTGGTCGAGCAACTGGTCGTTGGCGGCGACGGCATGGCGCGTCTCGTTGACGGTCGCGTGGGCTTCGCGACGGGGGCGTTTCCAGGCGACCGCCTGCGCGCCGAGCGCGTCACGAATCACAAGACCTGGGTACGCGCCGACGAGTGGACCTTGCTCGCGCCGTCGCCCGACCGGGTGGCTCCGCCCTGTCCTGTGGCCAATGAGTGTGGCGGTTGCGACTGGATGGCGCTGTCTCGGTCGGCCCAGTTGCTGGGCAAGGCGTCCCTGGTTCGCCAAGCGTTGCGCCGCGCGGGTGGGCTCCAGGACCTGCCCGAGGAGGTGCCCGTTCGCAGCGAGGGGCCGGACCTCGGCTATCGGAATCGACTTCGCCTGCACGTCGATCGCGGCGGGCGCGTCGGCATGTTCGCCCGCGCGTCCCACGACTTGGTGGAGATCCCCAGTTGCGCCGTGAGCGATCCCAGCGCCAGCCGAGCGCTACAACGGATCCGCGAGCTCGCCCCGCCGGGTGCCCTCGCGCGCTGGAAGGAGATCGAGATCCGGGTCGCGCCGATCGGTCCTCCGGTGTCTGTGTGGCTCATGCCGCGCGAGCAACGCGCAGCGACGGCGCACGAGCGAGAATTGCTCGCCTCGTTCAACGGCGAGTGGCTCGCAGTGGAAGCTGGCACCGCAGGCGAGGACCAGCGCTGGCCGTTGCCGGGCGAGGTGGAGCTCCGGGTGCCACCGGGCGGATTCGTGCAGGTCAACTCCGCGGTCAACTTCGACCTCGTGTCGGAGCTCTTGGTCGGCGTGAAGCAACGCGGCATCTCCACCTTCATCGAGCTGTACGCCGGCGCCGGAAATTTCACCCTGCCGCTGCTGCGCGCTGGGCTTCGTGGGGTCGCCATCGAGCGAGCCGGAGCCAGCATTCGCGCAGCCCGACGTGCGGCCCGAGCCCAAGACCTGAGCGACGATGCGTTCGTCGCAGGTGATGGGCCCCGCGAACTCCTGCGTCGAGGCAAGCCTGCGCCCGATCTCGTGCTGCTCGATCCGCCGCGCACGGGCGCGCGGGATGCCGTCGATCCGCTGCTTCGGGCGGCGCCCCGCTTCATCGCGTTCTGCGCCTGCGATCCGGCCACGTTGGCCCGCGACGTGAAGGCCCTTTCCACCGGTTATTCGCTGGAGTCCGTCACGGCCTTCGACATGTTCCCCCACACGCACCACGTCGAAACGCTGCTCTGGCTTCGACGGAACGAACCCTAGCCTCCGAGCGGTCGACGAAGCGCGTCGTCTCGGGCACTATGCGCCCCCCATGTCCACCTGGCGTACGCATCCGGACCACGAGAACAAAGGCTGGCCGCCTGGAGTTCCGTTCATCATCGGCAACGAAGGTTGCGAGCGCTTCAGCTTCTACGGCATGCGCTCGATCCTGACCTTGTACATGGCGGACGTCCTGTACAAGAGCCACCCGATGTTCGAGTCCGCGCCGAAGGACTTCGCCAAGGCGCACTATCACCTCTTCGTCGCCGCCGTGTACGCCTTCCCGATGATCGGGGCGATCTTGGCCGATCGCCTGATCGGCAAATACCGGACGATTTTCTGGCTCTCGCTGGTCTACACCGCGGGCCACGGCGTCTTGGCCGTCGGCGAAGGATCGGTGTGGGGGCTCTGGCTCGGACTCGGCCTCATCGCCGTGGGATCCGGCGGCATCAAGCCTTGTGTCTCGGCGAACGTCGGTGACCAGTTCGGTCGCGGCAATTGGCATCGAGTGCGCACCGTCTACCAGGCGTTCTACTTCATCATCAATTTCGGAAGCTTCTTCGCCACTTTGATGATCCCCTGGCTGTGGAAGCGTTGGGGCATCAGTGTCGCCTTCGGTGTTCCCGGGATCTTGATGGCGATTGCCACATTCGTGTTCTGGCTCGGCCGCGCCAAGTTCGTTCACATTCCAGCCAAGCCCGCCGGCAAGCTCGGCCTGCTCGATACCTTGAGCTCGACGGCTCTGTTCATGGGCGTCGGTCACTTGTTCTTCACGGCGGCGCAGCCGGGGTGGGTGCAGGTCACGACCAGCATCGTCATGGTGGGGATCGGCCTGGCGCTCTTCGAAATCCGCCAGAAAATCGAGCCCGACGACGGCTTTTTGGCCGTGCTGTGGTTCTCCGTGAAGCGCTACTTCGGGGGCGGCGGCGCCACGAAAGCGGCGAGCTCCGAGGAGCCCGTCGCGGACGCGCCCGAGGTGACCGACGAGGTGCGCGCACGGCGGAAGAAGCTGACCGCGAGCCGGTTTTTCGGGCCGGCGGTCAAACACTTCGGAATGTCCACCGTGGAGGGCCCCGTCGCGGTGCTGGGCATCATGACGGTGTTCTTCTTGGTCAGCATCTTCTGGGCGCTCTTCGACCAGCACGGATCGTCCTGGGTGATCCAGGCGAAGGCCATGGACCTCCATGTTCCGCTCTTTGGCGCCGATCCCATCGATCCGCAGCAGGTGGCCGCATTGAACCCGCTGATGGTGATGGCGCTGATCCCCTTCGTGAACTACGCGCTCTATCCCGGCGTCGAGAAGCTCGGCTTCAAGGCGACTCCGCTCCGGCGCATGACCGCTGGCATGCTGGTGGCGGCGGGGTCGTTCGTCGCGGTGGCGTTGATCCAGCAGCGCATCGACGTCTTGGGGCCCGGCAAGGTCGCCATCGAGTGGCAGTTGGTTCCGTACCTGATCATCACCTTGGCCGAGGTCATGGTCTCCATCACCGGCCTCGAGTTCGCCTACACGCAGGCGCCAAAGCGCATGAAGAGCACTATCATGGGCTTCTGGCTCTTGACCGTGGCAGCGGGCAACGTGCTGGTGTCGGTGATCGCGAAGATCAAGCTGCCCGAAGCGCAGTTCTTCTGGGTGTTCGCCGGGCTGATGGCGGGCGCCGGCTTGCTGTTCGGGATCCGCGCCTACTTCTTCAAGCAGCAGGACTTCATCCAGGACTGAGGCGCGTTGGCGCGGCTGCTCGCGGTCTCGTCAGGGCGTCCGCACTCGGCGAGGATCCGCGAGCAAGGACTCCGCGAAGGCCCAGATCAAGTCGACTGCCGGGTGTCCCGCGTCGGGCGCCAACGCAGCCCGGGCGTCGGCGACGTCGCGCAGCACGGCCTCGAGCGTGCGATCCACGGCGGTCGTGTCGAGCACGGCCTCGCCGAGCAAGCGCGCGCTGTCGGCGGTCACCGGCAAATTGCTCCAGGTTTCGGCGAAGCGCGCTGCGAGCGCGGGCTGCTGTTCGCAGGCCAAGAGCACCGGTAGGGACGGGTTCCGTTCCTTGATGTCGCCGTAGCGGTCCTGATTCTGATCGACGAGATCCCCGAGGTCGTCTTGCATCTGGAAGGCCATGCCCAGGCTGCGCGACGCAGACTCGAAGCGACGCGCCCGCGGCAGGTCACCCGAGAGGATGCCGGCTGCGAAGCCGCACAAACCGAACAGAGCAGCGGTCTTGCCCATGGCGACCTCGCGCCAGCCGCTGGCCGACAGGGAGGCGTCGCCGCGCACCTCGACCTCACGCACCGCGGCCCGGGACATCTCGGCCACGACCTCGGCGGCGCGTGTGCTCAGGGCCTGCGGGTAGCGCGCCAGTCGCACGAGAGATCGCGACAGCAGGTGATCGCCCGCGAGTACCGCGACCACGTTTCCGTGACGGGCGTTGACGGTCGGCAAGCCACGACGGAGCTCACCCTCGTCCACGACGTCGTCGTGCAAGAGACTCGCCGAGTGGATCAACTCGACCGCCACGGCCGCATCGACCAGAGCGTCGTGGGGTGAACCCGCGACCTGCCCCAAGAGCAGCACCAGTTGCGGACGCGCGCGCTTGGCACCGTGAGTGATGCAGAGGTGTCGCTCCGCTGCTTTGAGCAAGCCCGTCGACGGCCCGTCGAGCTCCCGATCGAGCTCGCGCTCGATCTCCCCCAAGTCCACCCGCTCGCGAGCGGCGGCCCGTAGCCGTATCGACGGCGCCCATGCTCATTTTCGGCGGTTTAGTTCAAGATTGGTTGAACTGCAAGGAACGCCTGGTCGCGGACGCCCGAGCGCGGCGCCGCCGATCAGTCCGGGCCGCGCTGCCGTCGGCCGAGCTTCTTCCGAAGTCGTTCCAGAGCGGCAAAAAGCTTGGCCTGCTCTTTGGGACTGATGAGCCTCGCGATTTCGTCCATCTCTTGGTCACGTAGCGCGTTGAGCTTCTTCTGAGTCGAGCGAAAGCCGTCGACGCCCTTCTTGTACCGGGCTTCGTCACTGCTGTCGCTCTGCAGGAGGTCCCTCAGGTCCCGGCGGTACTGGCGGTGCTGTGTCTGCAGCTTGCTGCGCTCGGTTTGATGCTTGGCGAGGACCTTCATCACCGCCTCGGACTTCTTCTCGTCCAGCCCCACCTCTTGTCGCAGGACCTTGGACACCACCTGCTTCTGACGCTGCTCGACCTTCGCGCGCTTGTCGTCGCCCTTCTTGCCTTCGGCCTGGGCGGGCAAGACGAACAGCACCAACGAAAGCGCGATCAGACCGCTGACCAGAGATACGAGCCTCGGTTTCATCCTTCCTCCAGGTAGGAGTCCGCTGCGGCCAGCCAGCGGTCGAGATCCTGATCGTCGGCGTCATCCAGGGGAGCGGCGAGCACGTCCATGCTCGGACCATCGTCCGCCCCAGCCAAGTCCGGCACGACGATCTCCGCGTCGTCGGGCGCGGGCTCGATGGCTGGTGCCGGGCTCGGCGCTACGTTGGCCACGGACGGTGCGGTCAGCGATGCGTTGGCGGTGCTGGGCAGCAAGGCCGAGCCGCCGTCGCTCTTGTCACCGCGGAGGACAACCACCGCGAAGAAGCCGGCCGCGATGGCCAAAAATGGAGCCCAGATGAGCCACACGGAGCGGCGACGGCGAGCGGGCACGTCTGCGGATCGAGCGCGCAGCTTGGTGAGCTGAGCGCCGGTGGGCGCTTCGCTGGTGGCGTCGAAGAGCGCTCTGAGGTCGCTCTCGGTTGCGATCGTGATCGAAGTCGGTCATGCCTCCTCCAAAGTCTTCTCTTCCGTCACGAGATCGGCAAGCTGTTCGCGGAGCTCTTTCAGGGCCATGTGCACCAGCACGCGGGCCGAGCCTTCCGTGGTCCCGACGGCTTGGGCGATCTCAGCGTACGAAAGCTCGGCGTCGAGTCGGAGCATGGCTACCGCGCGACGCTTGTCCGGCAGCCCAGCCAGCGCCCGGCGCACTCGTTGGGCAGCCTGGTGCGCGCGCGCCAAGTCGGCTGGATCGGGCTGACCGTTCGGCGCTTCGGAGCCGTCTTCGCGCGTCCGCCGGCGGCGTTCGCCACGGATCAGCGTCTGCGCCCGGCGGACCGCGTAGGCGGCGAGGAAGGCCCGAAACGAGGTGCCAGGCTCGTAGCCGGAGAGCCGCTCGAAGGCCAACGTCAACGCTTCCTGCACGGCGTCTTCGGCGAGCGTTCGGTCCCCGCAAGCGCGGGCGGCGATGCGGTACAGCACCGCCAGATGAGGCTCGACCAAGCTGGCGAAGGCTCTCCCGTCGCCGGAGAGCGCGCGGGTGATGAGCTCGTGCTCGAGCGACACGGCTCGGAGCTTTTCATCGGTCGGGGTCGCGCCGGTCACGAAAACGCTGGGGCAGAAGGATTGGGCCACTCGACCTGGAGAATGCCGCTGGCTGGGGTCCCGTTAGAGCTGCCTCGCCAAGGGCTTGGAACTACGGGAGATTCTCTCAGCGTCCCAGGAACTTCGCCGGCCGTTTCTCCAGGAACGACCCCAAGGCTTCGCCCAGGTCCTCCGAGGCCAAGAAGGCCGAGTTCCAGGCCGCGACGTAGTCGAGACCATCCGCGACCCGGCGGCCCGTCCCGAAATCGAGCACGCGCTTCACTCCGCGCACGGTGAGCGGCGCGTTGCCGGCGATCTCGGCCGCGAGCGCCGCCGCGCCTGCCGCTAGCGCCGTGGCGTCCGTGAAGACCTCGTTCACCAGGCCCATGCGCTCCGCGCGTTCGGCGCTCAGATCTTTGCCGGTGAAGGCGAGCTCGCGGGCGTGACCCTGCCCGACAATGAGCGGCAGGCGTTGCAGCGTGCCAAGGTCAGCCACGATGGCGATCTTGGTCTCCCGGACCGAGAACCGAGCGTCGCTGGCCGCGAGGCGGATGTCGCAGGCGGTGATCAGATCGACGCCGCCGCCGATGCACCAGCCGTGAACGGCGGCGATGACCGGAACTGGGCAGCTCGCGACTTTGGTGATCTGAGACTGCATGCGCAGGATGGTCTGGTGGAGTCCCATGCGCACGGCGGCAGTGCCGCCCTGCAGCCCGGGCCCGAGCTCGGCGAAGGCCGCGGGCAAATCCAAGCCGTAGGTGAAGTGCTTGGCGTCCGATCGCAGGACGACCGCGCGCACCTCGGGATCGGCGCTGATCTCGTCGAAGGCAGCGCCGAGCTCCTCGAAGAAGAGCGGGGGCATGGTGGGCTTCTGCAGCACGACGCTGATCACGTGGTCGTTTCGTTCGAGTCGGAGGGTCTCGGGCATGGCAGGATGGCGCATACCTCATGCAAGCGGATCTGGCCATCGTCGGTGCAGGGACTGCGGGAGCCGCGCTGGCGTTCATGGCTCGAGAGCGCGGGCTGTCGGTGCTGTGCTTGGAGCGACGCGCGGCGCGCGACGCCGGCGCGCGATGGGTGAACGGTGTGCCTGGGTGGGCTTTCGACCGCGCCGGCATCGATCGGCCGCGCGGCGACGAGCTGTTCGGCGCAGGCCACGAGCTGAGTCTGCTGGCGGGGTTCGGCCCGCGCCGCGTGACCATCCGTGGTCACGACGTGCTCGAGGTGGACATGCGCGCGCTGGTCGAGCGGTTGCAGAGCGCGGCTCGTGAGCAAGGCGCGAAGATCCTGGACGGGGTGCGGGTCTTCGGCTTCGACGGCAGGTCGCTCGACACCAGCGCGGGCAGGGTTTCGGCGCGCTGGTTCGTGGACGCCTCCGGGCTCGCCGGGGCGCGGCTGCTGGATCAGACTCGGGTCGATCAAGCCGATCTCTGCGCGGCGGCCCAAGAGGTGCGGGCCGTGTCCGACATGGCCGCGGCGCGCGCCTTCTTCGATCGGCATCAGGTCGCCGCCGGACACACGCTCTGCTTCACCGGCGTGGCCGGAGGGTTCTCGGTGATCAACCTGAGGCTCGCCGGAGATCGCGTCGGCATCTTGACCGGGAGCATCCCCGGAGACGGTCACGCTTCCGGTCAGGAGATCCTGGACCGCTTCGTGGCTGATCAGCGCTGGATCGGCGCGACGCTGTTCGGCGGAGCGCGCGCGATCCCCCTCCGGCGTCCCCTCGACGTGATCGCCCGCGGCAACGTAGCGCTGATCGGAGACGCGGCCTGCCAGGTGTTCTCTGCGCACGGATCCGGCATCGGCGCTGGGCTCATTGCGGCGCGCATCTTGGCCGACGTCTTGGCATCGGGCCGCAAGTTGCACGCTTACGCCGTTGAGTGGCACCGTCAGTACGGAGGCTTGTTCGCCACCTTCGATTGCTTCCGACGATTCTCTCAGCGCTTGTCGGAAGCGGATCTCGGTCGGATGATGGCCGTCGGCCTCTTGGACGAGGTTTCGGCGCGCGCTGGCCTCGAACAGCGGCTGCCGCGCCCGAGCCCCGGCGTGGTCGTGGGGGCGCTGCGCGGGGTCGCGACCGAGCGCCGGCTCGCCCGTGGATTGATCCCGGCGCTCGCCCGGGGAGCCGCAGCGTCGGCGCACTACGCCCGCTATCCCGAGGATCCGGGCGAGCTGCCCGGCTGGTCAGCCCGCGTGGCCCGCATCCTGGGCTGATACGAAGCGAGCGATGACGCCCAGCACTTCGGCGTCCACGTCGCTCTGCGCGCGGTCTGCTTGTTTGAGCCAGGTCTTGGTGCACAAGAGCGAGTGATCTCCGCTCTCGACCACGTGGATCTCGCTCGGGGCGGTCATCTTGGCGCGGGCGCGGTCCAGTAGATCGAGCGGGCAGAGCTTGTCGCGGTCACCCTGCAAGAAAAGGATGGGTGTTCGGAGCGCGAGCAGGACTGCGTCACGAACCTTGCCGTTTTGGCCGAGCAAGGGATAGCCAAAGCAGACCAGCGCACGCGCTGCGACGTCCGTGTGCTCGGCCGCCACGTGACAAGCCACGCGGGACCCCATGCTCTTGCCGGCAAGGACCAGCGGGCGCTCGCGACCGGCCGTGGCCTGCGTGATCGCGTCCCGGTGAGCGAGGATCAGCGAGGGCAGCGGATCGGGGCGCTTCGAGCCACGAGCCATGTACGGGTAGTCGAAGGCGTGGACCTCGCCGAGCGTCTCCAGCCGCGCGCGCCAGGCTCGCATCCAGGCGGAGGAGGACGGGGCGCCGGCGCCATGCGCCAAGACGATCAGCGGTTGCACTCGGGCAGCATGGCCACGCCCAGAAAAAGCACGCAACTGCCCGCGAACCCGGACCGAAGAGGGCGCCATGGCGAAGACAGCGCTGAAAATCGTGGGTTTCTTTTCATTGGCGTGCGCCGCAGCGGGCTGCTTTCCAGCGACCCCGGCCGCGCAGGTGGTCAGCCGCAACGTCACCGCGGTGGCGGCGGGGGGGCCATCGGAAGTCTGGGTCGTGATGGGCGAGACCGGCGCGCAGGTCGAGAAGGACGGCGTCTGGATCAACAAGGACGCCTACGCCCTCTATCACTGCCTTCCACAGGGCTGCAAACGTGTGAGTGAGCTCGAGGGCACTCGGATCACGAAGCGCTGAGGAGGATGTGATGAAGACCCTGAGCTTCGCAGCGTGTGTGATTCTGTGTTCGTCTCGAGCCTTGGCGCAGGCCTCGCCGCCGCCGTCGCCCGAGGGCTACAGTTACACCCCCAGCGTGGGTGAGGCGCCGCCGGTGGTGGAGCACGAAGAGGAGCACCGCCGCACCGGTTCGGTTTGGGTGCTGCGAGGCGCCAGCTTTGCGGGTTCGGGGACGGCGGCGCAGGAGTGTGATGGCGACATGTGTTCCGACTCGCTCGAGACGACGAAGTACGGAGAGGTTGCATCCTACGCGCTGGGCATGGACTGGCTGTACAGCTCCTCGCGCAACTTCCGGATCGGCCTTGGCCTCGGGCTGATCCCCGACCTCGCGGTCGAGGAGTCCGGTGAGCGCTTCGAGCTCGGCACTGTGGTCTCGGCCGACCTCGTGCTCGAAGGCGTGTTCGACCTCTCGAAGAAGACCGCGCTCACCTTGCGCGGCCACGTTGGCATGAGCGTGCTGGTTCCGAGTGGTGATTTGGAATCCGCCGCGTCGGCGCAGTCGGATGCATGCTTCAACCTCGAACAGAACTCCGGCTGGACCTGCGAATCCAAGTCTGGGCCTTACCTCGGCGGTCAGGCCGGGGTGGGTCCAGGTCTCTTGGTGGACCTCGGGAAGCTCGGGCTCCGGCTGGACCTCGAGCTTCAGGTCTACTCGTTCCGAACCCTCGAGTTCAAGGTTGCGGATACCGAGTCCGCCCTCAGGTTCACCGGCGTGCGCCCCATGCTGCTTGCGGGCATCGAGCTCTGAGCAGCCGCGGAATCGTCCGCACCCCCCCGAGCGTTGAAGCGTCGAACGGGCGCAGCGAACGGTGCACGATCTCCCAGTCATTTCCCAAAGCAAGTCGCTGCTCCGGGCAGGCGCCCCCTTGGCGCTGGCGAGCCTCGCGCAGACCTTGGCAGGTACGATCGCCGTGGCTGTGGCAGGGCACTTCGGCTGGCGCGAGCTTTGCGCTGTCGGGCTCGGTGCCTCCATCTTCTTCACTGTCACCGCGTTCGGCGTCGGCGTGCTGCTGGGCATCGAGCCCATCGCCAGCCGCGCTGCGGGTCGAGGGGACGTCGACGGCGTGCGCCGCGCGTTGGGACAGGGACTGCTGCTCGCGGCGGGGCTGGCGCTGGTGCTCGGGCTCGCGCTGTTCGCAGTGAGTACAGGTGTTCGTCACGCGGGTGTCGCCCCAGAGCCGGCTGACGACCTGAAGCTCTACCTGTGGGGACGCCTGCCCGGGCTGGCTCCACACCTCGCCTTCGTCGTGCTCCGGAGCGCCGCCGCTGCGGAGAATCGAACGCGAAGCGTGCTCGCGGCGGCCCTCGCGGCGAATCTGTGCGTGTTGGCGACGGCGCCTCCGCTCGCCTCGGCCCTCGGCGTGCTCGGCGTCGGGCTTGCCGAGAGCGCGGGAGCGGTGGTGCAAACGCTCGTGCTCGCGTCGCTGGTACCGAGGCCGCGCTTCGCCGGCAGCCTCTCCTTGGAAGCGTTGATGCCCCTGCTGCGGGTCGGGGTGCCCGCCGGCCTCGCGCTCGTCGCCGAGTACGCGGTGTTTGCCGGTTTGGGGCTGGTGGTGGCGGTGATCGAACCCGATGCGCTTGGTGCTCACCAAGTGGCGATGACCTGGGTCGGAACGCTTTTCATGTTGCCGGTGGGATTCGGCAGCGGTGTGGCGGCGCAGATCGGGCGCGCGCTCGGTCGCGGTGACGCAGCCGGGGCGCGGCGGGTCGCGGGACTGTCGTCGGGGCTCGCGCTTGCGCTGGGAACGCTGCTCGCTGCGCCATTTGTATTGGTGCCGGGCAAGCTCGCGGCGTGGGTCACCGTTGATGCCTCAGCGCTGGCTGGCGCATCGAACCTGATGTCTCTCGCCGCAGCCGTCCTGATCGTGGACTCGGTTCAGGTGGTGCTGGTGGGCGCAGTGCGCGGCGCCGGCGACACCCGCTTCGCCCTTCTCGCGAGCCTCCTGGGGCACTACGCGGTCGGCCTACCACTCGGCATCGCGCTGGCGACGCGGGGCGGGCTCGGCGTAGCTGGGCTCTGGATCGGGCTGGGTGCGGGGCTCACGACGATTGCAGTCCTGCTGGCGTTGCGCTTGAGTCGCCACCGTGAGTTCGAGAGTGATCCATGTCTGAGCCGCTCACGCGAGAGCTCCTCGTTCGCGCCGTGGAGGGCCCCGCCATATTCCCCACACCGCCGCGCTTTCCCGGCGTCTCCGCCGCTGCGGCCGTAGTCGTTCCAGTGCGGATTTACCCTCAGCCGAGCGCGCTCGTCGTCGTGCGCGCGGCCACGCTGGCGGACCACGCGGGAGAGCTCGGCTTCCCAGGTGGCAAGCCTCACGTTGGCGAGCCGCTCCGAGCGGCGGCTAGTCGCGAGCTCGAGGAGGAGCTTGCGGTCGTCGCGGACGAGGTGGACGTGCTCGGTGAGCTCACACCTATCCCCGTGGTGACGGGCAAGTACCTGATCACGCCCTTCGTGGGCCTGCTGAGCCAGCGGGCGAGTCCTCGCATCGCGTCGCCGGAGCTCGCGGAGGTCATCGACGTGCCGCTCGAGCCGCTCCTGTCGGGACGTCAGCGCATCTTCGGTTTCTACACCGACCATGGTGGGGTGCCCTTCCTCCTGCCGCACTTTCGCCTGGGCGAGCACGTGCTCTTCGGCGCCAGTGCGGTGATCTTTTTCGAGCTCGTGGCACGCCTCGCGCGCGAGCTGTCCATGACGCTTCCGGAGCTGGTGGTCGAAGACGAGCGACCCTGGGGCACGCGTTATCCCGGCTGAGATCAGGGGCTCTGGAGCGCGGCCTTCAGGATTGCGAAGTAGCGCGCGCGCATCGGAGCGGGGATGCCGTGCCCCACGCCGGGGAAGGTCTCGAGCCGGGCGTCGAAGCCCCGAGTCGCGAGCGCGCCCACGCTCATTCGGGTTGGCCCGACCGGGACCAGAGCGTCACTTTCGCCATGCAGCGCCACGATGCGCACGCTGTTCGAGCCGGCGTCGAGGCTTGGCCAGAGTGGCTGGGGTAACGCACCGCCAATGGGGATCGCGGCGCGTATCCGCTCCGGGTAGCGCGCGGCGACGGCGAAGCTGAGCATGCCGCCCTGGGAGAACCCAGTGACGACGGGCTTGCCGAGTGTGGCGTAGCGCTTTCCGAGCGCAGTGAGCGTCGTCACGACGCGCTCAGCTGCAGCGGCGATGCCCGGCGCGCGCAGAGCGTCGTCATCGCTCGCGCGGAATGGGAACCAAGAGAAGCCGTCACCCCAGGGGTCGGGCGCGCGCAAGAGTACGAAGCGAGCTTTGGCGTCGAATCCCGTGTAGAGTTCACCGAACGACTCGGGACGGTCCCCGAGGCCGTGCATTGCGACGACCATCGGCAGCGCATCGCTGGACTTCGCACCGCCGGTGAGCCGTTCGATCCATTCTAGCGTCGCGGGCGGTGGTGACTCGACGCGGGCGTTGCTCGCCTCGCGGGCGTCGCTCGGGGCCGACGGCGGCGTGCCCGGCGCCGCGGGCGTCGAGTTGCACGCGGCCACCAGCCCGACGGCCCAGACCGAGAACCTTCGCGTGGCCATGCGCCGGAACCTAGCACCGCTGGTCTTGGGACCTGCCGCGCGGTAGTCTAGCGTCGATGGCACTGAGCCGCTCGTTCACTTGGCTGTCGTTCGCCATCATCTCCGCGACGCTCGCTTGCTCGGCGGAGTCCGACCAGCCTGGCTACAACGGCGGTGGCGGCGGAGTGGGCGCCACGTCGGGCGGAGGTGGCAGTGGCGGCGCGCCGATGGGCGGCGGTGCAGGCGGCGTGCCCAGCGGCGGCAGCGGTGGACTGAGCAGCGGCGGCGCGGCGGGCAGTGGTGGCACCGTGGTCGGCGGCGGCGGTTCCGCCAGCGTGAGTTGCTTCCCGATGCCCGCGTGCGACGCCCCGCTGCCCACCTTCACCAAGCGCCCGTGGAAGCACTCGGTGGCGAGCCCCGTGATCGTGGCCACCGGATTCGCCAATCACCGCGGCCGCGATCTCATTCTTCCGCCGGGCATGGATCAGTGGGTGCTCGGAAAAACTGCCTACGGCGTCACGGACAAGGATCTCAAGGACGAAGAGGTCGACATTTGGCTCAACCGCGGGTGCGGGGCGACCTGGGACAAGCTCGGGACCGTGCTCACGACCAACGACGGCCAGCACCCGACCGTCGAGGGGGCCGAAGACACCGGCGGCCGCGTCTACTTCAAGATCCCCTCATCGAGCGCCCTCGGCATCGGTCGGCATCGCATCCACATGGTCGTGGCGGGGGATCTCTCCGGGACCGACCAGTACATCGAGATCGCGCCGCCGGGCACCACCTACTTCATCACGGACGTGGACGGCACGCTCACCAGCAAAGAGACCGAAGAGTACGGCGCGTTGCTCACCGGTGCGGTCTCCGACCCCAACCCGGACGCGGGCAAGGCGCTCAGCCTGCTGGCACAGAAGGCGTTTCGCCCCTTCTATCTGACGGCGCGCCCGGAGTTCTTGGTGGGACGGACCCGGGAGTTCGTCGACGTCAAGGGCTTCCCTCTCGGTCCGGTCCACACCACCTTTGCCTTCGGCGCGACCGGCGGCGCCGCGGTCGCCTTCAAGAAGGGCGAGATCGACGAGCTCCAGGGGCGCGGATTCAAGGTCGCCTACGCGTTCGGCAATACCGACTCCGACGCGGACTCGTTCTTCTTGGCGGGCATCAAGCCCGACGACCACCGCATCTTCTTCCAGTACACCGACACCGCGAACGGGGGCCGCCGCATCGAGGCCTACACGGAGCTCTTGGGCGAGTTTGGTGCCCTGAGCAAGCCCTGCCAGTAGCCCCTTGCCTCGCCAAGTCGGGGCACTGGCATTACGTTGGCCGCACCTCTGATGAAGCTGTCTTGGCGGATCGTCACCGTGCGGGGGATCCCGATCCGCGTCCACGCCACGTTTCTGTTCGTGGTGGTGCTCGGAGCAGTGGAGTGGGGGATGTCGCACGGAACGAAGGGAGCGCTATTCGGAGCGCTCCTGGTGTGCTTGCTCTTCGCGTGCGTTGCGCTGCACGAGCTCGGACACAGCCTGGTCGCGCAGCGCTTCGGGGTTTCGGTTCGAGAGATCTTGCTGTTGCCCATTGGCGGGGTCGCCCGCCTGGGCCGGGAGCCAAAGACCGCGCTGCACGAGCTGTTGATCGCGGTGGCCGGACCGCTGGTGAACGTGGTCTTGGCCGTGCTCTTGGTTCTCGGGGCACTCGTGGTCGCGGGGCCGGTCTGGGTGTCAGAGGGCGGGATGATGAGAGCGCTGATGGCTCCGCCGGCGCTCGCGACCCTGGTGGCGGTGCTGACCGCGGCCAACATAGCTCTGGCTGTCTTCAACATGATCCCGGCGCTGCCCATGGACGGCGGCCGCGTGCTGCGCGCCGTCCTGAGCTTCTTTCTCGGCCGCCTCCGCGCGACGAGTATCGCCGCCACCGTGGGACAGCTCTTGTCGGCGACGCTCGCGGCCATCGGACTCTTGAGCGCGAACATCATCTTGGTCCTGATCGGAGTCTTCGTGTTCATGGGTGCCGCGCAAGAGCGAACGACAGCGAAGATCTTGGCTTCGCTCGCCGGGCTCAACGCCGCGGATGCAGTGGACCCGCACGCGCACCGCCTCGAGCCCGGTGAGATGCTCGCGGGCGCCATGCAGTACGCGCTGCGCTCGTCTCAGCCGCACTACGCGGTGGTCTTGGGCGAGCGCTTGGTGGGCACCCTCGGACGCGACGAGATTTTGGAAGCGGTCCGCCGCCAGGGTCCCATGACCTTCGTGGCGGGCGTGATGAGTCGGGACGTCGACGAGGTCGCGGCGACCGAGCCGCTCGCCGAGGTCCGGACGCGCCTGATTGAGCGCGGTGGCCGGCCCCTGGTGGTGCGATCGTCCGACGGAATCGTGGGACTGATCGCGCTGGAAGACGTGGCGAGAGCGGCAGGGATGGCCGACTTGCTCCACCACTTCGCTGGACCCCGGGAAACCATGCGTTGAAACGCCCGAGGCCCTCGTTCTAAGGTCCCGGCCGGCCAGGGAGGGCCGTCCGACTCATGAGCGAGAACTCGGAAGCGAAGCAGAGTGCGGCGTCAGACACGGCGGCGCTCGACGACGTCAAGCAGTTGGGGCTCGGGGCAGCCATCATCTCGCTGGGCTACGTGTTCTGGGTCGTCGGCGCCATGGAGATGGTCGAACGCTTCGCCTACTACGGCGTCAAGGCGGTGGCGACGCTCTACGCCAAGGCGCCCATGAGCAAGGGCGGGCTCGGCGTCACGATGTCGCAGTTTGGGATCATCCTCGGAACTTGGGCCTGGGTGCAGTCGTTGGTGCCGGTCTTCACCGGCGGCCTCTCCGACCGCTACGGCTACAAGGAGACCATCTTTGCGTCCACCGTGATCAAGATCTCAGGCTACCTCGTGATGGCCTTCTTCCCGACCTTCGCTGGCTTCTTCGTCGGTGCCATGTTGCTGGCGACGGGTACAGCGGTGTTCAAGCCCGGTATCCAGGGCACGCTGGTCAAGGCCACCAAGCGCGAGAACAGCTCGATGGCTTGGGGCATCTTCTACCAGACCGTCAACATTGGTGGGTTCATGGGGCCGCTCCTGGCCGGCTACATGCGCAAGATGGAGTGGCGCTACGTGTTCTTGTCCTGCGCTGCTCTGATCTCGCTGAACTTCCTGCTCTTGCTGGTCTACAAGGAGCCGGGCAAAGCGGAGCGACTGGAGCGGGCGAAGCTCGCGAAAGAGGGCAAGCTGAAGCAGGAGGCGCTCTGGAAGGAGTCGCTGCGCGAGCTCGTCAAGAAGCACGTCTGGCTGTATCTGCTGATCTTCTCCGGCTTCTGGTACATGTTCAACGCGCTCTTCGACGTGCTGCCCGCGCACATCGACGATTGGGTCGATACGCGTGACATCGTGAAGACCCTGTTCGGAACCGGCGGCACGGACTCCGCGTTCGTGAAGTTTTTCGTGGTGATGAACAAGGAGGGCACGGAAATCCTCCCCGAGGGCATGCTCAACCTCAACGCGGGCTTGATCATGACGACCTGCTTCTTGTTCGCGTGGCTCAGCGGGCGGATGCGCGCCACCACCAGCATGGTGATCGGCACGCTGCTGGCCTGCGTGTCCATGTTTCTGTCGGGTTACTCGACCCTGGGCTGGCTCTCGGTGGGCGCGATCCTGATCTTCAGCGTCGGCGAGATGCTCTCGAGCCCGAAGTTCAGCGAGTTCATCGGTAACTTCGCGCCCGCGGACAAGAAGGCGATGTACCTCGGGTTTTCGCAGATCCCGCTGGCCATCGGCTGGGGCATCGAGGGCTTCACGGCCCCGGTCCTGTACGACCACTTCGCCTCGAAGGATCGCTTCGCGCGCGAATTGCTCCTCGAGCGAGGCATGGGCGCCGCGCAGGTCGAGGCCATCAAGCAAGGCGAGGCCTTCGCCGAGCTGATGAAATTCACCGGCGAATCCCGGGAAGCGCTCACGCATCTCCTGTACACGTCCCACAACGTCGGCGTGGTGTGGATTTTCATGGGGGCGATAGGTGTCGCCACGGCCATGGGGATCTACGCTTACGGCAAGTGGATCCGAACCATCGTCAAGAGCTGAAGCCGCGCCTCGGCCGCCGTCGCCTGCTGGCTGGCGCGGGAGCAGTCGCGGGAGCGGTTGCGTTGGATGCGTTTGCGATCGAGCCCGCGTGGCTGGACGTCACTCGGCACGATCTCGCCATCGAGCGTCTCCCCTTGGCTCTCGATGGCTTCTCGATCGCTCATGTCACCGACGCCCACCTGCGAAGCATGGGCCGGGTCGAGCTGGGCATTGTCGAGGCGGTGCGACAGTCGCAGATCCAGCTCGTGGTGCTGACCGGAGACATCGTGGATCGTCCCGAGTCACTCGCGGTGCTGGCGGAGCTGTGCAGCGGTCTCCGCGCTGCTGGCGCTGCCGTCGTGGCGACCTTGGGCAACTGGGAGCACTGGGGTGGATTCACGGCCCTGGGCCTGGCGCATGAGTACGCCCGCACGGGGGCGAGCCTGCTGGTCAACGAGTGTGCGGACGTGGGTGGCGTCGTCGTGGCCGCGACCGATGACGGCTACGCCGGTGCTCCGCGCTGGGATCAGACGCTGGCGTCTCTCGCCAAGCTCGACACGAAGGGCGCGCCCAGGCTCCTGCTCACCCACAGTCCTGCGATGTTCGAGCAACTGCCCTTCGAGGCGCCACGCTTCGATTTGTCCCTGGCCGGACACACTCACGGTGGTCAGATCCGCTTCGGACCCGTTGCTCCGCTGGTGCCGCCCGGCAGCGGACGCTTCGTCAAGGGTTTCTACGACACCCGCGCCGGTCGCGCCTACGTCAGTCGGGGCACGGGAACCAGCCTGGTTCCGGCGCGCTTTCTCTGTCGGCCGGAGCTGCCCGTGTTCCGGCTCAGAGCACGTCGTTGATCGAGAAGACGTAGGCTGCGCCGACGCCCGCGCTGTAGATCGGATCGCCCCCGGCCTGCACGCCGGAGAACAACACGCCGTCGCCGCTTCGTCCGACCCAGACGCCGACGGGCAGCTCACGCCGCGCGCTGAACACGAGTTCGAGGTGTCCGTCGATCCGGCGGGACACGGCGCCCGCGCGCCAGCGCAGTCCTGCGTCGAGCCCGACGCCCACCAGCTCGAGGTGCGCGGATCCGAGCGGTGACGCGGCGGTGAGGCGCTTCCAGTCCCCGGCGGGACCGATCAGGAGTCGCAGATCGGAGCTCAGGCGCGGCGCGTAGCGCAGGCTGCCTCCGGTGCCGACCGTCAACGAGGACCCAACCAGCTCGGGGCCGCCGCCGAAGTACCTCTCTTCGACGTGGGCGAGCGCCAGGCCGCCCACCCCGATCCAGGCGCTCGCGCGCAGCTCGAGGGCAGCAGCGAAGGCCATGCCGGCCCCGACCTCGAACGACAGCGAGCCGGGGCTCTGATCGTGGTCCGCGCCGAAGTCCTCGGAGCCGCCGATGGCGGCGAGGTCCAGGTCGGTCACATGCCGATAGCTCGCGCCCGCGGCGATGAGCAGGTCTCCCGTCGAGCTCGGATCGGCTGAGGCCGGGGCGGCGACGAGGCCGAGGGCGAAGGCGAGGGTCAGCGCAGCGACCGAGATTGGCGAGGTCATTCGTCGGAGCGCAGAGCATGGCTCATGCCAGGCAGCCCGACCGAAAGTTCCGGCCCGCGTTCGTCGCCCATCGTCCGCGGTTCACGCGACCGGGACACGGAGATCAGGCTCCCGGCGCGAAATCGCGCTAGACACTCGGCCGATGCCCGCTGACCCGCGCCCCGCCGAACGCTTCTTGCAGAGCCAGTCGCTCGCCAATTGGGCCGAGGTCGCGGCCAACGATCTCACGCTGACCTTGGCGGACCACGCCCATTGCGAGAAGAAGGCGAGTGCCAGCGCGTTGGCCCTCATCAACGACTATCCCGAGGACGCAGAGCTGGTCTCCGCAATGGCGCGGATCGCCGAGGAGGAGATCGGGCACTTCCGCGAGGTCCACGAGCTGCTTCTGGAGCGCGGCGCCGAGCTATCGCGGGACCGCGGTGATCCCTACGCCAAGGCCCTGAAGGGCCTGCTTCGCCAGCCCCAGGAGCAACGCAAACTCGACCGGCTGCTCGTCGGTGCGCTGATCGAGGCCCGATCCTGTGAGCGCTTCCGGTTGCTGAGGACCGAGCTCGAGCGGCGGGGGGAGGCGCGTCTCGCAGCCATCTTCCGCCGACTCGAGTCGAGTGAAACCGGGCACGCGACGCTGTTCGTGAGCCTCGCCGAGTCCAGATTCGGAGCGGACACCACCCGCGCACGACTCGACGAGCTGGCGCGGGCTGAAGCCAAGATCGTCGCCGAGTTGCCGATCGTGCCGCGCATCCACTGAGCTATTTGCTCTTGGGCTTCGGCCAGGGGATGTCGCCGCTTGCCAGCGCAACGCCTCGCTCGAGCAGCGAGCGGCGGCTGTCGTAGCAGAGGTCGTACTCGCGATCCGTCGTGAGCACGCTGCCACCGCCGTCTTCCATCAGGCAGCCGCGGTTCGGGCAATGATCCAAGCCGAAGGTATGCCCAATCTCGTGGACCGCGACTTTCGCAAAACGAACGCGCGCGTGCTCGGCATTCTTGGCCTGACGTTTACAGCGGAACGACGACAGCACACACGCCGCTCCGTCGATTGTGGCGAGCCCCAAAATCCCCCAGTCTTCGACCTTTCCCTTGGTCGTGCTGATGTCGACGCTGGTGAGTCCGAGGATTCGATTGCCGTCCTTGGGCAGGCGCGGGGCGAGAAAGGCGAGCAGCTTCTCTGCCCGGTAGCGCGCGCGCTTGGGGTAGTACGCTGATTTTGGAAGGTCGACGCGTCCCAGGCTCTTGACCTCCACCGCGTAGAACGCGCGCAGCGCTCGCATCACCAGTTCCAGATCTGCCTGGGGCAATGCCTTCCCGAGCGGCTGCACGTACAAGATGCGCGGCTCGTCCGCCGCCCAGAGCGGCGGTGCCGCGAGGGAACCTGCCGCCAGGGCGGACAGCGCCAGAAATCGGCGTCGTGGGTGCGGCGTCATTTGCTGCTCATGAGCATAGCAAGATCGTCAGCACTGAGCCGCACCTGCGTCCGCGGCAGCCGCTCGAGGGTGAAGGCCGGCAGCACCGCGCGGGCGGTGGGGCGCTTCGGAACCTCGAGCCCAGCCGAGCGCGCTGCCCAGCTCACGATGGCGCGTGGGTCGACGCCACGCGCTCGCAGCTCCGCCAAGCTCAGATCGTCCGCCCGCTTCGCGAAGCGTCGCCCGCTCCCGTCGACCACGAGTGGAACATGCACGAAGGTGGGGTGATCCAGGCCGAGCGCGTGTTGGAGGTGCCACTGCCGGGCTGCACTCGGGAGGAGATCGTCGCCTCGGAGCACCTCCGTCACGCCTTGGTGCGCGTCATCCACCACGACGGCGAGCTGATAGGCGGGCGTCCCGTCCCGGCGTGCGACCATGAAATCGCCCACCTCGGCCTGCACGTCGAAGCTCGCTGCTTCGGCGAAGCCATCGTTGATGGTGACAGCCCCGGTCGGGACTCGGAAGCGCAGGCTCGCGTCGCGCCCGCTCTCGGCGCGGGCGGCATCGAGCGATTCGAAGCGACCCAGGCAGGTGCCGGGGTAGCGCAGCTCGACATCGCCCTGCTGCGGCGCGCTGAGCTGCGCTCGCAGATCGCCGCGAGAGCACACACAGGGATAGAGCGCCCCGCTGTCTGTGAGCCGATCCACGGCCGCTCGGAGCCGCTCCAAACCGGACGACTGCAGGAGCCAAGGGCCGTCCCAATCGAGGCCGAGCCAGTCGAGATCGCGCAAGGCAGCGTCGATCATCGCCGGCTTCACTCGCGGACCGTCCAAGTCCTCCATGCGCAGCACCATGCCGCCGCCGCGCGAGCGCGCGCTCCACCACGCGAGAAGAAACGATCGCGCGTGGCCCAGGTGAAGCAAGCCCGTCGGGCTCGGCGCCAGCCGTCCGATGAGGGGTCGCGTTGCGGTCATCGAGCTTCGGCAGCCATGCTGCTCGAAGGGCCCTCGCGTGTCACATCTTCTCGACGGACTTGAACATCTCGCGCACGAACGAAGTGCGAGGCCGGATCAGGAGCACTCTGCCGGCAAGGGGACGGACCTGAATGCGCGCTCCGGCGGGAAAACCCACGTCGGAGTTCAAGAGCTCGTCGTCGAAGATGTAGCGGTTGCCGTCCTCGGTGCGCTCCGCGCTGGTCACGTCGGCGCGTGCCGTACCCGAGACGCTCAGAAACCCCAGCAGAGCCGCCGCACAAATCCCGTATCGAATCATCGTCATGGACCTCCCGAAGGGTTGAACCCGCAGCGGGCGCGCGCCTTGGGTCAGTCCTTGTCAGGGTCGCATTTGCAGGCCGCTAAGCGGAGCTGGCTGTCCTTGACGATGGTCTTCGCGCGCGAGCAGCGCTCGGTGGCGTCTCCCGCGAGCCGGCAGACGGCGGCGGCGGCTCGGCGCAGCGAGCCCATGGCCTTACAGGCCTCGGGGCAGCGCGTGTCGCCCGCGCTCAGCCGCGTCGCGTCTCCGGCTGCGCCCTTGCTGCCCAGCAGTTGGTTCAGGGTGGTCGCAGCTTCGTCGAGCGCCTTCTCCGCCTCCGGCAGGGACAAGTCCTCGGCCTTGCGCTTCTGGGGCAAGTCGTCTGATGTCGGCGTGTCGGTGCTTTCTGAACCCAGGGTAGGCATCGGCGATGGCCGCGACGCCCCCGGCTGCATCGGAGCGCTGACGGGCGTCTGCTGACTCTCGGCGGGAGACTGAGCTGGCGCAGGCGCCGCTTCTTGCTGCTTGCAGCCAGCCGCCAGCAGCGTCGTGAGCGCAAGCCACGCAAATCCGAGTCGCATATCGATCACTCTCCGTTCGCCGCGCATTTGCAGGCAGTCATGCGGGCCTCGTTCTTGCTCACGATGCTCTGAGCACGCTTGCAGCGCGCGTCGGCCTCGCCCGCGAGTCGGCACACGGCGACGGCAGCGCGCTTGAGCGACGCGAAGGCCTTGCAGGCGTTCACGCAGGGGTCTGGGGCCTCGCGTTGCGGCGTGGCGGTCGGCCGTGGCGCGGTGGAGTCCTTGGGTCTTGCGGGGCCATCCTGGGCGGTCTTGCCGGCCTTGTCGGCCGCGGGCTTCGGGTTCAGCTCCGCCTGCGCGCGGTCGAGGGCCGCTTCGGCCTCGGCGATGCTCGCGAAGGCGTTCTCGTCGGTGCTGGACGCACCCCCCAGGGGCTCAGGCGGCGGGGGGCTGGGTGGCTCCTCCGTCGAACCCGGCTGCTGGACGTAGCCAGGGAGCGGGCTGGGCGATTCGGGTTCGGCAGCGGGAGCCTTTGACGGCGTGGCGCAGCCCGGAGCGCAGGTGAAAACCAAGCCAACCAGGACGACGTGACGGGTGCGCATGCCTTCGGTCTCGAGCGTACAATCGGTGAGACGGTTCAGGGGCGGAATCGATGGGTGTTTTCTTCACCCTGCGCGAGAGCAGGCCCGCGCGGACACACGACCGAGGTACAACGGTTGGAGTCCGGCGGGCCTTGCACCGCATCGGTCAGTTGATCGCGTCGGGTCGGCGGTAGATGGTGACGACGGCCGCGCCACCGAGACCGAGGTTGTGCTGGAGCGCGACTTTGGCGCCGTCGACCTGGCGTTTTTCGGACAGGCCGCGGAGCTGCCAGTTGAGCTCTGCGCACTGCGCGAGGCCCGTCGCGCCCAGGGGATGGCCCTTCGAGATCAGTCCGCCGGAGGGGTTGACGACGACCTTGCCACCGTAGGTCACGGCGCCGGAGTCGATCAGCTCGCCACCCTTGCCGATGGGGCACAGGCCGAGGGCCTCGTAGGTGATGAGCTCGTTGGTGCTGAAGCAGTCGTGCAGCTCGACGACATTCAGGTTCTCCGGGCCTAGCCCCGATTGCTCGTAGGCCGTTTGGGCTGCCTTTCGGCTCATGTCCCAGCCCACGATCTTGAGGCAGCTCCGTTCGTCGAAGGAGCTTCCGAGGTCGGTCACCATCGACATGCCCGCGATCTCGACGGCCTTGTTCTCGAGCTTGTGCTGCTTCACGAACTCGGCGCTGGCCAAGATGGCAGCTCCGGCGCCGTCCGAGGTCGGGCAGCATTGGAGCTTGGTGAGCGGCGCGTAGACCTCTTTGGCGTTCAGGATGTCCTCGAGCGAGTATTCGTCTTGGAACTGCGAGTAGGGGTTGTTCACCGAGTGCTTGTGGTTCTTCCAGCCGACTTTGGCGAACTGCTCGGCGGTGGTCCCGTACTTCTCCATGTGCTCGCGCCCAGCGTTTCCGAACAGCTGCGGGGCCGGCGGCGCCGGAGCGAACTCCCGGAGCTCCATCATCAGCATCATGTGCTTGTCCAGGGGGTTCACGCGATCCATGAACTTGGCGCCCAGGGAGCCCTTTTCCATCTTCTCGAACCCGACGGCCATCACACAGTCGGCCAGGCCGCCTTCGACCAGCTGCTTGGCCAAGAACAGCGCCGTCGACCCGGTCGAGCAGTTGTTGTTGACGTTGTAGATGGGGATGCCGGTCAGCCCGAGCTGGTACAGCGCGCGCTCACCGCTCGTGCTCTCGCCGTAGACGTAGCCGGCCGCGGCCTGTTGGATCTTGGTGTACGGGATGCCCGCGTCGGCGAGGGCTTTCTCGCCGGCTTCTTTCACCATGTCCGGGTAGTCCCACTCCTTGGAGCCCGGCTTCTCGAACTTCGTCATCCCGACGCCGACTACGTAGACTTTCCTGCCCATCGGTCTCTCCCTGGTTCTCGAGCGGGTGGCGCCCCGGAGGGGTGCGCTCCAGTGCTCGCGCTTGTGTTCGGATACGCCATCGACCGAGGGCAGGCAAGTCCGTCCAGGTCGTCACTGCACGCCGCAGCCGCACCATGGATCTTCCTTCGCCTCTTTGGCGCAAATGAAGTCCCACTTGCCCGAGGTGCAGCAGTAGGCGTCGCGCTTGCAGACGTGAGCCGCGCACTCCGAGCAGTTCGCAGCGAGCGCGGGACCGGCCTCGCACTCGCTGTGGCCGCAGGACGACGGACCACCCGCACACACACCCCGGCAGGCGCCGATGGACTCGCCCGCGAGGTCCACGCACGAGGCGTCCCACTTGCCTTTGACGGGATCGCAACACGACGGCTTGACCAGACAGACCTGGTCCGCGCAAGGGCTGCAGTCTTTGGTGAGCGCGGCGCCCGTTTGGCATTCGCCGTGGCCACAGGCCTTGGGGGGGCCATCGGCCTTGTTCGTCGGAGGCAACCCGCAGGTCACGCTGCGTGGAGCCCCGGTCAGCAGCTTGGCTGCCTTGCCCTTGTCGTCGACGGCGTAGGCGTAGATGGTGTGTTTCTTGCCGTCTTTGAGCGTTGCGGGGACTGGCGTCGAGAATCCGTGCTTCGAAGAACCAAGTTTCTTCGCGAGGTCGCCGCGCTCGGCGTCCGCCTTCAGCGTGAGCTTTTTGGCGTTGGCGTTGGTGATGGGAGCGTCGAAGGTGAGCACGACGTCGATGGAGGCTTTGCCCGCGTCCGGGTCGTGGGCCCAACCCTCGAGCCCATCGTTGCAACTGGATTTCTCGAGCTGGCCCTTGGGTGGCGCGTTCTTCGACTCTTCTTCCACGCCCTTGCGACGGATTGCGATGTACGAGCTGCCGAAGCTCCGCGCTTTGTGGATGCAACCGGTCTTGCAGCCAGCGCACTCGTAGGCCATGGCCTTGCCGCCGCCGGTCCAGCTCTCGAAGATGACGATGTGGCCCTTGCCACCCGAGTTGTAGACCAGCGCGTCTCCGGCCCTCAGCTCGCTTTTCTTGATCGGGTACCAGTGGGTCTTCTCGTAGCGGAAGTTGTAGGTGGAGTAGGGGTGGCGATCGATCTTGGGCGACCCCTCATTCGGTACCTGCCAGGCCTGGGCGACGAACCCCGAGCAGTCGGCGCCGTACTCCACGCCGCCCTTGGGAGACGCCGAGTGGCTGCACTTGCCGCAGGAGCCGGTGCACTTGCCGGGGTGACTCTTGCCGTTCGGGTCCCAGCGTCCGTGACCCCACCAATACGAGTAGCCAACTCCACTCGCGGCGAGGGCGATGATCTCGCCGGAGCTCATGGCCGCGGTGACGGCTTCTTGCGCGGTGGCGAGGTCCTCCTCTTCACCGGACTCCGCGACCTGAATGGCGCAACCCGCGGAGATCAGGGTCAGAGCGACCAGGGCGGCGGCGAGTCCGAACAGCCGGCGCCGATCAAAAGCAGCGGTCATGGCGTCACCTTCACGAAGCTGACGCTGCTCGCCGACAGCTTCATCACGTAGACGTTGCCGTCGTGTCCGCGCTTCACGCTACGAAAGACGTCTTCGACACTCTCCGAATGGGGCAAGACCAGGCGGTGTTTCTCGTGTCCGCTCGAGTCGATGATGACCAAACTCGCGCTCTCCAGGGGAGGCACCTCAGGATTGATCTGCTCTGATTCGGTGACGACGCCCAGCAACGCGCCGCCGCCCTTGCGGCTGGCGAGCAACGACCGACGCGCAACGCGCTCCCCGAAGGCGACTTCGCCGAGCACGCTTGGATCGCCCTCGGGCAACGCGATTCGGAACAACGCGACGCGCTGGGGCTCCGCGAGCTCCGCCTTGAGGGCGTTCTTGCCGTCCAACGCTTGACCGGGCACGACGCTCGCGGTGACGGCAGCGCCGTTGGCGCTCGCGACGTGAACCATGTAGTCGTCGCCGATCTCGACGTAGAATCCGTCGTCGTGCTTCGCGAGCGCGGTGATCGCCGACGGCTGGGGGATCTCGCTGCTCTCGAGCGGCAGCTCGCTCTGCACCTGTCCGCCGGCGCTGATGAAGACGATGGCGCTCGGTGTGTGCACGTCCAAGAGCGCGTAGCCGTCGCTCCCGAACAGCTCGATGTCATCGAAGGCGCGAGGCGGGATCGCAACGCTGCCGGTGAGCTTGCCTCCCGCGAACTTCTGAATGCGCTCGTTCTCTTGATCGAGGACGTGGATGGCGCCGCTCGCGTCGACCACGAAGCTCTTGGGCCCTTCGGGCAGCCCCTCCTCGGGGATGTTCTGACCGAGTTGGCCATCCGCTTTGCCGCGGCCTGCTTCCAGCACAGGTGAAATCGACGGTGGCGCGTCGACTTCCGTGCTCGAAGGAAGCTCCTTCTTCGAACAGCTCACCACGGCAACCAGCGCGAGCACGATGCTCGCTCGTCGTGTCCCCCGGGACTCGAATCGTTGGTGGAACGGCCTCATTGGTACCTCGTTTCGGGACCGTCGGCACAACGGCCCCTACATCGATCTACCATCGCTCACAGACAACCACCTAGGTCTACAATTTTCTCGTGGTGACGGATCGATGCTGGGCTCGCGTCGAGCGAGCTATCCTCGTCGGTTGGCAGATGACGGCGACACCCACGCGACCACCACGCTCCGGGGGCGGAGCCAGCATCGTGCTTGCGTGCGTGGTGGCGGTGACCGGTGCGGCGGCGATTCAGCTGCTGTGGGTGTTGCAGGTCCCGCTCACGCCCTTGGTATTCGCTGTGCCGGTCGCGTTGGGCGCCGCCTTTGGCGTGTTGATCGTGAGGATCCGCCGTGCGGTCCAGCGAGAGCGGCAACTTGCAGCCTTGCTCGCCGATCGCGAGGCGGCCCTCGCCGAGCTCAACCGTGAGCTGGAGGCCAAGGTCCTCCAGCGCACCCGAGACCTCGAGCAAGCCCACACTCAGCTCGTCCACGCGCAGAAGCTGGAGTGCCTAGGGAGCGTCGCCGGCAGCGTCGCTCACGACTTCAACAACATGCTGACGATCATGGTCGGATGCACGGCGGAGCTCGAGCTGCGTGTTGCAGGAGAACCCACCGCAGAGTCCACGCTCGCCGAGCTGAGTGGCGCGTGCGATCGCGCTCGGCAGATCACTCGTCAGCTCTTGCTCTTCAGTCGCAGAGAGCAAGCGCAGACGACCGTGGTGAAGCTGAGCGCGATGCTCGAAGCTCTACACCCGATGCTGACCCGGCTGGCGGGACCGGAGTTGGACGTGCGGGTGGTGACGGAGACCGACCAGGCCGTGGTTTGCGATCAGAGCCAGCTCGAACAAGTGGTCGTCAATCTCGTGGTCAACGCCCGCGACGTTGGCGCTCGGAATGTCGAGCTGACGGTGGGCCAGTGCGGCGCGTCCGAGTCGGAGGGCCCCATGGCGCGACTGTCAGTCCGCGACGATGGGCCGGGAATGAGTCCGGAGATCTTGCGCCGAGCCCGCGAGCCCTTCTTCACGACCAAGGCGCCCGGCAAGGGCACGGGCTTGGGGCTGTCGGTGGCGGACGGCGTCTTGCGCGCATTTGGCGGCAACTTGGAACTCGCGAGCACCCTTGGCGCTGGCACTACGGTGATCTTGCGCATGCCCGCGGTTGCGGGTGGTGCCGAGGTCGCCGTTTCGCCGCGAAGTCAGCGGCGCGCGACGATGTAGGCCAGCCAACCGGGCTGGTTCTTCGCGCGCAGGCGCGGGCGGAAGAGCTCGTCGTCGTCTTCGCCCTTCGAGCAGTCCCAGTACACGTTCACATCGGAGAAGCCCGCCTCGGACAGCAGCTCTTGCAGCTCCGGCAGCGTCCAGAAGCGCCAGTGATAGCTGAACGCCTTCTGCAGCTTGGAGCCGTTCTTGAACTCGAAGTGGATGTAGTTCACGACCTCGTGAGTGATCGGATCGAACTGGTTCTGATCCCACACGTAGGTGAACCCGCCCTTGATACGGCGCCGCTCCTCCATTGGTTGCTGGGATTCCCAGCCGCCGTAGGCGTCGAGCACGAAGAACGAGTCCTTGCCGAGCAACCTGCGCACGTGGGCGAAGTAGGCACGGATCTCGTCGCGGGTGCGGAACACCCAGTAGCTGAAGTTGAAGGCGCAGATGACGTCGAACTTGCTCCGCACTGGATCGCGGACGTCCTGTCGCAGAAGGTCGACGCGATCGCTGGCGTCGCCCAGAGGAGCCACGTTGTGGCGCTTGCCCCAAGCCAGCACCTTGGAGTCGATGTCGACACCGGTGGCGGTCCGGCTCTCGTCTCTGTTCACCCACTCCGAGCAGATCAGCGCCGAGCCGCAGAAGTCCTCGAGGAGGGTGGTGGGACGTCGGCGATAAATCGAGCGGTAGACGTGGTCGATGAAGTCGACCTCGACCTTCGCGTCCTGCACGCTGAGCTGATAGAGCACGTGCTTGTCCGCGTTCTTGGCGGTGATCGCGGGCTTCTTCTTGCTTCGGGTCTTTTTTGCCACGTTGGTTTCACTCGGTGTGAAGGCGCGGGCTTCGTACAGCCAGTGCCGTGCCGACGCAAACATCTTCTCGGGCCACGCGGCGCTCGGCTCGACGCCCTGCGCCGTCGGCTGCCTCGTCGGCGACTACTTGTCCATCACGACGATGCCGAATTCAGGATCGTCGTAGAGCTTGTCGAAGGTTGCGGCGAACTTCTTCTCGACGTTCTTCCGCTTGACCTTGAGCGTCGGGGTGATCTCGTCCTCGTCGATGGAGAACTCTCGGTCGAGTAGGTACACACGCTTGACCTGCTCCACGCGCGAGAGCCTCTGATTGCCTTGATGCACCGCCTCGGCGATCCGCTGGCGCAGCTCGGGGTGTGCGGTGACCTTCGCCATCAGCGCTTCGAGCCCGTCGGGACGAGCCAGCGGGTTTTCCATCAACGCCCGCTTCATGCGCGTCGCCTCGGCTTCGTCGGGGCCAATGCCCTTTTGCACGGCCCAATCGATGGACTCGATGGGGCTCACCGAGACGATGGCGGTCACGTAGGCCCGGGTATCGCCGTGGGCGTGCACGTGGCTGATGAGCGGGTCGTGGTGCTTGATCTCGTTCTCGATGTTGGCCGGGGTCAGGTTCTTGCCGCCGGCGGTGATGATGATGTGCTTCTTGCGATCGACGATGTAGAGGAACCCGTCGGCGTCCCGCTTGCCGACGTCGCCGGTGTGCAGCCAGCCGTCGGCGTCGATGGTCTCGGCGGTGGCCTCCGGGGCCTTGTAGTAGCCCTGGAACACCGTCTTGCCGCGGATCAAGATCTCGCCGTCCTCGGCTAGCTTGTCTTCGACGAAGCTCAGAGGTTTGCCCACCGAGCCCAGGCGGATGGCGCCCGGGCGATTGGCGTGCGTCACCACCGTCGCTTCGGTCATGCCGTAGACCTCGAAAATGGGGAAGCCCGCGGCCCAGAAGAACTCGATGATCTTGCGCGGGATGGGCGCGGCGCCAGTGACGAAGTAGCGGACCCTCCCGCCGAACACCGCTCGCAGCTTGGAGAACACGAGCTTGTCGGCCAGGGCGTGCTTCAGCTTGAGCCCCAGTGGGATGGGCTTGCCGGCCTGCCACAAGCCCACCACCTCGTGCCCCACGCTCTCTGCCCAGCGGAAGGCCTTCTGCTTGCCGGGCGGCGCTTTCTGCACCTCGGCCTGGATGCGTGCGTAGGCCTTCTCGAAGATGCGCGGCACGCTGCCGAAGATCGTGGGCTGGACCTCCTTCACCTCCTCGAGCACGGCCGGAACGCTGGTGGCGAACGCGGTGGCGGTGCCGAAGTTGATCCGTCCGTAGAAGGCGAGCACTCGCTCGGCGACGTGGGCCATGGGCAAGAAGCTGAGCCCGCAATCGTTCTCGTCGAACTCGATGACCGTGGCGCTGCTCAGCAGCGTGAGGATGTTTTCGTGGGAGATCATCGCGCCCTTTGGCGGTCCCGTGGTCCCGCTGGTGTAGACGATGATCGCCGTGGCCTGAGAGTCCACCTTGGCGACCTGCTCGTCGAGACGCCCTCGGTCGGGCTTTGCCTGTAAGGCGGCGGAGAAGGGCTCCACCCAGGTTTCGCGTTTCAGGACCTGCTCGAGCCCGCGGGACTCCCAAATCAAAGCGCGCTCGAGCTTGGGCAGCTGCGCCTTGTGCTCGATCAGCTTCGCGAGCTGTTCTTCGTCTTCGACGATCACGAAGCGCGAGTCCGAGTGCTCGACGATGTAGGCGAGCTGCTCCGATGTCAGCGTCGGATAGGCGCCTACGGTGACTGCGCCCGCCAGCAGCCCGCCAATGTCGGCGATGCACCACTCGGGGCGCGTGCTGCCGACGATGGTGATCTTGTCTCCGGGCCTGAGCCCCGCATCCATCAGCCAGCACGCCAGCGAGGCGGCGGCTTCGTAGAAGTCGCGCCAGGTGGACTCGACCCACTTCCCGTCGAGCTTGCGCTTGTACGCCATGGCGTGCGGCGAGCGATCGACGCGACCGAGAAACAGCTCCGGCAGCGTCTTGCAGCTCGGGGTCACTGGCCTCGAGGGATGAACGGGAGGGCGAACGCGGTCGAGCATGGGGGGAGCCTAGTGCGTCTTCGATCCAGAAGGAGCAGCGAGATTGCAGCGGATCCGCGCCGCCCAGGTGCGATGGTCGGCCGTGAAGGCCAACAAGATGCCTTCGCCGGCCGCAGACAGGGAGGCGTTGGCAAAGGCCTTCGAGCGCGCGATCACCCTCGAAGGCCCGAGTCCCCCGGCCCCGATGGCTGCGAGGTGGAGCTCTTGGGTCGATCCAGGTTTCGCGTCGGCAGGCCTGGCGTACGCGAGCCAGCTCTCGCCACAGGCGTGCGCCGTCGTGACCGGCGCGGGGTCGAGGCCATTCGGGTACATGCGCCACGTCACAGGCGCTCCCATCATCGGGCGCTCGCCGACTTGGATGGCAGCGAGGCCGAAGCCCGTCACGTCGCGCTCGATGGCGGCAAAGCCCCAAACCTCTCCGCTCGGGCTCGGGGCGCCGACCACCTCGGTGAGGGACTGGGCCGAGCCGCCGATCCAGACCACGACGTCCGGATCGAGCGCGACCTTGCCGCCCGGATCAATCACCCGACGCGCATGCACCGGGCTCATACCGCTGCGGCCTTCCAGCGTCAGGGCCATGGTGCCGGCGGGCGTGTCGACCAGAGCGACGCTGCTGGCGGCAGCGCCCTCCGGCGAGAGTCGAAGTGTCGCGCCGCTCGTGGTCCACAGCCTCGCTGTCGCGTCGGCGTCTGCGCTGGCAGGGCGGGCAATGTACGCGACGAGGGGCTGGCCGTTCATGAGGCCGGCGGCGACTCGGGTTCCATCCCGAGCGTCTTCGGTGAGCACTTCTTCGCGGCTGCCCGTGAGCGGCTTTCTGATCAGCCGCCCCTTGGAAATCCAGTACGCGAAGTCCCCGGCGACGGCCGGTCCGCGTGCGAAGGGCGAGAACGACCCGGCGTCGAGCGGCACGGGCTCGAGGGGGACCTTTGGCTTCTTTTGCAGCGCCACCAGCCGCACTTCGCCGTCCCGAGTGATCATCACGACACCGCGCGCGGTGGCGGTGGCAGGCCCGGCAGGCCCGATGTCGTCGAGTTCCACGTTTTCGCTAGCGCTGGCGTCTCGGGAGGCTCCCGCGTCGAGCGGCTCGTCCCTTTCGACGCTCGCTGCGCTCGGGGCGGGCCGCGGCGCGCTGGCCTGGGGTTTCGCCGTGGCGCTCTCGGCCGGCGGCACCGGCTTCGGTCGCTCGCGCTGGCAGGCGACGAGCCCGATCAAAACCAGACTCCACCCCGCGAAGTTCGATCGCATGGCCCTGTTTGCCACACTTCGCCGTCGCGGTCAGAGCAACCAGAGCGGGGCGAGGATTCCGAGTCTTTTTCTGCGGCCTGTGCGTTTCGCTTTGCAGCCGGGCGCGCCGGCGCTATCGCCGACCCATGCTCGATGCGCGCTTGGGTTCACTCGGTCTTGTCATCGCGAGTCTCTTGGGCGGATGCGCGACGTGCCCGCCCTGCGAGAGCAAGCTGGCCAAGGCGGAGACCTGCTCCGCCACGGATACGCCCTCGTCGGGCGAGCCGACGGCTGCTCCGGTCGCCGCGCCGTCGCCCGCGCCGTCCGCGCCCGCGGCGGCTCTGCCGCCCGCGCCGAGCTCCGCGCCCCCGCCATCGGATCCACCGGCCGCTCCCGCGGGATCATTGCCCGAGGTGAAGGTCTCGGCCGTCGGGCTGCACATCGGTGGTGGTCCCAACGACGACGCGACGAAGGCGCCCTATCTGCGAGCCATCGAGAAGAGCTTCGACGCGTTTCGCGGGTGTTTCACCAAAGTCGAAGATCCCGTGAAGGCAGGCACCTTCGGCGTGGATCTGCACATTGGCCGGGAGGGCGGCCGGGCGCTGGTGAAGCAACCGCGCACCGGCATGAAGGGGGCGGGCTTCCGTGACTGCGTGCTCAAGGCCTTCGAGCAGGTAGAGTTCGAAAAGCCGAAGAAAGGACCGACCGTCATCAGCTATTCCATCAAGTTCACTCTCGGCTGAGTGAGCGAGTACCATCACGCGATGGTCCACGTCTGGCACGAACTCCCGAGTCGGCCGCCGTCGCCGAGCGACGCGGTCAACGCGCTGATCGAGATCCCTCGCGGCTCGAAGGTCAAGTACGAGCTGGACAAACCCACGGGGCTCTTGCGCGTGGATCGCGTGCTGCACAGCTCGGTGCACTACCCCGCGAACTACGGCTTCATCCCGCGCACCTACTGCGGCGACGGGGATCCTCTCGACGTGCTGGTGCTGTGCAGCGAGTCGGTCGAGGCGATGTGCCTGATGGTTGCACGGCCCATCGGAATGGTGCGCATGGTCGACGACGGCAAGGCCGACGACAAGATCATCGCCGTTCACCTGCACGATCCAGGCTTCAACGAGTACCGCGAGATCGAACAGCTGCCCCGCCACATCGCCCGGGAAATCCAGCGCTTCTTCCTCGACTACAAATCCCTCGAGGCCAGAAAGGACATCATCGCCGAAGATCCGGTGGGGCGAGTGGAGGCCGAGCGCGTGATCGAAGAAGCCGTGGAACTCTATCGCAAGGAAGAGAGCCGCCTCCGGGGGTGGGCATGACCCGCGACGACGACCGCGAGCGGATCCTCGCGCGGCGGGCGAAGTTCGTGGCAGCCGCGGTCGCCGCGCTGGGAGTCGGGGCCTGCAAGCCGCAGCCGCCCGAACCGTGCCTGTCGATGCAGGCGTGTTTGTCCATCGCGCCGGAGCCCGAGCCCGAGCCGTGTCTCAGCATGCAGATGAACGAGGACGCGGGCCCCGAGCCGGAGCCCCAGCCCTGTTTGTCGCAGCCCCAACCGCCGCCGCAGGTGTGCCTGTCCGTACAGCCCGAGCCGGAGCCCGAGACCCCGCCCGGACCCTTCGCGGATCCGCCGCCGGGCAAGAGCTGATCACAGGCTGGCGAGGGCCGCGAGCGTTGGCCGGAGCGCCGGATAGAGCTGCGTGTAGATCGAGTAGAGCAGCGCGTAGCGTTCGGCGTCGCGCCCCGGAGTGAAGCGTTCACCCATGGCCGTCATGCGCGTTACGGCGGTCTCCAGATCGGCGTGCAGTCCTGCGCCGAGCGTTGCCAGGATCCCAGCGCCGAGCGCGGTCGCTTCGGTGGTGCGGGCTCGGACCACGGGCTTTTGCAGAATGTCGCTCAGCAGTTGGCACCAGAGCGTGCTCTTGGCGCCGCCGCCCATGACCACCATCTCGGTGATGGGGTTACCTGTCGCTGCCTCGACACCGCTCGTGTGCAGGCGTTGTTCGAAGGCGATGCCCTCGAGCACTGCTCGATGGATGTGAGCGGGGCCATGACGTCCGGTGAGCCCCACCACGATCCCCGTGGCCGAGTCGTCCCAGTACGGGTTCATCACGCCGTTCCAGTACGGGACGATCAGGAGGCCTTCGGCCCCGGCGGGCAGCGCTTCGGCTTCGCGCTCCAGCTCCGCGAGCTTCTGTCCCGGGTCGCTCGCGCCGAGCACTCGCTCGGCCAGCCAGTTCAAGGTGAAGGTGCCACCCTTCAGATCGGTCTCGAGAAAATAGGTCCCGGGGGCAGCCGCGTAGAGTGTTCGGAACGCGTCGCTCGTGCGGTACTCGCGCGAGGACACGCCCGAGACGATGGCGGTGCCGAGGTTCAGATAGGCGCGCCCCCCAGCAGCACTGATGCCCGCGCCCAGGCCGGCGGCTTGGCCGTCGCCCGCGCCGGCGATCACGGGCAAGCCCGCCGCGAGTCCGAGGCTGGCCGCCACCGACGCGTCGAGCGAGCCGAGCAGCGTGCCCGGTTCGACCAGCTCTGGGAGCTGACTCGGCTCGAGCCCCACCAGCCCGCACAGCTCGGGCGACCACGCGCGCTGCTTCATGTCCACGAGGCCCAGCGGATCGGCCGAGGCCAGCGAGGTGGCCAGGCGACCGGTCAGCCGCCAACACAAGAAGGCGTGCACGTCGAGCACTCGCGGACCTGCGCTCGCCAGATCCGGCCGCCGAGCGAAGAGCGACATCAGCTTGTACAACGACGGCGTGATGCACGCAGGCTTGCCCGAGATCTCCCGCAAGCGATCCGCGCCGAGCTTGGTGCGGGCGATTTCGACCTGCTCGATGCCGCGTGCGTCCATCCACACTAGCGCGGGGTGGAGCGGCTTCGAGTCGGCATCCGTGAGCACGAAGGTCTCACGCTGGTGGGTGACGCAGAGTGCGCGCACTTCGCTCGCACGCGACCCAAGCGCGTGCACGCATTCCGCTACGGCGACCAGCGTCGCGGACCACCACGCCTCCGCGTCCTGCTCCCAGGCATCGGCTGCGGGGTTGTCCAGCGCGAAGGTGGCGCGTCCTTCGGCCACGCTCAGACCCTCGAGATCCCAGGCCACGACCTTGCTGGCCGTCGTGCTGCAATCGATCCCCAGCACGAGCATGGATCACCTGAAGAAGCGGGCGAAGGGCATGGCGACCGGGCGGCCGTCGAGGGCGACCTCGGCCATGTGTTCCAGCAGAGGCACGCTGCCTTCGCCGAGGTCCCCGCGAGCCTTCAGGGTGGGCAGCGCCATGCGCATCACCCGCAAGATGTCGAGGCACTCGAGGGTCGCGCCCTGCATGCGCTCGATGGCCTCCGGGACCGAGAGTCCGAGGCCGAGCAACTTGCCGAAACGCCCGGTGCGCCCGCCGTTGGTGGTCACGTCCAAATCGCCGACGCCCGGCAGCCCCGAGGCGCTCTCGGGATCGCCGCCCACCGCCCGGACGATGGCGCGCATTTCCCGTACACTTTCGGCGAAGACCGCGGCCTCGTAGTTGTGCTGCGCGATACTCCCGGGCACGCCGCCGGACTTCTCGTGCAGGCCCTGTGCGAAGGCGATGCCCATGGCGAAGGCGTTCTTGAGCGCAGCGCAGACCTCCACTCCGAGCACATCGTTGCTCGTAACCGGATGATAGTAGGCCGTCGTCAGCGCAGCCCGTAGGCGATCGAGCTTGGCTTCGTCGCGACCAGTGAGCACGACGCAAGTCTCGACTCGGCGCGCGAGTTCACCGGCGATGCAGGGCCCTGCGACCGCCGCCGGGCAGATCTTCCCGACCCATTCGTGACCCATGCGGCGTTCGAGCACGTCGGGCAGTGCGACCAGCGATGTGCCCGACCACTCGAGCCCCTTGGTGATCATCACCACCGGGAGCTCGGGTCGCAAGAAGGGCCGGAGCACGTCGGCGGCCCAGTGCACGCCCCCCGAGCTGACGCCTATGCCGATGATCTCGACGCCGCGCATGGCCTCGGCCAGGTCTTCGATGAAGTACGGCTGAATCGCCGGAGGCATGTCCAACGAGAGCTTCGGGTGATGACCCCGCTGCTCGAGGCTCGCGACGATCTCGCGATCGAGGTGAGTGCCGCAGAGCCGCACTTCGTGTCCCGCATCGACGAGTGGGGTGCAGAGCGCGGTTCCCATCATGCCCGCGCCGATCACGGTGACGACTGCCATCGACGCCAGCATGCCGTGGGCGCTGCGGGCGGGGAAGGGGCGACGCCGATCGGACCCGGTTAGGGCCCGGCTTTTCGGCCGCTCAGCCGCTCAGCCGCAGTACGCGCCCTGCGCGCCGCTCTGGCATGTCATGCCGATGCTCGTGCAGTCGAAGGTCTGGGGCTTGCTGCCGACGCAGAGCTTGATCCCGTCACCCGCGCAGGTGTCGATCTGCTGGTCTCCCAGATCGCAGGCCAGAGGCGGCCTCGTGCAGTGGGCAGTGGGCTTGGCGTTGCATTTGCCACCCACGGCGGCGCAGTCGATCTCACCGTAGAAGCCGCCGAAGCACGCGCGGACCCGATCGCCGACGCACTGCACGGCGTTGGTGGAGCAGAAGGGCGTCAGCCCATTCAGGATGCAGTCCTGGTTGCCGCTCGCCTGGTCCTTGCCGCAGGTCGAGCCCCAGTAGGCGCAGTCTTCACCGTAGGACAGATTGCCGTCGGTACAGAAGCTGACCACGCTGCCCGTGCACACCGACTCCGTGGTGGTGCAGGTTTGAGATGCCGCGCAGCGATATTGGCCGGTGGAGTTCAGAAGGCAGGTCGATCCCGGATAGAAATACGGGCTGTCGCAGTGCGTGACTCGGTTGAAGTTGCACTCGTAGACGGACTTTTTGTCCGGTGAGCAGTCGCCATCGACGCCGCCGTCGGACCCTTGGCAGCGTGGGTCCGCGGGGTCCATGTATTCGTAGGGCAGGCACGCGCCGGCGGTGAGGCAGTTGGTGGCTTCGGCGGCACACTTCAGCGCCTTGCTCTGTTGATCGATGCCAAGGTGGGTCGATGGGACCGGCGCCGAAAGCAGATCGATGCAGGTCGAGTAGGTCGTGCCGTCGATGGGCAGCAACAGCGAAAAGCTGAGCGAGAAGCCGAGGTGGGGACAGGTTTGCACCCTGCTGCACAAGCGCGCGGCGTTCTCCAGCGACAAGAAGCCCTTGCCCGAAGGCGTGCCGGCGTCGCTCTTGCCCGTACCAGTGAACCCGTCGAGCGAGGGGCAGCCAGCTAGGACGAGCGCTGGCACGATGAGCCACGTTCGTCGCATCTCAGAACCTCCCCTTGAGCACCGCGCCGCCCAGGGTGGGGTGCAGCGAAAACCCCTGCTTTTCCGGAGAACGCTTGGGTGACGAGCTGAAGTAGAGCACCCCGCTGGTCAAGAGCAGCGCGCCCCCGATGCCCGCAGCGACGTAGGACAGATTGTACAGGCGGTACACGGAGTCGACTTCGTCCTGGGTGCAGGTCCCGGCGCCTCCACAGTCATCCTTCAACGACGAACGCTTCTGCAGCGCGACGAAGCCCACGACTCCCGCGGTGGCCAGCGCAGCGACGCCGATGCCACCGACCACCATCGTCCCGGTCGAGAGCTCGCGGGAGCCGCTCTCGAGCTCGGGCTCCTGCTTCGGTTCTTTCTTCGCGTCGGCGAGGGTCACCATCACGATCCGGGTCTTCTCACCTTCGCGGATCAGCAGCGTCTTTTCTAGCGGCGGTTTGCCCGAGGTTTCGAAGCGCACGCTGTGCTTTCCCGGGTCGAGCGCGATGGCCTTTCCATCCAAGCTCTCGAGAAGCGGCTTGCCGTCGACGCTGACGCTGACCTCGGTGAGATCGCGACCGGTGGCATCTTTGGCGGCAAAGACCACCGTCGGCGTGGCGCGATCGAGGGCTTCGAGCCCCGCTTCGCAGTCCTTTCGCACGGCCCCCGGGCAGTTCTTGTCGCTGCACACGGCCAGCTTTTCCCGCGCGGCCTCGAGCTTTCCTTTGGAGCTGAGGAGCTGTCCCTCTTCGGAAGCCGCGATGCACTCGTCGCGGATCTGCTTCTTGCTCTTGCCCGCGGCGTGGGCCGAGCCGCCGGTGGTGGTTCCGACCGCGCAAAGCCCGATCATCCAGATCGCTGCGCCCCGCATCCAGGACGAGCTCCGCTTGGCTACAGACATTCCTTCTTCCATATCTTGCGGCCGGTTTGGTCGCGAACATATGGCACGGCGCAATCCGGCGGGGCCTTGAAGGAGCCGGGTTTCGGCGGGGTCTTGGTCCTCGTGGGCGGCGCGGTCGAGGCCCCCGGAGCGGCCGAAGGTGCGTGCGGAGCGGCGGAGACCGTCAGGTCGGGTGCCGGTGGGGCGGCCAGCGCGTCCAGACCGGGCGCCGATGCCGGCGGCCTCGAGGCCGCCGCGTCCCCGGTCGACGACGCGGGCGCGGCGAAGACGCGGAAGACCAGGATGACGGCCAGAGCCCCGCCCCCAGCCGCCAGGGCGGCGAGTGCAGCGTTGGCCAGGACGCGACGCTTCGCCGGGGGTGGCGGCGCGGTATTGGCGACCGACAGCGCCGCTGACCGGGATCCCGTCTCCAGATCGGCAACGCTCGGCGTCGGACCGAAGGCGCGCGTGGAGCCCTGGTCAGTGCGCAATTCGCCGGCGCGAAACTCGGCCAGGGCCTGGCTCGCCCGGTCTCCGGCGTCACTGGTGGCGCTCTCGACCTCGGCCACCCGCTCGGCGCGCGCGGCCAGCGCGACGGGTGCGACGCTCTCGACCCAGCTTCCGACCTGCGATGATGACGGGAGCGGGAGGCATTCTTCGAGCGCGAGGGCCATCTCGCGGGCGGTCTGCCATCGCGCGTCGACGTCGCGACTCAGGCCACGCAACACCACGGCGTCGACCGCGGCGGGCAGATCGGAGACGACGGTGCTGGGCGGCGGGATTGCTGCGTTCAGCACGCGGTCCAGCGCCATGGCCTCGTTGTCCGCGTCGAAGAGGCGTTTCCCCACCAGCATTTCCCAGAGCACCACTGACGCCGCGAAGATGTCCGTGCGGCGATCGGTGTTGCTCGAGTGGATCTGCTCGGGCGACATATAGGCAACCTTGCCCTTGAGCCGCCCGCTCTCGGTGGTCTGGAGGCGGCCTACCGCTTTCGCGACGCCGAAGTCGAGCACGCGGGCAACACCGTCGGTGCCCACCAAGATATTCTGCGGTGACACGTCGCGGTGCACGATGTGCAGCGGCTCCCCCTTCTCGCTGCGCGCCTCGTGGGCCGCGTGCAGGCCGTGCAGCGCGCCCACCGCGATGGCGACGGCCATCCCGACGGGCATCAGACTGTCGCGGACGCGGAGTTGCCGCAGGAGGCGCGCTACTGACTCGCCCTGCACGTACTCCATCACGAGGAAGAGCTGCCCGTCCGTGGCCACGACATCCAGGGTCGGGACCACGTTCGGGTGGCGGATGCGGGCGGCCAGGCGGGCTTCGTCCAAGAACCCGGCGACGAACTCGGGATCGCTGGCGAACTGCTCGTGGAGCCGCTTGATGGCCACGGTGCGCGAGAAGCCGGCCGGGCCGAGCAAACGGCCGAGGTGCACCGTCGCCATGCCGCCGGACGCCAACGCTCCGAAGAGCGCGTAGCGTCCGATGATCTGCGAGGGTTGCCCCGGCGAGCTGCTGGGGTCCATGACCGCTGATGTTACCTCGAAATGGGCGAGCCGACCCACTACTCGGAGGCCGAGCCGGGAAACGCGCGCCTCCGGTTCAGAGCCCCACGCCGAATTCGCGGCCGCAGAGCGTTCCCGACAGCTGGTTCCCGCTCTGGCCGAACTCGACCGCGCACGCGTCCGCGGCGTAGTCGATGGGCGGATCGTAGACGTTTCCGACCAGGGTGACCGCCGCGCCCTGCATCACCAGCGCCGTGGTCGCCGTGGGTTGCACCGCGAGAGTGCCCGATTGGGAGACCGTTCCGGTCACGGTCATGTCGTAGTTTTCCCCCGGTTCGTCGTCACGAGACAGGTAGTGGCAGGCTGCGAGCTCGTAGGTCAGCTCCACCTGGGTCGAGCCGAATTTCGGGGTTCGAGCTGGCCGTGCCGAAGACCCGCGCCTGGCCGCCGAGGGGGCAGGGCGTGGTCTCGTCCTGTGGACCCACTGGCTTTCCCTGTAGCGTGATGTTGTACACGAGCTTCATGGTCTCGCGCAGCGCGCGCGCGGCCGTCGAGTCCTGACACTCTTCGTCACAGGGCGGCGACGGATCGGCTTGCTCGTCGCTGCAGCCCGCAGCGAGTAGCGCCATCACCAGACCGAGCACGCGCAACCACGTCATCAGAAGCCTCCTTCTACACCAATGCTGGGGATGGTCACGGGTCCGATCTCCTCGGCCTCGCAGCCCTCGAGGGTGCACTCGCTCTGCACGGCCTCCTTGTTCAGGGTGGCGTTCATCGCCTCGGCCACCGCGCTGATCCAGACGGTGTCCGTGAGCTGCCAACGCTTTTCGATGCGTAGGTCGATCCGGAAAAAGGGCGGCAGTCGCGTCGAGCCATCGAAGGGATCCGGCGGCTTCGGCAGCCCCGTGTAGAACACCACCCGCGTGCCGGCGCGCCAGCGCCGCCCGAGGTCGTAGGCCACGGCGGCGTTGGCCACATGGGTTCGATCGAAAGCCGCGACGTAGTTGCGAGCGCCGTAGCTCCGCGTGGAGCGCGAGAGCGTGTACGAGAAGAATCCCCCGAGCTTCTTCGTCAGCTTTCGCTTCAAGAACAGCTCGAGGCCGTAGGATGCGCCCAGCGTGCGCACCTCGAAGACCTTTGCGAAGCTGCTGCCGCCACGGCTGTCGGCGCCCTGTCCCCCGCCGCCGCTGCGGTCGGCCCCCAGGGTCCCGGGCGCGAATCAATCCGCGCAGTCCGGTGGGTTGTCGGGCGCCTTGCCGAAGTCGCCGCCAATCGTGTCGCCCGGGTAGGACCCGGGCGGGCAGCCATCGAGCTCGGGCTCACGCACTCCGAGCGGATCGCTCATGTCGAAGAACGCGTTCTGGAATACGGTCGCGGTGAAGGTGGTGGAGTTGCCCAGGTCCAGCTCGACGCCCATGCTCTCTTGCACCGCTCGCTGCAAGCCGCCGCGCAACCCGCCGGGCTGAAAACCCGGCACCGGCACCACGAAGGCCGGTGGTTGGTGCGCAATGCCGAGGGCGGTGAGGAAGTGCACACGCTCGCTCACCCGCGCCCGGGTGGCCAATCGCGGATCGATGCCGACCGCACTGACGCCCTCGGAGGCGTAGAGATCGATCCGGAGCCCGGGCGTGATGTCGAAGCCGGCTGCAGGAGTGATCACCGCGTCGCCGCGCATGCCGAAATTCAGATCGGTGCGCGACGGGAAGTTGGCCGCCGCCCGCTGGGCCGAGGGCGACAGCACCTGACTTCCGAGTTCGATGCCGTAGGTCTCGAGGGTCACGTCGGTGCCGGCGCGCACGCGCACGCCGTCGTCGACGCGGTACTCGACCTCATTGCGCCCGCCATAGAGCCGACTCACCACCGAGCGATCCTGTTGCACGCGCGAGCGGTCGACGCCGAGCGTGAACGCGGATCGCATCTTGCCGCGGGGTAGGTAGCGGTCGTAGCGCAGGTCGACGCGGTGGAATTCCGTCGAAAACAAGGTCAGCGGGTCACCTTGGGTCTTCTGAGCCAAATAGTCGAAGGAACCGAAGGCAAACACGCCGACGCGGTCGTCGCGGGTCAGGTCGTAGGTCGCTCGAGCTTGGTAGTCCCAGTACTCCAGCAAGATCCCGGGGGAGAGCTGCGAGAGCAGGAGCGCGGTGTAGGAGTAGCGTCCGCCGACGAGCGCGGTGCCGCGTCCATCGGCGAAGGGGGCCTCCACCGCAGCGCCGGCGTCGAACAGACGCAGGTTGTACTCCCCGTGAAGCTCCGGGGTGGGCTCGGTGGTCTCACCGGCCACGATCCCACCGGCGAAGCGACCGAAGCGGGCAGGGTATCCACCTGGGTACAGATCGACCCGGTCGATCAGGACGGGGTGGACCACCGACGGGCCGATGCCCACGTGGAAGAGCAGCGGCACGCGGATGCCGTCCAAGAAGTAGCCGACGTTGCCCGGCGGTGCGCCGCGGATGAAGAAGAAGGGCAACCCCGAGACGATGGGCGTGACTCCGGGCAGCGCTTCGATGGCACGGAAGGGGTCGCCGAAGGTGCCGGGGATCTGCCGCACTTCGGCCCGCGACAGCGACGCCGTCCGCGATGGCTCGGGGTGCTCACCGAGCACCACGATTTCGATCTTCTCGGCCTTGGGCTTCGGGGCCCCGGGCGCGGTCGTCGGCGCGGTCTCGGGCTCGGGCTCGGGTGTTGGCGCGGGTTCACGGAACACCACCTCGACGCGGATCTTCGCCACGATGGCTACGCCGTTGCGTGTGGCCGGCTCGAACAGCCACGCCAGCGCGCTCTCGACCGCCCGGGAGCTGAACGGCTCATCGACCTGATTTGGGACCGCGGAGGCGACCTTGCCGGCGCGATCAACGACCAAGGTCAGCACCACGGTAGCGCCACCCCTCGCGCCCTCGGGGTAGACCACGAGCGTGTCGGAGATCGCCTTCGGGGCCACCAAGACCGGGGCGGTGACCGCCGGATCGGGCACAGGCTGCGCGGCGACGTGGCCGGCGCCGAGCAGCGCGGCGATCAACAGAAACGGGGTCGGCCGCGTCGAGGTTCGCAGCATGGGCGGCCGAATCACTCGGGCTTGGGTTCGGGCTTGGGCTTGGGCTTCGGCGGCTCGAGTTGAAGGTCGATCTTCGGCAGGGGCGGGAGGCCACTCGGGAGCGGCGGCAACTTGCCTTCGAGGATCTTCGTGAGGTCCACGCCCCCGATTTCAATGGGACGGAGCCCGCAGCCGACTCCGATCTTCTTGGTTACTTTGGCGTTCTCGAGATCGTCCGAGCGAGCGGCGATGGCCACGGTGACGGCGACGTTGCCTTTGACCAGGCCCCGCGCGAGCTGTCCGGCGATGCCGCCGAGCACGCGGCCGAGATGGCTGTCCACCGCGGAGCCGGCCAGCGCCGAGCAAGGCAGGCTGCCACTCAGGTCGAGGCGCAGCGCTCCGTGGGTTTCTTCGCGGAAGACGCTGCCGCTGCCTCGGAGCTCGAAGGCGCCGGCGATCAGCTTCACTTCGGACAGATCTGCGCGCTCGCGCGCCTCGTCGACGCGGAGCTTGGCGACCAGCGTGGTCGTGTCGCCGAAGACCAAGCCATCGAGCTCGCGGGGGTGCGGGGGCACGTAGCCCTTCAGCTTCGCATCGAGGCTACCCGTCACCACTCCGCCCTCGAGCCCCTTGGGTAGCGTCAGGTCGATGGTGGCGCTGGCGGTGACGTTCTTCATCGGCAGCTTTGCGCCGAAAGGTCCCGCGAGGCGCGCGAGATCCACTGGCGATAGGGTGATGGTCGCTGTCGGTTCGGCGAGCGCATGCCTCACCTCGAGGCGAACCGGCGCGCGGCCGAGATCGTCCGCGCCCAGCCCGATGGCGACCTGGGCCTCGTCTCCGGTCCAGGCGGCGCCGATCTTTCCGAGATCGGGACAGACCGGCGCGCCGTCGTCCTTCTCGCTGCACACCCCGAGCACGCTCTTGTCAGCGCTGAAATGCGTGGTGGCGCCGTCGCGGCGCACTGCGCCTCCCGCGAGGGTGAGCCAGGGATCGGCCTTCGGGGCCTTGCGCCAGACCAGCGTCACCTCGTCGGCCTCGGTGGGCATGCGGAAGGTCTGCGGGTAGCGCTTGGTCCACTCCGTCACGCCCAGAGCCAAGGTCGGCGCCGAGCCGATCGCCTCGACCTCGACGCCGCGCAGCTTCACGCCGACCGGATGCGTCCCCCGCAGCGAGACCCGGAGCTCCCGCAGCGTTCCGCGTACAGCGGGCAGCCCCTTCAAGTGAAAGCGCGATCCGAGCACGGTCACCCTGCCGAGACCCAGGGAGATCTCTCCGGGCTCGAGCACCACGCCGTGCTCGTCGGCGCGCTGAACAGCCATGCGTCGCGCCATCGGCTCGGCGAAGAACAGCAAGAACACCGCGCCGGCGGCCAGGAGCAGGCCGACGACGGTGACGGCAGCGATCAGCAGGCGCTTCTTGTTCACGGGCTCTCCAGTGGGCAGAGCAGCCTACGTCGATCGGCTGCGTTCCGCACGCCGCCCGTCCGCGAGCGCGAGGTGCCAGCCGCGCGATCAGCGGACGCAGCGCATGCGCGGGCTGGTGTACGGGCTTGCGGTGGTCTCGTTTTGCGAGAATCCCGTAACGAAGTCCACGGCCAAGAAGCTCGTGGGCGCGCCGTACAGCGGCGTGTCGGACCAGTACCATTTTCCGGGAATCGAGAAGCTGGGGCTCGGAAGCGCCGGACTCCAGATCGTGGGATCGATCAGCGTCGTCAGCTCGCGCAACGACGGCAGTCTCCAGTCGGTGAAGGTCCCGGTCGTCAGGGTTTCGCAGTAGGCCTTCGCTTGGCTCTGATCGTAGTCTGCGTTGGGCGGAGCCTTCTCCCACATCAAGCCTGTCTCGTTGTCCTTGACCACGTCGGCCACCGAAGTGTCGAAGCGAGACCCCGTCCCGGGAGCGCCCTTGCCGTACACGCAGCGGACGCGTGCGTTGAGGGTCTTGGCGGCCCACGAAACCTGCCCGATACCGCCCAGATAGACCACCCACTCCTGGTCGGTGCCGAAGGCGGTGGCGGTTCCCGACCAGTACCGCGACTGTTCTGCGGTTGAGCCCTGAGTGCCCGGGAAGACGGTCTTGTTGATGGCTGGGACCTGCACCGTCCAGTCGGCGAGCGACAAGAGCTCGGCGCGGGTGGGCAGTCGCCAATCGGCGATGCCGTCGAGCAGCAGATTGTCGCAGAAAGTCTGCGCATTCGCCCAAGTGCGCACCGTCGCGTCGACGTTGCGCTGCCACTGCAGGCAGGTCACATGATCCAGCACGCTGTCGGCGGTGGTAGTGAATTCACCGGTCGCGCGCGACGACGCCTTCGGCACCGGCCAACGCGGATAGTGCACGGTGCCGTCGCCGCCCTGCACGCCGTTGGGACACACACCGGCACCACCGGCACCACCGGCACCACCGGCACCACCGGCACCACCGGCACCACCGGCACCACCGGCACCACCCGAGCCACCGGCACCACCGGCACCACCCGAGCCACCGGCACCACCGGCACCACCCGAGCCACCGGCACCACCGGCACCACCCGAGCCACCGGCACCACCGGCACCACCCGAGCCACCGGCACCACCGGCACCACCGGCACCACCGGCACCACCCGAGCCACCAGTTGAAGTGCCGCCCCCTCCGCCGGCCCCGCCGGCGCTTGCGTCGCTGCCTGCGGCGCCACCCGTCGCGCCGCCACTACCCGCCGAGCCTCCAAGGCCGGCGTCGCTGCCCGCGTTGCCGCCCGCACCCCCGCTGCCGCCGGTGCCGGTGCCTCCGTTGCCGCCCGTCGTGGAGCCGCCGCTGGAAGCGTCCGGTTGGCCCACAACCTGGGTTGTCGTCTCCGATGAGCAAGCTGCCAAGAGCCCCGCCACGCCGAGCCAAGTGCGCCACATCCGACGGAGGATACGCGCGGTGGGGCCGCCATTCCAGCCCCCGTGTCCCGGCGCCCGCGGGCGCATTCCGGCGGCGCTTCGCCGTCTCGCCCTGCGGATTTCGTGGCATCGTGGCCGGGACCACGGTTCCTCATGTCGACCTATCTCACTCCCGAGGGCGCGAAGAAGCTCCAAGACGAGCTCAGGCACTTGCTGCACACCGAGCGTTCGCGGGTGGTCCAAGAAGTCTCGGACGCCGCGGCGCAAGGCGATCGCTCGGAGAACGCCGAGTACATCTACGGCAAGAAGCGCCTGCGCGAGATCGATCGACGGATCCGCTACCTGACCCGGAAGCTCGAGTCCGCCGTGGTCGTCAAGCTCGACGATGTCGCGCGAGAGTCCGTGCGCTTCGGCGCCACCGTCGAGGTCGAGGACGAAGACGGAAAGCGCAAGCGCTACCGCATTGTCGGACCGGACGAGGTCGATCCCTCCGCCGGCAGTATCAGCTTCAAGAGCCCCCTCGGCACCGCGCTGATGAAGCGCAAAATTGGGGACGTGGTGACGGTGCGCCGACCCGCTGGCGAGGTCGACCTGGAGATTTGCGCCATCAGCTACGAGTGATTGCTCCAAGGGGGGCTTCTGGCTAGGGTCCCCCCGCCGCGCACGCCGCCACCGGCACCGCGGAAACCAGATCCTCCAGGAGGCAACATGTCCGAGCTTCGTTTCGACAATCGAGTCGCCATCGTCACGGGTGCAGGCGGAGGATTGGGGCGCGCGCACGCTCTCTTGCTCGCCAAGCGCGGAGCCAAGGTCGTGGTCAACGATCTCGGCGGTTCCATCGACGGATCGGCCAGCGGAGGCAGCTCGCCGGCCGACAAAGTAGTGGCGGAAATCAAAGCGGCCGGCGGCGAGGCCGTGGCGAGTTACGACGGCGTGGACACTTGGGAGGGTGCCCAGAAGATCGTTGCCAAAGCCAAAGAGGCTTTCGGCAAGCTCGACATCGTGATCAACAACGCTGGCATCCTTCGCGACGTGTCGTTCTTGAAGATGACCGACGAGGACTGGGACAAGGTGCTCAAGGTCCACCTCACCGGAACCATGTACGTGAGCCGTGCCGCCTGGCCGCTGTTGCGCGAGAACAGCTATGGGCGGGTGGTCAACACCACCAGTGCCGCCGGCCTGTACGGAAACTTCGGCCAAGCCAACTACAGCTCTGCCAAGCTCGGGATCGTCGGGCTCAGCAAGACGCTGGCTCACGAGGGCGCCAAGTACAACATCAAGGTCAACGTCATCGCTCCCATCGCGAAGAGCCGCATGACCGAGACGGTGATGCCGGCGAACGTGCTCGAGAAGCTCGCGCCCGAGCACGTCTCCGCGCTCGTTGCTTACTTGGTCTCGGACAAGTGCGAGGACAGCGCTCAGGTCTACGCCGTGGGCGGCGGGTACTTCTCCCGCGTTGCCGTGATGGAGGCCGAGGGAATCGGCCTGCCGGTCGAAAAAGTGAGCCCCGAGGCGGTCGCCGAGCAGTGGGCGAAGATCAACGACATGGCCGGCGCCAAGGCCTACGGCAACGCCATGGAGGCCGCGGGCGCTGCCATGAAGTTCGCAATGAGCTGAGCCAGCGCTCTGCACGCGCGGAAGGGCGGCGGGCTTCGGCTCGGCGCCCTTCTTTCGCGTCAGACTGGTCGGGTTCTCGTCGTCCGTCGCAGGAGCCCGAGCAGGCCCAGGAGCCCGAGCAGCATGGCGGGGCTCGACCGGCGCGCCGGAAGCGCACAACCGCACGAGGCGTTGGTCTCGTTGCCCAAGCCGCTGGCGCCGATGGCGGAAGGTGTGCTGCCCGGCGCTACCTTCTCGTTGTAGTCCGCGAGCCACTTGTCGATTGCCTTGTCGTTGTCGAGCAGCACCACGTGCTCGCCGCCGAGCGTGTACTCCTCGACCGTCGAGGCCCACGGCAGACCGGCCGGTAGATCGGCAGGCGCGGTCGTGCCCGCCACGCTGTGGCCGTCGTTCGGCGTGGTCATCTGCGTGCCATCGCAGCGAGTCATGATCGTGGCGGAGAGCTGACTCGAGACGTCGGGCAGCGGTTCTGGCCACTCGCGGAACATCGGGTCTTCGGTCATCTCCTCTGGGGAGATGCGGGTGACCATCCGCGACAGATATACGTTGTCGCTCAGGATCTTGGTTGCGTGCAGAGCGGGCGCCGCGATCAACTCGTCGAAATCCGCGCCAAAGGCGTCCGGGTCCCAGGCGCTGAGATCGGCTTCCGGGTAGCAACTCAGGCACGAGTAGTACTGTTCGGGGGCGACGCCCGTCGGCGGCGGCAGGTACTGGTCGAGCAGCGGGAACACCAGCGGGTGCGGCGACTGGCACGAGGACGCGGAGAAGCAGCTGAGCAGGTTCCAGGCCTGCAGCCGGGCGATGACGGCCGCGGGCTCGAGCAGTTTCAGCGCCGCCCCGCTCCAGTTGGACTGGGAGATCCCGGAAGGATTCACCACCCCGCTCGGGCCAGCGTACTCCGTGATGAAGGCGCGCCCGTTCGCAGCTGGGCTGTCGACGGCCCGCGCGACGGCAAGGCTGTAGTTTTGACCGAGCTGGGTCCAGTCCAGTCGCGCGCCGTTCATCGTCACGTGTTTGTAGCCGCCGGTGGGAACGACGCGTTCGCCGCCCAGGAAGAAGGTTCGTATCGTCATGTCCTCGACCGCAGCGATGCGCGTCAGCTTCAGTGGGACACAGGGCTCGGTGCCTTGATAGCGAACGACCAAGGGATGGATCTCGTCGACGCCGGCATCGGGCTGCAGCTTGAGCGCGACGAAGACGTAGCCGCGATCGATGTAGTCCTTCAGGATCGGCTCGGCGTCGGCTTGGTCGGCGTCGTAGCCATTGGCCACCAGCCAATCGAGCATGCCCTTGGCGTCCTTGGGTTCGAGGGTCAGCGTCTCGAAATTGCCCACCGCCTGCCGGCTGATGACCTGCGGCCCGTTGGACTTGCCGCCGGTGCCGCCTGCGCCGGGACCGTAGGTGCCCCCGGCTGCCGAGTCGTCGCTCGACGCTCCGCAGCCGAAGCCGCTCGACGAGCTTCCTTCGTCGCCGCAGGTCTCGAAGGTCGAGGTCGTGGTGAAGGTGGGCACGGTGCCGTTGAGCAGGTTCGTGAACAGCACCTGCGACCCAACTGACAGCTCGGGTTTGGCCGGCAGCGGGATGACCCAAGCGAAGCGCGCGGGATCGCCCTGGTACTGGATCTGGATGTGCGCCTCGACCCAGCCGTTCTGCATCACGAACAGGACGTTCTCGCCGGTCTGGTCGACGGGCATCGGCGCCTGTCCCGGCGGCGCTTGGTCGCAGAACGTGCCACCACAAGCCTCTGCGGGTGCGGGCGCGCCGGTCGCCGCAGCCAACACCAAGAATCCCACACCCAGTCGAGTCAAGCCGCGCATGCGTGCCTCCCGTGGCCATGAGCCAGGCACCCAAAAAGCCCGGCGCTCCGCCCAGCTTACAGCAATGCGCGTGCCAGCGCCGAGATCAGCGTTCGACGCGAGTGAACTTAGTCAGACGTTCGACGCCACGCTGACATTCGAGTCGCATGGCGCTGACACGCCGCACGTGTGCGCGGCGCTCCTACACGAAGAAGTCGGGCAGGAGCTCGCCGCCAGGCTGGTTCGCGTATTGGTCGAGATTGGTCACGCCTGCCAGACGCAGCACCTCGTCGTCGATGGCGAACTTGCCGGTGAACTCCCGACTCGGGCGCGTGAGGATGTAGTGCGCGGCATCCGCCATGATCTCGGGCTTGCGGCAACGTTCCACCGCGGCTTCGCCGCCCAAGAGGTTCTGTACCGCGGCGGTCGCGATGGCGGTGCGGGGCCACAGTGCGTTGACCGCGATGCCGTCGCTCGCGAACTCGTCGGCCATGCCCAGCACGCACATGCTCATGCCAAACTTGGCCATGGTGTAGGCCACGTGCGGCCCGAACCAGCGGGCTTCCATATTGAGAGGAGGTGAGAGGTTCAGAATGTGCGGATTCGACGCCTTCTTATTTGGCGGCCACCTGATTGCCGACAATGATATTCACGACACGGTGCGCGAGACCGGCGACCACGGCCCGTTCAACTCGTGGGGGCGAGACGCTTATTGGTGCCCACGGCAGTCGCACGGCCATTGGCAGGAGCGTCATCCCGCTGGGCCTGTGCGCGACGCAGCGCGGCTCACCACAACAGTTCGCCACAACCGCTTTCACGACCGGTCGGGCTGGGGCATCGACCTGGATGATGGTTCCTCCAACTATGTCGTTGAAGACAATCTCTGCCTGGGCATCGGCATCAAACTGCGCGAGGGCGACTATCGCACCGTGCAGAACAACATTCTCTACCATCCGGCCAATCCGCTCAATTCGCATGTGGCCTTGGACGCAAACCACGACATCGTTCGCCACAATATCGTGGTCGTGAGCGCGGCTGCCGAGCGGCCCGAGGCCGACGTCAACTTTGCTTCCGATGATGCCGCCGGCACGGTCTTTCGTTCGTTGTTGGCGCCCCTGCATAGCCCGCTGGCCAGCGAACTGGACCACAATCTCTACTGGAGCGATCGAGGCCAGTGCCTCATCAGCCACGGTTATCGCGAACAAGAACCGCGCGACTGCTCAACCCTCGCGGAATGGCAAGCATTGGGCTACGATCAGCACTCGGTGTATGCCGATCCCCAGTTCACCGATCCGGCGGCCGGCGACCTGACGCTACAGCCTGGTTCGCCCGCCCTCGCGCTCGGGTTCCAGCCTTTTACTTTGACGGGCTTTGGCTGCGCGGCTGACGTCTTGGATCGCTGGGACGACAGCCAACACTCACAGCACAAAACACCCCAGGGCTTCTGAATCCCTGGGGTGTTGCACGCAATCGACCGTCTAGCTCAGCCCGTAGAATGCCTCGCCGTTCCCCAACAAGATGGCGTCCGCCACCTCGCGCGCGTCGGACTCGCTATAGGTCCCCGTGGCGATCTTGCCCTCCAGCACGTTAGCTACCCCCTGCTTGGCCTGCAAGGAATAGCCGATATCGCACCAGGGAAGAATCGTATCGCTCCCAAAGCAAAAATCTTGTTGAACGGCACGCCGTCCAGCCACCCGCCCAAGCCGCGCGCTCGGCCCGGGATTCATGGCCCAGGCCCAGCACATATCGGGCCAGACGTTGGGATAGTTCTTGGCGAGAGCGCCCAACTCGGAGGTCCAGGGCCACGAGGCGTGGAACAGGTCGAACCGCACGCGCCGATAGTTCTCCAGCATCGGGATCAGGTGTAGCGCCTGGGTGCCGTCCAGCGCGCCCCAGTTGCCCGCCAGATAGCCGGTGTGAATCTGCACCGGGAGGTTCTCATCGTCGGCGCGGCGCAGCAACTGGTGCAGGAGATAGTCGCCCAGCTTGCGCCCGGCGGCGGCATCCACCGCCCCATTGTTCTGCTGCACGCCGTCCCAGGAGGTTTTGCGGGTAACAATGCGATTGAAGGCCAGCTCGGCCTCGTGCTGCGTGGGATCGCTCACGACCAGGTCGCGCCGGTAGGCCATGCCGATCTTGAGCGCCGCCACCTTGACCTGCGCCTTGCAGCGATCGATGGCCGCGTTGAGCGCCCTCACCAAATCGCCGAGCGAGCTGATCGACTCCCCGGTGAATTCGGCCAGCTCGGCCAGCGGCTGCGCGTCCACCAGGTCGAACAAGGGGTCCATGCGGACGGCAAAGCGGTAGGAGGGCAAATAGCCGTCGGACGCCCACAGCGAGCCAAAGCCCGGGCCTTGACCGCCCAGCCGCGCCCGTCCTGGATGGTCCACTTGTTCTGTGCGCGACGCCGCCACGGTCGTCAGAGATCTGACGGCCGGTCCTATCGGCCCACAAGCCTTGCAGCGCCTCAGTGATGGCGTCCCAGGTCTTGGGCGCATACTCCAAGCCCAACAGCTCCTGGCAGCCCAGCGTGACCGCCCGCCCATAGCCCGTCAGGCGAATCTTGGGCCACAACCCCTCCAGGCGCTGCCGGTCCATCGGTCCCTCGCACCGCACCCCGGCCGCGGTGTACAGATCGGCCTCGGCATAGCCCAGCAGGCTGCGATAATCGTATTCCAGCCGGTGGGCCTCCAGATGCTCGAAACTGCAATGATGGTCGTGGTGGCAGAACAACTCGTGTCCCATGACATAGTCGCGTATCGTCGACATCCTGTCCCCTCTCTTGTCATATAGAATATTCTATCACAGAATACATAAAAGTAGCAAAGAACACAGAGATGGAATGATTCCTCTCCGTGCCCTCTGTGTTCTGTGTGGTGGAGATATTCATGCGTTATGTCCTACCGATACGCCTGCGGCACATAGTGCGGCAGCAATTGCGGCGGCAAAGCAGCGGCTCCAGCCGCGCAAAGCGCTGCAGGCCGTTCACCAGCGGGACGCTGGGCCAGTCCTCGCCGATCAGCGGGCGCGCATAGGCGACAAACTCGTCGGTCACGTCGGTGCCGGTCGGGCGTGATCCACGCGGCCGGGAAGGTGCGCTCCGAGTTGGCCACCAGCTCCAGCGGCACCTTGTCATAGCGCACGTGTAGATCGGCGCCCGGCTCGCGCAGGATGGTGGACATGTAGCCCGACTCGCCGCTCGGCGGCCAGCAGGGCCGCCTTTTGGCCCACCGCATAGGCCTCGTCCAGGTCGACGGTCGAGGCGTAGGCGATGTCGTGGCGCTGGTCGGTGCCCGGCACGTTGGCGCGCGCTGCCCCGCGGCCGCCAGCCCCACGCTCGTTCAGATAGTTGACCACCATCTGCGCCACGGTGGTCTCGCTGGCCGAGAACTGGGTGTGGCCGAACGAGTCCTTGAGCTCGCCCATGTCGCCCAGCTCGAGCCCCTCGCTGACCACCACCACGGCGCGCCCGCGCTCCCGCAGCATGTCGTTGACCTGGTCGGCCACCTCGGCGCAGCGTCGACGCCCGCCTCGGCCAGGAAGATCAGCAGCGGCATCTCGCGCTCGGGTCGGCCAGGCGCGCCGCCGCCGGGATAAAGCCGATGCGCCGGCCCATCGCCTGCAGGACCAGCACCGGATCGGCCGGGCAGGAGCCGCGGTTCTCCTCGTTGGCGTTCTGCACCATGTAGCGCCCAGTAGCGCGCCACGCTGCCGTAGCCGGGCGTGTGGTCGATCAGCTTGAACTCGCGTGTCGCCCACGTCGTTGTCGATCGTCTTGGGCACGCCGACGGCGACCAGGTCCAGGCCCCGCTGCGCGGCCAGCTGGGCGATCTTGTGGGCGGTGTCCATCGAGTCGTTGCCGCCGTTGTAGAGGAAATAGCCGACGTCGTGCGCCTTGAACACGTCGATCACGCGCTCGAAATCCTCGGCGTTGCTCTGCGCGCAGCTTGTAGCGGCAGGTGCCGATGGCGCCGGCCGCCGGCGTGACGCGCAGCAGGGCGATCTCCTCCGCGCTCTGGGCCGAGAGGTCGAGCAGCTCCTCCTTGAGCACGCCCTCGATGCCGTGCTAGCCGGCATAGACCGTGCCAAACGTCTCGGGCAGCGCGCGGCAGGTCTCGACCACGCCGCGCAGCGAGCTGTTGATCACCGGCGACGGCCCGCCGGACTGGGCGACGACCACGTTCTGTTTCGTCATCAGTCTTCCTCCATGATCGCCGGTGAAGCTGCGGCGTGCAGCCAGCCCTGGTGAACTCACCGGCTCTGCGTGAGCCTCGCGCTTGCGTGAAGCGGCACCTCTCGAGGTCCGCAGCCGTGCGACCCGGCTACCGATCCCACTCGGTGTGGAAGCTGCCCTCCTTGTCGACGCGCCGATAGGTGTGCGCGCCGAAATAGTCGCGCTGGGCCTGGGTCAGGTTGGCCGGCAGCCGCGCGGTGCGGTAGGCGTCAAAGTAGGCCAGCGCCGAGCTAAAGGCCAGGCAGGGGATGCCCAGGCCTGACGGCCGTGCTGCACCACGCGCCGCAGCGCGGCCTGGCGCTGAGGAATCGCCTCCTTGAAGTAGGGGTCCAGCAGCAGGTTGGTCAGCTCTGGGTTGCGCTCAAAGGCCGCGGTGATGTCGTTCAGGAAGCGGGCGCGGATGATGCAGCCGCCGCGCCAGAGCTTGGCGATCTCGCCCAAGTTCAGATCATAGTCGTACTCCTCGGAGGCGGCCTTGAGCAGCGCCATGCCCTGGGCGTAGGAGCAGATCTTGGCGGCATAGAGCGCCTCGCGCACGTCCTCGATGAGCTGGTCGCGGTCGCCCTCGAAGGCGATCTCGCGGCCCGCTCAGCACCTTGCTGGCCGCCACGCGCTCGTCCTTGTAGGCCGAGATGATGCGCGAGTTCGACCGCGGCGTTGATGGTCTGGGATCGGCGCGCCCATGTCCAGCGCGTCCTGCGAGGTCCACTTGCCGGTGCCCTTTTGCTGCGCCTCGTCCAGGATCACGTCCACCAGCGGCTTGCCGGTCTCGGGATCGTACTTGGCAAAGATGTCGCGCGTGATCTCGATCAGGTACGATTGCAGCTCGCCCTCGTTCCACTCGGCAAAGATCTCGTGCAGCTCCTCGGCCGAGAGGTCCAGCGCGCGGTGCATGATGTCGTAGGACTCGGCGATGAGCTGCATGTCGCCGTACTCGATGCCGTTGTGCACCATCTTGACATAGTGGCCGGCGCCGCGCGGCCCGAGATAGGTCACGCACGGCTCGCCCTCAGCCTTGGCGGCGATGGCGGTGAGGATCGGCTCGACCATCGGCATAGGCCTCGGGCTGGCCGCCGGGCATGATGGCCGGGCCCCAGAGCGCGCCCTCCTCGCCGCCGGAGACGCCGGTGCCGATATAGTTGATGTCCTCCTTGGCCAGCGCGACGGCGCGCCGCTCGGTGTCCTTGTAGAACGAGTTGCCGCCGTCGATGATCAGGTCGCCCTCGTCCAGCAGCGGCTTGAGCTGGGCGATGGTCTCGTCCACCGGCGCGCCCGCCTGACCATGAGCATGACGCGTGCGCGGCGATTCCAGGGAGTCGACCAGCTCTTCCAGCGTGTAGCAGCCCTTGATCTTTTTGCCCGCGGCCTCGCCCTCGATGAACTCTTGCGTGCGCGCGGCGGTGCGGTTGTAGACCGCCACCGGAAAGCCGTTGCGCTCGATGTTGAGCACCAGGTTCTGGCCCATGACGGCCAGGCCGATCAGTCCAAACTGGTATTTCTCCATGCGTCTCGCTCCTTATGGTCGTTCTGCTCTCCAGACGATAGAGCAGCTCGCCGGCGCGCGGGACGACCAGGATGCCCTCGTCCTCGCGGCCCATCCACTCCTCGAGGTCGATCGTGTCCGGGTCCATGTAGCCCAGGTTGATCCTGCTCGCAGCGCTCCTTGGGCACGCCGGTGGCCAGGACCACCTTGACGCGCGGCTTTTCCACGCCGTCCACATAGGTGCCCGCGCCCTTGACGTGGGTGGCAGTGGGCCATCACGCCGCGTGGCTCGTCTTCGTAGCGCGTCCATGTGGGCCAGGAAATAGTCGCGCACGTGGTAGCCGATGCGGTCCAGCATCTCGCCGTGGGTGTAGGACACCTCGTCGATGTGCGGCGCATAGATGATCACGCGTGCCGCCATCGGCCACCACCGGCTCGAGCTTGTACATGCCCTTGCCGGCGGTCCAGATGTCGTCGTACAGCTCGGGCATGACCGAGAGGACCGTCTTGTACGGCTTGGTCGACGTAGGTGATGTTGACCTGCGCCGAGAGCTCGCGGCCGCAGCCGCTGGCCTCCTCGGGCGAGCCAAAGTAGAGGCCGGCCAGGTCGTGGTGGCCCTTGACCACCATGCTAAAGCAGGACTTGGGCACGTCGATCATGCTGGCGGCGCGATCGATGCACGGCGCGCACCGGCGTGTCCTCGATGCCGATGGTCTTGACGTTGGTGATCACGGCGCCCAGCCAGTGGGTCAAGTTGATCACGTCGGGGCCGCTGACGCCGGGGAAGAAGTACTTGTTGCCGCCGGAAAAGCCCGCGATCTCGTGCGGAAACACGGGCCCGCAGATGATCACCTGGTCATAGTCCAACAGGCGCTTGTTCATCTGTACGTCGCACATCCTCGTCCATCAGCCCGCCGCTCAGTTCGCGGATCTCGCCGGCCGGGATGGTGCCCAGCATCGTGAGCCCCTCCTGCCAGTTGTGGTTGAGCAGGCCCACGTC